>NZ_FUXJ01000022.1 GCF_900167045.1 Legionella maceachernii | reverse complement strand
GATGGCTCTATGGGAACGTAAGCCTCCTCGAGGTCTTATTATCCACTCTGACCGCGGCAGCCAATATTGTTCCTATGATTATCAGAAGCTCTTAAACCGTCATGGGCTTGTTTGTAGCATGAGTAAACGGGGCGATTGCTATGATAATGCTGCTATGGAAAGTTGGAACCACAGCTTTAAAGTTGAAGCAATTCATGGGGAAAAGTTTGCAACAAGAGCTACAGCTAAAAATCATATATTCGAATACATTGAAATCTATTACAATCGGAAACGACTCCATTCCATGTTGGGTTATCAAACACCAGCAAAATTTGAAGTCAAATTGGTCGCTTAGCAATGTGTCCTATTTTCCCGGGCAAGATCAATCGAGTTATTTATATGCGGGTATCTACAAATCATGAGAACCAAGCTGATAAGTCTTACAGATTTATTGATGAGAATTCAGCCGAGGGTAAAAAAATTGAAAATATTATTTATAAGTATCAGCAATATAAAAAATTAACACAAAAGGAAGTAATAGAAATTATTAGAAATCGTGGACATAAAAATTTTAGCAGAACAATCCATAAAAATTTGTGGAGAGGATTATGGAAAAATGCAAAAAATCGGAATGATAATGCAAAGAAATATGGGGAGTTAGTAGTTAACAATCAGTGGCTATGGTACGAGGAAACATGGATTCCAAAGGTGTTAGAACTTATATCGCAAAATATTTGAAATGTAATATATTTATTATCATGTTATAAAGTTTGAGTAATTTTTTCACAATCACTTTAATAATTCTATTAAGAAACCAGGCTACTTATGTAGGATTTAATGATTTGAATATTTTGGTTCGTATCTAATACTTCTAAGTATTTTGCAGTTACTCTTGAAAGAAGTTCGAGACACTTCAAAGCGTCTGAATCCAAGGAAGTGTGATCATGTCCCCAGTGATGAAAATATTTTTTCCTGGTTTCATGAACTATTAATAAATCTTGATAATCGTTTTGAGTAATAATATTACTGCAATAAAGCCATTCAAGTCGTAATTGCTGATTCATAGCATCATAAAAATTATTTTTAGCTATATGTTTATTAATTTTTCCTTGCTTCTCTTTTGATAATTTAGCAACTACCAAAGGATCTTTTAATTGTATTTCATTAATGATGCATAAAAAATTACATATCATTTCACCATGCATTGCACAAAGTTCAATACAAGCCAAAGTTTCATCGTAGCTATAACAACGCTTTGCACTTGCGAGAGGATTGATTAATTTTGTTTGAATATCTTCGTGCGCGGAAGCGATACTAATATTTGTCATTTTATCGCAAGCGGAAACATATCTACTTAATATTGATCTTGTCAGTTCTTCTGGCTTAATTTTAAAAAAATGTGCCACATGCTTACTTATTACATCTTTGGGAAGGGCCAAAATATTATCAATATCAGCTAATTCAATCTTATAGCCAATAGGATTGATTGAAACAATAACTTGTTGATTCATATAAGTCCATAGAGTTAATAATTATCCCCTATCATTATAGAAGCAGGACAAAGGGTTTTCCTCTGCTCAACCTAATGGTGGGTGGGGTGCTTGGAGTTTGGCTGTTACTATGACAACGGCATTCACGATGAGCTGAAGATCTTAGATATTTTTAACGCTACAGATTAAGGTTATTGTCCGTATATTTTACCTCAAATTTCGACACGTAAAATTTAAGATTGGATTGAACTCCGACAAAACCTATACTGGTTTTATACACCAGGGCAAGACTCGAACTTGAGACCTAATGATTAACGGTTAGTAGGTTAGGAAATTTCCGAGATATATGACAATGAAATAGCATAAAATACAAATTAGAATCATAGTCACACCTTCCTCTTTGGCAGGGGAATTCTCATCTTATAAAGTTCACCTCCATTAACAATTAAGAACGCTTGCCCTTTGGGCAACGAAACAATGTCATCAACTCCAATCATGGGAACAGATGATGCCTGAATTCTATCTTCATTGGTTGTATTAAAGTAAACGCCATCAATTCCATGGGGGGTATCGTTAACCATTGAAACCTGCGTATGTCCAACAACTCCTACTTGGGGTAATATTTTGACGAGTAAATTAGCCGTTTCTTCGTTTTTAACACGCAGCATAATTAAAGTATTAAAATTTCCCTCAGAAACTTCCGCTTTTGCTTTTGAACCAAGAGCTACTTCCATATCTTGGATAGTCTGAGCATAAGCTGTAACCTGAAATCCAGCGCCACCGGCTTTATTAAGTATTTTAACGAACGAATCTTGGATAATTTCGGATAGCTCATCGCAATGTAGGTTAAGAGTGTAGCGTGCGTTGGGCTCTTTATATATTTTTCCTGCTGTTGAAACCAAATCGGACAAAAAGGCTTTTCCTACTGCCTGAGCAATATTTGGATTAGTGAGACTGTCTAAGCCGATATAGAGAACTTTTTTGTTTTTAATGATATCCATAAGCTCGATATCTTCAGGGTTTATTTTAGATGACAGAATTTTTGAGGCGTTACTTTTGTTGATCTCTGATAAAACCGGACCGACACTGGCTGTAATCTTGTCGTAATAGTGTTTATCCATGATGGCAGCATCGTAGAGATCAATTAGGATTTGATCGTGTAGAGCTTCTGCATTATTGTTTTTGATGGTTTTGTTAATGTGGTCTTTTACATATTGAATGACCGCCTGATGCCTTTCCATAGGGGATTTAGTTTTATTGTTTTTGCCAATCTTGCTGTCATGGTCTCCTATTATTTCTTCAAGTTGTTGATGGTAATCAGGGTAATGATTCGGGAGAATCGCATCAGCATAGGTCATGAGAAGCTGGTCTAGCCTACTGATGTAGAAAGCAATAGATTGGTATGTGATTGGCTGTTTCATTTCGTCGAGGCAAATAGCGACGATGTTAACGTATTTCCACGCGAATGCGGCAAATTGTTTACCTTCTCCTTCAGCAGAGATTGCATCGGTAATTCGAGTTGCGACTTCGCTGATTTGGTCATAGTTTTTAAGAGGATTGTATCGTGCGGATTGATCGGGAAAGCCTAGGTGGACTATTTTAAAATCCTTAGTTCTCTTTGATACTTCGCATGCAGCAACCATATCGCGAACCAGTTCCTGATCACCTTTAGGATCTACCACAATGACTGCATCGCCATTTCGTATGTCCTGATTAATCAAGATGCTCGCTAGTCGAGTTTTCCCCACTCGAGTAGTGCCAACTACAAAAGTATGGCCGACGCGAACTTCTTGAGGAATATAGACCGGTTTATCTTCTTCACCAACACCATGGAGAAAAGGGCTTCCTCCGACTGGCGGATCGGGCCTGAATGGGTTGAGTTTTGAGCGGCAATTTAGCAATTTAGTTACTCGATTATGCTCATGGTTCTGGCAAAACCGCCTTATCTTTTGATAGCAATAGCCTCGCTGCATAAACTTTTCGTTTTTGACTTGCTTGATTTGGTGTAACTTTTGCGTATGGCTTGGTCGCCAGCGAAACCCTTTTCCAAGGAATAACCAGTTTTTAGATAAAGGAATTTCTGAAGTGGATAGGGCATAAGTAGGCATAGCCAATAATCGATGGTGGTAACGTTTAACCTTTATTGCTTGCCATGCTCTGTAAGATCCAGGAATTAATAAAGTGATAGCTGCATAGAAACTAATACTTTCTGTTAGTAGAAAAAGATGGGGTTGGCAATAAGCCAGGAACGCTAATGAAAAACAGGTGATTGCAGACCAGGCTTCTGTCGGTTCTCGTAATAGGTTATTGATTGGATAGTCTTTCATGTCATTCTCCATAGCATAACCGTATCCATAAAGAGGAAAATGCTCAGTAGATACCAGCGTACTTTGAGAGCCAAATTTAATTGTTCGATACTAATTTTACTTTGGGTTTGTAAACGAATAATTAATTTGGGCCATAGAAATACCAAACCTAGATAAAATAGTCCGTGTAAAATAAGAAACCATAATTGATTATCCGCCAAAGACCTTTGCCACTGTTGAAGCAGATTGCTATTGATAAACCAGGGTGCTGCTATAACCAATACCAGAATTGGCAATAGAGTTTGAGTTAATACTATAATGGCTGAATGGATATAATTTTTAATCATAGGGATAGCTCCAAATGAGAAAAGTAATTCGCTTCTTGGCTATGGTTCTTAATGCTCTTGTTGGTATTGAAGAAGAGAAACCTGCCACGCGTTATATGTCTGTTTATGAGGCTCAGGAAAAACTCGATGCAGGCTCGATTAGCATGCGTGAGTACAATGAGGCTTTCGAGCGTAAGGAAGTGATTTAAGATTTTCATTTAAGACTTCCTGCGGCAATTTTAACTCCCGTTTTAGCGATTTGCATTCCAGATTGGCTCATACTTTCGCTGTGTCTTTCAGCGCCACTAAGCAAATCCATTAATCCTGCGCCTGCTTCTCCGCCAAAATGACTTGATAACCTTAATAGCAAAACTGGAGAGACAAAGTAGAATAGAACTGCCATATTCTTCATGGCGGCAATAGCATCACTTTCGCCCAGCGGATCGAGGACTGAACGTTCAATAAAACCGACAAGATGCCAGAGGTATTGCAGGAAAATAGCCATTACAAATAAAGCACATATACTGCCTAATGCTCTAGCGCTATAACAACTTAAAGCGAGTACCATCGGAGTTAAGACAATCAAAAAGAAAATAAAAAAAGCTTGCATAACTGGCAGGGTTTGCATAACAGATTCTCTTTTTAACGGTGTTGAAGTCCAAGATTTTGCCAATTGTCCTACATTAACCAGAGTGTGAGTGATAGCGGAACTGATCTTGCCATTGTTATTATTGATCAAACTATTTACTGAGTCTGTTTGCACATCTTTGCTTTCGCTAAGTAACATTTTTGCAATGAAATCTTCGGCGCTAATGTCTGCTTTCCAAGCTTTGGGGTGCTTTGTTTTGTACTGACGAACTCGTTCTAACATCGCATAGTAATTGAGGTGTCGATTAAAAAAGCTGGCCTTATTGGAAACCTCTACTAGATCTTTTTTGATTTTGTTCCACCATTGTTGACAGCTGGGGTATCCTTCTTCTGGCAGTTGTTCTTGAGGTATATCACCGCGGTTTGCGGCTTTTTGCAGATTTTGATTAGGTGCTTGATTAAAGGTAAAGCCAGGAACTGGCTGGCGTGCGTGAAGTTTGCTGTAATACATTTTTTGCAAAATTTTCGATCCCATCCAGTTTAAATCGTCTTCACCACCATAGCGTTTTAACATAGAGTCCAATTCGCTGCCTTCATGCTTTTCACTGTTAAATTGGGTTCTTGCTTCAATGAAACATTGTCGATGAAATTCCAAGGCTTGTTTGCGTACATCGTGAGGTAAATAAGTGGATACCAAATCGCCTTGAATGGATTGCAAACTATCAGTGCAACCTGTGACTTTCATAAGACTGTAAGTGAAAGAAGACATGAAATTTTGGATAATGGCAAAGCCGATAGGGATTTTCACTTGACTACCAAGCAAATCAGCAAAGGCTTCATCATAGGTTGTTCCGCTATCGCCAATCACTGCACTATTAGGATTTTTAAGTCCACATAAAGGCTTAAATTGCAGGGCTTTTGTTTCCAATGGAACGCAAGGATAGACAAAAAAACTGCAAATTAGGAAATTAATGGCCAATTCATAAAGAAAATTATTCAAGGCATGTTCTACCGCATAAAAAGCTCCAGCTGGATTGAGAACATTTTTAAGAAATCGATAGCCGACTGCCAGAAATCCTAAATACAAAAGTCCTGTTTGCCATAGTGCATTAAAAAGAATTTCGTATTGTTGCCATCCTAAATAAGTGGTGTAGAGGGACAAAGGATTAAAAACAATCATGATTAAGCCTCCTTGTTTTCCTTGATGTAAATGGCCCCATTTTTGACTGCTGGCTGCTCGCGATCTTTCCCTGGAATGTTTTTGTTTTGTGTTTGATGGCGTATGTCCATAATTGTGCCTAGCGTTTCGGTCATCATTTTTTTACGGACATCGTTTTCAAAAGCTAGAGAGTGAATATCGTCATTCAGTTTTTTTAAAGCAAAGAGAACCATATTCATGGCTGGTTTTAAGTTTTGCACCTCCTGAACTTGTAATCCTGCTTGCAAGACGCGCCGCATCATCAGTGCATTATCAAGCATGTTTTGCACAGCAATTTCTTCGGCTAGTTTGGAAACGGTAAGTAATTGTTCTTCTTTGGGTAAATGCTGAATAGTAATAATAACTTCATCGGTAATCAGTAAATTGGAAGCACTTACTTTGTGTAAATTTTCTTCGGTTAATCCCCAGCTACCATTGACTAAATTCCATAAAGCTTTAGCAATATTCTGGCTGCAGGTATTCGCGTTTGCACAGCTTTGCAATAATGCGGAGAGCCCCATGCCTGCTTTCGCATCATGGTTTGGTTTATTTTCATTCGTGCTGACCTGAATATCTCCTAAAACTTTAGTGGCCCAATTTGCAGCATCAGTTGGTGTGGGCCAGGTTTGTGTCAGGGGAGTTTTTATGCTGGGTTTATCTAAAGAATCGAGGGGTTTTCTTTCTAATAGAATGTTATAACCTGCGATTACAACATCGTTGATAACCTTAATGGGCCTTTGGAATTTCCCTCCCGCATTGCCTTTTTCACCGCCAATCCAAGGTAACCCATATTCATCGCGTTTTTGTGCAATACTTTTAGCTGTTTCAGTGACATCCACATTTTCTTTTTTTGCTCTTTGCGCCGCCTCTAACCAACCTTGGCTATCGGATACAGACAAAATCCCTTCAACAGGCGATTGATTTTGTTCAAGTGCCTGTTTTACTTCCTGGCAGTCTTTGACTTTTAGGGTAAATTCGTTATGCGCTAGCGAAGCGGTATTTTGCAAAACATTATAGAGTGCAGGCATAGACTGTTGGAGTTTATAGAGTGGGTATCCTGCAACCGACCCTTTTAAATTATTAATGACACCAGCAGGTATGTTGAGCGCTGAATTTTTCATGTCTTGAAATGTATTAGTAATAGAAACTACTGGATTAAAACCACTACAAGAAAAGCCCATACGTCCATCCATGTCAGCCCCAATGCTGATGGTTTGATCTTTATTTACTGGTGGAATAAATAAATTGGATGTACCACCTAGCTCATAATAATAATCGGACTCACTGGGCATGAAACTTCCAGCTGTAGTAAGAGAGGGTATGAACAAGGTAAGAATAAGGGATTTTTTCATAGCATCATCCTATCGTTTTTGGGGTTTTCCTACTTTGGGGAAGGTAAGCGATTTCACAAGTTTTCCTTTGTGTTGGACGCATCCACGATATTTGCGCCATAACACAAAGACATAATTACCATTGCCGGCTTTTTCATCGTCTAAGCCAAAATCATCTGCATCGCCTGGGTTAATGTTGCGATTGATAGGATAAATTTCTTGCCAGATGACTTTGCTGTTTTTGGGGTCGTAGATAGCATTAGCGACAACACAATTTTGACCGCAGGAATTAGTAGTTGATTTAGTGACATGCAGAGGATTTTCATTGGTAACAATATCGGCTGCATGCATGGCTGTTACTACTGAAGCACGAAAATTATAAGGATGGGTAACGCGCATTAATCGCGGAATTTCTGGCCCCCAGCTGTGAGTAGCAGTGCCTATATCATGATTGATAAGTAGGTAAGGGTGAGTTCCCATATAGAAAATTTCAGCGGCTTCTGTCCTGTCCATTACTGCATCGGCTTCCGCAAGATAATAAGGTACGCCAAATCCTGTTTCGGCTTTGTGAGAGAGGAAGGGAAAATTGTAAAAATTGCCAGGGCTACCAATGACGTTAACGATTCTAGTTCTTTCGTCATTCATATGCAGATTGGTTATTTGCCCACTATCATTTCCAAAACCCAGTTCAAACCCTGTTGCTGCTTTATAGGCTTTTTGGTACACAGTTCTACTGGCTGAGTTTTCGTACAAAAACCTGACTTCAAGCCAAGGATTTTCTTCTGGTTTGTTGCTTACGGTGATTACTAAGTCAGGTAGGAATTGTTCAATGGACGGGGTAATCACGATTTTGGGTGGAAAATGGTTGGTTCTCCAGGTGCAAGATCCAATGATTTTGTAATGACTGTTATGAAGCAGTTTTTGCAGAACGCGTGCGGCTATGGTGAAGCTATTTACCGACTGAGGAGGTTTAGTACTTTCCAATGCCCACAAGGAATTAGTCATAAAAATAAGCCCTGCTATGAGTAGTGACTTTGGGTTGCTCAAGTTTTTTAGCCATGATCTCCGCAGCGTCAAGCACACCATGTTCTTTCTCCAATTCGTTGCGAGCAGCCTTTTCATTTTTTTCGGTCATTAACAAAGCCAGCAAATAGCGGGGTGGAATGACGCGAAATAATCCTTGATAACGAGAGCCAAGCAGTACGGCTTCGGAATATAAGCCCTTTTGTGAATCTATATCCCTAATGAGTGCTTCCTGTTGGGGTGTAAGCGTTTTAAATTTTTTAATATTTGCTAATTCATTCTCATCCAGACCTAAGGCAATCCAGGTCTCGATCAATGACAAAATCTTAGTGGCTTTGGCAGAACTCATGTCGGCAATATTTTGAGTCAAAGGAATCAGCCATAACCCCAGTTTTCTTGCGACTTTGGCAATTAAGGTGGCGTAGGAAACAATGACGTCAATTTCAAATTGTAAGTGAGCTTCATCAATAATGAGGAACATGGGTCTGGGATCATTTTGAGTTCGCTCCGCCATAGCCAAAATCCTAGGTAATAACGAAACCATGACTAAAGCAAGCTTTCCTCTGTCATCTTTGATTGCAGAAATATCGATATGAAAAATATCAAAATCATCTAGCGGTTCAGTGGGTACATTAAAAAACCGCGCTTTAGAGGAGTTGATGACATAACTTTTCAACCGGTCAGCCATATCTTGTAGCCGTTCTTTTTTACGAGGTATTGTTTCTGAAGTAATGCGTTGTTCAAAGGCTTCCAACACATGTTCGGTGAGCATTTGTGGGATGCCATTTTGAGCAGACTTATAAATGGCATCGCTTAAAATTTCGATGAGTAAAGTTTCATCTGCCAGCGTAAAATTTTCTTCTTCGCGGACATTAGCTTCAGTGATCATAGTACGTAATGCCAGAGCCAGCTCAGCTAAATAAGAGCGCGATTCATTTTGACAATCGAGTTCTTCCTTAGAGGCCGGTAAAGATTGTTCTTCTTTCAGTTTTTGTAATGCCAAGGCGACAGTGTTGGATTGCTCGCTGATTTCAGGTAAGGCTTTGTAAGCATCACAGAAAGGATTGAGCGGAATTGCTTTGTCTTTCTGATTGGATAACAACAGTTGTCTGGCTTGAAGCCCATGTTTTTGGCAGTGCATTAACATGCGATCAAAGGAGTTACCCATTTCAAAGAGAACAATGCGGGCATTTTTCATGGCGAGGAGCGATTGGATCATCCATCCAATTAAGACTGATTTTCCCCCGCCAGAGTTGGCGAAAATAGCACAGTGAGAGTTTTGGCTAATAAAATCATGGTGCAATAAATCAAAGAAAACCGGTTCACCCAATCGATTGAAAAAAGGAAAACAGGGGAGATGCCTAGCGCCTTGATTCCGACCATAGACAGGAAGTAAGGCAGCTAATTCAGTAGCATACATTAACCGATCAAAACACAAGTATTTGCGTGCGTAATGAGGATTAAAATTGAAAGGTAGAGCATTTAACCAAGAATTAAGTGGGTGAATATCATAGACTGAATCAATCAATGGCATTTTGGCTTCATTAAAAATGGAATGAAGTTGTTTTTCAATGTTTAGAGCTTCTTGATCATCTTTAGCTTGATAAAAAACAGCTTGATTTACCCAATAGAGACGATTGCCAGTGCTTAACTCATTTCGAGCAGTTTTAATGTCATCTCTAACTTCTTGTGGTTTTAAGCTAGTACCCACAATGCCTTTTTCTAACCGAGTTAAATGAGCATCTAGAGTGGCATCATGGCTGAAAACGACCTGAATGGTGTAAATACTTCCTTGGGGTAATGTATCTAATAGGGCATAGCGGTGTTTAGGATTTGCTTGTTGCCGCTCACGCGATACTAAGCCAATAACAGGGGCTTCTTTAAGTCCATCCACATATAAAATTCTTTGCTTTACACCTTCAAAAATGAAACCTTTGTCATCACTTTCTGGTGGTAAAAATAAAGTATTTTGAGTCAGGTTAAATCCTGCAGGTAGAGGATCAGGGTAGGGATATTGATCGAGCAACTGAGCTGCTGATTTGGGATTGAACCAGCGAACCCACCACTGATAGTAATCTTCGCCTCCCATTCGTTTCAGCTCCAATCCAGGGGATCGCAACTTGCTTTCGATTTGACTTAAAATCTCTTGATGTTCTTGCAAGGCGAGCTCGCGTGAAAGATTGCTTTGCTGCAGCTGACGATAAAAAAGTACGCGAATGCGACGTCTACGGCCCCGATAGGGCGATCCGGTTTTCGGATCGAGAAACAATCCCTGTGGCTGGGTCATTTTGCGATAAAGATCTTGCAAGCGTTGCAAATAATCCTGAGTTAAAGACCTATCGCGCAAATTTGAAGGGACTTGATTTCTAACATGGGTCAATACTGAATCAAGACAATATTCATCTTGGACAAACATTTGCATAACCCAGGGATCCACTGGATATAGGGGAACAACTGACGCAAAAGTATCACGAATTTTTTTAAAGACTGCTTGCAAATATTCTGGAGCAGCAGCTTCTGCAGGAATATCTCCTAGTTCAAATCCAGAACCGAAGCTTTTCCCATCGGCAAACAAAAAAACTTGTTCCTGTTCGTTAAAATCAACGACAGCAAATTGATCAGCAAAGGAAGGCAAGGGATCAGCATATCCTTTTTGAATTTCTTTTTCTTTCACTGCTTGAGTGTTTGATTCACCTAACAACCATTCACTGACAGGTTTAAATAATGACTTCATGCTTTCTCCCTAAAAGAATTCCGATGCCAGGGCATACTGATTTTGTTTGTAAAGAAAAAAGCGAGTGGTATAGGCAGGTTTAATGATTTGTTCATCCCCTAGTTGTGCTACATGGGCAAAGACATGAATAGGCACCTCTGGGTTGGGCAGTTGCTTAAATTCTTCACCTGACTCGAAGAGTTTCACCTGATGATCGATAGGCTTTTGGAAAGACGGTTAGAACTGGCTTTGTTGATACAGTTGGCTGACAGTCAGTCCTTCTTCCGGAATAGATCCTTTGGATACTCCAGACGTAGAACAAGCGCTTAAGACTAAACTAGCGCAAAGCATTATCAAAATGTTTTTGGTGATGGTAACCATAATCTAAAACCCTCCCTTGATGCTCTTTATCAATTGCTACGGTTTGACTGAAATGAAGACTGAGTTGATTAGGAATAAAATGCGAATTGACTTTAATACTGGCAGGGACAAAGACTATATCGAAACTGCCCTCAATTCTTTTTTCAAGCCAATCAGTGACTTTTTGGCTGCCTTCGTTAATGGCCCCGCCTGCTGCAAAATGAGAAAGATCACCTGAGGGTGTCGCGAGGGTTTTATCGCCTTCAGCTTGGTAACTCATTTGCCATTTAGATAAAGCTGTTCCTGTACCCTGGATACCTCCTGCGACCATAAGAGAGGTCAGGACTCGGGGAGCATTAGTAATGTATTGGCCTTTGATGCAAGGATTTCCGTATTGGGTTGTGAGATAACCAATGCTGTCATTATTGACTAATTCAGCTGAGCCTTTCATTTGCTCTTGACCCACGCTGACAAAATGCCCATCTTCAAAAACAAACAAAGCCGAGGTGATGTAAGCTCGTAGACAACTGATATTATCCAGAAAAGATCCTACGCCTATGCTAAAACCCATCACTTTCATGCCAATGATTTCATCGGGTAATTGCATTCCATTGGCCGTCATTAAATCCCCACGGCTAACAAGGGCAGTAAAGGGAAATAAGGGTTGCATTAATTTTCCATCAATTGGAACTTCCCCAATTAAGGCCGACAACAGCGTGACTTTGCTAAAATCACTGCCAGCCGGTATGGTATAGAATGGCGTTTTTTTCTGTTCTTCTAAATTTGTTTCATTTGGGTTTATATTAATTTGGTTTTCTTGCGGAATTTTATCGAGCAAGGAATCGAGAATTTTGATTTGACTTGATCTTTGTGTTGGACGCTCCTGGATAGGATACTGCGATTTATTTTCAGTCAGTGCGATAATCTGTTCTTTGAGTGAGAGTAGTTCATCCTCTAAAACATGGCTAGGTTCTACTTTAGGTTGTTTTAATTGTTTTTGTAGAGATTGATTTTCCTTGTGCATTTGTTCTAATTTTTTTTCTGTTTCCAATAATCGCGCCGAAACATCTCTGATATTGTCATTGAACTGACTGGCAATGGCTTCACCAAAATTATTGGGATTGGCTATATTGTCACTGGATGGGGTGCTTTGACGACTATTAATCGTAATAAGAATAACGGTTAATACTACCGATCCAGCCAAAATTTTAATGCCATTATTTTTATTCATCGGCTGAACCTCGCTTGTTGAGTTAAAGCTGCTGCGAAAGGTTGTTCGGAAACCAGAAATACCGTGGTGCTTTCATGTTGATCACGTGGTGCTATTTCATTTTTTGGATAAAAACTGGCGGTTTGCCAATGACCCAAGAGATTGGAAAAATGTAGATCTATTGGTTGGTTAAGCAAATTTTTGAGATCGACAGCAGTAATATAAAGATTTCCTCCACGCCAAGAAGCGAGTGGATGAGCTTCGATACTTGCACCATAAAACAAGGGAACTGTTTTATAAGTTTGCATTGGTGTTCGGTAAACACCTTCGGGAATTTCTCTGACACGTTCGGGTGAATACAGTGCTTGGATGGCGAAACGAGTTAACTGAATCGCGTTGTACTCATATTGGCTGGAATTTGGCTGATGGTCACTTTTAGGCTCATCAATTAGTATCTCAATGGGTGTGGAGTCAGCTATCTTCTCCTTTGCTTTCAGATTGAGAATAACCACATCTCCTGCAGGCAAAAGCTGCACAATCATACGACCATTTTCAAAAGCATCTTTAGCTTTTAGGTAAAGGCTTCCTTTAACTTTCAAAACATCCAAATTGGAATCTAATTGCTGATCGATAATCTTAATTTCTTTAGGAAATTGCACCAATCGTTCCTGATTAATGGGTAGTTCGATATTTAAAGGTACTTTCTCCCAAACCAGGTGCTCGCTATTTAAAGCGTAACTTAAGTTCATTAAACCAAGGCTTATAGATAAAAAGAAAGCTTTAGCGAGTCTCATGGTATTCCTCCGTGTCAACCAGTAAATCCTGTACACGCTCTTCAGGACGGGTATAGCCATCCAGTGCTAGTTGGAAAGGATTATGTAAACGAGAAAGATTCAGTTTGACTACCCGAAGACTGTAAGCCACTACTTTGTCGGCAATCACCATAGCGCTGTTGTCTTTAAGTCTTTGAGTAATACGAAGTACTAGTTTGACTTCCCAGGTATCTGGACCAATTTTTTTAATATCTTGCGGTTCCATAAATCGAAAAAGACTAGCTATCTGTGTGCGATCGAACAGCTGGGCATTTTTATAAGCCGCCAATGTTTCTCGCATCAATTGTTCATGCCGTGGAGTGAAGTAGTAGTGAAAAGCTTTTACATTGCGGGTAAATTCTTCTTTGCCTTGATTAGACCAGCTGTAAAGAGAAGGCATTAAAGAAGTAACAAAACCTTGTACATATTCATCAGGAACTTCACTCGCTTTCATTAAGCCACCATTGGCGGCCATATTAGGACTGAGCCAAAACTCATAATGCTTTGGCATCGTCATTAAACTAATGATTAGAGTTAAGACGATTACTGATAAAACACTCACAAAAGCCAGTAGCAAACGATTGTGATGATGCAGGCTATCTATTTTCTTCCAGTATTCAAACATGAGGCTCTCCTACCGATCTGTTCTTTTGCCATCGCCCTTGATAATTCATCCAGGGAGAATGTTTGAGCCTTAATTGCACCATCAACTGAATGGTTTTTTTCATTAGATAACCATAAGGTTTTCCCGCTTTAATGCGCGCTATACTCTTAGGCCATATGGTAATGGAAAGAATGAATCCCAGAATAAAACCGATACATCCACTAGCCAGAGGAAACCCTGCCATCGATCCTAAAAATACAAACAGCAAGGCAGTTGTCGGTGTGATTGTAATAACAATCCAAAACAACTCACGCAAACTTAAACCTTTCCAAGCTGGAAAATCATGCGAAAGATGGCGCGAAGAAGGCTGATTCATCGTTCTCTCCCTAGATTTTAAACTTGGTAATCATGGTGTATCCCACATAGCCAGACGCGATACTGATTGCTAAATAGGTAATGCCCATTACGGCAAAAGTACCGAAAGCAACCATTGAGCCCTCATTCTTTTTCGATTCTTCAATGCCGTGTTGTACTGTGGTAATGAATTTGATGAATGTGACAACTGCTGTTATAAAAAGCAGGAGTCCCAGACCTTGTTTAACGTAGTTTCCAGTCACCGACATCATGCTTTTAGACCCATCGCCAATGTTGTCTGCATCGGAAATTTTAGGGAACCAAGTGTCTGCCAGAACCATAGGGGCATATAACAGATTGATCGCACCGAGATAAATAGAGCGAAATATTGTTGTTTTCATGTTGTCTCCTTAACGAATAAAATTAAGATGAAGAGCATCAAGCCAATCACTAACCTGACGAGTCGGGAACCAAGGCGTACCAAATATCTCTGCTGTTGTTTCTCTTCTGCGTCCATCATGTGGTTTACCGACCACATCACCGCTAAAATCACCAGAGCTATGGCAATAAAACGGATACTTCCAGAAAAGACCTGAGCCGAGATGTTGTTGCTTGCTTGTTTGAAAGAAGTAGCAAATAGTCTGGCTATTTCGTCTTTGCTCATTAGGGTTTCCTCACAAAGTCCATTTCTAAGGCTTTAATTTTGCGAGGGGCAATCACGGGTTGATTGATGTAGTCAATCAAGCCATTGCGAATATTCAGCAAATCTTCTCTTAAACCGGCATGGTGTTGGCCTTGTGCATCTTCAAATCCTTCAATTTGTAATTGGATTCGCGCATTGGGGGTTATTTGCGCTTGAGCTTCATCAAGCAGAGGCATGATCGCGTTAATCTGATTAATGATTCGTACCAGAGTTTCATTTAAATCAGGGTTATTAGCCCAGCTGTGCAGACTTATCATCATTAGGGTAAGGCAAAGTATTTGTTTCATGTCTTCTCTCCCTATAAATACTTTTTGAAGCGACTGGCGGTCATCGCCATCATTAAGCCCATCAATAAACTGATAGGTACAAAGATGTACGCAGGCGTAACACTAAGAGGTAGGGCAAGCCAGAGCATCAGTAAAATCACGAGCAGTTTTTTTAAATAGTGATTGAGTCTATGGAAGACATAAGAGGATTCACGGCCTAAACAAGCTGTGCGTATTGCTCTTTGATTTAAGCCATCAACAAGACCTACAATCATAGAGAGTGCAAACAAAGGAATAGCAGCAAATAAAATAATGAGTTTGATTAGCAGGCATTGACTGCTTATTAAAACTAACTGAAAAAATTGTTGTGATTTTTCAAGTAAATCCGCCGCGAAGTCATTAATGGCTAATTTATTTAAGTAAGGAATAGTCAATGCCCAGCCTGGTTTAATTTCAAACGGTAAAGCTGAAAGTAATGAACCTTGATAGACGGGTGTAATGGCTTCTCTTTGAGTATTAGCCAAGGTATTTACCGTATCCAATGCGAATGGATAACCATGAAGCAACCACTGACTAACAGCCCAGATGATCAGTGCCAACCATCCTAAGAAAAGAACTAGGGTCAATTGAAGGGACATTCGTTTAGAATATTGCTTTACTGCCATACGGCCCCCTCAGCAATGATTAAGGGGTAATGCTGTTCGTTGATGTAGTTCAGCAGTGGATCTACATTGATTGGTAATAGAGGTAATTTAAACTTCTCTTGTAAGGCTACAATGGTTTCAAAGTTATTTATATTGGTAATGAACCCAGTAGCCTGTAGGGATTTTAATTGTTCTTGATGTTCCTCCAGCCATGTATAAGATTCATTATCTGCACCTATGATAAATAAAGCCATATTTAAGAGATTTGAATCTATTTTTTTACGGTGTACTTTCCCCACAGTGGCTTTGCTTTTTGCGGGTACACCGATTGGACTAGATAGATTAAGTCTTAAAGAAGCATCGTTTTGTGATAGGGTTAACGGAATCACATTCATGCTATGAACGTTTAAGCTGACTAGAAGCAAGAGCAAAATTTTAGTCATTAAAATCTCCCTAAATCGACGATTTGTGAGGTTTTACCGTTGGCTAGTAAAAGCAGGGGTGTTTGTTTTTGATCTAGTTTTAAAGTTTCATATTGTTGGTTCCCTGGATTAAGTGTGATTTGCTGACCTGTCACCAGGTTGACGGGAATTTGATGTTTGTTGGCCCAAAGTTGAATGGCCTCTCTGTCCATATCCAGAAAAAGCAGATTGAGTCGTGTGTTAGGTGTATGGTTAACGGCATCAATGAGTTGCAACAAAATTGTGGTGACAGCGTCATCGAGTCGTATAAAAAAATAAAGCGTTTCACCTTCTTTTAATTGAATGGGTTGATGTGCATAAGGCGAATAGGGGGATGGATCGAAATCGCCCACAACCGGTACATCTTTAAATAGGTGGTTATAGGCTTTATAAAAAGCATTGTTCCAGGCTATATTTTGCGCCACCTTTTGGGCTTCTTGAAGGGCTGCAAGTTTCGCAAAATGCTCGCGTTCAGCATCGTCTCTGGCATTTAGCCCAAGAACATCAACAGGTGTCATGCGTAGGTCTTTGTAGTAGATACTGCTTCGGCTTTCCATTAAGAGCAGATAGCGTTTTTCTTCCGATTCACTTAATCCCCAAGCTTTAGCTTCCTGTTTTTGCACGTTATTTAGTTGAAAATCTTTGGCTTCCATGACTTCATCATGAAATTCAGTTAAACCTGCTTTCGCAAGTGCATTTTCAGTATTTTGAATGGGGGGAGTGGCAATATTGGGGATGTATAAGCCAGCAATCGCTTGTTGTCCCAGAAGTAGACCAATCATCAAGGTGGATAGTTTAAACATGTTTCACCTCTTGATTTAGGTGAATTAGTACATGTGCTTTTTCAGCATTTTCAAATTCTATCGTTTGTTTAGCAAAATCAATCTCAAAGACTGTCCAGCCAGCCAAGGAATCGCCTTTTTCCAGTGCTTGGGTTTTATAGTGGTAGGTAACTGATGCAACAGAAATTTCTTGAATACTGTCTATGCTCAACACACTGAAGGGTAATTGACTGGCAGGGAGCATTTTGACTGGTTGTTTTTTCTCATCAAGATGTCGCAATAGATCAGTAATGCCTTCGAGTTGTTGCTTAATAGCGACTTGCTCGGTTGTGAATAGGTCGCCTAGTTGATGAGCATCTTTGTTTTGTAGTTTCTGAATGAACTCTCCCAATTGTCTGAGGTTTTGTGTGACAGGCGATAAATCCAGTTGTTCTACAGGCTGGCTGAGTTGATTTTGTATGGTAGATAATCGCTCGTTAAGTGAATTAAATTCTTTGCTATCCACTGATGAGTGATTTTTTATACACACAAACACAACCAATAAAGCATTTAACAGGAGTAGACTGAGCCATTTAACATCCCAATATTTTTTCATCCTGCTCTCCTTGCAATCAGAATAAAATTGATTTCCCTTAATAGGTCATCCTGTTTGAGATTGAATAACTGCTGACCGACTAGTACTGTCAGGCCATGAGCTATCGTTAAAGGACCTAAATTTCTACTCACTTGCGGTAGGGGTTGTTGAAATACTTGTTGCAGGCTTTTGCTTTGTCTTTCTTTAGGAGCAAGGTGATAGCCTGAATAAAGCAGCCAGTAGTTCACTGCTTCACCTATGGTTTGTACGGATGCTGGAAAATGAATCTGTTGAACGGTTTTCAATGGATTAATTTGAGCTGCCAGAGGTTGGTTATTAACAGTGGCATAGCGACTAATTTGCGTAATATTTGCTGCCTGAATGTGTACGCTGCATAAGACTAAACAACTTATTACTGTTTTTCTAATCATGATCACCTCTAGAATTTTGCATATCTTTAGTCTTATTTCGTATCTCTTGAGCCAGAGCATGTCGTTCCACAGCTTTACGAATGAAGAGTTCTTTGCGCTCCACATCAACATGCTTTGGGGCTTCTATCCCAATTTTGATAAGACCTTCATTTTCAGAGATCAGCAGGATTTTGATTTTTCCCCTATCAATGTAAATTTCCTCACCAATACGACGAATTACAGTCAGCATGATTGTTTTTCCTTAGAGTTACTTAAAAGGCTTTCTTTCATTTTGTTGATATGGAGTTGGACGATTTTGGGATCGGTGGGGGTATGCATTTCCTTTTTCTTTTGTAATGCGTCTTGACGAGCTTGGATGCTCTTTTTGATGGTCAAGCAGTATTCATAGAAAAGAGGTAGTGAAGGGGGAAAATGCTGAATTTTTTTAGTTTTTTCCAAAGCAAGTTTCAAAACTTGATTATCAAATTCTTGTAAACTGTCAGACCATTCCAGTCTTGCAATATCGAGTACTTTTGCGTTGTTATATGCAGATAGCCATAAGTACCCGTATATAGCATTGAAGCGTGCAAAGAGAGTATCAATACGCTTATCGCTTACGGGTGGTTGTCCCGAATTGAATGACGTTGCTTCCGATTTCTGGGATAGGGTCGTCTTCAAAGTCGAAGCTGAAGCTTGCGTCTTTGCAGGATTCAGCGAGGATATCTGCTGCTGATTTTCTGCGAGAACTTGTTTGATGGTGTGCATTCGATTGCTCCTGAGTTCTTAAGGGTAATAATTCATCGTTCCAACATTTTTGGGCTAACCAATTAGCGGGAAATTTCCATTTCGGAACCCACTCTCCAGCGATTTCTATTTCTTCTCGGTTTTGAATTTGGGCTTTAAGGGCATCAATTATCTGAGAAAACAAATCATCGTCAGGGCGTAACTTAAATAACTCCTGATATGCTCTGGTCTCATCTTGCTTCTGTGGATAAAGAGACCAAAATTTTTGAAATTGTTGCTGCACACACACATACATATCTTTGGAGTTATGAGGTATGTCGGGTTTAATGTTTTGTACCGTGTTGGGTTTTTGGTAATTTTTACCGTAACCTGATGATTTAGAAGTACTTTTAGCGGTCTGGTTTGTGTTGGGTTGATGTGTCGGGTTTGTGTCGGGTTTATTTTGAGCAGACAAATCCGAATTAGCTAAAAGACATTTTAAAATAAGTTGTTTTCCAAAAGACTGAATCTCAACAAGTCCCGCTCTTTCTAAAGCATATATGATTCGACGAAGTTGTTGTCGACTTGGACTTCCAGAGTATTCAAACCCCTGATGTGGTTCCACATACAAGATTTCAGATAAAGATTGATAGCTAATTCTTCGTTTAACACCCACTAAAAACGTTTCACGATCCATGTAAGGACGAATTCCCAGCAGGTATGCTGATTGCTGAATATAGGGCAATCCTATTAATGCCGATAATTCACAAGTATTAAAAAACAAAAATCCCATTATCTAATTCATCCTAGGTAAGCTGACTAAAAAATCAGCTATTGCAATATCAAACAGTATCAATTAGTATCAATCAATAACACGAAATGTGTTCTTAATAACCCATTGTAAATAAGCACTTTTTAGTGTCAATGGGGTATATTCCAACTGATATCAATTGAACCTAAATGAACCTAAATGAACTTGAAAAAAATTATTGGTAGTAGGATTACTCAAGCTAGAAAAGCAAATGAATTAACAATTAAGGTCCTGGCTGAGAGAACAGGGTTAGGTGCTGCTAGGATTGGAAATTGGGAACAGGGCACTCGATGTCCTGGGCCAGCGGAGGCTAAGATTTTGTCACGGGAGTTACGAGTTGCAGCATCTTGGTTGCTGTGTTTGACAGATAATCCTAGAGGAGAATTTTTAGACCAGATTGTTCTAATATTAAATAATTAAAAATTCATTATTATTTAAATTTTCTTTTATACTAAATATTGCCTGTATTGTAATTCTCTATTGGAAAGGAGGGTATTTTGACTCTACCACCTTTTGATAAAAGTATATATTGGAAAGAATATCAAATAGAGACTCCTTGCTTCAGATTAACCTCTTTAGAAAAAGCAGATATGTCCCCATATCTAACACATATTACAGGAAGGAATGAGATATTAAATATTTTAAAGGGTCCAAAGAAAAATAAAGGGCTTTTAAAGGCCGCTTTACCAGAAGTCAGTAAAAGTAAATGGTATGACCAAGCAATAGTTTGTTTTACAGAGACTCCACTTTTTGCCCTCGATGCTTTTAGATATTTATCCTATCACCGGTGGCAAAAAGATTGGCGTTTTGGCATTGGATTCTCCAAAGAGAAATTGGTAAACAAAAATGTTAGACCAGTTTTATATGTGGATAGCGCTATCATCGCTAAAATGAAAGAATTAGAGAATAGTTTGCCTTCAGATCCTGAGGAGAGGGATAGAAATAATGGCCCTCGGCTGGCAAATGAATTGATTTTACTTATTAAGCCTCTAATTTTTCCCTTATTAGAGAATGAGGAAAAACAGGGGTTCATGTGGGAGCGTGAATGGAGGTATGGAAATTTAGGCGATTTTGAGTTCGATTATAATGATATTGAAATTATTTGCTGTCCTAAAGAAGAGCGGGAAGCAATTGCTAATATTTTAGGAGATGCTATAGAGAATATTAACTTTATTGAGACATGGACTCAGTATGATGCAATTAAAAAATTTTTAAAAAGCCGAGAACCTTGTTGGGAAGAAAAAATAAGAAAATGTGAAAAAGAGGAGCTTGATAAATTAAAAATTGAATTAAAGGTTGAATTACATAAACTTACAGCCTATAAAGAATATATTTTGACTTTGCAAAAAGAAGAGAATGGTATACAAGAGCAAATTAATCGATTATCTAGTGAAATCGTGGGGATAGAACGAATCATATCTGAATTGATTGAAAAAAATTGATTAATTGATAGTGCATTCGAAAGTATAATATTTTTTATGATTTACATGCAAAGTTTATGGAATAAAAAAATAGTTGAAACATATCAGTCTTCCTGATTTATTTTTAATTTTTATTAACAAAGTTAATAAAAAATAACATCATAAAAATATAATAATGTCCGAGTAAATTGCGTAAATTATGAAAAATATATTGATATAAGAAGAACTTTATTAACAATCAT
The DNA here is from genome assembly GCF_900167045.1 of Legionella maceachernii. Lineage (GTDB taxonomy): Bacteria > Pseudomonadota > Gammaproteobacteria > Legionellales > Legionellaceae > Tatlockia > Tatlockia maceachernii. The sequence goes on along the minus strand of NZ_FUXJ01000022.1, from coordinate 24,846 downwards.
TTTATTATCATGGGTTAATAAAAAATTTAATAAAGAGAAAAAATTTTTTGCAAAATATGAAAAATTAAAAACGCAATATTTTTGATAAAAAGCTCCTAATTTAAATATTTTTAACTTTGTGGTCTAGCTATCAATCAATCTATGAATTTTTGTTTTGCAGTTGAATAATATAGTTAATAATCGCAGAGCAGGTTATTGCTATAAATAATGCATCATGATATGTAAGATCTCCAGCTTCATCTTTGTTTGCATGTCGAACACCGCCTTTATCAGAGGCAAAGCCATAAATTTTCTTAATTGCCTCTTGTAATGTATTAGGAAGCTTTAAATTTGGATTTTGTGCTAATTTACCAAGGGTTCCATTTGGTTTTTTAGTAATAATCTTTGCAAGAGCTTCAACAGCTGATACTGATTCTTTAACACAATTTTTAAAATCAGGGGCAAGCCTATTCGATAGAAAGCCAATTGCTTTATTAATATGTTCATTAACTTGCCAGTATGGGCTAGTTAAAGAGCACTCTAATGATTCAATTTCTTTTTGGCTTATTATTTCTACGATTGCTGTATCAACAAATCTATAAGCTGAGTTTTCCTGTTCAAGAATCTGATTACAATCAAATATAAAAGATTTCTTATTAGACAAATTTTTTGCAAAAAACTCTAGTAAGTCATAAATTTTTTCCCAAGATAAATTGAAGAACTCTAATTTAATTCTTTTGATAAATCTATCCGGATCATAAGGAAACATGTCCATTTGTAAGAAAAAGAAATCCCCCCAACATTGTTTAGTTATTTTCTCAAATTCTTTGCTCCAATGGTCATGATCATAGCCTGTTATTTCAGGGATTATTTGATTTGTAAAAAGAGTATAAATTAGACTCCATAATCTGTTTTTTAACTGATCATTTATTTCATTTTTCTGTAATGGCTTTGTTATCAATCCATTTCTTTCTGAAAAACCACTCATTTTATTTTATCCTTTGAAGTAAGAGTACATTAATCATTATGTTTAATAGTTTTTGATAATTTTTTGGATTAATTTATCCTGTGAAGCCAATTGTTTTTTATCAAAGTTGCATCCCTTTTTTAGGCAATTTTTTGGTCAATAATAAAATCCATTCTTATCAGCTACTTGGCTAGTTTGAGAATTGAGATATTTTTTACGAGTATGTTTAATGTTCATCAATATGAAAGAACATATTACTAAAGTAAAAACCAGAATAAATGGCGATGATGCTATTCCCGTTTTTGTAACAATTAGTAACGAAAGAAGAGGAGCCAGACCAGCTGATAAACTTGCTGCAGTAGAATATAGAATTGATAAAACTGTACAGCGTAATTTGATAGGAAACATTTCAGACAATATTACTGGAACGGTAGCGTAATAAGCGCCAGCAGGTATTGCAATCAACGAGTGTCCCAATATTAGTTTGTATAAGTTATTGCCAGATAATGTATAAAAAAATGGTTGGGAAAAAATTAGAAATCCTACACTTGCATAAATAACAATTTTTTCTCGATTTATTTTATCAGATAGCTTTCCTACTAAGGGAAATACAGTTAGTAGCACAGTTAATGAAATAATGTTTGAGACAAGAATTTCATAGTCTAAAAAATTTCCATATAGATGTGCCTGCATAGGACCATAGATATAAATCTGAAAAGTGGTCGTAACGCCAAGACAGCTTAAAACAAATGCATAGACTGATTGTATTCTATTATTTTTAATATAGTTGGCTGACTCAGTTAGCAAATTTTTAAATTTCGGTTTAGGTCTTTCAGCATAATACATGATGTACTCCATGCTCTCAGGTATATATAAACGAATGTATAAACCTATTGAAGAACCTAAAAGTGCAATGATAAAAGGCATGCGCCAAATGAGCCAGTCATATTCTGGATGGTTATTTGTACAATAGGTGACTCCGAGTGCTACAAATGATGCTATCAGCATTCCTGACATCGTGCCAAAAGAAGCCCAGCTACCTGAGAAGCCTCTTTTTGAGGCTTCAGCATTTTCAACAAGATAAGCAGATGAATTTAAATATTCAGCTCCACAGGAAAAACTTTGAATGATTCTTAGCATTAGCAAAATTATAACTGCGGATATTCCTACGATGGAATTAGAAGGAACAAGACCTATTAAGCTAGTTGATATACCCATACTTAGAATGGAAGTGGCTAGAATTATTTTTCTGCCGTAGATATCCGACAATAATCCCATAACCATTGCGCCTAATGGTCTAGCTAAATATCCGGCAAAAAAGGTTAAAAAGACAAGCAATAAACCCTTAGTAGCATCACCAATCAAGAATTTAGCAATATAAACCGAGAGTAAACCACAAATAGCCATATCAAACGATTCGATTAGGTTGCCTAGTGTACCTGCCAGGATGATGCGGGTTTGATGCTTCATATAACTAGCCCTTACTTAATAATTCCGATCTTGTAATAAGTGAGTTTTTATCTTCAACATGGTCAATGAATAAGAATCCATTTAAGTGATCAATTTCGTGTTGAAGAATACGTGCTTCAAGACCAAAAGCTTTTTTGATAATGCGGTTGCCGTCCACGTCAAATCCTGAGTATTCAATTTCCATGGCTCTAGGAACCTCTCCCATCCACTCACCACAGTTAAGACATCCTTCATATCCTATTTGAATTTCTTCGGAGAGAATTTTTAATGACGGGTTTATTAAAGCAGTATCAGGAATAGGATACTCTGGTTTTCTGCGTTTGGTATAGTTGCTGCTAAATACAATAACTCGTTTGCTAATTCCTATTTGTGGAGCGGCCACACCTACAGCACCTTTTTCAGCCATGAGAGCAAACATTTCATCTACAAGCCTTTTAAGAGATTCACTTCCAAATTCTGTTTCAGCAACTGGCTCTGCTATTTGTCGCAAAATAGGATTATCTTTATCCAGTAGTGTGTTCATGATTCACCTGATTGTTAATTATTAATTCGAGTTTGGATTCTGATACTAAGCATTTTTTTTCGTCCGGAAAGGGTATCGCGCTTCTAATATCTCTTAGACAATACTTGCTCATGGCTAATAATCTTGCGCAAAGAATTGGAGCTTTATTTTGGATATTAGGATTTATCCGCTTAAACCCGAAAGAGAGAACTGCTCTATACTTTTCGTATTCCATCGGAATTGATATGCCTTCTACCAAATTAGGTTCTTGTTGTTTATGTTTTCTTAAAGATACAGAATATTCGCTGTTCGAAAACTCACTCCATAATTTGGCTTCATGTTGATAAATGAATTCAGGTTGATAACTACCATCGTACTGCCACAGTCCTTTTTCAATCAAATTTTGCTCTATAGAGGGTTTTGAAGATAAAAAAAATATAACACCACTTTTATTAATTAAAGCAATCGCAAAGTAGTCTGTTTCCTGTTGCCCAAGCACAGTTGAAAAGAGTTTTCGCAAAGTAGCGAAGTGCTCAAAAAGAAAGATCTTAGCTCGAGGGTGAAGCCTAATTTTAAATTCATTAACATCCATATCGAAAGACTTCTTAAAGAGCATTACTGTATTTTTTTCGTTTTTCGTCGTATGAAGAAATAGAACTAATGGCCAAGTCGATGATTTTTATTAAATTGTCTTCTGAAGTGTCAATGCTCTGAATTTCTCTGATTAATCCTAGAACAAAATCTGCGTAATCATCATTACTCCCGGGGGAAATGGGGTAGAGATGATGGCTTTGTTTCAATATGTAATGAAGTAAGGTTTCGTCTATTTCTTTTTTGATAGGAACATGCTCCTCTTTCCCAAAGAGTAACCACCCTGGGCTTACTTGTAGATGAGAGGCTATCTGTTTGATTTTTTCATAATCTGGAAGGGCGTCGCCACGGATATATCGACGACAGATTTGCTCTGAGGCTCCAGTAAAATCTGCCAACGTTTTGATACAGATGCCATTTGGTGAACGAGAAGCAGTATGTCCTTTTTCTTTTAAAGTTTGAATCAAACGCTTAGCAAACGATTGATAGTCTTGTTTACTCATCACAAAATCCTTTTTTAAAGAGTTACGAAAAAAAAATTATCATATCAAACGATATCAATTAATTTCAAATAATATCATATGAAAAATTTCTTTAAAATCAGTATTGATAATAATTTTAATACCGTATTAATATTTGTTTCGCAGAATGGCTTTAATGGTGATTTTGCTTTTATTTGGACTTTAATACATATGTTTCTACAGGAGTATATCGTATGTTTTACGATCAGAAGATTTCTATTTACAAGGGAATGATCCAATATTTGCTGGATTCAACAGATTATTCTCTCTCACGCATTGCTAATTTATCCAATTCTCCCGTTGCTCACTTGCAATTGATCCATCGTCACAGCCGATTACCCAAAGAAAACAGTAAGGTAGAAATTAATTTATTGAAACTGTTTACAACGGTTATTGATATGGAGCTCAAAGGCGAATGGAAAGCACGGTTGCAACTTAAATAACGAAAGAAATGGAGATTATTCAATGAGCGAACCTGTTGATTATCCTGTTACACAACAATTCTTCTTTATCCATGATGTGGAAAGAATGATTGGCAAAGATCGGCTGACTTTAAGGCGCTGGTGGACCAATGGAGATTTTCCCAAGCCAGTTAAATTAAGTGCAAAAACTATTGCTTGGCATAAGGATGTGATTGAAGAGTGGATAAAAAAGATTAGATGATTGCCAAATTCAGGGAAAAGAGATGAGCAAATATTTGTTACCAAGATTAATACGACTAAGAGATGCCCCAGGGTATTTAGGTATGGATAGGCACAGATTTAATGAAGAAGTTCGCCCAAATATCATGGAAATACCAATTGGTAATCAAGGAGTAGCTTTTGATCGGCTTGATTTAGATGCCTGGGTGGATGATTATATACACTGTAGTGGTCGTCCTGCGGTAACCAAGCAAAGGAGTTTGGAACAATGGGACGAAAAAAATCGCCAGGTCTCTTTAAAAGAGGGGAGTATTGGCATATCGATAAAGCGGTCTTTGGATGCAGAATTCGAGAAAGCACTGGTACGGGCAACCTCGAAGAAGCAGAAAAGTACTTTGCAAAACGTATCGAAGAAGTAAGGCAGGCGAGTGTGTTTGGGGTAAGGCCTAAACGCACATTTATGGAAGCAGCCATTAAATTTTTGGATGAGAACCAACATAAGCGAAGCATTGATTCTGATGCAGGACGATTACGAGTTCTTGTGCAGTATATTGGTAAAATGCCTTTAGATTCAATTCATATGGGTGCTTTGCAGCCGTTTATTGATGGTCGACGTAAGGATCAGGTTAAAACAAGAACGATTAACCATGGTTTAAAAATTGTTCGTCGAATCTCTAATCTAGCTGCAACAGAGTGGATTGATGAATATGGGTTGACTTGGTTGCTTAATGCACCAAAAATCAAATTATTGCCTGAGGATGATTTACGTAAACCCTATCCGTTGAGTTGGGATGAGCAACATCGGCTCTTTGCTGAGCTCCCTCCGCATTTGGAACAAATGGCTTTATTTGCTGTTAATACTGGATGTCGAGAGAGTGAAGTGTGTCATCTTCGGTGGGATTGGGAAATTAAGATCCCTGAGTTGTCGCACTTGATGGTGTTTATTATCCCTCCTGAATTGGTTAAAAATGGTGAAGAGCGCTTAGTAGTCTGTAATCAAACGGCGAAATCGGTAGTTGAAAGACAGAGAGGGAAGCATGAACAGTTTGTGTTTACCTTCAAAGGCAATCCGATAACCCGTATGAATAATACAGGTTGGAAAGAGGCTCGTAAGAAAGCTGGTTTAGATTTTGTGCGTGTTCATGATCTGAAACATACTTTTGGCAGGCGATTACGTTCTGTTGGAGTGAGTTTTGAGGATAGACAAGACCTGTTAGGACATCGATCAGGTCGTATCACCACACACTATTCATCAGCTGAATTGCAGAATCTATATGAAGCTGGAAATAAGGTTTGCGAAAAGCAGCAAAGTGGGGTGGTGCTTACGTTGCTTCGCAATCCAAATAATAGAAAAGAAAGAGATACAAACCCAAACCGTAAGGTTATTAGTTTATGAGTTTGTGTCGATTGTGCCCCACAAAATCCCCACAATGGATTTTAGGGGGTGGAGATAGTCAATTGTAACTTATTGATTTTAAACGTTTAAATTGGTGGGCCCACTAGGACTTGAACCTAGGACCAACGGATTATGAGCCATCGACATCAAAAGTAATATCTTGATTATATTAACAATTTTGCTGCATAACAACCACTGCAAATATCCTATTATGGCGTACTATGTCGTACTCAAATACGCAAATCTCACGCGAGGTTTTTCTGGTTAATATTTGTGCTTCTGTATGTCTGATGAACCAATTTTTAACTTTTTCCTACCTCGGTCGGTAAGAACATACATTCAATATTGATCTTGGGTTGTTTAACTCGGGTTTCTATTTTGCTCAATTTTGGACTATACATATTCATTGTATTATCCATGAAAACGAGACTGTCTCTTTCGATGATAAATTACTGCACACTTGAAATAAATCGCAACGATATTACAATCTATTATCAAGCAAAAATTTGGTATCCATAAAATCAACGAGCATACTGCAGACAGCCTCACTTCATAGACTCAAGCTAAGTTTTACAATTCCAATTAAGCTTTTAATCCGTTGACTTCCAATAATTTATTGACGAATATGTTTCTGATTTTTAAGGAAGTCAAGTTTATAAATAATTAAGGAGGTTATAAACGTAATCCGCATCTCAAAAAATAAGCGCGCCACCGGAGTGCAGCAAACACAACACAATGGCGCTACCACTTAAACCTGGATCAGAGGCTAAAATGGGTAATATAAGATTAACCGTTCATCCGCTTTCACGCAATGATATTGCTATACTTGCAAATCTTTTTGAAGCATCGTTTGACTATTACATTCATCATAACTCACCATTTTTTATCGATTATCTCCGAAATCTAAGGACTTTAATTGGCTTAGGCTACACAGCAATCCTTGCAGACGGAGCATTGTTGTCTGTTTATCAGCGGTACTTAGATAATTTTATCGAGCAAAAAATAGGAAACTTCCGCGAGAGACAACAGAATAAATTGCTAATTGCACTTTCTACTGCAGAAATGATTGGGTCTGCGGTGATAAGTTTTAGTGCGCTTAAATTTCCTCAATATTACGATGATTTTATTGAGGCGCTTTATTATACAATCGTTAGAAATCCAGAAATTATAGATTACAAAAAAGACGCTGAGCGTATTTTTAATCAGTTGAAAGGCAGTAGATGGTAGTAACAATAAAAAACACCGATGAGAAAAGCATCGGTGTTTAAGTGAGAGATTTGGTTTATCCAATAACTTTACACTTAATTATTCAGTTTTAAGTAAGCGTATCGCAATTTATTTTCTCTGCACATTGCAACAAAAACTGCCTTTCCATGAGTTGCAAATCACATTGTGCTTGCATTAATTGCTTTTTCCTCCACGATAACTCGAGGATTTGATTATCAATTGCAGCAAGCCGATGCTTTAATAAGGATTTCCATTCTTCAATGGTTGGCAGTTTTTTTGGTGGAAAATGAGTCAACTGTTGCCTCAATAAGGAAAGGGTATTTCCTTTCTCTGTTTGATGGCAAGTGAGTTCAGGTCGCCCATAGGCTTCCACCATATGCAAATCACCAATCACATGGGAAGGATTAAGCAAAAAATAACGGTTGATACTGCTTATTTCATGGTCGACTTGGATTTTATCAACGTATAGCCAGTCTGTCTCGCGCTTTTCTTTGATTAAGAAAACCATATCCACAGTGACTTTTGCATCAGCAAAGAGATTATCTGGTAGGCGATAGGCAGCTAATAGCGAACCACCTTCTTGATGAATTATTTCTCTTGCATGCTCTTGACGATTATCTAAGAAATAACGTGGCAAGACCATAGCAAGAATGCCTCCTGGTGCTAAAAACCGCATGCACTTAGCCACAAAATAATGGTGAATGCGTAAAGATGCTATGTCGGTATGCTTTTCATCCATCACTCGCTCACGTCCATAAGGTGGATTGCCGATGATTAAATCAAAGGTCATTTGTGGTTGGTAATGTTCAAATCCACCTTGATGTAATTGCACATCAGGGTATAAAGCACTAAGCAACCGGCAACTGACGTCATCTAATTCAACAGCAAAGGTTTTTCCTTTCTTAAGCAATGCAGGCATTAACTCAAAAAAGAGGCCATGACCTGCACTGGGTTCTAATACCGTATGGAAAGACTTATCGAGCAAGGCCAAACAATCATAAATAAACTGAACTAACTCAGGCGGTGTATAATAAGCACTGGTTAAGGTTTTTTTAATACTGATGATAGCTTGTTCTGACAAGGACTTTTTTAACACACGATAAACATCTGGAGTATAGACAGCCTCTCGCAGACCACCCCAACCCGTGTAGTGTTTAAGTATTTCCAGATTAGGATTTTTTTTGTGAAGCTCAGCAATAGCATCCAGATTTTGTTGAACACGTTGAACGTTAAATGCTTCTTTGATCATTGTTGCTCCTTAAGAGGAGGAACAAGTTCCCTAATCGGGAACTTTGTCCCGGTAGGGTTGGCTGGTTAACTTGATGAATTAATCTAATAAAGGATCTCGTAGAGTAAGCATTGCAATTAAGTTGCTATGAAAATTTTCGATAATTTCCGCAATTTTCACTTAGTGCATAATTGTTAAACGGCTCCCAAACGACTAATTCCTCATGCTCTCGAGCATCCTCCTGATTAAGATAGGCAATTAATGACTCATAGGACAGTGTAGGCCATTCACTTAAAAAAGTTGCCACCGCAAACCACTGATAATTATTCATCGATGGATTAGCTGATTGATCCATATTTTCTGTAGCTACATCGGTCATTTTTTATTCTCCATAAAGGAAGGAGAACAAATCCGCAGGGGATTTGCTCCCCTGCGGGTGATAGTTAATAACTCGTTGTGTTTTGTTCTATCATCGATTTGATATAAGACAAATACTCGTCGGCAACTGAAAGCGTTGTCTCTGGTATTTCGGTGGGTTTAGTCCTATCCAACAATTGCATGGTTTTCACCACAATGTTTGTTGAATAACGCTCAACCCCCGCTTTATCAATCCAATGTTGCGTACGCAGCCTCCCTTCAATAAACACATAACTCCCTTTCTTCAAAAGTGAAGTGACATTCGCTAATCTTCCAAAAAAGACCAAGTTATGCCATTCAGTGATGACTTCACGTTGATTATTTTTGAAAAAAGGCTCATTAGTGGCTAAAGAAGCAAAGGCAATCGGCTGCCCTTCTTTGGTGGTGAGCACCTTGGGCTCTTGTCCAACAAAACCTAAAAGCTGAATGCGATTTAATGCTGCCATTTAATTTCTCCATTAAGTTTTAAATAAAATGCCTAATGGATAAATTTCGCTTCGCGGAAAATATCCGCTAGGCGGTGATAACAACAGTACAGCGCGTTTGAAGAAGAGCATTCAAACCGTTTTTAGGCTAATTGAGAAGAGCCTTTGAGGTGTTTTGCAATAATGAGGCGTAGATTTTTTCTCGCTAATTCTAGATTGCTTATTTCTTCAGGGGTTAACTTATCGTTTTCGTAAAGTTCCCTAATGCTTTTAAACAAGTCAAAAAAAGCGAAATCGACTTTGCAGTCATTTTGCAAGCTTTCGAGGCAAATTGATTTCTGCTGCATTATTTCTCCAAAAAAGAAAGGGGAAATACTTGCTCCCAAGGGAAAAGATATTTTCCCCGTGGGTTAAGTTAGTCTTAATCTTAACGATTAATGACCAAGGCGAAAAAGAGCTGCAAGATAAGTTGCTATTGAAAATCCAACGGTAATGATTGTCGCAATAGCCCAACGACGACTAGTTGCAATTTCACCCATCAGATTTTCATAGACGCGATCACTACGGTCGCGACCTTCTTTTAGCTCTGCTTTTAGTGCGCTATGGTGAGCATCAAATTCTCGGCGCTGATTTGCAAGTGCCTTTTCTTGCTCATCAAATACCTCTTTAAGTGCTTTCTCATGCTCGTCAAACACTCCTTTGATAGACTCACTCAACATACTATTCACCTCACTGATGCTATACACATTCTGAATTTCAACCTCAGTCAGGACAGACACCAATGCTTCTGCTGGCCTGGTTGGAAACCCTCTGGCTTTTAACATCTTAGCATACTTTAAACTATCGATTTGTATACGCACGGCTATTTCTCCTTACGAAACTGAAGAAACAGTCGCTAATGCTGACTATCACTTCAGCACTAGCACACGCAACTCACTAACTCCATAGTTATTGAATAACCCAAATTGTTAAAGAACAAAAAACAAAAGGGATTGCCTAGACAGCAACGAATTCAAAAACGGGTTTAAAACAAAATTGTTTTAATAGAGTTCCATCAGAATTGATGGCTAGTAAGCTACTAAGGATTCCTGACTAAACGTTCTGCCACAAGATTTAGGAACGAGGGTGGCTATTCACAAGACCGTTTCCGGTTTCACCAGATTTCACTGGCTCATCAGTTGTGTTCTTCTCAGTATAACAAGGTAAAAAGGTAAATCAATAGGGTCTCCAGTTTGTTATTAAATGATACGATTTGAAATAGCATCAGAACTATTTTAGCTGCCTATAATTTAATAAAGTAAATTAATCTTGCTAAATTAATAAGCAATCTTTTAAATCTTGGTAGAACAAGGAATTAGATAAGCTATTAACAAGGTTATTCACAAAAGTTGTGGATAATTTATTTCTTTGCTGATTATTAACACATAGTTTTAATGCTTTGTTATTGCTGCATTTTTAACCAAAAAGAGCTTTACTAATAGAATTAACCAACAGCAATAAAAGAAAAATATCCACAGGCAAGAAAAAGTGGAGGAAATAGAAATTGGAACAGTATCTTATCAAATAAAAAAGAAAAAAGTAGTCTTGACTTTGAGTTATTTTATTAACTCATGTGTAAGTTGCTCCCCAACTTTATTTTTGAGTGAGCTATTGCTACTTTATTTTACGTTCCTGGTGAATTTCTTCGCGGTCAACTCTTATTCATGTCTTATTCATGAGCAGCTTTAATCCCGAATTTGATTAATCGATGTTCAATGGTTTGGAAGGGATTAGCTTAACACACTTCCCATTTTTTCCAGCCTTAGAGTTCCTTCGAAGTTGACTCTGATAATTTCCATTGTGAGTTACTCCAATCATTTTACGCGAAATCGATATTAAGCTTGCCAGTTTTCAAATTTGCGCTTTTGTTTCCTTTTGATAATCCTTTCGCAAAGGAAAGAATTGTATGCGGTTAATTAACTGCCTCCTTGTTGGGAAAAAAGAGCTTAGGTATATTTCGCATACTCTCTAATTGGTCTGGGCTAACATTAAATGGAAGAAGCAACTCGAGCTGCTCTATGGTATGGGCATTATGAATATTATTAAGGGCATATTTAAGCCAAGCGAAAGGGTCAACCTGATGTTGCTTACAAGTTTCGATAAGAGAAAAGAGGATGCTGCCTGCGTTAGCCCCAATGTCATTACCATGGAAGAGCCAGTTTTTGCGGCCAATAACAAAGGGTTTGATCGATCGCTCAGTTCGGTTATTGTCGATTTCAAGTCGCCCATCTTCAAGATAGCGACAAAGGGAATTCCAATGAGTTAATGTATAAAATACGGCTTTGCCCAATGGGCTTTTGGGTAAGATTTTTAATTGAGATTCATCTAATAATGCTTTTAATTCGGCAAGGATAGGCTTTGCTAATTCGTTTCGTTGTTTAAAAATAGAATCGAAAGCAGCATTTTCATCTTTTAGTTTTTTCTCAAGTTGGTAAAGTTTAGCAATCAGTTTAACGACTTGATGGGCGAGTCCTTCTTTTTTAGTGGTTTTAACCACGTCAACAAAATATCTTCTGGCATGAGCAAGACAAGCAACATGTTGAATGAAGGGGAGCTCCCCTAAAGTGATGTAAGCCTTATAACAGTCAGCATGAACATACCCTTTAAAATCGCCAAAGAAATCCAAAGGAATTTGATGCGCACGGCTTTGATGGTACCGATAAACAAAGGCACGTTTTTCGGGAGGGCCGCCAATGAATAGCCACATATACGATTGTTGCGTAGGTAATCGTCCTTTTTCTTTTAACACCTGCAGGGGTGTTTCATCCACCTCTGTAGGGGACAAAAATTTGAAGTAGCTCATTGATTGATAGACAATTCCCGCATTTTTCCCGACAAGGAAGAGGCGGAGAGCTATGGATATCAATGAGCTGAGTGTTATGTTAAACGGATATTTTGGCTGGAACAAGGCACGGATGGTTTGTTTTACGTGCATGCTGGTGTCGTTGTTTAAAGTCAGGACAGTCAATTTGAAAGAGCTGGCGTGTGGTTTTGAAAGCGATGCCAGCCTTGCTTCACGCCACAAGCGGATTAGGCGATTTTTTCGGGAATTCACGATATCGTTTGCGATGCTTGCAGGATGGGTGATCACTTTTTTTGACTTGGGCCAGACACCTTTGTTTCTTGCGATAGACAGGACCAACTGGCGATGGGGAAAACAGGATATCAATATTTTGATGCTTTCTGTTGTCTACCTTGGAATAGCTCTTCCGCTGCGGTGGGAATTGTTACCCAAACGTGGCAACAGCAACACCACAGAACGTATGGATTTGATGAACCGGTTTATAAAACAATTTGGCAAGGAACGTATAGCCTGCCTACTAGCTGATCGGGAATTTGTGGGGAAAGAATGGTTTTCCTGGTTACGAAAAGAAAAAATCGCGTTTTGCATCCGCATCAAAAGCAATACGCAGGCCACAAACAGCCTTGGACTGCCTGTAAATGTGGATGCTCTTTTTTATGGATTGAAACCAGGTGAACAAAGGGTTTTACAGGGTGCTCGCAAACTCTGGGATCAAAAAATACATTTGAGCGCACTGCGTTTGCACAATGGTGAACTACTCATTCTAGCCACTGATTCAGCTCACGACTTGCCTGTCACCTTATATGGCAAACGATGGGAGATAGGCGTGTCCAGGTTAAGGACACTGCATCTAGTCGGTGAAAGTCCGACCGAGGTAAAAGGCTCAAGCCTCGTAGCTAGGGAGGCATCGTGGAGCGAGAGCAAGACGATGGAGCCCTCCGACAACATATTCAGAAAGGAATATGCGCAATGCACCAGGCTGTAATGTAATGTGAACGTAGATGTAGCCTCGTTACACGAAATCCGGTGGCTGAGACGGTCTATAACGTGCGAAAGCATCAAGAACTGGCTGAAACGAGTCCGACACAGTCAGTTCTCACCGGCGGGGTATCAGCGATTGCATGGTGCAAAAGATGTGGTGGGATACTGGAGAAGCCCTACGTGCCCGGTGGAGAAATCCGCCGAGGAGGTCGGTATTATAACCTTGAATGGGAAATGTAGCGGTAGGCGCGAGGGTGGCGGATTGGGTCGTAGTACTGATGATGAATGTGCAGCAAAACGCATTCGGAGGGAAGGTCCCAGACCGGTAGATAATTCGTTAGTTAAAGTGAGGCAGTGGTATCATGATAAAAGTGCCAGTTAGTCTGCAGGATCTGCGGCGACGAATATATCAAAAGGCGAAGTCTGATAAACACCATCGTTTCTGGGGTATCTTTGTGCACATGACAAAGATAGAAACCCTCAGCGAGGCTTACCGCATAGCAAAGCAAAATGGAGGTGCTCCCGGTATCGATAATCAGAAGTTCGAAGATATCGAAACCTATGGAAGGGTGAAATTCCTAAGGGAGTTACAGGAAGAGCTAACAAGTGGTAAGTACAAACCCATGCAGAACCGGCGGGTGGAGATCCCTAAAGATAATGGTAAAACAAGGATTTTACAGATCCCTTGCATTCGTGATCGCGTGGTCCAAGGCGCATTAAAACTGCTACTTGAGGCCATATTTGAAGCGGATTTTTGCCAAAACTCCTATGGATTTCGACCCAAGCGCTCACAACACAGAGCATTAGCTGAAGTAAGACGAAGTATATTAAGGCGTATGACAACTGTAATCGATGTCGATTTATCACGGTACTTTGACACGATACGGCACTCAGTATTGTTGGATAAAATTGCTAAAAGAGTAGACGATCCGGATGTAATGAGACTGATAAAGCAGATCCTCAAAACAAACGGGAAAGTCGGTGTTCAACAAGGCGGACCATTCAGTCCGCTGGCAGGCAACATCTACCTGAACACTCTGGACTGGGCTTTTGACGCAATAAGAAAGAAAACAGCGAGTGGCTCCTATGACTCAATAAATTACCACCGTTTTGCCGATGATATTGTGATAACGGTAAGTGGGCACCACAGCAAACAAGGATGGGAAAAGCGAGCACTGCAGCGACTCCAAGAACAAATTGCACCTCTGGGTGTTGAATTGAACACGGAGAAAACTAAGGTGGTCAATCTGCTGAAGGGTGAGGCATTCGGGTTCTTGGGATTCGACTTGCGTCGTGTGCAAAAGCGCAATAACAATGGGCCGTTAGTGTTAATAACTCCAAAGAAGAAAGCTCGTAAAGCCGTAAAAGCAAAGATACGCGATACAATCAAAGCCGGAGGAGCCGCTCCAGCCAAGGTCATTATCGAGGAACTCAATGCCATAGTCGGTGGATGGGTCACTTATTTTCGAGTGGGCAACTCTAGCCGTGCATTTAGCGAGGTGCGAGAATATCTAGAAATGAAGATACGCACGATGCTCACACGACGTAAACGCAGAAGAAAGACGAGTGTTGGGTGGCGGAGATGGAGTAGTGAATACCTATACGATGTTCTTGGGTTATATTGGGACTGGAAAATCCACCCACTACCCGGGCTAGGTAAAGGAGCATGAAAGTGGCTGCCAACTCAACAGGACACATAACCCTTTTGAAGAAAACTACTGGGTGAGCTGCTTGATGGAAAACATCACGAGCAGTTCTCAAGGGGAGGCACTGGAAACGGGTCCGAAAGAGATACCGCGCCAGTTCTTTACCCGACAAACACTATTCTCTTGCCTCAAATCACGTGGGTTTAATTTTGAGGATACCCATGTTACAAAGCCTGAGCGTATTGCAAAGCTTATCGCTCTGCTTGCCATTGGCTTTTGTTGGGCTTACAAAGCTGGGCAGTGGTTACATAAGCAGAAGCCCATAAAAATTATGAAACACGGTAGAAAAGCCATCAGCTTTTTCCGGTATGGCCTGGATTTAATTCGGGATGTCGCACTCAATGCACGACAATCTTGTTCTACAGGCTTACAAACAGTGGCTGGTTTTCTAGATTTTAATTCGATGTCAAAGGGGGTAACGTGATTTTTTGTCCCCTACAGAGTTCATCCACATAAGCCACGTCATAATCTTGAATAGTCGCTTCCAGCAATTTGACCAGCGGAGTTAGTAATTTGGCCGAATGAATCAGCCAGTTACTAAGAGTGCCTCGGGTAACCGAAAGCCCTGCTTCATGAAACATTGCCTCTTGACGATAAAGTGGCATATGACGATTAAATTTACTATCAATAACTGCGGCTAAAAGACCTGCTGAGGCGATGGCTTTATCAATAGGTTGTTTGGGGAATTTAGCCAAACGAATGGTTTCTTCACAGGCTTTGCAGGCATATTTTTTACGAATGTGAACAACACGAAAGGTCATTTGCGGAACCACGTCTAATTGCTCTGTGATTTCATCAGAGATGTGGGTTAGCTGGCAGCCACAAGCACATTGTTTTTCTTCGTCGGTTAAATCATAAACGTTTTCCATGTAGGGAAGTGACTTTGGTAATGCTTTACGTCCGGTACCTTTTTTATTCCGAGTATAAATAATTGTTTCCGTTTGAGGCTTAGTTTTGGTTTCTTCTATTTCTAAAACCGCTGCCGCTTCATCAAATTGCAGGACAAGTTGTTCATTCACCACGCCTTTCTCACTTTTGCGACCATAGCGAGCAGCACGAAATAAATGAAGTTGATGCTGAAGATTCTCAATTGAGAGTTTCTGTTGCACAATTGTATTTTCTTGTTGACTAATTAATGCCAAAAGCCGTGCGTTTTCTTCTTGTAATTGATTGATAGATAAGTCGGAAATTTCTGGGATTTTCTTAATAACTTATTGTTTTATATGCGTAAATTATATCAAAAACCATAACAATTTTTAATAAAACCAAGCAATTTGCTTCAAAAATAATGAGTGAAATCTAACCTAGGAAACTCTGACATTAACCTAAAATCAAGACCCGCCAGTAACCAATCCAGCTGATGTTGGGTAATTGAATAAGAAACAGCTATATTCTTCCCAAACTTAAACCGACCTCGCTCTAATCGTTTATGATAAAGAACAAAACCATTCTTATCCCAAAAGAGACATTTTACTCGGTCGAAATCACGATTATAGAAGACATAAACCGAGCCGTCATTTACTGGCGTTTTAAAAAAATCGCAAACCAATGCTGCTAAACTGTTAATCGCCTTACGCATGTCCACAGGCTTGTCGGCAACGTATATTTTTGTCGACTCAGACAACCTTAACATGGTGTTTGTCCCGCTATAGTTAAAACCATCTTTAACAGGTGCTCAGGTACTTCTGGAGCTACCATTACACGAATGCCATTCGGTAATAGGAGTTGAAGTGAATTAACTGACAGTGGAGCATTCTCTACCTTCGGCTTAATCGAGACAAAACCAACCGGTGATGAGCGCTGCTGTGATTTTAAATAAATATACCGGTAGTACGAAAAAGTCGATAACTTTATTCCATGGGTTTCACAATACGCAGGCTGGCTTAACCCACTTTCTTCCCATCTTTGTATGTGGTCATTCCAAAACGAATGCTTCTTTTTAACCGTCGATACCATTGAATACTCCCGTTTCTCACTCTGCAGCAGTATTCCATTAGACATTTAAATGAAAAAGGAGGTGGTTGGCTAACCGCTTACAAAGAATTCATATGAGTTATCAGGTTTAATCTTGCAAATCTCTTAAAACAATGAAATTACTTGCCTGACATCATTTCCTCTTTTTAAGGGGCTAGGATTTTTTAGGGAGATAGTCACCTACCCAGAGTTTTGTGTGATTAGGAACTAATTGGTCGAAGAAAGGTTCAGAGAAAGAAAGGTCTCTTGACATTTTGATACGCAATTCGGGAACCTCTACCTCATTGCTATATAAACGGAGAGTCATGCCAGTTATGATCAAACTCTTATCTCCATTTGCTAAGATCCAGATAGACTCAGCGGTATTATTTACTATAAAGAATTCTGTTTTTGCGTCTCTAGTGTTTTGCTGAGTGGACCTAAGTTCAATCACAGTATGCAGTGAACTTGCATTGCAGTGCAAGTCAGTAAAGCTATAAGAAAACACATTAAAAGTCTTCTAATTTTCATTGTTCGGACCTCCTAATTTCATGAGTCACTCTGAAAAAGTGATAAGGAAAATAAAAATGGGTTTATTTGATTAAATTTTCATCAATTATTTTCTACCTCGCCTCAATTCTATCTTTATTTTTTACCATCGACAATGATTGGATATTTTAACTACTGCTAAAGATTACAACTGAAATAAAAAAATACTAACTTATTGACAATAACTTGTGCATAAAGGATGGAATTTGTGTTAACTATGGTTTGAGCAAAAGATTTTCTATGTAAAAATTTTAAAAGCATCTGCTCGCCTGATATTTTTAAATTCATTTCATTTAGCCAATGTAAATTTTCACAATTCCCAAACGCGAATGACCCAATTGAAAACTAATAATTTGTCGTGCCCTGCGATCAATGTTTTTTTCAATGGGATCCATTTCATGATATTTTTTTCCGCCTTCAAATGGACACATAAATCCTTGCTTTCTTGGATCAAATAACTTGGTCAATTCTCGATAACGCTGTTGAGCATAAGCGTGACGAAGCCCATGTAGTTTGCTAACACCCATAATTTTTGCTTGAGCTTGGTAATGACTTAGGTGCTGTTTGTAGGTTCTATTTTGTGGAATTAATGATTCTCCTGGTTGCACTAGATTGTGTACTTTGTTCACCCATTGCCATTGTTTGTCATTAGTTAATTTAAAACTTCGACCAATTCCTCCTTTAGTCCAGTTGGGTTTAATGGTTATTGTATCTCCGTGAATTGCTTCACTGACAACGAATTTCATCGATTCTTCACGGCGTAAGCCCAATAACAATTGACCCTCAAGGGATAATTGAATATAAGGATCAGTGCATTTGGATAGATCAATTTGGTGAATTGCTTTATTTGTTGTGGGTATGTAAGTTCTATTCTCGATACCATAGGCTGCGTTATCAGGTTTAACCAATTTGGGATTATCCAGTATGGAAGCTAGATTGCGCAGTTTAGCCATATAATTTTTGATTGTTGCTGGATTTTTGCCTTGCGATTGCCAATGTTCGACTAAGGCATAAATATGTTTAGGCTTAAGTCCTTTAACATGGCTTAGTATATAGCCTAGCTGGTGTAAGTCTTTAATACAGCGAAATAGCATATGGCGTGTGTCGGCTTTGCTGGCATAGGAGTGAATCTTGCTTTTTTTGACTAACTCGTTGATGGAGTATTTTGCGCTTCTTAATCTGGTGTTACTCATAAAGGTATCGCCATAGAGTCATTCTCGAAGTAATACCCATTTCTCCCATGATGGTTTGGCAAACCAGATAATTAGACTGTGTTTTTCTTAATTCGGAATACATCGTTTTTGCATAGTGGTTACGATAAGTTTTTCCAGGTGAGAGATTTAATGACTTAAGCTGTAAATGATAGGCACAGCGAACAAAATGATAATTATAAGTTCCAATTAAGTCCTGGTTATTATTACATAGCGCTAATAAATTAGTAAGGATTTTTGTTTGTTTAGTGTTTCTTATGGGGATAATTCTGTCTCTGCTATTTGTCGCAATATTTCGCGTAATCCAGAGGTGATTTTCTTTGATATGAATGTCAGGCACTAATCGCATCGATTCACTTAAAGTCACGCCAAACTCTAATTGCAATTCAAATAAAAGCTTAGCTATCGAGTTAGAGAATTTTTGTGTTATTTCTGATGAATAGATATTGATTTTTTTAGAGCATTCTTGATGATTAATCCCTAAATTTTTATTGTCAATTTCATCAATTGAATGCTCAATGCTTAGTAAAAAATTGCGAAGAGTATGCATGTATTTTCTGATGGTAGCTGGTTTCAGTTTTTGTTTTTGCCAATGTTGAATTAGCTTTAGAATATGATGGCGTGTGAGTCCGTGCCATTTGGCCGGCACAAAATCGATTTTAAATAAATCATAAATGACTCGATAGAGCACGAAATGGCGATGTTTTCTTGCTCGTGGAGAACCACAGTGGTCTAGACGTAGATAGCTATCGACTTTTCGTCTAAGCTGACTTTTTCGCATAAGAAGTTTCTCTTGGAAATGGTATTTGCCCTGGAAAATGTTTAGTGTTGGTAGAGCAGTTCTACACAAGGTAGTACTAGGTTTACACCTCTGGGCTCAGTTCAGGGGCAAATCAGTGATTAAGAAAATGATTTGAAAACCTGTTTACAGCATTTTTTCTGTGGCGGTCTACCTCCTTTGCATGAAAGAATAGATCGACAATGAAATGAAAGCATTTCCTTGTCGCTTAAGGGCAATACAAAACGAGTATTGTGATGGTCAAATCGCAAATTTTCATGCGATTTGTTACAAACGAAACCTGATAAAGATAGGTCAATTATGGGATTCCCGACTAAGCGTTCTGCCACACGATTTGGGAACGAGGATGGCTATTCACAAGACCGTTTCCGGTTTCGCCAGAGTTTCACTGGTTCATCAATTGTGTTAATAAAATCCTAGCAAAGTGATTTATCCCAGGCAAGTTGTTTTTGCGAGTTATTTTGTACAATGGCGTTGCACGCCATTGTACAAAAAAGATTAATGTATTGAATTTATGTAAAAAATTTGCAGCTTGTAAGCTGCGTCACTGTGGATAAAATCCGGATAAAATCCTCAGTGACGCAGCGATTGTTGTTATAAATGGGATAAGCCATTGAAATTATTTTGCTTTCAAACATTCATCTGCTGGCGATCAATTGTTTCCTTAGTATTGACCCCTTGTGCAGGTGTCGAATTAGTTGAGGTATTCTGTGAAAATATGCCGTTTGTGGGTAAAGCGGCAGCCGATAAAGAAATGGATGGTTGAGTTTGAGTCGTCTGCACCTCTGCTTTCTTCTCCAATCTAAAATGATTGTCGCTTTCTTCCACTAAACGTAGTAACTCTTCCTTACTCTTTTGAGCGAGAGGGAGATAATCAACAAAGGGAAGGTGTAACTCGTATTCGGTATTAAGCAGTATTAATAAAGCGTTTGCTTTTTCAATAAAAAGTTGAATTGCTTGCTCGTTTGAATGGTGGTGGTCTAGAAAATCAAGTGTCAGTAATCTACCTTTTAAAAAGGTAAGATGGGTCAATTCCTTATCGTCAAATTGGTCTATGGCAAGACTGAGGATAGTATTTAGAGTAATGAGTTGCCGTTGAAATTGCTGAACCTTCTCGCCTGCGACTTTTGTGAATCGCTCTAAGTTTGAGAGCAGTAAATAATAATGATCTTTACAGCAATTTACTTTATTTATGAGTCCTTGCAAGCTGTCTTTGCTTATTAATACAGAAATCTTTTCATCGAGCGAGTTTATTTTGGCGTAGGTAATGGTCAACAGGTCGGAGGATTCTCGGATACTTAGGCGTTCTTCTTCCAAGGCGTACTGCAACGCAAGCTCATTTCTCTGAGTCTCTCCTGATAATTGCCTGTTTAAAATTTTTATTTCATAAACGGATGCATTTCGAGCAACCTTGCAGGGCTGATACAAGGTTTTGGCAGGGCGTGCGTGAGTTGAAATAGCGATAGAAAGCATTTGCCCATTATACATCGCATAGAGGTGACTAGGAAAAATCACACTAAGGGCTGAGAAAGATTTTTCCAAATTTTTAGTGACTAATAGTGTGTCATCAGTGAACATAGGACAGCTATAGCACCAAATAGTTTCTTCCACAAACTCAATGAACTCATCAATGGTTTGAGGGAGCTTTCTTTTGGGAGAATGACTTAGTTTTTCGACTGAAGAGCGCACACTAAGTCCGCGTAAAAAAAGCTCCACCAGTAGCGTTGCTAAGAGAGTATTACTTACCTCATCTAGTTCTTTGGTAATAGGTTGGTAAACCATATCCCAATGGCGAACCAGCATTGAGAACGCGTCTCGATGAATAGGTGAGGCGTTGCTAACTAGATGATTAAGTTCAGAAAGCACGCTTGCCTCAATTAATTGATGACGTTCTTCCTGATGCTCGTGAGAGAATATGCCGGCTTCATGAACGGAATGATGGATATGGGCTAATTGTGGGATCATATTAATGACCATATTTTGCTCAAAGAGATGCTCAGCTGCCTCCGCATAAGGATGAGTATTTTCTAATGCCATACGCACTCCTTGAACCAAAGCCCCGCCCCCTAAAAGTGCTGGGAGTCCAACTCCCGTTGCTAGAACGATAAGAGGCAGACTAAAGTGGGCCACCTCGACTAAAGCAGCACCTCCATATAGGGCTTTTGTAGCTAAACTTGTTTCTTTCTGGTGTGGAAGATGGTATTCAGAGGGTGTGGCGGCAAATTTAGGCAATAGTTTTAACTTGACCACATTGGCAACGTTAGCAGTGGCGGCATAACTCTCTAGCTGTTGTGATAAGGTCGCTGTAAAACCCATTGAAGTCGGTTGAAGTGCGGTTTGATGCTTTCCACCGAGATAGTCTAAAGTGGATTTAATGTCTTGCATCGTCTCGTGTATTTTTTCGGCAAAGGAACTGTTGTCTAGACCAAAATAAACCAGCGCTTCATTGAGTATAGTATGTAACATAGCGGCGATAAAATAAGGATCCTCACGCTCATTGATGAGAACATTAAATAGACGTCCATGTGCCAAGTATTGGGGTATGTGTTTATCAAAAAATTCACAAAAATCTTTAAGTTTAGCTTCTTCCTCATCTAAGTTCTTTTTTACTTTAAGGTTGCTGTGCATTTGAAAAAGGGGAAGGAGCTTATCTGTAATTACTCTTGCAAGAGGAACAGCATGATAACGAACCACCGCTTTGCCCTCTTCTTTAAGGGGCGGTGAAATTAATTGTGCCGCCAAAACGCTTTTAGGGTGATAGGTTGCTAATTCTTGCAGATAATAGCTTTTCACCGATTCGCTAATGAGATTATCCGCAACGAGCGAAATTAAATAAAATTGCATCGTTCTTAAGTAATTGTCCTTATAGGTTCTATTTTTAAAAAATTCCCTACTCATCCCCGCTTGCATGAACCAAGTTATTAAGTCTTTGCTAACAGAAGCA
This sequence comes from Legionella maceachernii, assembly GCF_900167045.1. GTDB lineage: Bacteria > Pseudomonadota > Gammaproteobacteria > Legionellales > Legionellaceae > Tatlockia > Tatlockia maceachernii. The sequence continues at coordinate 2,497 of NZ_FUXJ01000022.1, read as the reverse complement.
ATAACGAGCAAAAAAGTGAACATATTATCGCTGTAGCGATTTGCATAGAGAATATCCAACTCCAAAGCCATATCTCTGAAATTGCTCACCTCTGCGAAAAGCGAGAGTAAATGGTTAGGCGGGGCTAATTGTCGATTTTGCAGGATTGGAGCTAAGGCTTCGCAGGTGAGCATCAGTTGATAACAATCGGCAGGAGGGAGAAGAGCTTGTATTGTTGTTTTTTGCTCTTCAGCTCTTTTTTTTAAACAGTTAGCGCGTTCCTGTAAATAATGACTTGAAGCGTTATGGCCATAGCGCAATGCGGCTAAACGAAGCCAATACAAGCCACTTTTTCTCGCTTGTTCAAGGACAGAGATTTGGGATGCCTCAAGAGGGGGCTCTTTCTCGGTAAGGGATAATGTTTCTAAGTAGCGGCCATACCAATACATGCCCGCGGCAGCCGTATTACCTGTTAGGTGATGAAAAGCGATAGCCCCTAACCATGCGCGTGCTTGTAAGAGAATTTGCTCTTCAGCAAATGCACTGCGGGTTTTTTCTTTTATTTCGGGCTCGGAGGTTCTTTGAGAGGCCCAGCTTGATGTTTGCGGTAAAGTGGGGAGAGTGCTTTGTTCTGAGGCTCGTTTTAATGTGTTTTCTGTCGGCAGGGTTACCGCTAACCATTTACCCAATGTTGTGCTATCAGGCTTTAACAGCCCTAGGATTTCTTGGTCGAGAGGAGCAAGCTTTGTTTTCGCTTCTGCTGATTTATCTCGGTCTTTTAATTGCGCCAAAACAGCGTGTAATTCCTCCAAATTCCTAATCTCTGCTATTGTGCAAAGGTGATGGACAATAAAAAATTCATACACAAGCGGTTTTGTAGTCGGATCATTGAAGAGTTGGTTTAAGCCAGAAAGCCACTCGTTCAGGGTTGCTTTCAGCCTATTCTGGGTCAATTGATGGAATAAGTTCTCTTGAGCAAAACGCAAGGTAAGCGCTTTCGTTATTCTAAGGTCAATTGTTGGTCGAGTAGTATACTTGTTTTTTTCTTCTTCGAGATTTTTTGAGGGTTTTGGTTCTCGCATCATGAAAGTGAGACGATTGCCGTATTTAGCCCGCACATCTTGCAGTAAATCCCACCCTACCTGACTAATCGCAAACGTAGGGAACATGATTTGCCAAGTTGCAACAGCAGGTTTCTTCTTTGTTGTTAAACTTGAAAAATAGGCCTCGTCAATCTTTTGGAAGAAAGGATAAGCGTCTAATAAGGCTACCATTAACTGTTCAAATGAGGCGGCATACCCTTGGTCAATGTCGAGCATAAAAATTTTTATTGCAGAGAAGTAGCGCAATGAAAGGCCAGGAACCCGTAATCGGTCAATAAAACGGAGAGCAGCGACCATTTGCTGGGTGAAAGAAACCCTTTCTGGAGGAAAGAGCCAGGAGTGTTTCGGTGGAGAAAAACTCATTGCTTTGTAATAAGTGAACCAGGTTTTAATGTTAGAATGAGCTTCTAGTGCGGCTTGTAAAGATTTAAGCAAATCCTGGGAGTCGCCTGGTTCATTTTTTTTAGATTCAACTTGTTTAGGCTCACCGAGAAAATATTGAGCCGTTTTCTCCTCTGTTCTTAGCGCTTCCATGAGGGCATTGGCCTCGTGGTAATTTAAAAAGCAAAGACCACCTTCTTGTTCATATACTCGAAATATCGGTAAATTTCTTAAGCCCTCAAAAAGCTCCGGTACCCAAGCGGAATGATGCTCATCTAGAAGGATCAGTTTATTTAATCTCGGCAAATGGGCAAGTTCTGTTAATACCGAACTGCTTATGTCATCAAGGCATAATTGGCTATTACTTAAATCAATCGTTTCTAAATTATTTAATCCTCTCAATAAATTTTTAAATTGTTCGCTTTTATGGTTAAAACAGAAAGATAAATCACAATTTCTTAAAATGAGTTTTCTTAATCCCTTGTTTTGATGTAACCCTTCACGAAGTATTTGAAATTCATCATTCGATAACCACTTGAAGTTATAATTGGATAAATCAACTTCTGCTTTACCCTCAGATTTTTTCAGTAAATGTTGTAAATCAGTGGGAAGTTTTTCAAACATTTTTCTAACCCCTTGTAATCTAACAAACCGGATTAAAACAATTAAAATGTCGTAGGTGAAAAATGAGGCTGTGATGTTGGGGCATTATCCTTGAGGTAATGCGTAGATAGCTTCACTATTTCGCCTAATCGACCCTCTGCAAGTGCGTCCTGGTGAATTCTCTTAAAAGACGCTTCATCGACTTCATTGTTCAGGAGCATCTCACGAAATTCACGGGCCTTTTCTAGTTTAGTCGTCTTACTGTAGCCAAGCCCTAAGATAATCCCAAATAAGGAAATACAGCCTAAGACTAGGATAAGGCAGCCAAACAGCCTAAACTGACTTAGGTATTCCTCCTCTTGTTCCCGCTGCTCAATGTATTCATCAAGCAAAGCGAGCTGCAAAACACGAATGACTTGTGGGCGCTTATA
>NZ_FUXJ01000020.1 GCF_900167045.1 Legionella maceachernii | reverse complement strand
TGGAGTTGCCCCTATTAAACCGGACCGCAAAATTACCTCAAAGCAGCCATTAAAAACTGTCTAGGAGACATCATATTAAGCCCTTTGTGAGGAGCATTTTCATTATAATCGTGAAACCATTGCGGAAGTTGTCGCATAAAATCATAAGCATTTAGAGCATCATAAAAAGCCACATAATCTCGCTTAAAGGTTTTAACGAAAGCCTCAGCCATACCATTTGATTCAGGGCTATAAGGAGCAGTAGTACAGACCTCAAATCCTAAAGCTCTGGCAAATTCGACGGTATCTTTGGCGACATAGCAGGGAGCGTTATCGCTCAGCCATTGAATTTTATGAGGCAGACGATTAATCACTCCAAAGCGATACTCTACAGCTTCAAGCATTAAATCACGTATCGCTGCTCCATCGATGCCAACAGTAGAGGCGAGATAACTTAAAATTTCTCTGTCGCAAGTATCGAGCGTAAAAGCCACAAACACGCGTTCTCCATTGGCACATTGGATAGTAAAACAGTCAGAGCACCAACGCAGGTTGCTTTTGAGGGTGATAATTTTGCCGTCATGAGTTCTACTCGGTCTTTTGCCGTAAGCGGGTAAAAGTAAATCATTTTGCTTCATGATTTGATAGACTCGCTTATGGTTTACTTTTGGTTGTTGTTGGCGAATTAGCTCTTGGTTAAGCAAGGCAGTTACCCGTCGATAACCATAACTACTTCGTTTGTCAGTAATCGCTAAAATAGCCGGTAGAAGTTGCTCATCTTCTCTTTTTTTATACGTTTGGGTCCTTTTTTTCATTGCCTTAAGCCTCTCTGTTAAATTGGAACGGGAAATATTTAATGTGCGAGCAATTGCCCTCACTCGAAATCTTCCAATCCTGGCAAGGGTTGTCGAGAGATGAGTTTTTTTTCACGACCAAGCTTAACTGCTTCTTTTAATATTTCATTCTCTAGCGTTTTTTGACCTAATACTCGCTCTAATTGCTTAATATGCCTTTTCAATGAATCCACTTCACTTTGAGGCACAACCTTTTCTTCTTTTTTTATACTCGTCAAGGCTCCATTCTCCGCTATCTTACGCCATAAAAATAATTGACTCGGTTGTATACCATGCTTACGAGCAACATACGATACCGTCACTCCATTTTGGTAAGTCTCTTGGATAATTTGATGTTTTTCAACCGGTGTCCATCGACGTTTCTTAATAGTAGAACAAACAATTTCGTTTGGTTCGATTAGTGTAGATATAGTCATGTTACTAGTCCTTACTTGTTTTTTTGTTAATAACTAATGGACCGGTTTAATTAGGGGGCATTACAAAAAGTTGTTAGTATGTTTTATTTTGAACTATTTCCAAACTGGAAACAGTTGCTCATTTTTCAGTTATTTCCATTTTGGAAACATCTGCTCAGGATGTTATAAGCAATATTTGCCATCCCTTTTTCTAACTACCTTATTAAAATGGAGGTGGCAATATACCCCTACCCTTAATCTAACATTGATCATAACTGCTAAATTCAGTTGGTGACAAAATGTCACCAACTGAATAAATATTTAATGTTGGGATTCATTTATTAAATCTAATCCTTTTGTAGTTAAGCGATATTTTTGCAATCGGCTGTTGGGTATGTCTGGAATAGTCATTTCTATCATTCCAAGTGTTATAAGTTGTTTAATTTGCTTATTTAGTTCACCAGAAACGGTTTCATGACCTAAGGCACGAGCAATTTGTAATTTGCCCTTTTCTTCATTTTGTAATATCAAAATGACTCTAGCCGCAAGTTTTGACTCTAGCCGTGACTCTAGCCGTGACTCTAGCCGTGACTCTAATTGTTCATCCCTTTTATCGAAAATAGTGTCAATTGGTATAGCTTGTGCAAGGTATATTATAAAGCGTATTCGCATCCCAATTTCTATAATTTCGGGTTCTTGTAATTTTTGTTCTATAGCTTCGGAGTAGATACGACTTACGCCACTTCCCCATTGTTCAATTAAATTAAGTTCACGAAAAACTCTGGCAATGACATGATTTCTAATTTTTGATATACCCTGTCGCATATCTTCAATTGTTAGTCCTGGCAAAAGAATTCCAGGGTTCTCTATTTCTATACGGTCGTCAAAAAAGGAAATTCGAATTGGCGCACCACGTTGAGAGTAGTCAGTATGAACAAGTGCATTGATAACAGCTTCGCGCAACATAAGAAGAGGGATACTCCAAATATCTTTTCTTTGTACTGCTGAAAAATCAGCGCCACGTAAAGCGTGCTTTTTCAAAAACATCATGATGCTCTCAACTGCATTGGGAAGATAGTCATAGATATCAACATGATCGAAAATACGGGATTTGTCTTTACCAATGAAACGGCCACATTGTACCCAGGCATCAGGAAAATATGTATTGCGTTCTTTTCCAAATAACAATATCGCGCCTTTTGTTGGAACTAATTTTCCTTGATGAGAAGTGATGAGCTTTAAAGTCAGGAGGTTTTTTTCATTCAGCGATTTAATATCTGAAAATAGTTCTTGAGCTTTCGTTATATCAACATCATCGACAGAAAGCTCAGGCATGGGCATTTCATCAAAATTTACTCCTTCTGAGCGACGATGTAATTCTGTGATAAGCTCTTGATCTGCTTGACGGTTTGTGGAACCTAGTCGGACATAAATACCTTGTGTTGATCCCTTTGAATTGATCCAATGAGGTCCTGTATTGCTGACAAATACTTCAATTACCAGCAGTGTTTTATTATTTAGTGTTACCAATTCAATACTAGGTATAAGGCGTGGTGAGATAGAATCAGCAATCAGATTACATAGACGTTCCTCTTCGTCTAATGGATGCTCAACACCTGTTATTTGTCTTTCATCATTGACACCAATAATCAGGTGACCGCCAGCTGTATTTGCAAAAGCAACGATAGATTTAAGTAGTGATTTTGGTGATGATAAATCTCTCTTAAACTCGAGTGTTTTTCCTTCTTGTTGTGTAATTAGATTTTTTATCATAAATTTTTATCCAATCGTAATTTCTGCTTTGTTTAATGCAGCTTTGCAATATACAGCTAATTTGGGGGAGTCTGATTCTATAAGTTGCTTAATACGTTCTTCCCACCGAATAAGGGCTTCCTTTCTTTGAGGCAGCATTTCATTCTTATTGTAAGTAGCCATGATCTTAGGCATCTTGTGCCCTAAACATTTTTCAATCACCACTGGATCAACATGTAACGCTTCACCAAGCTGAGTTGCAAAGGTTCGTCTTAAATCATGTGCTGTCCAGTGGGGGATGCCTACTCATGATTGTATTCTGATTACTGCTCTTGGCATAGCTCGGTCGGATAAAATACTTTGATCGTCTGCGCCGGTAATGACGTATTCTGAATCGCTGTGGGCTTTGAGTTCTCGTAATACCTTTTTAGTCATTTCTGTGAGGTGAATTCTCATGACGATATTGGTTTTGGTGTTTTCGGCAGGGATAGTCCATAAGGAGTTTTCAAAATCGAATTCTGACCACTTGGCTACTCGGATTTCGCCTGTTCTTACGCCTGTAAGCAGGATGATTTTTAAGGCTGCTCGAATCTGAAAAGAGGTGCCGTGTTCTTCGCTGTCGAGGAATTGCCATAAGGTTTTTATTTCATCGAGGGTTAAATAGCGTTCTCTGGGTTTTTCTATGCCGCCAATGTCTCTGGCTCGTATGGTCATTGCAGGGTTTAGAAGCATTTCGCCACGGCTTACAGCATAGTTGAAGGCTTGCTTTAGTGTGCTCAGAACTTTATTGGCATGAACGGGTGAGCCACGACCTACAATTTTATCGAGAGCTTGAGTTATTTCCCTCGTTTTTAAGTGTTCGAGTTTTTTATTGCCTAATAGTGGAATAATATCTCCCTTGATGTGTTGCCAGACTTGCAGAGGCTGGGCGCGGTGTTTTTCAATGTAGTTTGTATACCAGTTGAGCACCAGATTTTTTACTGTGCTTTGGTCTTTCTGTTTTTGCTCTTCAATATGCTCCTTGGGGTTCACTTCTCCATGGCGCATGTCGCTTAAATCAATAAAACGTTTTTTGGCTTCTGATAAACTCATAGCAGGATAGTGACCTATGGTTATGAAGTGCCTTTGGCCATTGATTTTATAACGGTACAACCATGTTTTTAGCCCTTTGGGGGTGACACGGATGCCAAAACCACCATCTCTGAATTCTTCATAACGAGCAGAACGGGGTTTCAAAGATCGAATATATGCGTCTGTAAAGTTTCTTTCCATCATTGCACAACTTAAAAATTAGGTGTACTTCTAGGTGTACTTTCGTGAGTTCTCACATGAAATCGTTTGATATTTTTTGAAGTATATCATTATGAAAAATTTATAAAATACAATAAGTTATTGATATTTTTTGATGCCAAATGATATTGTTTGAAAACACGCTTTTTAAGTATGGGGTGCTAGTGGTCGAAGGTTCAAATCCTTCCGTCCCGACCAGTCTTAGCAAGGTCTATTCCGGAGAGATAGGTTACAAATTATACCGGAGACATAGGTAACACTTTGGGCCCAAAAGGATTGGGTAAGGGTTCCAGTTTACATGTCTGCTCATCGAAATAACCTAAATCATAATTCATAAAACTTACTAACCAAATATTATCTTCGACCTCCTTAATACCGATATTTTGCCCTGCTAAAACACTTGTTAAGTTTATTTTCTTTCCCTTTAAACAAACGCGTCCACAATGAGTTACTGTAATAGTTTTGTCATGAAGAGGATAATCAACATCAGGTAATCCTTTATATTCTTTATGTGAAGGCACATAAATTTCAGCGGGATAACGCATTTGCAAAGCCTGATGTGGCCGCTCATTATTATATTCATGAATAAAGCGGTCAAATTTCTCTTGTTGTTGTAGGAAATTTTCTCCTGCCGGTTTTGTTGTCTCTTTTTTCAACGTTAAGTGCATTCTTTCGTGACGTCCATTTTCTTGAGGATTTCCTGGCTTTATTCGTTCTATGCTGATTCCCAATCGCAGCCACCACACCGACAACTTACTTAGACCAAATAAAGCTTGTGAAGAAAATGGAATTCCATTATCAGTGCGAATAGCATTCGGTAAACCAAATTCTTTAAAAACACGCTCAAATACAGTAATTGCATAGACTTCTTTAGTGGTAGCCAAACCTTCACAAGCAAGCAAGTAGCGGCTATTAAAATCTGTAATGGTTAATGGATAACAATAGTGCTTATTTCCTAACTGAAACTCACCTTTATAATCTGCACACCATAGTTCATTAGGATTTTTACCGTAAGATAACTCTGTGCCTTGAGCTTTATAGCGACGTTTCTTTTGCCTAGTCACTAAGCCATATTTGTCTAAGATAGTATGAATCGTACTGATTGCAGGTGGTTTAACATCGGGGTATTGTCTTAAGATTTTTTCGCGAATCTTTGGCGCTCCCCAGGTTGGTTTTTCTTTTTTTACTTTGAGAATTTCTTTTTCAAGTTGAAATGGAAGTTGATTAGCATAACGATGAGGTCTTCTGCTGCGGTCGTTTAATCCCTCTAATCCGCTATGCTTATAACGTTCAAATATCTTATACCCCGTTTTTCGAGAAATACCGAACTCTTCGCATAAAGAACTCATCTGCTCGCCATCTAAAAGCCTTGCTACAAATTTAATCTTTTCGTCCACTTTATTACACTCCTTCCAAGGCATTTCTTTCTCCAAAATGCCATTGAGTGTAACCTATGTCTCCAGAATATTTTGTTACCTATGTCTCGATAAGGACACAAGGGTTAAAGGCCTCCCTCTTTGAGGCAACATTTCATTCTTATTGTAAGTAGCCATAATCTTAGGCATTTTATGCCCTAAACATTTTCCAATCACTACCGGATCCATATGTAAGGGGTCTATTAAATCGAATGGTTATCCAAACTCCCTTCAATTAAGAATTAGCCGTTGTGTCTTTCCTTGCGGACAAAGGGCGAATGGGGTATTTCATTGGAGGCTAGAGAGAGACAGAATTAAATACCACCCAATAAAAAAATAGGTTATATTAGGCCAAAAAATATTTTGTTAGTCTGGATTATAGGGATTTATTTTTAAATGAGTATTGTACATATTCCTTTCCGTATTTTCTTTTGTGATAGTAGAACTGATCACCCTTTATCGTATCAGAGGCATGGTAGAGCGATGCTGCTGCGTGGAATACCTGTCCTGAGAGAAGAGCCTGCGTGTATCGAGCCAGCAATACCTAACAAGAGTGCAGGCTCACAACATCAAAATTCAGCGGCATTGAGTGGATTTAAGCATTTTAGAAGAAATAATTTCTCCTGTAAGACTACTATCCTATTGAGCAAAAATCATTTAGAGGAGTTGAAAGGACATTTAATGTTGTTCTTTACGGGTTTTTCACGACTCTCTTTGAAAAAAGTGATCAGTCGATGCATGGGTTGAATGTAATTTCACCGGCCTTTACGAGCTCACTTGCTTTTGCCGAAAATGATTATCGAACCCAGTGGGATTTATAACCTTTTTATTTAAAAATGAAATCAATATAAAAATTAGAACAATTATGAAATTTTAGGGAGCAAAGAATGAGGAAAGAAGTTGATGTTGTTTTCGTTAATCCTGGCGATCGTAGTGCCGTTTATCAGGAACTGGGGAATGAATTTTCTGCCATCGAACCTCCCTCATTAGCGGCTATGTTCGCCGGTTACTTGCGTAATAAAGGCCATACCGTGGCAATTGTGGATGCGCCAGCACACAATATGAGTCCTCGTGGCGTTGCTGAATACATTGAAAAGCATCATAAGCCAGTCTTAATTGTCATGGTTGTTTATGGATTTCAACCTTCCGCATCCACTCAAAATATGGTTGCAGCAGGTGAAACTTGCACTGAAATTAAAGCATTGATGCCAGAAGCTAAAATCATGATGACGGGCACGCACCCTGCTGCTTTACCCGAGCGTACTTTGCTTGAAGAAGACGTGGATTTTGTCTGTGACCGAGAAGGTCCAGAGACTATTTACTATACCTTAAAAGCATTAAAAGAAGGTTCTAACGATTTTTCTCAAGCGCATAGTTTATGGTACTGGGAAAATGAAGTAGTGAAACGCAATGAACCAGGCTTACTCATGAAAGAATTGGACCAGGAAATGCCGGGGGCCGCTTGGGATTTATTGCCAATGGATAAATATCGTGCACACAATTGGCATTGTTTTGATCATATTTTTGATAGAAAACCTTATGCGTCTATTCATACGAGTTTAGGATGCCCTTACAAATGTACTTTTTGTTGTATTAATGCGCCATTTGGACGATCTTCTTATAGAATGTGGTCGCCAGACTCCGTTATTGAAGAAATTGACACGCTAGTGAACAAGTATGGCATAAAAAACATTAAGTTTGTCGATGAGATGTTTGTGCTGAAAGCAGCTCATGTGACGGGCATTTGCGATAAAATCATTGAGCGGGGTTATGATTTAAATATTTGGGCTTATGCACGGGTCGATACGGTTAAAGATGAATTTTTAGAAAAGCTAAAGCGAGCAGGAGTTCGTTGGTTGGCACTCGGTATTGAATCGGGTAGTAAACATGTTCGAGACGGGGTAGAAAAAGGACGGTTTGGTTCCATTGATATCATCGCTACCGTTAAAAAAATCCAGGCTGCTGGCATCTATGTGATTGGTAATTACATTTTTGGCTTACCTGATGATACGTATGAATCGATGCAAGAAACACTGGATTTAGCAATTGAGGCCAATTGTGAGTTTGCTAACTTCTATTGTGCAATGGCGTACCCTGGTTCTAAACTTTATGACCTCGCCGTTCAAAACAATTGGGAGTTACCCGAATCATGGATTGGTTATTCTCAACATGCTTATGAGACATTCCCACTTCGCACAGAAGTATTAACCAATTCAGAAGTACTAAAGTTTCGGGATGAAGCATTCATGAAATATTTTACTCATCCTAATTACCTTGCGTTAGTTAACGAAAAGTTTGGGCCGCATGTGGTTGAACATTTAAATCAAATGACTAAGGTAAAGTTAAAAAGAAAGATTTTAGGAGATTAGCGCATGATGATAGGAATTATTGGGGGCAGCGGCTTATCGAATCTGGGAGATATCCAATGTGAATGGGTCACAGTGGATACCCCATTTGGACGGCCCTCAGATCAGGTGATGTTAGGGGAATTAGAGGGCACACGATTCGCCTTTCTGCCGAGGCATGGACGTGGGCATGTCATTCCTCCTTCAGAAATAAATTATCAAGCCAATATTTACGCTTTGAAAAAAGTAGGTGTGACCGATATTGTATCAATGAGTGCCGTTGGATCATTACAAGCACACCTTAAGCCAGGTATGTTTGTGGTGGTGGATCAATTCATTGATCGAACCTTTGCGCGTAAAAGGAGTTTTTTTGAGACGGGTTGTGTTGCGCATGTTTCCATGGCAGATCCCGTGTGTCATCGTTTAGGGAAACATATCACCCAAGTTGCGTCTAATTTGCCCATCGAAATGCAATCGGGCGGTACTTATCTGGTAATAGAAGGACCGCAGTTTTCAACCAAAGCGGAATCGAAGCTATATCGTGAGTGGGGTTGCGATGTTATAGGCATGACTAATATGCCTGAAGCAAGATTAGCGCGTGAGGCAGAGATTTGTTATGCCAGCGTAGCCATGGTGACCGATTTCGATTGTTGGCATCCTGATCATGATTCGGTAACCGTTTCACAAATTATCAAAACAGCTCAAGAGAATGCAAAAAAGGCTGCTCAATTAATTCAGGCCATTTTATCTAAACCCTCCGAGGGCGAGGCTGCCGCCACTTGTGCTTGCAAGTCAGCGTTACGCTTTGCGATCATGACACAGGATTCCCATCGACAGGTTGAGGTGGATCAGAAATTGGCTTTATTGCTTAATCGAGAAAAATCTGAAGAGGCAGTATGCAGTTAAGGCAGTCTTTATTAAATCTATCCCGAGAGCTGGTTAACATAGGACTTAATAAAGGCTCGTCTGGAAATTGCTCAGTTCGTTCCAGTCAAAATTCGTTTTTGATTACGCCTTCGGCTATTCCACCACAAGAAATGGAGCTAACTGATTTAGTCGAAATGAATATGGAGGGAGAGCTATTATCTGGAAGAAAGCCCTCAAGCGAGTGGCGTTTTCATAAAGATATTTATTTGGCGCGTCCGGAAATCAATGCCATCATTCACACCCACTCTATGTTTGCAACAAGCATTGCGTGCATGCAACTTGAAATTCCTGCTTTCCACTATATGATAGCAATGGCCGGTGGTGACACTATTCGTTGTGCGCCTTATGCATTATTCGGAACCCAAGAATTATCTGATTATTCAGTAAAGGCATTAGAGGGCCGTAAAGCGTGTTTACTAGCCAATCACGGGTTGATAGTCGTTGGTGAAGGGTTAAAACAGGCTTTATCGTTGGTGATTGAGGTGGAAAATTTAGCTGAGCAATATTGGCGAATAATACAAACGCCTCACGTGCACATCTTATCCTCCGCGGAAATGGCGCTGGTATTAGATAAATTTAAAACGTACAAATCCTATGAAAAAGATGAGTGAGACCCTATGCAAAAAGGAGAGCGCATGAATATTGAATCCCAAATTCGCACTATTCCAGATTATCCAGTACCTGGGGTGATGTTCAGAGATATTACCACTTTACTAAAGTGTTCTAAGGCCTTTCATGAAACCATTTCCTTATTAGCTGAGCGCTACCAACACTCGAATGTTGAGAAAATTGTTGGTATCGAGTCTCGAGGCTTTATATTTGGCGCCAGTCTTGCCGACAGGCTGAAAACTGGGTTTGTGCCTATTCGAAAAAAAGGAAAATTACCTTATGAAACTGTGTCACAAGAATACAGTCTGGAGTATGGCACGGATACTATTGAAGTACATACTGATGCAGTAGGGCCTGGTGAAAAAATTTTGATTATTGATGATTTGATTGCAACTGGTGGAACAGCACTCGCTGCGTACGAACTGATGAAAAAAATGAAAGCAATGGTATTGAGTTGCTGTTTTATTGTCGATCTTCCCGGATTGGGAGGCAGAAAACGTCTAGAAGCTGAAGGAATAGACGTTTTTTCACTTTGCTCTTTTGCATAAAGGTGTGTTTATTTAATGATTAAGGATGAATAATGTTGGAACAAGTGCACGTACAGACCATTCGATGGAACAATCAAGTTTTGGAAATGATCGATCAGCGAGTATTACCACAGCAATTTGAATACATTGCTTATCATTCTGCAGCCGGTGTTGCGAAAGGGATCCGTGATATGGTAGTTCGCGGTGCTCCAGCTATAGGAGTTGCAGCGGCCTATGGAATCGCTTTAGAAGCATTACGATTACAGGACGAAGCCCTGGAGCCATTCAAAATTGGCATGGAGCAAGCCTTCACCGAGCTTGCTGAAAGTCGCCCAACTGCAGTTAATTTATTTTGGGGACTTCAACAAATGCGAGCCACTTTAGATAGCCATCTGGGTGCTCGATCCATAGCAGAGACTGCACAAGCATTGCTGCGTAAAGCACATGACCTCTATGAAGATGATATTCGTATTAATCGAAAGATAGGTGAAAATGGGGCTAAGTTACTTGCGGATGGGGCACGCGTTTTAACGCATTGCAATGCCGGCGCATTGGCCACTGCAGGACATGGAACAGCGCTGGGAATTTTGCGCAGCGCAGTAGAGTCAGGAAAACGTATTTCAGTCATCGCCGATGAGACACGTCCTTTTTTACAAGGCGCAAGGCTGACTGCTTGGGAGATGGTACAAGAAGGCATCCCCGTGACCTTAATTACCGATAATATGGCAGGGTATATGATGATGAAAGGGGAGGTTGACGCTGTCATTGTGGGTGCAGATCGCGTTGCTGCAAATGGTGATGTGGCCAATAAAATTGGTACCTATATGGTTGCTGTCTTAGCGAAAAGGCATCAAATCCCTTTTTATGTTGCTTGTCCAACGTCGACTATCGATAAATCGATTGCCACTGGTGCTGCCATCCCTATCGAAGAAAGGTCGGATCATGAAGTCAAAGGGTTTCGAGATTACTTATGGGCGGCTGAGGGTGTCAGTGTAAGAAATCCATCCTTTGATATTACACCGAGGGAATTGATCACGGCAATTATTACTGAAGACGGGTATTTTTAACACACTATTACCTTATCACCTGGATGTTGATTTGATGATGAACCGTCAACATGCCAAATAATAATACAAGGAGTAAACAATGAATCAAACCAGTTTATTTACGTCAGAGTCTGTTTCTGAAGGACATCCAGACAAAATCGCCGATCAAATTTCAGATGCGGTGTTAGACGCCATCATCGCTAAAGATCCCTATGCGCGAGTGGCCTGTGAATCATTCGTAAAAACAGGTATGGTTTTAGTTGGAGGTGAAATCACAACTAATGCGTGGGTTGATATTGATGAGATTGCAAGAAGTGTTGTTAAAAATATCGGTTACGACAGTTCGGAAATGGGTTTTGATTGGGCTTCTTGCGCTGTGTTGTCAGCAATCGGTAAACAGTCACCCGATATTGCGCGTGGGGTAGACAATGCTTCCCACGTTTTAGGCGCAGGCGATCAAGGACTGATGTTTGGTTTTGCTAATAGAGAGACGGATGTATTGATGCCAGCCCCCATTGTTTACGCGCATCGGTTAATGCAACGTCAAGCTTTCTTGAGAAAGCAGAATATCCTACCCTGGTTAAGACCTGATGCGAAATCACAAGTAACCTTGCGCTATGAGAATGATCACCCTGTTGCTGTGGAGGCGATTGTGTTATCCACTCAACACACACCAGACATCAGTTACAATGAGTTGGTAGAAGGGGTAATGGAAGAAATCATTAAACCTGTTTTACCAAGCAAATGGCTCAATAAAGAAACAAAATACTTCATTAATCCAACAGGCCGCTTTGTGATTGGGGGGCCATTAGGCGATTGTGGTCTTACAGGACGTAAAATTATCGTGGACACCTATGGTGGGATGGCCAGACATGGTGGAGGTTGTTTTTCAGGAAAAGATCCCTCAAAGGTGGATCGGTCTGCTGCCTATGCTGCGCGTTATATTGCTAAGAACATCGTGGCTGCAGGAGCTGCCGATCGGTGCGAAATTCAAATATCTTATGCCATTGGGGTGAGTGAACCCACTTCTATCCGAGTTGAAACCTTTGGGACAGAGAAATTGCCGAACCATCGCATTGTTGAAATGATTCGGCATTGCTTCGATTTGACTCCTCAAGGCATGATAAATGAATTGAATCTATTAAATCCAATTTATCAACAGACAGCAGCTTATGGCCATTTTGGGCGAGAAGGCTTCCCGTGGGAGCAACTGAATAAAGTGGAGCAATTAAAAGAGTTTATTAAAACACCTACTTCGATTACCGAATGTCAAGTGTAAGGTTTTGTCGATTTCTATGGAGTTCTTATGAGTTATTTGTCAGTAATAATAGAGTTATGGATTTTATTGCTTCTGTGCACACTCGTGGGTAGGCGGGCAGCAGATTTATTACCGAAAGTAACTCATAATTCTATTGGATTTTATGTGGCGCCAATATTGGGGTTATCCTGCCTCCTCTTAATGGCGATTTTATATGGCTGGCTCACGGCTTTTCGCTTGAGGTACACTCTCGTTTCTGTGTTTGCTTTGCTAGTCTTTTCGATTTTCTATGAAAAAAATCCTCGGCAGTTAGTGAAGGAATGGGTACAAGTCTGCGTATTTGCAACGGTTTGCTCATTACCCATATTAATGCCTATCATTCATTACCAGGGTTTCAATCCATTTACAGATGCCTTTACGTATCTTGCACATGGGCAATGGTTGCAAGGCCATGCTTTTTCCGAGAAGCCCTTTGCATCAGGTTACTACCCTTATTTGTCACAAATTGAGTTGTATCAAAATTCGCGAATGGGTGCTTCTTTCTTTTTGGCCTATGTTCAATCGTTATTCGCGTTAAAGTGGTCGTACTACGCGTACACGCCGACAGTGTCGCTTGCTTTCGTAACTGGATGCCTTGCAATTGGTGGTCTTATAAGGCAGGTTATTTCTGCAAAGCGATTTTTTATTCTAGCACTAGCCGCTATTCCTTGTTTTTCAATGAATGGATTTTTGTTTGGTGCTGAGTGGGGCTTTTTTCCTCAAACGTTTGGACTCGCCTTTGCTGCTGGATTTGCCGCACTTTTTCCTCAGCTCATTCGTTTTGTTATTAGTGAAGACAAAGTCTGGCCAAAAATAATAGTTTATGCTTTGCCTGCGTCTCTCACCACAGCAGCCATGTTATTTGCTTATAATGAGCCTTTTCCAATATTCTCTATTGCGTTATGTTTATTTGTCCTTATTGTTTGTCTCAAGCATAAAAAGAAGATTAAGAATACATTACTTTTTTTCAGTATCTATCTCTTGCAGGTATGCATTTTATTAAACTATGAGGGAATCAGGATTGCTAAGAATTTGTTGCAAACCTTGAGCTTAACCAAAGAACCCAATTTTGGTTGGCCGGTTCTTTGGTCACCCATACAATTTTTAGCCCATGCATTCGGGATGAAATCCTCTTTTAGTGATGATCCTTACTATCTTGATTACTTATCAAGTCATTACCTTTTTCCGATTTTATTAGTTGGACTATTGGTATTGCTGTTTCGTTTTATGAGAATAAAATCTAAGCGCAATCTCGCGATAATTTTTCTTCTTTGCGTGGATTTTGTTTTGCTATTATTTTTTATCAAATTCAGGTATTTTTCTGCCTCGAGTACAGAGATTGGGTATACCTTTTTACAGTATAAACTTTCCAAGTATGCCGCCCCTTTTTCGTTAGCATTAATCGGAATCGGCTTTGCCATTTTATGGCAAAAAAAGAAAAAATTGAGGCCTCTTTTTGCCGTTACTTATATGAGCTTGATTGCAGCGGGGTTCTTTTACCAAGACTATTTTGTCTCTCAAAACTTGACGCAAAATTTTATTGATGAAACTAAACAAGACCGCAATCCATTTCAGAGCTTGTTAAAGCTACGCTCAGCAGTGTCGACTATTCCTAAAGATAAGATAGCTTATGTGGCTCTTGGTCAAGCACACAATAAGCTTCGACAGATGGTCGCTTATGTCTTGTATGATCGAAAAATTGCGAGCGACTATAGGGACGACGGATATATCTTAGGAAATCTGCCAGAAGATGAAAGGGCTCTACAACCCCACAAGGAAGATTGGTTGATTACAATAAGCTCAAGAAATACCTCTTGTGAGCCAAAACCTTTGGAGGTTGAGCCCTTTGCAATCTACCCTCCTCTCTCTAGCTATATGATGCTAGCAAAAAATGAAGGGGGGTATGGCACAGAATTTAATGCTCAAGGAGAAACATGGAACTGGGTTTCAAATTCCATAAGTTATATCTACTCTGTGATCGGTGCGGCAAATGAAGCTAAATTTTCATTTAAACTATCAAGCTTTCCACATCCGCGCTCAGTAGTAGTTGAGCTAAAAAATGTATCTGGTGATTTATTAGGCAAGTATGAGTTGGAAAAAAAGGAAGGGGATATTTTGTTTGAAACCCCTTGGGTTAAAATTAATTCAGAGCAGATTGTTTTGCACGCTAAAGCGGATGGAAAACCTGTCAGAATTTCTAGTAATGATCCGCGGGAAGCAAGTTTTGTTATAGCGAATGTTAAGGCTTGTACTCGATAAAAGGTAAGATTGTCCATCTAGCAATTTCCATTGATTTCGCTCATTTACCTTGGTTATGGCCTATCAGAGGGTAGCGAAACAATGGTGAACCAAAAATTTTCGATAGATTGGACAACTTTACCAAATTTATCTAAATCAAGTGGTTTTGTAATGTAGCAATTAACATGGGTGTCGTAAGCTTGAAGAATATCCCTCTCTTCAGTAGAAACTGTTAAAATAACCACCGGAATTTTTTTCAAGGAATCATCTGATTTGATTTCTTTTAGTACTTCTCTGCCGTCTTTTTTGGGGAGATTTAAGTCTAAAATAATCAGGTCAGGGCGTTTTGCATCCGTGAAACCATTACGGCGAAAAAGAAAATCCATGGCTTGTTCACCATCTGTTGTAATGGATAAATTTAATATAAGTTTGCACTCTTTTAAAGCTTCTTGAGTTAAGCGAATATCTGCCAAACTATCCTCTACCAATAAAATATGAGTCGACCTAAGGTTAGTTATTTGTTCCATGATGTTCTCCTTGATGTTTGCAAGTGAAGAAGAATTTTGAACCCTCGCCTAAGGCTGATTCAATCCAAATATCGCCACCATGCTGAGTAATAATTTTCTTACACACAGCTAATCCAATCCCTGTTCCAGGATATTGATCGCGAGTGTGTAGCCGTTTAAAAATTTCAAACACACGTTCTTGGTATTCAGGTGCAATGCCTATACCGTTGTCTTCCACGCAAAAGGTAATACAATCGTTCTCTTTTTTACCGGTGATAGTAATCACAGGCTTCTGAGTGCAGAATTTGATGCCATTGGCAATTAGATTTTGAAATACTTGCCTTAATTGGCTGGGATCTGCCCATACCATAGGTAATTTGTCGTATTTGATAGTCACATCTTTTTCGTGAATCAATTCTTTTAAACCGGCTAAGATGTCATCTAACAAAAGATTAGGATCCACTCGCTCGCACGGCTTGGCTTTTGTTGTGACTCTGGAGTAAGCTAATAAATCGGTAATTAACTGTTGCATTCGCTTTGCTCCATCGACGATATAATTAATGAAGTCGTCCGCATCATCGTCTAACCTATTCTTATAGCGTTTTTCTAATAGCTTTGTGTAGTTCGAAATAACTCGTAAGGGCTCTTGCAAATCATGAGAAGCGATATAAGCAAATTGTTCTAAATCGGTGTTTGAGCGTTGTAACTCATCTAGTGTTGTATTGAGTTGCTCATTGATTTTAATTTTTTCTTGTATGTTCATTTTTAATTCATCGTTAGTTTTTTTATTATCGGTCATATCGCGTATGATCTTTCCAAAACCAATTAAGGATTGGTGGCTATACATAGGTCGAATAATGGTATTGCCCCAAAAAGATTGACCATTTTTACGGATGAACCAGTCGTCAACTTCAAAAAAATCTCTTTCTAACGCCAGTTGTAATTCTTTTGCTGGGTAATTTTCTTTGACTTTATCTTCAGGGAACAAAATAGAAAAATGTTTGCCTATTGCTTCCTTCTCGGTATACCCAGTGATGTGTTCGGCTCCTAAATTCCAATTTACAATGTAACCTTCTGGATTAAGAATAAGAAAACCATAGTTCTTGGAACTATTCATGAATATGCGCAAGCGTTCTTCTAAGATTGTTTTTTCATTGACATTTTTATTTAACCAATAGAAACAGAGAGTAAGTAATCCGATAGCTGCTAAATTAGCTAGAAGTGCTAAAGTGATGGTTCTGCTTTCTGAACTGAAAGCAACTTGATTACGTACATCGAGCAGCTTTCTTTCCTCATCGATGATTTGTGAAGTATGTTGAGTCAATTGATTTGTCATCCATTTGACATTATCGGTGGCAACTATGGCTATGCCTGCCTGCATGCCATTTTGTTTACGCGCTTGAATGGATTGATTTAATAATTTGACATACTCTTCAAACAATTGTGAGAAATTAGATATTCTATTTTGCTGAAGCGGATTATCCGCTGTCAGCGCAGTGAACTCCTTAACATTTTGTTGAATCTGTTGGATTAACGCATTATAGCCGTCAAGACGATTTTTATTGCCGGTAATAAGGTAATCACGCTGCATGTTTTCAAGCGTGTTAACATTAATCATCATTTTTTCTGCGGTTTCTATGGTTTTATGAGTATGAAAAACCCAAGCGTTTTCATCAATTAATCGGTAAATTTGAAAATAAATCACACCACTGATTATAAGAATCAACAAGATACTAATAATAGAAAAGGCTCTTATAGAAGAAGGGGATGAAAATAGTTTCATCGTAGGTCCTTTATTTTAATACCGATTTCTTTTCTGTTTTTGATATTGCTAGTATAGCATGTGAGATAAAATCTATTTTTGTTCCCAAAAAAATATTATTTATTAATGGGTTAGTTTTTATCTTGTATAAGGGTAAGCAAGCCTATCGAGATTATTTCAGGTAATAATGTGATCATATTGAGTGATTTTTAGCATAAAACATCACCATATTATATAATTTTAAGGAAGCAAGCATTTGAAAAATGCAGGACAAGGCTTAAATGAATCTAAAAAGGAATTTATCCATTTTGCTCGTAGAGGATAGCTCTGCCGATGCACGGTTAATCAAGGAGTTGTTGATCGAAGGAAAGCATCTTAATGTGGAGTTTATCGTTATCCAAACGTTGGGTGACGCTATAGCACTGTATAAAGAAAATAGTCATCATATTGATTTGATTATTCTTGATTTAGGGCTACCCGACTCCTATGGGGTCGACACGTTTCGAAAAATGCAAAGCAGTGTGATAGATATTCCAATCATCGTCTTGACCGACCTGCTTGACGGGGATGTAGCCATTACATGTTTAAAAGAAGGTGCACAAGATTATATCAATAAAGGACATTATGACGGCGCTTCCCTTTTTCGAGCAATTACTTCTGCCATTGAGCGGCATCAAGCTGAAAAAAGCCTTCATGAATATGCTTTAGTCCTAAAATCTTCAAACGACGCCATTTACAGTAAAGATTTGAACGGGATTGTTACCCTATGGAGTCGAGGAGCTGAACGATTATTTGGATATACAGCTGAAGAGATGGTAGGACAACATGTGTCAATTTTATTGCCTCCAGAAAGAAAAGAAGAAGCAACGAACTTGCTTCATATCATAAAAGAAGATAAAGAAATTCTAGGGTATGAAATGGTTGCCTTGACTAAAGATAAGCGAAATATCAATATCCTTACGAATGCTGCACCCATCAAAAATAAATTAGGCCAAATCATTGGTACATCGGTTATTGCTCATGACATCACATACATCAAACAAAATGAAATCATCATGGCCATTGAGTATCGAGTTGCAATGGCCTTATCTGAGTCAACTGATCTTATCTCTGCTGGGCATAATATTTTGAAAATCATCTGTGAATTTCAGAATTGGCAAATTGGAGGGATATGGGCAGTCGATCAAAAACAAGATATTTTAAGACATGTCAGTATTTGGCACAGTTTTAAAATCAGCAAGGGCATTAAAGGAAATAGCCAAGATATTGTTTTTCAGCGGGGTGAAGACCTTCCGGGTTATGTATGGGAAGCGGGACGCTCTCTATTTATACAAGACCTGAACCAATTCGAATTGGAATCTCAGCTTTTGACTCTCTTACCTAAAGATTTGCTATGTTGTTTTGGATTTCCAATTACGTTTAGAGGTGAAATTCTCGGTGTTATATTGCTATTTGGGTCTAGAGGCATCCTTGTTGACAGAACTTGTAGCAATATGTTTGACAATATTGGCGAACAGATCGGGGGGTTTATCAAGCGTAAGCACCTTGAGGGAAATCTGTTATATTTGTCTGAGCATGACATATTAACTGGTCTAGCGAATCGTAAATGTTTTTCAAACTGCTTAAGTAGCGAAGTGATTAGAAGCAAAATGCATAAATTACATTTTGCCATTTTGTTTATCGACCTCGATTTTTTTAAAAAAATAAACGACAGTTTTGGCCATGAAACAGGTGATCTGCTGTTACAAGAAGTGGCTAAACGAATTAACCACGCTGTTCGTGAAACCGATGTGGTGGCCAGGTTTGGTGGCGATGAATTTGTTATATTACTGACTAACGTAACTCCCATTGACGCTGTTGCAAGCATCGCGTTTAAAATTTTAAATCTCGTTGCCAAGCCATTTCGCATCACTGATTTCGAATTTTTTATTACAGCCAGTATTGGTATCAGTATTTACCCCAAAGATAGTCGGAGCCCTACTGTTTTGCTGAGAAAAGCAGATCAAGCCATGTATAGCGCGAAAGCATCTGGTAGGAATAATTTTAAATTTTCTTACGGGATGAAATCCGTGTTCACAAGGAAAAAATACATTTTAGAAAATGAATTACATCACGCGTTAGAAAAAAATGAAATTGTTTTATACTACCAACCCATTATAGAAACATCGGGTGCGCATGCAGTAGGTGTTGAAGCGCTTATTCGTTGGCAACATCCGAGTGGGGTCTTAATCTCTCCAGGGAGTTTTATTCCCATCGCGATAGAATCGAATTATATTATTGAATTGGGTAAATGGATCATCAAAACAGCGTGTTCTGAATTCGTTAATTTGAATGCGAAAGAACTTAAAACGATATCAATTAATATTGCTTCGCCTCAATTAAACAGAAGCTTAGTTCAAACAGTGAGAAAAATTATTCGTGAAACGCATATTCAACCCCAGCAATTAGTACTCGAATTGACTGAGCATGTTTTTATTTCGAATACTGAGTCGAATATTAAAATTGTGCGGGAATTAAAAATGCTGGGAATCCAAATTGCTATTGATGATTTTGGTACTGGTTATTCATCCTTCGCTTATTTGAAATCATTCAAGATTGATATCATTAAAATAGATCAGTCTTTTATCAAAGATTTGCCTTCAGATCCGAATTCGGTGGCTATTGTTAAAGCTATTCTAGCAATGGCAGAAGCAATGAATATTAGAGTAATTGCTGAGGGTGTGGAGTCAGAAGCGCAATATCGTTTCTTAGAAGAGTATGGATGCCATTTCCTGCAAGGCTTTTATATAAGTAAAGCATTAACAATAGACGAATTATCTCAATTTTTAGCAAAGAAATAATAAGAAAAAGGTTTGATGGATGCCTTTATTTGGGCAAATCATTGTATTCACCGGTAGTTAAACAGTTTATAATTACAGTTTTGTCACTGAACGAGACATGAGCTCTCATCAGAGGTGAATCAGTTCATTTTACCGACGTGAATACCCTATGAAAACTCCAGTTCTTTGCGCATTCTTTTTTCTTTGCTGCCAAATCCATGCTCAAGGGCAAATACTCGTGGTTTCAGGTGGAGATAATCCCGGTTTAAATCATTATTCACAATACTTACAAACCAAAACGCTTTATAACGATTTAGTTTCAAGATATGGCCAAGATGCTGTACGTATCTATTTTGGTGCGGGTAATAACGCCACAACCTCTAATCCAGTACTTGATGTGCATAAAATTGAAAATACTAAAGAGGATAAATACAACAAGACTGATATCATGCTGGCTGGCATTATTCCCAATAATCAGCCCGCTACAAAAGCCAATGTCAGTGCGTATTTTATGTCACCGCTAATTAAAACAATATCACCGAATCAAAATTTTTTAATGTTCGTTAGTGACCACGGTATGCCTAATGCGTTTTCTGAAGACAAAGAAACGAATCCTTTCGGGAATAATTGCATCGACTTGTGGCATTACGACCAAACACTCATTGATAACACAAAAGCCGAAGATTTTTATAAGGCTTGTTTATCAAAAAATGAATTAAGCGCTTTGCTTACTCAAATTCCAGCACAACACGTTATTTTTCAGATGTCACAATGCTTTTCAGGCGGATTTCATCAATTATCCGTTAGCGAAAAAGAAGGATATCCTAGCGCTAATCCAAAAATCTGCGGTTTTACAGCAGTTACTCCTGATCACATTGCCAGTGGTTGCACGGCTGATGCTAATGGTGCGACTTACCAAGGCTACGAGCGTTCTTTTACAGAATGGTACACCGGTATCAATGTAGTGAATGGGAAAAAAATGAGAGAACCTGCGAAAACAATGTTTTTTGCCCATCGCAATGCTGCTTTGGAGGATATGACTGCCGATGTTCCCCTCTCTACTTCGGATTATTATTTATTGCAATGGGCTGATTTATTTTCTAAAGATCAATTTATTTCCCGCTTGACTAATTACGATAACAAAACGATTAATAAAATCTATCAGAATTATCGTGAATACAGGGCAGCAATCAACAATCCTGACCTAAAAGATTTCATTACGATGACAGAAGCTACAGAACAAAAAATAAGTCAAATTGTACCCTTTGCGAATGATTTTTACAGACTTTCTTTAGTCAATCAAGAAGAAAAAATAAAGCAATTAGAGCATCAAATTCAACAAAAAAGTATTGAGTTAAACATTGTATGGGACGGTATGATGAATGCCTATCTTAATATAATAATGCCCGTATGGCAAAAAGCTATTAAAGAGCATCAAATAAGTACGCTTTCTGCTAAAGAATACGCTTTTGAAAAGGAGCTTTATCAGCCTATTGTGACTAACCGATTATATGAACATCCTTACCAATTTGATAATTATTTCTTACAATACCTATCCATGAAAAACAATGATACAGATTTAGTGAACTATCGGAAAAATCGTAATGAAATAATAAAGCAATGGGCATTAGAAAATCAAAATCAAACTTTGGCGAATACCATAGATTATTGGCAAATACTTAATAAGAAACAGCAACAAATTAAAGACGAACTTGATGCGAGTGAAAAAAATAAGCAATTACTCAAACGAATTTTGATCTATAACAAAGTGATTGCTGCTTGGGTAACTCTGATCAAAATACAGGACAAAACAGCACTTAATGAGCTACAGGGCTTATTAAATTGCGAACATTCGGAATGAGAGCAAAGACTATTCATTTATCTTACTGTACTATAATGGTAAAGAACTCATCCGCTCCTCTACATCCCGCGGGTTGTCCGTAGAGATCTAGGAGCACTGCGCTAAAAGGTTAAACCCCATAAAATTGAGCGACTAAAAAAATTGGATTAATACCCTCTTATTGTCAATTTAATGTCTATACTTAGCTACGAATCTAACATTAACTAAAACTAAGGAAAGTATCATGAATAAAAAAATTTTAGGGACGATTCTATTCGTTTTCTCTTTAGTATTTGGCCAGGTTTCTTTTGCGGATTCTATGGACTGTGGAAAAGGCATTAAGGACATGGTTCAATCATTGAATCTTGATGATTCCCAAAAAGCAAAAATTAAACCTATTTTGGACCAGCTAAAATCCACTGTGAATGATAAAGCAACACAGTTAGATGGTTTAAGAAAGCAAATTAGTCAGCAAGTGATGTCAGCTAATATGGACCAATCCACAGTAGATAACTTAGTTGATCAAAAAACCAAGCTCATTGGTGACATAATTAAGGCCAAAATTGCAGCAACAAACCAAATCATGAGCGTTCTTACTGATGCGCAAAAAACGCAATTACAGAAGAAAATTCAAGATCTAGAAGAAAAAATGGCTGAAAAATATAAAAAATGTCATGAGGACGATTAAGCCTCTGCAGGTATCCGTCCTGAGCACAGCGAAGAACCTCCTGAACCCTTGCCAATACTTTGCTTTAGGAATCCTTCGTTACGCTCAGGACAATAAGCCTTACTCACTTGTCATCTGAGTACAGCAAGAGATCTCTTGACTCTTGACAGCGGATTCCCATGCTGTTGCAAATACAATTTCCCAAATTGATACGACGCATAATCAGTAATATGACCTATATCACGAAAAACAGGGACACCGTTGATATCCGCTCTACAGCGGCCTTGCGCACATTGTATTTCTTTAGGATCAATAACGATTAATTGCGGGTACTTCTTCTGCATTTTCACGAATAATTGATTGATCCATAATTCAATATTAACCTGCAAACTAAAATCGCATTGTTCAGGATCATATTTTTTTCGTTGCTTAACATGTTGAAAAAAACAATCACGAAGATTCTCGTTGGTTGAAGCTGTGCCTTTAATCAAAACAGGCTTTGCACCAGAGCGAGTGATGATTTGTAAAGCATTATCCAAGGCAACAGTAATGCGTTTTTTTGTTAACTCAGGGGAAGAGGTATCATGGCGGTGGTTAATAATGTTATGCCCTAAATAATTCTTCCAAGTTTGGCCTATAATGACGAAGTCATAATGATTGGTTTTAATCATGTCATAATAATGCGCCGTTTGCTCATAGCATTCTTGATATACCTCATTTTTAAAAGACCACCAATCGTAGAGAAATATCCCAGGCAAAGTGAGGCAGGAAGAAGTGGCTTGAGCGAGAATTGATAGATTGGCGTCTTTGGCCAGGACATCCATGAACCCCCAGTAATGATTTGAGAAAGAGTCGCCAATCATCAAGCCCTTCTTGCTGTCGGCATTTTTTGCACCCAAGGTGCATTGGGAGTTTATATCAATATTATGTTTGCCAATGCATAAAGGTCTCTGGGCACTGTTGTATTGATTCAATTGCTCATAAATTCTTACCACTTCCTCATTAAATCGTTCAGGAAGACCGGCCTGTTTTTTGATAATGTGAGCACCAAGGTGAATGAGTCCAATTGGAAATAACAATAAACAGATGAAACTGTAGCGCAATTTCAGATGATTGAATTTGCGTGTTGGTTTTTCAATAAATCGCCAAGAAAGGTAAGCCAAAATGAAGCTGGCACAAAGTGCTAAGGAGAGGATTAAATGGGTATTTTCGATGTTAAGGTAATGAATAAAGGCAAAGACAGGCCAATGCCAAATGTAGAGTGAATAAGAAATTAAGCCGATAAAAACGAGCGGTTTGGTTGCCAGGCATCGAGCCACAAGGGAGTAAGGATGATTTCCTGTTGCAATCAAGATACCCGCAGCAACACAGAGAAGTAAGGCATACCCATTGGGGAAACCAAAATTGATATGAGTGCGTGTTGCGACATAAAATAAGGTGAGCAAGGCAAACAAGCTTAGTGAATTTACAACAATTTTGTTTAAAGCAACAGGTCGGGGGGATAAGGCCACACAAGAGCCTATTAGGAACTCAAAAATACGACTTAAGAACTGGTAGTAAGTTTTGTCGGCATGATGGGTCGAGGAATAAAAAGCCAAAGCGAAAAAGAGAAGCGTAAGCCCATAAATTAGTTTGCTTAAGTGACGTTGCGCAACGACCTGATTCAATAAGTAAATGGCCACGGGTAAGATGAAGTAACATTGCCATTCAATCGATAACGACCAAGTATGCAACAAAGGCAATTGATTGCTGTCGGCAGCAAAATAGCCGGTGGTGACACGGGAAAAATAACTGTTAGAAGTAAAAATGGAGGTTTTGCGAGCACTTTTGGCGTATTGCACTAAATCATCAGGCAAATAGAATACCAAGGCAAAAAGGGTGACCACCACTAAGAGACAAATGAAGACGGGTTGTAGACGCCACAATCGTCGGCTGTAAAATTCGGCGAACGAAAAATGATTATTCTGAATGGATTCATGGATAAGGGAGGTAATCAAAAAACCAGAAATGACAAAAAACAAATCAACGCCAACGAAACCTGAGGGAAATAGCGTCAGACCACTGTGAAAAAATAAAACAAATAGAATTGCAATTGCTCTTAAGCCATCAATGTCTGGACGATAATTCATCCCGAACTTCCCTAAGATTTAAATGCGAATTTATAACATAAAAATTTTGCGGGCCCTAGGATGTATTGACAAATTGTTAATCAAGAGAAGCAATATCAATCACAAAACGATAACGCACGTCACTCTTTAACATTCGCTCATAGGCTTCATTCACTTTCTGAATGGGGATGAGTTCAATATCAGCGGCAATATTATGCTTACCACAAAAATCAAGCATCTCTTGAGTTTCCTTTATCCCACCAATCATCGACCCACTGACACTAAGACGGCTTTTAATTAAAGAGAAAGCATTGATGGGTACCTCATCTTCAGGAATTCCTACGACTACCATGGTACCGTCACGCTTTAATAAGCCGAGGTATTGGTTCCAATCGATGTCAGAGGAAACAGTACAAATAATTAAATCAAAGGTTCGAGCGAGTTGAGTGAAGGTATTACTGTCGGAAGTTGAGTAAAAATGACTAGCTCCCATGCGTTTTGCATCTGCTTCTTTTTTCATAGAGTGGCTTAGCACCGTCACATCGGCTTTCATGGCATGGGCTATTTTAACGCCCATATGACCTAAGCCTCCCAAACCGACCACCGCCACTTTTTTGTCAGGGCCTGCATGCCAGTGCTTGAGCGGTGAATAAAGTGTAATCCCAGCACACAATAGTGGAGCAGTAGCATCCAAAGGCAAATTTTGCGGAAGGCGTAGCACGTAGTTTTCATCGACGACTATTTTAGTGGAATAGCCACCTTGTGAGAGGCGACTGCCATCTCGCTCCAAGCCATTGTATGTTAATGTCAATCCTTCATCACAATATTGCTCAAGATCCTCCTTGCAATTTTTACAGCGACGGCAAGAATCGACAAAACAACCCACGCCTACTTTGTCCCCCTTTTTGAATTGAGAGACTTTGTTTCCCACTTGATTCACAATGCCAACAATTTCGTGACCAGGGACCATTGGAAATAGCGAGCCACCCCACTCATCCCTTACTTGATGAATATCGGAATGACAAATTCCGCAATAGCTAATATCAATGAGGACATCGTGGTCACCTACTTCGCGGCGTTCGAAAGAGTAGGGCTTTAAAGGGGCTTTTGCTGCTTCTGCTGCATAGCCTTTTACGGGAATCATGGGGATATCCTTAGTCCTTTGAATAGTTCTATCATACTAGGTCTTTACTCAGTATTTTGCAAATCGGCACCTAATGACGAATTTCTGGCTAATATTATAAAAATGGCCAAAGTCCACAAGGAATTATATGAGAAATAATTGTTCAATTAAGATACCATTTGGATGCGAATTTTGATACAATGCGCCGCAATTTTACTACCTTATATTAAGGAGAAATCTTGTCAGACTCTCTCGCGGTGGATTCGAGCGCAATTTTGCCTAGAGGTGATTTAATGGCGTGGGTAGTGTGTTTGTCTGCCGGGTTGTTTTTCTTTTATGAGTTTTTTCAACTCAATATTTTTGATGTGATTAATCAACCTTTACGTGATGATTTTCATTTAGATGCGGCTCAATTAAGCTGGATGTCAAGCACTTATCTATGGGCTGACATTCTTTTCCTTTTGCCTGCAGGAATTATCCTTGATCGTTTTTCAACGCGAAAAGTCATTCTAACTGCAATGCTTGTTTGTGTTGTCGGTACAGTAGGTTTTGGCCTGACAAGCTCGTTTGCTTTAGCCTGCTTTTTTCATTTCCTCTCTGGTATTGGTAATGCATTTTGTTTTCTCTCTTGTGTGGTCTTAGTTTCCCGTTGGTTTCCGCCTCGTCGTCAGGCATTAGTGATTGGCTTACTTGTCACCATGGCTTTTCTTGGTGGAATGATGGCGCATACTCCTTTTGCGCATCTTAATGAATACTATGGTTGGCGGGGTTCTTTACTGATTGATGGTGCTGTTGGTGCTGCATTATTTTTTTGGATTTATTTGGTCGTGCAGGATAGGCCAACCCACGCTTTAACAAGGAAAACCACTCCGCAGCCTGCTGTACTTGCAAGCTTCTCACAATCCCTTACAAATCCACAAAATTGGCTTGCAGGTCTTTACACGTCTTTATTAAATTTGCCAATTATGGTGCTTTGTGCATTATGGGGGGCGAGCTATTTGCAAGTTGTCCACCGCCTGCCGGAATTGGCAGCGAGCAACATTGTCAGCTTAATTTTCATTGGGAGTATCATTGGTTGCCCTTTGGTAGGTTGGTTGTCTGATACTCAGGGGCGGCGTAAGCCTCTCATGATCCTCGGTGCGTTTGCTACTTTATTCACAGTCATTCCCTTGTTTATGAATCTTGATTTATCCCAAACGCAATTAAGCGTACTTTTCTTTGCCTTGGGATTTTTTACTAGTACACAAGTGATTAGTTATCCGTTAATTGCAGAAAGTAATTCATCAGAAAATACAGGTGCTGCCACAGGGATGGCTTCTGTTTTAATTATGGGAGGGGGAGGTATAGGTCAAGTGCTCTTTGGTTTATTAATGCAGCAACATGCAGGGGCTACATCTCAAAACTATACGGTAGCAGATTTCCAATATGCAATGTGGATTTTTCCTTTGGCCGCTGTAGCAGCACTGCTAGCGGTTTTATTAACACGAGAGACTTACTGCAAGAGTTTGTACTGAGGGGCCTTTATGCGGATGGTGGAAGAATATAAAACGAGTGAGCCGGTAGAGAATACATTATTACCGTGGTTAGTTTGTTTTAGTGCATCTTTATTTTTCTTTTATGAATTTATCCAAGGCAATATGTTTGCATCCATTGCCGATAATATTATGCAAGATTTTCATGTGCAAGCTGATAAAATGGCTTATTTATCAAGCATTTATTACGTCTCCAACGTGATTTTCCTGATTATTGCGGGCTTTGTGCTTGATCGATTTTCAGCTAAAAAAACAATTTTAGTTGCCATGTTGCTTTGTGTGTTAAGTACTTTTATCTTGGCACAAGCCCAGTCGTTCTATTTAGCTTTATTCTGTCGTTTCATTACAGGTATTGGTAGCGCTTTCTGCTTTCTTGGGCCTATTCGTCTTGCTTCTCGTTGGTTTCCACCTCAACGTATGGCATTGGTTACAGGAATCATTGTGACCATTGCTATGACGGGTGGGATGATAGCGCAATATCCCCTCACTCAGTTGGTTGCACAAATCGGCTGGCGTGAGGCATTGATTCAGGTCGGTTGGCTTGGAACAATCATGCTCGTTGTGATGTATTTTGGCATCATTGACAAGGTAAAAAATAAAAATCAAAGTACTGTTAAAAAAATTAGTTTGCTCGCTACAGCCAAAAAAGCCTACTTAAACCCTCAAACGCTAAGAGCTGCGCTCTATACAAGCTTGATGAATATGGCCATTGCTGTATATGGCGCTATGATGGGATCGCTCTATTTAATGCAGAAAATGGGTGTGTCAAAAGCAGATGCTGCAGTGGTTAATTCAATGTTATTTTTGGGGGCAATTGTAGGTGGGCCGATCATTGGTTGGTGCTCGGATAAATTGGGTTTGCGTATTTTGCCAATGAAAATAGGCGTATTGGCTTCCTTGGTTACTATGTTGTCAATTCTTTTTATTCCTGTTTCTTTACCTGTGATGAAGATTTTATTCTTTCTATTAGGTTTTTTTACTGCGGCTCAAGTGATCAGCTATGCATTAGTCGCCGAAAGCAGCTCGCCCATGATGACCGCCTCAGCGGTGAGTGTGGTTTCCATTTTGACTCAAGGCGGTTGTGTGGTATACCAAGTGTTGTTCAGCTATTTATTGATGCAACACGGTGAAATGAGGATGTTAGATGATATACCGGTGTATTCATTGGGTGATTATCAATATGCTGCATGGATTTTTCCAATCGGATTAGTGATTGCTCTCTTGGTCTTATTTGGATTAAAAGAAACGTACTGTCGCCAAGCACAAACAGAGGAATAAAAAAAATGTTAGGGCGTGTCTGTATTTTAGTGATGGATTCCATGGGAATTGGAGCAAGTCTTGACGCACACCGTTATGGTGATGAAGGGGCTGATACGTTTGCCCATATACATGAAGCTTGCAGTGCAGGATTAGCCAATAAAGTGGGTTTACGACAAGGTCCTTTGAATGTTCCAAACTTAACCCGTTTAGGACTATATCATACGGCTCTTGCCAGCTCGGGCGTTCGATTGGTTGACTTGGCAGCGATTGAAGAACCTCGTGGCTACTATGGTTATGCGGTTGAGCAAAGTTTAGGGAAAGATACCCCCAGTGGTCATTGGGAAATGGCGGGGGTTCCCGTAACTTTTGAGTGGGGTTACTTTCCTGACCAAGCAAAGTGTTTTCCTAAAAAATTAATTGATGATTTCATTAAGCAGGCGAATTTACCCGGTGTTCTAGGCGAAAAACATGCTTCAGGGACACACATTATTGAGGAATTGGGTGAAGATCATATTAAATCAGGTAAACCTATCGTTTACACTTCGGCAGACAGTGTGTTCCAAATTGCTGCACATGAAGAAACTTTTGGCTTAAATCGTCTCTATGAAATTTGTGAAATTGCTCGCCATTTAGTGGATGAATACCAAATTGGCCGCGTCATCGCGAGACCTTTTATTGGTAAACAAGGTGGTTTTAAACGTACGGGTAATCGTCGTGATTATTCCACTTTACCTCCTGCACCAACGTTATTGGATTTATTAAAAGAAGCGGGGCGAGAGGTCATAGCAATAGGTAAGATTGCAGATATTTTCGCGCATCAAGGCATAACGCAAACGATTAAGGCAGACGGTAACAATGCGTTGTTTGATGCCACTTTAGACGCATTGAAAACCGCTCCCCAAGGAAGTTTAGTCTTCACTAATTTTGTTGATTTCGATTCTTCTTATGGCCATCGTCGCGATGTGGCTGGCTATGCGCATGCACTCGAAGAGTTTGACCAACGTCTTCCCCAATTAATTGATCTTCTAAAGGCGGATGATATAGTTGTCATTACCGCCGATCATGGATGTGATCCCACGTTTCCGGGCACAGATCATACGCGAGAGCATGTACCCATTCTCGTTTTTGGGCCTAAAATTAATAGTCATTTTATTGGGCGTCGCGATAGCTTCGCTGATATAGGCCAAAGTTTAGCTGAGTATTTAAAAATGACTCCTTTATCTCATGGAATATCTTTTATGAGTGAATTCAATTCTTAGTTATCGATAAAATGAACTATCCAACCTTATTTCTAGATTATTGTTTGACTATTGAGATTCGGCTAACCTCGTTGCGCAAAAGCATTTTATATATTTTGTGGGGCACAACCAAGCCGTTAAAAGCGTATGAAATTCTCGATAGGTTATTACAAAGTAAACAAAATGCTAAACCGCCGACTGTTTATCGCGTATTAGATTATTTTGTTGAATGTGGGGTGGTTCATAAAATTGAATCCATTCAATCTTACACGCTATGTCATGAGCCTGAGAAACATTATTCTTCCGAAGTGTTGATGGTTTGCAATGATTGCCATCAAGTCAATGAACTCTACGATCAAGCCATGCATGATTTAGTGCATAAATTATCGAAAGAAAATCGCTTTCATCTTGGGCAAGGTGCTATTGAATTAAAAGGAATTTGTCATCAGTGCCAGCTCGCATCAGCCTAAGTAAAATCCGTTGGACCTTGGCCTAACAAAACTGAATATTTTAAGCAGAGTGCAATGCTGGCTAAGGGCCCAACCTTCGGCGTGTCTGGAAAAGTCTTTAAATTGGACAAAAAATTATATTCTGGCCATTGATTTTTTTTTGTTAATCCCCATTTCAGAAATTCAATCTGTGATGGGGATATGCTTTGGAACAATATCGAGGTACAACTATCCTGTCTGTCAGACGGGGAAAGAAAGTGGTTATCGGTGGCGACGGACAAGTCAGCATGGGTAACACAGTCATGAAAAGTAATGCGCGTAAAGTGAGGCGTTTGTATAAAGACTCTGTGATCGCGGGCTTTGCCGGGGGGACTGCGGATGCATTCACTTTATTTGAGCGTTTTGAAAAAAAACTAGAGATGCACCAGGGCCATTTAGTGCGTGCAGCAGTCGAATTAGCCAAAGATTGGCGCACCGATAAAATTTTGCGTCGCTTGGAAGCGCTATTAGCTGTAGCCGATCGTAAGGCTTCACTGATCATTACCGGAAATGGAGATGTCATTGAGCCCGAAGAAGGATTAATTGCTATTGGTTCTGGAGGTCCTTTCGCTCAGTCAGCAGCGCGAGCCTTAGTGGAAAATACTAAATTATCAGCTCTGGATATCGTGCGCAAAAGTTTGAATATTGCGGCTGACATTTGCATTTACACCAACCATAATTTAACTATCGAAGAATTGGATACTGACAGTGAATAATACAATGATGACTCCAAGAGAAATCGTGCAGGAATTGGATAAGCACATTATTGGTCAGGACGATGCTAAAAGAGCCGTTGCGATTGCTTTGCGTAACCGTTGGCGACGCATGCAAATTAAAGATGCTACGCTGCGCAACGAAATTATGCCCAAAAATATTTTAATGATTGGGCCAACCGGCGTAGGTAAAACCGAGATCGCCAGGCGATTAGCAAAGCTTGCTCAAGCCCCCTTTGTGAAAGTGGAGGCTACCAAATTTACAGAGGTCGGTTACGTAGGACGTGATGTAGACTCTATTATTCGTGATCTCGCTGATATTGCTGTTAAGCAAGAACGCGAACGAGCGATGAAAAAAGTTGAAAATTTAGCAGAAGATGCTGCTGAAGATCGGGTTTTGGATGCACTATTACCACCAGCAAGAGGCAGTTTAGCGCCCAGTGAAAAAGAATCCACGACGCGCCAGATTTTCCGCAAGCAATTGCGTGAAGGAGCGCTGAATGAGAATGAGATTGAAATTGAGGTTGCTGCGAATTCAGTGGGTGTGGAAATCATGGCTCCTCCTGGCATGGAAGAAATGACAAGTCAGTTGCAAGCGATGTTCCAGCAAGTGGGCAGCGGGCGTACTAAGACACGTCGCTTAACCGTTGCTAAAGCAATGAAAATTTTGCGTGAAGAAGAAGCTGCCAAGTTAATTAACGAAGAGGACATTAAGCTTCGCGCTATCGAAAACATTGAGCAAAATGGAATAGTTTTTATTGACGAGCTGGATAAAGTTGCTAAACGCGCAGAGAATGGTAGCGGCGGTGATGTTTCACGTGAGGGTGTACAACGTGATCTCTTACCTTTGGTTGAAGGAACCACCGTTTCAACCAAATACGGCATGATTAAGAGTGATCATATTTTGTTTATTGCCTCAGGTGCATTCCATGTTGCCAAACCTTCTGATCTCATTGCCGAGTTACAGGGCCGCTTACCGATCCGTGTTGAGCTGTCTGCACTCAGTGTTGAAGATTTTGTGCGTATTTTAACTGAACCCAGTGCTTCTTTGACTGAACAATATGCTGCGCTAATGGCGACTGAGGGGTTAAATTTAACTTTTGCAGAGGCAGGTATTCGACGAATTGCCGAAGTTGCCTGGAAAGTGAATGAGCGTACCGAAAATATTGGGGCTCGTCGCCTTTATACTGTGATGGAGCGTTTGTTAGAAGTGGTGTCTTTCGAGGCCACAGATAAAGCGGGTCAATCCGTGCATGTAGATGCTGCTTATGTCGATACTCACTTAGGGAAACTGGTCGATGATGAGGATTGGGCACGTTATATTTTATAAGTAAAATGAGCCAAGAGAAGTTGATTTTGTAGGTTGGAGCCTTGGCCCAGCCTACTTTTTGTTGCAAAAAACTGTTGTTTTAATTGAAAACCCTATAAGGGATAATGAATTTATGGACGAATCAAAGCACAATGATTTGAACATGCCAGAGCCAATCAGTACATACCTGGTAATGACTTTAAATCAAAGAGGACCTGTATCAAGTTATCTTGACGATTACGCTCAACAATTTATTCACTTTGCAGTACAACAAAAATCACCCGTGCTCGAGCTTGGCGCCGCTTATGGCTTTGTTACCATTGCGGCTTTGACAGCAGGGGCTACGGTGATTGCGAATGACATTGAACCTCGCCATCTACAGATTTTATATAACCGCACACCCAAAGAATGCCGTGATCGCCTCAGTTTACTGCCAGGGGAATTTCCATCCAATTTAAATTTGGCTAATGAGAGCATTGCGGGCTGTTATATTTCTCGCATGCTGGGTTATTTGGAGCCCGCCGAATTGCAGCAAGGGATGGAAAAATTGTTTCTTTGGCTTAAACCTGGCGCGAAATTATTCGTTTTAGCTTCTCCGCCTTACCGGTCTCTCTATAAGGCAATTATTCCGATTTATGAACAAAGAATAAAAGATAATGAACAATGGCCAGGTTATTTTACTAATCTAAAAAACCTCCTTGAGGAAAGGCTGCGGCGTTATGTCCCTAATAAACTGCATTTTTTAGATGAAAAAATATTATCGAGAGAGGTGGAACGGGTGGGATTTATTGTCGAAAAGGCCGAATTGTATGCACGTCAAGACCTACCGGAAAAAGCACAGTATGATGGACGAGAAGGTATTGCAGTTATTGCCAGAAAACCCTAGAGGTGGTATCCATTAGCGATTTAGCCGATTGCAAGCATTAGGAGTTCTTTCTTGAATCACGATCGAATGAATAAAAATGCACGCTGCTATTACGAAAGTGCTAAAAAATTCTTTTTGCCGGTAGAGGAAATACCTCAGATTGAAGGGTTTAGATTAAAACTTGGAAAGAAAAATTACTATTTTTGTGGTAGTGGCACTCCCCTTAATGATTGCAGTTGCATACACGTAGCTCGAAATAAATACATAATGAATAAGTTGCTTGAGCAAGGGGGATTTCCCGTACCTAAAGCCACTTTTATCCACATTTCAGAATATGAGGACGGCTTGCTTGAAGAAAAAATAGCCGATTTAAAATTCCCTCTTGTGGTTAAACCCCAAGCAGGTAAATTAGGCCAGGGAGTATTGTGTAATATCAAATCGCTAGAGCAATTAAGAAAATACGTGGATGATATTATTGCTGTTTATGAGTTCATCTCTATTGAAGAATTTCATGGGAATTTAAATTCTTACCGCATATTGGTTTTCAACGGGCGCATTCTCGGCGTCATTCAGCGTTATCCTGCGCATGTAGTGGGGGATGGTAACCACACCTTGCAAGAACTTATCGATTTCGCGAATAGTCAACGAGTAAAAAAAAGCAATACACTAGGTCCAATTGTTGTGGATGAGGAATGTCAGATCAAGTTAGCTGAACTGGGTGTCGATCTCAACTATATTCCGAAAAAGGATGAGCATGTGAGCTTATGTTATACTTGCAATGCGACCCGAGGCGGTACTTATAAATCCATTGAAAAAAATATAAATAGTGAGAATAGCAGGCTATTGATTCGTGCTGCCGCGCAATTAAATCTAAAATTAGTAGGATTTGATGTCCAGTGTGTCGATATTAATATCCCCATTGAAAAATCGCATGGAGTCATTATTGAAGCCAATGATGGTCCAAGCGTAAGAATCCATGAGTACCCCTTGGAAGGTAGAGCTGTGCCTGCGAGTAAAAAAATCATCCGCAGTTTTCTTTTCCGGCACCCAATTGCCTATTTAGAGGTATTGTATAAAAATAAATCGACAGCACCCTACCTAAGAAGTTTACTTGTGCTCTTTCTTGTGACCCTGATTTATTTCACAGTTTTTCGATAGTTACTGAGGCCTCTCTGATGAACCATCCTCGGCCGGATTATCATCTTCTGGCAAATCACCGGTTGCTGCCTGGTTCAATTGTGCTTCGGCTGGATTTTGTTGGGAAGTAAACAATCGATAAAGAGGTCGTGCACCTAAACTAATAACATCCAATATCTTATCTAGGAGTGATCGTTCAAACCAGGTTGGGCCATTTTTTTGAATTTCTTCAACAGCGTTTTTTACGACTTGTTTCACTGACGGCGAAAGTTCCTCACTTTGATTAGCAACCAGGGCAATCGTTGCTAATGCCAATTGTCTTTGTTCAACAGCACGATGATCTCTGTCTGGGTAAGTTTTTTCTTCTTCTGCTCTATGATGGTTGAGGTATTGCTGGTAATTTTCTACTATTTTCCTTAACTTAATGAGCTTCTTATCTTCGGTGGGAATAGGGGTCTCAGTTGAAACGGCAGGCACGGACAATTGAGCAAACTCCTCTGCTTGAGAGAATATCGGTGCCATTTGGGCAGTAAATAATTCAGTTTCACCTTTAAAATGCAAATAAAAAATGGTACCGAAAGTGGTATCAGTAGTAGATTGAGTTTCTAAAAATCTAGAGGCCTCTTTTTTAAAATGCTCCGGCGTTAAGGGTTCAGGCTGCCAAAATGATTCGTAAAATTTATTAAATTCTTTCGTTCTAAACTTAGTTAAATCATAGGGTTTATCTTGATCTTTAGTGGCGAGAGTATACCCATGTGCAACATATCTCTCGCGCATGTTTAATCGGTCTTCTATGAATTGTTGTTCAAGCACACCTCTATGCACATTACCTTTAAGACGTGCGTAATATTCGATAAAAGTGATTGTTTCAAATTCGATCAATGCCTCTTTAACCATTTTTTCACGGTAATAGGCCGTTGCTTGAGATAAAATAGCTTCTGTGGAAAAAGGTTTACTCGGGTCATTATGGTAATTATGAAGGTATTCGCGAGTAGCACGATCGAGGCATTGGCTAAAAATGGATTCGTGTTGTTCCTTAATTAATTTTTTTAAGCTACCCTCTTCTTTAGCTTCTTGCGTGTGATTTTCGACAAAAGTTTCAATACAATCCTTACAGCGAAAGGCGCAAAGCGTATATGCTGCATGCCTGGTTTCTGCTTCTTTTCGCTCATATTCCGTCGTTCCAGAATCGTCCACTTCGAGGTTCTTAAGCTGAAAATTTAACCAACGAAGCTCGATTTCCGGATAAGAACTAAAAGAGAGCTGTGATTGGAGTTTATCGGCCTCACCTTCAGCTAAAATGGCGCGAGCGCTTTCGGAAGAATTATCCATTAATACCTTTAAACGAGCTAGATTATTTAACTGCTTAACGATATCATTCATAATTTGCTCACATTGATTCCTTGATGAATTAATTGTATCAGTTGAATATTAAGTAAACATTACGTGGAAAAGCCCTTTATGGCATTTTGAGGAAGTCTAATCCATAGGGCTTTAGCCAAAATTATTGAGTATTCTGTATTAATTAGAGTCATTCCAGATATAATAGGGTTCTTTTCATCATTAAAAGCAGTAAAAACCATGATCGCTTTGCTAGAAGCTTACCGTGCCGGTTTATTACGACGGCAAAATTGGTTACCTAATGTTATTTCCGGAATTATAGTAGGCGTTGTGGCTTTGCCTCTTGCAATGGCTTTTGCTATCGCATCTGGCGCTAAGCCTGAGCAAGGAATTTATACAGCCATCGTTGCTGGTTTTTTGGTTTCTGCCTTTGGAGGAAGTCGGTTACAAATTGCAGGTCCCACGGGGGCCTTTATTGTTTTGCTGGCGGGCATTACAGCCAAATATGGAATAGAGGGCCTGCAAATTGCGACCTTAATGGCCGGAGCGATTCTATTTCTATTAGGCCTTGTGCGATTTGGTGCGGTTATTAAATTCATACCTGCTCCGGTCATTGTTGGCTTTACATCGGGTATCGCAATGATTATCTGGGTCGGTCAATGGAAGGATTTCTTTGGTTTGCCTGCCGTCTTTGGAGAGCATTTCCATCAAAAATTTTGGTCTTTGTTGCAGGTATTTCCACAATTGAATCCTACAACCACAGCGCTTGCTGTCTTATCATTGCTGCTGGTTATTTTTTCCCACCGATTGCCAGGGATGAAGCGCGTGCCTGGCCCTTTAGTTGCTTTAGTGGTGGCAACAGGTTTAGAAGCTTATTTTCAGTTTGATGGTGTAGCGACCATTGGCAGTACTTTTGGAGGGATTCCGCAAGGATTACCTTCATTCCATTGTCCTGAGCTTAGTTTGGCACGTCTCACTGAATTGATTGGTCCTGCCTTTGCTATAGCAATGCTTGGCGCAATAGAATCCTTGCTCTCAGCGGTTGTTGCTGATGGAATGGCTGGCACGCAACATAATTCTAATCAAGAATTAATCGGCCAAGGCCTGGCGAATATTGCAGCCCCTTTATTCGGTGGATTTGCTGCCACAGGTGCTATTGCGCGCACAGCCACTAACATTCGCAACGGAGGCTCTAGTCCACTTGCGGGAATGATCCATGCGCTGACTTTATTAGTCATTATCCTTTTCCTGGCGCCTTTGGCTGTTTATGTGCCGTTAGCAGCACTCGCTGCCATTTTGTTTGTGGTAGCTTGGAATATGAGCGAAGCCCGTCATTTTGTGAAAATGGTTAAATGTGCCCCACGTGCAGATGTTGTCGTGTTATTGCTAACCTTTGGATTGACTGTGTTTGTTGATTTAGTTGTTGCAGTGAATGCCGGTGTTATCTTAGCAACCTTACTATTTTTGCGACGTATGGCACACAGTGTTGAAGTGCTTCAGGTGGATGATAAGACGTTGCATCATGAATTCAAAACGTTAGGAGTAAAAGAAGTTCCAGCGCATGTTCAAGTATTCAAAATGGAAGGCCCCTTTTTCTTTGGGGCGGTTGAAAATTTTGAGCAAGCACTTGCAAAAACCCCTGCTGAGCCAAGCTTGCTGATTATTCAATTAGGTTGGGTTCCATTTATCGATGTGACAGGTTTGCAAGCTTTGGAAGAGTTCATCATAAAGCGGCACAAGCACCAGGTGCGAGTAATGGTGGCAGGGGCAAATGCTCGTGTGTGGTCTAAGTTAGAGAAGGGAGGTATTATTGGATTAGTCGGAGAAGAGAATGTTTTTGCCACTCTATCTCAGGCATTAGCAACTTGTTCTCAACAAACGAACGAGTCGTTACCACGACCTCATGTGTCAATACCGGAGCTGTCTTGAGTAAATAATTCATGCAAGTTAATGGATAGCGTCTTTTTCAGCTCCCTATCGTTTCTTCTAAACACGGGTCGCCAATGATCCAAGGGTGAACAGTTGAGTTGTTCTAGATCCGTATGAGTAGGTAGGTGAT
The DNA here is from genome assembly GCF_900167045.1 of Legionella maceachernii. Lineage (GTDB taxonomy): Bacteria > Pseudomonadota > Gammaproteobacteria > Legionellales > Legionellaceae > Tatlockia > Tatlockia maceachernii. The sequence goes on along the minus strand of NZ_FUXJ01000020.1, from coordinate 22,243 downwards.
AAGGGAGCTGTTGACTCAATGAATAAAGAGTGATCTCTCTTAGATCTTTGCTGAGCATGAATAACCCATCACTGGTGGTATGAATGTAGCCTAAGCGAGTCAGGGTATTAATCATGTTGTTAATATCAATCGCAAAAGGATGTGTTGTCGAGCTGATAAGCTCATCCAAGCTGAGTCCTTTTCCTTCTTTTTGGCTTTGCCACAGTTGCTGCAACCAAAGCAGAGCATGGGAAAAACCATCCAGAGGTTTGCCCACGCGGCGCTGATGATGTACTGAAAGTGCATAACTTATTTCAGCGCCCAAAAGCGTGATGACCCATAGCCAGTAAACCCAAATGAAAAAAATAGGAACCGTGGCGAAGGCGCCATAGAGTAAGCGGTAACTGTTGTATTGAGTTAGATAATAGGCAAAAGCTTGTTTAGCGGTTTCAAAAAGTATCGCAGCAATCAGCCCTCCCCATAAACCATGAGTGAGTTTTACGGGGCAGTTAGGTACGACTACATATAAAAAGGTGTAGCCCACCAAGGATAAAATAAAAGGGGTAAGGCTCAGCAAAACGGACGGCGATGGGTAATCTTTGATGAAGGGCATCGAAAACACGTAAGAACTAGCAGCTAGGCTTAAGCCCAGAAATACTGGGCCCAACGATAGAATAGCCCAATAGAGCAAGAAAGCAGACACACCATGCCTTGAAGAAGGAGCCCGCCAAATTCGGTTCATCGCCCGTTCAATAGTGACCATAACGAGCAGAGCGGTAAAAAATAAAATGGTCACACCCCAAACAGAAAGATTGGAAACTTGTGTAGCAAATTGATGTAAATAATTTTGGACTGCTTTTCCCGTTGCAGGAACAAAATTTTCAAAAATAAAATCTTGCACAGGTCCCGCTAAATTTTGAAAAACAGGATAAGAGGAGAGAATTGCCAACCCCACTGTCATAAGCGGAATAACAGCAAGCAAACTAGTAAAAGCAAGTGCAGACGCGCGATAAGTGCAGTCATCATTAATAAAATGCTCTGCAACAAAGCGAATAAAGCGTATTCCCTCGTAAAGCTTATTGATAAGCTTTTCTTTTAGATTCATGAAGGTAATATTCCCTCTATTTGCATTTTTCATCCTGTATTACTTTTATAAAAAGCATAGCAGCCTAAGACCTGTGTGCAAGGGCTAACTTTGTTATACTTAACTTTTACGAATTTCGAACTAAGGTATATATTTTCATGATAACTATTTATCATAACCCCCGCTGCTCAAAATCTCGAGCCTGTTTGCAATTATTGCAAAAGACTGGCAAGACAGTTGAAGTCATCGATTATTTGCGCCAACCTCTTTCTCTTGAGTGTATTCGCCATTTTGCTAAGCACTTGGGTCTTAAAGCGCTAGTTCGAAATAATGAGACAATCTATAAAGAATTACAATTAGCGGATGCAGATGAGGAGACGGTACTGCAGGCAATGATTAAACACCCACAACTTTTGCAGCGACCTATTGTCGTCTCTGGTGAAAAAATAGTCATTGCTCGTCCACCTGAAAAAGTGCTGGAGTTCATTAATGACAGATAAAGTGTATGTTTTAGTTTTGTACTATTCTAGAAGTGGGAAAACAGCACAACTAGCCCAATATATTGCTCGTGGAGTGGAGTCAGTCAACGGCATTGAGGCACGGATAAGAACAGTTCCTCCGGTGTCAGCAACCTGCGAAGCAGTTGATAAGCCTGTGCCAGAGAGTGGTGCTCCTTATGCAACTTTAGATGATCTGCGTTATTGTCAGGGACTTGCTTTAGGAAGCCCTACCCGTTTTGGCAATATGGCTTCACCCCTGAAATATTTTTTAGATAGCACCACACCATTATGGTTGGCTGGAGATTTAGTCAATAAACCGGCTTGTGTGTTTTCATCCTCCTCGTCAATGCATGGCGGGCAAGAAACTACCCTGGTGAGTATGATGCTGCCCCTGTTGCATCATGGCATGCTTATCCTCGGATTGCCTTACACAGAACCACTGTTAACCAGTACTATAAGTGGAGGCACACCTTACGGCGTTACGCACGTCGGGGGCGCTACAAATGAGAATGCATTAAGTTCAGATGAAATTGCATTGGCAAAAAACCTAGGAAAGCGATTAGGGTATATCGCTGTTTCTCTAGGAAAAAGTTAGGATTCTATTATGGGGAAGGCGGTGAAGATAATCAGTTTTAATGCCAATGGTATACGCTCGGCTGCGCGCAATGGCTTTTATGACTGGTTGAAGGAGCAAAACGCAGATTTTGTTTGTCTTCAGGAAACCAAAGCGCAAGATTCGCAATTAACGCTAAACGAATTATTCTACCCTGAAGGATATTTTTGCGAATACTACAGTGCGCAAAAAAAAGGATATAGCGGAGTAGCAATCTATGCTCGTCAATCGCCAAAGCGGGTGGTAAGAGGATTAGGGTTTGATTTTTGTGATAATGAAGGGCGATATTTGCAATTCGATTATCCTAAATTAAGTGTAATCTCAGTTTACCTTCCTTCCGGAACTAGTGGGGAAATACGACAGCAAGTGAAATATGAGTTCCTGGAGCGCTTTGAGAAGCATTTAATGAAGATTAAGAATGAGGGGCGGGAGTTAATTCTTTGTGGTGATTATAATATCGCCCATAAAAAGATTGATTTGAAAAATTGGCGAAACAACCAAAAGAATTCAGGGTTTTTACCGGAAGAGCGTGCATGGATGGATAAACTTTTCGGTCCTATGGGTTTTATTGATGCATTTCGAGTACTGAACCAGGAAGAAGAGCAATACACTTGGTGGACGTATCGCAGTCCAACTGCTCGAGATAAAAACATTGGGTGGCGAATTGATTATCAAGTGATTACACCCGGCTTAATGGGTAGCGTGAAAAAGGTAAGCATTGCAAAAGAAGAGCGCTGGTCTGATCATGCTCCTTTAATTATTGAGTATGAGGGAGATTGGTGTGCTTAAACTTGCAAGCTGGAATGTTAATTCATTAAAAATTCGCCTCGAACAGGTTTTAACCTGGTTAGACTCATCAGCGATTGATATTCTTGCGTTGCAGGAAACGAAAATCATCAACGAAAATTTTCCTGAAGAAGCGTTTGCTGAGCGGGGTTATCATTTTGCCTACGCCGGACAAAAAACTTACAATGGGGTTGCGATAATTAGTCGATACCCAATAAGAGATATCGTCACGGATATTCCTGGTTTAGATGATCCTCAGCGCCGCATCTTAGCAGCGACAACAGCAGGAATTCGCCTTATTAATCTCTATGTTCCTAATGGCTCTGAATTGAATTCTGAAAAATATTATTACAAATTAATGTGGCTAGAAAAAGTTTCAGCTTATATCCAACATCAACTGATTCTGCATCCCAAAGTTGCTGTAGTGGGTGATTTTAATATAGCACCAGATGATCGAGACGTTCATGACCCAGTGATCTGGCAAAACTGCGTGTTTGTCAGTCCGGCTGAGCGCAAAGCATTTACTGATTTGCTTGATATGGGATTAGTGGATAGCTTTCGCAATTTTCTTCAAGAAGAGAAATTATTTAGCTGGTGGGATTATCGTGCTGGGGCATTTAGGCGCAATATGGGACTGCGTATTGATCATGTGCTTTTGAATAAAGAATTAACTGCGCTATGCAAACAATCTCAAATTGATAAAGCACCGAGAAAATGGGAACGACCTTCTGATCATGCCCCAGTGTGGGTTGAGTTAGAGCTTGAGTTATTGCCGTAACTAAATTAGAAATTTTTCAAAAAGAAGGTTGCTTCAAATTAAGGATTATGCCTGGCACAAAACAGAAAAATTGATCTATAATTTGATTTCTGTTAATGTGGCGCGTCATTTAGCTGTGAGTATGGTGCCTGACTTAAGGTTCGGGTGGCGATACTCGATTTGAAAGAGAGAGTGGTATGAAAGCTTCAATACATCCAGAATACAAAACAATTAATGTCACCTGCAGTTGTGGCCATTCCTTTGAAACCGGTTCGACACTTGGCAAAGATCTCAATATTGAGGTTTGTTCTCAGTGCCATCCTTTCTATACAGGAAAACAAAAACTAGTTGATACAGGTGGTCGAGTACAACGATTCCGTGATCGCTATAAAAAACGTGGCGAGTAAGACAAAAGCATTAAATTGCCTGTATGCTCTGATTTCACGTGCTGAGTAGCTCATCCTCCTTATGCCTTACATCCCTGCTACCACTGGTTAATCGTGGGATCCAGGGTAGTGAGAGATTTCTGGATCGCGTGGCCAAGACTTGACGCTGAGAGAAGGCAGGTAAATACAAAGATTAATCTGTTTAGACAAAAAAATAGCAGTGGGCGCAATAAATATGCGCCTATTTTTTTAAAAATGGCTGTTCATCTCTGGCGTTTTTCTATATGATTTTCCGCCGGGTTGTTTGAAAAGAGAGTAAGCACTTTGGACAAAGATGTATTAAAGCAACGTGCACTGTATTATCACGAATTTCCAAATCCAGGAAAACTTGCAGTGCAAATGACTAAACCAACTAACTCGCAAGACGATTTATCACTTGCTTATACTCCAGGCGTTGCTGAGCCGGTGCTCGCAATTGCTGAAAACCCGGACGATGTCTTCCGTTACACCGCGAAAGCTAATCTAGTTGCGGTGATGACCAATGGCACAGCAGTTCTTGGCCTAGGCGATGTAGGACCTCTAGCAAGCAAACCGGTGATGGAAGGTAAAGCAGTACTTTTTAAGCGCTTTGCAGACATTGATGTGTTTGATATTGAGATAGATGCAGATGATCCTCAAGCTTTCGTGGCTACAGCAAAACGCATCGCACCAACCTTCGGTGGTATCAATTTAGAAGACATTAAAGCACCAGAATGTTTCGAAATAGAGCAAGCATTAATTGAACAGTTGGATATCCCTGTTTTTCACGATGATCAACATGGTACAGCGATTGTTGTGGCAGCCGGTTTGCTAAACGCGCTTGATTTGCAAGATAAAAGACTTTCCGATGTGAATATTGTATGTATCGGCGCAGGAGCTGCGGGAATTGCTTCTATGCGTTTATTAGTTGCTCTTGGGGCAGATAAAGAAAAAATGCTATTGCTCGATACTAAAGGCGTTATTCATACTGGACGAGAAGATTTAAATCCCTATAAATTTGCTTTTGCTCGTACAACGGATAAGCGTACGCTGGCTGATGCCCTAGTGGATGCTGACGTGTTTATCGGTGTTGCAAAACCAGACTTGTTAAATGCCGAACTTTTACGATTAATGGCGCCTAGACCCATCATTTTTGCTCTATCTAATCCGGATCCAGAAATAAGACCTGAGCTTGCCCGCCGGGTTCGTGATGATCTAATCATCGCAACCGGACGCAGCGATTATCCCAATCAAGTAAATAATGTTCTCTGCTTTCCCTATATTTTTCGCGGAGCGCTTGATGTGCGTGCAACTTGTATTAATCAGTCAATGCAAATTGCTGCTGTTGAAGCAATTCGTCAGCTGGTTCTTGAGCCAGTTCCACAAGTTGTAAAAGACAATTATCCAGGAATGAATAATTGGGATTTTGGTCCAGACTATCTTATTCCAAAACCCATTGATCCTCGATTAAAAGATCGGGTAGCACTTGCTGTTGCCAAGGCGGCTAGAGCGAGTGGAGTGAGTAGAACAGGTTACTGATTCTTAATTAATTCTCATCCTTAATTGGCTATATGAGGAGTGTGTTTTGTATACGAGTACGAATAGAAAATACCTATTAATGGCTTGGCTCATTTGTGGTCTCGGCGCAGTTTACTACAGTTATGAATATTTTTTGCGCATATCCCCCAGCGTTATGGAGCATGCACTTCGCGATCATTTTAATTTATCTGCCACTGGGTTTGGTGTGTTATCCGCTTTTTATTATTACGCCTATGTGCCTTTGCAAATTCCAGTTGGCGTTTTACTGGATCGGTATGGTCCCAGATTGTTGATCACCATCGCTTGCTTAATTTGTGTTATTGGAACCTTCATTTTTGCGAGTACTAAAGTGTTTTGGATCGCTGCTAGCGGCCGCTTTTTAGTGGGTTTTGGCTCGGCCTTTGCCTTCGTGGGTGTTTTAAAGCTTGCAACCATTTGGCTGCCTGAAAACAAACTCGCTATGGTTTCAGGAATGGCTGCAGCGCTAGGAACTATTGGGGCAATGATTGGCGATAACTTATTAGGCAGTATGGTAATGAATATTGGCTGGCGTGAAACAGTGAATTTAACTGCTTACGCTGGAATTATTTTGACTGTGATATTGTGGTTCGGTATCCGTGACAAAAAAAGCCATCAACGTCGTAGCGGAACAGTTGCTAATTTAAAGAAAAGTATGATTGATTTAGGAATCATCACACGAAATAAGCAAATTTGGATTAATGGCTTGTTTGGCTGTTTGGTTTATTTACCTACGACGGTATTTGCGGAGTTATGGGGGATTCCATATTTAAAACACGCGCATAACCTTTCACAAGCAAGCGCAGATTTTGCAAATTCTTTGTTGTTTCTTGGATTTACGATTGGTGCTCCCTTGATGGGTTATATTTCTGACCGATTAAAGCGCCGCAAGCCTCCCATGTTATTAGGAGCAGCAGGTGCAGGAATTGTCATGATGATAGTGCTTTATTTGCCTGGTTTAAAAGACACTCATATTAACGCATTGATGTTTCTCCTAGGTCTTTTATACAGTGCTCAATGTATTGTCTTTGCGGTTGGCCGGGAGCTTAGCCCTAATGAGGCAGCAGGAACCGCAATGGCAATGACAAACATGATTGTGATGTTAGGCGCTATGTTTTTACAGCCATTAGTGGGTAAGTTACTTGATTTAAGTTTGGCAACTCATATGACTGTGTCCTTACAGGCTGTGCCTGTAGATAAGCTGCAGCAATTGTATACTGCGGATGATTATCAATTTGCATTGTCAATTATCCCAATTGGTATCATCATTGCTGCCATTTTGACCTTCTTTCTGAAGGAAACTTATGCTAATGCAGATAACTAAAGCAATTGGAATCAGTAGAAGACAGGCGTTCTTTGGAAGCCTAGTTTGTGCAGTAGGTGCTTTCTTTTACTGTTATGAATTCGTATTAAGAATTATCCCAGGTGCATTGCAGAGTGAACTAAGCGCTGCATTTGGTCATATTTCGGCAACTACTTTTGGTCAACTGTCAGCTTTCTATTATTTTGCTTACTCGCCTATGCAACTCCCTGTCGGCATGTTAATGGATCGTTTTGGACCAAGGCGGCTACTGACCTTTGCTTGCCTTTGTTGCACGCTTGGTTCATGGATGTTCACAGATACTTCCTCAATACTTATAGCCGGGAGTGGGCGATTTTTAGTTGGGTTCGGATCTTCATTTGCCTTTGTAGGCGTTTTATCGCTTGCGTTGCATTGGTTACCTCGTCGCTATTTTTCTCTTGCCGCGGGACTAATCACCACATTAGGTATGCTAGGACTGGTTTATGGCGAAGTAAAAATCACTGAGATGGCCATAACTCTGGGTTGGCATCATGTGTTGACCATGATGGTAACCATAGGCGCTGTGCTTAGCGTCATCATTTTCCTCGTTGTTCGAGACGGCCCAGAGGGTTATTCACCTCACAGCCACCCACTACCCGAATTTTTCTATAATGTTTGGCGCGTTCTTTCATCCCCTCAGGTATGGTTAATTGGTTTTGTGGGAGCCTGTTTGTATACCTCGCTTTCCGTTTTTGGTGAATTATGGGGTAAAACGTACTTAGAACAAGCTCATCACTTAACTAAAGCGGAGGCTGCTAGAACAATTTCAGCGATGTTCTTAGGCTGGGCTGTTGGTGCACCTGTGGCTGGTTTTTTATCTGACAGTACAGGACGACGGGTTTTGCCTCTGGTGATAGGGGCAATAATGGCCTTTATTTGTATCTGTATGGTTTTATACTATCCAGGTTTATCTTATATCTCACTGAATATTTTACTGTTCCTCTATGGCGTTTTCAGTGCAACCGAAATTATTGTGTTCATCATGGCTAAGGAAAATTCCGGTGCTGAATTATCGGGTACTGTTTTCGCTGCAACTAATATGATAGTCACTTTAGGTGGCGTAATATTCCAGCCTTTAGTTGGAAAATTGCTAGATACGTTTGGTGATAGCGGCATTGTTGCAGGAGAACATGTTTATACAGTAGTTGATTATCAGCTTGCGCTTTCCATTTTGCCGATTTCTTTACTATTAGTTACCATTCTTGCCTTTTTCATGAAGGACCTTCGCTCAATAGGTCAGTAGGATAGATAAATTTTCTATCGCGAAATGGCGCTATTGAGCTATGGATGAAAAATGGCCACCAATTCTTGCACCGGGAACCGATTGCTCGACTGGCAGCTGATCCAGCGTTTTACTGGAAAAGAGATAATTTTACTGTGCCGGTATTGATAGCGAGTAAATTCAGTGTCGTGATTAGAGATAACAACTGTAATCCCCTTTTTCGTGCTTTCCAAGGCTAGATTTGCTAAATCAACCTGGTCTTGCTCAGTAAATTTCTTACTGGTGTAAGAGGAAAAGTAAGCGCTTGAAGATAAAGGGACATAGGGTGGATCACAATAAATTAAGTCGCCAGATTGGGCCTGAGCAAAAGTCTGACGAAAGTCACCCTGAATAAATTGAGCCTGCTTGGATTTCTGAAAAAAATAGTTCATTTCATTGCGGGGGAAATAAGGCTTTAAATAGCGGCCAAAGGGGACATTATAGAGACCGCTTTGGTTATAACGACATAATCCATTGTACCCGTGTCGATTTAAATAAAGAAACAATGCAGATTTATATTTTATATTAGTACTTTTGTTAAACTGCTCTCTAAACCAGTAGTATTTATCAGCACAATTATTTTGTAGAGAGAAAAAATCGGCACAATAATTAATAAAACCTTCTCCTTCATCCTGTAAACAACGAAATAAACCAATTAAGTCTTTGTTTTCTTCTGCCAATAAGTAATAAGGGTAATTGGAATTAATAAAGATGGCCCCCGAACCCGTAAAAGGCTCAATAAGTCGATTGGCGGGAGGTAACGAATTTAAAATGGCTTCAATGCAGTTAACTTTACTACCAGCCCACTTTAGAAATGGTCTTATTGGAATCATAATGAAAAAGCTAATTACTTAAGAAGCAGTATTACTCAATAATAGAAAAATAACTAGCATATCGGAAATTAAAAATTGAGCTTAGCTGATAGTTGACGCTTTCTGTTCGAACTAGTTATGATGCTGAACTTCGATTTAACTAGGACATAAAGAATGGATGAGCTAGCCGAATTACTTAGGCCAACATGGGGCTCCGAAAAATGGATTTTAGAGGGTTGGAACCAAATTTCCACAGAAGAAAAAGAGGCGATAAAAAGCAGATTGGACGACCTATTTAGAGACGGGCTTCCATTCGAATTAAAGCACGAAAAATTATCTTATATTTATGTTTTTTCTTTGCTCGCGCAATTGGAAGTGTTAGCCATTCAAATTCCGTTAAAATTTGAGTCGAAAATGGATGATCCTGAGCACAGGAAACTCATGCATACTCAGCTACTTGATGAAATTTTTCATGGTTTGGTGTTTACGAAAATTGTATACCAGCTTTGTGCACCCTATTCACTGCCACCGACTTATAATGAAAACGTAGAAATAATTTGCAACTTTATTCGTGATCAAGAGTGTCCTAAAATCGCGGTTGTACTGTTGAATTTACTTGCTGAAGGTTGGATTGAAGAAATTTTTAAGTGCTTCGAGCTCCACAGTATTGCTCCCAAAGTGTTTGCAGTCATCCTAAATGATGAGAATCGTCACGTGTGTGAGGCCGATTTATACCAAGCTATTGGTTTGCCCGCTCTTGGTGAGGTAAAAGATAAAATCAAGCACTTAGAAGCTCAACTCATTACCAATATTTTGCAGTATAAATACATCACTGCGCTTTCGGTACTATTTGGTTTAGACGGGATAATATCCCTTTTTGAAGCGTTGGATCATAAACACAAAGAACAACTGAGCAAGATTAATCTTAAACCCGGTTCCGATTGGCAATTTTTAATGAAAATTGTTGAGGGACTTTCTCCGAAAATTCTTCGTTACACAGATACAATTTCTGAAATTGAGATGACACCTCTTCGTAAGTTACTCATGATGCAATGGGAGAAACCTAAAGATCCAACAATGGTAGGTGAATTTAACCTTAATATCAGCTGTATTGATTTTTTTAATAAAAAATACCCTCCAGAAACACTCACAACGCTGATCTTGCAAACAATGAGCCTAAGTATGCATGAAAATGAGTCATGGCGAAGTTTCATTAACTATCCTAAATGGCTTAAAACTGACGGAAGTTATGTCGGTTTAGCAGTAAAATTGCCTGATTGTAAGGATCAAATAAGTACCATCATTTTTGAGAATTGCCATGAGCTTTCCATGCGGGAATTAGCCGCTCGAATCCGAAATCGAGTAAAAATGATGGTGTACTGCTTTGCAAAGCGTGAACAGCTTGAAAAAGAACATCCGCATCTGAGTAAAATCATGGATAATATTCTTTCGGATCTGTCGAATGGGTTTTATGACTATCCTATGATGAATAATTCAATAGTAACATTAAGTAATATTGGACACTGTGGTTACACACAAGGTAAATCCCCATTACGCCCTAATGAAGCCATCAAAGTTACTTTATTTGATGTAGAAAAAAAGCTGATATGGAATAAAGAAACTCAAGAGTTTGAGCCTCAAGATATTTTGCCTATTTCCGTTAGCGCTGATCACCGCATTTTTGATGGCAATCTTTCTGTGCCAAAAATGTTTGAAGGCTATTTTCAGCGGTGTTTTGCAAAAATGCTTGAAACATTAGAAGTACCCGTGACAGTGACTTCGCCGACACCCTTTTTTGCAAAGTTCTTTGATCAGATGATTGCTGCAAATCTTGAGTTGGGTTATGAAGTTTTGGTCGCCCTACAGACTTTTTGGCCTGATTTCCTATCTTTAGAAGAAATATTTAATGTGATGTTTTGGATAAAAAAGTCAACTGCTCTTTCAAGTCGTGCGGAGTCATTTGAATAAAACCGGTAATTAACCCCTCTCTGCTTATGGGAGAGGAGAAGCTTTTGGTATTGCCTATTGCATGGCAATCATAAGTAAGAATAGGGCGCTTAGTAAAACCACCAGAAGACTTAAATTCCCACCGGGCATAATCCAGGTTCCGCCAGCAGGCTCCATCTTACGTGCTCTCCAAGCCATTAAAGCAGGTAGAAGAAGTAATAGAATTACACAACAAATGCCTGCATAGCTTAAGGCATGCAAGTATATTCCAGGGTTAAAAAGGACTACTGCTAAAGGAGGGATAAAAGTAAGTGCCAAAGTGGATTTTCCTTGAAGCCCGGTTTTTTTCAGAGCTAACCCATCAGCAAGAAAATCAAATAAACCAATTGAAACACCAAGAAAAGCAGTTACCATACATATTGAAGTGAAAAAGCTAAAGAAGCCTGTTATCCATTGACTATTGACTGCGGTTGAAAGTGCATTGGTTAAACCACTTGTGGCATGTTCATTTGTCATAAGTGCGATCAAGCCGTTATCGCCTTCTCTCTGAACAACTCCCATAATGACCGCATCCCATAGAATGTAACAAGTCAAAGGGATCAATGAGCCAAGGAGAATGACTTTTCGTAGACTGTGCACATCATCATGAAAATACTCACGCAAGCTTGGCACTATGGACGCGAAGCCGAAAGAAGTAATCAATACCATCAGACTTCCTGTTACCGCTTTCATTGATCCACCGCTTAATGCAGTCAGTTGGATATGGGGGCTAATGATAACCACTAAAAGCAGATAGACCCCCAATTTCCCAAACATAAGCCCACGGTTCACGTAATCTACAGAGCGAATGCCTCCGTAGACCACTAAACTAAACATTAAGGTAAAGATAAGTGAGGTTATCCAGTTTGGTAAATTAAGATTCGCTCGTTGTAATAAGCCGTTTAAAACATCAGAGCCACCTGAAATATAGGCTGCTAATAACGTATAGAGAAGTAAAAGATAAGCAATCCAGGCAATAATCTGCCCAGGTAAACCTAAAGTGGTTTTAGCCATGGAAACCATATTGCTGCCAGCCGGCAAGCGAAGATTTACTTCAAGAATGAGAAGTGCCCCGGCTGTCATAATTAGCCAGCATAAGATTAAGAAAAAAATGGAATTGGTAAAGCCAACTTCTGCAGTCGAAACGGGTAAGGCTAACATTCCTCCACCAATGGAGGTGCCGACAATTAACAAGATACCACCAATAAATTTGGAATTAGCCACGATCCGTCCGTCTGTACAAAATTAAAACAATATAGTAAGTGAAAACCACCTTAACTGTCAATGCTTCTCGAGGTATCTCTCTTATAGTCCAGCGTTGTATTTATTAAAAACCAACCAATTGCCAAAATGAATTGACGAGGAGAAGAATGGAAAAAATAATAACTATCCATTGAGACAACTTCCCTCCCGGCACAGTGTAAGAAGGTGAAAATTTCTTTCTACCGTAGACTGACATCAGTGCTGGTAATAATAGAAGCAAGATAACGCAAAAGATTCCGGCATAATTTAAAGCATGAATATAAGCACCAGGATAATAGATAACGACCAGAAGAGGAGGTAAGAAAGTTAATAGAAATAAACCTAATCCTTGGCGACCCTGCTGTACCATATTTAACCCATCAGCTAAAAAACTTATAAGGCAAAGTGAAACCCCTAAAAAAGCAGTCAACATGCATATTGAAGTAAAAAAATTAAATAATGAGCTAATAATTGTACTTTTTACCGTATGCGAAAGCGTGGCTGCTAACGCGGAAGTGGTGTGTTCGTTGTGCATTAAAGCAGCGAGTCCATTGTCCCCTGAAGTAGGTAAGCTCCCAATAATTACTGCATCCCATGCCAAATAACACAAAAGTGGAATTAATGATCCAATAAACACCACTTTTCTAAGCGCTTTAATATCATCATTAAAATAATCCCGTAAATTAGGAACTATAATGGCAAAACCAAATGAGGTAATTAGAATCATTACTGTTCCAGTAATGTATTGATAATTGCCCCCACTCAGATAATTCGATTGAACATGAGGCGTAATAAGAATAACAAGAATAAAATAAATGGCCAGCTTTCCAAACATTAACCCACGATTTAAGAGATCAACGCTGTGTATCCCCCCATACACCACCAACCCAAAGAGAAGCGTAAACAAAGTACTCGCGAGCCAATCACTAATAGGAATCCCTATTCGAGAAAATAGACTGCCAAAAACATCTGCCCCACCAGAGATGTAAGCGGAAAGTAATGTATAAAGTAAAAATAAATAACTCAGCCAAGCTGTAAGAAGGCCAGGAGAACCAAGAGTAGCTGCTGCCATTGAAACCATGTGTTTACCCGGAGGTAAATACAGATTCGTCTCCAGAATAAATAAAGCACCCAATGTCATTACTGCCCAACAAAGCAGAAGAAAAAAAGAAGATTGCCAAAACCCTGTTGCTGCATTAGCTACTGGCAAGGCGAGCATACCGCCACCAATGGATGTGCCAACTATAAGAAGAATACCGCCAATAAATCTGGATTTCATTTAACACCTAACGTTACCAGACGCCATCAAACAGCAAGTACTATTTTGTTGCGCCTATTGGGACTGGTTCAACTTGAGGAGTCGAACAATCTTTGAATATTTGAATTTCAATGCGACGATTATACGCACTACCATGGATGAGCTTGTTATCACCAACAGGGTTTTTATCACCATATCCCTCAGCAATCAAGCGTCGTGCAGAAATACCATTGGCCCAAAGGAAAGTGACCATGGTTTCAGCTCGAGCTTGAGACATGAGTTTTTTACTGTGACGAGAACCCACATTATCAGTAAAACCAGCAACATAAATGGGACAACATTTATGAAATGTTTTAATGAGTTTGATGAGGGTATTTAAGCCAGCAAAGCAAAGATCATTCAAACGTGCATTGTTAAACACATAATAGCGATCAGTGGGAACAATAATCGTCACTGTATCGCCATACTCAATATATTGCATATCGAGTTTGCGCAATTGTTTAATCAGCATGGGTCTACTGTCTTTATAAAGACCCACGCTAGCACCTACGGCTGCACCGATTGCCGCACCCGCAAGAACCGGTGCCCCTCCAGCGACAGCGACAGCGGCAGAGCCAAGGATGGTGGCTGGAGGCGTGGTTGTGTACACACGACGGTAAGGTTTAAAGTTGTTATAAGGGGGGTGAAAACAGCCACTAAAAGCTAAAACTAACAGGCTAACAAAGGCCAAGCGCCCAATCGAGCTCTTGTGTGACATTCCCACTCCTACTATAGATGAATTTTTCCATTATTAAGCATCCATTCCCATTTCGCAATCGATGTCATGTTAACTTGCTCGTTTTATTGAAAATAATTTAAATGTCACTACGCAACACACTCATACTAGTTTATAGTTTTAGACAACAGCGAATTGGATAACTAAATCTTGATTACGAAAAAAAGAACAATTCCTTGGACCCTCGCCTTAGGTGCTTTAGGTGTGGTTTTTGGAGACATCGGTACAAGCCCCCTTTATGCTCTACGAGAGACACTTGGCGATCTTCCTCTTAGCGAGGTTGATATTTTAGGGGTTTTATCATTAATTTTTTGGTCATTGATCTTTGTTATTTCAATTAAATACCTCGTGATTGTCTTTCGTGCTGATAATGACGGTGAAGGGGGAGGTTTAGCACTATTGGCTTTATTGAAACAAAAATCAACAAAATATGAACATGTTTTTTATCTGTTGGCTATTTTTGGCGCTGGTTTGTTATTAGGTGATGGTATGCTGACCCCGGCTATTTCAGTAACCAGTGCGATTGAAGGACTGAAAATAATTTCTCCCATGTTTGATGATTTTGTAGTCCCTCTTTCCTGTGCTATCTTGGTTCTCTTATTTGTCATGCAATCCCGCGGTACAGCAAGAATTGGTGCTGCATTTGGTCCTTTGTTACTCATTTGGTTTATTACCATCGCTATTCTTGGGGCAGTAGAAATCTATAGACACCCTGTGGTGCTACGGGCCATTCATCCTATCTACGCTTTTGATTATTTATATCATCATGGGATGAAAGGCTATATTTTACTGGGTGGGGTTTTCTTAGTCGTAACAGGAGGAGAAGCTCTGTATGCGGATATTGGCCATTTTGGTAAAAATCCTATCCGTTATAGCTGGTTTTTTGTTGTTTTGCCTTGTCTATTGCTTAATTATTTTGGACAGGGTGGCCATTTAATTGGCCATCCTGAGGCAATAGAAAATCCTTTTTACATGATTGCACCCAATTGGTTTTCCATTCCCTTACTGATTATCGCTACTATAGCCACAGTAATTGCTTCACAAGCGGTCATTACGGCCACTTTTTCATTAACTAAACAAGCAATATTGTTAGGCCTTTGTCCTCGTATTCCCGTTATTCAAACATCAAGAGAGCGTGCGGGACAGATCTATATTCCGCAAATGAATTTTGTGCTCTTTATTGGCACTATGTTGCTTATTCTTTCTTTTAGAAATTCAAGTAACATGACCCACGCTTATGGAATCGCAGTGAATTTAGTCATGTTACTTGTCACAACAATGGTCACCTATGCTGCAAGGCATATTTGGCGCTGGTCGTGGCCAAAAGTGATTGTTGTATTTACCCCTTTCCTGTTGATTGATCTTGTTTTTTTAGGCGCTAATGCGCATAAATTTTTGACTGGTGGATGGGTTCCGGTTTGTTTTGCTTTGTCGATTGGTATCGTTATGTATACCTGGAATTTAGGGTTGCAATATTTGAAGGATAACTTTTATATGCAAAAGGAGGATATCAGTAAAATTGTAAAACAGCTCAATTATAAATCACTACGGCATTTGCCGGGCATAACTGCCATTTTTCTTACGGATACCTATGATCCAAGCGGGGGAAGTTTCCTGCATTTTTTAAAACTGAGCTATGCGGTACCAGAGAATATATTAATTGTAAGCTATGTCGTTGAAAATAAACCACATATTGATCCTTCTAAGCGTTTTGAAATCAACCAAATCGATAAAAGAGTTTGTAAATTAATGTTGCATTATGGATTTATGGATAATATTTCTGTGCCGAAGGCTTTAGCCAAAGCGCTTGAGTATGAATTGCTTCCTTTTGAGTTTAAAGTGGAGTCCGCTACCTATCTAGTCGAGATTCCCAATGTTATTGCTTCTAAGAAAAAGAGAACTTTGATGTTTTACTGGCAAGAGAAGCTATTTGCTTTCCTAATGAGAAATTATTCGGCCAACTTAAATATTGAGTTTTATAAATTGCCTTATAACAGAACCATTGCTATAGGAACGTATTGTCTTATCTAACTTCCTTATTCATCAAAGCAGGAATTCCTGTCCTGCTTTTTTATAAATTGAATTTTCAAAAAACAGCAGGATTAGCCGTGCAGTTATCGGATAAAGGAGATTGTGGGACAATCACTTCCACATTAATGCCTTTAATTGTTGGACTGCTCAGCGCTTCATGCAAGTAATCGATGAGAGGAACTTCCACAACATGGCCAAATTTTGAGGAAGCTTGCCTGAAATAAAGAACGCCGCCTTTCCAAAACGCAAAACCTAAATGAGAAACATTTAAGTTCGTTCCTATTTGTTCGCGCAAATCCCAGTTAGGCCGTACTATTTCGATGATTGATGCGTTAGGTATTTGTGCAAACAAAAACTGATTAGGGTTTCCTTGTGCATCAAATAAAGCGGTAAAGGGTAAATAAGGCACTTGTGCCAGTTGCTTAGGTAATTTAGAGCCTCTTTCTTTAAGTTCAGCTAATCGTTTACTGCGTTCATTGTCATCCGATGGATTTAAATGGATATTCTTATCGGTAAAATGTTGATACCAGGATGGCTTATCAATCAATGCTGTGGCTATTTCAGCGACCGATTTATTGTCTTTATCTCTGAATGTTTCCGTGATGTCTTTAATAAATCCTTGCTGTTGATTGTTAGGATTCCAATCCAGGGACGTAAAATGATTTCGGGTTATAAAGCTGACTTTACCGTCTTTATAGCGTACTTTCATCATGCATTGTTTAAAACCCTGTTGATCGTTTGCCAAGGCTAAGGCAAGGACAGTTGTGACATAGGTATCGCAATCAAAACCGTCGATACGATATCTCGGTTCTTGATCAAAGTGGGCTTTTGTACCTTCTCCTAAAGCACCTAAGATATACGGTTTGCCTAAAAATTGGGCGCTAATTACATCAAGTCGATTCGCCATATCAGGATTCGATACGTGCTCAAGGCTATGATATAGTTCAGTGATTATTGGATTGGCTTCCTGTTGTTTGAGATGGACGGCTGCCATTGATTGACAGCATAAAAATGACAAAAAGGTAGAAAAAACAATGCTCTTTAAGGTTTGTTTAAAGTAGACTGAGCGCATAGCTTCTCCCGTCGAGATAAAAAGTGCATATTTTAACCTATTTTTACTATTGAGGTACAGAATGCTAAACGCGATATGGTTAGGAATGATTTTTCTTTCATTAATTGTTGGTTTAGCTCAGGGACGCCTCGATCAGGTGGTTCATGCGGTTACCGATTCAGCAAAACTAGGATTTGAAATTGCACTCGGATTAGCGGGTATCATGGCGCTCTGGTTAGGAATCATGGCAATTGCTTCCGAATCAGGATTAATTAATCATTTAGCAAGAGGATTAAGGCCAATATTGCGTCCGTTATTCCCAGATGTCCCCGCGGATCACCCAGCAATGGGAGCAATAGTGCTCAATTTTGCAGCCAATATGTTGGGTTTGGCGAATGCTGCAACACCATTTGGATTGCAAGCCATGAAAGAACTTCAACGCCTGAATAATCATGCGCAAGAAGCGACCAATGCAATGTGCACTTTTTTGGCTATTAATACCTCAAGCGTTCAACTTATTCCCGCTACCGCCATTGCTTTTCTTGCAGCGAACGGCAGCTTACATCCAAGCAGTGTCATCTTTAGCTCCTTAGTGGCAACCAGTATTTCAACGCTGGTGGCCATTGTTGCAGTAAGGCAATTAGCTAAATTACCTGCCTACCGAGTCAAAGGAACTGCAGTCAATGAGTAATTTTGCTGATCACTTTTCAAACTGGATTTTTCTTGCCTTTATTGTGGGGATTCCGCTTTATGGTGCATTGAAGAAAATTAATGTATTTGATGCTTTTGTAACCGGCGCAAAACAGGGATTTGAAACCAGCATAAGCATTATTCCCTATTTAATTGCCATGCTAGTCGCGATTGGTATGCTGCGCGCTTCGGGTTTTTTCGAGCTGATGCAGACTTTGCTTTCGCCAGCCTTATCTGCTTTAGGAATGCCTTCTGAACTATTGCCTCTGGCATTAATAAGGCCTTTTTCAGGCAGTGCTTCAACGGGGATTATGGCTGAGTTAATCCATCAGCACGGAGGGGATTCGCTGATTGGAAAAACGGCTGCCACGATGATGGGAAGTACTGAAACGACTTTTTATGTGATTGCGGTTTACTTTGGTGCAGTTGGAATAAAGCGTACGAGGCATGCGATTCCTGCTGGACTATTAGCGGATTTTGCCGGCGTTGTGGCCAGCGTAATCATTTGTCGTTATCTTTTTGCTTAGTGCTGATGATTACATGTTGTTGTGTTTCGCCTGTTTGAAAATCGAGCTCATTTAGACTCCAGCCTTTAGCCTACCTTTGCATTTCTTTTGCTGGGATTTCCTAAACGCCCTGTTTCATATAACTTCAGCTGAGCTAATAAGGTGTTAGTGTTGGCTTTAAAAGCAGCCATTTCTCGTGTAGGTACCGCGTTCCCTCTGGGTAAATTAACTGTAGTGGGGTTCTTCGGTTGGTTATTAATATGAAACTCATAGTGACAATGAGGGCCTGAGGCCAAGCCCGTTTGGCCAACATAGCCAATGACTTGTCCACGTTTAACAAAAGTGCCTTTAGATAAACCTTTCTGGAATTTCAGCATGTGGCCATAAATAGTGCTGTAGGTTTTATTATGCTTAATTTTAATCATATTACCGTAGCCACTTTGTCGCCCAATAATATCAATACGCCCATCTCCCGTTGCTAAAATTGGCGTTCCAATTGGAGCGGCGAGATCCACTCCTTTATGTGGTCTTCGATATCGAAGGATAGGATGGTATCGAGAGAGGCTAAATGTTGAACTAATATGACTAAAGCGCAGAGGATAACGATTGAAAGCATTCTTTAAGCTAGTACCTTGAGGCGTGTAATAATCAGAGTGGCCGCTTCGGCTGGTATGTAATACGGCCTGAAAAACTTTCCCCCTGTTTTTATAACTTACTGCAACGATATCTCCCACTCCAACTAACTTGTCTTCGACGAAAAGCGCTTTGTAAATAATAGTAAATTGATCTCCTGCTCTCACATCTTTAGCAAAATTAATATCCCATGCAAAAATTTCAGTCATTTGTTGCATTAGTTTATAAGGGATATTATGGCGTTTTGCTGTGCTATATAAAGAACCACGTAACGTTGCTGTGATGTAGTGATTATGTGTTGTTGTTTTATAAGAATTAAGTTTACTTCTGTAGTGCCGGCCGTCACGAGTAACAACAATAAACTGAGTGCTTGAGATAGGTGCTATCATCTTCTCCAGCGTATGATTTTTAATCAAGAACTGTAATTGTTGGTTTGGTTTTAGTTTTGCTAAAACTTTAGTGCTAGGATTTTCTCTGATAATCGTTTGCAGAGTTTGCGAAGTTAATCCTAAACGACTAAATACGGATGCAAGTGAGTCTCCTGCGCGTGTTTTAATTGTTTTTAACTCGTTTTCTTGTTCAGATGTAGTTGTTGGTTTTACTGGTGCTACAGCACTTGGCTTGGATTTGATTTCGGTTGTTTTGGCAGCAGAAGAGGTTAGTGTTTGTGATTTTGGGCTCCCGGGAGGTGATACCGAGGAAGTTTGAGGTTTGTTGTTTGCAGAAACTTGAGGCGTCTGCTTTGAGCTCTTTGTAAAAGGTGCTGGCTCTCGCTTAGTGAGCCGTGGTAGTTTTTCTGAAGGTGTTTCCAACGTTTGAGGAGGAAGCAAAGCCTGTTCATTGCTGTAGTTTGCTTTTTGCTTGTGTGGAAATGATTTTACCAGAATAAAAGGTAAGGCGAAGGCGATTGCCAATGCAATGAGAGCCAAAAGCTTAGATGGCTTAGTTGAATTTTTTAATGAGACATTGGGTCGTTGATCCATGTTTCGCCTTTACTACTGTCATCCTGGATGAATGCTGTTTATTTTGGCCAGTCGTCAATTCTACTCTAGGGCGCGTTGACAATTCTACTATCTTGGTCGAAATGTCTGTCCGCCTTAATGTTAACAACCCAAAGAAAATTTATTACGATAAAAATATTTGGGCGTTTGTATTAATGAATTGATTACGCTTCTCAAAATACTTACAGTTACTAATTTACAGTCATCTTCTGGTTCTGACCGCTAAGTTAAGGTACTTCAACCCAATCTCTCGATTGATGAAACAGCCAAGACTAGTCATTACCACCTAGAAGTTTTTAAACTTCTTTCTATCCTCTAGCGAGAATAGAATAACCGGGCTAAGATACCCGCTGTAAGATGTTAGGTCAATCATTAAAATTAAGGTTTTGTTGTCATGATAGTTGAAGAGTCAGTATGCGATGAGTTACTTCGAGGATGTGAAGAGATATTGCCCGAAGATGGACTAGAAAAGAAGTTGTCTAAAAGTCAGCCTTTAATGATCAAAGCAGGGTTCGATCCGACTGCGCCTGATCTGCATTTAGGTCACACTGTACTGCTCAATAAATTAAGACAATTTCAGCAATTTGGCCATAAAGTGATTTTTCTTATTGGCGATTTTACTGCCATGATTGGCGACCCTACAGGAAAAAATGTGACGCGTATGCCGCTCTCTCCTGAAGAAGTCATTGCGAATGCAAAGACTTATCAAGAACAAGTTTTTAAAATTCTAGATAAAGAAAAAACCACCGTTCGATTCAACTCAGAATGGATGAGAAATAAAAGTGCTGCTGATTTAATTCGCTTAGCAGCCACTTCCACAGTAGCAAGAATGTTAGAGCGAGATGATTTTAATAAGCGCTACACTTCGGGACAGCCCATCGCCATCCATGAATTTCTTTATCCACTAGTGCAAGGTTATGATTCTGTGGCCTTACAAGCAGATGTAGAATTGGGTGGCACCGATCAGAAGTTTAATCTTCTCATGGGGCGAGAATTACAAAAGCACTATGGGCAAGAACCACAGGTAGTGATGATGACTCCCTTAATAGAAGGGTTAGATGGCATTAAAAAAATGTCTAAATCCCTCAATAACTACATAGGGATCAGCGAGAGTGCCGACTCAATGTTTGGCAAACTCATGTCGATATCGGATGAGCTCATGTGGCGTTATATCGATTTATTGAGTTTTAAATCAGCCAAAGATATTGCTTTAATCAAGAAAGCGGTGACAGAAGGATTTAATCCTCGTGATGTAAAAATTGACTTTGCCAAAGAGATTATCACCCGTTTCCATAATAAGGAGCAAGCTGAAACCGCCCATCAAGCGTTCATTGAGCGCTTTCAGAAGGGTGAAATTCCGGATGATTTGGCCGAGCAAACTGTTCCTTATGATGAAAATATGACGATTGCCCAACTTTTAAAACAGCTTAACTTGACTAAAAGCACATCAGAGTCTATAAGATTAATTAATCAAGGTGCTGTAAAACTCGACGGTGAGCGAATTGTAGATACAACAATTAGCCTTTCCGCCGATCATTCGTACATCCTCCAAATTGGAAAACGAAGAATAGCCAAGGTGCGCTTGAAAAAAGCAGGCTGATCAAAGTCTTTTTGAAAAAAAATCGAAAAGTGTTTGACAAGGAGATAGGGATGAGTAGAATACGCATCACGCCTACGGGGCGGGTTCATTAAGAAGATAGAAGACAAACTGTGTGGGCGCTTTGAGTGATTGAAGTGCAAAAGAAAGAAGTAAAGAAGCTAGAGAGATCTAGCACAGGAATTGAACTGAAGAGTTTGATCCTGGCTCAGATTGAACGCTGGCGGCATGCTTAACACATGCAAGTCGAACGGCAGCACGGTCTAGTTTACTAGATGGGTGGCGAGTGGCGAACGGGTGAGTAACGCGTAGGAATATGCCTTAAAGTTTGGGATAACATGGGGAAACTCATGCTAATACCGGATGAGCTCTTAGGAG
>NZ_FUXJ01000019.1 GCF_900167045.1 Legionella maceachernii | reverse complement strand
CCAACAAGGAGATCCCTCACTACGTTCGGGACGACAATATCATCGTCATCCTGAGCAAAAGCGAAGGACCTCCCGACTCTTGGCAATAACTCCATCAAGGAGATCCCCACTACGTTCGGGACGACAACACAACTGTCATTTCGGTACGAAAATGAAAGATCGCTACGAGAACCTTCGCTTTGGGAAGATATGTTTGCGTTTTTTATTTAAGCAGCACTTTGCTCAAGTTGCCCAATCACTGTCTGAATAGCAGGGCCAGAAAAACTACGGCCTGTTAAAAACCGATGGAGAAGATTCAGGGCGTTTTCAGATCGATCCCACTGATCGCCGAGTTTTTTACGTGCTTCATCCAAAGCGCGAACATTTTCATTCTCAAGAGACGATAAAACCTTTGTAATTATCTCTTCAGATATGCCTTTTTGCTCTAGCATTTGTGAAATAAAACGATTCCCTTTATGCGCATAATGTTGCGCTAAATGAGTCGCTAATCGGAGATCACTAATCAATTGCAGTTCTTTTAGCCGTTTGAACGCAGCATTAATTTGAGATCCTAGATTTGGCAAAGTGGAAAATTCTTTTTCTAAGAACAGACGCAATTCATATTCACTGCAACTGCTATCCGACAGACGCTTAATAGCTACATCAATAATACTACTCATATCAAATTCCCTCTCTTCATGGTAGACAACTGACTTCTTTTACCTAATCAGTCTGTGTTATTAACAATGAAAACCCTAAAAAGCTAATCCTTTAGCCGCTCTCTCAGCGTCGTAACAATTCTGATAGAGCCGGTTTTAAAAGCAAAAAGCATGCCTATTCATCGTTTGCATTTTAATGCACCGATATTTATAACTATCTTTAGCGTTTATAGCAACTGTTTTTAGGATCATTAGCGTAGCTGCATCTCATTTTGCGACCCAAAGTCTTCTTACAACGCCAAAGTCTCGGCAATGCTTTACCGGGAAATATCGGACGATTTTGGCAGGCAATTGCCTGCCAAAGTGGGCTAGGCTTGTCTATTTTGGTTAGATTGATCGGGAGTATTAAAGAGATTACCTAGAATTTTTTGACCAATACGACTTAAATCGTCACTGATTGAACCATCTTTATTCATGTCAAGAAAGCCGAGAAGCTCATTAAGGGAACTTTGTTGGCTCTGAGGATCAGCACCATTTCCCATCGTGTCTACTTTTCCGCCAAGTAATCGTGTTGCCATGGCAGCAATCATCGGCATCATCGAAGTGATATCGTTACTGCTAACCCCTGTTTTTTGTGAGACTTCATCTGCTATTTGCGCAGTTTGACCGCTTCCCCCAAATAGGGCTTGCAGAATTTGATTACCCTCTTTTTGAGCCTGCTGTTTATCGAAGCCTGGATTTGAATTGAGCATGGATTGTGGGTCATTTTTATTTTGCGCAATAATTCTGAATAGTTCTCCCAACGTTTGCGGATCTTTTTTTACCTGCTCTGTAATTTTAGGGACAACTTCTTTAGCAACTTGATGAACATCAGAGGGAGGAAGGCTGCTTTGCTCCACTACTTTTTGTCCATCTGAGTGATTTTGCATGAAATTAATGATTTCACTAAAAATTGAGTTTTCCATAACGTGTTCTCCGTAGTTGGCTTGCAATTAAAGCTTTATTAGTATAGTACATATTCCATTTACCAGCCGAATGAGTGATATCAATTGCAAAATATAAAAAATGGATTACCCGTTATTTTTCTTGCTCTCCTTTCTGTGTCAGGTTTTGCTTCTGGTCACGCGAAGAACCGTTGCCAATCGGTATTAACTCATTTAACGACTCTCCCTAAAAAAACCGCCCAAGTCCTCGTGGTAACGCCTGTGTCAGGATACAAAGCTAAAATCATAGCTTGTCAGCGACAAGGAAACCGTTGGAAACCAATCCTCCCTACTGTAAAAGCAGTGATTGGAAAATCAGGTGTTGCACCCATTGGTAAGAAAAGAGAAGGGGACTTAAAAACACCGGCAGGATTGTATAGTTTAGGTGAGGCATTCGGCTTTCAACCCTTAGCACTCAAAATGGATTACAAATACATTACACCCGATGATAAATACGTCGATGATGTAAATTCTAAAGATTACAATCACTGGGTCAATGGTAAAACCGAGGCTAAAAGTTACGAGTTCATGCACGTAAAATTCTACAAAATGGGTATCGTCGTCAATTACAATAAGGACCCTATTGTCCCCGGCGCAGGAAGCGCGATTTTTATGCATTTATGGAAATCTGCAAATACCCCTACAGCAGGCTGTATTGCCATGGATAAACAACATTTATTGGCAATTCTTCTCTGGCTCGATAAAAATCAGCACCCTTCTATTTTTATTCGCAGTTGAGGGTGCATGTTCTTTGCGTTCCGCGGCTTGCTGGCGCCGCGAGGCATGATTATTCATCCGAAATGCAATCCTACGCTTTCAAAATAACTCTTCAGGGCAACATAATTCATTTCTTCTTTAAAAAGCGCTATATAATGGTCGGGTCTGATTAAACACAGGGAAGGTTCAGTGACGTTATACCGTCGGTGAATCGCTAGCCCTGTGTCATTAATGATGTTAGGTAACTCAATTTTTTCGTCGGTCACCACATACACCTTGATGAGATGATCGGTATTTTGCGTTACCCATTGGTAAGTGGAGGCTATATTTTTTAGGCCTTCTGAACTTGGCGCAGGACCGGAAAATAGCAATAGGTTATGTTGGTTATTATTAAGAAAATCAAACAGGTGATTTTTATTTTCTAAGTTGACATCAACGATAAGATCGCCTGGTTGTAACATGAATTGGCGAGTGAGTGTTTCTTTATCTACAATGGGACTTTTTCGATAATTCCATCCGAGTTGTGCAACATACTTTATCATCGCCTTTTTAATCGACTCAGAACGTCCTACTATGTTTTTTATGAAAAAATTGCGTAGTGCGATTAAAATAGGATTGGTTGTTAACGCTAAGTGAGACATTTTAAAAGTCATGTTAACAATGGTTTTAATAATAGGATAACGCTCATCCTGATAACTCTCAAGAAAGTGCATAGACGCTTTTTTATTAATAACAAGCGCTAATTTCCATGCCAAATTATACGCATCCTGAATCCCTGTGTTCATTCCTTGCGCACCTGCTGGCGAATGCACATGCGCCGCATCCCCAGCAATGAAAATGCGCCCTTTATGTAAAGACGTTGCCAGCTTGCTGTGAATCCAAAAAGGAGAGGACCATATAATCTCAGAGACTTCGCATTGTCCTTCTGTATGACTATGAACGATATTTCTTATTTCGTTGTCGGTAAATGATTTTTTGGGTTCGAGTGATTTCATGTTAGCGACCACGCGGAATTTATCGTTTCTGCCAGTCTCGTCGGGTAGTGGAAAGAGAGCCACAACCGATCCTGGGCTGAAAAAGGCCTCGATAAAATTGGAAGGAGATTTAATTTTTACGTGAGCATCGGCGACAAAAAAAGCTTGATCAATATCAGAACCATGC
Organism: Legionella maceachernii; assembly: GCF_900167045.1. Classification (GTDB taxonomy): domain Bacteria; phylum Pseudomonadota; class Gammaproteobacteria; order Legionellales; family Legionellaceae; genus Tatlockia; species Tatlockia maceachernii. The sequence continues at coordinate 56,518 of NZ_FUXJ01000019.1, read as the reverse complement.
ATTTCAATTTGCGACTTCTCTCTTACAGTACTGTGGTAACCATCACAACCAATGACCCACTCTGTTTCGATCGTTTCAAGCTGGCCATCTCCATGTTTAACGGTAGAAATAACCTTATTGTCTTCTTGTGTAAGATCAATTAATTCCACGGTTCGTTCTACTTGGTGATTTAACTCTTGCAGACGCTCATTGAGTATTTTTTCGGTTATCGACTGGGGCAACAACAAAACAAATTTAAAATGCGAATCGAATGTATTAAGCGGTACTCGCACTAAGGTCTTATGTTGTGAATTTAATTCTAAGCAATCTGCAATGTTACCTGCTGCAAGAAATTGCTCAACAATCCCAATGTGTTCAAATATTTCTAAAGTACGGGCATGAATACCTGCCGCATTGGTTGTGGCTGTCGGTTCCGCTTTTTTATCGATGATTCGAAAAGAAATGCCATACCGAGCCAATTCACACGCCATCATTAAACCAGTAGGTCCGGCGCCGACAATGAGAACACTATGCATAGTTATATTGCCTCCTTTCAGTGATGCTTCCTTTAAATTTGATTATCCCTTTTTTGCATGCGATTGGAATAGACAACGATGAATTTGTTCTGGAATTGGCACCACATGTTTTTCAAGTAAAGGAGCTAAATAAGTCATGAGTATAGTTGAAAACAAGGCCACGATCATACTACCTAAGATATCAAATGGATAATGCACACCCACATAAATACGCGCCCATGCGGTGCAAAGCGCCACCGCTAATAATACAAGGCCAATTACGCTTCGGGCGGTTTCTCGCCATAAAAAAATAAAGCTAATGACACAAAGCGCTGTCGTATGATCGCTAGGAAACGAACTGTCGGGTGCATGATTAAGATACGTATGGCCAATGCCCAGCACGAAAGGACGAGGATGGTACCAAATAAGCCCAATAATCCAATTAATCACTAGCGCAATGAAGCAACCACTGAGTGCTAATAACAAGGTGTTACGATGCTTTGCCTCTCCACGCAACCAAAGCACAGCTAATCCTAAAACAACAAGATACGTAAGGTACTTAGCGGTAAAAATAGCTAATCCTAATGCATAGCCGTGTAAATCAGCGCCAGCATTGATTGCTGCAAACCAGTCTCGATTTAATTGTTCCATAAATTGTCACTTTTATAAGATTGATCGATCCTAGTGCTTAGCGGATTAATGGTCAACGGTTTTATCGCCTCAATCCGGCAAAGTTAACATTTCGCTCAATCCCTTATGCAATATTCTTTGCAAAATACCCACCGCAATTTTCCCTTTTTCACGCGTTGCAAACCTTGGATTCCCCCACGCTCCAGTCACTGAAACCGTCTTGTCCTGCGCACCCACTTCTCGCGTCAGTGGACCTGGCATTGCAGGATGTTCTTCTGATTTTGCTTTAGTTAAATCAACCACCTCTGGTTTTATGTAAAGCATAATCGATGTTTCTATTTCATCCGCATGCGTCCCCACTTTTTGCTCAGCGATTTTTTTTATCTCAGGATGATCATAGAGGACAGAAAAATCACAATAGTTTAAGCGAATACCTTCGGTTTGCAGTTTATTTTGTGCCTCGGCTAAAACCTGAGTTGTACTTACCCCTGTGTTCAAAACATAGAATTGTTTAGCGCCCTGTTCATGCCAGGAAGTACATAAATCCATAAAAAAATACAGAGCGCTCTCATAAGAAAGCGTAGCAGAACCGGGGTATTCAATAAAAGCTGGGAAAAAGTGATACAACACGGGCGGGGCGACCAACACAACATAATGTTGTAGTATCCAATTTTCTAAATATTCGGCAATAATCAAATCCGTATTCATCGGTAAATGCAAGCCATGCTCCTTACAACCAGCCGCTAACGGAATAATGACGGGTAAACTCTCTTTAAACGCTTGCTCGATGACCGGCCAAGAAACTTCAGCCATTTTAATTCCCTTCATTTTTTCACTTCCTCAATGCATTTTATTATTGCCACTTACACAAGAAAACGTTTCGCTTCTTTCGTTATTTTTTCAATAAACCGTTGATATTGGCGGGCAGGTAATTGCCAATAATGCCAATAAAGTGGCATTAACCAGGGTTTATCAGGACACATATTGACCAATTCCCCTTTTGCCAATTCTTCTAGTATATCCAGACGCGGAATCAATCCATAGCCGTAGCCATGTAGAGCAAATTGCTTATAACCCTGAACGGAAGGAACCTTATGATAGCGATTCAAAGAAGGGGATTTTCCAAAAAAATGCTGGAAATATTGTTCAGGCAATCGATCGCGATCATCAAAAATGATCACAGGTGCAGCTATCAAATTTTCTTCCAATGTTTTTTTAGACTTAAAATGACGATTAATAAACCCTTGTGATGCGACAAGCAAATAATCCATATGGCCTAACAGGACACATTCACAACCAGGTAAGGCTTTATTGAAGCTTGTAATGCAAGAGGACACGGCACCTTGGCGAAAATAATCGATGGTGACTTCTTGATCATCCGTGATGATGTCAATATTGATTTTTTCCAGCAGGCTTAATTCGTTCAATAATCGAATAAACCAGGTTTCTAGGCTATCACGATTTAATGCGATCGAAAGCCTCGCTGGCGTATCCAGTTGAATTTCTTGCAATAAATGTTCTTCAAGCAACTGAGTGCGTCGAAGGAGACTCAAAAGCTTCTCCCCCAAAGCAGTGGCCTTGTAAGGGAGAGTTCGGATAAGCAAAGGTTGTCCAAACTGGGCTTCTAATTGTTTGATGCGCAAACTCACTGCCGGCTGAGTAATAAATAATCGTTTAGCCGCCTCGGCAAAGCTTTGCGTTTGGATCACCATATCCAGTGCTTGTAAACCGCGTTGCTCAATCCTCATAAATTTAATTTATCGATAATTACAATTATTAATTTAAATTATAAGACGAAATGATGGATAATTACTAGCCTAATGGTTTAAAGGGGGGGCATCATGCTAGTTTATCTCAACGGATTGATGTTAGGTTTATCGCTTATTATGGCTTTAGGCCCACAAAATGTTTTCTTGATTCGTCAAGGTGCATTACGGGAGCATGCGGTGCTTTCTGCATTAATTTGTTTTTGTTGCGATATTATTTTGGTCTGTGCAAGTGTTGCAGGACTGCACCAAATACTGCGGTTACATCCAGTTTTACACACTTGGATTACTTGGTTTGGCGTAGCATTTCTTCTTTACTACGGTGTAAAAGCGTTAAAACGGGCTTTCGACAAGGAGTCTGCACAATCCGCTCGTGAGCAACAACGTATTAATCGCTTACAAATTGTTATGCTTGCGCTAGGATTTAGCCTCCTCAATCCTCATGCCATCATCGACAGTTTGGTGATCATTGGCAGCGGTAGCACCCAATTCCCTGATCACCCACAAGCCTTTTTATTTGGCGTCATCTCCGCAAGTTTTTTATGGTTTACGTCTTTGACTTTTACCACGCATTATTTCTCGGATGTTTTATCACGCGCGACCGTTTGGCGGCGCATTGAGTTTTCGAGCGGGATATTAATGCTTGTTTTGAGCCTGAAGTTAGCAAGTAGCCTATTTTAGCTTCTATAGTCGATGAGGGTGCACACCCCGCGGCTAAGCGGCAGACTAAGGAATAGCCTTATTTCAAGAAAAATAGCAAGTTTTTTTGATTAGTGTACAGAAAATATCAGAATGATAGAAAGGGTCAATCAGTGTGTCGCCAATTGACCCAGTGGAATGACACATAGCAAGTCCAACCTCGCAATAGGAATATCTCATAACTTGAGCAGGGTTGTCAACAATTGTGCCGAAACAGGGGGTAAGCCTTATTATTCATTTAAATTTTCCTATCCATAAGCACTGAGTTAAACTTATCATTTCAATACTCAATTTACCCGGATCATCCATGTTTTACGGTAATAATGTTCAAGATACACGGCAGATGTTTTTTTCCAGCTGGAAAAAATACCGTCAAAAGCAATCTCTGCAGCCATTGGAACAGCAGCTCGTCGCAGTAATTATTGATCATCCTGAATATCAAGCCATGCTTGAAAGCCCAGGAGAACAATATGACCAAACCTATTTTCCAGAACTTGGGCAAACCAATCCTTTTTTACACATGGGTTTGCATCTTGCCATTCGTGAGCAAGTGGCTACTGATAGACCGCAAGGGATTTCACAAGTTTATACTCATCTACTGAAGAAATACTCCGACTCCCTCGTCGTTGAACACCTTATGATGGATTCGTTAGCTGAATGCTTATGGGAAGCCCAAAGGGAGAATCGCGTTCCTGATGAAAAAAAATACCTCCTCGCACTTAATCGGTTACTGGATTAGGCCGAAAATGCCCTTAAATTGTCAAGAGATAGTAAAATTTAATCAATTTTAGGAAATTTTTCTTTAAATTGTTAATTTTAAAAATTTTTAGCTATATATTTAGATAACTCTCGTAATCCAAATTGTGACTTTCTCTTAACCCAAGAGACTAAGGCAGAGAAATTTTTTTTAAAAAAGTCTCAATTTGGATTACGAGAGGATGTTTGCGTTATGACTAACTCGAGGAGAGATCCGATGAAAAAAGTAGTTGCTTTACTGGCTTTATTATTTGGTGCTTCAGTATCTGTATTAGCTCATGCTAATGTAAATCAACTGGCTTCTGATAATACTCAACAATCCACTACCACTACTACACCTCAGTCTGGTGATCAAAGCAATTCCGGTAGTTCAACAGATAATAGCGGTTCCAGTACTAACTCTGGCAGTGATTCAAATAGTTCAAATCCGAGTTCTTCTGACTCTGATGACGACGATACTGCTTCTTAATTTGACTAGGCTGGGCCTGTCAAGACCCAGCCTTCCTTCTAATCAATCCTCAGTACTATTCAAATCAGCTGTAATCCGTCTGTATCGATAAAGTTTATCTTTTTTTTCACGAGGCCAATTAATTTTTTCTTCTGAAAGATGGCTATTAATCGACTAATTGTCTCAGGCGTGGTCCCTAAAAAATTCGCGATGTCTTGCTGTTTCATAGGCAAGTCAAAAGGATACTGAAGGTTTGCCTGCTTTAATCGGTTGGCCAAGTTAATGAAAAAAGTAGCAAGTCGTTGCGCCGGAGAAATGGCAGCGGAATAATGATAGTTAAATTCTAACCGAGGAAAGTTATTGATCGCGTTAAAAAGCAAAAGTTGCAACTTCGGCTTATGGGTACTCTGACTCAGCAGAGACTGAAAGGGAATTTCGCAAGCGATAGTATCAACCAAGGCACTTACAGTATGAGGATGTACTCTCTCAGAAAGAGCATTAAAACCGATGGGTTCACCAGGCAAGTAAAAGTTGATGATTTGCTCTTTGCCGGTGGGCAAGAATTGAGACGATTTTGCTGCCCCTTGTTTAATGATAAGAATATTACTCATGGAGGAATTGGCTCTGATCACGACTTCGTTAGCTTGAAATAATCTTTCTTTGGGTTGGTGTGGGCAAAAAGAAGCTAAAGTACACGCAGAACATGCATGACGTTTATCTAAAAGAGGCGATGGGATTTCAGTCGACAAGAGGCTTTACCTGAAAAAAATGAAAGGGCTAAGAAATAATCCTTTTATCTCACACCTAAAACTTGATCTGAATCAAGTTATTTTAAATAAAAATCAGATAATCTTCAATCAACCGGTCGTTAAGTAACAATTATGAAATCGATACGTCGTGATATCCAAATCACTTTACTCGTCAAATTAGTATTCTTATTCGTCCTATGGTGGGTCTGCTTTAAAGGGGGATCAAAAACATCAATGATTCCGCAAAATTGGCTAACTGCAAGCAGCATGAATTCTCAATCAACTCTGAGTACAAGGTGATGCTATGATTCCTGGTAGTGAAATAGTCGATCTTTCTCGTCTTCAGTTTGCTTTAACTGCGCTTTATCATTTTCTTTTCGTCCCGCTAACATTGGGCCTTTCTCTTCTTCTCGCCATTATGGAAACCGTGTATGTCATGACCGGGCGAGAAATATGGCGCCAACTTGTCAAATATTGGGGATTACTTTTTGGCATCAACTTCGTTATGGGAGTTGCCACAGGGTTAACCATGGAGTTTCAATTTGGCACCAACTGGGCTTACTATTCTCATTATGTTGGCGATGTGTTTGGCGCGCCTTTAGCCATTGAAGGATTGATGGCATTTTTCTTGGAAGCCACGTTTGTGGGTCTATTTTTTTTCGGCTGGGAAAAATTATCCAAATTTCAACACATGATCTGCACCTGGCTGTTAGCGTTGGGTACCAATTTATCTGCTTTATGGATTTTAATTGCAAACGGCTGGATGCAAAATCCAGTCGGCGCAAAATTCAATTTTCAAACCATGCGCATGGAAGTCGCCGATTTTGTTGAAATCTTTTTTAATCCTGTTGCCCAAGCCAAATTTGTGCATACGATCAGTGCAGGCTATGTGACAGGAGCGGTGTTTGTCTTGGCGGTCAGCGCCTATTTTTTATTGCGGGGGCGCAATATTCAATTTGCGAAACGCTCAATGACAGTTGCTGTTTCATTCGGTCTCGCTTCTGCGCTATCGGTAGTGGTTTTAGGTGACGAAAGTGGCTATTTGGCGAATGCTAATCAAAAAATGAAAATGGCGGCCATGGAAGCCATGTGGCACACCGAGCAAGCGCCCGCAGGGTTGACGCTATTTGGAATACCTGATGAGAAAAATAGGCGCACGAACTATTCACTTAGTGTGCCCTACGCGTTGGGATTAATCGCTACTCGCTCTCTTAGCGAGCCTTTAGATGGAATAGTCGAACTGATTGAACAGGGAAAACAACAAATTCGTGATGGAATACGTGCTTATGGCGCGTTGACCCAACTCCAAACCAATCCTAATAATGAACAAGCAAAAGCTGATTTTGTCACTTACGGAAAATCCCTTGGCTACGGCCTACTATTAAAAAAATACACCGAAGCCGTTGTGGATGCCAGTGAAGAACAAATCAATCAGGCTGCTAATGATCTAAAACCACGTGTTACACCCCTCTTTTTTTCATTCCGCATCATGGTCGCTTGCGGGTTCTTCTTTATCTTTTTATTTGCAACCGGGTTTTATCTGTCGGTCAAAAGAAAACTACACTCCACGCGCTGGTACCTATTCATTTCGCTCTTGGCACTTCCCTTACCATGGATTGCCGCAGAGCTGGGCTGGGTGGTTGCAGAATATGGACGTCAGCCCTGGGTAGTACAAGGCGTTCTTCCTACAGCCATTGCCACCTCATCAGTGAGTTCAACGCAGCTGATAACTTCATTGTTTTTTTTCATCGCATTCTACAGCACACTCGCCATTATTGAGGTTTATTTGATGGTGAAATACATTCGATTAGGTCCTGAAGGGGCTAACCATTAGGAGAATTCAATGCCTTTGGATTATGAAACGCTACGAGTAATATGGTGGGTCTTACTGGGCTTGTTATTAATTGGGTTTGCCATTATGGATGGTTTCGACTTAGGGATCGCCATTTGGCTGCCTTTTATTGCTAAAACGGATATGGAAAAACGAATACTCATTAACAGTATTGGTCCCACCTGGGAAGGAAACCAAGTTTGGTTTATTTTAGGTGGCGGAGCCATTTTTGCAGCCTGGCCGATGTTGTATGCACTGTCTTTTTCTGGCTTTTATTTGGCGATGTTACTGGTGTTATTAGCACTCATTTTGCGCCCCGTCGGCTTTAAATACCGTTCAAAATTGAATAACCCCCAGTGGCGAATGGTGTGGGATCATGCTCTATTTATTGGCGGCTTTGTTCCTTCTTTGATCTTTGGTGTTGCCATTGGCAATGTCTTGCAGGGTGTGCCTTTCAGTTTCGACGCTAGCTTAAGAGCATTTTACAGCGGCTCATTTCTCGCTCTGCTTAATCCATTTGCCCTTCTATGCGGCTGCCTTTCAGTGTCCATGTTAGTCATGCATGGGGCTTATTTCATCAATATTAAAACAGAAGGTACTCTTCAGCAAAAGGCGATAAAAGCTGCCCGCAGCACCAGCTTACTGACCATTGCTCTTTTTGTTATAGGCGGCCTTTGGGTTTATATGGGAATTGATGGTTATAGTTTATTGAGTATTCCTGCGCATGATGGACCATCCAATCCATTTTATAAACAAGTGGCACTTGAATCAGGAGCATGGTTCGCCAACTACCAAAAGATGCCAGCTACTCTATTTGCACCGGCTTTTGGAATCGTTTTTCCTTTTTTAGCCTTATTGCTCGTCAACCGTCCTGTACTTGCCTTCACCTGTAGTGCACTCAGCCTTTTTGGCATTATTGCAACAGTAGGAATTAGTATGTTTCCTTTTATTTTACCTTCTTCAACCTATCCCCATCAGAGCTTAACCATTTGGGACAGTTCTTCAAGTCAATTAACCTTGATCATCATGCTCGGTGCGACGGTTATCTTCTTACCGCTTATTATTCTTTATACCTCATGGGTATACCATGTTTTGCGGGGTAAAGTAACTATGGAACTCGTTCATCATCATGATAAAACACTTTATTAGGAGAGAAATCGATGTGGTATTTTTCGTGGATCTTAGGTACAGGGTTAGCCTGTGCTTTTGCAGTGCTAAATGCCTTATGGCTTGAATTAAGGGTTAACGAAAAATCATCTGAGGAAAACATTCAGTAGAATGATGTGTAGGTTGAGTGTAAACCATGCTTAAAACACCGCACCCCTCTTTTTGTTGAGCCAAAGGCCCAACCTAGCTTTTAGGCAATTAGGTATCAGCACAAAAATCAGTTAAAATAGGCAATTTTGCTGCCTTGAGACGCGATGACCGATCAAAAAAAGAAAACGCATTTTGGCTTTCAATCAGTAGCCTGGGATGAAAAGGAAAAAAAAGTGGGCGCCGTCTTTCACTCGGTCGCTCAAAATTATGATCTGATGAATGATCTGATGTCCATAGGCATACACCGTTTATGGAAGCGTTTTACCATCGAACTTAGCCAGGTCCGGCCAGGTAATCTTGTGCTTGATTTAGCCGGTGGCAGTGGGGATTTAACCCGCTTACTTTCTAAAAAAGTGGGGCCTTCCGGAATGGTTATTCTGGCAGATATCAATGAGGCAATGTTGGCTGTAGGTCGAGATAGGCTATTGGATGAAGGTCTTTACCAAAATATTGATTTTGTACAAGCTAATGCCCAGGCCTTACCCTTTGCAGACAATCATTTCCATTGCATTACCATCGGTTTTGGCCTGCGTAATGTCACGGATAAAGACGAAGCATTGCGCTCAATGTTTCGTGTGTGCAAACCGGGGGGCAAATTGATGGTCTTGGAATTCTCCACACCGACTTTACCTGGTTTAAAATCAATTTATGATTGGTATTCGTTTCATCTATTGCCTAAAATTGGCCAAGTCGTTGCAAAAGACGCAACCAGTTATCAATATCTCGCGGAGTCGATTCGTATGCACCCTTCTCAAGAAGAATTAAAAGCCATGATCGAACGAGCGGGATTTGAAGATTGCCATTATCATAATTTAACCGGTGGAATTGTGGCTTTGCACATCGCGCACAAATATTGAGACTCTTATGATTAAAAAATATTCCCTAAAAGCTCTGCAGAAAGCGATTAATCATGCCTTAGCCCTTGATGAGTCGATGCCTGCTAAAATTGCCGCCCTGCATGGGAAAGTACTTGAAATCATTGTAGCGCCCCTTGGAGTCAATTTTTATATTCGCTTCGCAGAAGAAACCTTGCAATTGCTTGACGACTATGACGGTCATCCCGATACTATCATCCATAGCAGTCCTCTTGGCTTAATTCGCCTAAGTTTCTTACCTGCCTCCAAAGCCCGCTCCCTCTTTAACGATAAAATTCGCTTATCAGGCGATGTGGAGTTAGGGCAGCAGGTTAAAACACTCTTCGATGAATTAGATATTGACTGGGAAGGGCATTTAGCGCATTTTACGGGTGATGTCGTCGCTCACCAGCTTGGTTCTCTTTTTCGCCAAGGTTTAGCATTCAAAAAGCAATTAAGCCACTCTATACGCCACAACCTCACTGATTATTTACAAGAAGAGTTGCGCATTTTTCCTCCTCGTGAAGAAGTGGACGATTTCTTCAATGATATTGACCAACTGGTGTTGGACGTTGAGCGCCTCCAAGCGCATGTTAACCAACTGAAGACTGATCATGAAATCGATTAAGCAGTTACTGAGACTTCTCCATATCAACACCATCTTGGCTCGAAACGGATTAGATCAAGTCATTGTCAGCATCCGTCTTTTTTCTCCTTTTCGTTTCATTGTGTATTTAAATCCATGGAATTGGCTGCGCAAGGAAAAATTAACTCGTGGCGAGGCCCTGCGCAAAACGCTGGAAGAGTTAGGTCCGATTTTCATTAAATTTGGCCAAGCCCTGTCCACCAGGCCGGATATTTTACCTCTCGACATTGCTGCAGAGTTATGCAAGTTACAGGATAAGGTGCCACCCTTCTCCAGTGAAATCGCCTTAAGCATTATTGAGGCCGCTTTTGGGCGCTCTGCTTTTCAGGTTTTTGCCCAGTTTGATCCGCAACCGCTTGCTTCTGCCTCCGTGGCTCAGGTTCATGCTGCCACGTTGCGTACCGGTGAAGAGGTGGTAGTCAAAATATTACGCCCCAATATCCGTAAAATTATCGAAAAAGATTTAAGTATCATGTACACCATTGCGAACCTAGCTGATCGTTATTGGCCTGAAAGCAAGCGGTTAAAACCCAAAGAAATTGTGCAAGAATTTGAGCACAATCTTCTTGATGAGCTTGATCTACAACGCGAAGCAGCTAATGCAGGACAATTGCGACGCAATTTCAACAATTCACCTCTTCTTTATATACCTGAAATTTTTTGGGATTATACTCGTGAAAATGTAATGGTCATGGAAAGAATTTATGGAATTCCTGTCTCTGATCTTACTGCGTTGCAAGCCCATCGTATTAACATTAAAAAATTGGCTGAACGCGGCGTTGAGATCTTTTTTACTCAGGTTTTTCGGGACTGCTTTTTCCATGCTGACATGCATCCTGGAAATATCTTCGTTTCACCAGAACACCCTGACGACCCTCAATACATTTGTATCGATTTTGGCATCATAGGAACGCTCAATGATAGCGATAAACGCTATCTCGCAGAAAATCTCCATGCTTTTTTTAATCGGGATTATCGACGAGTAGCGCAACTGCACGTGGAATCTGGCTGGGTTGCACGGGATACCCGCGTGGAAGAATTCGAAAGCGCTATTCGCACGGTGTGTGAACCTATTTTTGAAAAACCACTGAAAGACATTTCATTTGCTCAGGTCGTTTTGCGTCTCTTTCAAGTCGCACGCCGCTTTCAAATGGAAGTACAACCGCAACTCGTTTTATTACAAAAAACGTTACTCGCCATCGAGGGCTTAGGGCGCCAACTGTATCCAGAACTCGATCTTTGGGCAACAGCAAAGCCTTTTCTGGAAAAATGGCTTAAAGAACAAATGGGCCCCAAAGCGTTTCTCAAACAATTGCGCGAGAATCTTCCTTTCCTTATTGATCAGCTACCTCATATGCCTCGTTTGTTGCATGAGGTATTGGAACTCAGTAAGGAACAAAAAATTCGTGCTCTTGAACAGCGGCATGTCTCAAAGCGATTTATGGATATTAAAAAAAATTGGTACAAAGGCTTCGGGATTGGCATGTTTGCTACAATGCTCACTGTGAGTGTTCTCAGTTACTTGAATGCATTAAATTATGACAAATTAGCCTTTATCGCTTTCATTGCAGCTATTGCAGGCGGATTTATCAGTCTTATTAATCGAGCTAATAGGAGTTAACATGGGATTTGGTGGTATTAAACCCTTATCGTTGCTACTCATTTTATTAATTATCATTGCCTTGTTTGGAACCGATAAGTTAAAGACTATTGGTACGGATTTAGGTAATGCATTAAAAAATTTCCGACGTGCATTACAGGAAGATAAAGAGGATGATAAGAAATCATGAGCAGTGGTGAGCTTTTCCTTACTTTCCTTGTCGCGATTCTTGTTTTTGGCCCCACTAAACTGCCTATGTTGGCCGAACACCTTGGTAAATTAGCTCGCCTACTTAACCAACTTAAACAACAAACAATCAATTTTTGGGAAGCTCAGCTACACGAATATCAATTAAAAGAGAACACACGTAAAGCCGAGCAAGTGGATACCCTCTATCAAGAATTGGATCAAAAGAAGGAATAACAGGGAATTCTCCTTGGTGCAACGTCGATGGACTGGGTTCGTGAGCTTGCCTGAGAAAGCGCATGCCATTGAGGTAAGCCAAAAAGCTTTAAGACAATTCTTGCCATTGCGCGCTCTATTGCAGTAAATCCTCTAATATACTTGAAAAACTCATTTCTTTTAGCTTAACTAATAGAAACGGCGATTGCTAAGGAGAGCATCATGCTCGGATGGGCACTACTTTTTCTCATTATTGCACTTATTGCTGCCGCCTTTGGCTTTACTGGAATTGCAGCAGCTGCCGCAGGCATTGCAAAAATTTTATTCTTCTTATTCCTTGTTATTTTCATCGTTTTACTGATTATGGGCTTGCTCGGAAGACGGGGTCCACCCCCAGAAGTATAATTTTTTTGGCGCTTAGAAAAATAGCCTGTATTACCCAAAACGCGGCACAGGCTTGTGGCAATAAGGTAATTTATTGTGTTTACTATAGTAATTTTGATGATATCCTTCAGCAGGCCAGAACGGTTGAACTTGAAGTAACTGCGTCGCTACATCATAACCACGATTACGAAGGGTTTGAATGAGTGCTTCGGCCTCCGTGAGTTGTTCATCATCATAGTAAAATATGGCGCTTTTATATTGCTGACCAATGTCAGGCCCTTGTCCAGTGGACTGGGTGGGATCATGAATCTCAAAAAAGCGTTTTAAGACGGTATGGTAATCGGTTTTTGCTACATCATAAACAACGCGTGCCGCTTCATAGTGGCCGGTATCACCTCGACAGATTTGCTCGTAAGTAGGATTAAGTGTAAAACCGCCTGTGTAACCCACTTCCACTTTAAGCACTCCGGGTAAAAGAGTCAGAAAATGTTCAACTCCCCAAAAACAACCACCCGCCACAATGGCTTCTTCTGTATCCAATACATCACTATCAGGAACAAAATCAATGGAAGCAGAGTTCACGCAATGGCGAAGATTTTTGTGGGTAAGAAATTCGCCGACAAAAACATGTCCTAAATGGGCGTCGCATCGGCCACAAAGAATCTCAGTACGTTGGCCATCCCGATCGGGAACTTGATTAACTGCTTGCACAATATCGTCGTCAAAACTAGGCCAACCACAACCAGAATGAAATTGACTGGCCGCCCGAAACAGAGCCAAACCACAGCGCCGACAAAGGTAAGAACCACTTTTGACAACGGTATTGTATTCACCGGTATGAGGATACTCAGTGGCTTTATTGCAAATAATACGTCGGGCAGCCGGAGTTAAACTTGCCGTTTTATCGAGATACTTTTCCATTAAACACCTCCTACTGCCTATTATTTAGTCCACACGATTACAAATTCTATCCGCCATATAACCAATCGCACCTGCATAATAGATAGAATTATTGTAGCGCAAAATCATCTTATAGTTGGGATAGGCTAGAAAAGTAGGGCCACCAAAAGGTTGGACAATGCTTGCTTTCAATTCTGGATAAGGTAATGGTTGACCATCTTCGGTACGTACACCCATTGCACTCCATTCACTTACTGATTTTACTGTTGATTTGCCTTCCAAATTCATGTCAAATTTTGCTGGTAATTTTACTTGTATAGCCCAAGGCTCGCCTGTTTGCCAGCCGTTTTTCTTCATGTAATTAGCAATCGAGGCAAAAACATCCGCTTTACTTTCCCAAATGTCTTTTTTACCGTCTTGATCATAATCAACGGCAAATTGCAGCCAACTTGAAGGTAAAAATTGCGGCTGTCCAGAGGCGCCTGCCCACTCGCCTTTAAAATGATCCAGCGTCACATGACCATCGTTTAAAATATGGAGCGCAAGAAACAGCTCTTTCCGAAAAAAGTCTTGGCGCTTAGAGTCATAAGCAAGAGTCGCAAGGGATCGAATGACAGGGAAATTGCCCATGTAGGTTCCATAGCTACTTTCCATACCCCAAAAAGCGACAATAAAGCAGGGATCAACTCCAAAGTCTCGACCCACTTGTTCCAATAACTCTTTATTTTTCAGGTAGTTTTTGCGCCCCATCACAATCCGATAGCTGTCTGCGCGTGAATGCAGGTATTTACTAAATGTGAGACGATGTTCGGGCTGTGAGCGGGCTAATCCCTTTACTGTACGGCTAGGCTCATGAATATCGGCAAAAGCTTTATCAAATAAAGCGGGAGAAATACCTTCCGCAATAGCCTGCTCCCTGACGCCGGCAACCCAACTACCCCAGCTTTGCTGATTCGCAAAAGCAACTGGCGAAAACATCAAGATTGACCAGGCTGCGATGCTTACCCCCAACTTTTTCATGATCCTTCCCCTTATGGTTTATTCTCATCGGTAAGACATTAGATAACCTCCTAAAGCCATTGCCCATTGCAAGCCTTAGAGGATTACCCGAGTAACTTTCCTTTTAGTTGAAAAATGATGAAGCAGGAATCATGCCCGCTAAAATAGCACAGTATTTTTCTTAACTATTGCGCTTCAAAAGGCAAGCATTGTATACCATTGAAATCAAACTCACCAAAAATCATCCATCTCGAGGAAAAATCAGCATTAGCAAAAAACGCGTGCAGGTTGACTCAAGTTCAACCTTTGTTCACTCTTGAAACAAAACTGAATTTTGAAGTCACTGTTAAGTCATGAGTCAACTTACTTCAACTTTGGTTCTATACCCGTGATCCTTCAAAACGCTATTTTTGGTCAACTTGATTTTTTGCCTGGGATTAATCCCAGGAGGAAAAAGCAATAGACCAAAAATAGCGTTTTGAAGGATCACGGGTATATCACCAAGGTCTGTTTGCTATTCAACTACCTTGGCTTTAAAATCAAAGATTAATTCTAATAACGCATTCTTTTCGTTATACCTAGAGGCAAGGCTGATAATGAATAATAAGAAAATATTGACAGGCTTTCTTCGAAAGAATTTACTGGTTTTTCTATTGGGTTTTGTTGCTTATTTCTTAAATAGTGTTTCTGTTTTTGCCCTCCCCCCTCTCAATACCAAATACATTTCTTATTCAGATGCCGGGGAAGGTGAGGTACTTGTACTTATTCACCCATTTCCGGCGGATAAAGCGCTTTGGGCACCTCAACAACAAACCTTAAAAGAACATTTTCGCTTAATCACTTTAGATTTATGGGGATTTGGTCATTCTGAAGGCACCTCTGGGCAGCCCATCAAGATGGAGGAATACGCAGACCAGGTTGCTCAACTTCTCGATCAGCTCTACATTAAGAAGGCAATTATTGGTGGCGAATCAATGGGAGGGTATGTCGCATTGGCTTTTTTACGAAAGTATCCAGAAAAAGTGGGTGGTTTAATTCTCTCTAACACACAAACCGCCGCTGATAGTTCTGAAGTAAAAAAAGCGCGAGAAATGGCCGCGAAGAAGGTCCTTGCACAAGGGTCTGAGCAATTAATTAATGACTTTATAGTCAAGGCATTATCGAGCGATGCTTCCGAGCAAACGCGATTATTCCTGCAAAATATCGTCATGGTACAAACCCCTACTGCTATTGCCTCTGCGCTGAAAGGAATGGCTAATCGGGAAGATACCGCGAATACACTGGTCGATACTAAAATACCCTTCTTGATAATCACTAGCGATCGAGATACGGTTGTCCCTCCTCAGCAAAGCGCAAACATGCATGCTTTAGCCAAAAACAGCAAACTGGTCGTGATAACCAATGCAGGACATTTATCTAATCTGGAACAACCAGAGCAGTGGAATAAGGCAGTTATTGAGATGTTTGCCAATAAACAAATTAATTAACGGGTTTTAAAATAATTTTCTTTCGCAAAATGAATTGGAGAATAATTCCATACAGGGGCACAAAAGTCAGCAGACTAATAGAGAGTTTAAATATCAAGTCCACTGTCGCAATCTCTACCCAATGCGCGCTTAAAAAAAGATGAGTACTGTGATAAAACGCAACAAAAAAGAAACAAAAGGTATCGAACAAATTACCAACCACATTGGAAACACTGGGTGCAACCCACCATTTTGGATGATTTCGCAATTTTTGGAAAACGACAATATCAAGTAATTGCCCTACCACGTAAGCAGCTAGGCTCGCTAAGGCAATTCGCAATGCAACAGCATTAGGCGCCAATAAATCGCCCTGACTATAATAATTTGAGATAAGAAAAGAGCAGACAAGACCAGGCAACATGGCCAGCATAATCACCTTTCTTGCTTCGCTCTGGCCAAGCAAGCGAGTGCTTAAATCCGTTAAAATAAAAATGAATGGATAAGTAAATGCACCAAAAGTTGTGCGGAAACCTAAAAAAACAAAGGGGAATTGCACCAGGGTATTACTTAGGCAAATAATACTTATATGAGCAATAACAAGCCAATTAATTTTAGTATTGAACAATCGTTGAGTCCATGTATAAGATTAAACCATTATGACATGACTCATCAGGACCATTCAAGCAGAGACTAAAACAGCCCTGTAGAACAACAATGAATCTTAATTATGCAAAATAAGCTTTAAAGCAAATAAAAGCCGATCACCATGTCAATTAAAGCGGCCATCAGCATGTACCTTGAATTTTAAGCCATCCCTTGGCTATCTTGATACCCAACTCTGGGCAAACAAACGCAAAAATCCACCGAATAGGACCAGCCAAGCAATCACCGTAAAACAAGAAACCATGCGTATAGGAAAAAAATAAATCTATTTCTTTTTGCTACACTCATAAGGAAGTTTAGGAGTTCTTTTCGAAAGGAGACAATAATGAGAAACTTCAAAGCGGGTTTATTTTTAGGTACTTTCCTGTGTACAGGGTTACTGTTTGCAAGCTGCCCGCAGGTAGGGAACTACACTCTTCGCTCGCATGACCCAAATAATAACAACTGTTCTTATGCTTCCAATAAGACCGTAAAGCTTAGTCTAAATTCCCCCAAACCACCCACAGCAAATTGTCCACGCTTTATTTTGACTGACCCCAATTATCATTTATTGCAATGCGGTCATGAGATTAGGACGATGAAATGTGTTTGCAATATTACTCATAACTAGCAATGCGGGCAGAATTCAGCCTGACCTCTTTATCATCTCGTGCGTTTATGCCATTAAAGGCATAAACGCTTACTGCTTTATCGCGGACAATCTGCGGCAGGTAGAGAGTGTACGCGTTACATTTGCTTAATAGGTAAGGTAAGGGTAAAAGTAGCCCCCATACCTACACCCGCACTCGTGACTTTAAGTGAGCCACCCAATTCTTTAGCTAGCAAAGCCGAATTATGTAAACCATACCCATGCCCTTTTTCTTTAGTACTGAATCCAAACGAAAAAATATGTCTAAGATTTTCTGGAAGAATACCTGAGCCGTTATCTCGTACGCTAATTTGAATGTGTTGATTTCGGTGTTTTTTTGCAGAAATAATTATCTTTTTATGTGGAGTATCAACCTCTAAAAGAGCCTCTTTTCCATTCATAATGAGGTTAATTAGAATTTGCAACAATTTATTTTGATCCGTAGCAACTAACGGAATCTGATCGATTTTTTTTGTAATAATAAGCTTTTCTATTTTTCCTAAATCAGCAATCTTTATTGCCGACTCAAGAATCGCTTCAACAGACACATTTTCAACAAGCATGGCGGACCCGCTGATCGCTTCTTGTTTTGAAATAATCTCTATAGCAAGCTTCAATAGACTATGGATATTCTGTATTTCTCTAGTGATCTCGTTATACTCATCTTCTAAAAGTTGGGAGAATTGCGCTAAGTACTCAGGTATCTTTTTTCCCATTTTGTCCGTTGATAAAAACTCACTTAAATCTAAAGCATGATCACGGATCAATTGATTAATGCGTAGTATGTTTTTAATGAATTGAAAATGACGGCTTTTATCGCGTAAACATTCCATGGAAACACTAATGCTTGTTAAAACATTGCCTAAATTATGTAAAACCGCATTAGCAACCTCCGCCATTCCAGCTTGCCTTGCTGAAAGCAGAAGTTTTTGATTCAATTCAGCTAATGTTTTCTCTATTTTTTTGCGCTCGGTAATATCACGGATTGCGGCTAAAGCAATTAAACCATTCTTTATCTTAAGAGGGCTTAAACTGATTTCGACAGGAAAAATTTCTTGATTCTTTCGTTGACCATATAATTCCATCCCCGACCCCATGGGCCTAGTACGCGGCTTTTTAAAATAATGGGTACGGTACTCAGGATGTCTGCTTTTATAGGGCTCAGGAATTAAAACTTCAATCAGTTGCCCTAGTAATTCTTCTTTGGAATACTTAAATATATTTTCGCATTGTAAATTGGCGAAAATTATTTCTCCTTTTTCATTAACGATAAGCATCGCATCTGGCGCCACTTCAAGTATTTGATGCCATTTTTTATTCAGTTCTTCAAGCTCGTCGTTTTTTTCCATCAGAGCCCTCTCTTTTAAGCCTATCTAATAAGTATAAACATAAGATTAACTCCGTGAGAGCGCGCTGAGCATTCAAGAGCAACAAAGCGGGACGTTAATTCCCGCCTTAACAGGCTTCTAAACATCATACGAGTTTAGGCGGTTTTAAGTAAAATAATATCTCTGTGAATGCGCCACATAAAGGAAATCATTAAAAGGGGAATGAGCAACAAATAGACCGCGATGACCAATAGGATAATATTCAGCATAGAGGGACTGAACTTTAATTTGTTTAATAAATTCGATAATTCCTGAATTTGTGCGGCATTTTGCTTAATCATGGAGGAGCTGAGTTGAATTGCAGCAATATTTTCTTGAATCGCTGCCGTGCTACGGCTAACTATTTTTTCATTATTTTCTATTGCTTCACTGGCTTTTTGAATCGCATCACGATTTTCCAAAATCGTTTTAATGCTCATTTCAACCACTCTTTTGTTCTCACTGATAATGCGACTACTCTCTTCTACCGCCAATTTATTCATTTCGATAGCCGTGGTACTGGCTTGCACGGCTAGTTTGTTGGTATCGATTGCACTGGTACTCGCTTGAACTGCCAATTTATTGGTTTCTATGGCACTAGTGCTCGCCTCAACGGCTAACTTGTTGGTTTCTATGGCCTTTGTGGCTGACTCCACCGCTTTGCTGTTGTCACCGATGGCATTAGTGCTTTCCTCCACTTGATCGATTAGTTTACAGCCGCTAATCAGGAGAGCTGAGCAAAGCAACACTAAAAAAGACAAGCCCTTCACGGATGTTACATCCATTCGATTTCTTATCATATACCACATCCTTTTGCTTTGTTGGCTATTTGAGATCTCGAGCGTTACTCTTTCTAAGCCTAATCACCATTCAATGACAATTTTGGATAAATTTCAAGCGATTACCGCGTTTATATTTTAAATACAAAAACCATGCAAAATTTATGCCTGAGCCCTTGTTCTCAATGCGCTTATTTAAATTACCCCCTTTAAGACATATAAATGCTACAATGCGCTTTAATGCTCTAAATAGAGGCCCATCTTGAATACGCTACCCAACTGTCCAAAATGTAATTCACAATACACTTATGAAGATAACAGTCTCTTTATTTGTCCAGAATGTATGTACGAATGGAAAGAAGAAACATCTGGCAAAGAGGCTGAGAGTGAGCGCATTGTAAAAGATGCTAATGGAAATCGACTTCAAGAGGGTGATACGGTCACCGTAATCAAAGATCTAAAAGTAAAAGGCTCTTCCTTGGTCATCAAAGTAGGAACTAAAGTTAAGAACATTAAACTCGTTCAGGGTGATCATGATATCGACTGTAAAATTGAGGGTGTTGGCGCCATGAAATTAAAATCGGAGTTCGTTAAAAAAATATAACGCCCTTTATGCCGTGGTCTTTATCAAAAGCATCATTTTAGAAATTGGCCTTGCTCTAGAGTAATCCAAAACGCGTCCATCGCCTTTTGTAACAATTCATAGGTGTGTTCGATTTGTTCTTGATTTTGAGGTTTCGCTTTTACCGCTTCATGGAAAGAAGCCAATGCTCTATCAAGCTGGGGAAGGGTAAGATAACACACGCCACCGCGGACGCGGTGTAGTTCCGTCCGTAAAGCGTCTTCATCGTGAGCAACAAAAGCTTTCGCGATTTTTTCTTGGCTGATTTTTAAATCCACTGCTAATCCAGCTAACAATTCGCGAACGCAATTTTCATCGCCATTCAGCCGATCAAGGCATGCATTCCAGTCAATTATCTGGGCGGTGTTTCGCTTCTTACGCGTATTTGCTTTTTTATGAACTGCTTCTTCTCGTTTGCCCTTCAAAGCGTATTTTTGAAGAATGGATTCTAATTTTGAGGGGGGTAAGGGTTTACTAAAAACGTCCTGCATACCAGCCCCTAGCGCTTCTTCTCGTTTATCTGAATCGCTTGCGTGCCCAGTGAGGGCAATGATGGGTATTTGAGAGCCCTCTAAATCTTCTAATGCGCGAATTCGCTTTGCCGTGGTAATGCCATCAATATCGGGCAACCCAATGTCCATCAGAATTAAATCATAATCATGATGTTGTACTATTTTTATGGCTTTCATACCGTTTTCAGCAATATCACTGGTGTAGCCCAGGCGGTTTAACGTGGATTGTATAGCTCTTGCCGCAATTAAATTATCTTCCACTATTAAGACCCGTGTCTTGAGACTAGAGGTTATGGCAGTCTCTGTATCTGGTTTACCATTCAGGGTAGTCAGCTTAATTTTTTCCTGCCTCGGTGGGCGAATGGATACTTTGGAACGGTCTGTGTGATCAGACACTGTAAGCGGAAGTGTGAGAGTAAAGCACGTTCCTTTACCGACTTCACTCTCTACTTTAATCTGTGCTTGCATTGCTTCAATATAACGTTTCACCGTATAAAGTCCTAAGCCAGCCCCCTTGTATAATCCCTGATAAGAGGGAGTTAAGCGGGAGAAGTGCTCAAAAATAACTTCGAATTTATTTTTAGGGATTCCAATTCCACTGTCTTCTACCGCAATACGTAAGAGAATATTATCATCGACCTGATATGATGACTCTTTTTTATCTAATAATTGCACTGCAACTCTCACAAAACCCTTATCGGTAAACTTTAACGCGTTAGTGAGAAGATTAAGTAAAGTACGATCAAGGTAATTATGTAATCCTTTTAGATAAATGGGTATCTGTTCGTCTATTTCATAAATTAATTTTAATTTTTTGTGACGTGCGACAGGCTGCATGAGCTCAATGTTGTGCTCTATTAGTTCCCGTAAATTAAATGATTCAACCTGTTCCGTTGACTTACCAGACTCTAAACTAATGGTTTCAAGAATCTCATTGCATAATTGCAGCAATTCATCCGTCGCACCCATCAGAAGCTGGGTGTCATCTTGTACCGTTTCAATGATTTGATTGAGTAAAGAGAGGTATTTTTTTTCAGTAGGGGTACTGTTCTCTATCGAGGCGTGTTCTAGGGATGATTGAATATCATCAGCCACATTAAGCATTTCCAGTGTCATACCAAAAATACCAGTCAATGGTGTTCGGATATCATGACTCATGTTAGCGATGAATTCGGACTTTGCTTGATTCGCAGCCTCTGCGGCTATTTTTGCTTTTTCTAAATCTTTCTCCATTTTTTTGCGAGCCGTTATATCAGTAGCAATACCTAATACACCTACTACCTTATTATTGGAGTCACGTAAAGGCACTTTGTTGGTTATTACGGTAGTTTGTTTACCGTTTTCAAAGGATGTTCTATCCTCGATATTGAGCTTTGGCTGTCCCGATTCGATGACTTCTTTATCATCAAGACGGTATTTTTTAGCGTGTTTATGCCAAGGAAAGTCAAAATCTGATTTTCCAATAATCTCTTCTCGACTTGTACAGCCCGCAGAAATTACAAATTGATTATTGCATCCTAAGTAAATTGAGTTTTTGTCTTTCCAATAAATGATATCAGGGGCGTATTTAATAATATTATCAAGCCGTTCTAATTCTTCGGTTGTTGCCCTTGCTTTGCGCAGCTGCTCCTCCATCTTTTTGCGCTCAGTTATATCTGTTGAAATTCCCAAAATACCTACTATGTTTCCAGTATCATCGTATAAAGGGCTTTTACTCGTAATAAATATCTTTTTTAGGCCATCAACAGGTATAGTGTCTTCTAAAACCCTACGAATCCCGTGTTGAATGATCGCACGATCAACATCCTGTATATTTTTAATGCGATCAGCACCCCAACCAAGATCATAATCTGTTTTACCAATAATTTCGGCCGGGCATGATAAATTTAACAGCTCAGCGACATGCTTATTGCATCCTTGATACACACCATCTTTATCTTTCCAGTAAACGAGTTCTGGTAAATTTTCAATGACCTTATTTAAACTAATAATGTCACTTCCTGAGATTGTTTTTTCTTCTGGAATTTTTTGAAAAAAATCGTCTTTCGACGTGATGATTTGCCCGACAAGTAAAGATTTTTTTTTATTGTCAACTTTTACCTCGACACTTTGCCATTTTTGAAAATAATTATTGACTAATAGGATTTGCGGGTTAGTAATTTCTTTTGTTCCAAAGAAAAGTGGTATCTTTAATTCATTAAAAAACAGATCGATTGACTTACCTATCAAAGAAACGTTTTGCTCAAGATGAAACATCTCTTTAACATAATCATTGGTATATTCTATAAAAAGCTTTTCATTGATCGCAATGACAGATACTTTAAATAAGGCCTGGATTTTCCCAAAATCAATTAATGTATTTTTAGAGAACTTCATTAGCTATTCCGTATCTTTCTTTTAAATACTGCTCGATTAATTGTAATATAATTTTACTATTATTAGCATTCATAACGGTGTCATGATTGCCTTCAAGAGCATGACATATAATTTTTCCTTTATTGTATTTAGCCCATCCATTCGTTGGATCATCTATCGTTCGATAGATATCAGATAAGTAGGATGCTTTAAATAATAACATCTCATGATCGAGTTTGCTTATTGAATGCGCGAGTGAAAGCTGCTCTCTCTTCCAGGCCAGATTTGTTATTTCGTCGGACAATCCACTCGCCTCTTTGAAATACAATTTAAAATAAGTTTCATTTTTCAAAGCAGGGGATTTGATTGCCCAACTATCAATTAAAGCGAGTAAATTAACTTTTTCTCCTTGCTTCAATAGCTTACTTGCGATTTCAAAAAGGATATTTCCGCCGAAAGAATAACCCAGTAAAAAATAAGGACCCGTGGGCTGAATCTTGCGTATCATGGAAAAATAATCGTCTACCATTGCTGCCAAGCTATTATATAGTAGCTCATTGGCCTCTATACTCGGGTCTTGAATACCATAAATAGACATGGGTAATTCACTTTGAGAGACAAGAGATTGGTAACAATTCATTAACCCACTAATTGGATGGCCCAGAAAAAGATACGGAAAATGCTCCTCTCCCTTTTTCAGAAGGATAGGAGTATATGACAGCCTATTCTCAGTGGTTTTTAAGATCGTCTTGCAAAGCTGTTTAATCGTTGGGTCATGATAAATCTGAGTAGCGGGTAAATTGCAATTAAAATTTTTGTTAATTTTTTCAATTAAATTTATTGCTTTAAGGGAATGCCCTCCAAGTACAAAAAAATCATCATTGATACCGATTTGCTCAATACCCAAGCTCTCTTGCCATAATCCAGCTAGCTGGTTCTCGATTGCATTATTAGGCGGTACATAAGCAACACTAGTCTTTACATTTTGACGAGATGTTTTCGGGAGAGCGTGCTTTTCTTCAACAATTTTTCCGTTATCTTTTGTTGAATAATAATCAATATCAAAATTTGAAATGATGAGATTAGCATCCTGTCTTTGCATTGCCTGCAAAAATAATTGCTGCCCTTGAGCGGAGGAAATGTCATTTCCACGATTTAAGAAATTTTCCTTATATATCCTTGCAGCATCAACTGCCATGCCAATATCTCGCCAAGTATTCCAATTAATACTAAGTACAAAAGAAGATGAAAAAAGTTTACTCACTGCGAATGCATCTAAACAAGCATTAGCAGCACAATAGTCAATTTGCCCAGGTTCACCTGTAATTGCAGCTATGGAAGATAGCAAGACCACAAAGTCTAATGGGTAATCTTGAAAAATTTTTGCAAGGTTATAAGTTCCATGTATTTTAGGCAAGAGTATTTCTTGTGCTTCCTTTTTGGATTTAAGCACCATTAAACCACCGCCAGCAACTCCTGCTCCATGAATAACTCCATGAATTTTTTCAGCAGAGGTGTAATGGTTGATAATAAGAGATAAAGACTCAAAGTCAGTGACATCTACTTGATGGAAAATAAACTGAGCCCCCAGTATTTGCATTTTTTTTAAGTGACTAATTTTTTGATGGAAAACATGGCTTGGATCCTGTAAGGCACTATCCCATTCTTCCTCAGGAATCATTGCGCTCCTAGAGAGTAAAATAAATCGGGGTTTTTTGATGCTTTTGGTAATTGCTTCACAAAGCATTAAGACAATACCTCCCAGCCCACCCGTAATAAGATAAGTACCATTATCTTTAAATCGAAATGCACTGCTATACGATTTTGCCAACTCATATGTTAAATCCCATCGATAATTGTTGCGGTAGGCAACAACAGAATGACTCGCGTTCCAGGCTTCATTCAAACAAACACCGAAGAGGAGACTTAAGAAATTTTGTGAGGAAAAAAGCGGGTCGTTCAGCGTAATATCAAGTAACTTACATTGCATGAACGAATGCTCTTTGCTAAGCACTCGACAAGGTCCAATGAGACCCGCATTGATAGGGCTTACATTTTCTGAACCGACGACCTGTTGTGTGCCCGTGGAAAGGATCAGTGTTTTTAATACGGTTTGATCACCAATACATTCTAAATAAGATTGCGCTAAATAAAGTATGCTGAAAAAACCCAATTCAAGTTGCGCATCAATCTCCTTATAAGAAAGCATTCCATCGCCGGTATTTGCACAGGTGAAACAATGCAAAACGATTGGATTACGCAGTTTGTCGCGCAGTGCGCTGAATAGTTTTTTATAGTGATCTTTGTTAGCAGGATTTATTTTAAAATACCTACTTTTCTCTTCAAAATAGAGCTCACCCATTTCAATGACAATTGGGCTCGTATTCTTCTTTTTTAAGAAAGTAATTACTTGATCAGCTATTCCTAACTTATCTTTGAAGATAATCCAGGTGTTGTCTTGCAAACTCTTGGTGGTGGTATCACTTAATTCAAAGGGACAGACTAACTGTTGAGACCATATTGGTTTATAAAAAGTTGGCTTATTATCCAATCTCTTCGTTTTTACATCCGGATCTATCCAATATTTTTGCTTTTGGAATGCATAGGTCGGTAGAGGAGTATGTCTACGAGATGCCTCTTCATGAAAAGTTAACCAATTAATTCGAATCCCCTGTTGCCAAACCATCCCTATTGCGGCAATTAACTGATTAAATTCGCTTTTTAAGGCATAGTTTGCCATTAAAGTAGAGGTACTCACTACTTCTTTCTTGTGCGAGGAGGCTATATCTTTGAGAAAAACGTTTAGACTTTGTCCTGGGCCTACTTCTAAAAACAGGGGATGACTGTCTTCAAGTAAGGTTTCAATACCCTTGCAGAATTGTACCGTGTGTCGCAAATGGGTATACCAATAATGCGGGTCCATTGCCTCTTTGGCAGACAGCCATGTTCCAGTGACATTTGAAATCATCGGAATTTGTGGCGCAGAAAGCGTGAAATTTACAAATAAATCTTTCAATGGCTGCTCAATGCCTTCCATCGACTGACTATGGAAAGAATGATTTACTTTTAACTTACGAAACGGTTTCTCGGCCTCTAAAAGGATCTTCTCTAATTGATTAATTTCAGCTGCTTTACCAGCCACCACAAAATGAGTGGTGCTATTGTGCAGAGCCAATTCGGTATACTCTAAA
This sequence comes from Legionella maceachernii, assembly GCF_900167045.1. Lineage (GTDB taxonomy): Bacteria > Pseudomonadota > Gammaproteobacteria > Legionellales > Legionellaceae > Tatlockia > Tatlockia maceachernii. The sequence continues at coordinate 30,460 of NZ_FUXJ01000019.1, read as the reverse complement.
TAAGAAGATAATTCCTCTCGCGTGCATTCGATTGCCAACATTTCCCCGGCAGGTGCACTGGCCATTAAAAATCCTCGCTGACAAACTAATGCAATCGCCTCCTCGAAAGAAAACACCCCCGCTATGCACGCAGCCACGTATTCACCAAGACTATGGCCAATGACAGCGCTAGGCGTTATCCCGTAATGAATTAATAAGTGAGCTAGAGCATACTCAATGATGAATAAGGCGGGTTGCGCGTATTGAGTTTGGTTTAATCGTGCATCCGAAGGATTGTTGATTATCTCAAGCAAATCAATGTCAAGGTAAGATTTAGCGATAGCAATACCGCGTTGGACTAAAGAGGAAAAAAAAGGAATTTTTAGCATCAATTCAGCAGCCATCTGAGGGTATTGCATCCCCTGTCCAGGAAACATGAACACGATGCTGGGATGAATAGCCATGTCACAGCAACTGATAGGACTCAGTGGTAAATTTTTTATGACTTCCTCTCGCGTTTTACCTACACAAAAGCATCGCCACTCAAAGGTTTCTCGGCCTGTTTGCAGAGTGTAGGCGATGTCAGCGAGACTAACGTTATCCTCAGAATTGCTTAAAAAATTGGTCATCTTCTCGATGTTCTGTTGAAGCGCTTTCTCTGTCTTAGCTGAAAGGACCACTAAGGATTCGCTCACCTCGTCTAGGTGGACCGGTGTTGATACGTGCTCACTTAAAATCATGTGCACATTTGTTCCACCTACACCAAAAGAGCTAACACCGGCGTAAAGCGGGTGGGTTGATTCTTTTCGCCACTCAATTAATTGCGAATTAACAAAAAAGGGACTTTCCTCAAACTGGATATGAGGGTTGTATTGCTCAAAATTGGGCATTGGTGGTATTTTCTTGTGAAAGAGACACAGTGCAGCCTTCATTAAACCCGCTATTCCTGAGGCCACATCAGTATGACCAATATTGCCTTTTACGGAACCTAAAGCACAATATTGTTTCTTACTGGTTTGCTCTCGAAAAACCGTGGAAAGCGCTTCCACTTCGACAGCATCCCCTAAAGAGGTTGCAGTGCCATGCGCCTCAATGTAGCCTATCTCTTTCGCTTTTACCTTTGAATGCAACAAAGCCTCTCGGATGCACTCAATCTGGCCATTAACGCTAGGGGCGGTATAGCCTAATTTATCCGAACCATCATTATTAATGCCAACCCCTTTGATGACCGCAAAAATCGTGTCGTTATCAGCCAGAGCATCCTCAAGGCGCTTTAAAACCACCACCCCTACACCATTCGAAAAGACAGTCCCGTCAGCTCGGCTTTCAAACGGCCGGCAACAGCCATCAGCCGATTCTATTCCACCTTGTTTATAAACGTACCCTTCTTTTTGTGGCACCACGATGGAAATAGCACCTGCTAGTGCAATATCGCTTGTCCTTGTCATGAGTTCTTGACAAGCTTGGGCAACAGCAACTAAACCAGTCGAGCAAGCGGTATTCACATTAAGGCTTCGTCCTTTTAAATTTAAACGATAAGAAACCTGGGTACTTAACATCCCCAAACTGGTTGCTATGCGTTGGTGAAATCGATCGAGCTCTTGTTGAACCCAGCTGTTTTTTTGCAAATTCTCATGCAAGTAAGTACTGTCTGCTGCACCTGCAAAAACACTAATCTTATTACCCACCTGACTTGGAACGACAGCAGCTCGTTCGAGTGCTTCCCAAACACACTCCAGGAAAAGACGCTGCTGGGGATCAGCAATGCTTGCATCCATTGGACTAAAGCCGAAGAAATTCGCATCGAATTCTTCAATATTGGAGAGTATGCCTCTCACCGGCACCACATGAGGCTTTTGAGTTATCTGCTCTTCAGTAAATCGCTCAAGGCATACTTTGCTTTGGCAAAGATTTTCCCAAAACTCTTCCACCGAATCCGCTTTTGGAAATCGACAACTCATCCCAATAATTGCAATTTCCGAAAAATCAGCGACAGGATGCTTTTGCTCAGCTAGCACGTCAATATCACCTTCGATAAACCGACTCAATCGCGAAATAGTGGGATGAGTGACCATCTGCGTGATTTGTAAATCCGTTTTTAGTTCCTCATTAATGCGTGCACACGCCTCAAGCATGAGCAATGAATTAGCACCAAGCTCGAATAAATTGCGATGAATGTCGATGTTTGAGCGGTTAAGCAGATGCTCCCAAATTTTTTTAACGGCCTCTTCTATTGCACTCGACGAGGACGTATCGATATGGAAGTACAAATCAGTATGCGGTAGTTTATCCAAATTTTTTTTGTCGACTTTTCCTACTAACGTAAGTGGTAGCTCGTCCACGACGACGTATTTGCTCGGGAGCATGTAGGAAGGAAGATGAAGGCTTAAAAATGCGCGCAAATCATTCGCATGAATGAGCGTTCTTTGCGAAGACAGCACCAGATAAGCGGTAAGCATTTTATGAGCGCCGCCACCTATCTCCACCACAACAGCAGCAAGGCTAATCGCTTCATGCTTCATGAGTTCATTTTCAATTTCACTTAAATGAATTCTAAACCCACCTACCTTGACTTGATCATCCAAACGGCCTAGGCAGAATAACTTTCCGGAAGGTAAATATTTAACCCTGTCACCCGTTTTATAAAGGCGTTTATACGGCTCATTCTGCTCAAATGGATTGATTGAAAATGCATTATGCTCTTTGTTTTCATTAGAGAAATAACCCAAGGCCAAATTAATGCCACTAATATAGAGCTCCCCTTCAGTGGCTCGATTCCCATACTCATCCAGCACATACGTTTCGACATTGCGAATCGGCCTACCAATACTCATCAACTCCTCATCGTCGAAATCACTTTCTTCCGTCATGATATGCCGGCAGGTAAATGTGGTTGCCTCCGTTGGACCATACCCATTGATAAGAATGAGAGGAAGCTGATTCATTTTTCGATAGTGTAAGAAATTTTTTATTAATGCAGCATTCGCTTGCTCTCCGCCGATAACGATTATTTCAACGGCGTTTAACGTTTTTGGAAATGATTTAATCAGTTGATGGAAATACCCTGTTGGTAAAAATAAACAAGTGATTTGCTGTTTCTGCAAATGCTTTTTTAACTCAATGTGATCCGTTCTTGCGGAAAGCGGTATGATTGAAAGCACAGCGCCATTCAGTAGAGCACTCCAAATTTCAAAAGTACACGCATCAAAAGCCAGATTACTAAATTGTCCAATAATTGTTCCTTTAGTAATATTCGCGTAATTGTCAACTTTCGTGAGATTAACCACCGCCTGGTGTGGAATCAAAATGCCTTTTGGTTTTCCTGTAGATCCTGAGGTATACATTAAATAGATAGGAGAGCTGGGATTAATCGCTCTATCCAGATTCAATTTATCGTAACGTATACACTCCAATTGGATGTTTTTAATAAGACTAATATTTACTTTGTTTTTTAAGCGAATTTTATAGTTTTCACTGGTTATTATAAGCTTTGGATTAAAATCATTGGTGATGGTTTTTAGCCTCGTTTGGGGTGCTCTTGTGTCTAATGGGACATAAATGGCACCGACTTTTATAATAGCAAGAATACAGACAATAAACTCAACGCTGGGCTCGAGAAGTATGGCAACAAACTCGCCTTGTTTAATATTTTTTTTAACTAGCCAATGAGCGTACTGATTCGCTTTCTCATTCAGTTCTTGATACGAATACGCAATATGTTTATCCTGAACAGCAATAAGGTTAGGGGTTTCTTGAACTTGTAACTCAAAAAGTCCAACCACCGTTTGATTAAAACCCAATTGATCCTGTGTCATATCCAGAGCATCCTATTTTGAATTCATTTTAGGCGATTCCATTCAAGAAGATGCGAGCTCTTAGTTAATATTAGCATTACCACCCCACAGACTCTTGCTTTAAAACATGATGCTATTGTTCTGCATTTTCTATCACGATATCCTTATCATTTATTTCATGATGAGTAGGTTTCAGAGACATTACTCTCAAATTCGTCTAATATATCATATCAATGAAAAAAGCATTCATTATTAACACCTATAATTACATAATTTCATTCTATCTTAAGACTCTCTTAAGCTTAATTCATTATCATTTAGTTTTTAAGTTTTCTGAGACGAGTTAAATGCCTACATTTGTATACGACAAGCAAAAATTAATTAAGTTCAAAGACAAAACTGCGGGTAAAAATAGAAATCCTGTCGATGGTTTTTATGAGACCGAGGGAGAGCCTAAAAAGAGGTATTTTATTAAAAAGCCAGCGGATCAAAGGGAATTATTTATCGAGGGCTTGATCGGTCGGTTTTTTACAGAGCTTAAAAACAGAAAACTCATTGATGAAAAATACCATCGTTCTTTAATTTGTGCCGACTTCATTCAGTGTGAAGATGGCAGCTATGCCCTGATTCAGCCTTGCGAAGAATTCGACGAGCTCTTCAAACTAATAGGAACCGGATACAAAGATGGCTCCGATCGCAATCCCCTTTATGAAATGCTTTATGGCCCTAGCCTTTATCCTACCCTGACTAAGCAAGGGGTCTACTTCGGCCTATCCTTAGTCCTTATGCTCGATATCTTAGTCTCCAATTTCAGTGGTGCGCACAGCGGTAATATTGGTGTTTTCAAAAAGAGCGGTTACACCACCAATGAAGGTGCAGACATCAAACAATTTTGTGGCATTGATAATGGTGCCGCCAATCGCGACTTTGCTAAGCCAGAAAATAATGAGGACATTCTTACTCCCTTGGAATATAAAAAGGGGCATGCTTGGTTTACTAAAGGCTATCTTGCTAATTACCGCAATATTAAAGGACTCTTTCCGCGTATAGCGACCCATGCAAGAGAACTCTCTGAGACAGTAGGGGGTGATTTTACAACCGTTATTACTAAAGTTTTTAAAGAACTGCCCCCCGATCTACTACAGAATAATCAGAAAGTATTAGACGAGTTAGCGGACTATATGGGCATTCCTGGCTTTAAGACTGCCACTTTTGGTCCAGAAGGCAATTGTCAAAGCGTCATTGACCAATACGCAGAAACCTTAAACTTGCGCTTAAATAAACTAGGCCAATTGCAAGAAGCACCTCATCTCGTGCAATCATCGGCATCGGTCTATGAGAGTATTATTATTCCAAGCACGTCGAATCCTACAACCTCTGGGCAAGGAACTCTAGAAGAGCAGACTGAAGAGGTCTTGCCTCTGGAAACTGCTTTGGATATGAAAACACCGGTTTCGTTTCCAGACCGTTTGGACGCATGGGGTAAACTGTTTGCTGAGACCAAAACACCAATCGATTTCAACCGAATTGATTATGATTTATTGGTTAAGGATTATAATCATTACCTCTCTGTTTTAGCGCGACAAAGCGATTTATATAATATATGGCAGCATAATCCCAAGTCTTCATCTAATCTCTTAGCCCCATCGAAAGAAGCATTCGATAAGAAAGCAGATACGGGTTACGCCTATGTCCCGCAATACCGTGAGGGTGCAGTCTTACGGCATCTCTATGCATTTGCAGCACCCGGCCGCCACGCCGCCGACCGGTTTGCCTATTACGATAAACTGGATGAAAATTACTGTAGAGAAGAAAGAGAGTACTGCAAGACGCATGAAGGAGCTCAACCTTCCGCTTGGTTAAAAGTCGTCACTGCACTGCAAAATGCACAAGATATTATGACGTTAATCAAGAGCTTACAAAGGACTAAAAATGCGGAAAAAGAATTCGCTAGTGACATCAAAATGTGGAAAGAAAACCTTAAACACCAGCTACAGGAATTTAAAAAAGCCTCTGATGCAATTAACAAATTGTTTGAAACCAACACGGCAATTGACGCCTCGGTAACCACTTTAGAGGAAGAAAATGAAGAACTAAGCCAACGTTATAAAGGCTTATTCTTTTATCCCCTCACTGCTAAAGAGCTTGAAGAGATGAGTGGTGATCAATTACTTACCATCTGCTTAGAAGAATTATATTCTGCTGAGCTCCAAGACATCGAATTAAGCCCACTAGTAGCCCGTATTATCAGTGACGACCTTTTTTGGCATAAAACCGAAGGAGCCTACTCTGACAGTACCTTTGGGAACCGCACTGACAGTCCCAAAGAAAAAATGCTAGCTTTAAAAACGTTACGCAACAATGTATTGCAATGCCGAGAAATATTGCTTCAGTTTCATCAAACCATTTCCTTATCCGAAAAAGAAGATTTATTACACAGTGTTGAGGAAAGAATTGACACCTTGCCTTTATACCTTCAAGCAGAACTCAAAAATGAATTTGCCCTCGCTTCTACTCTCTTAAGCCAATGGAAAGCGAGTAACGAGTTTTATCTTGCACAGGAGCGTGTGTATCATACTGTATCGGGCTCAAGAAAAATTGATGCCTTTAGGAATTTACACGACGCTTTTGAGAAATTGCCTTCTGACTTAAAGGGAATCTATCAAACCAAGCATGACGATTACCATAAAGAAGTACTTTATCTGCAATCTTTTGAAGCGTTCAAGCAGGTACAAGCTTTAGCTGATAAAATTGCTCAATTTGAACCTCTGAAAAGTTTATTTGAACAACTCCCGACTTCGATAAAAGGGAGTTATCAAGCGGTATTTGATCAATTACAACAAAATCAGGACCTCTACCAAGCCGTTAGCCTCAATCAGAGAGTAACACCAAATTATTCGGTAGAACAGGTTGAGAAAGTCTTCCGACGTATACAATCTAATCCAGTGATGTCTAAAAAATTAATGGCAGAAGCAATATCAGACCAAGCATTGTGGAACGCCATTGAAACGACTAACAAAACGGTTTTAACAAGAGAAGTGGCTCAGGATTTGCTCACGATAAAGCAATTTCATGATAGAAAAACAGCTGAAGATCCTAACGATCAACAATATATTAGGGAAGTTAACCAATTTTACACCAAAGCCTTAGGCATTCGTTTATCTGATAAAAGCCTCAAGGAACAAGCCACTGAAATCATAAAGACTGCGGAAAATGAATTTACTCATCGTGATAAAAAGAAACGCTTTGTGGCTGATGTATTGGTTCTCGTTAGTATTTTATGCTTTGGATTAGGGCTTTTTATCTTAGGCGCACGAGCTGCTGCGGGTAAACACCCTTTATTTAGCTATGACGTAACTGCTAGACAGCAAGAATTAGCGCAAAAATGGATGCCAAACTCCGATCAATTGACCGAAAAAACCTCAGAAACCGCCCTCTTTATGGAGCCTCCTCCTATTTTGGTTAATTAAGTGGCTATCAACAGGGAACCTTCTCTTCTACGTTTCACGGAATCGTAGAAGAGAAGCGTGAGCCATTACAAATAAATCACCATTATGATAATTATTTGATTGATTTAACTATATTTTTTACTATTTGACAAATAGTCAACTATCTATGTAACATTCAATAGGCAAGATATTCAGCATACAGTATATCTTTTTTTCAATTTTTAATTTATTTTAGGACACTTACGCTAATGTACCCTCTACCGATACTTGATATTTGGGACTTTGATCAAACCATTACTATTCATCATACAGCTGGAAATCAAGAGATTTATGAGCCTAAGACCAATACCAAATCTGGCTTGGATGGCAAAGTTACTCATAATAACAAACGGTTTTGCGCAGTAGCGACTTTTCATAAAGATCCGGGGTATGTGCTATCGTATTTTTTACCCTTGTTTAAATTAAATGAAGCAGACATTGAAACAGAAAAAACCGAAGTGCTCTCCTTCGAACATCACCAATTAACTAAAATTTACTTCCGCGATCGTTCACAACCTTTCATTATTGCAACACCTTTGCTGGAGAACTATGAGTTTCACGTCAAAGCACTCTTCTTAGAGGGTAAAAATGAGATACTCAAATCCCTTTGTACTGCCCTTCCCCCATGCGCTGAATATCACTATTACGATGATTCAGAAAAATGTTATTTACAATCCATGGGATTAGGATATTTTCATAGTTATTTTGTCGATAAAGACGCTCCCCATTTGACTTTTAAAAAAGCGCATCAACCTTCAGTCGTGGCAGAATTGCGAAATACACTCAATGCTTATAAACAATTGCAAGAAAACTCAGAAAACGCTTCTGAGAGCAAACCCGAAACGCCATTGGTTGCCTTATCTTTTCTTGTCAATTCCTTGAACTCTGAGAAAGGGAAAGAACCGGAATTAAAACAACCAACCGATCTCACTTCTCTTCAGGTAGTAAATCATCTGTTGACTTTTTTAAACTCAAGTTCGACTGCAGAAATTGCTCATTTAGAGGTATTAGCTCAAGGTGAGCTCGGTCTCATGATTAAAGACTGGGAAATCAAAAGAGGGGTTACTTTAAGTGAGTTTATTGCTGAGTTACGAAAAGAAAAGCTCGCTATGCAAGAATGCGTCTATGTATCGGATGACGAATTTTATGAGAATGTAGAAGGGCTTAAGTTAAGTTAATTACGCCACTTATATTAAAATAGCGCTGACGTATAACTCAAGATCAACTCGATTCCCCGCCGGGGTACAGCTATACCTGTACCCGGGGCTTGACGGAAATTACTCTGACTTTCATTTAACTTTTTGGATTTACTGACAAATCGCCTCAATTTGTTCCAGTTCTTTTTTATTAAGCTCAAAATCAAGCAAGGCTAAATCATCTTGCATGTGCTGAAGCTGGGTGGTGCCCGTCAAAGGGAGCATCCCTATTTGCAAAGCGAAACGAAAGATAATTTGTGGAATGGTACAATTGTACTTAGTCATTAAGTTGCGCATTAATGGATTGAAAAGGTATTCTTGATTCGCAGTTAGCAATGAAAAGGCTTGATAAATAATGCCTTTTTCGGCACAAAATTCCCTTATTTTTTTATCCCATTTTGTGATAGCAAAACAACGATTTTGCACAAAACTAGGGCTAATCGATGCGTTTTGACAAAGCACTTCCAGTTGGCTTAAGTTAACATTCGAAATACCTAGAAATTTAACCTGCCCACTTCGGCATAAAGTCTCCATCGCCTGCCAAGCTTCCAAATCGCCTTCGGTTATTCCTTGCCTATAAAGCGGACCATGCAGAATATACGAATCGATATAATCAGTCTGCAAATGATTTAGCGAACTGGCAAAAGATTGCTTAACTTGCTCGCTAAAAGAAGCGGATTCATCATAAGGCTTTCGGTGATCCTGACCGCTTGCAAACGTAAATTTGGTCTGTAAAAACAAGTCTTTTCGTGTTTTCCCACTGCTTTTTAAAAACTGCTGGATGCCTAATCCCACCCCTTCTTCAAAGTAATGTCGGCGCTGGTTGGCCGTATCAATGCCTTCAAATCCCGCGTTTAAGGCAGTCAAAGTGAGTTCCGCGGTGCGCTCCTCCTTCCAGGCTGTCCCGTATAATAAAGCAGGAATTGCCAGTTTTTGTAAGGAATGCTTAAATTTATCCAATACCATTTAAAATCTCCTTGGGCTTTTATTCGCTGCGTAAAGAAACCATGGGCTCCAGTTTTGCCGCTCGCCTTGCCGGGTAAAAACCAAAAAAAACACCCGTTGCCACGGATACGGCAAATCCTGCTAAAGGGGGCATAAAATAAACAGTAAATGACCAACCACTAAAATAAGCGACGATGCGTGTAAAAACCAATCCCAATATCACCCCCAAAACACCTCCTAAAAGCGAAAGCATGACCGATTCAACCAAAAAAAGCGTTTGAATCTCGGTGTTCCTTGCACCCACCGCTTTACGTATACCGATTTCTTTTTTACGCTCACTGACTGAAACCAGCATGACATTCATAACGCCAATTCCCCCCACTAACAGGGAAATGCTGCCAATCACCGCCAGTAAAAGCGTAAAAATACGGCCTTGGCTTTCCATGCTGGCAATGATTTGCTTAGCACTCCGAGGAAAAAAGCTCAACGTGGGCGCTTGCGCCATTAAAATTTGCCTCACTTGGGCAATTACCTCATCAATGGGACTATCGGGTTTTAACAGTAAGACGGCATTACTTATTTTATTGTCTTTACTGACTAAGGCCATGCCCGCTATGGGAATGATGACCGATTGATTAATGTCTTCATTAAAAAAGCCGTTTTCTTTCCAGGGATGAGCTATTCCGATGATCGTATAAAGGGTTTGCCCGATACGCAATTGCTTACCAAGCGGATCTTCGAAGGTAACTTCCGTTATTTTATGTGCCAAGGTATCGCCTATCACACAGAAATGCTCAAACGATTCGACAAAAGAAACAAAATGACCACGCGCGAGTTGAATATTAATAATTTTGGCTAAAGACTCATCCGCACCAATAATTGCGCCCTGAAGCGTTTTTCCTTCAAAACTAATCGGTTGATAACCCGTACCATAAGGCGCGATGCGTAAAACATTGGGAATTTGCTCAGGTATTTGTCGCCAAACACGCAAAGGGATCTGCTTCTCACCATTATTCGATTTATTCGGGTTTTTTTCGTACACGGAAATCGCCAGCAGATCGGTGCCAAGCGCTTTAAATTGAGCGAGTGCTTTTTCCGTTGCCAATTGCCCACAACTAATCAAAGCCACTACTGCAGCTGTTCCCACTAAAATACCCAGTACTGCAAGAAAAGATCGCAATTTTGCAGCAGCCAAGTTCGCTAACGCTTGTTGGAAATGGCTAAGTAAAGTCATCAATACGCCCTCAGAAAGCCTGTCATCCTGAGGGCAAGCGAAGGACCTCTCAACGCTTGGCAGTCATTGAGTCTGGGAGGTCCTTCGCTACGCTCAGGACGACAATGGCTTTTTCTACTCATCGCCTACTCTCTGCAATAATTTGCCCGTCTGCCAAAGTAATGCGTCTTGCACATTGTGAAGCAACTTGTTCATCATGGGTTACCAAAATAATGGTACGCCCTTCCTTGTGGAGCGCTAAAAATAAATTCATCACTTCACTGCCTGTGCGCGAATCCAAAGCGCCTGTCGGCTCATCAGCTAAAATCACCTTAGGCTCTCCCACTAAGGCACGCGCAATGGCGATGCGTTGTTGCTGTCCACCCGATAATTGCGTGGGGCGATGTTCAGCAAACGCTTGCATCCCTACCCGTGCAAGGGCACAAGCGACTCGTTCATTCATTTCTGCAGGCGGGACATTACGATAAGTTAAAGGTAAAGCCACGTTTTGTTTTGCATTAAACCGCGGCAACAAATTAAATTGCTGAAACACAAAACCAATGGTTTGATTGCGTAAAATCGCTAATCCATCATCGTTTAGCCCAGCAACATTGCTCCCTCGCAGCAAGTAATGCCCCCTATCTGCTTTATCCAATAAACCGACAATGTTCATCAAGGTGGATTTGCCAGAACCTGAGGCCCCGACAATGGCAAGCAGCTCCCCTTCATTGACTGTCAGCGAAACCTCTTTGAGAACTTGCGTACTGACTCCCCCAATGGAATAGGTTTTAACCACCTGATGGAGTTCAATTAATGAAGGACTAGTCATACGCCACCACGTCACCCGCTTGAAGTCCTGAGGCCACAACCACCTTGTCTGCAAGTGCAGGGCCGGTAGTCACCACACGTGTTTCTGACGAGCCTTTTGCGGTGATTATTTTGACAATGGATCTCCCTTTTTCCTGCTTCACCGCGGTGATGGGCACAAGGAGTTGCTCACCACTGTCGACTTCAATTTCAATTTCTGCGCTCATGCCGACTTTGACCCACTGGCGTTGTAATTCATTAAGCGCTTTGACTTCAACCACGGCATTAAATGAAGGCAGAGCCGCTCCAGCGGTGGTTGAAGCTTGCGCATTCACCGCAACGAGCTCACCTTTTAATACCTGTTTCCCTAAAGCAACACCAGTCACATTGGCACGCATGCCTGGGCGAATTTTATCAATATCAATTTCCGGTATATCGATTTCGACGCTCACTCCCGTTAAATCACCAATCAGTGCGAGCACTTGTCCTGCTTTCACCGTAGAACCGACATTTAATTTTCCCGATTGCTCTTCTCCCGATTTAGGAGGATAGAGCAAGACACCATCGGAGGGCGCTTTCAGATGAATTAAATTATGTTGCCCTGCTAAGGCTTGTCTTACCTTCTCAAACTCAGCAATGTTCAATTCGGATAAATGCTGAGCATTGCCGTCATCCATTTTTTCCAACATTTCGGTGAGCCGACGTGTTGCTTGAATTAAACTCACTTTGGCAGTTGCCAAACTGGATTCTTCACTTAAATAATTGTTTTTTGATATTAAACCGGCATTCCATAGCTCTTGAGTCCCATTAAATTTGGACTGTGCCACGGTAAAGCTATCCTTCGCCTTGAGGTATTCCGTCAACGTATCATTGTATTGCTTTTGCAATTCGTTGGAATTTAGCGTCACCACCACATTCCCTTTTTTTACCAATTGCCCGTAATGGTAATGCAGCTTTTCCACCACAGCGTCCATTGGGCTTGTCAGCGTGCTTTCCCGTAGTGGTTGAATAGTGCCTGTAAAATAGAGGGATTTATGCACTGCTTCCGGCTTTACCGCGTACCCCTGAACAGTGGCCCTTTTTTGCTCAGCACGATGCCCACAGCCTGATAAGACAGCGATTAGAACAAAAATGACAACGAATAACCCGTTTCTCATGCACCATACCTAAGTTTGATTTGCCAATGATCGAGCGTTTTACCCAAAATGCGATCAAGCGCTGACAATTGATTAAGGTAGGCTATTTTAGCACCAATTAGACCCATTTGTGCCTGAATCAATTGGTTTTGTGTATTATTTACGTCCAAAGCACTGGCAATACCAGCCTGTTGCTTCTTTTTTTCCAGCTCATAGGATTTTTCCGCCAATGCCACTTGCTTTTCCGCAAGCTGGTACCGTTTAGCTAAGCTTTCAATGTTATTGATGGTATTGGTAATAGTGGTTTCTAAACTGCGCTTCATGGCAATGAGGTTTAAGCGATCTTTCTCCAATCTCACTTTGGCCGAAATGAGTTGGTTACGCCGATTAATATCGCGCAAAGGAATGGTTAAAGTGACCCTGGCTGTTTGATTGATGTTTTGTCCGTTATAGAGGGAAGGAAACCCTCTTTGCCCATCCACCTCATTAATTCGGCCACTTTGCACATTGGCCCCGACATCCAATTGCCAAAGCTGCTGGTTTTTGGCGAGTTTATACGCTCTTTCGTCGGCGCGTAAGGCCATTTGTTGCGCGAGATATTGTGTATTATGCTGCAACGCCCAATCAATCGATGCTTTGAGATCGGGGACAATGATTTTCTTAACCACCACATTACTCGGTACTGACAGCCGCATTTTAGGATCCAAGCCTATTGTTTGCAGCAAATCCTGAGCGGCAATTTTAAACTCATTTTCCGCCTGCTCAACCATTAAGCTTAGCGATTCAATTTGGTAAGATTGCTGAATATTGCCCGTGGGCTCCAATTGGCCTGCAGCGATTTTTTTTTCGTTGATTTCGTAAGTTTTGCGCGCTTCCTGCAATTGCAGCTTTTGGGTTTGCAAATTATTACCGCTTAAAATCAATGCGCGATAAGCCGTAATAACTTGAGTGATTTGATCACTCACCGACTGCTGTAAATTGACTTTATTTAACCACTCATTATCAATCGCATCCAACAAACCTGCTTCATTGGCTGCTTTACCGAATCCACGCAGCAAAGGTTGAGTGATGGAAAAATTAAGCACAGGAGAGTAACTGTTATAATTCGCGACATTATTATCAATGTTTAATCCTAACTGCGTGCCTAATTTGGTTTTTAAATTCACTTCCGGTGAGGCAATAAAGCTTTTATTTGTCGTATTACCCACACCGCTGTAGCGACTTTTTTCAACAGCAGCAGCTCCCGCCAAAGCGTATTGTAACTCAAACTCATTATGGGCTAACCGCAGCTGATAGCGCTGGATAATCCGATCCAATTCCGCGTTTTGAATATTCGGGTTATAACGCAAAGCAAGCAAAATTGCTTCACGCAAACTTAAGCGCTGGGCTTTTTTATGACGCACCTCAGGTGAGGTGGGTAAGTCGACCCAATGATCCAGCATGAATTCAGGATTATTGATTGCGTTTTGCAAGCGCTCATTCGCCTCAGAGACACGGGTAGCCTCAGCAGCGGGTTTATCCACCCAGCGGTACAATGTTGTTGGTTCAGGTGGCGTTACTAATGCAGCAGGAGCGGCAAGCAAGGAGCTACATGCTATAAGGCAACTGCCCAGCAGCAACAGCCGCCAATGGATTAAAAGCGCCACTCATTAAACTCTGAAAATCTTCATGTTTAAAATTAAACCATATTTTGCTTTAATACAGAAGCTTTTTATATTAAGGATATCCCGCAATATAAGCGCATCTGACCAACAAGCTTAAACTTTTTGAATCAGGATATGGAGTTGTCGTTGGATTTCCTGTATCAACAAGATTCACAGCAAATGCATCAGAAAAACTAGACTCAGTAGAACTCCAATAAGGCAAGCCTCCAAAATTGCCCAAACCGAGATGAGATAGGCTAGTATACATTTCAGCCAACTGTCCTGAAGCTGGAAGAAATTTTTGAGGAGATGTTTGAAAAAAACAATCTCCGGCAGCAGGCGCACCAAATAAGCCTGAGTTTTGCATGATTGCTTGAGTGTTAGTTAGCCCATCCGTGGTACTATTCGCATTTGTGAGAACATTCGTTGTCTGCCACTGTAGAGTTTGAACAGCATCACTCTGATCGGCGACTGTTACAACCCCGTTAGTAATATCAAACACAAACCCCCCATCTTGGATAAAACCAATAGCAGTATTGTTAGAGGTATCTCCCGCACCATCTTGGGCATGGATTGTGTTTTGTGCGATATAAGCGGTATCGGAACCAAGAGATATGGTGCAGGTCTCCCCAGGAAATATTGGCCCAGCACAGGCAGAGTCATCTTGGATTACTTGCGTCCACGAAGAGGGCAATATAAGGGTTATATTAGAAAGGGGGGGACCAGAGGAATTGTTATAGGTAACAGAAAAAAGCGTCGTTGTGGTTGCATTCGGTGATACAGTTATATAGGGAGATCCTAAAGTGGGTTGGAGTGTTAAAATAGTGCCTACAGTATTAATCTGTAGCCGCACAGTATTCGTATTATCTCCACTAATATCAACAAAGTTAGTTTGTGGAGGGTTAGTGTTGCCATTAAATGTCATGGTACAGGTACCTGATGGTGCGAGCGAAGTCCCGCATGTGCTGTCACAGGTATTATTGTTACAAAGAGTTGTAGGCGTTGCCGCAAGATTTAATGCGGCCGCAGTTGACGATTGATTTGTTATTGTTACTTGCCCCTGCCCTCCCGGTGTAAGAGTTAACAACGTAGGAGAAATATTAATTACCACTTCACTAACTGTAACATTAAGCGTAGTTTGGTTTGTTGCATTAGGAGTTGCACTTTGAACGATGAATTGACTTGCAGTAGAACCGATTGGCGCCTGAAAAGAAATTGTACATGATGAAGAGGGCTGAAAAGGCGCCGCCTGTGAAAAAATACACGTATTGGCGGTAACTTGTACATTTTGGGGGCTCGTTGTTCCTGTAGCAGGAAGAATATTACTTGTTACCGCAACTGAAGAAGTATTCATTACCGTTATACTACTAGCAGGTCCGCCTTCTGACAAAGCAAGAGGATTAGGAGTTACCTGGAGAGTAGCCTGCAGAATCGTAATCTTTACCGCCGTCTGATTGGTATTCGAGCCTTGAATAAAAATATTCACTCCGCTCGATTGAAGAAGAGAACCTGAGAACTGCATAGTACACGTGCCCCCTGGCGCCAAAACAGAACAAGCAGGACTAGTCGTTGCAGTTATTCCTGAACCTGATGGAATCGTTGGTTGGATATTATATGCTGTGCCCGTTGAAGACTGATTAGTCACTGTCACCGTTCCTAGCTGGTTTATGCCTAAAGTAAGATTCGGATTAGAAGAAATCCGAACTACTTGAGAAGAAACGCTCAAGTTCACTTGATTTGTGTTCGTTCCTTGAATTGGCACAGTAATGCCTGATTGCACACCCGTTGCGCTAAACGTAATCGTACACGACCCCCCTGGAGGTAAAGAGGTGGGGCAGTTAGTTGAACTGACTTGAATGTTAGTGCTTGCAGCGGGAGGAGTAGCACGAACATTGATCGCAGGAACCGTGGCACTTAAATTAGTCACGGTTATGGAACTAGAATTCCCAACACCTAATACCAAAGGATTCGGTGAGACACTGATTGGCACATTTGCCGCGGCTGTAATAGGAATAAGAAGTTGATTCGTATTGGTTCCCATTACCGATAGGGTTGTCGTTGCCCCCGACGTGGCAGAAAATGTAATCACACAGGAGGCGTTTGGCGGTAAGTGAGACGGGCAAGTGCTACTTGTTATGGAAATTGCGGTATTAAGAATAAAATGGATATCCAAATGTTGTGCAAAACCAAAGGGGTTTGTATTGGTTATGGTTACACTTCCTGTACTCCCGAGTGAGAAAACCACAGCGGAGGTATTTGCAACGAGTCCCACAGGTATAGCGGGTGTCAGATTAATCTGCAAAAAATCCGTTGGATAAGGTTGGGAACAAAGAGAAGCGTCTGGTCGATTATCGCCCGGCCCCATGGTCTTACACACCACAGGCCCAGAATGCACCCCACCAGCCATTTCATGGGCAAGTAACTCCAATACCAAAAGACAGGATTGGCCGTGTGCTAAAACAAAAGGAGAGTGACATGTGCCGGGTGCTCCGGTAACAAAATGGCGAACGCCAGGAATAGGTACCGTTGTGAGCTCGCGGGCAATCCCAGTGTTATTGGTAATCATGTACTGGGCATACGCAAGGCCATTTGCAGGCATGGTATTCGGTGCCCTGAGTACTGGCACGATATTAAATTTGACTTCAGCTGCTTGAACTACTACCGCCATTATCATAAGGAAAATTGTAACAGCCCACTGCCGCAATGAAGTCTTCTTCATAAATCAATCCTTGAAGAGATAGCTAAACATTTAGTTAAGACACATAACTAATACTGATTTGTAATTCATGAGTACGCAGGCTGTTAATGTGCGGACCCGTACCAAGGGTTTGGCCAATGGCAGGCCCCAGGTTACTCCTTCCCCAATCGGCAAACTCATAACCCAAGCCAACATGCCAGTTATCGTCCACGTAAGTTTCTAATCCGGCACCTAAGGTATAACTGAACGCGGATTTACTTTCATCACTAAAAGAAGGGGCAGGAATTTCCTGGAACAAACGGGTATTGATGGTAAACCCCGAGGAGTGGTTATACCCTATGCCGGCACTACCACTGATATAGGGAAGCAAATCATAGTAATTGGGGTCATACAAAAATTTCGCCTTTAGTGCGCCACGCACATTGCGTATGCCGTAAGAGTAGGTGAAATTGCCAAACTCAATGTCTGAGTCTTCAAAAACATTTCCTTTTGTCCTTACCTGGGAAGAAGCACCAAATGCTAATCCTATCTGGGAGGTGACCACCGAGTTAATTTGACCATACAAGCCTAAAAAGATCTCACCGGTGAATAAGGTATTGGTTCCCTGTGCGGTGGTAACGAGTTTGATGGTGCGGCTTGTGGGCAATGGGATATACGCTTTATTGACGTTGGGTTGTAACGTAAGAACCTGGGATTCCCCAGGTCTGGACCAAGCAGGCCCCACACTTAAAGTCGCAACGAAAGGCCATCCGGTCCTGTCATCATAAGGGGAGCGGCTATACATCCCTCCTGCTAATGCATCCCTTGCTAGGGCAAAGCCCAGTAATACCATCGGCAATTTTTTTATTATCATTCTACATCCCGGTATCGAGTTCTTAAACAGAATGATTTATACCTTATTCAGAAAGTTTTTTCTACGAATCCTTTACTTATTCGAAATGAATCAATTTTTTCCCCGCCGCTTGCTCAATAAACATTCTTTTAAGAGGCGTTATTGCATTACACATTCTTAAGCCAAAACCGCGAAGGGCAATTACTGGCGTTAACGAATTTGTAAACAATGATTTAAATCCATCCATCAGGGCAATTGTTTGCCAAACTTCATACTTACGCTGGCGCTGATAAGCACCTAACACTTTTTGCGACGTTAAACGCTTATTCCCATCATCAAGGCCAGCAAGCCAGGTAGCCACATCAGCTAAGCCCACATTCAAACCTAATCCAGCCAGTGGATGAATCGTATGGGCAGCATCACCCAGCAAGAGCCAGCGTTTCCCGCTGTATTGTTTTGCATGGCGCATGGTAAGGGGGAATTGATAACGCTTGCTCATTAATTGAACTTCACCTAATTTACTAGCAAATGCCTTGGTTAAGTCTCGATTAAAGGCTTCTTCAGGAAGCGCCATTAATTGCTTAGCCTGTGTAGGTGTTGTCGACCAAACAATCGAGCATAAATGCGTATCATTAAGCGGAAGGAAAGCAAGCGGGCCGTCCGGGTTAAATACCTGGTAAGCTGTTCGTTGGTGTGATTTTTCGGTATGCACCAAGGCAACTAGGGCCTGCTGATGATAAGACCATGTGGTTAAGGGCACTTTTAGGAGCTGACGACACGGTGAATTACCGCCATCCGCAATCATCAGCAGTTGTGCTTTCCAACGAGTCTCACCCGAAGCGACTAAAATCCCCTCTTCATGCTCCTCTATTTGACTCACCGTGGAATGCGCTAAAACAGTGAATTTCGCTTTTTGTAAATCCAAAGCCTGCAAGATGGCCTGCTTCAGCACCGATTCCTCAATAATAGTCCCTAGGTGGTCGCTAACAATCGTACGGGCATCAAATTCAATGTGTGCTTGACTTGCCGCATCCCACACATACATCTGGCGGTAGGAGGATATCCGGGTTTTATCCAAATGCACCCACACCTTCAATGCTTGCAATAAATCCTCAGAAGCTTGATTGATTGCATACACGCGTGGATCAATATCCGCCGAATTAACCGTGACACTCCCCGCATCAATGAGTGCGACAGAAAAACCACGTGACAGCATTGCAAGTGCTGCCGTTAAACCCACAACCCCACCGCCAACCACCATTACATCAAACTGTTGGTTCATAAGCTTTCCTTTCTATCCAACGCAATACCACAAACCAAATCCGGTGTCACTCCCGCAAAACCGCAGGTGTAATGGGTCAAACAGTGCTTTAGAAGGCTTAGATTATCAACGGCAATTAACCCTAAATTTCGTGCCAAAGCCATGCCTGGAAAGTGACTGGTGAACACTTCAATTAACCCATTCGTCAACCGGGTAATGGCCATTTCATCATGCTGGCGCATTTGTTGGTAATTTTGCAGCATGGCGGGGGTTAATCCCTGTTGCGCAATGCATTGCGCGAGAGTTGCGACATCGCGCAAGCCTAAATTAAAACCTTGCCCAGCGACAGGATGGAGGGTGTGAGCCGCATTGCCTACAAAAACTATCGGCCAAGCGATTTTTTTCGGCATTGTGATCTGTCTCAGAGGGAAAATAACACGCTTACCGACGCGCACAAACCGGCCCAGACGGTAGCCGAATGCTTTCTGCAATACCTGTAAAAACCTGACCTCATCAATAGCAATTAAACGTGCAGCTTCGACCGGCGGTAAAGCCCAAACTAAAGAGGCGCGTTTTTCTGTCATAGGAAGCAATGCTAAAGGCCCCGATGCAGTAAATCGCTCATAAGCCCAATTGCCATGCGATCGTGCTAAACCAATATTGGTGACAATGGCTTGCTGTTGATAATCTTTTATTTTTACTGGCAAGGCACTTAACCGCCTCACTGTGGAATCGGAACCATCCGCGGCGACAATGAGTTTCGCTTTAATCGAATAATTTTCTTTTTCTGTGCTTACTGTGGCCAACCCTTGGTCTTTATCCAGCGCGATGAGTTTCGCGGGGGCTAAGCAGTGCTGTTCGTCAAGCCGCTGATATAGGGCATGGTTAATGGACTGCATTTCAACCACATGCCCTAAGGGCTTATTCGCTGATTCACTGTTTAAGGTGGTGCTGCCAAAACGATATTGTTCTGACACATGAATGGTTTCGATTGGCGTCGCCTTATTTTGCAAGAGCGGCCAAACATCCAGCATTTGCAAAATTCGCAGGCTTGCAGGAGACAGCGCAAGTGTGCGTGCATCAAAATGAGCATCGATTTTCGCACTAAGTGGATGGTTGTCTATCAATAGAATCGTATAGCCTTTGTTGGCTAAGGCCAGCATTAAGATGGCACCTGTTAATCCGCCACCCACAATAAGAATATCGACTTGCCTTTCAACCACGGAGTAAAGCCTCAATTTCATCCACTTCCACGGGTAAAGCGGCAGTTAAATTCTCATACCCGTCTCGTGTGACAACAATATCATCTTCGATGCGTACACCAATATTCCACCAGCGCTCATCGACCCCACGCATGCCTGCACTAATATACAAACCGGGTTCCACTGTGAGAACCATGCCAGCCTCTAACTGGCGCCATTCCCCCTCAATTTTGTAGCGACCCGCATCATGAACATCTAAACCTAACCAATGCCCCGAATTATGCATATAAAAGGGCTTATAGGCTTCAGTGGCAATCAATTTATCCACTTCACCCTTCAAGATGCCTAGCTCGCATAAACCTGAAGTCAGAATAGTAATAATGGTTTGCTGTACTTCATACCAACCTAAACCAGGTTTAATACGGGCTATACCTGCTTGTTGCGCTTTAAGCACCAGTTCGTAAATGGCTCGTTGCTCTGGGCTAAAGCGGCCATTGATGGGAAAAGTGCGAGTAATGTCAGCCGCATAATTTTCAAACTCGCCCCCCGCATCAATCAGCAACAAATCCCCTGCGCGCAGAGGTTGGTTATTCTCTGTGTAATGGAGAATACACGCATTGCCACCGCCAGCCACAATCGGATCGTAAGCCACTGAGCGGCAACCCTGATAACCGAACTCATAAAGCAGCTCAGCTTCCAATTGATATTCATTTTTAGCCTTACTGCAAGCCCGCATGGCCCGTTTGTGTGCAGCCACAGAGATGGCAGCAGCACGACGCATGAGATGAAGTTCTGCCTCTGATTTAAATAACCGCATTTCACTCAAAAGAGGCTCTAGATCACATAGCGTATCAGGCACTTTTATGCCTCTTCTTAGCTGTCCTTTTACATGCTTTAATGCCTTAAAAAGTAGCTTTTCAATTGAAGGATAACGACCCATGGCAAAATAAACTGCGGTTTTGTCAGTTAATAAATCTGGCAAATGCGCAACCAGGCTTTCAATGGAATAAGCTTCATCGACTCCTAGCCTCTCACGTGCCCCTTCTTGCCCTAAGCGCTTTCCGGTCCATTGCTCTTCTGCTGGGTTTCGTGGGCGATTGAATAAGTATGCCTTACCGGGTTTACCTGCTAGCAGAATCAGCATTGCCTCGGGCTCATTAAAACCCGTTAGGTAATAAAAATCGCTGTCTTGGCGGAAGCGGTAATGCGCATCACCATTACGCAATACCTCATGCGCAGCAGGAATAATTGCAATCGATCCTGGAGCCAATCTTGCTGCCAACGTTTGTCTTCTTGCCTGATATTCTTGCTGGGTAATCATTTACACAATCCTTAAAGTCGTTTTAGTGCGTGGTTTTAGTCGAACCATGTCCACTGTTACTTGCTTTTAAATCCCCGTATAACCGCAATACGGCCATTCGAGCATATTCGCTTACCTCCATTAACGCTTTTTCATCCTCTTCCTCCACCTCTAACGATTCATAATCCAATTGGGCAAATTCTTGCAGATGATGCAACGCTTCCTGTGATTCTTCTTCCTGAAATTGTTCGACGCTAATGCCAGCGATCGCCATGCTTTGGGTAAATCCTTCGCACCATTCACTAAAAGCCTGTGCACGATCGATTAAAGGTTCATTTTCGTCAGGCAATAATAATTCAAAGCCGAAATCAAAATTCCCTAATTGTTGTTGGCTAATGGTGTAGACTTCGAAGATAGCAAGAGCAGCTGCACGCGTTGACTTATCTTTTTTGCTGGAGGTTAGCGCTCTTAAATAGGCGTCGCCCTCAGAGGCAGCCCCTGCACAAAGATAACCGCACATCATTCCATGCAACTCACTTCCAGAAAAAGGCAACTCTAAGGCCAAAATAGTATGGCTAAAGTTCTGATAGTCTGGCAGATGGGTTGGTGTATTTTCAGGAGACATAATAAACTCGTTAAACAAATTGATTAATGATAACTGATTTGCTCGACCATTCCAAAGTTGCTACTATTTGAATAATACGTCACATTGTATAGGCCATATAAAATGTCAACAGCAAAAACTTGTTCTATCAAATTGCTAAATAAAACGTATGAAATTAAGTGCCCTGAAAATGAACAAATTAATCTCGAACAGGCTGCTGAAAAGCTGAATGAACAATTGAAGCAGAGCAAGAAGTTCAAACAACTGGACGAATTCCAAGCCTTACTCTTGGCGGCACTTAATATAAGCCATCAACTAATCACTTGCCAAAAACAACAAGAGCAACAGCGCATGCAGATTAGCAAATTCATCAGCTCATTGGAAAACAAAATCCACCAGGCTGTGCATGGCAATTTAGATCAGGACCCGCAAACAGACTGAAGGTTGGGCCTTAAGCTTTTATATAGCTCGCCATTTTGTTGGGCCAAGGCTCAAGCTCTTTTATTGATTACGAGTTAACTTCGGAATGGTATAGTGGTATACTGTGCTTAACCCGACAGCGAGTTATTTGTGAACCAATACTCACATCCAGGGGAGCGTCCTGTAGTCGGTGTTGTGCAAGCCCATCAATGAGTGGGAAGCCTGAGCCGACACCTTGCCCCCCACCTGAACCTAAGGGGTTCAAAATCGAGACTGTCGGGCTTCTTCGCCCTTCTTTAAGACTAAGACGCTTGAGTTAATTTCAATCGTTCTTTAAGCATTAAGAACTCATCTCGAACCTTTGCAGCTTGCTCAAATTCCATGTTTTTCGCGTGCTCATGCATACGCTTTTCAAGCAGTTTGATTTGCTTGAGTAATTGGTCAGGGGGTATCGCCTCATAGATCGCTTGCCGGTCTGCCACTTGGGTCTTATTGCGGCGTGTACTATAAGCCCCTTCCATAATATCGGTGATGGATTTCTTGATTCCCTTAGGTGTAATGCCCTGCGCTTTGTTGAACTCCATTTGCTTATGGCGGCGCCGTTCGGTTTCCTCTATGGCACGCTGCATGGAGCCGGTAATGCGATCAGCATAGAGGATCGCTCGTCCGTTCACATTGCGTGCAGCACGTCCTATCGTTTGAATTAACGATCGATCGGATCGGAGAAATCCTTCTTTATCGGCATCCAGAATAGCAACTAAAGCGACTTCAGGCATATCTAAGCCTTCACGCAATAAGTTAATACCCACCAAGACATCAAACTCGCCAAGTCGTAGATCGCGAATGATCTCGACCCGTTCGACAGTATCAATATCCGCATGCAAATAACGCACTCTTATGCCGTGCTCTCGCAAATAATCGGTTAAATCTTCCGCCATCCGTTTAGTCAAAGTCGTAATCAAAACCCGCTCCCCCTGCGCAACGACCAGACGAATTTCAGACATTAAATCATCCACCTGATTTTTAACCGGACGGATTATCACTTGAGGATCCACGAGTCCCGTTGGCCGTACAACTTGTTCAGCCGTATTATCACTATGCTCCAATTCATAGGGACCTGGGGTTGCAGACACATAAATCGTTTGTGGCGAACGCTCATCAAACTCTTCAAAACGAAGAGGACGATTATCCAAAGCTGAGGGGAGACGAAACCCATATTGAACTAACGTTTCTTTTCTAGCCCGATCACCACGATACATACCTCCAATTTGCGGCACAGTCACGTGGGACTCATCGATAATCAATAACGCATCAGGAGGCAAATAATCAAATAAAGTAGGGGGTGGCTCACCCGTATTTCGACCTGATAAATAGCGCGAATAATTTTCAATGCCCGAACAATAACCGAGTTCCAACATCATTTCGATATCAAAACAAGTCCGTTGCTGCAATCGTTGCGCCTCGAGCAATTTATTTTGTTCGTTAAACTCAGCAAGCCTTTCGCGCAGCTCTTCTTTGACTAAATCCACTGTCTGTAAAATGCGCTCCCGTGGCGTGACATAGTGAGTTTTGGGGAAAATCGTCACCCGTGGTAGCCGCTGTAGCATCTCTCCTGTTAAGGGATCAAAACGGGAAATATTTTCTACCTCATCATCAAAAAGCTCGATACGTATCGCCTCTTTTTCTGAATCGGCTGGGAAGATATCAATAACATCGCCATGAACGCGGAATTGCCCTCTTTCCAGCGATTGCTGACTGCGAATGTATTGCATTTCGGCAAGTCGCCTCAAAATTTTGCGCTGATCGCATTGTTCTCCTCGGGAAAGATGTAATAACATACGGAGGTAAGAGTCGGGATCACCCAAACCATAGATAGCAGAGACGGTCGCTACAATGATAGCGTCCCGTCGTTCAATCAGTGCCTTAGTTGCTGATAAGCGCATTTGCTCAATATGCTCATTGATGGACGCGTCTTTTTCGATGAAAGTATCCGAAGCAGGGACATACGCTTCGGGTTGATAATAGTCATAGTAAGAGACGAAATATTCGACGGCATTGTCCGGAAAATAGGTCTTGAATTCGCCATAAAGTTGTGCCGCCAATGTCTTATTAGGCGCCATGATCAACGCTGGCCTTTTCATCGCCTGAATCACATGAGCAATGGTGTAAGTTTTCCCCGAACCGGTAACGCCTAAAAGGATTTGACGCGCCAACCCGGACGTCAAACCGTCGATTAGCGAGCTAATTGCAGTTGGTTGATCACCAGCGGGTTGATAATTTGCGTAAATTTTAAATACATTTTTCATACTATAAACTATAACCGATCAATGAGGTGTTAGGGTAGTTTTCTCGGCCTGAATTGATCGAAAACATAGCACAGGAGCTTAAAAATGGATATCGCGTTGGCAGAGCGAATACACCAAGTTAAACCATCACCTACTCTTGCTGTGGCTGCAAAAGCCGCAAAAATGCGTGCAGAAGGATTAGACATCATTGGATTAGGGACAGGCGAGCCTGATTTTGATACCCCTGTCCATATTAAGCAAGCAGCCATTGCAGCTATCGAGGCGGGCTTTACCAAATACACCGCTGTTGACGGAATTGCCGAATTAAAACAAGCCATTAAAGATAAATTTAAACGCGACAATGCCCTTGATTATCAGCTCAATCAGATCTTAGTCTCAGTGGGTGGAAAACAAAGCTTCTATAACCTCTGCCAGGCCTTAATCAACGACGGGGATGAAGTGCTCATTCCGGCTCCTTATTGGGTTTCTTATCCAGATATGGTTTTATTAGCGGGTGGCAAACCTGTGATTATTCCTTCAACACCAGCAACACGGTATAAAATTTCTCCGGCGCAGCTTGCTGAAGCGATTACTCCAAAGACTAAATTAGTCGTACTCAATAGCCCATCAAATCCGTCTGGCGTTGCTTACACGCTTGAAGAATTGCAAGGTCTTGCTGAGGTATTAAAACAATATCCCCATGTATTAATTGCTACCGATGACATGTATGAACACATTCTTTGGACCATGCCTTTTTCTAATATACTTAATGCTTGCCCTGATTTATACCCTCGTACTATTGTGCTCAATGGTGTTTCTAAAGCATATGCAATGACGGGTTGGCGTATCGGCTATGCCGCAGGCCCTGCTGATTTAATCGAAGCCATGAAAACCGTGCAATCTCAATCCACTTCTAACCCTTGCTCCATTGCGCAAAAAGCATCGGTTGCAGCATTAAACGGCGGCGATGAAGAGGTAAAAATGATGGTTAAAGCCTTCCATGAGCGCCATGATTACATTGTTGAGCGTTTATACGAAATTCCTGGCATTGAAGTCATTCCTGCCGATGGTACGTTCTACCTCTTCCCCAATGTGCAACCCATTATTGAAAAGCGCGGCTTCGCTAATGATGTCGAATTTGCTGAGCGCCTTTTGCAAGAAGTAGGCGTCGCTTTAGTACCCGGCTCCGCTTTCGGAAACGAAGGCTGCATCCGTCTCTCTTTCGCCACAAGCATGGAAATCCTACAAGACGCCCTCGCTCGATTGCAGCGTTTTTGTAAATAAAGCCTCGCAAGGGAAGAAAAATTTCACTCATCCCCTTGACCCACTAGCGGAATCCATTTAAGATTCCGCCTCATTCCCCGGTAGCTCAGTCGGTAGAGCGGATGACTGTTAATCATTAGGTCACAAGTTCGAGTCTTGTCCGGGGAGCCAATCCCAGTCTGGGTTTTGGCGGAATTCAAAGTAAACCTTAAATTTTCGTGTCGAATATGTGTCGAAGGCTGAAGTGAAGCATTAAGGGTCTTTCCCATTTCCGGGGGCATCTTTAATCAGCCACAGAGCACCCTAACACGCGTTCTATAATTTTCAAAGTTTCTAAATCCATAGGCTCTACGTTGAATGAGTTTCATTTTCCGATGAAAGCCTTCGGTTATGCCATTGTTCTTAGTAAACCGCAGCATTCTAGCGACTTCCTCTTTCCATTTAAATAAGGTATTTCCCAAGGTATTCAAAGTTTGAAAAGGACTACGTTTAAGCTCATTTATCATGTCTAAGAAACGAGGTAATAAGCGTTTGCACTCTTTAGCAGTGCAATGCTTTTTAGACAGTAGCTGGTGAAGTTCTTGTTTAAAATCATAAATTGCAGCAACAGCAGGCTGTTGTTGAAGATAGTTATTACGCAGCGCCAATCGTTTAGCCGTTAAGTTCTCTGGGTTGGTTTTAAGCGCTGCTAACAATCCTCGTTGATATTTTAGAGTGGGGTCAATTTGATGATAGGTTTGTAAGGTGAACTGATTAATAAGCCTTATTACATGGAACCTATCGGCTACGATTTGGGCATTGGGAAAGTGCTGCTTTACTAAAGCACGATAGCTTGTACTTAAATCAATACAAACGACTTTCACCCGCTCTTTACCCTCCAGGTGGTTAAAGTATTCTTTTAGGTCAGCTGAAGAGCGGCCTTTGACAATGTCATATACTTTATGCTTTTTAAGGTCACAAAGGGTTGTCGCATAGCCTTGTTTACGACTAAAAGAATGTTCATCTATCCCAAGAACCACAGGGCAAGGGGTATTTTTTAATTCACTTTCTTGCTCACGATAGTGCTGCTGATACCAACGCTCAATGGTTGCTTTGCCTTTGTTATATTGCAAAGCCAAATCTTTCTGCGATATTCCACGAGTATGGTCGTGGAAAACCGCAGCCTGCAAACGCCAGGTCGAGCGTTGATACTTTTTTATTCCGGGAAATTGCTGATTGCCATATCGCCTACAGCGATTACAATATAGTTTGTAGGCTTTAAAATGTAACTCGCTTCGTCGATGGCCTATTAACTCATGCGATACTCGACGCATATACGACGCTTTTTTGCGTACTTCCTTACTTGCACAATGACTACAACGTGCTTTGCGATTATACGATAGCTCCAAAATTAGCGGCTGATAACCACTCACTTTTTTGATAGTAAATCCAGGTAAATTTAGGATAAGATCACTTCTCGGCACTTTAATCTCCTTTTGACTGTCAAATCAAACGGTTAGTCTATACTAACTCGATTAAAGTGCTCCCTTTTTTGAGAATGAGCCGTTTCATTTTTCGATGAAAGCCTTCAGTTATTCCAATTTTTTATAATGGTGCTCTTGATGAGGCCAATAAAGGCTGTATCAGATTTTCGGCGTTGGAACTCAAAAAATGCATTATTAATGGAACTAAGGCGTGTTTCGATCTCTATATGCACCTTATTAATGGGTACAATGCTGGTGCTATGTTCAGAGGTTACGATAAGTTAGAAAAAGATATTGATAGCTTCAAACTCCGCATGCACCGAATATCCCAAAAACAAAGCGAATCCATTTACTCGAAGTATGTTATTTTTTTAAAAAAAGAACGACGCGAAACGTGGAATTCTCGATCAACAATAATAGCTTCTGTCATGAGTACATTGGGCTTTATTATTGCGCTTTATGTTAGCTTTGCTCCATTATTAAAAACAGTATCAGTTAAGCCTCAGATTACAAAGAAAGAGACCAACGCAAAAATTGACAATATTTTGGCCAGCTCTACACAGCTTACAGTTAACCGTTGTAACATACTAAAAAAATAAATATGTTTTGTGGCATAGCACTTTCGTCACAAAAGTCACTTTTCGATTAAATTTACTTTTCATCAAGTAAATCTGATATTTTTTGAGTATCTTCCTCTGGTTTCTGGAAAGAAAATCCTGAACTCGTTAGATTACATGAAAATTTTCGACCAAAATCATCAAATCCATCATCAGTAATCCATGGAAAAGGTGCTATTGTAAGACATTCTATAAGTTCTAATTGTTTCTTTTTCAGCCCCACTCATTTTTACAGTAACCAAACCTTTCTGTTTAACACTAATAATTTCGGCAACACCTCGCTCAATATCTGTCTTATTTGGTCGTATCATTTTACACTCAGTCTAAGAAACCCTGTTTAATCATTTGGAGCATACGACTTGCTTCCTGATAATTATATTGATCCCTGGAAATAGATAATGCTAGTCCATTAGTTAATTCGTCACTATCAAAAAAATCCTTTAGATGATTGCATGTCTCTCTGGATGAATTGTTAAGATCACGACCTAAAAGACGACATCCACTCAGCGTATAATCAAAGTTTTCATCTAAGAGATCCTGATTCTCTTCATAAAGCCTATTTTCATTGCCCAAGTCAAAATAGTTGGCAATAATGTAAGCAATATCACTTGCGTCTTTTTGAGCTCTTCGGTCACCCCATGCAAATAGCTTCAGAAGAGCGAACCCCAATGGAGAAGCTACCTTGATAGTAATATCTCTAATTGTGATATCTATTGCATGCTTAAATGTATCTTCAAATCCAATCAAACTGAGTTTTATGTCATAATCTGGTGGCCATTTTAGATTCGAGTCATGTTCATTTATTTCACCAAATGGGACAATGTCTAGACAGCCATATTTTGTGGATATGATACGGGGTTCAAATTTTTCATCGACAGTAAAATAACTATCATTGACAAAAGCGCTTTTTATTTTATAAAACTCTTGCCAATTTCTACAACACAAAGCAATATCAGTATCCAATGTTTTTCTTAATTCTGCCTTTTTACCAAAATAATCTAAGAGCATGTCTCTCGCTTTAGCACCAATTAAAAAGTAAGAACAATCATTATCACGAGCAATCTTATTAATTAATGCAAATAACTCGATATCATTATCTGAAAAATTATTCCACCTGTTTTCTAATGAACTTGTCATATATAATTTCCGCTGTTTCTTGAGTTCTTTCATCGAGTGAGCTTAATAAATCGGCATAAACCAAAATGAATGGCACATGGTTTTCTTTATAAGTTTTGGTATCAAAATTCCAGAATTTTTTTATTAGCTCTATATTCCCATTGTTATCTTTTTTTAACCTGCATTTATATTGTAATAGTGGTAAGGCATCGTCTGCATAAAGTGTAATTATTTGGGGGCTTAGATAATGAGTTAACTTTGCAGCAGCTATTTCTCCTCCCCAAAGAAAATTAAATTCACAGGGATTCGTTTCTTTAAACTGTGCAAGATTATCTGTTGAAAATTTATCGATCATTAATTTTGGACGTAATTTCTCAGCATAGCCAATACACCATTTACTTAATAAGATATCTTTATTAACCAAATGCTTTTCACCACGATTTTTTTCTACGATATATCCATGCTTTTCTAAAATTAAAAGTGTTTTGCTAACACTTCCTAATGCCACATCACTCATTTTAGCAAGCTCACGATAGGTATGCTCTAACGGTTTTTTAATGACAAGCAATGTAAAAATAAGTTTTATACTGGCAACACTCAGTTTGAATTGAGTGATATCCGATAGACTTCTCTTCTGAGGTGTTTCTCCTTTAATAGAGATAAATACAGGGGGAGAGTTTACATACATATTACCTGAGAAATCAACGTACTCAATATTCGCTTTTTGCAATTTATCAGCCAGAACTTTATTAATGTGGTTGCTAATTAAAATGCTTTTTTTATTTAAATGTTGCATGTATTGAACGATAGCACCAATATTCGAATTATCAATATTGCCAACGAGTTCAGGCTTATAGATTAACTTATTATTCTTTTCAATTTGGAGGGTTAATTGATTACTTTTTTCATCAAATTTACATTGAAGCTTTGATCTATCCTTTATGATCGATAATAGTTTATCTATATTCATCACAATATCCTCTTTGCCATGTTCATGATTATAGCTTGTTCAAAAAAAATGAACAACATAAAAAAATGAACGCAGGGTTTTGTGATTAGCGAGTAGTTGCTATGGTTGAATAAAAGTTGAGAAAGAGATAGAGAAGAGTCTCCCGTTAAAAGATTAACAAACCCGTGCAAGGATAAAGGAGACTCTTATGAAGCGAGATTATACAAACAAAACGGTATATGTCGGAAT
>NZ_FUXJ01000026.1 GCF_900167045.1 Legionella maceachernii | reverse complement strand
AATTGCGCTTTTTAGTCATTCTATTCTCCAATAATTCTTAGAAGAATAGCTCTTAAAATCTCCCTTTTTTCGTCCAAAAATCTGCGCCTATATCACTTTCCTAGAATGAATATTAGATCCTTACAAATAAAAACACATTCAATAATGTTATTTTTTTCTTTAATAAAACGGAAGGTGGCGTTATTTTTAGTGATTATTATTCTGATTAATATTAACGCTATTTTTTCTTACATCAAGATTTTTTTATTTTTAATCATCAATAAATTGGATGCTCTAATTTTAGATCACAGAATTTTTTATTATTCTGTGATCTTATCAATTAACATACTATTAATTATCAACGCATATATAAGATATAAAATTAACAAAAAGAGGGAAAAAGAATAGCAAAAAAATACCACTTATATTCAAATTAATTCCCAATCCCCAAAGTACCCCTCTTTAGTTTTAATTAAATCCTCATAAACACGCATCTCTAAACCATCAGCAATCTCATCCCATTCTGTTACCTCCTTGGCTATATTAAAATAATCATCATTAATAAAAAACACTCTGGGAACTCCGTATGTCCAGATAATGCCATCAACACCAAAAAGTGTTGCTCCTTCAAAGCCCCAATCATCCATTTCTTGTTCTGGGGTATTGCGTCCGTGGTATAGTCTTAATTTTACCAATGTTCCTTTCATATTGCTGTTGTTAACACGCTATTTTCAGGATGAGGCAAAGGGATTTTTCTTTGCCTCTAAAAAAATTCCGTTACCTTTTTATTTCCATCATTTTTTCCGTAAGAGTCCACAAGGCACGATTTAATTTTACATTTTGATCAATGGCTTTTACTTCTCTCGTTTTAGTTCGAGTGGTGTAACCGTATTTATTTAAACGATGGCCACGGATCCCTCCTTTAATTAAATTTTCTTGCAGGACATTAAACACCGTAAA
The DNA here is from genome assembly GCF_900167045.1 of Legionella maceachernii. Lineage (GTDB taxonomy): Bacteria > Pseudomonadota > Gammaproteobacteria > Legionellales > Legionellaceae > Tatlockia > Tatlockia maceachernii. Next base: position 34,294 of record NZ_FUXJ01000026.1, on the reverse strand, counting down.
CAAATCATTATCTTTTTGATCCACATAACGCCTTGGTTGCAATAAACGCTCAGGAGCAACAATCATTGCTCCCTCTTCATCAGAAAATTTTAGAGAATGAGCAGCTTCAGCAAAAATCATTTTTTCATCATCATTTAGATGAATCGAAGCCATATCATCTGATACATCGAGCATCTTGTTCGCGGTTTCAATCACTTTATAAGTACCTTCAATAACATTTCCAATAACATCGCCCTGATGTTTAATTCTAATTTCGTCATACGATTGCCCTGCAATCATTCCATTAGCACACACAACCCGAAAAAGACCCGCCATTAGGCGATAAGAAGAGAGGCCATCATGAGAATTAATAAGAACAAGTTCTGGATAAAGCCCCTGATTATTTTGCATGACATCATGACGTTGAAAACGGAGCATGTGTTTTGCAAATGCTTTCGATTCTTGATTCTGGCTTTTAGTCTGAGTTGCCCAAGTCGGAAAAAACCCTTCTGACATTAATTTTTCAATGATTTGCTCTGTTGAGATCGGTGAGTACTGAGGACTTGTTTTGTACGAACTATCTTGTGTGAATATGGAAGGGGCTAATTTAAATAGTTTTTCTTTTGATAAAATGGGTAACATGATGTTTTCTCCTATGTTTTTACTATTGTTCTCAAGGAACAAATACAGTATCTCAAAAAATCGTAAAGTTGTCAATAATATTTATAAAACATAATGATAAAATAAATTTATAAAATATATTGATATTAATTGCTGCCCTTGTTATACTGTTCATGTCTTAATGACACATAGTAAAAACACAGGAGAACTCAATGACTATTCCAGAAATTATCCAGCAACAATTGCTGCACACGAATAAAACGATCGTTTGGTCGTGGGGCGTATCTAAATGGTATGAACTATCGTCTAATGCGCTTGCCATAAGAGTTCATGCGCGTTATTTAGATGGTTTTGTCTGTATCGAGTTGGATGAGGCGCAAGACTTATACAATATTTCCTTTTACCTTAACAAAGACTTCTCAGACATGCTGGTGTGGCCAGTGATACCCTATAAACCGATGAAAGGAGTCTATTGCGATCAACTGGTTGAATTCATTGATAACAGAATAGAAAGAATACCCGATTATAAATACTGACTATTGCCCTACTCCATACCGTGGGGAGTAGGCCATTAACTGGAGTAGATTCATGAAAAAACTATCGTTTGCCGTTAAAGCAAACATGAATAAACCACCTAGAGTTCACGTGCAATCAGCCGATAAAAAAACAACCTATGGTTCATTTCAAGCAAATAACTGCGATGAATTCGATAGTTGGGATAAATTAAGCCAGGAAGAAACTATTGAATTAAAGCACTACATGAATAATCTAGTGGCTATTGAGCATTACTTTTCCACAAAAGCTCTGTCCGAACAAAAAGATTTTAGGATCCGATTACCCGGTAGTTTTATTGACGCTATTGATGTACTAAGCAAGTTATGTTTTGAAGATCACATTAACTTGAATATTTATGATGCCATGATAAGTGCCGCTATTGGGCAACTTAAAATAAAGACAGCAAGCCTTCCTGATGACAAAAAACAGCAAGCGCTGACACTGCTTAATCAACTAGGATTATCCGAAAATGTAAAAACAGATGTTTCCTTGAAAATACAGGCGGTATTCTCTGAATTATTATCCATTCATAACAAATCAGAAAAACTGCACCAAAAAGCCAGGATGCTTTTTAATAAAGATAAAAGTATTGCTCCAAAAACCATTGAAGAAATCGCAAAAGGTGAACTATCAACCTCGAAATGGTTAGTGGCTTGCGCTGTAGAGATTTTACTGGAAGAAAAACCAGATATAGTGCAAAAAATATTAGTTGATGACGATATCTTATTTTTGTGGGCTAATCCTTTACTAAAAAATAATAGGCCAATCAAAGAGCTGCTTCATACCCTAGAGTCATTAAATGATTCAGAAGCATTAAACAGCAAACTAAATTCCATGACTGATTTTAGTTAAATACTTTTCAAATTATCACATTTATGCTATAAAATACTATGAGAATAAAATTTTACCAAAAGCAATCAGGCAAAAACCCTGTGGCGGAATTTCTAAATGATTTGCCGTCCGATGAAATCGCGCGACTTGCTGGTTGTTTAAAAAATGTTGAAGAACTGGGTTTTGATAGCCCACGGGTACAATTCAGGCAAATTAAAGGCTCGCTTTGGGAAATTAAAATTAAAACATCGCGCAGTGGTTATCGGTTTTTTTATGTGTGCATTCAAAAAGAAATCATCGTTCTTTTACATGCCTATAAAAAACAATCACAAAAAGCGCCAAAGCAAGAAATTGAACTGGCTGAAAAACGAATGATGGAGGTATACGAGAATGAAAGCACTTACCTTAAATGAATTTATTGACGATAAAATCAATCAAGATGAAGAATTTGCCAAGCACTATGAGCGTGAGCAAATTATTAATAATATAGCAGTAATGATTGTAAATGCCCGTAAAAAGCGACATATGACGCAATCTGAATTGGCTAATAAAATTGGAACCAAACAATCGGTTATTTCTCGCCTTGAAAGTGGCAATAGTTCATTTATTCCATCATTAGAAACTTTGGTTAAGGTTGCTGATGCGCTGAACATGCACTTAAAATTGCAATTACAGGCCTAATTATTCTTTGGCCAATATGGATTAACAGTAAACTTTAAAGGACATTAAATGGCATTAGATTTTTCCAAACTGGGTACGGGACAAACTGTTGATACTGTTTTAAAACCGAGAGAAATTTTTAATGCGTTACCCAATAAAAAATCAAACAAATTCCATTATCCCCGCGATGTGCAATCTCAAGTATGGAGCAAGTGGTTTGACCGAAAAGAGGAACGAAACCTGGTCATAAAAATGAATACAGGCGGCGGTAAAACAGTGGTTGGCCTCTTAATTTTAAAAAGTTGCTTGAATGAGAAGAATTGGCCTGTAGTTTACATTGTTCCAGATAATTTTTTAGTAGAGCAAGTTTTATCCGAAGCAAAAGATCTTGGATTAAATGCTGTAGATAACCCTGAAAATGAGAGTTTTTTAAAAGGGAAAGCCATTTTAGTAACTAATATATATAAATTAATTAACGGAAAATCAGTATTTGGCGTTGGGGATGAAGGAATCAGAATACCCATTAAAACACTTCTTATTGATGATGCTCACGCATGTGTAAATGCAGTTGAAGAGCAATTCACGTTGAATGTATCATCCTCTAACCCGGCACATGAAAAAATATTTAGCATTTTTGAAGAGGCAATGAAAAGCCAGTCGGAAGCCAAATATTTGGAGATTAAAGCGGGCGATCCTTTTGCCTACATATTGATCCCATATTGGCACTGGCAAGAAAATCTAAGCAATGTAATGCAAGTTTTAATTGAAAACAAAAATAATGAAGAAATAAAATTTAAATGGGCATTAATAAAAGAAAATTTGGAACGATGCAGTTGCGTGATCAGTAAGCATCACATTGAAATTACAAGTAATTGTATTCCGATTGATGTGATTCCGTCTCTTAGTAATGCATCAAGAAAAATATTTATGACCGCCACACTATCGGACGATAGCGTCTTAGCGACCCATTTTGGTGTAAGCCCTCAATACCTTAATACCCCTATAACTCCAGATTCAGCGGGGGATGTCGGTGACCGATTAATCCTATTACCACAAGCTCTTAATACCAATATGTTCGATAGTGATGTTAAAGAACTATGTGTGGAATTATCCAAAGAATATAACGTGGTAGTTATTGTCCCATCCAACAAACGAGTGGAGTTTTGGGAAGATGCAGCGGATCTCATTTTAAATAAAGACAGTATACTTCAAGGGATTGAACAACTTAAAACCACTCATATTGGCTTAACAATTTTAGTTAACAAGTATGATGGGATTGATTTACCCGAAAATGCTTGCCGCTTGTTAGTTATAGATGGATTACCAACAGCCCGAAATAGTATTGATAAAATTCGCCAGAGTGAGCTTTCAGGTAGTTCGAACAGAGTAAATCAAATTGTTCATAAAGTGGAACAAGGAATGGGGAGGGGAATTAGATCTAATGATGATTATTGTGTCATTTTTCTTATGGGAAAAGATCTTACTTCTCAGCTTTATATGGGAGAAACCTTAAAACTATTTTCTCCCGCGACAAAAGCTCAATTAGAGCTATCAGAACAAATAGCAGACCAAATAAAAGATAAGGGCGCTAATGAGGTTAAAACCGTCATAAACTACTGCCTAAAAAGAGATCCACAATGGGTTAAGTTAAGCAGAGGTATTATGGCTGACTTAAATTATTCCAATCAAAATGAATCTGACTCAATAAAAATTGCGTTAAGAGAAGCGTACGATTTAGATCGCTCTGGGAAACCACAAGAAGCAGCAAGAAGAATTTTAAATGAAATCAATAGGTCAAATGAAGATCTTTTATTAAGAGGCGTTTTAAAACAATACATGGCGGAGTATATAAATAAGTACGATAAAGTGGAGTCGCAAAAAACACAGCTATCGGCTATATCTGACAATTTAAGAGTTCTTAAACCCATCGAAGGCATTTGTTATAGACCACTACAAAATCATATCGGATCACAAGCAATAAAATGCTCGACCTATTTAAAAGAAAAATTTAAAGATGGAAACAAACTGATTATCTATGCAGAGGGAGTATTTTCAAAACTTATATTTAGTGAAGGCACTGCAAATGTATTTGAGGATGCTATTAAAGAGTTAGCATACCTTCTTGGCTTTATAGGCCAACGCCCAGAAAATGATTATGGAAAAGGGCCTGATAATCTCTGGCTGTTGGATGATTTAAAATTTCTAGTTATTGAATGTAAAAATGGAGCAACCACTGATCTTATTTGCAAACACGATTGTAATCAGCTGAATGGTTCTGAAGTTTGGTTTAATAACAATTATGGCAATGGTGCTAAATGTGTACCGATTATGATTCATCTATCTGCTTGTTTTGAGTATGCGTGTTCTCCAAGTGTAAATATAAAAATAATGAATAAGGGCTTATTAGAAAAGTTAGTTAATAACACTCGTCAATTTATAAAATCTATAGCCACTGATAATAAGTTTGAAGACAGTCAAACTGTCAAACAACATCTGGCTCAATACAAGTTAGAGGCTAATGATATTTCAGCCAACTACACAACTCCTTTTAGGACAAAAAAAACATGAGCACTTTAAATATATAATGGGAACAACTAAAAAACAGTATTTCATCAATAGTAAATGGAATACTTCTTTGACATTATTTTATAACTTTTGAGCTAGTTGAACGCAGGTCTAATCAAAGGATTAGCATGGGGACTGTACTTAATTTAATTGTTGATTCAATACAAGAAGGTTTTTTACACCCATCAAGATTTATAAAAAAAATCAAAAGCCACTCTCAGCTACAAATGTTATTAAAAACACCTCCCCAAACGGCTAGCTCGGATCAAATAATTCATTGGAACAGGTGGGATAGTTTTTATTTTGATAAAAAATATACCCTGAATCTAAGGAAAAAATACGACTCAACGCTACAATATATTCCAGAACTAGAATATATCGTTACAGTTAATGAAACAGAAAATTGGTGGTGTGATATTCGCGATATTGATTGCCTTGGCGCATCAAAATCAGATCTGAGCCTGTTTAAAACCCTTGATGATTTCGCAACAACAGTTAACCATAATTTAATCGCCGACATATCAGAACAAAATTTAAACAAAAATTTGCGATGGGAGGGTGGACGAATATTCAATAACCTTTCATTTTATTGCTATGCATGGGATAACAACCGCATTCATTTATGTAATAGTGGGGGATCTCATCATTTTTCAGCAGCCCGATATCTTGCCTTAAAATTAAATAAAAAATTTCCTGTTTGCGGTCGACTATATACAGTTCATTTAGACTCACAGTCCGTATTTTCTTTATTAAATCAATTTGATCTTTTTTCTGTAAATAGTAAAGACTGGTTCTTTATTAGTGAAGAATGTGAACATTTTGGTGCTCCAGTTGGATTATACCCTGCCCCACGACCGTTTTATGACCAAACAATTATTTTTCTTCCCCGTAATAATAAACGCTCAATGAGGATCTCGAAATTATTTAAACAAATTCAGCTATTTGATTTCAGCCTTTTCTTATTAAAGTCTCTAAAAAATCAAGAGAACAATGACTAAAACCGAGCGATCACACATAATTTCAAAAAAAGACGTTCCGATATCACAAGGGTACACCCCTGTGATAAATTTTACCCTTTTTTAAAATCCCTTGTTTTTACTATCAATAGAATATGGTTTTTATTTATGATAAAGTGCTATCACTACTCTTAAATATTATAGTTGGAAGGTCCAAAAATATCAGCTCTTCTTGAAGTTGCTACATCATATAAATCATCAAAAAAATAATCTTTTCGGGAAATTTTTATTTGATTTAATAGCAATAATACGGGGGCTGGTATTTCAGATCTCGATCAGCCACAGAATGAAAAAATAAAACCCAAATTACTAACCCACACGATCAATTTTTTCGAACAGCTATGGCAGACCTTCGGGTTGCACGTGATTTTTTGAACGCTTGGTTGCCACATGATAACGCGAGCGCATTGATTTTTCTAAATTAGAAATGCAGCCTCGCTCCTATATTAATGAGGTACGTCAAGAGTCTGAAGTTGATGTGTTATAAAACAACTATAGACAATAAAAAAGCCTATCTTTATTTTCTTTTAGAGCATCAATCCAAACCTGATCTATTAATGCCTTTTCGATTGCTTAAATACCCAGTTATGTACACTCCGTTGCAGTCAAAAATTCATATTGACTTTAGTGATTATTTTGCTTTAAAATTTGAAATAATGTGAAAAACCATCAAAAGTAGGTTTATAACGCCATGAAAATTACATCTTAAGTACGCCCTTCTACAGGGCAAAGAGAGAAAATCAAAAATGATTTTCTATTTTTTTATTGTCCTAAAAGACATGCTTAAGAGTAAACCATGCACCATAAACCGATTCAATTTAAAGACCTAGGTCTTATCTATCCGCATAAAATCTGTTTTCAAGACTTCAGTGGTGAAATTCACTTTGGTGAGCGTATTGCACTGATTGGCCGAAATGGATCAGGAAAATCAACCTTACTGAAGATGCTTGGTGGTCTTTGTTCGGCTTCTGCTGGCGAAATTAAAGTGCCACAGGATGTTCGTATTGGCTATTTACCCCAAGTGATTGAAGAGTGTCCTCATTTAAGTGGTGGTCAACGATTAAACCAAGCATTAACCAAAATATTGTCTGAAGATCCGAATGTGTTGTTGTTGGATGAGCCCACAAATTATCTGGACAGACGCAATCGTCGTTCTTTAATGCGCAAGCTCCTGCATTATCCGGGGACGTTGGTTATTGCTTCTCATGATACGGAGCTCATCAATACAGTCGCAGATACTCTATGGCATATTGATTTGGGTCAAGTGAGTGTATTTAGAGGGGCTTATTGTGATTATCAGCAAATACTTAAAGACAAGAAAGCATCGATTGAACAGGAATTATCACGGATTTCACGTGAGAAGAAAGAATCACATCTTTCTCTAATGAGAGAACAAGAACAGAATAAACGTTCTCGTGTTCAGGGTGAAAAAAAGATAGCGCAGCGTAAATGGCCAACGATTCGGTCTCATACAAAGCTCGCCAATGCATTGACAACAGGAAATAAACGATTAAGTCAGATTAATCATAAAAAACAACAGGTGCTTGAAGAGCTTTCTTCTTTAAACCTTCCGGAAACGATTAAGCCCAAATTTAAATTAAACGGTCTTGATCACCATAAACCCTTAATCAGGATTCAAGACGCTTCTATTGCCTACGAGGCTTTCGAAGTGATTCTTGAAGGGATTCATTTTCACTTAAATGGCCGCGAACGGGCGGCATTGTATGGGGACAACGCATCAGGGAAGTCCACTTTTGTCAAAGCGCTCTTGGGTGATAGTCACATTAAGAGAACAGGTGAGTGGACTCTTCCCGAGCGCAATACAGTTGGGTATCTCGATCAGCATTATCAACATCTGGATTGTGACGAAACAGTTCTGGATTTGATGAAAGCTCAGATGCCCCATGCTTCTCATGCTGAACTTCGTGTCCATTTGAATGACTTTTTATTTCGCAAAAACATCGAGGTAGAAATAAAGGTTAAATATCTTTCTGGAGGTGAAAAGGCAAGGCTTTCTTTAGCGCTAATTGCTGCCAATCCGCCTAAGCTACTTATTTTAGATGAGGTAACCAACAATGTGGATTTGGAAACACGTGCTCATATCATTGAAGTATTACGTGAATTTCCAGGCGCAATGTTGGTTATTTCTCACGATTATGATTTTTTAGATTCCATTCACATTGAAACCAGATATCACATTTATCAAGGGAAAATACATCATTTCAATGGGGAACAATCGCAAGGGTATTCATCATGACTCATCGTTTGCCTAACCACATAGGCTCTTTTATGTGGCATTTTTTAAAACCGTATCGACGCATGGTTTTTTTATTTATCCTGCTTGCTTTAATGGCTGGATTTTGGGGGCCGTTTAATAGTTTATTGATTAAATCCCTTATTAATACCTTGGCGGAAAAAACAAGTACGGATTTCTCCTCTTTGTATTGGATCGCAGGACTTTTGGTAGTGAACTTTATTGTTTTTGACAATATCACCTGGCGAACAATCGGGTACTTGAACTATAAATATGAAGCGGTGATTAAAAACCAAATTATTAGCCAAATGTTTGAGTATGTGTTGGGAAGTAGTACGCAATTTTTTCAGGATAATCTATCCGGGCGAATTGCCACACAAATTACGACTCTTGCTGATAATCTTGAGATTATTTTGCATCGCGTGTCTGTCGACTTTCTTCGTGGTGCTTCATTGTTAGTGGTTTCATTTATTACAGCCTATTTTGTTAATGTCTTGTTCTTTTATATTTTATTTTTTTGGTTTATTGCCTTTGCCTCATTTAGTATTTGGATGTCGGCACGATTGGTTCAATTGTCCGATGACCATGCAAATTCTGAATCGCAGCTTTCTGGACAATTAGTAGATAGCCTGGCGAATCAATCCAATATTCGTATTTTTTCACGCAAAATCTACGAAGTGGAACGTATGAACACGTTTTTTCGCTTGGTACAACGGGCTTTTCAAAGAAAAGAGCTGTTTATTGTTTTGTTATGTTGCGCGCAAGGTGGAATGATTGCGGTAATGATGGGCCTGGCCTCGATTACCTTAATTCACTTGTATGGCAAGGGATTGGTGAGCATTGGTGATTTTGCTTTGATTCTTGGACTTTCCATGGAATTGGGGCATATGATGTGGTACACCATGTACCAAGTGGACCAATTTAACCAAGCCTTAGGCAAGGCAAGACAAAGTTTAAATGCATTGGTCATCCCCCATGAGATACAAGATAAAAACAATGCATCCCAATTAGTGGTCACGCAAGGACGAGTTGAATTTTCCAAAGTAAAATTTCATTACCAGGGTGGTTACTCCCTGTTCCAGAATAAGTCGGTAACAATTGAAGCAGGTCAAAAAGTGGGGTTAGTGGGCTATTCAGGAAGCGGCAAGTCCACTTTTGTTAATTTGATTTTGCGACTTTATGAAGTAGTGGATGGGCAAATTCTAATCGATGGTCAAAACCTATCCGAAGTGACTCAAGAGAGTTTAAGGCAAGCCATTGCTATGATTCCTCAAGACCCAACACTTTTTCATCGAAGTCTGATGGATAATATTCGTTATGGTAGGACAAAAGCCTCGGATGAGGAGGTCATTTCGGCTTCCAAGAAAGCCCATGCGCATGAATTCATCAGTCTTTTGCCAGAAGGTTATGAAACTTTGGTCGGTGAGCGTGGGGTTAAACTTTCAGGTGGTCAGCGCCAGCGTATTGCGATTGCCCGAGCCATCTTAAAAAATGCTCCGATTTTAATGCTGGATGAAGCCACGTCTCAGCTTGATTCCATTACAGAATCCAATATTCAAGAGAGTCTCTGGGATTTGATGCAGGGAAAAACAACCCTGGTCGTTGCTCATCGTTTATCGACTCTGCTGCATATGGACCGAATTTTAGTATTCGATAAAGGCCATATTATCGAAGACGGGACACATGCTGAACTACTAGATCGCGGTGGGTTGTACAAAACTCTGTGGGATGCCCAGGTAGGTGGGTTTTTACCAGATGAACGAAAAGAAGAGTCTGATGACTTAGTGGATAGTGGGGTAGTAAATGAATAACTCACATACAGAATTTGGGGTAGTGCATCATTTACTTAGTGACTTACTATCCGGCTTGCAATCGATTTTAAAAGAACATTTGTTGGGCGTTTACGTGTATGGTTCATTCGTCTGGGGTGATTTTGATGAAACAACCAGCGACATTGATGTTTTTGTAGCATTAAACCAAGAAATGACACCAGAAGAATTCTCGGCTTTAGATGATTTGCATACCAATCTTGTTCAGAATTTTCCAACTTGGAATGACCGAATTGAAGTGGCTTATGCATCTTATAGAATGTTACAACATTTTAAGACAGAACCAGGTCAAATTGCTGTCATTAGCCCAGGGGAACCGTTTCACCTCAAACAGGCGGGGACTGACTGGCTTATTAATTACTATTTATTACAAAGAAATAGCCTCATTCTATACGGCCCATCACCAAAAACGATTATAGCTCCTGTCTCAAACAGTGAGTTTATAGAGCATGTCAAAAAACAAGCCATTGAATGGCAAGATTGGGTTATCCATACCAGAAATTCTTTAGGGTACCAATATTATGTTGTATTAACGTTATGCAGAGCCTTATATGTTCTTCACCAAAAGGAACAATGCTCTAAATTAAAAGCAGGAGTCTGGGCTAAAAATCAATTCCCAAAATGGCAAGTTTTAATTCAACGAGCATTAACTAAAGCTGAACTCAGTGATGCAAGTCATGACTTGATTGATAAAACCTATCAAGAAGTCACTGCATTTGTGGATGAAATGGTTCAGCATATTCAAGAGAGAGAATAAATGATGTCAGGAAAACAAGAACAACGGCTCATCGAAGTAGTTCCTTATGATTCGAATTGGCCTATACAATTTGAACAAGAAGCAGAGGGAATTAAAAAAGCATTAGGTGGTAATTGTATTGAAATTCATCATATCGGTTCCACATCAGTACCTGGCTTAGCTGCAAAACCAATCATCGATATGATTCCAGTTGTTTTAGATATTAGCAAAGTAGACAGTGCCAATGCTGCTATGCAGGTACTTGGCTATGAAGCAAAAGGAGAATACGGTATTCCTTTTCGCCGCTATTTCCAAAAGGGATATAATCTAAGAACACATCATGCTCATATTTTTGAACGTGGAAACTCCGAAATCGAGCGGCATTTAAAATTTAGGGATTGGATGAGAGCACATCCAGAAGATAGAGAGGCTTATGCTTGTTTAAAACAAGAGTTAGCCCATCAACATCCCTATGATATTACTGCATATTGCTTGGGCAAAGAAGATTTTATTGCAACAATTGATAAAAAAGCAGGGTTTAATGGATTAAGAGTGGTGAAGGCATTAACGCCGCGAGAATGGGATAAAGTCCGTCATTTCAGACAATTCTATTTTTTTGATAAAGCAGGGCTGTCTGACCCTTACACTTGGACTTTTGAGCATGATGCTCATGTTCATTTTGTTTTATCTCAAGGAGGCGACATCATTGGTTATGCCCATCTGCAATTATGGCCTCACAAGAGAGCAGCTTTGCGTATCATTGTGATTGATGAGGAAAAAAGAAACCATCAATACGGTAGCCAATTCTTGGCATTATGTGAAAAGTGGCTCAAAAACCAAGGGTATCAAAGCTTGCACGTGGAGTCTTCACCGGATGCGCTAAGATTTTATAGAAATAATGGTTATATCGACATGCCATTTGACGATCCGGATGGCTATGAAGGTGATGCGAGAGATACTGCGGTAGGGAAAATACTATGATTCAAATCGAAAAAATAACGGGTGAACTGGCCAAATCATTGTGCCGAACAATTACAAAGGATCTACCTGAATACTTTGGTTTACCAGAAGCTAATGAGCACTACGAAATAGGTGTGAAGACACGTACGAATTTTGCGGCGAAAGATGGAGATGACACTATCGGCCTCGTTTCTATTGATTTTCCTTATCCTAATAATGCCAATATTTACTGGATGGCTGTAAAACGTGATTATCATCGTCAAGGTGTAGGAAAGCAATTAATCGAAGCGGCTTGTCAACTCGCTAAAACGCAAGGAGCTAAAACCATAACTGTTGAAACACTAAGCCCCTCTGAATCAGAAGAGAATTACCTTAAAACCTACCGATTCTATCAGTCAGTTGGTTTTAACGCCCTTTTTGATTTAAAACCTGCAGGGTATGAGTGGAATATGGTGTATATGGTGAAACAACTTGAAGCTTTAGCAGAAAACCAACAGTCAATTGCCATTAAGCTACTGGAATTATCTGATATCCCCGTTTTGGTCGATGCGTTTCAAAAAGCAACTTGGCAAAAACCTTACGTCTTATTTAAAGGGTACCATCAAGAACAACAACAATCTGAGCGAGTAGTTTGGGTAGCCTATGTTCAAGACCAAATTGCGGGCTATGTTACTCTAAAATGGGCCTCACACTATGAACCCTTTGCTCATAAAGGAGTCCCAGAAATTATGGACTTAAATGTATTGCCTGCTTTTCGCAAGCTTGGGATAGGCAGCGCTTTACTAACAGCTGCTGAAGACAAGGCAGCCAGTCAGTGTGATGTTGTAGGTATTGGTGTTGGGTTATATGGTGGTCCTGATGGAGGATATGGACAAGCTCAACGACTTTATGTTAACCGAGGTTATATTCCTGATGGTTTAGGGGTAACTTATGGTTATAAACCAACCATTCCTGGGGAAACATATCCCTTGGATGATGATTTAATTCTGTGGTTTACCAAAAAATTAACCAAAAATTTGCATGCAGAAAGTGATGTCGTATCTAAAAAAACACCTGATAGCCACGATGTGTATGTACCAAATACAAACTATAAATTGGAGTTCAATGCAAAAGATTCATTTAAAATTGTAGATCAAAAGTTGTTTGAGTTTAATAAATCGTGTGTTCCTTCCACACAAAAACCTGAAGTAATTGATATAAACGTTACGATCAAAAATGGTGATGAAGTTATAGCAGGCATTTGTTCAGATGTTTATATATGGAAAATCATGTACATCAGTGTCTTTTTTGTTGAGGAAAAATATCGCAGCCAAGGTTTGGGTACCATTTTACTCAATAAAGTTGAGGAGAAAGCAAAAGAATTAGGAGTTACTTTAATTCACCTCGATACCTTTGATTTTCAAGCAAAAGATTTTTATCTCAAACATGGTTATGAAGAGTTTGGAGTTCTGGATGACTGCCCTAAAGGTCATAAGCGTTATTATATGAAGAAGGTACTATGAGTTTTATAAAAAAAGGAATATACCGTCATTATAAAGGTAATTTGTATGAAGTAATTGATATCGCCAGGCATTCGGAAAGCTTGGAAGATATGGTGGTGTACAGAGCGCTTTACGGTGATTTTAAACTATGGGTTCGACCTCTTAAGATGTTTCTTGAAGACATTGAGATAAATGGAGAGATCCAAAAAAGATTTGAATTAAATGAATAGATTAGAACAAGCAAATCGTTTTATCTTCACTGGCACCCCAGGCAGTGGAAAAACTTCTGTTATTTTGGCATTAAAAAGATTAGGGTATGTAGTGATTCCTGAATCTGCAACGGATGTCATTGCAGAAGAGCAGGCAAAGGGAACTATGTGCCCATGGGAGCAGGCTGATTTTGTAGATAAGATCGTCTTAACACAAAAATTAAGGCAATTGAATGCTAAAGGTGAGTTACAATTTTTTGATCGATCACCATTTTGTGCTTATGCATTGGGACGTTATTCCGCTCATTGGCATCATCGTGATTTTACACCCTCACCTATCTTATTAGCTGAAGTTGACCGTTGCCTAAAAGCGGGTATCTATCAACACAAAGTATTCTTTTTTGAGAACTTGGGGTTTATTGAACCAACTTCCGCTCGCAAAATCAGTTATGAAGATGCTCTTATTTTTGAGCAAATTCACCTAGATGTATACAAAGAGTTTGGTTTTGAAATTGTGCTTGTGCCTAAGAATACGATTGAAGAGCGTTGCCGATTTGTCCTTGAAACGTTAGGTATAAAAAAATAAACATCCATTTTATGAAAAAACTGCTTGACCCTATTGTTACTATATATCTTACCTTTGTTCCTAAGGAGGTAATACTATGACTCAATGGTTCGTAAAAGACTTAAGCAAATTGACCGGTGTTTCGGTGCAAACATTGCATCATTATGACCGCATTGGTTTACTTAAACCTTCATTGCGCCAGTCCAATGGGTATCGTATTTACTCCGAGAAGGATTTATTGAAATTACAACAGATTATTGCTTTAAAGTTTTTTGGTTTTGAGTTGTCACAAATCAAAACCTTGCTCTCTGAAGAACGTCATGCGCTAAACCATTTTGAGGCCCAAGCTCAAGTGTTAGAACAAAAAGCAGCGGCATGTACTTCCGGAGCTAAAACCTTAAGAAGCATTATTAACTCTGTTGATATCAATCAATCCATTCCATGGGAAACCATTATTCAGCTGATTGAGGTATATAAAATGGCAGAACATCTTGAACATGATTGGGTTAAGGAAATATTCACTCCTGATGAATTAAAACAATATGTAGCGTTTGAAAAGGAAATGAAAACAAATAATAAGGCTGAGTTTGAAAAACAATGGCATCAACTCTTAGATGAACTGAAACAAAACATGAAACACGATCCTGATTCCACTATAGGTATCCAAACAGGAAAAAACTACATGGAATGGGTTAACAGCGTATACGGTAAAAAATATGCTCATCTAAGAACCAAAAAATGGGAAAAAGGATTTGGAGAAGGAAAAGGTCTTGACGACATTGGATTAACATCAGAGATCATGGCATGGTTAGAAAAAGCTTTAGATGCTTATTGGAAGGATAGACTTTATGGCATTCTTGAACAAGTAGGAAAAACTTCAGCTTCCACTGTACTAATGCTTTGGAATAAGGCCTTAGATGATATGTATGGTGAAGAAATTTCACGAAAATATGCTGTTTGTGACATTGCTTTGAATGATGACAAGGTCAGTCTAGAGGCAAAGACTTGGCTTAAAAGTATCTTAGATGCCTACAAAATGTAAACAATAGATGTAAATTTGGATCGGTGCTATTTTTACCGATCCAATCTTAATTAAATATCAACTTAATCCATCTAGGGGGATTCTGTTCGGTAAAAAGCCGCCAACCTGAGCATCCGCCAATGTTAAAAAATTCGTAAAAAAATGCTGATTGAGAATAAATTTTACGGCATCAGGTATAATTAAATCACTAGTTTGTATTTTGAGCAATTTTATGTCTTATGCAAAAATGGCAGAATTACTTTTGCTGGACGTCATGTCTAAAGCACAGATTCCAGGAGTTTCTATTGCCTTCATAAGCAGTGATGGAATCATATCTACTCAAGAACAAGGCCTTACAGAGGGTTGCGGTCTTTTTGCAATACCAGTTGATCCACTCAAGTGTCCCTTTAATAAGCTGGGATTAGGAACTAAAGATGCTGTAGTTTTATTTGACGACAAACTTTATTATGTAAATCAAACGACACAAAGCGTTCATCAAATACAGTTAAATGAAAGTAATCAATCCTCCTATCAAAAGTTACGAAAAAGTTGTACTGATACCTATAAATTGGCCGATCCCCAAGAGTCTGAATTAATAACTACTCTAACAGGTCTTACACCACCTACGAGAGTGAAACCAGAAACCGTTTTTGGAGCAGCCTCGCTAAGCAAACCCGTATTTGCTTATTTAGTGCAAAAGTTGATTCAGTCAAATGCGACGAATCAAGCAGAGAAAGGGACAGGTAAATTTAATTTAGATAAATTCAACCTGAGTCAATTTGATTTAGATACCCCTCTTTTTCATATCTTGCCGTTAGAAGAATTTGAGATAGATGGAATGAAATTTGATATGTCTGACACATCTGCTGTTGTCTGTGCCCAAGCACTTACTGCAAGGATGGTGTTATCACATACAACAGGCCTTGCTCATGGTGAAATGAAGTTTCAGTTCATTCCTAATCCTAAAGAAAAAGATTCTAAAGAAAAAATGCATGGATATTCAAATGTTGGTATTGTGTACTTACAACAAGTGATTGAAAAATTGACTGAAGCAAATCTAGAAACATTGGCCAAAAACCATGTGTTTGATCATTGTGACATGAATCATAGCACTTATGAGCCACCAAAGGCCTATCACTTGCTTTTGCATGCTGAAAAAGAACCCTTGTTTGATGAAATGAAGCCTGGTCAGATTGTCATACTAAAAGAAGATGAGCAACTAACAGCCTATTGGTTAGAGAATGGAAAAATAGTCAATCGCTCTTTTCCGGAAAGAGTAGTTCCAGGAATTCTTAGACAGTTACCTGATAAAGGTAAACTTTCAAACAATTTGGAGTTGATAGAAGCTGTAATCTCGCAATATGGATGTAAAGAACCCAAACCATGTGCCGCCAATACACTACGAACTACAGCAACAGATTATGCAAAGTTTGTCAAACATCTAAGCCATGACAACTCCATTGAAAATCCTTTTGTTCCGCATGCCTTCATGACGCACGATAGAGGTTTAGCTGGAGCGATCGGAATTGCTAGAGACAAGATACCCGAGCTCATTTTAAGTCATGTCGCATGGGGCTTAGGTTGGGGGCTACAAACCAATGAACAGGAAGAGGTTGTTACGGCTTACCACTCAGGCGACATGAATGATTGTAGAGCGTGGGTTGCAGTCAATTTAAAAGATAAGAGTGCCGTGGTATTCTTTGCTAATTCACATAATGGACATATTCTTGCGGAACACATTATCCCTTCGACAATTCAAATAGAACTGGCTTCACACTATTTTTTCCCCAAATGGGGTTTTGCTAGAACTCTTGATGAGCTATGTGGTAAAACGAATAATTGGGGCATAAATCCATTTCCAAGACCCAATCCATCTAAAGAGCTAACAAGCTCCTTAGGTGAGTTGCAAAAAAGAACTAATATCCCAAGTATTGCTACAGCAATTATTTCTGACCGCGGAGTTGTTACTACGCAAGAGGTGGGTGTGACTAATGTCAACAAACCAGAAGAAGTTACTAGTTCAACTGTTTTTGAAGCCGCTTCATTGAGTAAGCCTGTATTTGCTTATATTGTATTGAAACTAGCGCAAAAAGGTCTCATTGATTTAGATAAACCACTTCATGAGTACGGTGATTTTGGTCCTCCGGAGATGCGAGCTGATAAAAATTATAAAAAATTAACCGCCCGTATGATTCTATCCCATCAAGCAGGTTTACCTAACGAATTTTCATCCCCAGAATCTCTAAAGTATGTTTCTGAAGCAGGAAAACAATTTGATTATTCAGGTGTGGCTTATCAATTTTCAGGTGAAATTGTGGAACACATTACTTCAAAATCACTGGAAGCTTTAGCCCAAGAAGAATTCGCTAAGATAGGTATGACTGACAGTAGTTTCATGCCACCAACGGGTTGCAGTCTTATTAAACTGCCAGATGAAGAGGAAGAGCCAACGCCTGAACACATTAAAAAATTATTAAAAGATACTTTAGAAGTACATGGTCAATTAAGTATTATCCTTCATAAGGATAAATTATTTGTTGCTGAAAGAGCAGTAGACGGCAGTGTACAAATTACTGAAAAAAACTCCAGCCAAGTTGAAGAAAAAAGTCTAAAAGAAATCAAAGCCCGCTTTGCTCAAATACCACCATTTTTTTGGTCAAAACCCATACCGGTTGAAGCAAGGGAATTACCCCTTGTGACTACTATTGTTGGTCATCCCCCAGCACATGCTGCAACAATAGCAATAGGTCATGATAAAGATGGTTCAGTAAATCTTAAGCAAAAATTTTATATGGTTCACCCGGCAGGCTCTTTGTATACAACAACTTCTGATTATGCAAAATTTTTAAAAGCCTGTGTTAACGATCCCTATATTAGGTGGGAAATGTTCAAACCTGTTGTTTCATCGTTAAGAGATAAAGATACTAAAGCAATGAGCCAGGGAGTTCCTACTGATATTTTAGATCAAATCTCTTGGGGTCTAGGCATTGGGATTCAGAAAAATACCGATGGAACCCGTATCGCTTTTCATTGGGGTGACAATGGAACTGGACGCAATTTAGCAGCGATTAATCTTACTACAGATGAAGCGGTTGTTTGTCTCACTAATAGCGAGAATGGGGCCGCTGTTTTTCGAGAAATTGCAGAGCCTATCGTTGGTGATTTAAGTGCTATTGGGCAATGGTTATCAATACGAGAAGAATTACCTCTTGATAAGCGTGTAAAAGAAAAGCCAACTCAAGAAATGAACCAACATTTACAGGAGCAGACAACAGTCGCTACTATAGGACAGCAAGAAGGAGAGCAAAAGCCTTCTGACTTAGGACTGTTCTAAGTATTAATTGAGTTGATCCGAAGGGTTTTTATCTGGTAAAAAGCCGCCAACCTGAGCATCCCACAAGGTTTTGTACAAACCAGCGCGATCTAGTAGTTCAGCATGTGTCCCGTCTTCGATAATATGTCCTTTATCAAATACTAAAATTCGGTCCATATGCAACAAAGTAGATAGGCGATGAGCAACGACCAAGGTTGTTTTTCCCTGCATCAACTCCCAAAGACTGTCTTGAATGTTGGATTCTGTAATGGAATCCAGCTGAGACGTGGCCTCATCTAGGATTAAAATAGGCGCATTTTTTAAAATGGCACGAGCAATGGCAATACGCTGGCGCTGACCGCCTGAAAGCTTAACCCCACGCTCTCCAACCAAAGCATCATAACCATGAGGTAACTTGCTAATGAATTCATGAGCATGAGCTTTCTGAGAGGCTAAAATGATTTCCTCATCCGAAGCTCCTGTCCTGCCATAACGAATGTTATCCATCAGGCTTCGATGAAAAAGCATTGGGTCTTGGGGAATCATAGCAATCGCTTGACGTAAGCTATCTTGGGTAATAGATTGAATGTCTTGGTCATCGATTAGAATTTGACCATCAACCACATCATAAAGTCGTAAGATTAGATTCACAAAGGTCGATTTACCTCCACCAGAATAACCCACCAAACCCACTCTCTGCCCTGCTTCAATGACAACCGATTTATTCTGAAAAAGTGAATATCCCCCATGATAATTGAACTTAACCTTATCAAAGACAATTTGGCCCTGATTAACGACAAGGTTTTTTGCGTTTTTCTTGTCTAGTTTCTGGGGCATTTCCTCAAGCATTGCTAATGCTTGAGTGACGGCACTCCAATCAACAACAAAGTCTCTTAATTTATGTGATAGTTCAAAGACTGTATTAATAATATTGAAGTTAAGCATTACAACCAGCGCAAAATCTCCTGGGCTTAAGCTGTCTTTTTGGTAACCGAGAATCAAAAATACAATAAATCCAAAGGCATAAACTGAAGTAAAAAGACCTAAAATGGCATAAAGCCAGGTATGATAAAAGCCGCCACGTTCAGCAATAGCAATAAAAGGCTTCTTTAAACGTTCAAAACGACCGAGCTCATATTGCTTGGTCGTAAAAGTTTTAACGCTTAGCATATTACTTAGATAATCTGCGCAAAGACCAATAATATTTGCTTTTTCTTCAGAATATTCATTATTCAAAATGATGCTTTGTCGCAATGAAAAAAAGGTGATTAAAAAAAATAAAAGCACCCAGAGAGTTAATATCACCGCAAAAACTGGGGCAACAAAAAAGAGCAACACAAGAGAAATAGAAATGAGTATCAGAAAATAGCAAAACGGATTAATGAGAGTAAAAATAAGATGGGGCAAATGCTGAAATACATCATTTAGCTTGGAAGTTAAGCTTCCTGACAATTGATTCTGGAAAAAACTATAAGGATAATCATAGAGACGTTTCATAAAATGTTCAGCGACATCCAGCCTAAATTTGGCAACGTAACGGGTCAAACAATAATCACTAAGAGTCCAGCTGCTGACCAGCATTATTTGCAAAAATCCATAGAATCCAGCAATAAGCCATAGATTTGTGCTTTGTCTTCCAGAAACCGTATCAATAAGTTGTTTGACCAAAAAAGGCTTTAATGTGTTATCAATAGTAATAAGACACATAGCAGCAAAAATGCCGAACAAATACCAACGGTACGGGATTGCTCTTTGAATAATAAATTTTAATACACTCATAGTATCTTCTTATCTATAGTCCCAATATACTCATCTTGTTATTAGAATAGTTATAAAAATTGAAAATGAGGTGGGTTTGAATTTCTGCGACTCTTACATTTTATCGTCATTTTTTATTTGCTCAATGCCTGATAAGGTTTATTTGAGCTTGTTTCTTGCCCTTAACATGAATCGCTTTTAGTGTTGCTTCTGAGTTTGGCTACATCAATTGAAACAGCATTAAAATTAGCAAAAATGGTCAAAGTATATCTCCATAAATAAGATAACATGGTTTGTGTAAATAGTTTGATGGTCTTAAATTGAGGAAAGCATGAATTACAAGCAACAATTAGATAAAGTAATTGAGTTTATCGGCAAACATCTTGATGAAAAGCTTGATTTGACTCAATTGAGTCAAATTGCCTGCTTTTCAAAATATCATTTTCATCGATTATTTACTGCTTATACGGGTTTATCACTACAACATTATATTCGGTGGCTTCGCTTAAAACGAGCAGCTCATCAATTAATCGTAGATAGGAATAAAACCATTATTGAAATTGCAATAAGTGCGGGATTTGAATCTCATGAAGCATTTACTCGTGTATTTAAACAAAGCTGTGGACTGAGTCCTAGTGAGTTTAGGCTGCATTCAAATTGGAGTTTTTGGGAGCATCCACCGTATTTATTGCCAAACCAGGGTAATATTATGAATGTATTGATTAAAGAAATACCTGCTAGACGTTTAGCGGTTATTGAACATCGAGGTACGCCTGAAAAATTAGGTGAAAGTGTTAACCAGCTAATTGATTGGGCAAAATCTCAATCAATTAACTTAAAACCAAAAGCAGGAGAAGCGTTTGGTTTTGCTTACGACGATCCTAAGACAACAGAGCCGTCCGATTTTCGTTTTGACTTAGCGATTACTGTACCAGAACAAATAAAACTTGAGGGTAATATCGTTGAAAGACGTTTACCTGCAGGACGTTATGCTGTAGCAACGCATAAAGGAACACGAGATACTATTAGTGATACCGTTTATAGTTTATATCGTGATTGGTTGCCAAGCTCCGATGAACAGCTGGGTGATTTGCCCTGTATTTTTTGCTATTACAACTTTGATCATGAAGTTGCTGAGACAGAACTGCTTACAGAATGTTGGCTGTTATTAGCATAATGCTGGTTTATACGGCAACTACTAAAAATTAATTAGTAGTTGCCCCAATAATTTAGTACTTCTTGTATTTGATCTTCTATTTTCTTAGCTACAGAGCTTTTCAGTCCTCTCATTTTGCATGATATTGAAGCTAGGGTAAAATAAAACTCTATTACAAAATACAATCCTTAAAATAATGACTATCGAACAAAATGAATTAGAGATTAAAAATAATCCACATCAAAGCATCAAATGGGGACAACCTATTCCACTTTCTCCAATCTTAGCTCCTGATTGTCCTTACCCAGTTGAGGCACTTCCCTCAATTGTTAGAAAAGCCGTAGTAGACTATCAACAATATGGACAGCAGCCCCTGCCTTTGATTGCATGCAGCGCCTTGGCTAATATGTCTTTATCATGCCAATCACTTGCTAATGTAGCACGAGACAACTATTTAATTAGTCCAGTATCACTTTATTTTTTAATTGCCAGCGGCTCTGGCACCCGAAAAACAGCTGCAGATAATGTTTTTTCGAAAGCAGCGCGTCATTGGGAAACACTTATTCGTAAAAGGCGTGAACCTGAAGTGTTATCAGCGCTAACGCAACACCAAGTATGGCAAATGGAAAAAGACAGTTTATTCTCCCAAATCAAACGTGCAACCTATACGGGAGAAGACTCGGATTATGCCAAAGAAATGCTTGATGAGTTAATTCATCAAGAACCGGAAATTCCTTTGCAACCCACTCTTTATTTTGAAGATGCTACCCAAGAAGCACTGGCTATTCATTTAGCCCAAGGTTGGCCTTCCGCTTCCCTTTGGTCTGATGAGGCAGGTATCATCTTAGGTAGCCATAGCATGCAAGGCAATCCGACTCGTTTTGTAGCTTTGCTTAATCGTTTGTGGGACGGTAAGACATTCACGGCGCATCGTAAAACAACGCAAGGATTTACCATTGAAAATCGGCGTTTAACACTTAACTTGATGATGCAACCGCTTATCTTACAACAACTTACCAAGCAAGCATCGGGTATTAGTCGACAAAGCGGTTTTTTAGCTCGTTGCCTTATGGCTTATCCTGCCAACAGTATGGGAAATCGATTTTACCAAGAGCCGCCTGCTTCTTTACATTCTCTAACCCATTATGAGCAACGTGTCACTGCCTGCTTAAACCAGTCAGAACAATTAAGCCATCAAGGTTGTATTCAACTTCCATTGTTGAAAATGAGCATGGCCGCAAAACACCAATGGATTTTATTTTTTAATGCTGTAGAAGCTGGGTTAAAGCCTCAAGGCCAGTGGGTCGATGTCGTTGATTTTGCGTCAAAAGCCGCTGAAAATACAGCGCGGCTTGCAGCTCTATTTCATCTATTTGAAGGACGCCTTGGGGATATTAGTGTAGAGCATACCGAAAATGCCATTGAAATAATTAGTTGGCATTTGCAAGAAGCACGACGAATTATGCCTACTGAGACCGTTTCTTTGCAGTTTTCCGATGCCCTCAAACTAATGGACTGGTTTATTGAAAAAAATATTAGCTCAACAACCTTACGAACTATTCAACAATTAAGCCCACTGCGAGATAAAATAAAACGCGACTTAGCTGTTGAATTATTAGTGGAGCACAATCAAATACGCATTGTAAAATCAGGTTCAAAAACCATGGTGGAAGTGAACCCTCGTGCATTCAAAGTATAAGTTCAACCTGATACATTAACTCTAGTACACCAATTAACAGGAGAAATTTGTGCCCTTTAATATGCTAAAAGAATGGTTGAACAAGGAAAAAGAACGAGGGATTGAGGATCCTTCTTGTGCTGTTTTAAGCACTTGCAACAGTTCTGGTGAACCTCATAGTCGAGTGGTGGCCATTCGCGAAATTGAAACAGAGAGTCTTTTATTTTTTACACAACAAAAAACACGCAAGGTTGCTGAATTATTAAATAACCCTAAATCCTGTTTAAATTTTTTATTTGCGATGCAAAGCCGACAAGTTATTTTAGAAGGTACAGCAATACCCATTTCCCAAGAAGAAAATGAGGCTTTTTGGAAAACTCTTCCTCGTGAGCGCCAATTGAGATTTTCTGCTTATGCTCCTACTTCCGGCCTTGTTATTAAAGATCTAAATCAATTGGAAACTAGGAAAAAAGAATTGAGTGAGCAATTTTCAAGCCTTCCTATCCCTATGAGTAAGTATTATTTCGGCTTTCGCTTTATCCCCAAAACATGGATTTTCTACACAGTCGGCTCTATTTCTTTTTCTGAAGTAATTCGTTATACGAAGATAGAGGGCTCTTGGAAAACAGAATTAATTTCCCCATAGGTGATATCATGTATATGCTTTGTTTTTGTGTTCCAGAAACACATTTAGAAATTGTTAAAAATGCTATTTTTGCTACAGGAGCAGGAAGCGTTGATCATTACCAGCATTGTGCCTGGCAAACATTAGGTGAGGGGCAATTTATGCCATTACCTGGCAGCCATGCTTTTATAGGAAAAATCAATCAGCTTGAAAGAGTACCTGAATATAAAGTAGAAATTGTCTGTACTGATGAGCAAATTAAAGCTGCTGTTGCAGCTTTAAAGAACGCTCATCCCTATGAATCACCCTCTTATCAGGTTTTTCATTTTGAAATGATATAAATGGATCTTTACAGTTTAGTCTAGTTCTTACTGTATTAATTTAATGTATAACTGTCATAAATCGCATGAGATTTATGTTTGTTGTATGCCCAATAACGATCACCGTAAGACCAGTGCCAATATTCGGTGGGATAATTGACAAAACCAACATGGTTTAATGCATCACTCATAATCTGTCGGTACTTTTTAGCTTCTTTTGAAATCACATTAGAATTTGTTAATGACAGGGAGCCATTTAAGTCTTTCATCCAATCTTTAGGATGAATACCCATATCAACCACTTCTCCTTTTTCATTGAGTAAATAGACATCAATAGCTCCACCGGTTGCATGAGGCGGAATGTTTTTTGAGCCATCAAAATTCACTACAGGAGAAACCAACTTGGTGGTCTCATTAAATAATTGTTGCCGAGATCTTCCAGGATGCTCCATCTTAACTTTTGCAAATCGTGCATCAAATAATGTTTTTTGTAATTGTAGACTTCGATACCCCTCATACAAGCAGAAATGTAATCCTTGTGGTAACGAAGCTTGTGCTTGTTTTAATTTTTCATAAACTGTTTTTCGCAATTTTGTATAATCAGTATTATTCGAAATTTCAGGCGAAGGACCATAAGCAATATCGCTTTGTTTTTTTAAATCAACCATGGGTTCATGATTATCTGTAATTGGTACGGCGAGTACTTTTGGATCAGCAATTAACAAAATAGTTTGTTGTTCAGCATAGCTCGACATTATAACCCCACATAACAAGCTCATCATTATGTACTTTATTGATTTTATGGTATTAAATTTCATTTTTTTGAATTCACTCTGTTAAATAATTAATCAGCGAGAGTTGGGTTCATATCTATGACCTATCGTTAAAACTCAGTATCGGGATCTGAGTAATAGCCTTATCCACGTTATCTAATGTTGTATTTATGACAAAATAATTCTCTAGGGTTCACTTTTTAAATGTCACCAACTTTCGATACAATTTTTTATTTATCAAGTAATTAGTAACTTAAGGTCACAAATTGTGACCTTAAAATATTTAGCTTTTTATGATTGAATTTATTCGCTCCATCAACCCAAAGCTACTATGCCCAAGCTTAGAAAAAGCAAACCACTTCTTAGCTAAATCTTTTAAGGATGCGCCGATATGATATATATCATACTGATCAATGATTAAAAACCGATCATGAGATAAGTCAAACTGGAATAGTTCTATCTTCTTATACTGTGCATTGTGCTTTTCAATATCTAATTTCAAATTCTTGTTGATCGTTTTAGTCAGTATATAAATCTTCACTTGAGGTTCAGCTTTAGACAAATGTTCTAAAACAGTCTCATCGACATAATTATCAAGCAATATTATTGATTCTTTTGCTGATCTAATTAATTTTGACACAAATAAATATGCATCAAAGATTTGACCATCGTAGAAAATACCTTGATTTGGAACAACTGGTTTCTCTTCTAATGCAGAGAATATTGCCTCAAATTTTTCTTGGGTTTTAGCCTCATGCAAAATTTGTTTCTGTTCAATATGCTGAATTTTTGTAACTAAATCAGCATGTGCTGTAAAGAACTTCCTCATCTCTACAAACGAATCCATAATTTGAATGCTTACCTCAATAGCAGTTTTACTTCTTAATACTGCTGAGAGCATAGCAACCCCTTGTTCTGTAAAAACATAAGGCATATATTTGCGATGTTGCCCTCGAGATAGATTTTCTAAGGTCACAATTTGTGACCTTAAAGCCTTATATTCATCTACTGTTAATTGAAATCTAAAAGAATCTGGGAATCTTTCTTCATTTCTCTTTACTGCTTGATTAAAAACTTTTGTTTCAATTCCATATATTTCTGCAAGCTCACTATCAAGCATCACCTGAAGGTTGCGTATATGATAAATCTTTTCTCTTATTGTGGTTTTTGTTATTTGCATCGTGATTAAAAAGAGCAATTAGAATCTATCTGTATAATACCAAATTAAGGAACCTAAGGACATTGATCACATAAGTGGAGTTTATTTCTGAAATACCCGCAACTCACTGATGAAAATCACTGCTTGGTTCAAACCCTGATTACAACCAAAAGTTACTTTATGGGATACAATGCTACAACTGCTACACTTTCTTAACGACGGATTTTCATTTACTTGATAATAGTGATTCCAAAAGGATCTAGGCGCCATCTCTATATCAAAACACCCAACATAAATGTAGCAATAAATACGCTACATAAATGCTACTAACTGCTACACATTGCAAGTTTAAATAAAATTTTCGCACAATTTCGTTTTTCTACTATTTTCCTTTTTTGTATAGATTTATTATAAATAAGGAACTCTTTATAAAAGATAGGGCATTTCAAAAATTATCAAATCGACACAACCCTTTCTGTGGCTGATGACATCCTCTTTTGTCTATTTCAGGATGTGTTTTTTTGGCGCTCGTGGTGTAGCATAATGTAGCAAGATAGTAGCACATACTTTGCTACAAATAATTGATCTAATTTGCAATAGCAAAACCCAAATTACTCTATGATTTAATGCACAATTTTATTTAGAATACTCCAATGATTTAATGGTCGTGTAGCAATGTAGCAGAACGCCTGCAAATGACTAAATGCACCTTATTGAAATAACACTAATGGCAGAAATTTTAGTCTCTGGCCTTGCTATCTATGCTAACTTTATTAAGGTGCAAGGATTTTTTGGATTTATTGATAACTTTTGATCGGTAATTCTACTTAATATAAAATCGGCACAGGGTTTTACAAGTACATTAATATCATCCCAATACTCTTCTTCCAAACCAATGCATATGTGTTTAGCTCTGTTCATAACAGGCTGGTACATTTTAGGTAGATGCTCAATCACCCAATTGGCTGCATCAGGTTTCGATCGAATCTCATTAGTTTCTAATGTACTCCAAATCCGTGCATAGGTTAGTAATACATTTCGAGTGTCCTGTTCAAGCTCAGCTGAAAGTCTCTCAAGATCATGAAGCATCGCTTTTATAAAGTCGCTATATGGGACAGGGGCTAATAGATGTTCAGGTCTTTCACCCAGCAATGTATGACTCTTCAATAAGACTTGAGTGATAATCAGCGCAAGATCGGGCATTTCACGACCAGGCCATGGTTCAAAACTGCCCATTTCAAATGATGGACGAAGCCATTCACCGTATTGAAAATCAAACAGAGGAGGATAATGCCAAGGATTGATAGCCTCCCTTTCCACAAGGGTCATTTCTATAGGTGGCTTCGTACTTTTCATGTAAATGCCTGATATTTGGAGAAGATGGTTAGTCAACTCCATCTTTTCTTTTGAAGTTGTGGTACGATTTGTTACAACAAATAAATCAATGTCACTGTATTTTTGCAAACCACCTACAAGATAAGAACCATAAAGATAAACGCCCAAAAGATCTGCGCCTAAAATCTTTGTTAGTACCTCAAGACATTCATTGAGTTGTTGCTTTACATCACTGTTGTTTTCCATCTTTAACACTCAGCCATTTTTTAAAATCCTTTAACAATGCTTCTGCTTGAGCAATACAAGTTATTACTGCACTCTCAGGAATAATATCGCCAGAATAATCTGCAATATTGCGTTGTTTACGCATAGCATCCAATATAATCACTGTTTTTTTATCAATACCTAAAGTCTGAGGCAATAACTGAATCATCGTTTGATGATGTCCTGGTTTAGAAGTCAAGGTTCGATATCCATGAGATTGAAGTGCTGCATTTGCTATTTGCATAATTGCTTTATAGGCAGCATCAAAGCGATTCTCCGCGCTAACCAAGTCAATTTTTGAATCCACAATATTACGTTCAGCAGCATTCAAAAGCCGATTTATGGTATCTGGGTGAGGTGGTATTTTTTCCAGGCTGATGCCAATTAAATTATCCAAGGTCATGTTCAGCTCCCATAATAAATAGCTTGGGATTATTTAAAACCTCATGAATGAAAAGATCTTGTTTTTGTAAAGATGCCTTCCATTGTTCCCTGGAATATATTTTGGGATTAATTTCTCTCCCTAAACTCGCTTGAGCAGCATAAAGAGCCTCAACTGCTTCTGTAAAATCAACCTCACCAATAATAAGCACATCAATATCACTTCCAAGGTTTTCAGTTCCTTTGGCCACCGAACCAAAAACAAAAGCTACTTCAATTTTTTCAGCTAATGGAGTTAAAAAATCAAACAACACATCCACCAAACCAGACGTTTTCTTTAAAATGCTTGCAAGCTCCGTATAAATAGGAAAATTTCGATTTGCTTGGTAATAAACTTGATTACCACTCTGCTCGCGCAGAAGTACTTTGGATTTAGCAAGTTTCGATAGTTCTCGATGAAGTGTACCCGCTGTGGTATTCGTTAACCGCGCAATCTCTCGGACATGATAACGCTCATCAGGATGAAGCAATAAAAGTGCCAGCACACGCCGCCGATATTCAGAAAACAATATTGAAGTATCAAACATGATTTTTATTTTGAAGCCAACTAAGCTTCAATCATAGCCTAAAAAGCTACACCATTCAATCAGATAAATAAGAAAACCAGAAAAATAAATATCAGTTATAAATCGACGCCCCACTGAAGAGCATCAACACTACAACCAATGACCTCAACGCTCTTGTGTCAAGACTTAAGGGCTCCGTCTTGGAGAAAGCATAAAATGGTATTTCCCAATTACGTAATCGTATTATTGGATACGAAATGGGATCTTGAATAGTTCTTTACAATAATCAATAAACCCCTGCTCTTTATTACCACGGCTTCATATTAAAAGGAGATGGGTTAAAAATTTCTTGTTCCCCATCTTCAGATTTATTATGTATCTCATTAGCTTCTTGTGTGGAGGATTGATCTTTATTAGACGGCCTGGGTTCCTTCGAAAGTGGATTTGGAGCAAAGCTTTGCTCTTTTGTTACCTCATCTCTTTCTTGTGCTTTCGGACTGGGTACGGGTACTAAATTATTTGCTAGATGTTGGATAAATGCATCGTATAAAGCTAATGTGGGCATGGTAATGCGAAGAGAATGTATGTTTCCCTTCTCATCTTGAAGGATTTGTATGCAATCATCAGAAAGATGATTGTCTTCTTTAAATTCACTGAATTCGTTTATAATCGCTTCCATGAATTTTTTTAATTCATGTCGTTGCTTTGGAGTTAATTCATTAGGATCACATTGTAATTCAAGCTTAAGAGTCATTGATTCACGATCACTATCAACCAACAATTTCCCATCAGCAATTAATTTTTCAATTATTTCTGGGTCAAAACCAGACTCTAAATCAAGTTCTTCTGAACCAAACACTCCTACCAATTCATCTTCAGACCCAACTACTTTGCCTGATTTAGTTAGGAATTTATCTTCACCAGGACTCGCTTTTTCCTCAGATGTCTTCTTATCAGAGGTGGCACTATCACCTCCGCTACCACCTGCGCCATGTCCGGAACAAAGGCGCTTAGGTGCGATTTCTTTAAAACAAGTCGGACAGCGTGCTTTTGCACCTTCCGCAGCAGCCTCTTTTTTTTCTGCTTCCTTTCTAAATTGTTGTAAAGCTAATGCTATAGAAGAGGTTTTGGGTTCATCTGCCGTTATGGATTCAAGGACAGGCTGATGCTTTTCTTTGTCTTTTTTCATGAGAATACTCCAGTGCAAGTTCATAATGGTTTCATCCGAATAAAGATTTACTTATCTGTTATTATACCGAGTTAAAAAAACCCAATTGTATATAAATTGTACATTTATTGGGTTACTCGTTTTTTTGACTTAAAACATCGAGTACATAGTCCCAAATTTTACCTGCTACATTAATTCCTTTCCCATCAGACGGATTGAGATGTAATTCAATGTAAGGGAAGCTATTATTTTCAATAATTCCAAATTGTTGCTTATGCCATGGAAGAGAAATGTCCTGACAAATAAAATCAAGACCCGTAAGCGGTATATTGAGGATTTTATGTGCTTTTTCCAATAATAGTTTGTTCTCAGGATGTATCAGATCGGTAACATCACTGATTTTTGCACCACTACTCATAGTAACTTTTTTTGCAATAAAGATTTGTTGTCCCTTGTTTATTACCGTATTAAGAGCAACTCCCTGGGCTGACAAAATTTTCATCAAGTTGCTATTTGGAGTAATTTTATATGGATATTTACCATGACCTTCTTTCCACGTAACTTTATTTTTTTTATCAATTAACTCTTGAAGTGTAGTTACACCATCGCCAACAATGCTCTCAGGTTGTCGCCTCACACAAGCGATTAATGAATCATTAATAATTAATGACCGATAAACATCCCCAGGTATGTGTTTTTCAACCAGCACGCGAAAATCAACTTGCTTTACTATGTTTATCGCTTCTTTTAATTCATTTGGAGTTTGAATAGTACATGAAGTGTGAATACTTAGAGATTCAGATAATGGCTTAACCACAAGAGGAAATCCCAATGAAATGCCATAGTTGTAGGCTTTTTTGCTGGAAATAAAAACCCTCCCTAAGGGGCAGGGAATTTGGCTATCTAATAATTTTTTCTTGAGGATCCATTTATTATCATATTTAGTATCCTCATCAAAGCGTGTATTTTTTTGAGAAATAAGAGAGATTGGAGTCTGTATGAAATAATATTTTTTCCTATTGTAGACCAACTTAAAATACAAAGTATGCAAGTTAGATTCCTTAAAATTATACAGCTCTAGCCCTCTTTTTTGTGCTTCATCCCAAAATGCAAGGACACTGTTATTGAATTGTTTCCTATCAATGGTCTGAGTCTTGGTATATAGGTTTAGTTTTTGAAAAATATTAATGACCAACTGATTTAATAGGTTATTGAATCGTAAAAAATCATGCTCTGATAGGAGAAAGAGTTTAGATAAAAGATAGATAAATGGATTGAATATAAAATAATGGAATAAATTAAAAAATTTTCTTCGAAAATGAGAACGTTTTTCGGGATAGCAATGCTCACAATGTTTATTGTCCATATATGCTGTGGGAACAGGTTTTAATGATTTGCAAATGTCACGTGAAGATTTGATTTCTTTATGTTCATCAAAATTTTTAACATAAGCGCTCATAATTTATCTCCACAGATTCGCCCATTAGCTATCATTATATCGAGTTAAAACAGATCAATTGTATATAAAATGTACGGATGCACCGTGTGTTTGCTTACCTACTGATATCTATGTAACACTGAACTTAAAAATCAATTCAGACTAAATTTGTTTAGAGAGTTTTCTTATTTAAAGAGGCTTAGACAGAACGAATGAAAGATAAATCAATATTGCTTGTAGAAGATAACGTTAAGTTAGCAAATTACCTCAAAGAAAGCTTACAAGAAGCAGGTTATGATGTTTCTATTGAAAAACGTGGTGATAGAGCGGTCTATCGCATCATTCGTGAGCAACCTTGCCTAGTAATATTAGATATAATGCTTCCTGGCATGAATGGTGATCAAATATGCCATACCATTAGAGATGAGTATTTGGGGAAAATACTCATGCTAACAGCAATTAATGATATTGAAAGTGAAGTATCCTCTTTAAATTTAGGAGCAGATGATTACTTAACTAAACCTGTTGCAGACGAGGTTTTGAAAGCAAGAATAGAGGCATTGTTACGTCGACCTAATTTAGTGAATAATCAAAATCAATTTCAATTTGGCAATTTTTCTATCAATTTTAGTACTAAGAGTGTTCATCTCTTTGATGAAGAAATTTCAATAAGTACCAGTGACTTTGAAATGCTTGCTTTGTTGGTTAAGAACCATGATAGGTTGCTGAGTCGAGATAGCATTATGTATGCTCTTTCTGGGCATGAATATGATGGGGTTGATAGAGGTATCGATTTAAAAATATCACGTTTAAGAAAAGCATTGAATGATAATAATAAAAAGCCCTATCGTATAAAAACAATTCATAAAAAAGGATATGTATTTGTATCAGCGGCTTGGGAATAAATACAGATCACAGCCACCGATCTTATGTAAGACTTATGAAAAATAGTAAAAAATTCTTTTGCCTCGACCTTGAGATTTTTCGTCCAGTTATGAAAGCTTCACCAAATATATCGCAAATCTATAATCATTTACCCTCGACAAAAGTATCATTTTAGAACGTTTGTACAATATATATACATTTGAGCCGAGTGTTTTTGATAAAATCAACCTATTATTTTAAGTAATAGTCGAGATGAGCCATGAAAGACGCTGCAATAGAAATCTTAATATATAAACCAGATCCAGATCATCCACTGCCTGAAAATCAGAGAGGTGTGGTGATAAATCCTCACTTAAAACAACGGTTCAAGCAATTTGTTCCAATTGGCGTCTATTTAGAAGGCTCTGATTTGAAGTATTATTTTTTCGATCAGTGTGATAGATCCCCAAAAATCTATAGTAGTTTGGATGAACTCAAACGAGACTTACCGGAAGAACTAGACAATATATTTGAGAAGAACCCAAAATTATTTATTATGGGCCATGCTGGTGGTGGCGAATATGGTATGGGTAATTGCCATGGCCCAAGTGAGCAGTTATATGATGATAATTTTGATAATTTATTACATGGTTTTAAACGAGCATTGCCCGCACATCATGGTGAAGTTTTTGTGACTTTAGAAGGTTGTAATACAGACAATCAACTTAATGCTGCAGCAAACTCACAGGAAAAAACATTTTTAGAAAGAGTATCAGTGAAACATCCAGAAATCACGTTTGGTGGAACTGGACCATGGAATGCGCAAGATGTACAGACCGGCTTCCGATCCCTTTCGCCGGCATCCCCTATCACATCGATGGCAGGAAATATTTGGAAGGCTGGAAACAGTGTTATTTTTCATCATGGTGAATATCAAGTTGCCGTTCGAAAATCTTTATTTGCCTCAACACAAACAGCTAAAGAATTAAAAGTTAACACCATAGAATATGCCCGTGCAATTCTAGGTAAAGACGGAGCCGATGAACTGATAGCAAAAATCGCTTTAAATCGAGATATTCTAAACATTCAAGATTTAAAGAAAATTGAGGGTTTTCCAGAATTGCGATTTGAAGGAGAAGATGTTGCAAAGTTTGTTGAACAGGAAAATCAAATATTAGGTAAAGAACAAGAAAATTATTTAACACGTGTCCGTGATATCTTAGGTCGGGCGGACCCTATAGAACAACTGACAGATAGAGATGTACTAGAACTTCTCTTAGGTTTAAAAGAATCTTCTGTATTTAAAGGTCATGAAGACTTGCTAGAGTCAATTCTAGCTAATAAAGCTTTGTTAAACCTGGCAATGGTAAGTTGTGGAAAAGTCCTTATTGGTGGCCCAAGTAATGATAGCGTCATTGCTTTATTATTAAAACATGGCGCTGATATTAATAGTGCTGATAAAAAAGGCATGACGGCTTTGCACTATGCGGTACAGAATTTTTATAATTATAGAAAAGAGCCGTTACATCTCATTAAAAAGTTATTAGCGTGTGGTGCTAGTCTTGAAGTGCGAAATGAAAAAGGACAGACTCCTATCGAGACAGCGCAAGAACATAGCAAAGATGGAAGAGTAACTGCTAGTGATAAGCTTCTCGCATCTTTGAAATCTAGCAATTCGCCACCAACTCCCATAGAACTAAAACAATCTGTTAGACAAATATTTCAGATGAGTCAACACAAGGCTGATGAACTACTTTCATTACCTATTGCGAAACGTGAATATAGCAAATGCAGTGAAGGCACTCTTTATATTCCTGAAGATGTAGTGGAAAAATTGCATGGAATCTTGCAATCTGCAACGGGGAGTAATGAACTATTATCGGCGTTTGAATCAGAGCTTAGTGTGGTTATCAGCGCTCTTGAAAAAGGCATTGGAACTGGAGAAGCGATTGATGGTGAGGAAGATGAATTTATCCCCAAACGTTTTGAAAATGCAAAACTCCAGTTAACAGCGGTTATCGACGCACTGGTTGGGATGAAACAAGAGATGGATACTTCAAAAGATGCTACAGTTGAGGACCAACTTCCAAAACTAAAATCTTAATCGTTAAGAACATATTGGAAGTACTATGGTGAATCGAGCACCTTTTAATATCGGTGATTGTGTAGCCATGACCTTTCCTCCGTGGAGATTAACAACTTTTTTAACAATAG
>NZ_FUXJ01000037.1 GCF_900167045.1 Legionella maceachernii | reverse complement strand
TTAGATAGGTCCGGTGATCTGGAACAAAATTCAGGGAAAATAAGAGCTATTCCCAGCTTGTTAGTTTAATCACGTTACTCTCAGAATGGCTTATCCACAAGTCCATAGGCCAGGAGAGCTTTCATTGTCTCGGATAGGCCTGTGGACCCTGGGTAAGCCATCACACACGGAGCTCATGTTTTTGGGTTGAATCCAAAATACATACTGGCTGGTGTAATGTATCCGAAAGACTGGTGTGATCTTCGGTTGTTATAATAATCAAAGTACTCAGATAATGCCAGCTCAACCTCTTCGATTGTTTCAAAAGAATACCGATAGAGTTTTTCTTGTTTTACACTGCGCCATAGCCGCTCTATGAAAATATTATCTAAGTACCGACCTCGTCCGTCCATACTAATAGATATTTTGTGAGCTTTAAGAGTGTTTATCCAATCATTAGATGTAAATTGAGCTCCCTGATCGGTATTAAATATCTCGCATCGTCCCTGCAGCAAGGCATTTCTAAGTGCCTCCACACAGAATTCAGCCTCAAGCGTTGGTGAAAGCGCCCATTGAATCACATAGCGACTATACCAATCCATAATAGCAAGCAAATAAACGTGGCCACCTTTCATCCGGACATAAGTGATATCTGCCGCCCATACTTGATTCGGCCTTGTGATATCAACATCTCGCAATAGATAGGGGTACACGGTGTGCTCTTTATTGGGAACGCTTGTATTTGGCTTTGGGTAAACAGTTTCTAATCCCATAAGCTCCATAAGTCTCTTGATACGACGTTTACCAACAGGATAACCAACTTCTTGTGACAACCACTGAGCACGCTTGATTTTGCCTTCACATGGATATTGAAGATAATGCTCATCCAGCAACGCCATTAATCGCTCATCTTCTGCTGATATGGGAGACGCCTTGTAATAGTAACTTGAAACGTTCAATCCGAGTAGCATGCACTGCTCGCGGATTGTTATTTCAGCCCTGCCATCGATTAACTTACGCTTCTCATCTAAACTCAGGATAATGCTTTTTTTTTAACCAAGACAATTGTGCTTGAAGTCGCCCAATCTCTTCATATAGCGAATCGACAAGCTCTGTTTGTGCGATTTTATCCTTATCTTTTGCATTAGAAAACACATCGCTTATTGCTTGTAATGCGGTTTGCTTCCACGCCTTGATCTGAGTAGGATGAACACCATATTCGCTGGTTAGTTGGGCTTGGGTTAGCTTGCCCTCAATTGCTGCAATGGCAATTTTTGATTTTTTGGATGCAGTGTAATAATTGCGCTTTTTAGTCATTCTATTCTCCAATAATTCTTAGAAGAATAGCTCTTAAAATCTCCCTTTTTTCGTCCAAAAATCTGCGCCTATATCA
>NZ_FUXJ01000016.1 GCF_900167045.1 Legionella maceachernii | reverse complement strand
TGTTTTATTCTGGCAAATAAATTTTCAACTAGATGTCTGTATTTATAAAGAGCCCAATCCATACCTGCATTGCCAGTTTTAGAATTGCTCTTTCTTGGAATCACGGGAATGGATGATTTTTTTCGAATGGTATCTCGAACCTCTTCGCTATCATAACCCTTATCTGCAATAGTATGCTCTGCAGCAGGTAACTTTTCGATAAATTCTGGTACAACTTTGCAATCATGCACTTCGCCACCTGTTATTTCAAAATCAATAGGTACCCCCTGAGCCATCAACGGCCATATGAATCTTAGTTGTATTTCCAGCGACCGACTTACCAATGTCTTGTTCTTCCTTATTAGGCGCGCCGGCACTATGTTGATGAGCTTTGACAATACTGCCATCAATAAACTCCCATTCTAAATCGGGCTCTTGCACAAGCGTTTTAAAGATTTGAATTAACTTGTTTTTAGATGCCCATCGATTAAATTGTTGATAAATTGAATTCCAGCATCCAAATTCTATCGGTAGGTCACGCCAAGGGCACCCAACCCGCATGCGATATAACATTGCCTCCACTATCCTACGGAGATTGGGCTTGTCATAAATCCTGTGCTGTAGCATGATCTCCCTCAGCTTTGACCAACGCTCGTCATTGAGCATAAGTCTTAGCATTGCAAACTCATTTTATACTTGGTATCTGAGCCGTTATATTATGAGTTTGCTTTCATTAATCAATGATTAGGTAGTTCAGCTTTTAATTTGACCATCTATTGATGCCGCGGACAAGCCGCGGCACGTAGGCGGCAGGTGAATTGTCAACAGACCCTAGTTAAAAACCCGTATGCCAGCTGATGCTGACATGCGGGATTACTTTATTGATGAGGTAATAGACTTATCCTCTGTGTTACCCTCTACAACAGGAGAGTCAGGTGTTTTTGTTGGTGAGTCTATCGCTACTGTTTTTGTTTGCGACTCATCCACTCTCTTCTCACCTTCCTCAACTTGTTGGTGAACTATGTCCATTCCTTCTTTTTGGACATCTAGCATTTCAGGAACAAGCCCCCCACCGATGAACGTTCTGTAACTTCCGTTTGCAGAAGCCTTGTTAGGAGCTGCCTCTTCAACATTCTCTGATGTCACGGTGGTGGCAG
The DNA here is from genome assembly GCF_900167045.1 of Legionella maceachernii. GTDB lineage: Bacteria > Pseudomonadota > Gammaproteobacteria > Legionellales > Legionellaceae > Tatlockia > Tatlockia maceachernii. The sequence continues at coordinate 70,317 of NZ_FUXJ01000016.1, read as the reverse complement.
CCGCTTTTTCAACCAAAGGACTTCCCCAAGAACCAAAGAAGAATTGAGAAGTACTCATGTTGCCATTTAGCCAAGCCTTAAGATTAGGGAACCATGGGCCATCACCACGCCAAGCAGCAGCAATATTCTTGAAAAAGGCTTTCAAACCATCTAATTTGCTCTCATAGATCACTGCTCGTCCAACGTAAGCTGGGTCATATTTGTCTGCAATCGGAGTTTGAAGAACCCTTCGCTCTTCTTGGGGATTAATCAGAGACCTCACTTTTTCATTGATATCCAGTGCGCCAACCTCAGGGCTTAATTTATCGGCAACCAGCTTCTTACCTTCTGGTGCTTTAATTTTACCGCTCTCAAATTTTGCCTCGAATTCAGCCCGCATGGTCGTCCATTCGGATTGCAGTGCTCTTTGGTAGGCAGCAAGGTTTTCTTGCAACGTCTCGATAGGAACCGGATCCTTACGCAGGTCGGATTGAATGTCTGGCAAAATGCCATTCCAAAGCTTGTCGCTTTTATCAACGAATTGTTGCCATGGGCCAAGGACCTCATCTTTATCATGGTCTTCGGGCAATGAGGCTTTAAACTCATCAAAGAATTCTTTCGTTAATTGATAGCGAAAATCATTCACCACGTCTTTAATAAGTCGTACGCGTTGCTCATAAGCATCCATTCGTTGTTGCAATTGATCGAGATAATCTTCCGTGGCGGTATAGAATTCCAGAGGTAAGGTTTCAGTACCCAGGTATTCTTTGATGACTTTTTCCACACGCTCTTTATCGAGAATCAGTTGCGAGTCACCCTGCGCGCCAAACCGGCCAGCACGGCCTACAATTTGCCAATAATCGCGCAGCCTTGGAAGGTAAGTTCCAACGACCTTCAACCCATGATCTTTTGCATTGCCATGCAGTTTGATATCCGTACCTCTACCCAGCATCGCGGTGGACACCGTAATGGCCCCAGGCTGACCGGCTGTATTCTGGATATGGGCTGCCTCGACTTCTAGTTTAGTCTCCGCACTGACTCGGTATAATTTCTTTTTTTCGTCCTCTGATAAATTCTTACTCAAGAACTCATGCAGTCGTGCACTTTCATTGTCATCCTCGCAAACTAAAAGGATAGGTTGATTTTTATCTAAGCCGCTTAAAACAGCCTGGAGAATTTTGTGCATGTGGTCTTGCTGAGTATTTGCCAGCAAGACAGGGTTATCGACACGTTTTTGACCACGGTGTCTAGGCATATCGATAAACGTCATGGGTGCCTCTTTAGTTCCATACGCGGTCATGGCTTCTTGCCGTTCGTATATTGAACCAGCGGTACCGGTAACGGCTAATAATTCCCCTTCTGAGTACTCATCCAGTAGGGATTTACTCGTCGATGAATAAACAATCTGTGTTTCTGGATCAATATGGAAAGGATATTTCAAATGATCTAGACCACGGTTCGCCAAGGGATCTTTTGGCAACCTATTCTCCCTTACCATATTCAATCGAGCATGCAAGCATTGATGCACTCCGAAGGAAAATTTAGCAGCGGCGCTAGCTCGACCACCAGCACGCAGTTGTGCCTGGCTTACCAATTTAGTGCCTTGTTTGGTTTGTAAAGAAATATCTTCCATGATGGTAAAGTCCTTACCATACTCAAGATGTAAGGCAGTGAGTGCTGCATTTTGCCATGCTTCCAGTTGATTACGTGAAACCACTGGCATAGGCATGTTTTTATTAAACACGAGGCGGGCCATCTTGGCTTGTCCCTCTTTACCTTCAGCATCCAGTTTGCCACGAGCAAAATGAATAAATGCATCGTTACATTTATCCGCATCGGTTTCGTAAAGGTGTTCATTTCCTTCTTGGCTGAAAAATTCAACCATCAAGTCATATATCCAATCCATACCACGGATATTTGGATTGGCTTGAGCGGAGTAGTTATTGCGCGTGTCTGCACAATCGAAAAAAATTTTATCGGCCTCATCCAGCATTAAAGCGCGTTTTTCAGGATGCTTGGTATCAATGACTTTGTGCCAATTCCCTTCACTACGCGCTCGATTACGGAATAAGCTTAAATTCGTAGGATCAGAGAAGTGTATACCACCGATTTGATATTGATCGGCAGGCATATCGGCTGTGATAAGGCGCGTTTCTGCCCCTAAGGATTTAAAAAAGGCCTGGAATTCAAGATAATCTCGAGTCGCTAACGAGACATCAGCAGTGACGAAATCAACCGTATTGCCTAACGCATATTGGCAAGCCAACGAAATCATCATGATACGAGATTTACCTTCCCCAGTGCCGATTTGGCTGGTGACATGGCCACCTGCTTTCAACATGGAATGAATGGCAAGGTATTGCGTAGTGTTAATTTCGAAGGAGCGGCCCCATTCACGATCTTTGCCTGCGCCTACCGCTTCTAAACCTTTCGTGCGATAAAGGAGCTCAGCCATGAGGGCTACTAATCGCGTCGGATCCTTTCGGTTCTTTTGTTGTTCTTCACTGCTTTCGCGAATGGCTTTTATTTCAGCCAGTAAATCTTTGGTGCTCAGGTGCCGAACGCCAGTCACACCATTCACAGCCTCATTAAGCGCTTTAAGGTCTTCAGGTTTATATTTAAATCCTTCTATTTTATTCTTGTCATCCACTGCAGCGGACAATTGCTTAGCTACGGCATCATCGGCGATACCACATCGTTTAATAGCCCTTACGTCTTTAATGCCACATTGCTTGACTGCTTCATCCAGCTTAAACCCATTGATCCCTTCTCTTTGAACAGGTTCTTTGCTCCAGCCATCATACTGTTCTTTAATGGCGTCGAGGAAAGTCTTTGGTGGTTCAGGCGGCTGTTCTACGGCGTGGGTAAACCATCCATTCATTGCGTCAAAGGAAGGAAACGGCGCATTCTGAAACACAGTGCCAAGCATCGCTTGATAAAGTTCGCCCGTTTCTTTGTTATGACAGCGATCAATAAGATCCTTAATGTCTTCCAATTCGCAAGGTCTATCATTATTCAATAATGAAACAACAACGCTTAAAATTTGTTTTTTAGCTTCAGGAGAAAGATTAGGGTAATTTTCAAAAGGCGCAGCACCTTTAAAGATAGCTAGAAGATGTTGGTAGTTAAAATGGCTCTCTTTGCTCCCCACTTCGCCGAAATGCTCGCAAAGCGCGATAACCAAATTTTGATCTTCTAAGGCTTCAAATTCCCGTTTTAGCTTGCCAATGTTTGAGAATGCTTCTTCAATTTGGCTGCCATCGGCGGTATTAAAGCTCAAATAGTGACGGGTATGATCCAAGATTTGAGATTTCGCACCGGAATATTTTTCCACTAAGCGACCGATGAGCGAGAACGTTTCGCCAAACGCATAAGTATAAGACTTCGCTTCCCCTTCACGCTGCCCTAAAACTCCAGCTACTCTTTGTAGCAATGCACTGTCGGCTGTTTTTACCTTCGGCCTTACACCCATAACAGCGGGTATATGGACCTTCTTCTCTTCATAGCCCAAATCCTCCATTGCTTTCCATCCTAAAAGACCTCCTAGTCCTTTAGCCAGAGCGCCTCCCGTACTCTTTTTCGGGATTCGTTCTATTTTTTCACTGGCAGGGGTAATTTCATAAGGCTCGGTTTCAGGTTGTTGTAACCATTCCAGATGATCTTTGAGCTCACGCATGCCCTCAATTTTATCGACCTCGACATAAATGCCTAAATTGCGAATAGCAAGGTCGATGGCTTGGACCGAAGGCTTGCTGTCGTCCAATGCCACTTTTAATTGCGAATAGGCATTGGTCAATACCGGATTGATATCAATTTCACGTGTTAACTCACCGACATTAGCCGCTAATACAACGTCAATAGCTAAGTCAACCACATCAATTTCGCTGATTGCTTTATTGAATTTTTTCTCAGTTTCCCGAATCTGCGGGAGCGCTTTGGTGAGAAAATAAGTGGCCTTTTCAGCTAATTGGGTCACGGGTTTTTCAAATTTTTCCGCGGTTTGTACGAAGTAAATGAAACTACTTGAACCGTTTTGATTGATGGCTTTCAAAAGATTGATGAATTCATCAAGCTTCGTTCCTTCTTTAAGCCTCGGTTGATTTAAAAACTGAAGTAACTGCAACCGCTCAGTATGGCTTAAACCAGAACAAACTGCTTTCAACAATAAAACAAGATCAATTTGCTTATCGGTCGCTGGATTATTCGGATCATCATAATATTGCCGTAGTGATTCCACTAATGACTTGAGATTGCCGTCAATAAACTCTCTATCAATAACAAGACGAACCTCGGGTGCAGGTTCTCCAGCTCGTTGTCGTGCAAAAAAATCTTTAGCAAAATGGGCTCCGAAGCGCTCTTCCACAAAGTCGAGTAATTGGTCTCTAAAGATTTTGCCTTCTTTTGTAAAGACGGTTTTTATAAGCTGAGGTTCATTGACAACAGGATCTAGAGGCGTTTTCTGGGAAAGATCCATCATTTGGAGAGAAATTTTCTGTATTTCATCCTGATCCAACGGTTCTTTCTCTGCCACTTCAGCCAAGCGTTCCCTTAGCTTAATCAATTCCTCTTCAATCTCTTGGCGTTTCTTTTCATTCTCTTGCAAAACAGGCTCAAGTTCCTTATTCATTCGCTCCCGAGTGATTACTTGTTGACGTTCGAGCTCTGGAACCATCACTTCAATTCTGTCACTCACAGCAAAGAGGAATTGCGTTAAATCTTCGGCCGTAAGTGATCCTTTTCCTTCAGGTTTTTGCGGATTTTCTATGTCTTTAAGAAATCGCAACGCATAGTCGAATAGGGGCTCAGCAAAAGGGCTGTACTTATATGTGCCATCACGTCCAGTTTCCATGAAGAAATCACAGAGCTGTCCTGCTTTAGGGTGGCCTTCGGGGTAAGTTTCAGGTTGTCGGAGTTCAATCCCTTCGATGTAATAATCGACTTGCCCTTTACGTTCACCGTCAGGGAAAATATATTGTGCATTAGCCTTTTTAACTTCAAAAACCTTACCCTCAATGATCTTGCCGGCGTCAGGATGCGAATCAGGGTAACAATAGGCGACCTTCAAAATCGCCCCAACAGGTTGTTTCTCATCAAAAGGAACTTGTTGGCCTGCTTTCTCATGGCCTTTAGGGTAGAAATACACCTCCCTTAAGACTTCAAAAATAGGCGCTGGAGGTAATTGTTCTTTGTCCTGTGCAACGCCTAGTTCTTCGATTCGTTTTCCTGCGTGCTCATGGCCTTCAGGATAAACATAAGCCCACGCAGCAACTGCATTGGGCAAAGCAACGCGCTCTTCTTCTGTAGGAATTACTTGTCCTTTGAGAGGATGTGCAGTGGGATAGAGTTTTACTGTTTTAAATTGCGCTACAGATGCTTGGTCTTTTACTATATCAAGCCCTGCAACTTTTTGTCCTGCAAGATCATGCCCCTCTGGATAAACATACATCCAGCCTTCAACATGATTTTCTACATTGACAAGCTCTCCCTCCGGGATAATTTGCCCTTTCTGTTCATGTTCCTCAGGATAAACAAACACTTGCTTTAATACTGGACGAGGCTCACCCTCTTTATAAATGCCAAACTCAGGAACCCTTTCACCATTAGGATAAACAAGGATTGCACCTTCAACTGCATTGGGTATCGTCGACGAATCCACATTCTCCGGGATAATCTCCCCTTTGTTTGGATATTCATCAGGATAGAGAAATACTGGTTTTGCTTCCGCTGCGAGCGTCTCAGGGATCGCTTGGCCGTTTTTGGGATGGTCCTCTGGGTATAAGTAAACAAGATGCAACAATGCATCACTTCTACGGGCCTTCAGGGAAACAAGGTAATTGCTATTGGGCTGAAAAAAACCGTTTCTCAGTACTCCAATCTCTTGAGATTCAGTGGCAGGAATTTCCCTACCGGCTAGCGGATGGTTTTGCGGATAAACACGGGTATCGGTCTTCTTTCCCCTGGCAAATTGAATTGCTTTCGCCAACCCATCAATATCCCCGATTCCGAGGTGGAAGGTACTAATTTGCTCAAGCAAAATATTTCCAATCGTCTTCTGGTCTTCAGTGTCCTTTTTAACAATGGCTTCACTCACATCCAAATGATGTTCAAAAAGGTTGACTCTACCTTCTTTTGGCTTCTCTTTTTCATCTTTTTTTACTGCATCATACTGCGCTTTATAGTCAGCATCGCCGTAGAATTTCATGCCAAGGTAAATGGTATTACTATAAGTCTTAAGTAATTGTTTTAATCGATTATTGCATTCTTTAAGTATATCAGCCTCTTTCTCTAACCGGCTTTTTCCTCCAAAGGCTTTCATTAATCCAGCACCGGCTAAATCCCCCGATCCGATCTCATGAAACGGTGCCATGGATAATTTAACTAAGCGCTCGAGGACTGGTAATGAAGGGATATCGCCTAAATTGTAAAGCGCTCTTACTGCTTCTTCCTGTACTTGCTCCCTAACCTTTTCAATGGGGGCTTTCACGTCCGCTATTTCACGCAGAATAGAGTCCCAATACGCCATCGCTGTTTTAGGATTTTCAGCATAGAAACGATGATTATCCCCAGTAGTCGATGCAAGCAATAAGGCAGCGAGTTGTTTCTTCGCCTTATCAGACAAGGATGACTTATCGATTTTAGCCTTCGCTTCATTGTAAAAAGACAAGGAATACCGATCGTTTTGGTAAGCAAGGAAGCGATAAAATATTTGAGCTTGATCCCTAGGCTCGGCTTTAGAAACATGCCACCATTGAATTTGATGGTTATATAATTTAGCAGCAAGTGCCCCTCCGGGGCTTAATGCCATTTCGGGTACAACAAAGCCACATGCCTGATCTGGATCCTTAGCCTTAGCATAAGTCATTGCCCTTAAAGCACCTTTGGAAGATAGATCAATTTCACTGATTGCTTCCCATTGCAATTTTCTATCATCCGCATTACAAAGGTTTAAGATGCTAAGCATTCTACCTACGGTTGCAGGTAAATTCCCTGCCCCTTTAAACAACGATTTGCTGTCTTTGCCAGATAGGTCATAAAAAAGTAGCCCGTATTGATCCATTGCATTGGCAAACGCATTGAAGCTTTTATAAACGGATAAGAAATCATCATTTTGTGGCACATGGGCGCCATAAAGCTTATCCCACCATTGTTTTTTATTTTTATCAAACGCGCTGATTGCTTGAACCGCTTGTAAGGTCTCATCGCTTACTAATAGTTTTTCGTAAGCAGAGGTATTTTTTACTAGAGCAGGAAGTTTGGTTAAGGGTTCAATTTTGTTGATCTCTTTCCATTTGTTTAAAAGCTTTTCTAAACCACCATTCCCATACTTATCATGTATCGCTAAAAGCCCATTGAGCTCATTATCCGTTAACTGATAATCCTTTATTGCTTGAACCATTTGTTCTCGTAATTCTGGTGCTGCACCGACTTCGAGTAAAGTGAGAAGTGGATGCTCTGCCACCCCATGAGGTTTGATTGCATTGGCTAAAGTGACAAAGGCTTTTCTGTCTTCAAGCTCGGGAAAAGCGGCTTTCATCCATTCAGTGGAAACCAAGGATTTTTCGTGCGCCTCATCATAATTGTCGGCATAAGAAAGTTTTGCTTGTTCTAAGTTTTCAAAAATAAAAGCAAGGGTTGTGTAGTTAAATCCTTCAACACCGCCACAAAGCCTCATGACTGTTTCTAATTGAGGTCCATCGAGTGTTAATAGTTGCGGCAGGTATTGGCGAAAAGTCTCGCTTGTTTCCCGTGAGTACTTTTCTTTTCCTTGTAAGGTTTTCCATAGCGATTTTAAACTCTCAGGTGCTGCTGCAGTGGATAATAATTTGTCTGCAGTATCAATGCCGACAGCCTCTATGGCTGGTTTAACAACAAACTGAGGAGCAAGAGAGCTCGTTGCATCGCTTGTTGGGTCATAATGAAGTAAAACGGCTTTGGCGTTCTCAGGATCCGGTATTAATAGGAATCCTCTTGGTAACTGATCAACGTTAATACCATTGCCATCTTGAAAATATTCTTTATATTTAACGAGATGGATTAATGCACTGTCCGTAAATCCATCAAGCTGTGGGTTAACGTGAACGACTTGGCCCATGTGGGTCATACCAGGTAGTGCTTTTCCAGCAGGCTTTCCTTGACCCAACTGCAAATTGCCTACAGCCATATTGCTACTCAGCGTATTCCAAAACTGAACAAAATCCGTTTTTTTAAATCCACCAGCAACCTTTTCGAATTTAGCAAAGGCATTGTCTTCTTTCGATTCAATGGCCTCGCGAAGATCAGATACAGTTAATCCTGCAAAACCGCCGTACTTCTTTACTTCTTTCTGCTGGATTGACGTGGGAGAAACAACAACCGTTTCGCTGATGTTTTGAGACTGTTCAAGATCAATACTTACTGTATAAGTCATCTTCCCACGGGCACGAATTGGACGCGCTTGTCGCTGTTGCTCAACTTCGGCTTCTTTGCTTAACGCCGCTTTCAGAAAATCACTGTTCTTATTTCGACGATTAATTGCGGTTGTACTGTCAATTTGCCTTTGCAGATCTGTCTTTTTAACTGCTTCAGGTAATTCAATGGTGACAGCAATCTGCTCTGCCGCGATAAAGTCGCGCAACTGCTCATAATGTTCTTTGGTTAAGACCTCTTGGTCATCCGAAATTTGTAGCTTGGCCAAGTCATGTCGAGACAAATTGGTTAATGCTAATTGTAGATTCTTTACGAAAAGATCGACGTCATCTTTCTTTTCAAGATCGATATTGATTTGTAACGCATTAAAAGGAATGGTCTCAGAAGCCGCTAAAAAGTTATTCAATCCTTTTAAAGCTTCACTATCACTATGCGTTAAAAGCAGGACAGGAACAGGTATCCCTGTTTTGTGAACCGCCTCAGTGATATCAGAAAAGTATTGCTCATATTGAATGGCATCAAGTCCTTCACTTTTAGCGCCCATAGGGAAACTTAGTAGATCCTGGCCAGGAGCATAAGCACCGACCCCTTTTGATACCGCTTCATCAATAGTAGTGGGGGCTGCAGTCACCTGAGGTTTTAACTCATTGAGGAACTCACTTAATTTTTCATCATCAATTCTTACGATAGTTGGCTTGCTCACCACAGGTGGTTTGAATTGTTCATCGCGAGCGAAGACACTATAAACGTCATAAGGAAGCTCTAAATCCTTTAATTGCGCCTGATAAAACTGTTTGACAAGTGCCTTACTAAAATCAGCGCCTGAAGCATCAATGCTTGCGTAGCCCTCAGCAGCTAAATTTTCTCCGCGTATGTCTGGGTTTTGCAGGAGGCTGTGCAAAGCGCGGTACCCACAAGAATAGCCATCGGTTTGACTGGCGTGACCTGTTATTGAACATTTAGGAACATGCTGCCCCTCTTCATTGACGAGAGGATGCCCCTTAAATGCGCGATGAAAACCGTCATCATAGCTAATGGCTTCTTCAATGATTCGTTTATATTCTTGTTCCATTTCTTTGGATAAGCCCAAACTATCATCGATTTGATAACTTATCTCACCACTTACAGGATGATAGTAGACTTGCGCGGCAACCCAATGGGCAGCACCGCTTTTTTCACTGCTGGGTCGATTTAAAATGAGCGGAATAGTGTAAATTCCAGTATTCTCATTGTAGACAAGCTTGTCTTTTTTCGCAGCTTCAATATCTTGTTTTGCTAAAGCCAAAGTAGCCCCAATGCTATCCACTGACAGCGGCATTACTTTGACTTTTTCGCTGAGATCAGTCAGTTTCAACATACGTTGTAAATCGAGATCAGTCACCCAGTGTTTATCGGTGAGTAGTCCTCGCGCGTATTTTTCGCGGATGCTTAAATTGTCGGGGGCATCATAAATATATAAAGGCTGCTCAGCTGCTTTGAGGGCAGGATCAAGTAAGTAAGCTTTAATACCTGGAGCGGCTTTTTCTAAGAAATGAGGTGGATCGGTATTTGTTATGGTTTGATCGAGAAACTGATGTAATAACGCAATATTTGCTTGCTGTTTATTCCGCGTTACTTCATCCCCCGCACCCATTGCAGCAAGATTAAACACATCATGCCTGGTGTTTTTTTCCAGGTATTTTGTTGCTGCTTTAAATGCTTGATTGTATTTAACAATCCATAGAGGGATATCGTTTTCCTCTGTTTTTCCTGCGAGGTAATCGGAAATTAACCTAGTATATTGCTCGGGATTCATTAAACAGCCCCCTGCATTGAATGTAAAAATATGGAATACTGTAAAAATATAGTTCAATTACAATTATAAGTGGTTAAACTTAAGGCTTTATTAACATAAATTTGCGCTAGTGTTTTATTTTTTGATATTCTTCCGCACTTTTGTCGTTTTTCTTTTGCTAAGCTGCGGCTGGAACTTCGCTAAAAAAAGAGGCATTATGTACTGTAAAAGACCCAATCTTTTTATCACAGGGCTCTCTGACGGCCTTTATTTTGCACACTTTATAGGTTATATTTTTAAAAAATGACTATTCCTTGGACACGATCATGACGACCCTGTATGAACTGAACTATTATCAAAATGGCTTTAACCTGATGGTGAAAAAAGGGTATGAGGGGGACGAGGAGGCTGTCAATAAACTGTCGCAAGAAGGTGGAAGTCTCTGGGATGGAGTGTATGGTTATGCGCTTGGAGGTCGTAATGAACTGGTAAAAAAAGTACTTGTTGACCATCCTGAGCTTCTTCCAGCCGCCGCAACAGGCTATGCTCGCGCAAAAAACTCCAAAGAAATAGCCAACCTAAATGGCAATGATGACCTTAAAGCCTATCTTGCTTACGGGTATGCTTTGGCAGGTAACGAAACTCAAGTCCGTGCGGCGTTAAATTCCCGTGGTGGAATAAAGTATCTACCATTAATCATTGAAGGATTAGCCGCCACCAACCAAGCTGCACTCCTGTATGAATTGGTAGACAAAACCCGCTATTATCCTAATGCGCTAAAAGCCGCTGCAAAATCAGCTCAGCACGACCTAGTCACTGGTTTGCTGGATAAATTTTCCATTAATCTTAAAGAATTGGCCACCGCAGAAAATCCTCTCAAATCCAATACACAAACGACTCTTGCTTACGTTCTCCAAGGTTATAGTGAAGGACGTCATTTCGAAGAGGCAGCTGAAATCCTTGAGCTTGGCGTTAATCCTATGCACTGCTTGAACGCGCTTGCTCCAAAAGGTCAACTTGATCCTACCGATGCCAGCCTCTTACTTTCCACCATTAAAAAGCCAGAAACCCGTGAAAAAGTACTCAAGCTGATGGAAAGTCAATTTCGTCTCAAATCAGATAAGCTGGATTTTGAATTGAAGCTGCCACCAAGAACAGAAGGTGAATCGTATGACAATATACTTAAATGTTCTTAAGCCCTCTAATTGATTTTACAGCTTCTTTATGCCGAGGTATTAACTTGTTACTCTAATACACACGTATTATTCAACACACATCAGCCTGCTTTTTCGCAAGCGCACTCAAATCCACTGGCGTGATAATTATCTAAAGAAAAACCAAAATGGAGACGATAAAGACTTAAAATGTCATTAATGAATTTGTCTCTGGTGGACAAGTATTACTAACCCTTGTAACGCACAAAAATCTACGCATTACCGCTTACATTGACCCTAAATTTTTAGACAAAATCTACAAAGGTCGAGAAGTGCTTGTGGAATTTCCAAATGGCAATACCGAAAAAGGGTATATTACTCGCGAATCAGGTTACGCGGAAATCACTCCTTTGAATGAAATCAATCCATTAGCCACTCGGCAAAATAAATTGGTGGTGACAATTAAAACAGTGAATCCCATACCCCAACAATACCAGATTCATGGTATCCCGGTAAAAATTCGATTTAAATCTTGGTACGGTTATTAAAGGGTTCTGAATGAATTCAAGACATCAACTACTGCAGGGTGAGCTTTGCTACACCTATCGCTTTCCAAATGAATTTTGAGTGTCAATATCTTGATCAGAAATTTCAGGTTTAAATGCTTTAAATATTCCCAGACAGAAAGGCCTTGTTTCTTCTTTTTGTGGTTTTTGTAAAACGGATAAAATCGTTCGCAATTCTCTAGCGGCCTGGGCAAATACCTCTGGGCATTCGGTTAGCACTTTTTCCCATGGTTTGTCTTCTAAAGATACAAATAGTTTTTGTTGTAAAAGCTCGTCACGAACTATTTGGTAAACAATATTAGCCAGATAATTTTGCCCTAACTGGTCACAAACGTTCTGCTCTTTAAGGGAATTGATGATCTGCTGCAATTCATTTAATTTTAAGATAAGCACCTCATTTTTCTTAAAACTCCTTACTAAAGATTTAGCCTCTTCAACATCAAAAAAACTGTACTCCACACCCAATTCGTTGAAATACTCACTCTCATTACAGTAAGAAGCAATTTTTTCACCTCGAACCCAAAACCCTAGATTTTCACAAAGTGCGATAACGTTGTCTTCATGGGTAAACAACTCAAGCTTTTTTACTTGGTTTTGAACCGTCAGGAAATGTAATGCTTGTCTTAATGCAGTGGTACAAAGCCTTTTATCTTCATGATGCAGTTTAATATTTTCAAGAAAGGCAATGTGTTGAATAACACTCTCATCAGGATAAAAATCAAAATCAAGAATGAGGTCTTTTTCTTGAAAGACCTGGACCTTATTGTTTACAAGTTGTACTGTCAGTTGACTTGAAGTTTTATCTAAAAGATCGGGAAGTCGAGGTTGGTATTTTTTAGACGGTATTAATTTAGCTTTTTCAACTAACTCAGGATCGATAATTTTATAACTGAAACGCTCAATAAGATAATAATGACTCTCTGGTACCTCTCCAGATCGCTGCAACCAATCTGGAAATACGGCTTCCGCTTGGTAACCTATTGAGTCTGACAAATGAAACGCTTTGTTATTGCCTCCGCTTTGAGTGAAACGTATACACTTAATTTTGGGATTTTGTTTTACGATTTCTTCAAATTCTTTCCAAAAAATTTTGCCATACCCTTTATTCAGGTATTGGGCATCAACACCCATTGAGCAAAACTCTGCCACATGGTCATACGGCCCTGAAAGATACTTAATACGGCGTACACCTACGATGGTCTCTCCTTCATTAATGAAATCGACCATCACGTAGATATCGCTTTGTTGATTAAGGCGGTTGAATGTTTCTTTAAAAGCATTTAATTCTTTTTTTGTGAAAGACATCCATTGAATAATATGGTCTTGCATCCATATTTCCCAAACGCGTTGATAGTCATTTTCAGTAACTCGGCGAAGAAAGGGATACTTTATTTCAGATCGTGTGTACATGGAGATTGCTCAAAAATAAGACAGATAAGCTAGTATAACCATTGAATGATCAAAATTCAATCAACTGGATATTCTTTTACTACTTGTGGCGGGATTTGAATGAAATAAGGTTCCGAGAGGCCTCTAGAGGTTGTTTTTAGGGCAAACAAACTTCCAGACAAAGGACTAAGCTGCAATTGTTGATCATTAAGTCCCATTCGTGCTGAAGTAATATAATATAAAGAGTTGAGAGATCTTGATCACCCAAAGCCACCCTAGGGTCGAGGAATAGGCAATTTTATCGAATTAATCTTTTTAAAAATGAAAGTAAAGAAAGGTCGTACTCCCATAGGCCATGATGCTAGCTACAGAGGTTAAAAACAAGGTATTGCCGTATACCCAGCGTAACACGCCTATTGAAATAGACTCTTCAACGGTAGCAAAACGCACAAGCCATTGCGGTGATGGAATTAACGCAATCAATACGCCTATTATTAATGTCGCTAAATCATGATCAGCAAATAAAACGGCCAGAGGCTGGCTAGTAGGCAGTGATTGAGGGACTACGCCTAACATGCGCCCCATAAACTTCCACGCATACTCCAGTGAACTTGCTCGAAACAATACCCACGCGTTTATAATAATAAAAAGAGTGAATAGTCTTTTCATCCAATTTGGAATAGTAGGGACCCATCCGCGTGCTGAACAAAATTTTTCTATTGTGAGAAAAAAACCATAGTAAGCGCCCCACACAATAAAAGTCCATGAGGCCCCATGCCAAAATCCCGAAATTAAAAATACAATCCATAAATTAAGGTACATACGCCAAGGTTGGACTCGATTTCCGCCAAGAGGAATATAGAGGTAAAGCCGCATCCAGTTGGAGAGCGTCATGTGCCAGCGCTGCCAAAACTCGGTTACACTTTTGGCAAGGTAAGGTTGATTGAAATTTTCTGGGAACTTAAATCCTACGATTCTAGCCAAGCCTATGGCCATGTCCGAATAGCCGGAAAAATCGAAATAAATTTGAATAGTGTAAGCAATGGCTCCTATCCAAACATCATAAACGGGTAAACTTCCAGGAGCCAGGGCAAAAACAGTATTTGCTATTTCACCGCAAGGGTCAGCAATCAATACTTTTTTCCCTAATCCGCAAGTAAAACGAAACATCCCAGCTAAAAAATCTTCGCTGCTGTGTAAGCGTAGTCTAATTTGTTGGTTAATTTCCTGATAACGAACAATAGGACCTGCAATTAACTGTGGAAAAAAAAGGATATAGACCAATGCATCAACGAATGAGGCTGGAGGAGCGGTTCGATGTTTATACAGGTCAACCATAAAACTAATTTTATGGAAGGCAATAAATGAGATTCCCAAAGGGAGTGCTACTGGGTACCATGAAGGTTTGGAGATACCCGTTAAATGGAATAGCGGCTCAAATTGGTCAATGAAAAAATTAGCGTATTTAAAAAATAACAGCGCTGCGACATTGAGTAGAATAGCAAGAATTAGCGCCCCTTTTTTCAGTTGTTCACTGCGATTGGGATTGGACAATACCTTTTTAATGATTAGATAATCTATCCAGGTTCCAGCAATGACATACTCAATAAAAATAGGATCCCCCCAAGCAAAAAAAACCACACTAAATACTACAATGAGCATATTGCGTAATCGTATACCCGGCATCAAAAAATAAAAAATCAAAAATAACGGCAGAAAAAGCAGAAGAAAAAAAGGAGAGTTAAATAACATCGTTTTCTCCTCGGCTAATTTTTTGTAAGCGTCTCATTGTTCGCTCCCTGCAAAGACAAATTCATGAATGCAACAGCAAGTTGTCGAGGATCTCCGGTATTGCTAAATTCTTGTTTTCGATGATTCCAATCGTTGTAGATAAACTCTAAAACATTAACTCCCTTTTGAGTCACTATTTTTAAGCGCCTATCTACCTGTTGTTGCTTATTGATTTCTTGAGAGGGAAAGTAAAGGATATCCTTTCCATTCAGTCGAACAGTTACCGCTTGCTTAGGCGACATCCCATTTTTAAAGCCAAATGTTAATAATAGCTGTCGAGCAGAATCAGGCAGTTGAGGATCAACATAAAATCGGATTTTTGTTTCTGGACCTAAGCCCCAGCACCAGTTTTCTTTGCCATTGCTTTCCATTGCACTTAATCCCTCCACGTCTAAATTTTCATAAGATTCATTTGAAAATAAATCAATCGTATTGATGGGCTGACTGGCTGGTTCTTCTTGATGAAAGGGACTTTGATGATTTGCGATTTTTCTTCCGGTACCCGTTATTTGCGCATGATGCAAAACGAGATCTAAAGGCTGAGTGTTGCTGGATAAGGTTATTTCTGTTAACAACGGATCGGATAACTGTGATTGCATAGTATTGGGCACTAATAGCTTGAGGGTTTGACGACCTGGATGGATGTTGAGAGAGTGAATGGGCTGTCCATCAATCGAAAAAGTCAGTGCATGGGGCCCTTTTTCTTTCGTGGATCGGTTTTCGATATCGAGTAACAATTGGGTGGTTTCACCGCTTTGGTTTGTTCTTATCACAAAATTTGCTGACTTACTTGTCGTACGCCACCCATTATTGCCGATGGCTTCCCAGCCACTTGTCAGAAAATTTCTTGGATTCATTGCCCCATCATTGAGTTCTGGCAATAATTTATTTAATAAAAACCAAGTTGCACCGTATTCCATATTGTTAATGCCGTTAGCATCGCGAACCACATTGGCATCATAGACTTCTAAGATGACCAATTCTTTTTTCAATAGCTCAGGTAAAACCCGCTCCCTATCAAACGAAGTCTGCTTACTCTTTCCATTGAGCAGCACTATTTGGCGAGATTGGAAATAAGAATAGAACGTTAACCAATTTGGTTTCCAACTTAAAAGCGGAAGCGCTTTTGTAAGCGTATAAATGATATGTTCTGAAAAACTGTCTCCTACGATGGCAATTTTGTACTCGCGGCTGCTCTTTGGGGTGGATTTCGGCGAGATTATTGGAAAAGGAGCTTTTCCAATAATCGTTTCTTTAGAAAAGAGATTCAGAATTTCAGCAATGTCTCTATCTTGCCACTTAGCTTTCTCGTAGGAAACATGCGAACAATCAATGTCAAAAAAAGGCTGTCCAGTTAAAGCCTCCGCTTTGTGTAAAATTTCATTGGTTACAAGGCAACTTGCCCAAAAGCTCCAATGAAAACTCGTGTCAGTAAAGAAAGGCCATGCGGAATTTAATTTTTTCTCAGAGAAAATACGCTGGATATTAAGCACATTAACGCCATTTTCCGCTAAAACATCACCATAATTCAACACCTTATTCCGAATAATGTCAGGAGGAGCTATAAGATAGGAAGCGACATACTCTGGATAGACTTGTACCTTCGAAGGTGCTAGGACAACGAGTAATTTTACACCATAATGATCAAACAAATTTTGCAGCACATGCAACCGACGCGCTGCACGTTGGTAATGGGGGCGAAAAGCCTCATAATGAATCACATCATTGTTTAATCGAACGATCGTATCCATTGGGTAATAGCCAAATTGTGCCGCCCTGAGGTAGTTTTTCTGAGGATTTATTCGGAATAAATGATGCATTGCTTCGTTATAAGAAAGAATCAAAAAAGAACGCAATCCTCCCAGTTTTTGCAGGAAAAACTGCTCCCCAAAAGACTGCCATTCTCGATTAAAAAATCCTTTCACGCGTTGCGACGGACGAGCAACGGGTTTCGTATTTTCATTGACTGAAAAAGAATCAAAGAGTTTAGCTTGAGTGGATACTACGATCAGAGGAGCGCACAGTATTACCATGTAAAAAAATACAATGAGTCGTTGAACATTATTAGAGGATTTTTTTTGCATTAAAGTTTCCAATAAATCGACCTCGGGCTGCCATGCACTGTGTAACATTCAAGCAAATGATTTTAAATTCAGCTTATTAGCGCTTACTTAATGGGTTAATCCATTCTAGTCTATGGGCGGCAAGAATATCCGATATTTAATCTCTTTTCTAGGTTGCAGCGGCCCCCAGAGATAAGCAGAATATGGCATCCGACTACATTTTGGAAAATTTCTAGACATCATGATTGATTATTTGGATTACACTTTAATTAATATGTCCTCTTAATGCAGTAGGTGTTCAGGTAAGTTAGGGAGAAAATCATGCATTTATCTAAAGGGATACCGGCACTTTTTTTAACTCTCTGGATTTCTTCACCGCATGCAGCAATCGACATGGTGGTCTGGCAATGCAATTCCCGTGATCTTACTGAGAAAAACTTCATGGCTTACAGTAGCAGCGAATGGTCTTCTATGCGCAATGCAATGACATTATGCAAAAAAGAGAGTAAGCGCCCAAGAACATGCAGAGTCACTCGAGAGGATTGCGATGCGTTGGTTAATGGGCAATCCATCCGCCCATGGTGGCAATGCAAAGCAATGGATAGTCTCGGTTATATTTGGATCGGCAGTTACTTTCGAGTAGCAGATAACGCCATTCTAGAGGCGAAAGAGCGATGTTACTCCTTTAGCGCTGTGCCTGCCACCTGTTTTACTAGTTTTTTCACTTGCAAAAAGCTAGGCCCATTTTAAGGGTTATCATCCAGGTCGCGCTGACTGTGCTGAAAAAAAGTCGTTTCCTCTATACCCCATAATAATTCTATGATAAATAACAGGGAGGACTTTTTATATTAGGTTAGGGATAATCTTATGCCAAGGCACGTGTTAAAGTTAAACCCCCTCATTGCTGCTTTAACGGTATTCTGTGCAGAAGCATGGAGTCATGAGGTTACTCTGCTTTCCCCTTCAGCCAAACCTTGGACTAATCGTTATACTACCCAGGGTCTAGCCGGCGGTCAAAGCCAGCTCTCAGGATTTGTGGATGCCATGGTGCCTGTTTTTGGCACGGGGAACAAGCTATGGTTTGTTGATGGCAGCTTTTTCGCCGGTGAGAGGAATAATCATGTCTTGAGTCTTGGCGCTGGCGCACGCCATCTGCTTAGTTGGGGGAATAATGGCGCTATCCTGGGTGGATACTTATTTGCAGACAATCAGCATATCAAAAAACACGGTCAAGCCTGGCTATTAAATCCTGGAATAGAACTTTTATTCAACAATTATGAGCTGCGCGTTCAAGGGTATTTCCCGGTCGAGAAACGTCAGCATATTTATGCTACTCTGATGGCCTCCCAGCTTCCTCAATCGTACTTAAACTACACAAGGCAAAGTGTGAAATACCTTGCTTTGGGTAAAGGTCATAGCTGGGTAGACACCCCCGTGGGTTTAACCACCCAGATTGGCAATGGCGGAGAAGCAGAGGCAGGGGTCTATATCCCTTTGTTGAAAGGCGGATGGTTACGTGGCGGAGGGTATTATTTTGACTTTCCTAATGCGAGAAAAGTAAGTGGTGTGCAAGCTAACGTTGAAATTTATTTCAATCGCAATGCCTCAATCCTCTTACAAAATAATTATGATAATCAAAATAAAAATCGCTTTTCCGTTGGCTTACGCTACAGTTTTGGCGGCCCAGACCACACGCAAGTTAACCAAATAAGCAACCGCATGGAAGAGCCGATTATTCGGCACCAAGCACGTCAATCCTATGGATTGGTCACACCTGTTAGAGAAGCGTTCGTACCGACAGGGGCTACCTTTGATTTAGCTTCTAACGTTTGGTTTTTCAGCCCTTTAGGAATGAATCAAGCCTTCGTTGATTTCTCGAGTTGTACCGCAGACAATCCTTGCTCAGATCTTAGCCAAAGTGTAATCGATGGTATTAATTCAGCCGCTCCTAATGCGTCATTATGGCTTGCTACGGGGACTTATGCCTTACCTTCTACTACTGGTACAAATGGATTTATCTATCTATATAATGGTCAAAGCCTTTTTGGACGCACTTTTGATTTTTCCCAACCGGCTAGCGGAACCAACCGTCCTTTGATTGTAGGTGGTCTATGGTGGTTGGGCACAGGGGCTCTTGCAGATTTACAGGTTAACAATACGAATCAAGTTATCCCTGCCTTTATCACTGGAACAGGATACGATGCAGTAGCCGCAGTGGGAGCGAGAGGCAGTATACTTGCAAAAGATGTTGCGCTGTTTACTACCGGCACAGGGGCACCCAAAGTGTTTGGCCTCTATACGGGTGATAATGCGGTTGTCGATGCGTTAAGTATTAACGTCTCGGCAACACCAAGAGAAACAGCCAATTCAAGTGATGCTTATGGCATTCTTAGTCAAGATCAAGCCATCGCCTTAAATAGCATTATTTCGGTAACCAATCAAAATGCGGCCGGTAGCGCCTATGCAGTGAGTGGTAATAATGGCGTGGTAGTAGGCAGCTCATTCCTAAATGTCCAGGGATCGGGAGATATCTTCTATGCAGGCGTTTCTTCAGGGTTGGATTTGTTTCTGTATAATTCGGTAATACAGCAGACTGGAAAAGGCACACAGTATGGTCTTTATGGGCTTAATGATGTAACCGTCCTAAATTCGCTTATTGAGCTTTCGTCAAGTGATGACCCTATCGGTGTATTTGCACAAAACATTGCTAAAATTTTTAACAGCAACATTAGAATTACTGATACTGCGACGAAAATTTTCAACAATTATGCGGTCTCAGCGAACTCTATCTTCGCGTACAATTCTACCTTTAGTGTCATCTCTAATATAGGGCAAGCCTGGGGACTTTTTGCTCAAAATAATATTTTTGCTCAAGGGGTAGCTATTCTTGCCAGTAGTGGGGCAATTACTACGCTCGATACAGCACCGCAAAGTGCCATTGGCATCCTCAGTAATACAGGTTCAATTCAAGTTCTAGGCTCTCAGATATTTATCATTGGGAATGGCCAGCTATTTGGGGTGAGCAGCGGATCAGGCCCAGTAGGACTGTCTGCTACCAATATAAGTGTGACTTCAAGCAACTCAGGCTCAGTGGTGATGACCGGAGTATCTTCTCTCAATAATAACGTTGCGTTAGAAAACTCTTCTATTAAGATGTCGGGTTCATCGGCAAATAATATCCTTGGTGTCCAAGGTCAAACGCTGCAGTTATTAGATTCTTCTATTCAGGCTAATTCAAATGGAGCATCCAGTCTGCTTGGGGCTTTTGCAACTGGAACAACAACGATCACCAATACATCCATTACCGCAACTGGTTCTACAACGAGTAGCATCATTGGTGTTCTAAATACTGCGCAGACCCAATTTAATAATTCTAATGTCACTGTTCAAGGTACTTCTTCTAGCATCACCGGTGTGAGTAGTTTAGCGGATCTTGTACTGAATAACTCCACTGTAAACGTGCTAGGTGAAGGAGTAACGATTAGTGGTGTCAGCGTCTCCAGTAATTTTAGTTTGGATAATTCAACAATTAAGGTAAATAGTACTGGTGAGGCACCATTGCTCTTAGTGGGCATTAATGGCTCAACCCTCGTTGGCAGCACTACGGGAAGTCTATTAAATTCATCGGTTAATGTTAGCGGAAATGTAAGTGGTTTAGGGGCTTATGGTATGTTACTCAATGGTCCTGTAGGGGCTAATGTTATCACTACGTTGAATGGCTCCTCAATTGACGTTGCAAACACCAATAGCACTCCCGGTACAATTGCTTCCGGTATCACAGCACTGACCTCCACTAATGAAATTGATTTCACGGGTAATGCCAGCTCCATCACTGTAACAGGACAGACCGCATCGGCGATCAGCTTAACACCCGGCGTGGTTAATAATCAAAGTACACCGCCTTCCTCTTGTACAGTAAACGGGGTAACGAATCCCTGTTCTTAAGTGACCAAGAATTGACAAAATCACTCGGGTTGTCGCCTTGCGGCAACCACGTTCTTCAATTAAATCACTCGGGTATCAGCTAACGCGACTAGCTTCCATTGATTACATTCGCCTCTTAATCAAATCTTCAATTCGCTCATTGTTAGCAAGAATTTTGACTTTATTGCTATCAAACCATATTTAATTTGATTAATTTGTTCAAATTTAATATTTACTTAATGTTTTTTGGTTAGAGTTTATACGTTACTAAGCACTAATGAGGTATAAACGTGAGAGCGAGGACTGAAAATACGGCGTCAAAGAGTAAGGATCAGGACCAGAAAAGGTATCCAGGATTGTTTGCAGCAACCTTGGGGGTTATAAAGGCTGCATTAACCTCTAATGTGGATCAAAGTTATGAATACCAATTTCCACAACGCAAAATATTGCATGAAAAAGCGCCACCTCGTGTACAGGCCGTCAATCAGCATCTCGATAAAGAGGGAGTCGATTTACATCCAAACCACGTACCACATTTTGAACGAGGAACCCAGATAGAGGATCACCCTGGGGAGGGATATCAGCATAACTTGGAAAAACAAGCAAAGACCATAAAAAATGAGAAAAAAATTGCTAACTCTTTTCGAGAAGAACTCCAAGAGGAAGCTAAGAAAGGGGATCAAGCCGACCCACGAAAAATGACCTATGCTAAAGCAGGCTATTTAGCCCATACTCTCTTAGGCACAACAAAAGCCGCAATGAATCCCTATGTCATACACGAAGATGGACTGGGCATTGGCACTGTGCATGATTACCTTGATTTTCATCAAGAAATGAAAAACGGGTTAAAATTCTAATACGCTCTTAATATCAGAATCCCAATCTAAAAGGATTCTGATATTAAGGCCAGAGTAAAGGCGCCTATTAGAACCACATAAACTAAAAAGACCATTTATCACGCGTAAAGATCAACGACAATTCAAAATAGAATTATTTATGTTCAAAAATCAGCCGCATTTACCCTGTATTAATCCGATCCTTTTGGCTTTTTTTAATCAATTTGTGTTATGATTTCCCTGATTTTTATAGGGAGAATAGCGATGCGTACTTTTTTCTGTTCCCTTCTACCCAAAAAAGAGGAGCTCACTCCCTTTACCACGCAAGGGGAAGTTTTAGAAAAATATGGTCAAGGAGTAAATGATCAGGGTCAGGTAGTAGGAATGTGTCGGCCAATGAGCAATGCTTACTTGGACCTTCTTTTAAAAGGTAAAAAGCCTAAAGACTATTTAGCAGACGATAAAAAATTTTTAGCCTTGTCCATCGAAGAAGAAAATAGAGAATTGGAATCAGGCGAATCCGATGTCGACCATTTTGCCTTTAAAGAAAATAATATCCCACACTTCGATCTAACGATTGAAAAAAATGATTTAACAGAAAAAACCCTCACTGATTTATTAGAGGAAAATAACCATCTTTTAATCACCTATCCGCAGCCAAGTGCCGATCATGAAATTTATTTAGGGCGAAAAAATCAAGGCCGTTGCCGTTTTTTTGATGCCAACATAAAAGGGGGTGAACGAAAAGGTGGCTGCGACAAACTCATTGCTGAAGTGATTGACGTGATGAAATCGCAATACGTAGAGGAAGACAAACCTTTTAGGGTTGGGATGGGTAGAAGTGGATAGACATTGCCATGAAGTGAAGCCCTAATCTTTCATCCGCTAAGCGCTGAGGGATTTTGATTTATTTTTTTACAAAGCGCCTAAATTATTTAAGATAAACCAGGACTTTGGTTGTTATTAAAACGATTAAATTGTACAATATATTTTCACTAAGTGGAAATTTTTAATTGTTTATGCCTCGTATCTTTAATCACTATCCAAGCCCAAGCTTATTCAATCTTAGACATTTTCGTATTGCTTACGCGCTTTTACCACCCATTCGAAATCTCATAACGAATTCAGCCAGTCATGAGGCATTAAATATCGTGAGCGTTGCTTGTGGTACTGCGTTAGAGGTAGCAAGTTTAGAGCTCTTAGCGCGCTCAAGAGGAACTAAAGTGAATTATTTTGGCTGTGACATCAATCGAAACGATTTACGATTCAATACGCGTGTTTTACAACAAAAATCCCCGAGTGTTAAGCAGACTTATATTTCCTCTAATATGGCGAATGATCCCCCCATATCGGTGATATCCAATGCTCATGGTATCCTCTGGCGTCATCCGGAATTTTTAAGTGACCATGAAGAAATGCCTAAAGAGCTCATTTTAGACATGTGTCAAATTCTATGGCATGTTTTAGACAATAAGAATGAGAAAGCCCCACTCCTTATTACCTGTTATGATCCACATGAAATGATGCTGGTTTTAGAGATTGTGCATCAATTCTGTGAAGACAATTTAACTTATGACTTAACCATTGATCGACAACATGGGCGAGCATCCTGGCAAAATCCAACGATTGATTCCGAAGACTTAGACCCTTTATTCAATTTAAATCACCACGATCAATGTCAATTGTTGATTACTCAATGTCAACTTAAAAAATTCGTTCCTAACCATGAGACGCTTTTGACAGTCTTAGCGAAAGCATTTCACACCCTGTTGCCAAGAATACAAACGGGCTCGTCAAACACTCTAGCCCCTCTTTTACAGCACTTAAAGAAACCTAATCTTGACCTATTAAGAGAAGCTGTCTCTTATTTAAATAATCAAATACGAGAGGATACCGTACCCTTTATGAAAAGGGAGCAATTACTTATGTTATTAACAGCGTATTACGAACAACCCAAAGTTTGCAATTCACCCCCACTAAAAAATTTGTCCTGAAATAACTCAATTAATTTGATAAATGGTCAAAATAACCTTAGAATCCGGAAACTTTTATTTGCAGCGTGTGACTTATAATGTGGGTTTACAACATTCTTATCGCATTAACGTCTAAAGTGAAAGAAACAGAGCGCGAAAAAGCTGCTTCTTTCTTAGCGACTCTTATTTTGCAACTGAATGATCTATTTCCTAACTCCGTTCCTCCGCAAGTGTACTTAACACTTATTGATAAAATGTATAAAAAACATGAGCAGGCGAAAGACGGGTCAATCCCCCTGAAAGAATTCGCCTGCGATTTATTTGCTTTAGCCATTATTTTATCCAAAGCCACCGATGAAGATGCGATTTACATCGAAGATTTTAAGAGGATCCTTCACACGCCCGCTCAGCTACAAGCACTTGATTTTTCATTAGGCCTCTCAGTGATTACTCAAGCGAAAACATTAGAAAGAATAGAACTTATTAGAATAGATTACCAAGTTAAGCCTGATTTAGATCATATTTTAGAAATTCTCAAGCAACTCAATGATCTCAGTATCCATGTTGATTTGATTTCCTATTTTAGAAACCTCATAGTAGAAAGCGAGCTATTTGATCATTTTCTTAGTCAAGTGTACGCGCAATACCGGTGCCATTTAATACCCCCCACTGGCCAAACCAATTTCCCTTCCTTCAAAAGGAAATGCCCCGAAAAAGAAACGAATGATAATGCTTCGCTTTATAAAAAACCGCTGATCAATCAACACCCGTTTTTAATACGCCCACGAGTGAATCCTTCTCACTGCACACTGGCTAAACGCTATCTTTCTAGGAAAGAATTTATACAGCTTTCGCCTTTGGCTTTTTTTGAATCCCAATATTTGGTAAACGAGTCTCCATTATTACCACCAGCTTCCGAAGAATCGAGTGGTAAAAAAATAGATGATGGACCGAAAGCCTCAGGTTTATCAAGGATTTTTTAGCGCGTAAAATGTGAATGTTCGTTCGCTCTGCAATTTCATCTCAGTAAGACTGTGCGCTCATCTTAAGTGGGACCAAAAAACCTCCACTCTCTGGGCTAGGGAGTCCTATCAAGGAGATCCCTCACTACGTTCGGGACGACAAAACCTGTCATTAGGCTTAACAAAAGCTTGTCATCCTGAGCGAAAGCGAAGGATCTCCGCACTCTTGGTACGAATCCAGCAAGGAAATAAAGCAAAATCCCTTTATGCTTACCCTCTAAGCACGCGCTTGATAAAAATAACATCCATTAAATCCTTAAGAGTAATTATTCCATAGAGTTTACCCTGCTGAGTCACAATCAAACGTCTTATGGTATGGTTTCTCATGATTTCTAGCACTTTTGCCACATCGGTTTCAACATCAACAACATTCTCTTCTGAGCATTCAGACATCACCTGAATGATTTGAGTTTGAGGCCATTTTTCTTTCTCTATTTCACTGACTATGTCAAAAGAGATACTTCCGACTAATTTTCCATTTTGCACGACTGGATAGAGTTTGTGGTAGTAACGATAGAAATAATTTTCCACTAACTGTTGAAGCGTTAGTTCTGCTTCAACAGAGATTGGATCTTTTTTAACGTATTTTTTAATCGAATCTCCGCGGAATATTTCTTTAATAAAGAGTTCTTGATAGGACATCTTTGAGATGGATTGCAGGAAAAAACCAATTAAAATCATCCATAGACCACCGATGAGAGCACCTTGAATAAGCTGGATGATGCCAAGGAAAATCATACTAAAACCCAACCAAGTTCCACCCTGGGAAGCCACTCGCGTTGCCCATTTTAAATTATTGGACCACCACCACAGAATTGAACGAAATATCCGTCCTCCATCTAATGGAAAACCAGGAAGTAAATTAAAAACGGCGACAATAAAATTAATTATGCTTAAATAGTGCATTACACCACTAATCAAAATAGGCCAATTCATGTGAATACCGATTCGATAAAGCGTATAAAAAGCGACACCTAAACTAAGACTAAGCAAAGGGCCGGCCCCAGCCATTAGAAACTCTGCTTTAGGACTCGGGGGCTCTGTCTCCATCTTCGCTATGCCCCCAAAAATAAAAAGCTTAATTCCTGCGATAGGAATCCCATATAATCGCCCAACTAAGGAGTGACACAGCTCATGCAGAACGATTGATAAAAAAAGCCCTAATGAGCCAGTAACCCCCATAATCCAATAATACCCTTGGCTATACCCGGGAAATTTTATGGGGAAATAGCCATCAGCCAATGTCCAAGTAATAAGAATGGCCAAAAAAATCCAGGTCCAATCCAGTCTTATTTCAAACCCAAATAATTTGAATAAATAAAGCCCATCCTTTTTCGTGTTAAAGTCCATTTTAATGATTCATTCGTGGGGTAGTTCAAAGATCACTAGCAAAAATTGATCCATGAAGGGACAAGAGCCCGCATCACTCCAAGTCGATTAGGCTTTGGACCAACATTAGTTGTGAGGCTAAAGAGCGGAGTTGCCCCCCTATTAAATTATGCTCATGATAGAGATGCTGTTATCATTTATACTAAGAGAAAACTTGTCCGCAGCCGATTTACTCAATTAAAGATTTTTGAACTGACCAAACGAGATCCTATGAATAAACGATTAAACTATTCCATCAGAGCAGCAACCTTACGGGATGCTCAAGCTATTGCTGAAACACACATACGTTCATGGCAAGGGATGTATAAAGAATTTATTCCAGAGTCGATATTAAATAATTTATCGATAGAAGAAAAAACACTACAATGGCAAGAATTGCTCCAACAAGGCATCAAAGTATTAGTGCTCGAAGTAGAAGGTAATGTAATTGGTTTTGCTAGTGTTTGCCGCTTTCGAGATTCAAATGCGGATGACTCCTCCGGAGAAATAAGTGCAATTTATTTAGATCCTAATTATTGGCGAAAGGGATTAGGAACTAAGTTATGCGTCGCTGCTATTTCAGCGCTTGAAGCGTTGGGGTATAAAAAAATATTTCTTTGGGTTTTAGAAGGCAACACGCAAGCCCGCAAATTTTATGAATCACTCAACTTTAAAGCCACTCATTCAACGAAGCTGGAAGAGTTCTATGAAGGAGGCGCGCTGCTTACAGAAATCCTTTATCAAAAGTGAATTCGTTTCAGAAAACAAAGGGACTAAACGGCTGTGGGTGGAGAAAAAGGCCCTGAAATTTTCTTTACTTCCTGGTCCACTTCCTGACCTTTCACTTTCCATATGCCCAAAAAGAGGGGGACAACGAGTAGAGATACAACTAATTTTGCAATGATTATTCCCAAAGTATCTCTCCGTTTTTCAAACAGATGCTCACCTGTTTCAAGATTTATCTCTTTGAGATAAGCAGACTTAAATGATTTTAATTTTTCGCTAGAGTTTGTTTCTTTGTTATGAAGAATTTTAAGATACTCTTCAGCAGCTTTAATCTTATCTATAGCGAGTGCTATTTCTGGGTAATCTTTCAGCTGTGAACTGTCGCGCAACTCAGTTAATATCGTTTTCTTGTAGGGAAAATACTC
Source organism: Legionella maceachernii (assembly GCF_900167045.1). Lineage (GTDB taxonomy): Bacteria > Pseudomonadota > Gammaproteobacteria > Legionellales > Legionellaceae > Tatlockia > Tatlockia maceachernii. The sequence continues at coordinate 42,921 of NZ_FUXJ01000016.1, read as the reverse complement.
TTCCGCATAGCCGTAAAGAACCTGATGCAGATGTTCTCTGTATTTTTCTAAAAGGTCTGTCAAACTACAAATTTTATGTAAATTTTGATCGTAAGTGGATATAAATAATTTATCCCCGGAGGGTTTTCTTAATTCTTCCAGTATAATACCGGCGGAAACGTGGGGATTTGGATAATTAAAATCGCCGCCTTTCGCTGTGGCATGAAGAGTAATAATCTCTTCTAGCAACTCGATGAATCTATTTCGCGCTTCTTTAGCATCAACCGTTCTATCAAGCGATTTGTTGGTTTTCTTAATGAGCGCTAAGAGTGTTTTATTTTCAGAATTCTCTCTTTTTAATGCGTATAGCCACTCAAGAATTTCACAGTATTCCATCGATATTCTCCTGATTACAAGAGAAGTATAATCAAAAAATATTATGGCAATATTAACGATAAAGTAACTCTGGATAGCCAGCATCAGCTGGCTATCCAATTTTTGCTTAAATTGCTATAAAAAAGCCGCTGATTCAGCACATTGCTGTGCAGGCTGGTCATCCTCTTTTTCTGAATGAGAATTATTATTATACAATCCTTTGTCTACTAAATAGCGAATACTCGGAAGCGGAGGTTGAGCTTCTTGCAGAGAAGCGCCACTTGCTGCTGGGGGCTGCTGTTTCTCCTCTTTTGCTTTTAAACCAATCATCTCTTTAATTTTGCCAAAAAAACCTGTCGATGACACAGGTACTTTAAAGAGCTGAGGCGGAATTTCTATTTTAGCGACCGTTTCACCTTCGTTTCCCAGTCTAATTAATTCACCATGGACCCACAGGGAAATCGGAAAATATTTAATTAATATCTCAGGAGTAACGGAAGGAGAAAATGCAATAAGGCGAATTTGCGAATTATCTGGCATGTAAAACCGGCTCTGAATTTCATTCAATGTAAAGAAATAATAAGTACCAAGTACCGGTCTTGAAGGAAGGTACTCCGCTTCTAATAGGGATAGGCTTTCGACAGATTGCTTAGATCGTTCTTTGCCTTTTTCTTTGGCATTTTTTATTTCTTGATAATGCTTTAATTCTCTTTCAAAATGACCATAAGTAGCCTCACTCATCGCAAGGTAAATGGGGGCTTCCCTAAAAGGTTTAGATTGGCAAAAATCTCGCAGATTCGGGTACATCTGAGCAAATTCTTCAGCCTGCTCCTGCGATCGAAACAAGGCACCATGGGTTGCCTCGTTTTCTTTGATCTTGTCATTATCGGTGACCAGCCAATATTCTTCCCCCTCCTCGTCTAATAATGAAAGTGGAACATTAAATTCACAGTTTTTCTCTCGACCAATCAACGCAGTGACCTTAGAATTCACCCCTACTTTATAACACCTTGTTTTTTCAATTTTTTGCAGCGTGATTGGCAGATCGATTTCTTCACCAGACAACAAATCCAACCGGCCTTTTACTTCACTGTTTTTTAAGTTTTTATACAATTTAGGTCTTACATTGCGTGATAACCAATCTTCATCAAGTTTAATTTTTCTGATATGCATTTGTATTTTCCTGAATAAAGGGGCGCTATAATACCATCCAAAGTATATTTTCTAAACATTATTTGCCTTCTTCTATTCTCTTTGTAAAAATAGCTGTAAAGAATGAGTAAAATCCATTGAAAAGTCACTCCATAAAAAATAGTTTAATTATAATTTTAGGTTAATATTCATCATTAATTTCTCTTTTGAATTAGGTATTTCGCCATGAAAAAAAACGAACAGCCAACTCGCTCTGACGCTTCGAAAGAGGAGCAATTAAAAAGCTCTACTGCATTAACCTTGCAAGAATTAAAGAAAGAAAAAGCGAAACAAGAAGCGGCTAGCGAAGCGGCGCGAATTCTTTGTAAAGTGTGTTTCAGAGAAATCTTACCAAAGCGTATTTGTAGAGGCCATGGCGGCAGTGGTGGTGGGGGTGGTGGTTCTGAGAGTGGTTCAGAAGAGAAAAAAAGCCAACAAGAGGAGAATCAATCACTGTCCAGCCCATTAGAGAAACCCATTGATGGTGCCGTCCATTTTGATCTCGAATTTGAACCTGATTTCATGACAAAGGGTAACGATCTTGATTCATTTCAATCCACTGAAGAAACTTTTGATCCTGCGATTATTGCCGAATTAATGGATAAAGAGTTGTTGATAGTCAATCTGGATCGTGAATCAAAAAGCATTACTCTAGAGTGTACTTTTGATTCATTATCTCCCGTGCAAAAAAATGAATTTAAAAAATTCCTAGAAGCTATTTTAAAAGAGTGTAATGCATTTAAAGAACGCCATCACTTATCTAATGATTGCGTTAAGGTTGCTAAAGATGAGAAAGGAAATATATGCGACATTCGTATTACTTTACCAACCGTAGCGTTGTATGATGCATTCCTACAGCAGTTAGCGAGTAATTTATTGCCTGTACCAAGTCCAGAGTTACGAACACAAAATCAGAATCAACAGATCTCAAATACTCCGACTCCTTTGTCATTAGAACCCAAGCCTTCTAACGATAAATCAGTTATCGATCCGAAGGACATCGCTTCGAAAAAAATTGAAGAAAAAGAAACTCTAAAATCCTTTAATCCATCTCCTTTCTCAACCGAATTAAAACTACGGTAGAAAGCTCTGGGGTGTTATTCAAATCTCCATTGGCTTAAACCACTCTTAGTTCCAAGCAAACTCCTTCCAATGACACTGCCTATATGGCAGTGGTTGTTGGGGTGAACTGGCTTTTACCTTGGCCAGAAATTAAAGCCTCACCTTCTGCCATTGGCTGAGCCAAACTTCCACGATCGAAAAAGGTGAATAATCGATCGAGAGTTCTGCTTGCTCGGTTCGATATGACAGGGATCTGGCTCGCTTCTTGCGCAAGACTCGCTTCAAATCGTAACAGTTCACTCACATTATCAAATCGACGCGTTTGATAACAAGACTTGACCGCTTCTAATTCCACTAATTGCTCAAAAGCAGTATCGGCTTCTTTAAATTCGCTCTCCAGCGACTCAGTAAGCGCTTTACTATTGACTTGAATGTGTCCTTCTAAGCTCAATTGAGCTTGCTCTTTACGCATGGACACATAAGGCCTCTTTTTTTCATCGAGTTGTTCATTTACCTTTTGTAATTTTAGTAAGCAATCGCGTTCATGTTCGCCTAATTCCTCTACGGTTTTTTGAGCTTTAATTAAATTTCCGCGAAGGGTAGGAAGCTCAAGTTTTAGAGCGAGAATTTCTGTCCCATTCGCGAATTTTTCTCGAAAGCCTCCCTCATCAAGTTCTTTTTCTCTGCTCTCCTTACCGAGGATCGCTTTTCTTTTTTCTTCAACAATTTGCTCAGCATCCCGTTTTCTTTCCTGAATCGATTGAAGTGCTTTACATAATTTTGTATGTTGCTCAAGCAAATCACCATAAATTGTATTGTACTTTTCACCAAAAACTTCTCGCAATTGCCCAGGTTCAATCAAAGAAATCGGCCAAATCCATTGTCTTGCTTGTTCAGCGTGGTTATAGAGTTTCTGGATTGATTCAGGAAGTTCGCTGACTGTGGCTTCCTCTAAACCTTGGTTCCAATCGAGCACCAATAGTTGTTTCCATTTAAATAACCTTTCGAATTCTGCCCTCTTTATTGGCGAAAGAGTCTCTATAATGTCCCTACGGGATAAATTTAAAAACGATTCGCGATTTTGTTCAAACGTTTCTCTTTGTTGCGTGAGACGTCTTTTTTCTCCTTCAAGAGTTGCGGCACAGGTGGAATATCCTGTGAATCCTTCTATGACAGGGGCGTTTTGGACCTGAATTTCGATGTATGACCGCATGCCGTCGCAGCCACTCTGAATACGGATTTGATTTTCATTGAGATCAAGCAAGGACGCTAAATGGGTGTTTTTTTGTGTAAACAAACCCTCTAGACTATCCTTTTTTAACCCATTATCATCGTTTAAAGCACTCACCGAGCCGGCAAGCAGCTCTTTCATTTTACTAAGCGTATTTCGATAAGGCCAATAGGCAGGATAAGTACTAAAGCGCTCCACAGCCTCATAGAGTTGAATAATCACATGACTTTGATTTTCACTGGTGTTGATGATAGTGACAAGTTTCGTTTCCAGGTATTTCCAAACAGGATCATCCGTACTTCTAAAAGAAAGAGAGACTTGCCTCAAAAGGCTACTAAACTGCCTCAGGTGGTAGGTAAAAAGCACTTTATCATGGCACTGCTCTTGAAACTCGCGATCGCAGTGAGGGGCCATATTCAATGCCTCTATTGCAGCAAGCGACGTATTGATTACCTCCCGAGGGTTACGATGCCCTATTGAAAACAAGTACTTATCTTGTAAAACGATGCGTTGGTTTTTAAGACAAGCAAATAATTCATGGATTCTTTCTTCATTCCCTGGAGATCGACAAACCTTTTCAGCAATGTCATACACCATTTCAGCCGCATTGATAGCCACTTCACGCTCTAAAAATGCGGTAAGAGGTTGCGGATCTTCTTTAACCCAAGCAAATTCATTAAGAAGATAATCAGCAAGTAATTTCATGATTTCACGGCTATAGTGAGTCTTAAGTTGGGTTAAGTCTGCATCCGCCGTTAAGCCTGATTGCTCATAAAGATTACTGAATGTCAAAATTATACCTTGCATTTTAAATTTATCGACGATCGAAGTCTTCTCAGACTGGTCATGAGCAAGAATTAATGGCTTAATTTTGCTCAATAATTCCCGAATGGTCTCAATATCAGCTTGTTTTAAATCGTCTTGATAGGAACGAGTAATCGATTGAATAATTTCTTCCCTGCTCGCTCCAAATGAGATCTTGTTTTTTCCAATGACCTTATTTAGAAGCGAAGCAAATACTTCGAGTATCAATGGGGGTAGCTTCGATTTATCCGGCGAAGAAAGTGCAGGAATGGCGTCCGGGTAAAAACTACATAACTCGCCGATTAAACAAGGAAGTAGTTGTCGAACCTGAGCAAGCTCAAGTCGTTCTCTTACTTCTTCTGTTGGATGAGTAAACTCAAGCACTGCACCCGCTTTATCGTGGATAGCAGCATCCAAATTGAAATGCGTTAATACTTCAGCTCCCGCAGCAAAAGGCGGTCTTTTCTGTTCCAATGCGCGTTGGATTTTTAATTCCTGACTTAAATCCAATTGTTTCAAATAGTTCATCTGTAGATTTTGTCTTGGAGTAAGGCCCGGTGCTTTTTGCGCTTTGGCCAACCATTTCTCTTCTTTAGCGGCCCCCCAGATCTTGCACAGCGCATTTTGAAATTGAGTGATGCTCGACTCAAGCGTCTCTTCAGAGACACTGGTTTCCTGGGCTTGTGTAAGTTCACTTAAAACCGTTTCACGCCATTGATAAAGTTCAGAACGTACTTGGGGATCCGTTGGATAGAGTTCTAATAATAAACTTTCCCATGCAAAAATTTGTTGCATTAAGGTTTGCTGGGCGTGATCAATAGCTTGCGTATAGAGTCTATCGACATTCGCTTGTGTTTTGATTTCTTCTTGTAACTCGGCAACGGTAACTTGACATTTGCGCTGGCGGTACCAAGGAAAAATAAAATACATGACTTTTTCTAGCCAGTGAGTTGGCGGTTCGACTTGATAAATAGGAAGCCATTGACCCGGCTTACCGTTTCGAGCCGCACGACCAGCGATTTGCGTCGTCATTCGTTCACTGGCTATACAAGGCTGAATAACAAACAGTCCTTCAGGGTGATCGCCAGGATTCACGTCAATACCCCGTGCAAGCATAGCAGTACCAATGGTAATGGTATTGGCCTGACCTGCTTGTTTAATAATGCGGTCAAGTTCTTCAGGGCTCTCTTTTCCGGTAACTACCTGAACCTTAAATCCTGCTTTTTGGTAATCCGCAAAGCTTTTCCCAATGTTTTGAGCTTCATCAAAGTCTTCACACACAATAAGAACAGGTTGTGTTTGCGTGTGACTCCAGTCTCGCAAAGCACGCTCTTTGAGACGAATAAAGCCCTCGCGCTCCTCGAGCGTTTGCGTGGGTATATCTGCGTCAAACTCCAAGTGAGGTTTGGTCACAGGCCGTTTTATGTTGTCTATCGCCTTATGGATAGCGCGGATTGTTTCGTTCCTAGAGAAAGTAAAAACAGGAGAATGTTTTATTCGCTTATCCCCTGCATGAGGGGCCACTCCAATCGCCTGGGTTCCTAAAAGAGTAGCCAAATATTGGAGTTCGGTTGGGTCACCAGGAGTACCTGAAATTCCGAGAATACGCCCTTTTGTCCATTGGTAGAAACGAATTAAAGTTTGGATAGATTGGCTGGAAAGTACGGGTGGATAGGCATCAATAACAAAGTAACGCGCTTGGTCTTTCCGTTCAGCAATTAAACGTGCTTGTAAGGCTTGCTGCACACCGTCTGTAAAGATACAGCCCCCTTTGGGTATACTTTTGACTAAGGGAACACAAACGATTTTTTTAGTTATTTCATTGCCTGTTTCATCTTTTTCTTTTATCGGCCGCACAATAAAATGCTTGTTCTCTACAAGGAGTGCTGCTTTGCAACTAGCACGAATCCATTCTTTTAATTGCGTGTTACTTGCTGCTGCAATAAAATTTTGTTTATCAGCATCACCATTAAATTTTTCATTGATTTCCTTATTGATAAACAGCCGAAATTGATCAATATCTTCTTCTTCATCCCACACCTTCCCTAATGCGGGATCTGTGTTTCGGAACATCGGTAGATTGATAAATTGATAGGTCAGTGGGTAAATCCACTGTGCAGGGTTGTTTTCTTCTTTCTCTTCAATTTCTGCAACCAGTTTATTAAGGGTATTTTGATCTAAAAGCGCATCGTCACTCTCGTCGATAACAAAATGAATGGGGCCCTTGTTTTGTACACAGGCCTCTTTACCCGCTTCTTTCGTGGCTTGGCGAAAGAGTGACATGTCTTCGCCTGTGGAACAGTTAATGCCATTTAATTGATACTCTTCAGGCTGACTATTTGCTCGAATAAGAGCTGACTTAATTCCCAAAAATTTAAAGAAAGGCGCACAGCTATTTTCATAATCTCGACTCAACAACGTGCCATTTGCTGTACACACATCCACTGTTCCGCCTTGGGCCCATTGCAAAACGGCAAGGATCGGCGTAAGCAGGCTTTTTCCTTCACCTGTTTCAATACGCATGAGCAAATTGGTATCAGGTGAGTGCAGTGACAGCAACAGCACAAGCATTTGGGTACTGTTAGGGAATAAGCCCGTGCTGCGGAAATAAATTTCGCGCAAATAAGCCAACAGCTCCATGTGCACTAACTCAAGCTGCTCTGACGGTAACGAATGAGTGCGTAACTGGCCCAGCAAGAAATTGGCTCGCTCTTTTAATTCTTGACGGGAACACGCGGTGAGTTTTTTAAGGCCTTGAAAATCATAAGGATTTAATGGGTCGATATAACCTAAAGTGTCGATATAGGAAAGTTGTCTTGCTAATTGCAATTGCAAAGAATGCGGTAAAACGACCCCATGCATGAGATCTTGTAAATTTACCAGCGCTTCTTTAATCCGAGCAGTAGAAAATTGTTGCTCAAGTGCTCTTGCCTCACCCGTCTTTGCGAAAGGATTGGTATCGAAGCTTTGGCAATAGGGTTGAAGCTTCTCTGATCCAGGAGCGAGTAAAACTAAGTATAATCCTTCGGCAATAGGATAAGGAGGGGTTGCAAATAATTGCAGAACTCTCTCTATATCCACAGGAGAAAGGGATCCTAATCGTTTAGTAAGATCCAGTAACATGGGCAAAGTGACGGTATCATCTTTGTGATTTTGAGCAAGGCTAGTTAAAATCCTAATGAGTCTTGCTTTCTTTTCTTCTCTATATTCTTTAGCAGGCGAGGCAAGCTGACGAAGAATATCGGAATAAGAACCGATATCACGGCTAAATCCCTGGAGAGACACTCGTTTTAACAATGCAATGCATAAAGAAGCTTGTTCGCGATTTTCAGTAAGGAATATTTGCGTTTGCTGGATTAAACCACGTATCGTCTCAGGGGATTCTGAATCAGGCATCTGCCTTAGGATCTGGATGATTTGTTTGATAATTAATGACTTCGACTCTTCATCAAGATTGGCTTGTTTTAATTCATTTAGGATAGTAAGCGGAAAAGGACTTACGTTTCGCAAATTATGGTTCATGCTCATTTTAAAGAACATGATTTGGGTTTCGGCCTCCAAGCCTTCCAATTCAAATAACGTTTTTAAACTGTTTACTGCACGTTCAATTGCTGCTTCATCCGCTTCAGGATTTTCATCTAATACAGCAGTGGTGAGCTTTAAGTAAAGATCTAAGGATTCAGGGTTGGCTGTCAGTAACGTATTAACAAGTGTCCGTTTCTGCGAGTAGTTTAACCGAGCTAAGGCGCCTGTATTGAGTTGCGTGTAGATTCCAGAAAATTGCAAAGCGAATTTATCTTTGATATCAATGAGTAAATTGAGATAGCTCGCAATGGATTCTATCTTCATTTTATACTCTTGGAGTGCATGATCAGAAGGTTTGTCTTTAGCCAGTTCTGCTGCTGCTCTAAGAATGCTTTCTTCAAACGCAGCATCTTGCGTATTGAGCTGCACTAGCGTTTTCCTAATAGCAGGTAGGACCTTCTTCTGCACTAGTTCTTCTTCAAATAAAAAATTAACGGTGTGGGTATCATTAAATGCGGCTAACCATTTTAATGACGTTGCTGCATCCAAATCTTTTACCGTACTTTTATTCTTTTCGTCATTGAAAAAGGCGATAATTTCTTCGCGAATGAGGCCGTGAACTTTGGCTAATACAGAAGCAAATATTCTTCCCGTTTTATTGTCCGCTTCCTTTCTTTCCCCAGTAAGAAGAAAACTTAAGAGGTATTCGCCTTTCGACTCACCAAGAGGGCCTACGCTATAGACCCCTTCGAGCAACATTGTTTTTCTTTTTTCGAAAAATTTAAATTTTTCTAAGATTTCTTCAAACTGCACATTAGGCTTTTGCAGCAGAACAATCAATTCTTCCAATGCATTTAAAAGAGGCCACAATTCCCGATTTAACTGCTCCCTTAATTGCTCAGGCACAAGATTGCTCTGCAGATATCGCCCTAAAGACTCTTTCAGAACATTTATTTTCAGGACATTACTGCGCTTTTTAATGGCATCAACCAGAGCATCAACAATCAAGTCGTCAAGTTTTGATATATCACCACTGCCTAAAACGCAGCCAGGAAGACCATTTCGGCTAATGATTAAATCTTTTAACCAATGCTCTTGTTTTTCGATGCTCTTACAATCGTCAGGTATCGCGGCAGATAAATCAGCAAGCTCCCTGATCAGGATTTGAATTTGTTGGACATTGGGTAAGGCTTGGGATTTCGCAATATTAATTTTCGCTAACAGACTCAACAGCACTGCACCGAAAGGTGCTCCTTTTTTAGCTTGCATATCCTCAATAACTTGCTTAAGTTCCAAAACCTGCTGTTCAGCAAGTTCAGGCTCATTAAGCGCTGCGAGCAGCTTAATGCTATCCGGAGATAAATTTTGACGATGGGTTTGTAATAAAGTGGCGAAAGCAACCATCGTTTTTAACTGATCTGCGTGTTCTTGTCCGATTTTTTGCCCACGAACTTGCAAGGTATTGATTATTTCGAATCCTTCGTTTTCCAAGCATGCGAGGAAAGGTATCAGGAGTTCGTTTTTAAAATTACGCTCAGGAAAACTGGTTTTTAATTCAATGCATTGCTCAATCAACTGTTGGATCTGCACCAGTGAGGGACACGGCTTAAACTTAAAACAGCGAGCAAGCGCTTTTAATAAATCGGAGCGATCATTTTCTTCGAGTGATTGAAGCAAACTGATGCACTGCTTAAGTGTTTTTTTCCAGTTATCGGTATTCACTGGAGAGTCATCAGCAAAACCACAAGCTAAAATAAACCACAATTGATTTTTTTGACTCTTAGACCATGCAGGAGTCGTTTGAATTTCAATAAATTGGGCTTGAATATCGCTTAAGCGAATTTCAGACTTCCAATGTTGTCCTATAAATCGATATAACCAAGCATTCAGATCAAATTGTTCGTCCTCAATTTGCTGATACACAGCCTCTAGATTAACGCTGGTATCTTCAGGATTTTTAAGCTTCATGCACTCTGCGACGTGTTGAAAACGGGTCGCTTTAGGGACCTGAGTCATGGCATAATGTGCACCGATTGGTCCCCAATCGAGATTTCTTAAGTGTAAGCATTGCTCTTGTGGGTTTTTTGCTCTCTCCAAAACCTCCATAACCCGGTTTAATGTGATTAAAAAGTGACCGTCATGTTGAATGGGGCAAGGGTGTGGAAGAGTCAAATTTTTCTCGGTAACCTGCGCTAAGAAAATTTGAGTGTACGCTTCAAAAAAAGCATTGAAATCAAAGTGGTGTTGTTCATTGCGAAGATGGGCAGCAGTCAGGGCATTCCACCACTCTCTTTGCTCGATTGTAAGCTGGAGCAATTTTTGTAGATTTTTAAGTCCTTGCGGGATCAAAAATTCATTTTGTGCGGCTTGGTCTTTAAGAAATTCAATATTGATATTTTTGTTTATGCACGTTTTAAGAAGCTGCATAAATAAGCACATGTGCGCTTCGCCGCCGAAAATAAATAGTTTTACCAGTAGAGGGAGGACAAAATCGGCATCAGCGGGTCTTAGCAAACTTACAAGGGCTCCGATCTCCCTGGCATGCGCCGGTAATATAGCTATTAACGCTTCTTTTTGAGCTGGCTGGGTGTTAGCTAGTAAATTCTCAAGGATTGGTTTTGAGACAGTGGGCAATAACGATTCCAGTTGCTCGATTGCAGGCAAGTTAACGGGGTTTGGTTTTTTGAGCACAGGCGCCAAAGCAGACGGAAGTCTATGCGGAGTGTTGGTGTAGCAAAAGGTTTGTTTTTCATAGTCGATGTAAAATCCCTTAGGTAGATTGCCAGGGATAATTCCATCAGTAAAGGCATGTGCGTGCTCTTTGATTGTTTGCAAAGCCGTGTCTTGCACATTGTGAATGTTTAAAGCTTGAAGTTGCCGAGCGAGATTTGGAAAAATAGCGAGTTCATCGAGCGGGGTAGAAATAATATCGGTGGTTGCGAGGACATGAACCTGTTCTTTTTGTTTCGCTTTAAGAACACGGGCTTGTTTGGGCCGAGGAACGCTTTTTTGAATTTGAATCGCCGCTCGCACTAGGGACGGCGGATTATTCAGCTCTTTTTTTAATGGGTTAATCTGGGGCTCATGTGAAGCTCTTTGTAAGTTAATTTCAGCGAGTTGATTAAGGAAAGCGCGTCGGGCTCTAAAAAAAAGATGCTCAGTTACATTGGGATTATTTTCCAGTTTAAAAACAAAAAGGCGTTTTCGCGGCTCCGAAACAAACGACAGGACAGTATTAATGTCTTCTTCAGTGATGTGTTCGGGCTTCAATTCAACTTCGAGGGGGAGGTAGTCAATTTCAGTTTCGTGGGAGGCAATTAAATCTTCTAGTACGCGTTTCAAATATTGGTTTTTTGTAGAAATTGTCATGAAAAATCCCAGAGAGATTAAAAAAACAGCTACATTTTACTCGAAAAAAGGAATAATATAAATTCTTTTTGCCAATTATTTTTACAAAATAATATAAAGTTAGAATAATAGGAGAGACGATAAACACCTCAAAGTATGGTCTTGCCATTGACGATGAATGCGTTTCCCCAAGGTGCTTCCAGTAGCGTTTAAGAACTCTTGGCTTTATAAAATTCTTCAATTATGATGCTTGTTATTACGAAATTTCAATTAAAACAAATGCACTTCAAACGAAAATCCTTTGTTGCCCTGCTCTATTTAATAATGTCCTTAGCTAGTTTAAAGTTATGTGCTTCCATCCATCCTGATATAGAAACTAAAACCATGGTTACTGAATTTTCTCAAATTGCAGCAGATTATGAAAAAAGCTTATTTGATTACTCCCCCGAGCTTGGCCTTTTTTGGGGAAAATTGGATGTAGACCAGGATAGATTTACCAATTACTCCAGCGATGCCACTGAAAAATGGCAACAGCAAGAAGACCATTTTCTCAATGCCTTATCTCAACTGGACGCGAAGGCCCTGGAAAACACCCCAGTGTATAGCACCTATCTTCTTTTCAAAGAAACGTTGGAAAACAAGAAAGCAAGCCGAATCTGTAAAGAAGAGCTTTGGGATGTGAATCCTGCCTGGGGATGGCATGTTAAAATGGCTATTGTGGCTGAAAAGCAACCCGTAGGCACTGTCGAAACAAGGCATCTAGCCCTAAAACGATGGCAGACCTTTGCTCAGGTGGTGGATGATCAAATCGCTAATTTAAAACAAGGCCTCGCTCTTGGGTATACAGCTCCCAAGCCTGCCATTGAAAGAGTATTAGCCCAACTTAAAATCATGCTCAATAGCCCGGTGGAAGACTCACCTTTTTTTGCTTTTGCTGAACGGGATGGCAATCCTGTTTTTAAGCAAGAGATGGCCAGTATCATTGGCACGGTAATTAATCCTTCTCTGATGAAATACATTGATTATTTGGAGAATGAATACCTACCTTCGGCTAGAAAAGAAATCGGTGTTTCTGCTTTACCCGCAGGAAATCAATGCTATCAGACTAAGATAAAACAGGAAACGACCCTCTCTAAAACTCCCGAAGAAATTCATCAGTTTGGCCTTCAATACGTACAAAAATTATCTCAAGAAATCGGCGACATTGGGTTAAAAAAATACGGCACTTCCGACGTGGCCACTGTTTTCCAGCGCGCTCAAAATGATCCTCAAAATTATTTTTCTTCAGAAAAAGAACTTCTCGACTACAATTTTGCAGCCCTTGAGAAAGCAAAATCCCAATTACCCTATTGGTTTGATATTGTTCCCAAAACGGAAGGAACCATAAAACCTTACCCAGAATACCGGGCTAAAACAGGAGCATCTGGGGAATATCACCCTCCGAGTGAAGATGGTACAGAGCCAGGGGTGTTTTATATCAATACCTTTGAACCTCAGAAACGTAATCGCATCGACCAAGAAGCCACGTTATTTCATGAATTAATACCTGGGCATCATTTTCAGATTGCCTTAACCTATGAGAATAAGGGCCTTCCAAGTCTAAACAAATACTTGTGGAACTCGGGTTACGGGGAAGGCTGGGCCTTGTATGTGGAGCGTCTAGCGGATGAAATGGGGTTATATGAAGATGACATTTCAAAATTAGGCATGCTATCGAATGAAATCCTAAGAGCTGCACGCTTAGTCGTGGATACCGGCATTCACACCATGGGTTGGTCGCGGGAAAAAGCGATTCATTTTTTAGTGAGTCACACTTCACTGAGTAAGGCAATTATTGAAGCAGAAGTTGACCGCTATATCATGCTTCCCGCACAAGCCACTTCTTACATGCTTGGCAAAACGGAAATCGAAAATTTACGCGATTTAGCCAAAAAACAACTTAAAGATCGTTTTGATATACGCGCGTTTCATAATCAGGTCTTAAAAAATGGGTCAGTCAGTTTACCCGTATTGAAAATATTGATTGAAAACTGGTTACGCGAGCAATTGTCATCTTAGAGAAATCTAAGAATCTCTCACCATTAAAAACCCATCGTAGAACTGTCTTAAATTTTTCAATTCAAGACAGTTACTACGACAAGAAATTATGTATTATCTCATTAAAAATTTGTCAAATAAGTCAGTTACGATTAATATTACCTATCTCATTTTAGGCTTAAATCATGCGTAAAGAAAATTCCTTGTCATCCATGCTCCCACTTCTTCTGGTTTTATTCATTGATGGCATGGGTTTGGGGCTGTTGTTCCCGATACTAAATACCATTCTTATCGAACCGCAAGCAGGCTTTTTGCCGGTTGATACGAGCTTAGGCTTGCGTGATTTTTATTATGGTTTAACCATCGGTATTTTTATGATTTGTTGGTTTTTCGGCGCCGCCATTTTAGGTGATCTTTCCGACAATATTGGTCGTAAAAAATCACTGATGATCTGTCTTGTTGGCGCATTTCTAGGCTATTCTTTATCAGCGCTCGCTATCGCATACCATCATTTTTGGTTATTGATTTTAGGACGCATCATTGCAGGGTTTACTTCAGGCAGCCAACCTATTGCACAGGCTGCGATTGTCGATATAAGTTCAGAAGAGCGCAAAGCGCGTAATATTGGACTAATCCTGCTGTCAGTCTCTTTAGGTTTTGTTTTTGGTCCTATCTTCGGTGGTTTACTCTCAGACAATCGATTGGTCTCCTGGTTTAATTTTGAGACGCCAATGTATTTTGCTGCTGCTTTATCACTATTCAATGCTTTTTTACTGCAATGGTCCTTCAAAGAAACTTTTGTAAAAGCCAGCAATACGCATACGATTCGATGGCATCATGCCGTCCACATTTTCATGTCTGCATTTCAGCATGATTCGATAAAAAAATATTCTTTTGTCTTGCTGATCATGATTTTTGGTTGGTCAAATTATTTCTCCTTTATCTCAATGTACTTATCGCAAACTTACCATTACTCTACGATGGAAAATTCTTTTTTCCTGGCGGTGATGGGACTTGGATTTAGTTTAGGCTGCGGGTACATTGTCAATTATTGCACCAAGCGTTATGCCTTTGAATCCATCGTTATTGTTGGATTAATGATCACGGCTGCTTTGGTTTTATTAACATTGGTCGCTAGCCAAGAATGGGTAGCCTGGGTGGCTGCGTTGATGATCGGCATGAGTTTATCCGTTGCCTATTCCGTCTTACTTACTATTTTTTCTAATCAAGTGAATGGAAACGAGCAAGGTTGGGTCATGGGTGTTACTGGTTCAGTCATGGCGCTTTGCTTTGGCTTGACTTCTGTTTTTACAGGCTTCATTGCCCAAATTGGCGCAGTACTACCCATGATGCTGGCCACCCTTGGTTTAGCAAGCAGCGCCGGGATTTTAATCTTAATCAAAGTAAGTCGCGCAAATACCGCTAGCGAGACCCTTGTTAACTCTAGTTTAGACGAAATTCCTCCTGCTATTTGAATTTCTAAAGCATCAATTCCTATTGAACCATGGTTTTTGGGGTTTACGGTGTGTTGCTGATGCGAAATTTATCGCTGTAGATCATTTCTTAAATTATTTCTTCTAGCGAGTTGCTTTCCATTAACTTCGTCACATGTTGCTCTAAGGTCTGCATTCCTAAATTTTGGCTTGTTTGAATAGAAGAATAGATTTGTGCAATTTTATTTTCACGAATCAAGTTGCGAATACCAGGTGTACAAATCATAATCTCGAACGCAGCCATACGTCCGCCTCCTGCTTTTCTCAATAGAGTCTGCGTGATGACAGCTTGTAATGATTCAGACAACAAGGCGCGCATCACTGTTTTCTCATCCCCTGGAAATGCATCAATCATGCGATGAACGGCTTTTGCTGCTGAAGTCGTATGAAGGGTTGCCAAAACAAGGTGGCCTGTTTCCGCAGCCGTTATCGCAAGCCGAATTGTTTCAGGATCACGTAATTCGCCCAACAAAATGATGTTAGGATCTTCACGTAAAACCGAGCGCAATGCACCAGTGAAATGCGGAGTATGGCAATGAATCTCACGTTGGTGAATGAGGCAATTTTTGCTTTCATGAATAAATTCAATAGGATCTTCCAAAGTAATAATGTGTTTTTGAAAATGTGAGTTCATGTAATGAATAAACGCCGCAAGCGTTGTGCTTTTTCCTGAACCTGTCGCACCGGTAATTAAAACTAATCCATTAGGGTAGGATGCAATTTGTTTGAAAACAGCAGGAAAGCCTAATTCTTCAAACGTTTTAACCTTTGCAGGAATAACACGAAAAACTGCACTGATTCCTCGTGCTTGCTTAAAAAGATGAGTTCTTAAACGATAATGCTCATTAAATTGAAAAGCGAAATCAACATCAGCTTCCTTTCGCAATAGGTCATTCTGTGTCTTACTCCTGAGATCGAGAAGAAGCCTAGCCATCTCCTCTTGACCAATAACAGGTAAGTTGAGCCTTTCTAAATGACCATCGACACGGATAATAGGAGATAATCCAGTAGATAAATGTAAATCGGATGCATTGTTGTTTATAGCGTACGCGAGTAATCCATTGAGGTCCATGTTATTGTTATTCTAAAGTTCCTTTCAATCATTAGATTAACATTAGCGAGACGACTTAGGAAATAAATAATTCACAGTAAAATCGCCACCAATGCATGCCCCTAGCTTGTTTCCCCATTTCTCTGCGTCTGCTTTAGTAATGGTATTAGGAATCTGCGAATAATATTTTGTCTGACATTTGTCGAAACTTAGGGGAATTAAGGTTAAACACTTATCGTAGTCAATTTTTATCTTCTCAAGCCTTTTGCTTAATTCTTTATCTTCCATAAAACTTTTGCACACTCCGGCTGGAGCAAACTCTTTCACACTATTAAGCCAACTGTCTTTTGAAAGGTCGTCGGCAAAGGCAGGGGCTGAAAAAAAAATAATAATACTTGCACTTATTGACTTGCAAAAGAAATTGTTAGGCATGATTATATGTTCCCTTTTCATAGGCTTATAAAAAGGATAGTTGTGATTGTTTATTCTGCCAAATTAATCGGGTGGACTACTTAACGAAAAAGGAGATTGCGATTTGATCCAACATCGATGATAAAATGCGCCTCTAAATGTGTGGACCAAGTCCTAATTTACTTAGTGTTTTGCCGAAGTGTTTTTTAATAACTGCAGTGAGAATCATGAAAGAAAGAAGAATAGACAGTACTCCTTATTTCGAAAAAGTCTTTTTATGGGATGAAAATATTCGCTTTTTTTTCTCTTATTATTTTTTTAAAACTCATCTAAATGGACGTAATTATTTTATTCTTGAAAGTAAAGAAGCTGCTTCTATCCAGCGGATTTTAAATAATAAAATTCATGAATTAGGACTTTCTTTTAATTCGGCCTATTTTCAATATCTCGCGCCCGATGAAGCAGATTGGTGGGGGTTGGGTAATCGACATATTGTTCTTATCACCGAGGGAGAAGGAAATGGCTTAAACAACTTTGAAGCGGTTGATGCGACAATTAAGTATGCTCCTCAGCAAATTGCTTTCGCCACAAAAATAATTTGCCAATTAATTGGCTTAAACTCGTATTATCAAGCTTTACTGTTTTCCCAAATTGATCGCGTGGTTTTTGAGTATGGAATGCTTGGCAATCCGGACACGGTCCTAGGGATAGCTTTAGCCAATGCGACAAAGCTTGATAATGCTTTTTTAGTCTCTCCTCTAATCACAAATTTCTTGAGCAATCCACGCGGCGTTAAGGTTTATGAAGCGTATTCTCGTCATCTTTTTCAAACCAGGCCATGTTCGTTCTATTTTTTTGGTCCGACAGTAAGCACATACAACATTCTGCCACCTCAAATGAAACAAGTCAGGCAATTCTCTACCCCCCAAGAGCCTCCTGTCGATTCTTCCTTAAGACCCCTTCAGAAGCTTACTTCATCGGAGGAATATGACAAACGAGCAGCGCCTATCGGAAATAACAAACCTGCTTTTTTTAAAAGCCCTCATGTCATTAAAGAGGGACCTGTCTGTGTTAAGCATACGATTGATCTCACCCCTTTGCATCAACAAGCTACGCTGAGTTCACAAACTGCTCCTCTTCCTAAAAAACAAGCTACATCTCCACTCCCCCTTCCCACCTCCACTCTTTATGTGAGAAGCGTATCTACCTCTACTTTACTTTCACAACTTCCAAATTCATCACCGGTTAACGATGATTTTGCGTTGGATGCTGAAGAACTTCCTTCTTTGTTTGAGGATATTGATGATTTTCTCAAAGAGTATACTGGTCCTAAGTGAGTTAACTAGGCAACGTACGTTGCCTATTATAGCTTTTCAATTCGCGAAAATTGTAATTGATTCAACGCGTTGACATAGTCTATACAATTGCCTAGCTCGTCAGTCGGGGATTTTGCATAAGGAATGGCCAGATTAAATTTCTCTAACTTTTCATGGAGATATTGATTAAGTTGCTCACTTTTCTTCGGCGTGTCCGCACGGTAAAACCCTACAACTGCCTCTTCTAATTCGTGTAAATTTACCCCCAAACTAGCAGCCGTTGCGTGCGCTTTATTCCGATCAATGGCATCATAAATATGACCAATTGTGGCTTGCATCAAAACCATCTGTTCAAAATAGCTTCTTGCCTGGGTGATTCTTTGTCGTTTTTTTCCTTTAAAATGGCTTTCAGGGAATGCTTCGAGTAAACCACGACATAGCCAGAAAAGGTCTGTTAAGTCATATAATTGCGCCTTGCTCGGTTCCAATTGTAATAACTGACTCAGGTTATGAAGGAGAAAACGATATAGTTTATGCAAATGCCTTTCTAAAATCGAAAAATAATCCGTGCGCCATAACACATTGCCCACTAAAAAACTCGACACAATACCAATAACCACGCCAGCTAATCGCTCCAAAGCAGGTTCAAGCTCTGTGGGAGGACCGCTAGCTTGAGCCATGAAAATGATAATAACAATGTTGGCTTGCAAACCAATATAACCATAGGGTATATATTTAAATGAAAAATAAGTAAACCCCCAGATTGCAAAAAACAGGATGAGCATAAAATTGTATAGATTCACGGAAAAGAACGCTAAAGGCAGTAAAACAACACTGGCCCCCGTTATACAGCCCAATAAACGATGCACGCTGATATTGCTCATTTCAAACAGGTTTTTTTTCAATGAGATCACAATACTTGAGACTATCCCCGGTAATCCATTGGGCCAGTTTGTGAATAACCAAAATCCAAGCGCTAATATTGCTGCTAAGCCTGTTTTGATGCTACTGACAATGATGTCAGGATCATTACGTAACTGTTGGTGACTGCTTATCAGCTTGGCTTCCTGCTTTATGGGTTCTTGGCGATGAATTAAAACATAACTTAAATGAGTAATGACTGCATTAATTCGCTGCAATAAAGGCAATATCTTAAGATAATGCTTGATAGTTGCCATCGAAGTCGCTTCTTCATCAAGTTTCATTGATAAAGCGCTCATTTCTTGCTGCAGACGCGCTAACTTTGTTTCCATTTCTAAACCTTCTTGCGCCTCCCTTTCTGCAAAAAAAGCGCTCTTCAGAACCTGTAAGTCATGCTGGGCAGCAATAAAAATCTCAGAAACGCATTTCTCAAATACCGTTAAATCGTTTACTTCCTTTTGCTGCTCGTAGGAAGAAAGGAAATACGTGATTGAGCGACTGAGTGCATAAAATTGATCGAGCAATACTCTAAACTGATCAATTCGTTCGCGCTTAATTCCCAACTCTCGTCGCATAAATCCAATGATTTCAGTCGATTTTTTTATTTTCTTTCTTAGCTGAAAATTATTCGTAGAAAGTTCTTGAATACTTGATTTGTCCATTAATAGTAATTGATGCAATTGATCCAACAAATCACTTAATTGATCGAATATTGAATTAACATCGTTGATTAAACTATCTTGAATTTTATTTGGAAAAATAAATAAAGCAGCTACCGCAGAAACCAGAACCCCGAGTGCAATTTCCACTGAACGCCATATGGCAACATAAAATGCTTCATCGGATGAGACAGCTAACTGTGAAATGACAAAAAAAGCTGCTAATGCACCCAGTAAATAAGCATAAGCATGCGGACTAAAATTGTAATAATACACAGCAAGGCTTATTAGTAAAAAATTGGCAAGGAGATATAAGAGAAGGCTATTAACCACTAACCCCGCCAAAAAATAACCCATACAAGCGCCAATGACTGTTCCTACGATGCGCAAAATTGCCTTGTCGATAATGCTTCCTGTGTAGACATTAGCGAGGATAACCACCGTCATGCCTGACCAGTAAGGTTTATCCAAATGCAGAAAAAAAGCGATAAGCACAGCGATTAATGTGGCAATCGCCGTTCGCAATGCAGCCCTATTTTCTAATGTTTTTGGGAATAGCTTAAAAATTCTAACCTCAGTGATAAGTGAATGTCGTTGCACTAGCCCCTATTCTTAATGGATACTCAGCGCTCAAATCATCAATATAAATACGCACAGGGAATCGTTGCGCGATTTTAATCCAATATTCAGTCGCTTCTAAATAAGGCAACGTCGAAGGCGCAACATTTCCTGCCTGAACTCGATTAATTCCCCAACCAATGCTTTGGACATGTCCATGAAACACTTTACCAGGGTACATGTCGATAGTGATTCTTGCTTTGTCACCCGGTTTGATAAGCCGGAGTGCCGTTTCTCGGTAACGTGTCTCTACCCACCAGGGATTGTTTTCTATTAGCGTAAATAAGCCTTCACCCACTTTAATGTATTGTCCCTGGCGAAGATTGAAATTCGTAATGTACCCATCAGCTGGTGCGAGTACAATGGTATGTTCATACATGTAACGCGCTTTATCATAAATTGCTTCGGCGGCCAAAACGTCATTGATATCCCAATTTAATTGAGCAATTTTAAGTTTTTGAAAAGCAGCCACCACTCCAGCTTGTTGTTCTTTCAGCTGCGATTCAAGATCAATCAATTTAATGAAAGCGATATCGCCTTTGGCCTGAAGCTTTTGAAAGCGCATGAAATGATCCTTACTCAAATTTAAAAGATCTTGGCTTTGTTTAAGCTTTTCTGCGGCAACAGTGATGGCGTATTTTTCATTTTTATAATTAAGCTTAGCGATACTCAGATCTGCTGCCGCTTTATCCAGGGCATATTTGTAAGGGCGGGGATCGATTTCGATTAACTTTTGCCCTTTAACAACCTTTTGATTTTCGCGAACATAAATTTTGCTGATAGGGCCTGAAACAATTGAAGCCATATTGACGATATTAGCGGATATATAAGCATCGTTGGAGTAAGTAAAATAATATGCAAAATAGCGATAGCCAACAAAAGCGAGAGCAATGATGATAGCCGTAATGACATGGGGCCAATATTGAAACGTTACTAACCGTTCGCGACTCATAAAACAATCCCTTGCACTCAAAGCATCAAGTTCTACTATAGCGAATCATGACGTGATTGTGGAGAAAAATAATGGGATTTATGAGCGCGACGAATGAGGTATATTACCAATGTTTTACTTGACCAAAGACTATTTTTTGTGCAATATTTCGCTTCTTTGTACTTGCTGAATTCAAAAAACGAGAAAGAATAAATTGAACTTGTTAATTTTAAGCTTAGATCACCTTGACGTCTATTTTAGAGGGGGTAAGTCTAGCGATTTAAAACATCATATGGACTATTATGATGACCATTTAGAGGCTTTAAAGCGTCATTTCCATGAAACAACTATTTCAGCTACTCCAGAAGTAAAAAAGCGCATTAAGGCCATATTAAAAAGTTTAAATATTTCCAAGGACGAATGGCAAAGTGACTTTAGAGAAAAAGATCTCACTATCTATCAATTCTTTTTACTGTTGGCACGAAAAGGGTATTCCCAAGCGGATTATATTACTGATCTTATCGACGAAAAAACGAAGATACACAAACTAACCTTATTTTTGGCCGGAGGAGGGATTTTTTTAACCTTTATAAGTCTTTTATTTGCAACCTCTACATTACATCTTGCCTTAGAATTTATTCGAAACATCTTCTCTTCCATTTCTACTGTTCCTCTTATAGGCTTATTTTATGGTTTTGGCTTTGGTATTTACAATTTTTACTCCATTTATACCAATAAAAAAATGACCATCGCGAATCGTTTCCGCGATATTTGTTTTCTGCTTTTAAGCACCTCAGCCAAGATAACTGCCTCCTTCGCACTACTTATGGCAGGAGCAACGATGAGTCCTATTATCGCTGGCATTTTCGTAGCGGGATCAGGGGTGGACGTCATTAAGGAAATTTACTGCTTACTTCAAGAATACATGCAATATAAATTAAGCCCCCCACTAAATGGGAATGACCCATTAAGCGTACACCGGGATCATGCCCGTCGTGTTTTTGGTTATGAGAAACGCATGGAAGCAGTAAGAATTAATTTAGTTTCAGCACTCCTCATCGTGTCCATCATGGCGCTTTGGTGCTTTTTTCCAGGTGGAGGAATAGCCATTGCCATTGCAGCGCTTTCTGCCATTGGGTTCGTTTATGCCACGAAACATTTCTGGCTTAAATACAATGAATTGACTTTAAGAGAACACCTTCAAGAACAATTAGGTTATCTGGAAGGCATTTACTCTCCACAGACCGAAGACTCTCCCTCAAAAGCGAGTCGTATTATGGCACTTGAGGATAATGAGTTTTTACAACTGGGTAAAGTCGATTCACAGCAAGAATTCAATAATGTTGTATCAGATTATGTTACCGTGACTGTGCCAACCTCCTCCTCTTTTCAACCCTTCTCTTTTGCGAAAAATCTTTCTTTTTTCAACTCAGCTCATGAAAGAGAAAACCAACCTGATTATGCTGAGCGCGAATATTCTTCCCCTCAATCTCTTAATTTTTCTGAGCCTTTAGATGGCGCCAACTTACTAACCCGGCCTGAATAAAAATAGGCTCATTATGCTCGCAAGCTGCTGCCGGTGCTCGTTTTGCTACACGCCACTGCAAAACGGCTGCATGTTGATTGACCGAAAGAATGCTAATTCGCCAGTGGTGAGTACTGAAGCTAACCTTTTCAACAACGGTTTGTACGCAGGGAAACAATCCGAGATCCTCGACTAAATAATAAAATTGCTGCTTTTCCTGTGTTGAAATACAACCTTGCCTGTTTTGTAAAAGCCGAACTACAGCATTAACATCCCTTGCTTGAATAACACATTCTCGAGGCGGTGTTGTAACCCATTTTTTAGCACTTTTCTCAAGCTGAAAAAGCACTTGGTGCATTTCAGCAAGCTGATTAATTGCTTTATAATCTAAGAATACCCCTTGCATTTGCGTCAACACTAATAGTGATAGCATCGTGATTAACAACAGGATCGTCACTAATACGATTCCGCTCTGCTTATCTGGGATAGTCATCCTGCTCTCACTTCAGTCACAATCTGCAAAGGTTTCGTTTGCTCAAGTCCCCATATCAGCTTAACCCACGTGTGACTTTGATGAGTCTCTAAATTAACCCAGAGTGTATTAACGCGATCGGTTAACTCTTCGGCATGCAGCCGTCGATAGTATAAGGCACGATTACCTTGCCGATTGGTTTGTATAAAAAAGGATTCTTCTATCCATTCACCAAGATAAATGGGGCTGCTGTAATTGAACGATAAGCCACGTGTGAGCTTAATAAGGGTGCCATGAGTTGTTTTTCTTACGGAGGCAATGGGTAGAATTTCTCCATGATAACAATCGGCAATTAAGAGGACCTGTTGAGGATTAAATTGAAGTTCTGAGTTAACCAATAACACGTCTTGGCTTAGTATTTTAATTACCGTAGTAAAATACTCGCTCATTCGCCTTATTTTCAACCGATCATGCTTCTCGTTGATTTCGATTGCGGAAAGCTTTGTCTTGCTATTGCGTTGATCGACTAAGGGTAACGAGTTGATACTCAAGCACGGAGTAAACCCGGCTCTGCGTACACTGTCTCGAAGTAAGTCATTGATTAATTGCAATTCAAAATCCTGCTCCAATAAAGTGTGCACATGAAAGTACTGTCGTTTACTGACTAAGTATTGTTGGGTTGCCAAAATCACAAGAATACTGGTGAGTAATACACTCACCATGAGCTCAACTAAGCTTATACCCCGCTGCTTTCTCATTCTTTTCTACTCGTTTACGGCATTCACTTTAGTGTGTGCTGGGATGATGTTTCATAGTCATTATCGCGTTGTATTAAGTCCTGTGTGCTTATTAGCAATTGATTGAATAATTGGCTAAGCTGCCATTGCTGACGTAAGAGTAGTGCTGACGTACTGGTGATAAGGAGGAGGGAAACTAACACTTCGACGAGTGAAAACCCTTTTTGCTTTTCCATATTTTTTCCTTGAGGCTGTCTCGGCAGAGAGAATAGGTTGAATGGGTAAGGAATGCAAGTCCAAGATGCGCTCAGGTATGAAAGGTTTTCATGCACAGCTCTGCAGAACAATTCCATTTTATTGCGCTGTTGGGTAAGATGAATATCGCAATGAATAATAAGGAGAATCCTTTGCCCTGTGATTATCATCAACTTCCTCATTCTGGAATCCGATCCTTAAAGCCCTATATTCCAGGTAAACCCATCGAAGAAGTTGTTCGTGAACACGGCTTAACTGACATCATTAAATTAGCCAGCAACGAAAATCCACTTGGTTGTAGTCCCTTGGTGCTCAACGCCTTGGCAAAACTCTCTCCCACACAAATTGCCAATTACCCTTCACCGTCTAATCATCCATTATTAGGCAAATTGAGTGAAAAACTAGCTATCGATAAGGCGATGTTGATGTTTGGCAATGGCACGGATTCACTCTTTCTCTTTTTATTGATCACCTTTGCCGTACATACAGGAAAGCATATTTTAATTCACGAATACGCTTTTATTTCCTATGAGCTTCAAGCCCAAACATTGGGTATACCAGTATCAAAAATAGCGCTTAACGCGGATTGGCAGGTTGATATTGAGGCTCTAATTAACGCCTGTAATGAGCAAACAGCGCTTATTTTCTTGGCCAATCCCAACAATCCCACAGGCCAACTTATTCCCCTGGAGAAAATTAAGCGACTAATGGCGCGTATTCCTGCTTCAACAATTGTAGTTTTAGACGAGGCGTATTATGAATATGTTTATGGCTCAAGGGATGGAAAGAGTATTGAGTTACTCGCCCACTATCCAAACCTAATTCTTACGCGAACCTTCTCTAAGGCCTATGGACTTGCAGGCTTGCGTTTAGGGTATCTTATTGCAAATCCTCAAATTATCGAATTAGTTCAACGTGTTCAACTCCCATTCATGGTGAACCAAACAGCGCTTACTGCAGCACACGCTGCTCTAGACGATGAGGAGTTTATTCAACGAAGTCTTAAAATGAATACCCAAGGCATGCAACAACTTATTCAAGGTTTTAAGGCATTAAAAATAAAACATCGCCCTTCCCACTGCAATTTTATTACTATTGATTGTCAGATTGACGCGAAAACCATCTACCAAGATCTGCTTAGGTATGGGATTATAGTACGCCCTTTAAGCCAATACGGGTTACCTAACCATTTACGCATCAGCATAGGCAATAGCCAGCAAAACACCCTATTACTGGATAAACTAGCCATTTGTTTATCGAAAACGAAAAAATAAATTTGAGGAGTTGCATCGTGAAAAGTGATTTACGTCAAAAACATTGTGAATCCTGTGAGGGAATTGGCCAAGCCTTGAGTATCGAACAAATTCATAACCTTAGGCCACAACTTCACGAGAATTGGGAAGTTCTAGCGAATAAAGAAATTAAGCGTTCTTTTTCTTTTGCCGATTTTTATGAAACCATGGCTTTTGTGAATGCTTTAGCATGGATAGCTAACAGTGAAAATCATCATCCGGATCTGGAAGTGGGTTATAACTATTGCCATGTGCGCTTTATGACTCACGCGCTGAATGGCTTGACGCATAACGATTTTATTTGCGCAGCTAAGGTAGATGCATTATTGGAGTGAGCTTATCATCCTGAGCGATATAGTGAAGGGCCTCTTGAATACGCTATGCCAAGAGTCGGGAGATCCCTCGCTTATGCTCGGGATGACAAGGGGGTTGTCGTCCTGAGCGTAGCGAAGGATTTCCTTTGGGGTTACTGCCAAGAGTCGGGAGGTCCTTCGCTACCGCTCAGGATGACAAGGGGGGTTGTCGTCCTGAGCGTAGCGAAGGATCTCCTTTGGGGGTTGCTGCCAAGAGTCAGGAGGTCCTTTTTTGCTCGGGATGACAAGGGGTTGTCGTCCTGAGCGTAGCGAAGGATCTCCTTTGGGGGTTACTGCCAAGAGTCGGGAGGTCCTTTTTTGCTCGGGATGACAAGGGATTGTCGTCCTGAGCGTAGCGAAGGATCTCCTTTGGGGGTTACTGCCAAGAGTCGGGAGGTCCTTTTTTGCTCGGGATGACAAGGGATTGTCGTCCTGAGCGTAGCGAAGGATCTCCTTTGGGGTTACTGCCAAGAGTCGGGAGGTCCTTCGCGCTCAGGATGACAAATTTTTTTTTACGGTCTTTCGTCGATCTCTTTTCGTTGAGAAGGAAGAAAATCCTTTCTATCTAACCCCATCCACACTGCAAGAGCGCCTGCAACATAAATGGAAGAATAAGTCCCGATAACGATCCCGATAATGAGCGCTAAAGAAAATCCGCGAATTGTTTCCCCACCGTAAACGAGTAGTGCAACGACAACAAACAAGGTTAAGACGGAAGTCATGATGGTTCTTGACAGCGTTTGGTTAATGGAAATATTCATAATTTCCAGAGGCGTGGCTCGACGAATCTTAATAAAATTCTCACGGACACGATCAAAAACCACAATCGTGTCGTTTAATGAATAGCCAATCACTGCCAGCAAGCCAGCGAGAGCTTTTAAATCAAATTCGATACCCCACAGGGCAAAAATGCCAAGAATTAGCACAGGATCGTGAACCAACGCCACGGCTGAACTTACCGCTAAGCGGTATTCAAATCGCATGGCGATGTAAATCATGGTCGCTAATAAAGAGACAATAACGGCTAAAGCGCCTTTCGTCGCTAATTCTTGCCCCACTTGCGGCCCCACGAAATCAACACGCTGTTTTACTGCTCCTGGTAACTGTTCCATAACTTTATTGACCATGAGGGTTTGATCTTGATCCGCTCGTGGTGCAATGCTAATTAATACGTCTTTGGAAGTTCCGTAGCTAACGACTTGTGCTTCTTTGAAGCCCACTTTATAGAGGCTATCCCTAATGCCATTCAAGTCCGCAGCTTGAGGAAAACTGACTTCAATCTGAGTTCCACCTGTAAAATCGAGTCCCCATTTCAAACCATTAGTCAGTAAAGCAGCAATAGAGACAATAAAAATAAGCGCAGAGAATAAGGCAGTCCACTTGCGTGCGCCCATGAAGTCGATGTTTGAATTTGGATTAAAAAATTCCATCTAAGCCTCGTTTTAAATACCAATCGATAATTTTTTTACATTACGGCTACCGTAATACCAATTTACGATGGCTCGGGTATAAGTGATACTGGTTAGCATCGAGGTGAGTAAACCTAAACAAAGAATTACCGCGAAACCACGCACAGGACCAGTGCCCACAGCAAACAAAATAATACCCACAATCAGTGTTGTGACATTCGCGTCAATAATGGTTGAGAATGCGCGATCGTAACCTGCGTGAATGGCAGCCTGGGGCGATAAGCCATGACGCAACTCTTCGCGTATGCGTTCATAAATCAGCACGTTAGCATCGACAGCCATACCCACTGTTAACACGAAACCTGCGATACCCGGTAAAGTGAGTGTGGCACCAATAATGGACATTAATGCGCTAAGTAAAATTAAATTGATAAATAACGCAATGTTAGCGACTAGACCGAAGAAATGGTAATAGACTAGCATCAGGATCAAGATTAACCCCATCCCTACTTGCAGCGAAACCAAACCCCGGTGAATATTCTCTTTACCTAGTGAAGGGCCCACGGTCCGTTCTTCCACCGGATAAATGACTGCAGGCAATGCACCTGCTCTCAGTAATAGCGCTAAATTACTTGCTTCTTTACTATCAACCAAACCAGTAATTTGGAAACTGTTACCTAAAGCAGTTTGAATAACAGGAGCAGAGATCACACGTTCTTCACGATGGGTCGAGCGCTGCTCTACCCCGTTGATCGTTTGCGTTGTTGTCTTGGTTTCGACAAAAACAATCGCCATTCGCTTACCAATGTTTTCACGCGTAATCTTGGTGAAGAAACTCTCTCCGCCGCCACCCAATTGAACTTGGACTGCAGGCGTCGCAGATTGCTGATCAAAACTTGAAACAGCACTGGTGATTGAATCCCCACTTAAAACAACTTGGCGCTTGAGTAAGATTGGACGCCCATCCATCATATAGAGCTTATCATTGACGGGCACAGCGCCAGTCTGCTTGGCAATTTGCGCATCATTGTCTTGATCCACTAAGTGAAATTCTAGGGTTGCGGTACCACCAAGAATTTGCTTAGCTCGTGCTGCATCTTGGATACCGGGTAAATCAACCCCAACGCGAGTTGCACCTTGTTGTTGCACCACGGCCTCACCAACGCCCAGTTCATTAACCCGATTACGTAGAATACTCATCGTCTGTTCGATGGTATTTTGACGAATTGAATTTAACTCTGTAGGCGATAATGAAATCGTGATAGTACTGGTAATTTCAGATTTAGTTAGGATGGCATCAGGAAATTTTTCCTTAATTTCAGCAGCAGCATTATTCATAATGTCTGGAGAGCGAAAACTAATCTCAATTCCCTTATCGGCGATATAACGAATTCCCGCGTACCGTATGCCCGCTTCGCGCAAATTTTGGCCTATTCCCTTCATTAATCCTTCAAAACGGCGATTAATGACACTATCAACATCGACTTCTAAAAGGAAGTGAACACCACCCCGGAGATCCAACCCTTGTTTCATGGGCTCTGCACCAATGCGATTAAACCATTTTGGTGTGGAAGGAGCAAGATTAAGTGCCACAGTGTATTGAGAACCTAACCCATTTTTAATGAGGTCTCGTGCCACTAGCTGGGTATCGGGCGTGTTAAAGCGAACCTCCAGATGATCACCAGATGCAGTAATGGGATAATGGGGAATTTTGGCGTTATCCAAAAGAGTCTCAACTTGCTGCTTTAACTGTTCTAGATCAACAGAGGCCTGCGATGAAATCTGCACCGCAGGATCTTCGCTGTATAAATTAGGTATCGCGTACATTAGGCCGATTACCGTAATAGCAATCAGCATTAGATTTTTCCAAAGAGGATATTTATTCTGCATGTGCTTTTCCCAGTACCAAACTTAAAGGGATTTTATAGTGCCTTTAGGTAAAACTGCGCTCACTGAGCCACGCTGTAGAGTCACTTCAACGCCTTCAGCAAGAGCCACTTTGATGTATTGTTCATCAATACTCACAACTTTGCCGAGTATCCCGCCTGATGTGACGACTTCATCACCTTTTTTCAAGTTACCCACCATTTCGCGATGTTCTTTTGCGCGTTTATTTTGTGGTCTTATCAGCATAAAATAAAAGATTACAAAAATAGCTGCGATCATGATCAGCGAAAAAGTTCCGTCAGGTTGTGCCGCTGCTGGAGTTGCGGTGCCTGCAGCCATCGCATCACTTATCAAAAAACTCATACCAATCTCCTCAATTCGCTGTTAAATGCCATCCAGAGGCATCTCTTTTTGCTTCCTATACCGATAAAAATAAGGGCCTGTTAGGTAGCGTGACATCATAGCGAGATTTCAACCTCACGTAAATGAAGTCCCGTCCTAAATTTTTCATGTTCAAGGCGATTTTATCTAAACTCAATTCAAAATAGGTCAAATTATTGCTCGGTTGGGCCTTAGTCCAGCCGACTTTGATTCATTTTATTTTTCGCTGAGTTCTATCGATCGCCTCGCTTGTAAATAATTATACTCATTATGTTGAATTAAAAACCGTTGACAAAGCAACGGGGTTTGCACTAATAAATGGTGTAAATAGGCTCTGGTAAGCCCTTGTTCACAAGTAGGACAACCACAAGTTGCATCAATCACGTCATGCTGCTCAGCCATCAGCGGCTCCAGTATAGCAATATCCCCTTGAAGAGTGTAAATTTTGCCCTTGATGGCATCATTGGCTGGTTTATCTGACTCAATTAAACAAAATCCTTGCGCGACTAATTCTTCCAATTGTAATAAATCAAATTCACCTGCCAGGTACACGGATTTCTCCTCGTATTTTTTAACGCATTTTAAAAAATCAGAGAATGGTTTTTTTTGATCATAAGCCAAATAGCAACCAAAATCGGTTACACCCGAAGTGGATGAAATATCATCCTGCGCAATGTATACGTTAAGCCCACTCGGTATTGATTGACTGGATCGTGTGAGGTAAGCCAGAAAACAAGAGGGGAAGATAACGACATCAGGGTTTAATTTTAGAACAATTGAAAAAAGCTCATCCTCGGTGATACGTATCACACTGCCATCAAAATGGGACCGGATGGCATAAATACCACTGTTATCTCTACTTATCAAACTGGCATTGAGAACAAGGGTGCCTTGCCAGCCACAAAAACTTCGCCAATCAGGCAAATCATGCAGCAAGTCCATCCCCGGTTTCATGAGTAGTTCATGCAAATGATAAGATAAGCCTTCGGCTCCTACCTCCTGCCAATTTTTCAACGTTAAACAAGTCCCAGCCTTGGAAGTAACGACAGGGATAAAATAAGTTTTCTTTTTATGCTTCATGAAGGATACCTTTAGCTTAAAGCAAGAGGCTGGCATCGCCATAACTAAAGAAACGGTATTTTTGGGCGATTGCTTCTTGGTACAACATCATTGTTTGTGCATGACCAATAAAAGCCGCAACGAGCATGAGTAGTGTGGATTCCGGTAAATGGAAATTGGTAATGAGCCCATCGCAGATTTGAAACTGATACCCTGGATAAATGAAGATATCCGTATCGCGACTGCAAGGTTTAAGCATACCGTTTTCTGCCGCGCTTTCCAAACTTCGCATCGATGTGGTGCCGACCGCTATCACTCGCTTACCCGCTGCGCGGGTTTCATTGACGATTTGGCAAAGCGCCTCACTCACCGTAAACTGTTCGCTATGCATTTTGTGATCTTTGATCGCATCGGTGCGTACCGGCCGAAAAGTGCCTGCCCCTACATGCAAAGTCGAGTATGCAATATTCACTCCCTTATTTTTCAAGCGTTGAAGTAATGCTTGATCAAAATGCAACCCAGCGGTGGGTGCAGCCACTGAACCTTTATGCAGCGCGTAAACAGTTTGATAACGTTCAGCATCCACTGATTCGTCAGGGCGGTTAATATAAAGTGGCAAGGGGATATGCCCGATTTCTTCTAACATCTGCTCCGCATTACCCAACACCCTACAGTGGTATAAATCATCCACTTTACAAATGACTTTGAGTTGCCAGTCTTTATTCAGATGGATTATCGTATCAGCCTTAGGTGCCTTGCTGGCTTTTATATGCGCCAAAAAGGAATCTTCAGCCAATAAGCGCTCAACCAATAATTCAACCTTCCCCCCGCTTGCTTTATGGCCATGTAATCGGGCTGGGATCACTTTTGAATTATTCATCACTAGCAGATCACCGGGCTGCAAAAAATCAATGATGTCCTTAAATTGACGATGCGTGCAGAGACCTGTTTGACGATCAAAAGCGAGCAGACGAGAATCACTTCGATTCGGTAGAGGGTATTGCGCAATCAATTCTTCGGGTAAGTCAAAATAAAAATCTTGTTTATTCATTTACAACCTGACAACTTGATGGGGGGTATATTATAAATAGTTTGGCTATGCGAGACAAAACCATTTTGCTTTCATTCAATTTTACCCTAACCTTAGAATAATTGGCTTAAAAATAAGGGAATAATTATGTTAGTCACTTTCTCCTGCGATGCTTATGAAAATATCACCATGTTTGGTCACGTAGCAAAACGACTTCTCACCCTGATGGGCCACAGTGGCACTGTTCCAGGTGCCATTGTGGCCGAAGAAGTTCCAGATGCTTTAGCGCGTTTAGAGCAAGGGGTTGCACAATCCAAGCAAAACGAAACCGAAAAATCCCCAACAGCAGAAGATGACTTTCAAGATGACCCTGTAAGCCTGGCTCATAGAGCTTTGCCATTAATCAATATGCTCAAAGCAGCGAGTAAAAATAGATGTAATGTGATGTGGAAATGATAAATCTTAATGACGATACTCTATATACTCGTGATCTTTCAAAACGCTATTTTTGGTCTATTGCTTTTTCCGCCCGGGACTATTTTAAAAACTCCCAATAAGGGTTGCTATTACTCGTTTTTAAAATAGTCCCAGCCAAAAAAAACAAGTCGTCCAAAAACTAGCATTTTGAAAGATCACGGGTATATATCCTGTGCTAAAATAGCGACAGTAAATTTTTTTGTACTTAAACCATGTTATCTTTAAATCAAGTTACTCTTTCTCGCGGTAATAAAGTCCTGCTCGATAAAGCAAATGTAACGATCTATGAAAAACAAAAAGTTGGCTTAGTAGGTTATAACGGTTGTGGAAAATCCAGCTTATTTAGTTTGATTTTAGGTGAACTAACTGCTGATACCGGTGAATGTTTAATTAATCCGCAATTGCGTATTAGCCATCTCTCTCAGCAATTACCTGAGAATACTGAGCCCGCACTCCAATTTGTCCTTTCAGGGGATGAAGAATACATCACTTTGCTTGCACGTTTGGCCCAAGCAGAAACAGAGGGTAATGGCGGTGTAGTCTTGGCTTGCCATGAACGCCTCACTCAGACATCAGGTTACAGTAAACCCGCAAAAGCAGCGACCATTATGGCAGGATTAGGTTTTAAAGCCGAAGAACAAAATCTTCCTGTCAATAGCTTTTCAGGGGGCTGGCGCATGCGATTGAATCTTGCACGCTGCTTAATGAATCCGGCAGACCTCTTATTACTTGATGAACCCACGAACCACTTAGATATGGAAGCCATTTTTTGGCTGGAAAAATGGCTTAAGCAAAGCCCCAGCAGCATTATTTTGATTTCCCATGATCGCGAATTTCTGGATGCTTTTGTGACTCATATTGTTCATATAGAGCAACAAACCATCAATTTATACAGTGGTAACTACAGCCGTTTTGAACAAACACGCGCACAACAACTGGCTTTGCAACAACTGGTGTACGAGAAGCAGCAGCAAAAAATAAATCATCTCATGACCTATGTGAATCGATTTCGTGCCAAAGCGTCGAAAGCTAAACAAGCTCAAAGTCGACTGAATGCGATTGCCAAAATGGATATTGTTGCCCAAGCGCAAGTGGATTCTCCTTTTTCTTTTCAGTTTTACCCTTGTTCCCGTGCCGGCAACCCACTCATTCGCTGTGATCACGTATCAGCGGGTTATGAGGATAAGGCAGCCGTATTAAATAGAATCAACTTGGTTCTCAACCCAGGTGATAGGATTGCTTTGCTCGGCCCCAATGGCGAAGGAAAGTCAACCTTAATTAAAACATTAACCGGTGCCCTTCCCCCTCTGTCTGGAACTATCCATCGCTCTCCAAATTTACAAATTGGTTATTACGCCCAACACCAATTGGACGAATTGGATTATCAATTGAGCCCTGTAGAAACCATTCAAGCGTTATCTCCTGAAACCAGAGAACAAACCATTCGTGATTATTTGGGCGGATTTAATTTCATTGGTGACATGGCACTAAAGCCTATCCATCATTTCTCAGGGGGAGAAAAAGCAAGGTTAGCTTTAGCCAAATTAGTCTGGTTAAAACCAAATCTCTTGCTGCTTGACGAACCCACCAACCACCTTGATCTTAACATGCGTTCAGCCATAGAAATTGCGCTGCAAAGTTATGAAGGTGCTCTTATATTGATTTCTCATGATCGCCATCTTTTGCGCACAACCGTGGACGATTTTTATCTGGTTTATCAGCAGCACGTTAAGCCTTTCAAAGGTGATTTGGAAGATTATCACCAGTGGTTACAAAACAGGGAATCAAACAAAGAAGTGCCACAAGCTCCCAACACCAATTCCTATCGAGAGAAAAAAACCTTACAAAATCGTATAAAGAAACTGGAACAAACGGTGGATTTATTGCACCAACGCCTCCTTAAACTAGATGAGACCTTAGCGGATTTAACGCTTTATGAAGACGGACAACAACAAAAATTGCAAACATTACTGCAACAACAAAACACCCTGCAACAAGAGTCAGCACAGGCTGAGGAAGAATGGCTAGAAGCTGTCAATGCTCTGGAAGAGTTAAATTAGCAGTGGTTGAGCCTCGCCCTAACCAATTCGCCTATGATTATCCTTTGTTTCTTAATACCTCTTCCTTACGCCCTGCGGCTTGTCCGTGAAGTCTAGCCTTTTAGCGCAGGACAAGCCGCAGGAGATCGAGAACTGAGTTGGACTGGTTTTCAAGGGTGTGTAGAAGATTCAGTATGATCAGGTAGCGCTAAGGCCAACCTACTTGATTTAAATAAAAATTCACTCTTTTAAAATCCGACTATACTTTAATTTAATGTCCCGTATGTTAGGTCATTCAATGAGAAAGGAACTTATCCAGGCCTTTAAAATCGTGCGTCAGCAAACTGAGAATCTTTGTCAACCACTGACGATTGAAGATTATGTCATTCAGAGCATTGAAGACGTCAGTCCACCTAAATGGCATTTGGCACACAGCAGTTGGTTCTTCGAAATATTTATTCTTAAGCATTGGTTGGCCAACTACCAACCGTTCGACTCCTCTTTTCATTATTTATTTAACTCTTATTATCAAGCGATTGGTCATCCCTATCCACGGGCGAAACGTGGTTTATTATCAAGACCGACAGTGGAAACCATTTATGCCTATCGCAACCACGTTGATGTCCATATGCTAAGTTTGCTAGAAGAGATATCAGACCTACAGCTTAATGAAATTCAACCCTTGGTAATACTTGGACTTCATCACGAACAGCAACACCAAGAACTCTTGTTAATGGATATTAAACATAATTTTTCTCATGACCCCAATTTTCCTATTTACCAATCCCATCCACTGCAAGCCTCTCCTTCTCTCACCCCGGCCAAACTAAGTTTTGTTGATATGGAAGGGGGAATTGTTGAAATCGGCTACCGTGGAGAAAATTTTTGTTTTGATAACGAACGTCCGTACCACAAAACCTACTTAACACCCTATGCTATCGCTTCTCGATTAGTCACTAATGAAGAATATTTGGAATTTATTGAAGCTGGGTGTTATAAAGAGCCTCGCTGGTGGCTCTCCGATGGATGGGATTGTGTTATAAAGAACCATTGGCAAGCCCCCTTATATTGGCATAACCAGGATAATGAGTGGCATCTTTTTAGTTTGCATGGACTCATTCCATTAAATCCCGCAGAACCTGTCAGTCACATGAGTTATTACGAGGCTGATGCCTATGCAAGATGGCGTGGAGCAAGATTGGCTTCAGAAGCAGAATGGGAACATTTTGTTCGCTTTAAAAACATCACACCTCACCATAATAATTTCATGGAAAAAGGTCTATTCCATCCCGAATCAGCACTCCAAAATCAAGCACAACCTCAACAATTTTTTGGTGATTTATGGGAATGGACATCAAGCCCTTACCAACCCTATCCAGGCTATGCGCCTCTAGAGGGTGCATTAGGTGAATACAATGGCAAATTTATGGCTAACCAAATGGTACTACGAGGAGGATGTTGCGCTACACCGGAATCGCACATTAGGGCAAGTTATCGCAATTTTTTTCAACCAGAAAAACGCTGGCAGTTTGGCGGAATTCGCTTAGCGAAGGATAATTAGAGGGGAAAACCATGTCTGCTAAATTTAAAACTCTAGCTGTCGATGACGTCAACTTTTTTCATGATGAAAAACAAGAATTTGCTCATGATGTTCTCGTTGGTTTTTCAAAAGCGCATAAAGAAATCAATTCGAAATATTTTTACGACGAATACGGCAGCGAACTGTTTAACCAAATTACCCATCATCCTGATTATTATCTGACTGATTGCGAATTGGAAATTTTGGACCACTATAAAAAGGATTTATCCCTCTTATTAAAAAATGAAGAATTTAATCTTATTGAATTAGGCCCTGGTGAAGGAATAAAAACACGTCTACTTATCGATTATTTTTTGACTGACCATTTATCTTTTAGCTACTACTCCATCGATATTTCAAAGAAATACCTCACTCAAATCATCGAGCAGTTTAATCAGCAACTCCCTCATCTTGAGACCGTAGCCCTAAATGCGGATTATTTGAATGGCATAAAATGGTTAAGTTCTACTTCTAAAAAGCGCAATTTGGTGTTGTTTTTAGGCTCAAGCATAGGCAATTTTGATTTGAATTCCACAAAAGAATTTTTAGGTATGACGAGAAATTTTCTTCATCCAGGCGACTATGTCTTTATAGGTTTTGATCTACTTAAAGACATTGATGTGCTAATGCAAGCCTATAATGATCGGGGTGGAATTACCCGAGAATTTAACTTAAATCTTTTAAGACGTATGAATCATGAGCTCGGAGCCAACTTCAATATTGAATCGTTTTATCATTATGGCACATACAATGTTTATTTAAAAAGAATGGAGAGCTATCTCGTCAGCAATAAAGCGCAGATTGTTTATATTGAGGCTTTAAAAAAAGCATTTAAATTTAAAGAATTTGAAGCAATTCACGTGGAGTCGTCGCATAAATACACTTTTTCCAAAGTCTCTAAATTGGCCCGCACCACAGGATTTGAAATTGTCAGAAATTTTACTGACTCGAAGCAATATTTTCTGGATTCTTTGTGGCGTGCGGTTTAAACAGCAGATCACACTAAAAGAAAGCCTTCGGGCAATTGAATTCTAATGTGATCACTATCCTTTATTGCCTTTTCATCAAAGAAAGACTCTCGTTCTGCTATCTTGTAGCAGACCTCTATTCGTACAGCGCGGGAAGCGCCTTCATGATTGGGTTTAATTTTTTTGGAATTAGACTTATCAGAAGATGACATACAAACAAATCCTATAGACGGCTAAAAAGACATACTATACCATATTTAGGTATTGTTGGTGATATAATAATCAATTAATTTATTTATTGGGCTAAAAGTTGACTCTCATGATTTCTGATCAGCGACCCTTATCTCTGCGTTCATATGCAACAGAGCATTGTAGCCATAGCCACGATTTTGCTCAACTTGTTTTACCTATTAACGGCATTATGGAACTTAAAAACGGTGTTTATTCAGGTGTTGTCCATAGCAACACTGCCGCCTTTATCGCACCTGGTGCGATCCATTGTTTTGCCGCTAGCCGAGAAAATCTGTTTTTGATTGCCGACCTGACGACACCGAACGCTTTGTTTAATGCAAATTTGGTTCCGGCGTTTCTCACGTTAACCACCACTACTCTAAAATTCTTGCATTTTACGCAAAGCTACTTGTTGCAAGAAGAGAAGGATAGTTTTTCCGATTATTTAATACAAAACCTGTTATTCAAATTGGTCTCGCAAGTTTTAGCACCAGTGCTCGATAATAAAGTATTATTAGTGAAACAGTGGATCGACAACCACATTGCAGCGCCTATTCATATCGAGGGGCTAACACAGCTCTGTCATCTCAGCATTAGCCAATTGCAACGACGATTTAAAAAAATGACAGGGCAAACGATTGCAGACTACTGGCGAAAGAAAAAACTTTTGCGAGCGCAATTGCTTCTTAGCACAGAGAACCTTTCGATCGCCTCAATTGCTTATCAAATTGGCTACGAAAATCTAGCTGCCTTTAGCCGAAGTTTTACACAAGCCTTCGGTCAAACGCCCTCTCAATGGCGTGAGATGACGCTGAATGCAAACACTATGCGCAAAAAAGATAAGCATCCTTTTCTGGATAACTGATATGCTTTTGCAGGAAATCCGCATTTTGGCTGAGAGTTATTATGTTAAAAAACAGAAGCTATTCTTTTCTACAAGGAATTTGTTTCCTTATCCTTGCACAACTCATGGTCGGGCTGAATATTGTTTTCTCCAAATGCCTTGTCTCTTCATTGCCTCTTCTTTTTATTCTCACACTGCGTTTTGTCCTAGCTGCTTTCATTCTTTTCCCACTCCACTGGCTAACCCCTGCGAAGCGACTTAGTCTTCGCCACCATTTTTCGCAACTTAACCGCCAAGATTGGTATTTTATTTTTGCACAGGCTTTGACTGCAGGTGTGCTATTCAATTGCCTTATGCTTCTGGGATTACACTATACCGACGCTAATGTTGCTGGCATTATCACCAGTGCCTTACCTGCCACCATTGCATTGATGTGTTGGCTCATTCTTAAAGAGCAGATCTCCAAGAAAAAAGGGGGTTGTATCCTCTTTGCAACGCTTGGGCTTTTAGTGATTGCATGGGATAAATGGCATAAGATTGGCTTACATCATTCTTTTTTTGGCGATGCCATTATCTTACTCTCCCTGCTTCCTGAAGCCACTTATTATGTGTTGTGTAAGCTTCATGTTAATCGGCTCCCAGTTTTTTTAATTTCGTCGGTGATTAATGCGATTAATGCCGTTATTTTACTTTTCTTTATTCCTTTTTTTTCCTTTAATCCTTTAATGCTCTTTGCCTCAACCTGGTTAATTCTTATCTTCCTGGGTTTAAGCTCGGGTTTATTCTATGTTTTCTGGTATTTTGGCGCACGACGCGTCGATGGAACCATGGCCTCACTTTCGACAGCGATTATGCCGGTAGCGACCGTGATGCTTGCTTGGTTAATCCTTGGAGAGCAGTTGAGTTACTTACAAGGTCTAGGAATGGGGTTAGTCATTTTATCCATTGCAGTTTATGCAAGACGCACTTAATTCTATTTTCCCGTTGGTCTATCTTTCTTAACTAAATGCCTCAAAAACAAAAACCCGCCAAAAGGCGGGTTTTAAGTTTTGAGCAAAATGGAAGGCTTACATCATGCCGCCCATACCGCCCATTCCACCCATGCCGCCCATATCACCAGCGCCCATAGGTTCTTCTTTCTTAGGTAGATCAGCAACCATACACTCAGTAGTCAGCATTAAGCTAGCAACAGAAGCTGCGTTTTGTAATGCAGTACGAGTTACTTTAGTTGGATCTAAAATACCCATCTCAACCATATCACCGTATTCGCCAGTAGCTGCGTTGAAACCAAAGTTATCTTTGCTTTCAGCCACTTTGTTAACGATGACAGAAGGCTCGTAACCAGCATTTGCTACGATTTGGCGAAGAGGAGATTCGATCGCACGGCGTAGGATATTAATACCCATGTCTTGATCAGCATTTTCGCCTTTCAAGCCGTCTAATGCTTTTTGCGCACGAATTAATGCGACACCACCACCCGCAACAATGCCTTCTTCTACTGCAGCACGAGTTGCATGGAGAGCGTCTTCTACACGAGCTTTTTTCTCTTTCATTTCGATTTCAGTGGCAGCACCTACTTTAATAACTGCAACACCGCCAGCTAATTTCGCAACGCGCTCTTGTAATTTTTCGCGATCGTAATCGGAAGTGGTTTCTTCCATTTGAGCACGAATTTGCGTAATACGCGCATTGATGTCCGCTGCTTTGCCTTCACCATCAATGATGGTAGTGTTTTCTTTGGTCACAACAACGCGTTTTGCAGTGCCTAAGCTGTCGAGAGTAGCACTTTCTAAGCTAGTACCTACTTCTTCAGAAATCACTTCACCTGCAGTGAGGATAGCAATGTCTTGTAACATCGCTTTACGACGGTCACCGAAACCAGGTGCTTTCACTGCGCATACTTTAACAATACCACGCATGTTGTTAACTACTAGAGTAGCTAATGCTTCACCTTCCACATCTTCAGCAACGATCAACAGAGGACGTCCTGATTTAGCAACCCCTTCCAATACGGACAACATGTCACGAATGGTTGAGATTTTTTTGTCAACCAAGAGGATATAAGGATGCTCAAGCTCAGCACTCATGTTTTGCTGATTGTTGATGAAGTAAGGAGAAATATAACCACGATCAAACTGCATCCCTTCAACAACAGCTAATTCGTTTTCAAGGCTATTGCCATCTTCAACAGTAATAACGCCTTCTTTCCCTACTTTTTCCATTGCTTCAGCGATGATAGAGCCGATTGCTTGATCAGAATTCGCAGAAATGGTACCTACTTGTGCAATTGCTTTGCCATCTTTGCAAGGCTTAGACATGTCTTGCAATTTTTTGGTTACAGCAGCCACTGCTTTATCAATACCGCGTTTCAAATCCATTGGGTTCATACCCGCTGCAACCGCTTTGTGGCCTTCTACCACGATAGCGCGTGCTAATACAGTAGCAGTAGTGGTACCGTCACCAGCCGCATCAGAAGTTTTAGCAGCCACTTCTTTCACCATTTGGGCGCCCATATTTTTGAAGCGGTTTTCAAACTCAATTTCTTTTGCAACAGAAACACCATCTTTTGTTACAGTAGGTGCACCAAATGATCTTTCCAGAACAACATTACGTCCACTTGGACCCATTGTTGCTTTAACTGCATCAGCCAATGCGTTTACACCAGCAAGCATTTGTTGACGAGCATCGTCGCCAAAACGTAATTCTTTAGCCATTCTTACAGTCTCCTTAATCTAAAATTACTTCTCAATCACGCCCATGATGTCATCTTCACGCATCACAACCACTTCTTGGCCGGATATCTTGACTTCTGTACCAGAGTATTTACCAAACAGAACGACATCACCCACTTTAACGGCTAAGGCACGAAGATCACCGTTTTCCAGCACTTTACCAGGGCCAACTGCAATGATTTCACCACGCATTGGTTTTTCGGTAGCGCTATCTGGAATAACAATACCACCTGCTGTGGTACGCTCTTCTTCCATACGACGAACAACAACACGATCGTGTAAAGGACGAATTTTCATACTTGTTCTCTCCTGATTTTAATTATCGCCTATAATTCTCAGAGTAAGCTCTGACTTTTTAGCTCTGCACCGCTCGATGCATTGCTGATGACATGCCAAATGGGGTCAACAATGCAACTTTCAAGGGGAAAAGTAAAAAAAATTTTGGTTTTTTTTATTCTGGGAACTACAATGGTCACCTATTTTACAGACAAGAAAGGCATACCATGAAGAAATGGTTTTTATTTATACTATTCTGGATTGCTTCCATTGTTAGCTATGCTACACCGCTTCCCGCCTCCGAAGTCTTTCAAGTTGAAACAAAACGGGTGGATCCGAACACTTTTGTCATCAATTGGCAAGTGAAACCCGGTTATTTCCTTTATCGTGATCGCATTAAATTAACCGAAGAATCCAATAGCAATACACATTTAGGAACGATTCGTTTTCCTGCCGCAACCCAAAAAACTGATCAGCAGGGACGAGTGTACACCGTCTATCGCAACCAGCTTTCTTTGCCTGTAGCAATTCTCGGCGAACAACCCGGAGAAAGTCTCATTAATGTACAATTCCAAGGCTGTGCCGATGATGGTTTTTGTTACCCGCCCGAAACCAAACAAATTAAACTAACCATTGATAAGAACCTGGCATTGAGTGATGTGAGCATGGAAACCAATGCTCTAGAAGCACAACAAGCGACAGTACCAGAGCAACCCAATGACAAAAATGACCCAATAGAAACGGTTTTTCTTGATCATCATTGGGCCATTGTCATTCTGAGCTTCTTTGGTTTTGGCTTACTCCTCTCTTTTACGCCCTGCGTCTTACCCATGGTACCGGTGCTCTCAGGGATTATTGTTGGTCATGGGCACGATCTATCTCTCCGCAAAGCCTTTCTACTTTCTTTAAGTTACGTCCTAAGCATGTCACTTACTTATGCAATAGCAGGAGCTCTTGTCGCGAAGATTGGCAGTAACTTGCAAGTAGTGATGCAAACCTCTTGGGTCATTGGTCTATTTAGCCTGGTCTTTATCCTGCTAGCGCTATCCATGTTTGGATTCTATGACTTGCGTTTACCTGTTTCTTGGCAAGCCAAATTAGCCCATGTGAGCCAGAGTCAATCAAGCGGCCATTACATTAGTGCTGCCATTATGGGCTGTCTATCCACGCTCATTTTATCGCCTTGCGTGACTGCACCGCTCATTGGGGCTTTAGGTTACATTGCCCACACTGGGGACACTGTCTTGGGGAGTTCTGCTTTATTTTTTCTAGGCCTTGGTATGGGAACACCGCTCCTAGTCATTGGTATCTCGGCAGGAAAATGGCTGCCGAAAGCGGGTAAATGGATGAATGCGGTTAAGTCATTTTTTGGTGTCTTATTACTCGCTGTCGCTCTATTCCTTTTAGAGCGTATTCTACCTGGGCCTTTGAGTATGGCTTTATGGGCAAGTCTGCTTGTTTTCTCAGGCATTTATTGCGGAGCACTTACTCGCGCTCTGACTAACTTGGATAAATTCCGCCAAGGGTTCGGCATCATTTTGCTGGTTTATGGTTTATTGGTTTTAATAGGTGCCAGTATGGGAGCAACCAATCCTTTGCAACCCTTAGCCAGTTTACAAATTGCGAATACGGCAACAGTAACAACAC
The DNA here is from genome assembly GCF_900167045.1 of Legionella maceachernii. GTDB lineage: Bacteria > Pseudomonadota > Gammaproteobacteria > Legionellales > Legionellaceae > Tatlockia > Tatlockia maceachernii. The sequence goes on along the minus strand of NZ_FUXJ01000016.1, from coordinate 776 downwards.
CCAATAAAACTGTAAAAACTCTATCCGGATTGCAAAAAGCAATTGCTAAGGCCAAGGGCAAACCCATTTTGCTCGATTTTTATGCTGATTGGTGCACCTCTTGTAAGCTGATGGAATCCACCGTTTTCAACGACCCTCAAGTCAAAGAAGCATTAAAAGACTTTATTGTGGTCAAGGTGGATATCACAGAAAACAGAGCACAAGAGAGAGCGCTACTGAGTCAATTTAATGTCGTTGCTCCCCCTACTTTTTTATTCCTTAATGGGCTAGGAAACGAGCTAACCCATTTACGGCTGGTGGGAGAAATGTCACCGAATGAATTGATCACTCAGTTAAATTTGGCTTTAAGCTCTTTTGCTATTTCCAAAGAATAATCTCAGGGATTAACGTTTTTTCTTTTACTCATAACAAATAAATGAACACATTACTACGTATTAAATCTCTTTATGATTGATTAGGGTCTGTTGACAATTCACCTGCCGCCTACGTGCCGCGGCTTGTCCGCGGCATCCATTCGATCTAAATCATTGGCAAATTTCTTCATACAGGTCACGCCATTCAGGGTTTAGTTTCTCTATTAAATTTATTTTCCATTGTCTTGGCAATTTTTGAAACGTTTTTCACGTCGTGCTGCTTCAACGTATAATTCATGTGCTTCATAATAGACCAGCATATGTACGTTATACTGAGCAGTGAAACCAGGAATGACTTTATTTTTGTGTTCCCAAGTTCGTTTAATGATGTCTGACGTAGAGCCTACGTAAAGAGTACCATTA
>NZ_FUXJ01000017.1 GCF_900167045.1 Legionella maceachernii | reverse complement strand
CTCCTAAGAGCTCATCCGGTATTAGCATGAGTTTCCCCATGTTATCCCAAACTTTAAGGCATATTCCTACGCGTTACTCACCCGTTCGCCACTCGCCACCCATCTAGTAAACTAGACCGTGCTGCCGTTCGACTTGCATGTGTTAAGCATGCCGCCAGCGTTCAATCTGAGCCAGGATCAAACTCTTCAGTTCAATTCCTGTGCTAGATCTCTCTAGCTTTTTTACTTCTTTCTTTTGCACTTCAATCGCTCAAAGCGCCCACACAGTTTGTCTTCTATCTTCTTAATGAACCCGCCCCGTAGGCGTGATGCGTATTCTACTCATCCCTATCTCCTTGTCAAACACTTTCTTTAATTTTTTAAAATTTCCTTCTCTTTAGGGGTGCTTCAGTTAATTAACAGCACTCATTAACCTAGCAAATTTGTTTCAGGGTTTGTTTATAAGAGTTTTTATTACATCCAACAGACTATTTTACATGAATAGAAATAATTTTGAACTACCTGGTCACTTTTTTGATAATCTTATGTTATTTCTTTGTTGCTCAATTCGTTGATAACAACAAAACGTCACATCATAATTGTTCTTATCATCCTGTTTCCGAAAAACCTTTTCTTCGCAATGCCAAATAGATGGATCTAATTTAGGAAAAAACACGTCTGCGTCAAAGTGATGATGAATTACGGTCAAATAAATTTTTGAAGCATAAGGAAGAGTCTCCTTATAAAGCATTGCACCACCAATAATCATTATTTCTGGTTCCGCAGAAGTTAGCGCTAGAGCCTTTTCTAAAGTATCAACTACTTGCACACCCTCAATGGCTGTTGTACGCCGGCTTAGTACAATGTTTTGGCGTCCTGGCAACGGTCTGCCAATGGAATCATATGTTTTTCGCCCCATTATGACCGGCTTTCCCATAGTAATGCTTTTGAAATGTTGAAGATCTGCAGGGAGGTAGCAAAGAAGCTTATTGTTTTTTCCTAAGCCATTTTTCTCATCAATAGCGGCAATTAAACTGATTTTTGTCATCAGATTCCCTTACTTTAGCCATGAAATTAGCCATGTTAACGGCAGCTGTCATGCTACCTAAATCCGCTAATCCAGTTCCCGCTAACTCTAGAGCTGTACCGTGATCAACCGAAGTACGAATAATAGGCAATCCTAGGGTAATATTGACAGCAGATCCAAATCCTGCGTATTTTAGTACCGGCAAGCCTTGGTCGTGATACATGGCAACAAAAGCATCCACTCGTTTTAAGTTCTGAGGAGTGAACAAGGTATCTGCAGGGAAGGGACCGTGGACATTCAGCCCTTTCTTTTTTAGCTGTTGTAGTGCCGGATTTATGATTTCAATTTCTTCTCGTCCTAAATAACCACCCTCACCCGCATGAGGATTTAACCCAGCAACATAGATCTGTGGATTCGCTATAGCAAACTCTTGTTGCAAAGAAAAATGCAATTGTTCAATTACATTACAAATTTGCTGTGGCGTAATAGCATCCGCTACTTTTCGAAGGGGAAGATGGGTAGTGACCAAAGCAACTTTCATCATCTCACAAGCGAGCAGCATCACGACAGCCTTGACTTTACATCGTTCAGCTAAAAACTCAGTGTGGCCGGTGAAGGCAATTCCAGCTTGATTTATCACCGCTTTATGAACAGGAGCAGTCACAAGCGCCGAAAACTCTCCTTGTAAGCATTTATCCGTTGCCAAACTTAGCATCTCAATCACATAAGAGGCGTTGAGGTGATTTAATTTTCCCGGAATCACGGGCGCTGCGCATGGAATAGAAAGCACTGTTAAATGATTAGGTGTGGATAAGACAGGAGCATTGGGTTGATAGTCAATAATTGTTATTTCTTGTTTTAACTCCCTCGCTCTTTGGGCAAGCAACTGTTTATCTCCTAGAACAACAAAGGGTAATTCCCATGCTGCCAGGGCAACACATAAATCAGGACCGATTCCCGCAGGTTCGCCACTACTAATTAGTAATGGCTTCATGCTAGGCTTTTATCCAAAATATTGACATAAGAATCGGCTCTCACATGCTGCTGCCAATTTTGCACCGCTTCTGTGAATTTACGTTGCTGGAGAAACTGTCTCACTTGTTGCCGTTTAAAGGCATCAGAATCATCAATTTTTTTACGCTCTAACACTTCAATTAAGTGCCATCCAAAAACCGATTTTATCGGCTTACTGACTTGATGGACAGGCAAAATATCCATTGCTTTTTCAAACTCAGGTACTAGTTCACCTGGATTCACCCAACCAAGGTCTCCTCCTTTAATCGCGCTTGCAGCATCTAAAGAATATTGTTTGGCAAGAAGAGCAAAATCTTTCCCTGATTTTATTTGTTGATACAAATTATTCGCTTGTTTCATTGCCTCATCCTCAGTCATACTTGCATCTTGCTTTACTAGAATATGACGGACGTGCGTCTTAGTCACTTCATGTCGCTGTTCACCACCATTAACTGCAATAAGCTTGATTAATTGAAACCCATTCCCGGTTCGAATAGGGCCAGCAACCTGCCCCACGCTCATCCTCACTACTCGTTTGGCGAAAACCTCGGGAAGTTCTGCTAAATGTCGTTCGCCTAAATCTCCACCCTCTAAAGCAAATTCCCCACTGGATTCGGCAATAGCTAGGCGATTAAAATCATCGCCATGCTTAATTTTACTTAGAAGATCGCTGGCTTTTTGACGCGCTTTATTTAATTGTTCAGTAGTAGGCTCCTCCGGCAATGGAATAACGATGTTTTGGAGATGGTAGGTTTGCGGGGTTTTATCATTATCTTTAGCATTCTTAAGATAGTCTTCAACTTGCTCGGAGGTTACTGTAATCTCGCTATTTACTGCTTTCTGTTGTACACGACTAATCAATATTTCTTTACGAACATTTTCTCTAAAGGTTTCCCAGCTTAAACCTTGTTTGCTCAGTTCCTCGCGTAGCTGAGTTAACGTTAAATGATTATTGCTAGCAATTTTAGCAATTGCATCATTTAAATCAGTGCTGTCTACGGAAATATCATTTCGCTTTGCGAGTTGTAATTGCAAGTCCACATCGATTAAATGCTGAAGAACTTGTTTGCGCAAAACCTTTTCAGGAGGAAGTTGCATTTTTTTAGCAATCAATTGCTCCTTTAAAACCCTAACTTGCGCATCTAACTCACTGGCAGTAATGACACCATCATTGACAATAGCTACTACCTTATCCAAAGGCTGTGCTGCAACCGTTAATATAGGCAATAGCAGTATAAAAAACCCAATCCGCTTCAACATGCCATTTTCCCCTTTACATTTTGTATGGGCAATTTAGGTGATTCTTAAACAAAATACAAGCAATCTTATTTAAGTTAATCCAAAAATACCCGTATTAATTAGTATTTGTTAATCCTTACCTGTGAAAGATATCATTGTATCCTGGAACATAAGTTCTTATTCTGCTAGAGGGATCACTATTCCCTACAGAGCCAAGTCCTTTTAGCAGAATCTGCAAAAACACGTTGTTATTATATTGGGGTCGCGATAAAGAATCCAAACTTTGAAAAGCCCGTCCTCCGATCAAGCGAACTGCCCAGCAACAACTGTCGTATTGAACGCCAAAAAAGGACATCATTTCATAGCGCTTGCTGATATTATAATTGTAAGCGCCTAAAGTACTCCAATGGGTGCTGAAAGGCCAAGCATAAGCAAAGGTAGCTTGATGTAATGGGTTATTCTTTAAGTTGGTGTACGCCTCTCTGGTCACATCGCCATTGACAAGATAGGTATAGCCTACTCCAATAATTTTATTGTCACCTGACTCGGGTTGATAATGGAAATTAACATGGCCATTATCAGTGGCATGCGTTGCAGGATTCCACACGTAATCTGCCGACAGGACCCAATTGAGACTAAAATGATACTCTCCACGGGCAGCAATAGGCGAGAATTTTTCAGTCAGCGACAAAAGGCCTAAAGTATCAGGATTGTCTTCACAATTATCTGTAAAGCTTTGACATAACTTCACTCTTCTGTCAGCAAAATAGCGTGCCTGACCAATTGAAATATTTGCTTTTTCTCTGCCGGTTTCATCGGATAACCAACGAGAACTTAATGCATAGGAAAGCTGGTTTGCATCACCAATGCGATCAAAACCTGAAAATCGATTATTGCGAAAGAGTTGATCGTAACTAAATATCATATAGCCTGAGTCAAACGCAGGAATTGGGGTCTGATTATGATAAGGAACATAGAGGTAAAAAAGACGCGGTTCTAAAGTTTGAGTAAATTCCTTGCCTCTAAATACGGTTGTGCGATCAAAATACAAACCACCATCAATATTATAACGGGGAATAGAACGATTAAATTCCGATCTCGCTTCAGGAGGCAAATTGCTTAAGTTATAATAATTTTCCACTATTTGAACCGAAGGAGTAATGTAACCCCATGATTTGGATCGCGGGAATGAAAGAGCGGGGTTTAAATGATATCGTGCCCCTTCAGGTTGGAATAACAATTTTGCTGGCCAGAGAAAATAATCAAATTGCCCCTGTAAAGAAAAACTACTGTCGAAAGGCAATTCATCATAAGATCCTTCAGCTGATAATTGAGGCAATCGTTGATAACTATCACCCACTGGCGTTTGATTGATGGGATGCAGCGTTTGGTAACTTTGCAGCATACCACGCAAAAGCCAGTGATCCGTAGTATAAGACAAATCCCCCTGACGCAATAATTGCCTTTCCGTTATGGTTGCCAAGTTAGTACTAAAATCTTGCAAAAAATAATCATCAGAAACCTGATCAATTTTGACATCGAGATGTAAATCCCGCGTAATCAATGTTGAATTTTGGAGTTGAACCGACCACCGATCAGACGACTTTGCCCGTAGCAAGGGGTGCTCGTCTCTATTGTCTAATAAAAACTGGTTAAATGCTCGATCATGGGGTAGGTATTGACCGCGAATCATGCCAAATGATTTTTTTGTTAAATAGCGAAACTCGCTACCCATCATAAAACCTCGCTTTGTGTAAACATGAGGAATTAACGTGGCATCATAATTTGGTGCGATATTCCAGTAATAAGGCCAGGCAAGATCGAAGCCGCCTACATTCGAGGAACCAACCACGGGCATTAAAAATCCCGATTTGCGTTCCTTTGAGGTTGGGAAACTTAAGTAAGGGGTATACAAAATCGGCCAATTACGAATTCTCAATTTAGCATTTCGCGCTACCCCGATTGCTTTGGCATCATCCAATTTGATACTGTCAGCCTCAAGTTGCCAAGCTTTATCTTGAGGAATGCAAGTGGTATACGTCGCTTTTTTTAATAAATAATCTTTGTTGGCAAATCGTTCTATAAAACTTGCTCGCCCCCAAGCAGGCTGGATAGCGCCCCCTTTTCGAACATTGAAACGATATAATACATCCTCAATTTTGCCCGATTTATCTTGTGGATTAATTGTTGCTTTCCTAGCAATCATTAGCCTTCCTGCCTCCAAGTACCGGACTTCACCTAACAATTCTATCTGAGTGACTTTATTGGTTTTGGCATCGCGATACACATAAGCAGTTTGCGCATTAACGATTCGTCCTTCTTGTTGAACTTCGACATTACCCGATAATTCTGAACGCCCTTCTCGGTAAAAAGAAACGTCATTCGCCGAGATACGTACTTCCCCATTTTCCAGAGGAGTAATGGCAACTGGATGATAAAAGCCCCCGCAAAGAGGCAAAGCATTGCTTTGCTGCCACCCCAGACATTGAGCGAATTTTGCCCTATTCTCAGCAGTCAGCTCAACGTCTCTAGCCACAACACAAGCTTGTATAGGCTCAACCATAACTTCCGATGCGTGAGTAACAGCATGATACGCGCCCGCGGCTATTCCTATTGCAGTGATTAGTCCTACAAACAAATAGCGATGACAAGTTATTTTTTCGAATAGTTGAGTAATCGAATCAAAGTTAATTTTCACCGCCACCAAAATACCTTATGATTCACATGCGATAGGGCAGGCCCTATCTGCGCCCAAAGAATTAAGCTGAGGAGTATAGCATGCATGATCGACAAAACGCACTTAGCAAATGGCTTGAGCAAGTTCTCGCCTCATCGCAATTTACTTTAACTCCTCTTGCAGGAGATGCTAGTTTTAGACGATATTTTCGCCTTCACTACAAAGGGATAACTCGAGTTGTTATGGATGCTCCTCCTAATAAAGAAACCATCGAGCCTTTCGTAGCGATCGCTCATTTACTTAGTGCCCATGGTGTACACACACCCCATCTCCATGCTAGCGATAAAAAACAAGGATTTGCTCTTCTTGACGACTTTGGTGATATCTTATTACTTCATGCTCTCTCAACAGAAACTGCCGACAGGCTTTATAAAGCCGCGATGGACACTTTGAATACGCTTCAACTCGGCACATTATCTAAAGCGGCGCAACTACCCCCTTTTGATAAATCGTTTATTCTCTATGAATTGAATGTATTCAAAGAATGGTTTTTGCACGCTTATCTAAAACTGGAACTAACACCTAAAGAAGAAGCACTTATCAATCAGACTTTTGATTGGCTTAGCGAGGAAATCAGGCAACAGCCTCGTGTTTTGATTCATCGTGATTACCACTCACGTAATATTATGCTGCTTGAACAAGCGGATACAATCAAGTTAGGGATAATTGATTTTCAAGACGCGATGTATGGGCCTTTTACTTATGATCTCGTTTCTCTACTAAAGGATTGTTATATTCAATGGCCTCGTGAGCAAGTAATGAGTTGGTTAACTTATTTTTACCAACAATCCTCTATAGCCAAACAATATTCATTGCCAGAATTTATTCGCGCCTTTGATTATTGTGGTTTGCAGCGCCATTTAAAAGTCCTAGGGGTGTTTTCTCGTCTGTACTTACGAGATAGTAAGCCTAATTACTTACGCGATTTACCTTTAACGCTCCATTATGTTATTGCTTGCTTGGAGAGCTATCCACAATTCAATTCCTTTTATCAATTTGTTCATGACAGGATTCGTTTACCATGAAAACCGCAATGATTTTGGCTGCGGGTCGCGGTGAGCGCCTAAGGCCACTTACTGATATTCATCCCAAAGCCCTATGCTTAGTTCATCAGAAACCCCTTATTCAATACCATGTTGAAAAATTGGCAAGATCGGGTTTTGAACGAATTGTTATTAATCATGCACATCTAGGTGGGCAAATACGGCAGCATCTTGGAACCGGCGCACTATGGGGTATAGAAATTTGTTACGCGCCAGAACCACCTGGAGGACTCGAAACAGGAGGGGGAATCTATAATGCGTTACCTTTACTTGGAAATGATCCTTTTGTCACCGTGAATGCTGATATTTTTACCGATTATGAATTTAGCTCATTACACCTCACTAATGGTGCAAAACTGCATCTCGTACTTGTGGATAATCCTTCACATAATGCTAAAGGCGATTTTGGTTTAATACATCAAAACCAACTCAGCAATCAAGGCAAACGGTATACTTACTCTGGGATAGCTTGCTATCATCCTGAAGCCTTTAAACAATGCCACGCGGGAAGGTATTCTGTAGTGGCTTTATTTCATAATTTAATTAAAGAAAATTTGGCTACTGGGGAACTTTACCGAGGCTTATGGGTTGATATTGGTTCAGCAGAACGACTTAAATTAGCTAACGCTTTATTTTTATCTTAAATACTTCGTGTTTATTTGCCATTGCGCGTATGAGCGCGCAATGGATAGGATACTTAGGCCGCTGGAGCAGTGGTAGGAGCCTCTTCGTCCCCACTTGGACTTGGTCCACTTGGGGCCGGTGCTTCTTCGGCTTTAGCCGCCCTGGCTGTGGCTTGTTGAGCCTGTTGTTTAGATTGACTGCTGCGACTTCTTACATTTGCTTCGATTCCATGATCATCAAAGTAATCTTTTAATTCCGTGACCATCAATGTATCGACTGTCTCCGGATCGGCTTTTTTAGGCTTATCCCCTTCATATTTAATTTCACCGTCCTTTGTGGCTTCATAGAGAATATTATTATCCCTGACGATATCATTTTCCGCGAAGAACGCATTGACGAGTTTATCCAATGGCCTAGCTTGTTCACCAGCTATTTTTTGACCATTACTGACAAACACTCGCTTGTAATGGGAATCCTCATCCACACCGAAATCCATTCTGACAGGGCCTTGAACAGTTGCAGCCACTTCTTGGGCTGCTTTATCAGCGACATTCTTGTGCAAGTTCTTAAAGTCAGTTTCTGCAAACTCCCCTTGCCATGCCTCACCATTTGCTGAAGTTTTTAGATGCACATACTCTCTAAAATCTTCTAACTGCCGTTGCATTCCTTTAGCTTGTTCTGTCATACCCAACAAAACCATTCTATTGCTAAAACGATCAACCAAATAGTCAGCACCCTCAGGACTATGCTTAACGCATTCCATAGCGGCTCGTATTGCTTTGGATTCAGGAGCCAACAGTTTTATTCCTGTACCGCGAGTTGTTGTACGTAAAGTAGCTCTAGCCATTTCGAACTCTCACTGCATTGTTCACAAAATACAAAGTTAAAACCCATTATGGAAATAACTTTAGTTATTATAGCAAATCATCAGGGCGTATTGATTATCAACTCTTCTCCTTTACCGTTAAGAGAGAGTAAAGATTTTAGAATAACCCCTCTAATCCATCGGATTTGGAAATGTATCTGCAAGAGAACTAAAACCCTTCTTCTTCACGGAATCAAAAGAAAACTCATCAACCTGAATGGCATCCCAGCAAGCTCTCTCGACGCTAATGAGGTTATCCGCTTCTGCTTGAGATAATTCTCCCTGCGCCACTTTTTCAGCTATTTTTTCTTTCAAAGCACCGAATTTATAACGTTTGAGGTCGTTAATTTTTTTATGTAATTCGTCATGCGTAATAATAAGTTGCAATGTCTGCTCCATTCTGTCAATGGGTTGTTTTGGATCACCGCTTAAAAAAATGAACTTTGACATGCGATTCCGATAATGATTATTCTTCGTCATCAGTTGTGCCAATTGGTGATCAAGTTTGTCACTTGGATAAAGCATTGTTTGGCCAAAAGGAAATGCAACCAACCGCATTAAGAAACCCAATGGCTTTGACGGAAAATTACGACAAAATGCAATCATTGATTTCTGAGCCTGATAGAAACAGTACCTTAACGCCCATTTCGCATGCAATCTCTCATCCGGATTTTCGTTATTTGCTTGATAAGAACGAAGTACCGCCATTGCCATATAAAGGAATGACATTCCATCCGCTAACCTTGCAGACAAACGCTCTTTACGTTTTAAATCTCCTCCTAAATAAATGAGGGACAAATCAGCGAACCAAGCAAAAGCATGGCTTAGACGAGCGAGTTTTTTGTATTCATAATTTAAGTCATTCCCTGGTGCCTCGATAAATAATCCAGCCGTCCAGGCTGAGCAAAATGCTTTGGCAAAATTACGCATGGAATAAATAATGTGTTGCCAAATCAAGGGGCGGAAAGCCTCTTTGTCACCTTGAGATATTGCATAAAATTCGTCTCTTATATAGGGATGACAGGCCATAGAGCCCTGTCCAAAAATGAGCAAATTGCGCGACATGATATTTGCTCCCTCTACTGTAACCGAAATGGGTATGCTTTGATAAAAATCTGAGAGGTAATTGCGCTCACCGGTGACTACAGCGCGCCCCGCATGGATGTCCATCGCATTGTTGATAGTAATTCGGGCAAGCTCGGTATTAAAATATTTGGTGATTGCTGAAGCTACAGAAGGTTTTTTATGCTGATTCACCGCGGCTACAGTTAAAAGACGGGTGGCGTTAACAATATAATTTAATCCTGCAATTTCTGCCAATTTTTCTTCTATGCCTTCAAAATTGCCAATCTCTACTGCAAATTGTCGACGTATTCTGGCAAAAGCGCCTGTCGTTAGGTAAGCCACGGAAGAAGAAGCAGAACCTAAAGCCGGTAAAGAAATTGAGCGGCCAATGGATAAGCACTCAACCAACATTTGCCAACCATGCCCTGCATTTTTTTGACCACCAATAATAGTATTTATGGGAACAAAAATATTCTCACCGCGTAAGGTACCATTCATAAAGGGTTGATCAGCAGGTAAATGCCGGTTACCAATCACTAAATTCTCTGTGTCACGTGGGATCAACAAGCAAGTTATGCCTTCAGATCCCTCGCCTTTCAATAAGCCATTTGGATCTTTCAAATTCACTGCAAGGCCAATTAACGTAGCGACTGGTGCTAAAGTAATCCAACGCTTATTTAAACTGATGTTAAGACCTAAAACCATCTTGCCATCAACTTTCTTTTTAACCACGACTGCTTCAGATTGAATTGACGTAGCATCACTGCCTGCACTGGGTTCAGTTAGCGCAAAACAAGGAATATCGACCCCTTTTGCTAAATTGGGTAAATATTTAGCTTTTTGCTCTTCCGTTCCATAATAACTAAGCAACTCCCCCGGTCCTAGTGAATTTGGCACCATTACTGTGACCGCAGCTGCAGGCGAGCGACTTGCAATTTTGAGCACTACATCCGAATGTGCACGTGCTGAAAATCCTTTACCTTGGTATTCTTTAGGAATTACTAATCCCAAAAAACCCTTTTCTTTAATATAAGTCCAAATTTCCTCTGGTAAATCCCCTGCTTGTTTTATCTTCCAACTGTCAAGCATATTGCATAAAGTTTGAACTTCGTTATCAAGAAACGCTTGCTCTTCAGCAGTGAGTTCTGCAGAAACATTTTTTAGCCTTTCCCAATTTGGAGAACCAATAAAAATATCTTTTTCCAGCCAGGTATCGCCGGCATTTAAAGCTTCTTCTTCTGTTTTTGTCAACTTAGGAATTGATTTACCAATACGATTAAACAAAAAATCACTGACTGCATCGCGTAAAGGTTCAACGTTGACTAACAATACCGCTGCAATAATGACTAACCAGATAACTAATCCGAAAAACCAATTCATACCAATTGAAAAGGTCGCTAGAATAAGATAAATAGCGCTACCTATTTCCCAGGTTAATGCATTCATCCCGCGGTACAGTACTATGAGTGTAAATATCAAATAGACAAGAAACAGCAACGTAGCCATGTCAGCACCTTCCTTTGCTTGGAAAAGCAGTTAAGCTCTAAGTATATACCTGTCTTTAATCATTTTGCGAGTCATAACATGTCGTCCATGAACAGTGAAAAACTGCCTGAATTGTTACTGCGAAAATTCAGAAGGGCCTTCGCTGTGTTCAGAATGGCAGAATTTATAGAATGAGGACTCAAAACCTCGAAGCCCTTCAGAGGGCATTCACTCTCTTTATTGCTATTCTTCAGGCCACATCTTTATTGAGGTAGTTTGCGGGTATTTCATTTGTCGTCCCGAACGTAGTGAGGGATCTCCTTGATGGGGTTATTGCCAAGAGTGGAGGTCCTTCGCGTTGCTCAGGATGACAGTGGTGTTAAGATGTGGATACTCTGCTTCTATACTTTGCACTTTCGTTTCGCATAATTGATCACAACATACGAAACGAATAATGAAATGGAACGAACATGCTCTCCACGTAAATAGCTTTCATGTATCTTATCGATTAATTTATTCGCGTTATTCTTTGCCACGTCGAATTCATGATCAAGACAAACAACAATTGCAGTAAAAAAGGCAATGCCACCTGCTGTCATGCATTCAAAAATATTATTATAGGAAAAGCAATGTTTAACACCATTAATCGTCATTTCAACCAAGTGGAGATTTTCAGGATTTTTCTCGGCTAATAAAGCAATTCGTTCCTGAAGATGTGTAAATTCTTCGATTGAAAGAGGAATTGCTATATAAAAAGCAAATTCATTTGTTATAAGTCTTGTGAGTGCATTTTTCTTGCCTGGAGAAATCTAATTTGTATCATCCCAATTTTGTTCTCGGTACCGATCGCTGGCATATTGTACTAAGCTTGCAATTGAAAATGCCGCCACTAAGAAATAATCCATTTCAACAACAAAATGGGTCAGCCTATTGCGATAGCTTATTTTTACTGCTATGAATCAAACTAGTGCAAACTCTTTATTATAACCTCATGAATACACGTCTGGTTTGGAATTTTGAAATTGATCATCATAACATTCTTCATTTACAACACTTATCGACGCCTCGTGAAGACATCCATTGGGAGGCGCGGTATTTTTGGCCGTCTAATACCACGATTACCTTACATGGCTTAGACAGTAGCTTTTTATCTCTTTCAAATTATAAAATTAAATACCGACAGGATTGCTATTTACTCCTACCCAGCACTCACTTCAATATTAAGCAACGCCGAATGCAATTGCTTTATAAACCTTTACTGGAAGAAAGCGGTATATTGCGCGGCTATGGGAAGAAAATTAATCTTGAAGATTGTTTAGATAATGAAATCCTACCTGGAACCGGAGGACTCTCTGTTTCAGCATTGTTGACCCAATTAAGACAGAACAAAAAAGAAATTCCGGTAGAAAAAGAGGTGTTAATTTATAAATTTCCAACTGCACCAACAATTAAACTTGAGTTAGCACGCCTAACCATCGCCGAGCAAATCTTCTATAGTGTCTGTGTGGAAGGAAAATCCAAAGTCTTCGTTTCTTCCATTGCAAAACACTTGCTGGCAGAACAAGTTTCCTGCGACTATGTTAGTTTTCTTAAACAAACTTTAGCTTATGATGAATAATCTACTCGCCATTATACTCAGCTTTGGCAAAATTGGTTTCATCTCCTTAGGCGGAGGCAATTCCATGCTCAAACTTTTGGAGTATGAAGCAGTTACCAACCGCCACTGGATTGCGCCCGAAGAATTTGTCAGTATGGTGGGTACAAGTTTTCTTTTTCCTGGTTTAACTGCGGTCAAACTCGCTGCATTAATTGGCTATAAAGCAGCGGGAATATTGGGTTTAATCTTGGCGTTAACTTGCTTAAACTTGCCCGGCTTAATTTTAGCTGTCGTGGGTTATCAAGTGTTAAGTGCTAATAATAGCCCAGTAACTCATAAAATCATGGTGAGCGTTCAATACGGGGCACTCGCTCTTTTAGCAGCCGCGTCTTACTCAGTAGCACAAGGAGTAATCGGGGTTTATTATTCACTCCCTATTATGGTGGTCACTGTTTTATTTTTTATCGGACTAACTTATTTCCAGCTTTCGCCGTTTTGGGGATTTATTGCTTTTATAGGGATTTGCTTTTTCCTCGTTAAACCCAGCTAGACTCCTCACTAACCTAAATTGCTAGTATAGCTTTTGCTCGCATTTTTTCAGCGCTGCTGGCAAAATGAAATATTATTTACGCTTTGATCTCCACTGATTTTCATTCCGAGAGGTATAGATTGTGAGCAGTGATTTAGGTAATCCAGAATACTATATCAATCGCGAATTCACCGCATTGTCTTTTAATGAGCGCGTGTTGCAACTGGCAAAAGACGAACGTGTCCCTCTATTAGAACGCATGCGTTTTCTCTGTATTTGCAGCGGTAACTTAGATGAGTTTTTCGAGATTCGGGTCGCCGGCTTAAAAGAAAAAATTGCCCTTCATTCAAGAAAACATTACATCGATGGACTTCAAGCGGATGAAATTTTTGGGCAACTTAGCAAGAAAGTTCATTTACTTACGGATGAACTGTATGAAATCTTCAATAAAGAATTGTTACCAGCAATGAAAAAAGCGAATATCCACTTTCTTTCTGTTGAAGAATGGGATGATGATATTCATCTCTGGGCAAAACATTATTTCAAGAATGAAATTTTACCTATCGTAAGCCCTATAGCGCTTGATTTAGCACATCCCTTTCCGCGGTTATTTAATAAAAGTTTAAATTTTATTATTTCGTTGCGTGGCAAAGATGCTTTTGATCGGAATATCGACTATGCAGTAGTGCATGCACCTCGTTCTTTACCTCGCATGATTCCTTTACCTTCAGAACTCTGTACGGAAGGCGGAAGCTACTTTGTTTATTTATCTTCGATCATTCAAACTCATATCTATCGACTATTTCCCGGTATGGAAATAAACGGTTGCTACCCCTTTCGCTTAACGCGAAATAGTGATTTATTCTTACGCGAGGAAGAAATAGAAGATTTAGCCGTTGCAGTACAGCGTGAGTTATTTACCCGTCACTATGGTCATGTGGTTCGTCTTGAAGTAGATAGCCATTGCCCTGCCGATATCGTTGATTTTCTTCTTCAGAAACATCATCTACATCATGAAGATGCTTATTATTGTGATGGACCAGTCAATCTACAGCGTTACTACAGTGTCATAAATCGCATCGACCGTCCAGAGCTTAACTACCCTCCTTTGACCGTTCAGTACCCGGAATTCATCCACCAGAAACGTAATTTATTTAATGTATTAGATGAGCAAGACATTTTATTGCATCATCCTTACCAAAGCTTTGAGGTGGTGATTGATTTTGTCCGCCAAGCCGCAGCAGATCCTAGCGTATTAGCGATTAAACAAACCCTTTACCGTACCCACTCCGAATCAGTTATGGTAACAGCCTTAGTAGAAGCTGCTCGTTCCGGCAAAGAGGTCACGGCAGTGATTGAATTGCGTGCGCGCTTTGATGAAGAATCCAATTTAAAACTTGCCAACCGATTGCACGAAGCCGGTGTTCTCGTTTTATATGGAGTAATGGGTTATAAGACACATGCCAAAATGACTCTTGTCGTACGGCGTACGCACGGGAAATTAAAGCATTATGTTCATTTGGGCACAGGAAATTATCACGAACAAACGGCAAGACGCTATACGGACTTAGGATTGTTAACCTGCGAACCGACAATCGCAAGCGATACCCAAATGATTTTCCAGCAGCTCACAGGATTAGGTAGAACACCTAAACTCAAAGCCCTTTGCCATTCTCCCTTTACCTTACAAAAAAATTTATTGCAATTGATAGAGCAGTGCCGCCAGGCTGCCAGCGAAGGACAAGAGGCTGAGATATACATTAAAGTGAATGGATTAACTGATAAAACAATGATCCAGGCGCTTTATCAAGCGTCTCAGGTGGGTGTAAAAATCAATTTATTAGTGCGAAGTGTTTGCTGTCTTAAACCAGGCATTCCTGGCATTTCTGATAATATTCGTGTTATATCAATAGTTGGTCGATTTCTTGAACACCATCGCGTTTATTATTTCAGAACCGGAAATG
The DNA here is from genome assembly GCF_900167045.1 of Legionella maceachernii. Classification (GTDB taxonomy): domain Bacteria; phylum Pseudomonadota; class Gammaproteobacteria; order Legionellales; family Legionellaceae; genus Tatlockia; species Tatlockia maceachernii. The sequence continues at coordinate 46,771 of NZ_FUXJ01000017.1, read as the reverse complement.
AAGAACGTTATTATTGTGCAAGTGCGGATTTGATGGAGCGTAACCTCTATACACGAATTGAAATCATGTTTCCTATTCTGGATGAAGCCTGTCGTAGACGCATTAAGCATGAAGTATTTAAAAACTATTTAAGAGACAACACAAATGCCTGGGAAATGCAAGCCGATGGTAGCTATAAACGTCTAGGCAGTGGTACATTTAGTGCGCAGGAGAAACTATTAGAGCTGTACGCAAAAAATGGTCATTAAGCCCAGTTCACTCAATCTTTGGCTCCGATAACCATAATTTATGCGCTTTGCCAGGGACTTCACGAACCAAACGAGGCACTAAATAACCTGGCAATAAGCGCTGTAATTGCAAATGAATCGCACAGGCTAATTCTTCGGCCAAATCGAAATGAGCAGCCCCCATCACTTTATCTAAAACATGCAAATAATAAGGCAAAACACCACAACTGAATAAACGCTCACTTAAGTTAGCCAACGTTTCTGCGTCATCATTAATTCCTTTTAAAAGAACAGTTTGATTAAGCAAATGGCAACCAGTCTGACGCAAAGCAGCACACACTCGCTGCACGTTATCATCTAATTCTTGGGAATGATTACAATGCAACACCATCACCTTACGCAGTCGTGTATCAGCAAGCATGGATAATAAAGTCTCATTGATACGTTCGGGCAAGACCACTGGAATTCGCGTATGAAAACGGATAGTGCGTATATGCCCAATGGATTCTAATTGATGTATAAAATCACTCAAGATTTTATCGTTAGCTAATAACGGATCACCACCGCTTAATATGACCTCGAAAATGGTTGAATCTTGACGAATATAATTCAGCACTTCCTGCCAACCATTACGACCAGGATTATTATCTTGATAAGGAAAATGTCGCCTAAAACAATAACGACAATTAACCGCACAAACGCCTGTTAAAGTGAGCAATACTCGACCTTGATATTTATGCATTAACCCTTGTAAAGGATTGGCCGATGATTCGGCAAGTGGGTCAGCAATGTAGTTATCCACTGCTTGCAGCTCTTTATTAACCGCAAGCACCTGCAACAGCAGGGGATCTTGTGGATTTCCTGGCTGCATGCGCGCAGCAAACCCTCTTGGAACTCGGGTTTTAAATTGCTTTTCAGCTACTGTACTGCCTAATTCCAAGGGTAAGGATAGGAACTCTAGCAATTCATTGACGGACGTGAATCCTTGTGCCAGAATTTTTTGCCAAGTCACAGAATAATCTCGCATTCATTAATATCTATTATGAGTGAATCAGTTTCATACCGCTTTTTTTAGCTTAACTTGCTTTAAAACTCGCAACAGATGTACAAAATTGATAAACTGCGAACTCTATCGAAAATGCAATAAAATCTCAACAGTGGAGCACTAATGGCTACCTACAGCACAAATGAATTTAAGAATGGCTTAAAAGTCATGGTGGATAATGCACCGTGCAGCATTATTGATTGTGAATTCGTTAAGCCTGGTAAAGGACAAGCGTTCACTCGAGTCAAAATTCGTAATTTAAAAACCGGACGTGTGGTTGAGCGCACCTTTAAATCTGGTGACACGCTGGAATCTGCAGATGTAGCCGATGTGGAAATGCAATATTTGTATAATGACGGCGAACAATGGCATTTCATGGTTCCTGATACTTTTGAACAATACGCTGTAAGCCAAGAAACATTAGCGGATGCTGCGCAATGGCTAAAGGAACAAGACATTTGTATAGTTACTTTGTGGAATAATGAACCTATACAGGTGACACCGCCGAACTTTGTCATTCTGGCAATCACTGAAACTGATCCTGGTCTAAAAGGAGATACCTCTGGCGGCGGTGGTAAACCGGCCAAACTGGAAACGGGTGCGGTAGTTCGTGTCCCTTTGTTTGTGCAAACAGGTGAACTTATCAAAGTCGACACACGAAAAGGCGAATACGTCTCTCGCGCTAAAGAATAAGTGCCAATTAGCAAGCACTCCATTCAGTTAAGCAATAGTAGGTTGGGCCTTGACCCAACAAGAAAAAACCCGATGTTGAGCCAAGGCCCAACCTACTTTTAACCTATATTTTGCCGGATGCAGGCTACAACGCTAACTTATTAATGGAAGTTACCATCTGCGACCTTCAAACCAACTGCGGTTTGAATAAGCGCGATAACCACGCCAATACCCCACATTACCCCAACCACCAGAATAAAAACTAGTCCAGTAGGGTCGGTACCCATAATACCCAACAGCGTAGACATAATCATTATTGTAACCCGGGGAATAGGAGGCTTCCGATACAGTACAGCTGGAAAGAAATGTTGCAGGTAAAATCATCGATACTGCGATTATTATTTTTTTCATGATCGCTTCCTTGTTATGATCTGCAAATTAATTATATTACATGATTATAAATTAAACAAAATGGAGGGGTAAATTTCCGCTTTCAATGGAAGGACATAACATACAGGCAATGACATAAACCTGAGTATCTGAGCCGCAAATGACGCACACGGTGGCGATCTATGAAGTGCTTCAGGTTTCCTGCCTTGCAAGAGAGACACACCACACCTCAAAATCAATCTCCTTATCTAAAACTGAATTTTGGTTCAGCCAGGTCAGTCATTACCTATATGTTTTATAATAGACCATTAAGCTCTATTTTTGAAATTATTGAACCTATTTAGAAATAAATAGACAAAAATATTTATGCTGAACTCAAGAAAATGAGGTACTGGATTACACTGATGAGCACTTTACTGCTTGCATCTTTAATGTCATTTAAGGATTAATAAATTACTCATGTCATTCTGCGTTTATAGCAATAGCTGGTTTGGAGCCTCTAGTCATTAATGAAGTGACAGAGCAAAAAACCATAATTTATATAGCAAAATTAGCAATGAGCACTATGAACTATTTAAGGATTTATTTAAACCGAATGCTACTCACGCTAATGTTATCAGTTTCCAGTCCTACAAAATTAGAAGCAAAAAGATAGAGCAATTTATTAATTTACTTTGTGAGACTTCCTAGACTAAAGGAGAGAGGCTTTATCAAAAATTGATTCTAAATAAATAAACGTTTAATTTTTCTTGATAAGTCTGGTTATTCATTGATAATGGTTCAAGTATCTGCAGCTCCAATTTTAAAAGCATATTTGATTGACCTACTAATTACACCAATATGGTCTTGTTACCTACCTTATAAAAAAATTAAATCTCTCACGATTAAGCCCCACTTTTGCTTTTTATAGATAATTATTTATGACAAAATGTGCGCTCTCACTTACCTATTGGAGAAAAAATTGCCGATTTTAACCATTGTTGTTCAAGATAATAAGAATATGAGTGATCAGATTCTGATAGAGCTTAAAAAAGGAGCACCCAGATTTTTTACACTTGAAGGCTTACCAAGTTCATCCCCTCAAGACTACGCACGTAAGATGATCGAAGTTAAATTTGTTACAGCCGAAAACTTGAATCACGAGCTGCTTGATGATTTTCCCTATTACAAGATTATGCCTATTACAGATATTTCTTTAGGTTTTTATTTTGATAAAGACACTGTGAATTTAAATGAAATACATTACTTCAAGGCCCTTGCTATCTTTGCCGATGAATATGCGGAATCTAAACGTTCTCTTTTATTAGAGAAATTTCCTAACCGGCAAGCCGTTCTAGAGAACCCATATAGATCTGAATTAAACGAACAACGAATTAAATGGGTCGCAAAGAATAGTGAGCAATTAAGAGCTTGTAATCATTCTTCGGCCCCTACTTTTTTCTCTAAGAAAGAAAGTTCTAATAATCGAGCAAAGTCACTCATTATTGCGGGAAGTCTATTAGGTATGGTTAGTTTCTTTCTATTCTTTTTAGAACCAATATCCGCTTCACTTTTAGCTGTTGCTGCTGTTGGGTTCATCTTTGGTGGACTCGCTAATTACGGCCTTGAAAATCAAGAATACTCTCATAAAACACCTGCAATTTAAATTCATGTAACTTGGAGTAGCGACCCCATTCGTGTCAAAATTTACGCTTCAGAGTCGAAAACTGCCTGAATGTTATGTGCACTCGGGTCAATTATAAACGCAGCGTAATAGTTTTTGTGTATGGTGGCCTAAGTCCTGGTTTATCATTACATTTTCCACCAGCTTCGATTGAAGTTACATAAAACTCCTCAACTTGATCTCTATTTTTTGCACGAAACGCAATGTGGCAAGGTGTCAGTTTATCTTTATTTCGATGTTGAGCAATTTCGAGGTCTTCAGTCCTAGGCCTAATAATAAGTTTGAATTAATATATTTTTGATTTATCATCATGGAATAAAAATGGAAAATTTTTGGAATAATAATGGAAATGCCCGTATACTTTAATCATAATCTAGCAATTTGAAGGTCCTATCATGAACCAACCGCTTTTTAATACAGTATCAGATGACTATATCGGCTTTCATAAAGAAGGTGTAAAAAAAGTAGTCAATTTTTTGAATTTTCATAATAACGAGGTATCAAAGGCTACGGGCCAAACTGTTAAATCAATAAGATATGATGAGAGAATGCCCCGTGAATTGAAAGAAAGACTAGAGGAAATTGGGAATCTTATTAATTTGACGGCTAATTACTTTCAGGGTGATTTAGAGAAGACCACACTTTGGTTTAATACCCGGAACCCACTTTTAGGGGATATGTCTCCTAAGGAAATGATTGCTTTTGGCAGATATGAGAAGTTAAGAAAATTTATTTTAAATGCAATTTCTGGAATAAAGCCTTAAATGATTTTGATACCACCTTCATTAACAGATATCGCTAACATACGAAGGTATAAGCAACAATTTGAATTTATACGAGAGCACTACTATAAAAATTTTATACATTTTCAACATCAACGCGCAAATCGGCTTGAGAAAATTAAAGTTGCAATCTCACAAAATGTTGAAAGATTTGTTTTTGAAAATTGGCACCGAATCATAGATTTGAGGTTTATTGATAATGCTTTATCCTCAATAGGAAGCATTTTGAATGATCCAGGAGGAAGATTTAATATTGGTGATATTAATGAGATTAAATTCCCAAAATTTAAAGCATTATATATAGCGGAAGATTGGATAACTGCATATAGAGAAAAAAACCAAGTTGATCCGAATGAGATCATTGACGGTGGTTTGAGTGCCGATGAGTTATCGATGACGAATAAAAATAGTACGATAGATTTATTAGTTAAAGGCGATTTAGAAATCGTTGATCTCACAAAAGAAAATGCATTATTTGATTTTTATGAAGTTATTAAAGATATCAAGATATCTAAAGATCTGGAAAAAGAGGCTCAAAGATTGAATATTCCAGTTCTTTATCATGTTAAATCGTTCGATGAATTAAAGAGAAGTATTTTACTTAATGAGTGGAGAAACTTACCTGCACAGGTTGATATACCAGCCAATTCACAAATATTCGGTCAATTAGCCTACTTTTCGGGGGTAGAAGGCATCCTATATCCTTCTAAAATGTCTTCAATAAAAAAGTGTTTGGCTATTTTTCCCATGAATTTTGCACACTCTTCTTCAACCATTAGGATACAAGATCAAAATTTACCCCTCACGTTAAAAAATATTGAGTTAACATCTGAGACTTATATGAATTTATAGAATTGGCTTCGATAATTGATGGAACTAGGGGAAGGGCACAGAATATAAAAAATGAAATAGGTCTGATAAATATAAAACCTAGATTTTTTAGAGTAGTGCAAACGGCGGATTCAACGATAAATTGAATCTGGATGGGTTTGATTGGGAGCATTACACACTGAGCAAATGGATTTTTGTCTGAAAGAAAAAACAGGGCTATCGGCGGCATTAGCCTTGCGTAGACAATTAAAAAATCAAGATGCCCTATAATACAACCCTATTAGAGAACTCTCACGATATGCTTTAGAACACAGGATATATTTGCATTCCAAATAGGTTATTGTCTTGATGCGCCCTCGCCATTCTTATAATTGCCTCACCACCAGACTCTTCCCTGTGAGAAGAGACGGATCCTGTTGATTGTTCTTCTTGTGCTAATTCCTTACTTTCTTGCATCAGCGAATCATAATTATCTTGGCTTGCAGAATAAGACCTGCAAAAAAAGCCAAGTCGCTTATTCAGTTTTACCTGATGATCACTTGCTGCCATCTCCATCATTAATGGAAACAAAGAAATGGCTAAAATAATTATCACGGGAATCATCCATGCCACAGGAGACGTGGCGCAAAGAGTAATGGCTATAATTACTCCAATAAATACCACCATGCCTAACAAAACATAAAGGAAATCCTTAGTTCTTCTTGAGCTTTCTTGTTTCTCGAGACGAAGTGTTAGCTCTTGTGCTTTTGCTATAAGAGCGCCGAGTCTCTGCTCGTCAGTTGAGCAATCGATAATTTGATTTATTAGCAATAAAATCCTAATTAAATCTTGTTCCCTATCCTTCATATACCTCATTAAATTTTTATGAACTTTTTCTGCAGATGCCAGCACTAAGTTTAATCCTATCACTTTAAGCTGTATTAATGGGTCCGTACTCTGTTGGTTTCGTGTGATCCAAAAGACAATGTGTTGTTTTAACTCAGTATAAGAATGAGACATTCGTGCATTAGAAGACATAAATTATTCGAGTTCCCAAAATATTATTTCCGCCTATTTTATCTAACTTCTACTACTAGGGTAGATACTTCTTTCAGACTCCAACCCCTAATGGCGTATTTCCTTGCGTTGATTATGTTCTGTAAACTCCCAGTTGGAGTATGAACTAAATCATGAAATTTTTAGATGTTGTCTTTTCTTCCAAAACTAGATTTCTTGACTGCACAGTCACTGTTTCAGCGATAACGCTTTCAAAAAAGAACTGATCTCTTGAATGCCCCACCGATAACGTTCAGAAGTCTGTTACCAGGCTGGATTTTCCTAAGAACCGCGCATGCGGTTTTTTTTCCTGGTTTAGTTAGCGGGCTGCTCTATTAACTCTTGTGGACTTGAAAGCTTCCTTGCATCAACATCAGATTGATAGTTTCCTAAAAGAATACACATGAATTTTGGAATAATTACTCTCTGTTTTTAGACAGAAGAAAATAGAGATTACTTTAGCCACTCATGATTTTCATCGGGAACAAAAATGGTAGTCACATCATGAAATCCCGTAGTAATTAACCAACCATGAGGTACTGCAGCCCGATGAATAATTGGAGATCCAGTCCAAGTCCCATAATCAGGGGCTTTAATTTGCTCCCAGTGAGGATCCTTACTCGGTGCTAATTCCGCATAAGGAACTTGAATATTATCTGCAAACAATAATGAAGGCATTAAAGTTAAAACAAGAAGAAATTTTTTTTTCATTTGTCTCTCCAAAGGCACAATCCCCGACACCACTCGATTAAAATAATGTTTTTGCTGCAGGGAAATCTAGCTGATTATGGGTTGGATTTTCTATTTCTCTTAATTTTTTCTCAGCTAAATCCAGTACTTGTGAGCGAGAAGTGGGTACATCCAATGAGCCCAAGATCTTTTTCTCTGCTTCAATGAACTGCCGTAGTGCCCTCTCTTTTACCGTATCATAAGGAATCTTTAAGATACGCGCTAGCTCACCCACTCTTCTATCATATTTATAAAACATCGCTTCTCCTCCAATTTAAAAGTTGGCAATAATCTAATTAAACGTTTTATTAGTCAAGCACAGTGAGCAAAAATAAATTAGCTTATACAAAAATTGCCGTTATTAGCTATCGGCGGCTTTCGGTAAATGGGCTCTCATGTCATAACAAAATTCGCATAAGCTGGCTTGGCCCAACATGGGTGTGGTTTCTAATAATCTTTTGCTTACAAAAAGAAATTGCATGGAATTTTGAAGTCAAAGCGCTGTTGGGCTAAGGCCCAACCTTTAAGACGTTAGAGAATGAAGTCGTTTCAATCGCGAAAATTCTCAAATTGTAGTGGCAATTTAATATCGGATTTTTTCAGAAAAGCAATGGTGTCCTGCAAATCATCACGTTTTTTTCCTGTTACCCGAATTTTATCGCCCATAATGGAGGTTTGTACTTTTAATTTGCTGTCTTTAATGAGTTTAATGATTTCCTTTGCAGTGGGCTGATCTATCCCCTGTTTAAAAGTCATGGATAGAGTAAAAGTTTTTCCACTATGAACAGGCTTATCTTCGATATCAACACCACCAGTATCCACATTGCGTTTACTGCAGTGATTGCGGAATAAGTCTTCAAGCTGTCTGACCTGAAAATCCGATTCTGATTTCAAAGTAACTGTTAATTCATTTAATTCAATACTGGATTCAACACCACGAAAATCAAATCGAGTTCCTAGCTCTCGAACAGCATTATCAACTGCGTGGCGCAATTCTACTTTGTTAATCTCTGATACAATATCAAAAGAAGGCATGATTTTCTCTTATATTTAGCGAGTAGTAATCGTCTATATTATCTCCTTTTTAGTTCAGATCAAATGAGTAGCGCTATTTGGAGAAAGAAGACATGGCCCTATTTTAAACGATTAGCTCTAGGTGGATTGTATTACCAACATCCCCTCTCTTATACGCAAGTAAATTAAGCGAGTGAAAATTATCCACCCCCTTCATTGAGAATAAATTTTGTTTCAAATTTGCAAAAAATAACTATGGTGCAAATTATTTGATACAATTTGACTCCTTAAAAGTTAACGAAATTTGCCGCGGTTAAACTAACTACAACCGCAGAGTGTTGTATGCCTACACTAAAAGAACTCTCAGCATGGGCTAGTAAATTTGAAAATTCATTCCAGCCCTGTAAAATCCCCAACTTTCCCTCTGACTTATCAAATAAACTAAAGTCGTTAAAAACTCGAGTTCAACAACAATCGTATGCCAATGAATCTTTACTAAACAAAGCAACTCTATCGTTATTAACACGTCTCTATATATTAAGCGTTGGGATATCAGAGAGTAATACTCATTACAGTGTTGCAGAACGAATTAAAGTCGCAAATAATATTATTAAAGGGATCGATTTAATAACCACTGTTCTCAATGAGCCAGGCCATACAAAAGCACTCATCGATTTAGAGAATATGCTCTATTCGGGTGCTTTTGAATTAAGTGCCCCCCCTTCCTGGAGACACTTTTTTCTATCGACGATTGACAAAGTGGTTAACGGTATCAATACAGGTCGGGCTTTCTTCTTTCGTAGCCACTATACACGCAGCCGCTTGGCTACTCGTGAGATAATCACTAAGTCCCTTCAGCAGTTTATATCAGTTGCAGAAAATCAGTTCACTACGCGCAATAAATTATCTTCGTTGCGCCCCCAAAAGACTCTTATTGATATTCAACCGACCGAAAGTGACAAAGCACATATTTTGTATCTTACCCCGGATATAACCACCCTATACAACACCTTTTATCTTCGCCATCAACAAGACATAGTAGTGAGCTTCACTGCCAAAGCAATGCTTGAGTCGTTGGATCGTTTCGCAAAGGAAACGCTACTCGCCCAAGATAATCAAGTCATCAATGCCTATGCTGAACAAGCATTTTTAGCGAGCCAAGAATTAGTTGCTGAGTTACTCAGTGAGCATACACCTTCCGTTCAACGCATGAAACGATTAACAGTCTGCTTTGAGCAAACCGCAAAGGTCATTGCCAACCCTGGCAAAAAATCCGAAGTAAGAAAACTGGAGAAACTGGTTGAAGAGAGTGACTATAAACGCTTTCATTGCGATAAGGAAAAGACAACTTACGCAATTATTCACATTTTAGTGTCCGCAGCGCTTCTCACTTTAGCAATCGTTGAGGCGGTGATAAGTCACGGTATTTCGTTAGCGTCTCATTTGTGGATTATCGGCGCAGAAGGTGGAAGCTTAGGAGTAGGGTTTGGGCAACTCTATTACTTCTCAAAGAGTGAGGTCAAAAATACCTTTTTCTCCCATTCAATGGAAAAATTAGCTCAAGTTGCTAAATCCAAATCAAGACATGAGGATTGGCAGGACAAGGAGAATAGTGAAAATCGAAGAGAACAGCTCTTGCATCAAGTTTATCAAAACAGTGTCGCTAAATCTCTTTTTAGCAATGAATCTGAGCAGTTACTCGCTTCTTTAGAAACGCTACGAAAGAGTATTCGCCAATCTCAGCAAACGCTCTTATATCCGCAAGCAAATGCCGTATTACAAAGTGCAGAAGAGTTAACCATTGATCTATTTCGTTCTCAATCACCCTCGGGGATTTCGGCTATCCGAATGAGTAAATTACGGGAATGCATTGACGCTGCAAATGAAGTAGTCTTACACCCTGATAATTTGCAAGCAATGAATCGATTGGTGACTTTAATAAGCCAAGGCGATTATGAAACTAAAAAAATCATTAAACGAAACATCATTATTGCTTGCCTATTAGCTGTTGCTAGCATTGCTCTGTATATTATTACCATTACGGGAACTATTTTTTCAGCCGGCGCTACTTCAGGCACGATTATTTCACCCGTGATGCTTTCTGCTGTAGCAGCGCATAAATTTGCGCATGCCTCACATCGAGAACGCACTCGCTTTAGTGATGAAGCCGAAGCATTAACCGAACTTGCCCAAGTAGCAAGTCACCATTTAACTTCGATTTCCCCAGAGATAATCGAAACGCCTGCACTAGCTAGTTTTTAGTACCGCAATCGCCCCATTCCTCTACGTCCCGGACGTAGGAGTAAGAAATAGCATGGGCTACTCGTTACTTGCCTGGCTTAATTCTGAAACCATGAAAGTGGCATTGAGTTTATCCGCTAAATCAATTTCTATCCGATCACCTGGGTGCAATCGTCCTACCCCTCCTGGGGTGCCCGTAAAAATTAAATCGCCTGTCTGAAGTGTAAACATCGAACTTAAATAATGAATAAGGTAAGGAATATCAAATATCATTTGCTGAGCATAACCCTGTTGCCGTATTTCTCCGTTTAATTTCATTGCAAATTCAAGCTGGTGCGGCTTTGCAATTTCTTCTGCGGGTACAAATTGCGATACGCAAGCAGCATAGTCAAATCCTTTTGCTAAAGCCCAAGGCCAACGTCTTTCTTTCGCTTGAGTTTGCAGATCCCGGGCGGTCAGGTCAAGCCCAACGGCATAACCCGCGATGCATGACAATGCCTCTTCGGGTTTAATTTGTTTTGCAGCTTGGCCAATTAACAACACCAGCTCAGTTTCATAATCAATTTCCTTGGAAAATGCAGGTAAGTGGATTCGACTTTCGGTATTCAGAGCAGAGGTGGGTTTTAAAAAAACCAGTGGCGTACTTTCCGATTTGTTTTTCAATTCTGCGATGTGATCGCAATAATTTCGTCCGATACAAAAAATATTGCCCACTGTTATTGCCCGATTCGTATTATAAAAATGAACTTGTTTCAAAGCGGTTCCCCTGAACCCAAACAGTTGACTAGTTTTACCTAAATTCCACAAATAATTCAATGTTGACTCGTTAATGAATGAAATCCCTCTCAAATAATTACGGTTAATTTTCTAAGAATCACTATTGAGATTAAAAAAACCTAGGAACAGCGAGAGGGTTGCATTATATTTACACGCTTATAGTTATTTCAGAGTAATTGTTGTGCACCAATACCAAGATTTAATTACCGTTTTTAATGATTGCTTCGCTAAAACATACAACACTGTATTGGTAAAAGGAGAGGATGAACCCCTGTATCTTCCTGCGGATGAAAATCGGCCGTATCACACGCTCTTTTTTGCCCACGGTTTTTTCAGCAGTGCTCTCCATGAATGCGCTCATTGGTTAATTGCAGGAGAAGCACGCCGAAGACAAATCGACTTTGGTTATTGGTATGAACCGGACGGAAGAAATGCTGAACAACAAAAACACTTTGAACGTGTAGAGGTGAAACCACAAGCATTGGAATGGATTCTTTCAGTGGCTACCGGCTATCGCTTTCGAGTAAGCCTTGATAATTTGAATGGCATAGAATCAAATCCAAATGGATTTAAAGAAGCTATTTATCAACAAGTGCTCATTTATTGTGACAAGGGATTACCCGAGCGAGCAACACTATTCCGCAATGCCTTGTGCCAATTTTATAAAACAAATCCTCTTTTGAGAGCAGAGGATTTTACAAGAGAATCGTTGACTTGAGTTATCAATCATTTTCTCCCTGAAAAAGGGCGGTAAGTGTTTCTTTAAAGGGATTGGTATGCTCAGTGATTGGAATAATTGCCTTACCCAATGAAGTATATACGGCATTGATTTGAGGTAAAGTAATGAGCTGAGAAAGATGTCTTCTAATGGTATCGATATCTCCTCTTTGCAAAGGTCCTGTAAGCGCTTTTTTATGATCAAATTGCTGTAAATTTTGCAATGCATCCTGCATGAGCATGGAAGTAATTTGATAAGCTATTTTTTCGTCTACTCCTGCAAACTGATAGCATTCGCTCGCAACATGATGAAGACCCACCAAGTAATTATTAGCAATGACACCAGCCGCATGATAAATGGCTTTCTGCGCCTTAGTCACAGGAAATAAGATTGCACCCATACCCGCAAATAATCGATGCAAAACAGGAAAAGCAACTTCATCGCCTTCATAACCACAATAGGTACCCGAGAAATGCTCAGCACTTAATTTCGGATTCGCAAAACTTTTCACTGGATGCACACTGAATGCATAACAACGAATCTGCCCTACCTCTCTAAGTGCCTCTGAAGATAAAGAACCGCTGCAATGAATAAAAATCGCTCCTTCTTTTATTTTAGCTTCGGCTAGCAATTCATTACAGGCCATTTCGATCTGATCATCTTGCGTCGTAATAAAGTAAATATCCGCTGGAGAAAGCTCACTATAATTAGTGCAGCCTTTACCTGCACCAATAAATTCAACAGCAGCCTCTGCACTTTTCAAAGAGGTCGTTACTACGTCTTTCACATTGCCTAGCTGGTGCATTGTTATTAATCGCCCAAGCGTTTTCCCTACTTTTCCGCACCCAATAAAATTAATATCTAGCATTCACTCATTTCCTACCGCTTGAGCTCCTCTTAGCAATGAGCTCTTTTGATGGTTTACTCACCAACCCGTGCTAAATCCTGAGTCATTCAGTAAACCTAAAAGGTATTGTCCGTATCCTGATTTGGCTAGTCGGCTACCTGCTGCTTCTAATTGTTTATCATTTATCCATTTTTGTCGCCAAGCGATTTCTTCCGGGCACGCAATTTTAAATCCTTGTCGTCGCTCAATCGTAGAAATAAAGTGAGAAGCTTCCAACATCGCTTCATGGGTTCCCGTATCAAGCCATGTATAACCTCGCCCCATGATTTTAACTTTAAGCAACCCAGCTTCCAAATAACGACTATTAACATCAGAAATTTCGAGCTCTCCGCGTGGTGAAGGTTTAATCGATTCAGCAATTTCAACCACATGCGGATCATAAAAATACAATCCGGTTACTGCGTAACGGGATTTAGGATTTTTAGGTTTTTCTTCAATGCTTAATGCTTGGCCATTTTTATCGAATTCTACCACACCGTAACGTTCAGGATCATGAACCGGGTAGGCAAAGATACTGGCCCCAAGCTCGATTTCTTGGGCCTGCAGCAAAATAGCCTTTAAGTTATGACCATAAAAGATATTATCACCAAGTACTAACGAACAAGATGAGCCATTTAAAAAGGCTTTGGCGATGATGAAAGCCTGTGCCAAACCATCGGGCGAGGGCTGTGTTGCATAACTTAAATTTAATCCCCACTGCATTCCATCACCCATGAGCTCACGAAAGCCAGGAAGATCACGAGGCGTGGAAATCACTAAGATCTCTTGAATACCTGCTAACATTAAGGTGGTTAATGGATAATAAATCATTGGCTTATCAAAAATGGGCATTAATTGTTTGGAAATAGACAGTGTTGCAGGGTATAAACGTGTCCCTGCCCCTCCTGCTAAAATAATTCCTTTTCTTTTCATAGGCTCACTTCTTTCTGTTGATAAGCATAATGCCTTTGGAACCACTCTTGGTAATGGCCGGAAACCACGTTATTCAGCCATTGCGTGTTGCTTAGATACCACTCTACTGTTTTACGTATTCCGCTAGCAAATGTTTCCACAGGTTTCCAACCCAATTCGTTTTCAATTTTCTGTGTATTAATGGCATAACGTTTATCGTGTCCTGGTCGATCAGCGATAAACGTAATTAAGCGTTGATAACTTCCTCTGCCAGTAGGTTGAAATTCATCTAATAATTGACAAATGGTGTTAACAATTTCTAAATTCGTCATTTCGTTATGGCCGCCAATATTATAGGTAGAGCCAATTTGTCCCAATGCCAATACACATTCGAGGGCTCGGCAATGATCAATCACATATAACCAATCACGAATATTTTTCCCATCACCGTATAAAGGTAAGGGCTTTCCAGCCAATGCATTCGTGATCATCAAAGGAATAAGTTTTTCTGGGAATTGAAATGGGCCGTAATTATTAGAACAATTAGTAGTAAGAACCGGGATTCCATAGGTGTGATGCCAAGCCCGAACTAAATGATCACTCGCCGCTTTGCTCGCAGCATAGGGACTGTTTGGCTCATAATTTTTTTTTTCAGTGAAGGCTGAGTCTCCCGTGTTTAAAGAACCGTATACTTCATCCGTTGATATGTGCAAAAATCGAAATTTCGCTTTCGCGTCAGATCTAAGTTTTAGCCAGTATTCTCGGACTGCTTCTAGCAGCTGGAAGGTGCCTTCTATATTTGTTTTGATAAATTTTTCTGGCGTATGAATTGATCGATCCACGTGACTTTCAGCTGCAAAATTAATAATGGCCCGTGGCTGATAATTAGCCAATAATTGTGTAATTAGTGCTCTATTTGCAATACTACCGCATACAAATAGATAGCGCTTATCTTTTTTTATTACGGTCGATAAATTATCGGGATTAGCGGCATAAGTTAATGCATCGACATTAAGAACAGGCTCATCATGCGCATTTAACCAATTCAATATAAAATTAGCGCCTATGAACCCACATCCTCCAGTTACTAGAATCATTAGACTACTATCCTTTTGTCCAAATTCATCGACTGATGATCACCGCGAATTTTTGTTTTTTTAAATGAGTAAGCTAACCTACACCATTTAATGAGTTTGCGCTTTGAACCACCCGATGCTAAGAAAGAGCTGAATCTACCGTTACAGCGACATGATCAACAATCCTGCTGGCAACACCTATCACAACGCTATAAGGAGGAACTGATTTAGTCACAATCGCCCCAGCGCCTATCATTGCCCCTTCACCAATTGTAATACCTGGCAAAATCACTGCACCGGCCCCTATTGAAGCGCCTTTTTTAATATGCGTTTGCAAAAATTTATCTGGATATTGCTTAGAGCGTGGGAATTTATCGTTTGTAAAGGTTACATTTGGACCAATAAATACGTCTTGCTCAATGCGAAGACCATCCCACAGCTGAACACCCGATTTAATTGTTACTCGATCACCAATGATTACATCGTTTTCAATAAAACAATGAGAGCAAATATTAACCTCAGAACCGATTTTAGCCTGAGGCAAAATAACAACAAATTGCCAAATCCGTGTGCCTTCGCCAATCGTTTGTGATTGCACATCAGCTGTTTGATGTATGACAACTGATCTATTCATTAAAAATCAATCAAACCCTTTTTTTAGATTGCAGGAGTATAGTCCGAACAAAAATAGAAGTCTATTATTAGTCACTTAGAGCAGGTCCTTACTAAGCTTCCCTTTAGTTAGAGAGTCTATTATTGAGGAATTAATAAATAATTCACTGTGAATTCTCCCCCGATGCACATCCCTATGTTGTTCCCCCATTTTTCAGCCTCTTCCTTTGTGATAATGGCAGGAATTTGAGAATCATATTTGGCATGGCACTTGTCGAAACTTGTGGGGACTAACGTCAAACACTTGTCATAGCTAATCTTTGCAGCTTTCATTTGTTTATTTAAATCAGAATCTTCAATGAAACTCTTGCAGATTATCTCGGGTGCCAATTCTTTAAGATCCCGCATCCAAATTTCTTTTGGCGTTCCATCGGCAAAGGCTGAAATAGAAAGGAAGGTAAAACTTATACCAATTATTGGCTTATAAAATAGGTGATTACGCATAATGCCCTTTTCCTTTTTATTGGGATAGTTAAAGAATAGATACCGCCGGTGTAATTTTCCACATTAAAGAGCACTATACTTAGAGAAAGAAAATTTTGGGATATACCATGGAAAATAAACCAATTAAAACACCAGGAGCTGATCATCCTATAACCATCGAGAAAAATCCAAATCGCATTATGGTTATTGTTGGTGGGAAAGTCGTTGCTGATACTTATAATGCTTTAACTTTACGCGAAGCCGATTATCCTCCTGTTCACTATATCCCTCGTCAAAATGTGAACATGGCATTACTGCAACGACAGGCTCAAAAAACCTACTGTCCGTACAAAGGGAATTGTTCTTATTACACTATCTCAGCCAATGGGCAGAAGCGAGAAACGGCTGCTTGGTCATACGAAACCCCTTATACAGCCGTAGAACCAATCAAAGAGTACATT
Organism: Legionella maceachernii; assembly: GCF_900167045.1. Taxonomy (GTDB): domain Bacteria; phylum Pseudomonadota; class Gammaproteobacteria; order Legionellales; family Legionellaceae; genus Tatlockia; species Tatlockia maceachernii. Next base: position 30,217 of record NZ_FUXJ01000017.1, on the reverse strand, counting down.
GCTTTTTATCCTGACCGGGTCGACGCTGTGAGTGAGACACAATTTGCTTAGTTACTAAATACTATTAAGTTGTTATTAGCGGCATCGACGCTACGAAAACTCAATTATATTAAGCAAATATTCTTTTAATATTCTGTTAATAAAACTGTGGAATAATGTGATTAAATTTTTATTTAAAAGCACGTTACATGAGCATTAAAGACATAAGTTACGAAGAAAGCAATCAAGAAATCATCCTGGTTGGAGAAGACATTTTTAATGACAATTTTGAAATAAACTGGGCAAAGAAAAGAGAAAAAAAAGGCTCTTTAGCAGTTCAACTTGTGAATAGTCAATCATTTATTCCGCCGTCCGCAACGCCTAATTGCTTAACCAAAATAGGTCATGGATATTATGATGAAAAAAACATGGCCATGATTCGATTTTGTGGTAACCAAGAGGCAGTTATTATTAATGAATTTGTTAAAACATTACTCTGCTTTCCTTCTATCACAAGAATAAATTTATACTCTTGCAAGTCTGGTTTATTACCACTCTCCTCTGCTGAGAAACCTTTGAGTGAACGTATTCATAAGAAAGATACCATTAGAAAAAGCGAAAATGCTGGTTCTCTAAGCTTTGCAGAGCATTTCATTCTAGAATTGGGAAAAGCATTTCGTGCAAAAGGATCACCATTCCCAGAGAATCTATGGGTAGTAGCCTGCTTAGGCGATGTGAAACATAACAATGGTAGACTAGCTATCTCAAAAAATAAAAGAGAAATTCCTGCAGAAAATTACCTCATAGCCGATTACCAAACAGGATTGGTTCAAATAAATTGCAGCCAATTTCTTGCAACTTATCAGAGTTGTCTTGCAACCGCAATAGCAACTACTCAGTATCCTTTATCTAGAGTAATTATGGATCCAAAGACATTTGGAAAATCCCCTTCTGAAAGTCCAGCGTCTCAAGCGATGGAGACAGGAAATGGATTAAGCATTCACTGGGCTCCTAACTTCTTTGAATCTAGCCAAACTAAATCCAACAACATCTATACAGTTTTAACTGAAAATTTTTCTTATAATTAGTTTGATTTGTCAGCGAAAAAAGCAATATATTTTTGAGAAAACATCAGCATTCTTTCTCTGCAATAATTCTTTGTAATATCCTTAGAAAATCATGGATATTTTTTATCATAAATGAGATAATTTTTTGCCATGGAAAACGAATGGAAAAATAGATGGGAATTATTGATATTCCAAACACCGAAATGGAACAAGAAATTGTTTTAATGGGTGAGAGCGATGACAATTTCGAAAAAAATTGGGTCAAAAAAAGGGAGTTAAAGGGGGCAACCATAGCCTCACTCAATGAAACAGGATTTCCAAACAATTTAAGGAACCCCTCGTGCCTAACTAAAGTTGGTCATAGCGCTTGGGAAGATATGGCCATGTCTGGGTTTCGAGATGATGAAGATGCCCCGATCGTCAAACGGGTGAATGAAGCATTAATTCAATTTCCCTCCATCAAACGCATTAATTTATATTCCTGCTTATCCGGCGTATTACCTCAATCTTGCGAAAGACTGAAACTACGCGATCGTATTAAAGATCAAGCCGATGAAGCGATAAAAAAATTAAGTTACGCTGAACATTTTATCTTAGCTCTTCAAAAAGCATTTCTCGAAAGCGAGACTGATTTTCCAAAAGATCTATGTGTAGTAGCTTGTCTAGGCTTAGTGAAACATAACAATGGAAGAGCGGGTATTTCGAGAGGAAAAAGACTAATTCCTCAAGAGAAGTATACTGAAATTGATCCTATTAGTTTTTTTGTTAATATTAATTGTGCGCAATTTCTCGCAACATACCAACAACATTCAACCCAAACCACAAAATCCAATTCTTATTCATGTAGCCCGAAAGCTACTTTTTTTGCTAGCGCTTCTTCCACAACCACAATGCAAGAAAATCAGGATTTCACAACTTTGGACACGCAAAGCCAACTTGAAACACCTAAAAAGAGAACAAGACCTTTTTTCGCTAAAATGACAAATCCTTATACAGTGCTGACCGGTGAACCTAATTCTAACTTCCCCACCCATTAGTGCAGTGGGTTAATGAGCTAGTATCTCTTGTTTAAGTCAAATATTATTGGCCTTGGCCCAACATTTGATTGGTTTCACTAACAAACCTATTTTATTCACAAAAGCCTATTACTTACACTTAAAACGCTGGTTTAAGCAACTCCAACGCTTCTTGTAAAAATTCATAGGCTTGTTTGTTTATTCCAGGACAACTTGACTCGCGAGGACCAGCAATGTTGAGTACGGAAACGTGGTGTTCTGCCAACCATTCTCTAAATTGCTCTATCGCATTTTCCCTTTTATCCAATCTAATGATCAAATAAGGCTTGTTTTGATGCTGAGACTCTGTGATGGTAAGGTAAGTACCGTCTTTTATTTTTGTAGACAATGGCCAGGTTGGTACGATAACTAAAGTCCCATCAGAATCCCGAATATTCAATTTAGTCCTCTCTTGCGGGTCTGCCGTCACAGTTTCGTTCAAAAAAGGATATTGCTTATACACACAAACACCATTTTCATCCACTCCCCCTTTTGGAACCCATCCTCCCAAAGGAATTCCCCTTTGTTTGGCAATAGAAAGTGCCGCTTGATCAACTCCAGTCTGGCCACCTGAGACTATTTTAATCATTTAGAAATTCCCTTCTCATACTTCAAGAATTACAATAACGCCCAAACGTTAAGTGGGCTATCCGAGGACATTCCTGAAGATTAAGTCTGACAAACGATCCTGTAACTTATTGTTTTACTTTCGCTTTAAATCGCATTATAGAAGGCAACAGCAAGATCATAAAAGATACCATCGTTGCAACAGCCGCCACTTTCTCCCAGAACCAACTATGAATTGGTAACGAATCAAAAAGAAGGTGATAACCCATGGAAAACAGTGCAATATTTTCTTAAAATCTGAAACTTACATCATCATTGGAGTTAGGCTATTCTTGATGTCTTCCTCTATGGGGCAAAGCAACCCTAATTCAGTAAATAATTCTGGCTTTGCCGTTTTAAATTGGTCTTTTAGCAATCTGAAAAGCATTTCTCGCTCATGAGAAGAGTAATTTTTTGTCGCATTCATGAAGGACTCTCTATTAAAAGACTTATCCTCACCAGTTCCACTCATATAATACTCTTTAAAATAAGCGGGGTAAGTGCGTAATAAAATTTTAGCGTGGTCAAATAGCTTCTGTCTGAGGCAAAATACTAAAATATCATCACTATTTTCATCGATATAAGAGAAAAGCTCATAAAAATCAACTCCTTCGTGCCCTTTAATTGAATCCATCACCGCTTTAAAGTCTTTTTTGCTCAAAGTGGATATAGCCCTATGCAAAAAAGTTTTGTCAGTGCGATCATGCACCAAAAGATTTGCCTTGTTATTGATTAATAGATTTATTATTTTTACAAACGAGCTTTTATCCTCATGAGTAGAGTAACCAAGTAAAGCAAAAAATAAGGGGCAGTTACCTGAATGATGTTGTTGCTGATTGATACAGGCCCCGCTATTGATAAGCCATTGAACGTTTTCAAATTGGCCAAAATAGCAAGCAAGCATCAGCGGAGTGAACACATCTGTTTGCTCGAAACTAAGAAGAGATCTGTGTTGTTTTTTAAGATAAGGAAGATTGATTTCTTCAGGCTTATAGGGTGTGTCCATTGTCGATAACAATTTATTTTCTAAAATCGCCTCTCCTATAGGGGTTGCGAGCAAGCTATCCCCATTTTTTACGTTCAGTGCGGGCATGTTTCTAGGCGATTTAACTGTTTGATAGGGATACGTGGAATACAAGTCTTCTGTCGATCGCCAATCATCACTAGGGTTAAGAAAATAAAAGTGTTTCGATGTGTTTTCATCGTAAACATTATAATCCACTAAAAACTGCTGACCGGCCTTAATATCCGCCGTTGTCATTACTTTTACGACTTTCTTATGCTGTGATTGACCGGCTATAAACCTCACATTCGCTTGGGTATCTGAAAAATTAATATAACGCGTGTAATTTCCTTTCGTACTTGCATCAATTACCTTTCCTCCAATCACCATAGCGTAATTCCCATTCGCTTCAGCATTTCCTTGTAGATATGCTTCAAAGCCTTCCGGTGAATACTCCTCTCCGGTATAAAGACCCACACACGTTCCTTTGGGAATATCACGCGTCGCAAATAATCCACGCCCATTAATACTGGTTAATAACGCAACTTTACGGACAGTGACCCAATCAGGATTGTCTAAAGGAGAGGAAATATAAGTATCCGTAGACATCTCCTCTTTTAATCCTAGGGTTGTAAGAATTTTCTGGATAGAAGAGCGTTCTTTCACCTTGTGGCTAATACCCTCCATAGCTCTACTTTTCTTATTGCTGTTTTCTGAAAAAAATGAAATTTGGCTCTTTCTTTTTTTTGGTGTTTCAGCTTGAGTCTGCGGATGTGAAATTGGAGAAGTTATTACAAAATCGCTATATTTTGTGGGAAGAGACCTTTTTCGTTGTTTGCGTTTACTCATAATAAAATTCTTAGCCTAGGTTTTCTGTTTAAGTGCACACTGATCATTTAAACAATCATTGGCCCAATAATGGCACAGAATTCTATCTTAATTTTGCCTACCTTGCAAAATTCCTATTCTTTATGGATTAAAAATGACATTTAGGAGACTTTTTAATGCGCATTAGGCCACATCCTCAAGCGCTAATCGAGACATTTGGCTTAGAACATTTAAACTGATATAACACCATACCTATAAGTCCCATACGTATAAGTACAATTAATGAAAATTTGGATTGATGGCGATGCTTGCCCTAAAGCAATAAAACAAATCATATATCGTGCCGCAACAAAACGTCTGGTTTCAGTAATCATCGTTGCAAATCATTTAGCAACTTCGCCCCCCTCACCATTGATAAAAAAAGTGCAAGTGGAATCAGGTTTTGATAGTGCAGACAACTACATTATCAATCATGTACAACCGCATGATCTCGTGATTACTGCAGACATTATATTGGCCGACCAAGTCATTACTAAACAAGCGTTTGCGCTTAATCCAAGAGGTACACTGTATTCGACTAACAATATCAAGCAAACCTTAAGCATGCGTAACTTAAATGAATCCCTGCGAGAAACTGGCGTAATGCGAGGAGGATTAAATACGCTGAGTGCCAAAGAAATTCAGCTTTTTTCGAATCATTTGGACAAGATAATTACCAAATACCAAATCAACCATTAATTTTATTTAATCATTTTCACCCATTAAATTGTTAAATTAATGTATAATGTGCTCTTATTTTTTCTCAAAAGTTCAATGTCATTTATGGGTAAAAATGGAAATTTGGTTACTGCTGTCAGAAGACTTTATCGGTACTTACAAGTATCGTCTTGTAAGGTGCAACAAGAGTTTATAAAAATACTCTTGCATGGCAAACGAGCCTCAATGGAGGTTAATTTTGCAGGATTAGGCAAGCAAATTCATCGCCCTAATATTCACGAATTGACACAAATAAAAAAGAAAATTGCTGAATTCATTCACTCAAAGAGTCATTCTACAGCATTCATTAATTGTTTGAATGAAGTCAGTGATGACATTAATGCCGTGATTGATTATTTTAAAGAAATAAGAAGCAAAAACGGATTATTTACACCCAGAAGGCTCAAAATCTTTAATGAACTTTACTCTGATACAGAAAATTGCTTTCATGGCAAAATTATTTTGCCTTTAAGCCAAGCAATGGATTTTCGCTTAGGTAGTATTCCCGGTGCTTGCGTTGGGTATGTACTTGAGTGGATTAGATGCCTTCTGCTCAATAAGAATCCTTTTGGAATTAATCCCACTAACCCGCCTTTTTTTAAACCCTTAAAATACCGCTTATCGGCAAATCAATATTTAAGCCTCAATCATACCATTCCGATAACTTTAAATGTCTTTGATTTCCAAAATACACACTATGACTCGGGTAAATTATCTAAAAGAATCAATAATGAAACTCCGGAATCATTTGAAATTCAAAGTGAAACCATTGTGAGCGAAAGGCTGTTCCATCACTCAGAAATGCTTGCCAAAGACATCATAAAAAATGTCACTGAATTTCCTGATCGCTATTTTTATTTATCCATGGCTAATTTCGCTGCAGGACATGCCATGGGCTTTGGTAAAGATGAGAATGGATCTTATCATTTTATAGATGCCAATAGCGGATGGTATTTATTTGCAGACGAAAATAATTTTCAACAATGGCTATCTTATTATTTTAAACAAATGGGTTATGCTCAGAGGTACTGTTCTTACGAAATTACTTCTTATGAATTAATAGAATCTAAACTCCATAAAGAGGGTTTCAATACCATTATTAAATTGCTAGGCAGCGTTGTTAACGAAATATTTTTAGTAATCGCCATTTTTATTATTGACCTGTATCAAAAAGTAAAATTACTCAGTGAATTTAGGCACAGAAGAGAAGAAAGTCTTGAAATGGAAGAAATTGTGCGTCATGACTCTATTCAAGAACCAACTAAAGATGACAATTATCCCTTTGAAAAAAAGTCCCTTAAATATGCCTCCAATGCGAATCTGGATGGGTTACTTGATTTATCCCCTCATGCGATTGAACATAAAAAAAAGCAAATGAAAATGAATTCACCTTTTTGGCAACCATGGAGTCCTCACCAACCCACTAAAGCAGAGAGCAAAGGGCTACAATCGGGTCCACGATAATTTTATTGATTGCTACCTGGGCCCATACCTTATTTCCATGCAATTATTTCGGGTGATTTCCTGCCTGAGGAAAGTGGCGGATCACTGGGTGTACCCAAAATAATCGGTACCACAGCGTTCATTTCGTCAGGTATTCCTATCTCCGCTTTCCATTCCGGTAAATTCAAAGCAGGCGCCGAAAAACCAATCACTCGGGAGCCAAGACCGTGAGCATAAGCACTGAGCATAAGATTCTCAGCCGCAAGCCAGCAATCTGCTTCAACAAACGAATCTTGAAATTTACTGCATATCACTACAAGTGTTGTTGCATTATAAAAGACATGAAATTCTGGTTGCTCAACAACATCAAGAATGTGTTTCCTTTTTTCTGATTTCCTTTGGAGTGATTCGTCATGCAACATTTTTTTTGCACACTCAGACAAGCGATCTAACAGGCTTTTATTCTGAATAATTGCAAAGGCACAAGGTTCTTCATGAAGCGCGGAGGGCGCTTGTACTGCAGCATCAAGCAGTATATTAATGAGATCTTTGCTGACTTTTTGTGGGAGATAATCGCGTACTGAACGACGATTATAGATAGCATCCATTAAACTTATCGAATTAGGGTTAACCATAATCATTCCTTGTATGATCGCTTTTAGCTATTAGTGTAGTGAATTTTTTAACTTTAAGGGGTTTTGGTGGGTCCTCTTTATGTGATTTTTATTTTAAGGGCTTAAACAAAAGGTTATGCTACATTAACTCATTTTTTGATAGTTCGAAATTTTTAACAATAACGAATGGTATAAATTATGTTAAACCTAGAGTTAGAAAAAAATTCAGGCATTCCTGCTCAACCCAATTCACATTGCATGAACCAAAATTTACTAAAAAAACCCAAGTTCTATAAGCAGTTATATTTTCAAGTTGTGATCAGTATCTTGATGGGCATACTACTCGGGCATTTTCATCCAGAATTCGCTATTAAAATGAAGCCATTGGGAGATGGTTTTATCAAGCTGATAAGAATGATGATAGCCCCTATCATCTTTACTACAGTCGTTACCGGCATCGCTAGCATGAAAGATATCAAAGAAGTAGGACGTATCGGCATTAAAGCGCTGATCTATTTTGAAGTGATGACCACTTTTGCATTGATCATTGGACTTCTTATAGCCAATATCTATCATCCTGGAGCGGGCTTAAATATTGATATCCTTTCGTTGAACAGCAAAAGTATTGCTAACTACACTCCTCAGACAGCCACATTTAATACGGTTGATTTCATCTTGAATATCATTCCAGATACCTTAGCGAGTGCCTTTACAAAAAGCGAAATCTTACCTGTTTTATTTATTTCTCTCTTATTTGGTTTTGGGGTTCTACGAGGTGGTGAAAAACTAGCGCCACTTACAAAACTTATTGATCAATTTTCCGTTGTGTTATTTTCCATCATTGGTTTTATCATGAAAGTCGCACCCATAGGGGCTTTTGGTGCAATGGCCTATACCATAGGAACTTATGGTATACATACCTTAGTTGCACTCAGCAAATTATTAGTGGATGTATATCTTACAAGCCTATTGTTTATCTTCATCGTATTAGGATTCATTACCAAAATAGTTAAATTCAGCCTATGGCGATTTTTGAGATACATTAAAGAAGAACTATTCATTGTCCTCGGGACTTCATCTTCTGAAGCGGCCTTGCCCCGGATGATCAGTAAATTAGAAAAATTAGGCTGTGGAAAAACGGTCGTCGGTTTGGTTTTGCCAGCAGGGTACACTTTTAACCTGGATGGAACATCCATTTACCTAACTATCGCAACATTATTCATTGCGCAAGCGCTTAACATTGATCTTACCCTCACTCAGCAATTAACCCTGCTTGCCGTTTTATTATTAACATCTAAAGGTGCTGCTGCCGTTACAGGTGGCGGATTTATCGTGTTAGCTGCTACATTGTCTAGTCTACACACCATTCCTGTTGAAGGCGTCGTATTATTGCTTGGAGTAGATAGATTCATGTCAGAGGCACGCTCGCTAACTAACTTAATTGGAAACGGTGTGGCAACTGTTGTGATTGCTAAATGGGAAAGCAATTTTGACTCCAATGCAGCTAAGAAAGCATTAGAGGGTTAAAATGGATAAGCGGTTTTTAAAGTGGTTTAACGAAAGGAAATGTCATGATGACTCTGAACCCCAGTACTAAATTTTACCGTTTAGCAACAATCTGGAATTCATTTAAAGCACTATATCACTTACCTCCACAAAAGGTGGACGCCTTTCTCGAAGCGTATAATATCTATCATTGCGATTGGGTTCATGGGCAAGCAATGGATGATTCAAAACCCATTGAATACGAAGAAATTAAACAAAAACTGATTCATTGGTATGAGGTGATTAACCATCTTTGTGCCCTTGGACAAGTTGAAAAAATGTATATTCCCCCTACGCTTGATTTAGCACAAAATGTAATTGAAAACCAAATTTTATTTGAAAGAAAATTTGCTCATCTTCTTGAGATAAAAGCGAAGGATAAAGTATTTGAATTAGGATGTGGGAAGGGGCGTGTTGCTGCGCATCTTGCTGCTCTTACTGGGGCACAAATCACTGGAATTAATATTGATCAAACTCAATTAGATAACGCTATTGCTTTCGCAAAGAAAAAAAATTTATCTCAACAATGCCAATTTATTAATGCCGATTTTAATGACTTGCCTTTCGCTTTTGCTGATAATTATTTTGACTGCATCTACGAAATTCAGGCTCTTTCGCTCAGCAGAGATTTAGGCAAGCTTTTTTCTGAGTTATACCGTATTCTTAAACCAGGCGGAAAACTCTCTTTATTAGAGTGGGTTCGATTACCAAATTATAACGCTCAGGACCCGCATCATCTTGAATTAATGCAAAAAATTAAGCCCTTGATTGGTGCAATTGGCACACCCTCTCCCGAAGACTATCAATCCCTCTTACTTCAAGCTGGATTTGAGGTATTAGTGAGCGAGGATCCGAGTATAAATAAATCGCAAGAACCTCTTATCCATAAAGCAGGAAGTAATTACGATAAAATAACACCCATTGTTAAATTCCTTGTAAAAATAAATTTACTCCCTCAACACTTTAGTTTGTTGCTGGATCGACTTAGCCAAGATGTTGAAGCATTATGTGAAGCAGATCGTTTAGGATTAGTAACCATGAGTTATCATCTGGTCGCACAAAAAATTGAGTAATAGCCCTTCTCTTACCATGAAAAGGGCAAATTCGGGGGTTGGTTTTCATCTCGCGCTATAGAATACTTCGAAGCTTGAGCACCGTCTTTCTGTGTTAACAATAATTTTTTGGCAGGTTTTACACAAAGGGTGGTATCAAAATTAGGGCTTCCATAAAACTCCTCTAGGTCAATATTAGGTAGTTTATTATGCGGATTTTTATTTAAATGATTACCTCCTTCATCGTATATAAATATCGAAACAGTGTCCCCTTGTTCATTTAAAGCGCTTTTTAAACCCATGATGGACTGGGGTGTGTATTGAAGCTGAGAATTGGGATGCATGTCTATTACATGCGCCGCGCCCCCCAGAAAAATACCCACCACATCCTCTTGGCTAAAAATTTCATCCTCAAAAACTGCCTCGAAAACGGGATTTGCTGTGCGTACTCGATTAATGCACGTTGAACTAATCATGGAACTGTAGCCTGTGGCTTGATTTTCGGTCGCTATTATAGGTACTCCAGAAATAATTGCTTTTTTTGCAAGCTCCGAGTACATATTAATTTCTAAATTTTTCGGCTCAATAAATGGACATTTTTTGAATACTTCCTCTAACTCAGAACTAAATTCTTTCTTTTTTACTCCTTCATCAATTTTTACCTGGTCTTTTATCGATATATGTTCTAAAACGAGAACCAATTTTTTATGACAACTAAACACACCCTCCACTATTTCATCGAAAAGCTCAATTAACGTTTCTTTGGGGGTATAATCAAAATGATCTTCTGCGATAAGAATTTTTTTAATATCGGGATTTTTTAAAAATGATTTTATTATCTCTACTGCTTTAGACATTCAAATTGCCCTTATATCTTTTATGCTAAATGGGGTAAATTTGCAGGAAGACGCATACTATAAATAAAAAATCATCTATTTAACAATAGAAAAGCGAAGGAGATCCCTCACTACGTTCGGGGACGACAATACCACTGTCATCCTGAGAATATATCATTATCAATACCAAAATGGATTAATCCAATTCCTCTCAGCAAAGTTCTTTCAATTCAATTAATACCCCTTTTTTTGATTGAAGTCAGGCTATACTCTATTGGATACGATTTGTGTTCGGAGAATAAAGTGAAAGAAAAAAAACGAATTTGGTATCAAAGCTTTGTTGATCCAGCAGAGCAAAAACAATATTTGCACTATCTCCAATCTTATTTAAATGATTATTCAGAAGACGATTTTAAATTTGAGGTTTATGGATTATCTCCACCCGATAAAAATCTTCATCCTTTGACAGAGTTTCGCTGCGCTATCCAGACCATCCAAAATGCAATTCAAGCTGAAAAAGAAGGCTATGATGCTTTCGTGATTGGTCACTTTCAAGAACCAGGTATTAATGAGATTAAATCCATAGTCAATATTCCTGTCATTGGTTTAGGTGAATCCAACATGCTTTATGCTTGTAGCCTTGGTCGTAAAATAGGGCTTGTGACGATTAACCCAATCTTTATTCCCTGGCACGAAAATCAAATTAATCACTATGGGCTTCAACAAAGAATCATCGCAATTCATGCCGTTAATGCACAAGTCCAAGATTTCGAGAGAGCATTTAGTAATAAAACTGTTTATGAAACACTACGCAATCGTTTTTTGAAAGAAATGGAGCCTATGGTAGAACAGGGCGTAGAAGTCATTATTTTGGCTGGCGGCTTACCAATGTTATTGCTTGCAAGTCAAAAACATTTAACCGTTAATGGCGCAGCTGTAGTAAATGGGATAGCGGTCTGTACAAAATTCGCCGAACTGACGTTAAAACTGCATCACTTAACTGGAACATTCATTAGTCGCAAAGGTACTTATGCTCAAGCTAGTCAACAAATTATTAATGAATTTTTAAAGTTATTAGACTAGCTCTGCAATCACTCAATCTCTTCGCATCCTATCTGTACTCGCCATAATTATTCCCTTATACTTGTAATTTTTTAAACCTAGGTGTTTAAATCATGACTTCAGTTTTCGATCTTGATGATTTGGAATTTTTAAGAGTTAACGGCCTAGGATTAAGGCATGTTGAATTAGAAAAAGGCCTTGATGAACAAAAAAACGGTTCCAGCAGAGGGGATGCAGTAAGTTTAGCGAACTATGGCTTAAATGAAGCGTTTTCCTCTTATCGCCATTCTATTACACGCGAAAACTGCCTCGTCTTACAAAAAGAAATGGAGCATTTTATCTTCTGCTCTTTCAGAGACTTTCATTGTCCCTCTCATCGTTACCGAGACGCCGCCTTTCATTTAATGTCAAGAGGAGACGACGCTCGTATACCTTATGATTTTAACAGTTACCCTCTCGGCAAATGCGGTACGCGCGCATTTTCAGCGCATCAAATTGCCTGTAGTGTCTTCACCCATGCCTACCAAAATGAAGACATAAATCATGCGACAATGCAGGCTTTTCTGGAATTAATAAATAAAATCCGGCAATTAAAAATTCAACAAGCACACGAGTGGTTAATAATAGCAAAACAGGGTGAGACCAAAGAGGCTAAAAAGCTTGCTACTCTGCTGTCTAAAGTCATAGAAATTTATTCTCAAAATATTTACTTAGATCAACCCTTATTTTCAAGGATACAAAAGCTAATTAAACAACCGCAATACACTATAGAAGACATTGAAAAGCTAGAAGACATTCTCTCTACCGTTGGTAGTGAAAAAAAAGGCAAATCCACTTTGGTTTATACTTACGAAGAAGAGGACTGGGATGAGCTAGAAGAGTTAACTTTAAAGAAAAAATTACTGCATTACATTGCTAACCAAAATTTGCCTAAAGTTGAAGTCTGTTTACTGCGACTACCCAAAAATGCCTTTGCAGCCGTGGATCGAACCATGAGATGTCCTTTGCAAATGGCTTCCTCATTACCTTCTACAGCCATTTTAAAAGCCGTTTACGAATTTGATCCTAACTACTACGATTTGCTCGTGAATGATGAAAATCTTAGCACCCCTATTTTTCTGGCTTTTAGAGCAGACCAGTGTGAGAATACGGCCTTTCTTTTATCGCAACGCCCGATACACTTACGGGATTTCACATGCTGTGGCTTACACCTCTTTGGAAATCCACCGGATAAATTTTCTGATCGTTACTTTAAGGTATTTAATGACTTACTCCAGCAGGAGGGTGCAACTATTGGCAATGAAATTAAAGGATTATTTAACAATCCTTTTGCCATTTGGGTAAGAAAATTAGGGTATTCAGACATTGATCCAGTAATCCTTCTTAACCGTCTTTTACCGCTTGCGGATTATCATTCCAAATATTTAGGGCTGCTGTCTTGTTCTTTAGAGTTATATTACCTTTGTGACTATTCAAGCCATTTTGCAATATCCGATTCACCTTATGCAGAAGCGTTTGTAAAGTTACGGGCAATGATATTGGAATCGCTATCCTTAGAGGAATGCAAGCAAATTAACGAGTTAGTTCGTACAAAGACTTATGATGGAAATGCGGAGGAAAAACTCTATAACGACTTGTTTCACACCCCACTCTCTTCGGAACAAGCAAGAAAATTTCATCTTTGTTTTGATGTTGGCGGTAATCAGCCTGAAAAACAGAATCATCAAGTCACTAATCCTAATCGATTGTGGCAAACCCACGCTGAACCTCAAGCCCAAATCGTTGAACCATTTGAGAGGACAGTTAGTGACGATGACGTTGTGAAATCTGGCTTATCTATTCCTTGTATTCTCATATAGAGATTATGCACACACCCGATCTTCAACATTATTTGGCATAAGCGATCCATGAAATACTCATGCATTCACAAATCTTATTGGTGTTCCCTAAAGAAATGCTCCTCACTTAACTTTATTATAATATTTAAGAGTGAGATAAAATTTAGGCTTAAATTACAGACATTTATCGAGGAAATGAACTATTATTTACTGAGCACCTATTCATAATAAAGGAATTAATATGATTACGAAAAAGGGTATTTTAAGTGGTTTTTTAATTCTCTCTTTTATTTCAATTTCCGCTTACGCCAGAACTAATATTGAAACTTACCAACGCGGGATGTTAATTATTGATAAAGCACTGCTTAAAACTGCGCAATGTGCAGGAGTAAATACCTCTGATATTTCTATTAAATGGGGCAGTGACAATTCTGGAAATTTAACTGCAAATATCCAATGCAATGATGCAAACGGATGTAAAACACAAGAAATATCAGTTAAATTTTCCCAAGAAGAAATGGCTACAATTCAAGCGGGTCAATTTTCTGATCAAAGCTTAAAAGAGAAATTTGTCCCGCTGTTTAAAACTCTTTAAGAGAGGGTCCGACGAAAGTTCAATTTTTCTTTCGTTGATTGGATTGAAACGATATTAATTCATGGTGTCTAATAAATAAACCTTGATTACGCTTAGCTTAAAGGCGCTAAGGGATCTCTCATTTTTGAGATTTTCGACGCTTTGTTACCATCACTAAAGATGAACTCTTTTAGCGTTAGGATTCTCTTCAAATTGACAGTCATAGGATCTTTTCCGGCTTCCATTTTCATTTTGTTCGCCCATTGTAGCGATTTCAGGAACTTTCTCTGGTATTTTAATTGTATCAAGTAATTGGCGTAGAATCCTCACAACGAGAGTTTCAGGCGTTAATAATGAAGAATCAGCATTAGCTTTCACCTCAATTTTATTGCCTAAAATTAAGAGGTAGCTCGCTAGCTCTAAGGCTTCACTACGCTCATTTTCATTCTCACTATCATTTAATTTTTGCTCAATTATTGCAATAACTTCTCCCAATTGTTTTTCATTTAATTTGGGTATAAATAATTGGAGGCATTCGAGTGCCATAATACGAACATTCCCATTCTCATCGTTTAATTTTTGAATAATGATTGCACCAAACTCTTCCATTTGTTTGCCATCCAATTTAGGTACTAATAGAAGGATGCGCTTAAGCACCATGACGCGCACTTCCGGGTGTTCATCATGGCATCTAAGAGCAATTATTGGGATAACTTCTTGCAGTTGTTTTGTATTTAATTGGGGTAATAACGATTTAAGGGATTTAAGCGCGACAAGGCGAACTTGCTCACTTTCATGATCTAGTTGGGTAATGACTGCCGTCGTCGTTTCAAGCAATTGCGTCTCTTCTAATCGTGCTGCAAACATCGCTAGGCAACAGAGTGCTGTTTCATAAGTCGGCCGCTCTGGGTTCTCTGGTTGTTGCAGAGTAGAGATAAACTCAGCTGCAAGCTCTGCCAATTGGTTATCGTTTAATCTTTTTATCAAGGCCGCAATACATTGTTGCTCCGCTCTGAGATGTACTACGCTATCCTCGTAAAAATTATCGAAGGTAGCATGATTGAACATTTTGAAGCTAATTATGTTAGCAATTTTCCCGATTTGCGCTTCACTTAATCGAGGTATAAAAGCGGTTAAACAATCCAATCCGCCAGTATAAAGACCGTAATTTCCATCATCTAGCATTTCATCAACCATTCTAAGCAACTCTTCTAACTGCCGCTCGTTAAAGCCAGGGGCAAGAGCCGCATAGTACTTAAGGGTACACTCAATGATGTCATAGTCGTCTTCTTCTAAGTTTGAGGCTAATATTGTAAGAAGCTCTTGCGATTTCTTCTCACTTAGGTATAAGGACAAAATTTTTAAACATTCTTCTGTGTATTCCCACCCCCAAGTGAAAACAGTGGTATCGGACGAATTTTCAACCATTAGGATAGCAAATTCTTCCATCACTTCTAGTTTTAATCTCGAGGAAAAGGCCTTCAGGAAATGAAGCGTCATGCTTATATAACTGCTTTGATCACGCTTTAATTTTTCTATAATTGAGTTGGTTACGACTTCTAGTTCCGTGTCTTTTAACGTAGAAGAAAAAGCCATGGTTAGGCATTGCAATGCTGCCATAACAACACCTTCGTTTGGATGATTTAATTTTTTAATAATCATTGGTGCAAGAAATTCTAGCTGCACCCTTTCTAATCTCGAGGCAAACGCGGACAAGCACTGCAATGCCGCCTCGCAGACAGCCGGGTTTTGGACATTCAAGTCTTTTATAACCATTTGGGTAAAATCGGCTAGCTGTATTGGCTTAAATCGAGAGGCAAAAATTGCTAGACATTCGAGTTTAACTGGTTGCTCTCCTTCCGGCATGCCATCCATTTGGGTAATAATATTGGCTAACCTTGTATCACTTAATCGAGTTGCAAACGTAGTAATACATTGTTTTGCAATAACGAATTTATTAGATTTTGATGCGACAGACTGATTGATATTTTCAATAATTCTTAAAAAAAACTCTATTACTTGTTCCTCAGTTAATCTTGGCGTTAAAAGAGTTAAACATTTTATTACATCATAAAAGGCCAAATCGTTGCGTAAGCTTTCCTCCAGTAGTGAAATAATTTCTGTTAATTGATTTTCGGTTATTAAACCTACTAATTCCGTTAAATACTTCATCCCTGTGCTATTCCAATAATGCAGTTTAAACTGGGCCATCTCAGCTTCCTCCATTTTTAAAGTAGCATCATTAATTACTCCCATTAGTAGTGCTCCATGCAATCGGTGTGAAAAGGTTAATGATGGCGCTTCAATTGATGCAGAAAGAATGGCATAGAAAGTTTTTAAATCTTCCTCATTACGGCAATTTACAAATTTTTTAGTATCACTCGCCCATCCTTTTAACAAATGAGCTTGGTATGCAACGGATTCTTTATCTCGTCTGGAAAATAAAATTTGTTCCGCTAATACACGACTTTTTTGATTGATTAATTTACAGTTTTGAAATAAGTCTCTGGAGGGTAAGTTAGAATAAATATTCATTAAAATTTCTGGAGGAGCTACAGTAAAAAAAGACGAATCACTATTGCTTGCAGTAATAGGTAGGGTATGAATAGTCATCAATAAGTCTCCTGAATGCATCGCATAAAATTTAAGCGGTAGCACTTAGAGAGAGGCTTTATTACAGAATTGAACTATTAGAAAGAAATTAGATCATCGCCTGCAAAAAGCTACTGCTTCTTAAAGACGATGCACCCGTTTCTTCATGAAAACTAGATAATGAAATCAGTCCTCCTTATTGTTTCATCTTACAGGAGAAGACACATCGCTTGGTGAGTCTTGTGCCACCAAAGAGCGTATTTTAACCAGTTGATTACGGCTTGGTCAAATCGATGACGATACCTCAGGCTCCTGACTCATCCTCACTGCTAATTTAATTTTTCTTCCCTTGCTTTCATAGCTCATGAAAAATTAGAATACACTCCTCTTCCATTGCCTAGATTAAAATTATATTGACAAAGGATTGCTATGTACTTTAGGAATACCGCCTTTAAACGCGTCAGCGTTTTTTTCATTCTTAGTTTTACTTCTTTTTTAGTATTCAGTGCCGAATCTTCATGGATAAAAAGCCGCTTTATTAACCACGTCTATTTGGGGCTATCCGTAATCAAAGATACCGCCAATTACAATTTCAAACGCAACGAAGTCAGTCCAGCAATTAATTTTATTGATTTTGATCATTTTGCCTGGAATGGTTCAGGAGTCGGAGGCGAAATTTATTTAGGTTATGACAATTTATTCTTGCAACATTTTTATCTCGGCGTGGAAGGGTTTTATGATCGAAGCGCTAACTCTGGAAATATTTATTTTTTAGACACCAATACCCAGTACACACGCGCACTAAATGGCAAATTTAAACAAAAATGGCAATCCGGTATTGTTATTCGGCCTGGGATATCCATTGCTTCCACCGGCATCTTGTTCGCGCGAGTAGGATGGATAGTCAGCGAGATTAGTTTGGGCGGAAGTATCACGCAAAGTGGTTCAGTGGGTTCATTTAGTGGTCAATTCTCCACCAATAAAAAGAAAGAAGGGATACAACTTGGTGCGGGTATGGAATTGAAATTAGTTAAAGGACTCCGTGGTCGACTAGAGTGGGATTGGAATCGCCTGCAAAGTTATTCCTTTAACTCAAATGGAAAAGATTCCAACAAACACTCTTACGCCACATTTCGCATTGCTAAACACCCGATTTTAGAGCAATTTAAAATCGGTTTAAATTGGCGATTTGGTTAATAATGTACAGTAGCATCTCTTGCCCTAGGCGTTATTGGCTTTATTAAAGAATAGCTCGCCCTCTAAAGCCTGTCTCTTGATCACATCTTTGCTTACGCCGCGCGGTTTAGACGTTTAGCGCAGAGCTCCTGGATCCCGCAGACAAACCGCGGGACGTCGAGAGCTGAGCTGGTCTGGTCTTTAAGGATGTGTAGAAGATTTAGCTCTAAAGGAACAAACCTAGGGCAATGTCTTGGTTTGTTCCGCAGGGGTTCTTAGGTGAATGAAAAATTATGGATGTTCATGTTTTTTACACTTGCATAATGCCCAACAGGCGCCCATACAAGCTGAAATTGCGCCGATAAAAAATAAAATAAACAAAATCCAAGCCATCGAACTCACTTCCATGGGGGTGACTGCAGGCGCTTGGTTACCCGACATGGATGAGTTAATCGCTGATTGCGCTTCGATATTATTGCTAGATGCTGGCGCCGCCGCCTGTGGTTTTGTCGCAGTCACATTTTGATTTTGCACTAAAGAACCTTTATAAAGGTTAAGGTAATGAGCCTCTGGAACAGCAATGAGCGCTGTAAATAATAACACCACACTCCAGGTGGTAAAGCCATAGATTAGGCCCATGTGATGATGTGGGCAAGTGGAGCGCCCCAAATAGCCTGCAACAAAACCGGCAGCGCCCATTGAAATAATAGAACCAATAAGGAGGCCTAT
Organism: Legionella maceachernii; assembly: GCF_900167045.1. Classification (GTDB taxonomy): domain Bacteria; phylum Pseudomonadota; class Gammaproteobacteria; order Legionellales; family Legionellaceae; genus Tatlockia; species Tatlockia maceachernii. The sequence goes on along the minus strand of NZ_FUXJ01000017.1, from coordinate 11,462 downwards.
TAAGCCACCAATAGCAATGACAACAAATCCGCTTGGTGAAGAAGAGTAAGCACTTAATCCAATAGCTGTGCCTAATAAACGCAGCAAAAAGCCAAGTCCAATGCCAACAAAAGCACCCGCAAAGATTGCCGCCCAGCTAATACGGTGAAAGGGAGCAGAAGCACATACTTTATCAGAGACTATTTGGTTATCGTTCATCATTGTTTCCTTGTTATTAAAATTCCAATTGGCTCAAATACGTTCAACTCTTAGCAATAACTCCATCAAGGAGATCCCTCACTACGTTCGGGACGACAATAACACTGTCATCCTGAGCAAAAGCGAAGGACCTCCCGACTCTTGGCAATAACTCCATCAAGGAGATCCCTCACTACGTTCGGGACGACAATAAACTGTCATCCTGAGCAAAAGCGAAGGACCTCCCGACTCCTGGCAATAACTCCATCAAGGAGATCCCTCACTACGTTCGGGACGACAATAAACTGTCATCCTGAGCAAAAGCGAAGGACCTCCCGACTCCTGGCAATAACTCCATCAAGGAGATCCCTCACTACGTTCGGGACGACAATAAACTGTCATCCTGAGCAGAAGCGAAGGACCTCCCGACTCTTGGCAATAACTCCATCAAGGAGATCCCTCACTACGTTCGAGACGACAATAACACTGTCATCCTGAGCAAAAGCGAAGGACCTCCCGACTCTTGGCAGTAACTTCATCAAGGAGATCCGGCCCTGTTTTTATAAGTTTCAGACGATTTTTCAATAAATAAATCGACAGTGTCAATAGTTAAACAAGAATTGATTTATTTATTTCTGCTACTGACGAAACGCCTGCCAGTGTCATGGTAATTTGCATTTCTTGAGCAAAAATACGCAACAGATTTTCAACACCCGCTTGACCTGCCGTGGCCAACGCATAAGCAGCAGCGCGTCCAATCAAGACTGCTTTAGCGCCAAGAGCAAGCATGCGGACAACATCAAGCCCTGAACGGATACCCGAATCAACAAGTAGGGGAAGCGCATCCCCTATGGTATCAGCGATCAAAGGTAAGGCTCTGGCAGTGGACATCACGCCATCAAGTTGTCGGCCGCCGTGATTAGACACGACAATGCCAGAAGCGCCGAATCGAACCGCGTCCATTGCATCTTTGGGATCTAAAATTCCTTTAATTAACATGGGGCCTTGCCAAAAATCGCGGATCCATTCGAGATCTTTCCAGCTGATTGTGGCATCAAAATTGTTGGTTAACCAGTTAATGTAATTTGTCAATCCCATAGGTTTGCCTAAATAGTGAGAAACATTACCCAAGGTATGCGGCCGACCCTTGATTCCCACATCCAATGCCCATGAAGGCTTCGTTAGGGTTTGCAATAAGCGCTTTACTGATGAAAAACGCCCAGCCAAACCGGAGTGCGCATCCCGATAGCGCGCGCCGGGGACAGCCATGTCTGCCGTAAACACTAAAGTTTGAATACCTGCAGCTTGTGCTCGCTCAAGCATGTTCTTTATAAAACCGCGATCTTTGAGCACATAAAGCTGAAACCAAATGGGTTGAGCACTTTGTGCAGCAACCTCTTCTAAAGGGCAAACAGAAAGCGTGGATAAGGTGAAAGGTATTCCAAATTGAGCCGCTGCCTTTGCGGCCTGAACTTCCCCACGGCGGCAATACATACCGCTTATACCCACCGGAGCCAAAGCAATGGGCATTGCCAGTGTCTGTCCAAATAATTCAGTTTTTAAATCTATATGTTCTATTCTTCTTAAAACACGCTGCCGTAACGTGATTTTTTCGAGATCAGCGAGGTTGGCTCTTAAAGTGGATTCGGAATAAGAACCTCCATCAATATAGTCGAATAAAAAGCGAGGGAGCTTCCGTTTTGCAGCTTCGCGATAATCAGAGGGAGACGAAATAATCATAGAAGGTCTCCAGTAGGAGGGCAAAGGATCTGCCAATTATTTACATCGATGGAATTAATGTATAGTATCAGAGGGTTAAAAGCGCCAGCAAGACATTATAGCTAGCGAAGGATCTAAGGAAGGAAATTATGGCAACAATATGGAAAGAAAAGCTGAAAAAAAAGCTGATTGAACAATACGGCAATAAAAAAGCAAATGCTTTAATTAAAGAATACGCCAATATTTTTCCCCATAGCTATATGGACGAAAACTCAATCGAAGTCGCTGTCAATGATCTTGCCTATATTGAAAAGCTTTCTGCAGCAAACCCGCTTGAAGTAGATTTTTATTGCACACCAGAACAAGAGTACCCCTTGCATGTTCGGTTATTTCTATGGGAAAAACCTAAGCCACTTTCTAATATATTACCCATGTTAGAAAATCTAGGCCTATGCACTTACAGCGAGAGCACACACACCTTGATGCTAAGTGGCAAGCAACCCATCTGGATTAGCGACCTTGCAGTTATTCACGAAAAAAAGCCTATAGAAATAGAAAAACTTTCCAGTTTATTTAAAGAAGCACTTACAAATATTTATTTTGAATCAGCAGAAAACGATGGGTTTAATAAGCTTGTTATTGATGCGACACTTGCCTGGCACGAGGTAATGGTTTTACGTGCTTATGCTAAATACCTTCATCAAATTCATTTTCGCTACAGCCAAGCTTATGTTGAAATGGCTCTTGTAAACAATTCAGACATCAGCCGATTGCTGGTTGAATTATTCAAAGGAATGCATAATCCGCACAAAAAGAATAAGAATGCAAATGAAAAAATTGAGCAGGAAATTTTGCAGATGCTTGAATCGGTCCCTAGTTTGGATGAGGATCTTATTATTCGACAAATTTTGGCATTAATTAAAGCAACCCTGCGTACGAATTATTTTCAACCCACTGCGGATAAAAAACCGAAAGAATATTTATCATTAAAACTGAATTCGCGAGCTATACCTGGTTTGCCCCTTCCAACTCCTTTATATGAAATTTTTGTTTATTCACCTCAGTTTGAGGGTATACATTTACGCAATACCAAAGTCGCACGTGGTGGAATTCGCTGGTCTGAGCGTCCTGAAGATTTCCGCACCGAAGTATTAGGATTGATGAAGGCGCAAAAGGTAAAAAATGCCGTCATTGTTCCTTCTGGCGCTAAAGGTGGATTTGTTCTTAAGAAACGCCTTACCCAGCCTAGCCGTGAGGTGTTACAAGCCGAAGTGATCCGTTGTTATAAAATGTTTATTTCAGGTTTATTGGACTTAACCGATAACATCAAAGAGAAGACGTTTATTCATCCTAAAAATGTGGTTTGTTATGATGACTTTGATCCCTATTTAGTGGTTGCAGCGGATAAAGGCACCGCTACCTTTTCTGATATCGCCAATGACATTGCGAAAAGTTATGATTTTTGGTTGGGAGATGCATTCGCTTCGGGAGGCGTCAAAGGATACGACCACAAAAAAATCGGTATTACCGCGCGTGGCGCTTGGGAATCGGTGAAACGCCATTTTCGCGAATTAAATATTGACCCAATGAGTACAGATATCACTGTTGTGGGTATCGGCGATATGAGCGGTGATGTTTTTGGTAATGCGATGATGTATTCCAAACACATTAAATTAATTGCTGCATTTGATCATCGTCATATTTTCATTGATCCTGATCCTGACCCTGAAACCTCTTATCACGAACGGGTGCGGCTTTTTAACCTCCCTACCTCATCCTGGGCTGATTACGATGAGAAATTAATTTCTCGTGGGGGTGGCGTTTTTAGTCGCCAGTTAAAATCAATCGCCATTAATGCGCAAATGAAGAAAGCATTAGGCATAGAAGCAAGTACACTCCCCCCCAATGAACTAATTTGTGCCATTCTTAAAGCTCCCGTTCAGCTTTTATTTAATGGTGGGATAGGAACCTATGTTAAAGCCAGTAGCGAAAGTCATGTTGAAGTAGGCGATCGCAGTAATGACTATTGCCGAGTCAATGGTGAGGATCTGCGTTGTCAAGTAGTGGGAGAAGGCGGGAACTTAGGGTTTACCCAATTAGGGCGTGTGGAGTTTGCACTAAAAGGTGGGCTCATTAATACCGATTTCATTGATAATTCAGCCGGTGTGGATTGCTCGGATCACGAGGTTAATTTAAAGATTTTATTAGATCATCAGGTCCAAACAGGAAAATTATCCGAAAAAAGACGCGATAAGTTATTAGCGGCAGTAACGGATGAAGTTGCTGAGCTTGTTTTACGCGATAACTATGAACAAGCGGTGCTCATGAGTTACTCAGCGTATCGGTCAAAAAGCAATATTATCTTGCATACCAACTATATTAAAGAACTAGAAACGCTAGGTGTATTAGATCGAAAAGTGGAGTTTTTGCCAGATGATAAGAAATTGGTTGAACGGAAATCGGTCGGTGAAGGATTGACACGTCCTGAATTAGCCGTTTTAGTGGCTTATTCTAAAATCTATATCAAAAATGAAATCTTAAACTCCAACTTGCCCGAAGATCCTGTTTTAAGACAAATTGCTGAAACGGCTTTTCCCCCTGCCATCGTGAAAAAATATAAGTCGGAAATGAGTGAGCATCGATTATATCGCGAAATTGTTGCTACACAGCTGAGTAACCAAGTGGTTAATGAAATGGGAATTACTTTTATTTATCGGTTGCAAATGGAGAACAGTGCGACAGTGGCCGAAATCGTTCGTGCTTATGTGATTGCAGCGCGTGTTTTTGCAACAAATGAAGTACAACAGCTTGTTCTTTCTTTGGATTTTAAAATTCAAATGAATGAACAGTACCACATGCTATACAACATTCGAAATTTTCTTAATTTAGCTACACGATGGTTTTTAAATAGCAAATACATTCATGAAGACCTGAGTACCTTGGTTAATTATTTCTCTAAACAAATCAAGATTCTTGAAAAAGTAACGCCTACACTCATGGGAGGAGTAACCAAACAATACCTTGAATCACTCACTCAGCAATTTATTGCGATAGGGCTTCCTGCAGAAACGGCCAGCCGGATTGCGACGTATCGTGCAATCTACTCTGGACTTAACATTATTGAAGTGGCGACGCAAAATAAGTTTGATTTAATCAAGACGGCAGAAGTGTATTTTGCTGTTGGTGAACAATTTAATCTACTGTGGTTCCGTGATCAAATTTCCCGCGATACCCGTGAGGGCCATTGGAATACTTTATCGCGGTTGACCATTCGTGATGAATTGGATTTTGCACAGCGGGCACTGACGGTAGCAATTTTGAAAACCAATAAAAAAGAAAAAGACACGGAGAAATTAATTCAGGAATGGGTTGAGCGTAATCAAAGAGCGTTAAAACGATGGAACAAGCTTTTAGAGCAACTCCACAGTAGCGGTAGTGTCGATTACCCTATGTTTTTCATCGCGATGCGGGAGCTAATTACTTTGGTAGGAGTGAAACCTGCTGATTTAATCGAGACGCTATAAAAGAGGATGAGGCTTACTCAATGGGGTGAATCATTTTTTTAGGATCCATGGCCTTATCAAATTCTTCACTGCTAATGAAATTGAGCTTTAACGCAGCCTCTTTTAATGAAAGATCATGATCTAAAGCATAGTGGGCTATTTGTGAGGCTTTATCATAGCCAATGATCGGAGATAGCGCGGTCACTAGCATCAGTGAACGTTCCACATAGCTCGCAATTTTCTTTTCATTAAGTTGCATTCCTTCCACCAAAAATTCGTGGAAATTTTTCATTGTATCAGTAAGAACACGAATCGATTTAGTGATGTTAAAAATGATCAGCGGCTTATAGACATTCATTTCTAAATACCCCCCTGCCCCACCGAATGTAACTGCCACGTCATTAGCCATGACTTGGACTGCAGCCATTGTCATTGCTTCACATTGCGTTGGATTCACTTTACCGGGCATGATTGAAGAACCTGGCTCATTTGCTGGGATAAGCAGTTCATAAAAGCCTGCTCTCGGACCGCAAGAAAGTAAACGGATATCATTGGCTATTTTATACAGTGAGACAGCTAACGTTTTTAAGGTTGCAGACAATTGCACTAAGGCATCATGCGAACCCTGTACTGTAAATTTATTCGGTGCGGAGATAAAAGGAAGTTGCGTTAATTTGGCAATTTGTTTAGCGACTGCTTGGGCAAAACCGGGGGCTGCATTGATGCCCGTGCCAACAGCCGTTCCACCTAAGGCTAGGCAATAAACGCCTTTTAAAGCATCGTTCATTCGTGTTAAATCATCGTCCAACATCCCCACGTACCCAGAAAATTCCTGACCCACAGTCAATGGTGTCGCATCTTGCAAGTGAGTGCGGCCGATTTTCACCACATCCATCCAAGCTTTACTTTTTTTATCAAGGCTCTCACGTAAGTTACTGAGTGCTGGAATTAATTGACCTGTCACGGCAATGGCGGCTGCCATGTACATGGCTGATGGAAATGAGTCGTTGGAGGATTGCGACATATTAACATCGTCATTAGGATGAATGGGTTTTTTACTTCCCAAAGGAAATCCAGCTAATTGCGCACAGCGGTTGGAAATCACCTCATTCATATTCATGTTAAATTGCGTACCACTTCCCGTCATCCACACATGCAGAGGAAACATATCATGATGCTGGCCTGCAAGGATTTCATCGCAAACTTTAACAATTAAGCTACTTTTTTCCTGTGGTAAACGGCCACCTTCATGATTGGTGAGTGCTGCTGCTTTTTTCAAAATAGCATAGGCGGTGATCATTTCTCGAGGAATTAGATCATCACCGATACTGAAATGAACTAATGAACGCTGGGTTTGTGCTCCCCATAATTTGTCGTTAGGTACTTGTACTTCACCCAAACTATCCGTTTCTGTACGAAATGAGGCTGTCATATCCCTTGATCCTTTTACCCAGGTTGTTGGAAGTATAGCACAGTCCCAATAAGGGATACTGGCATAGGTTAAAGCCATTTTTCTTCTCACATTCAGATATAGGAATCTGGCGCAGCATAGATCAAACAGAAAGCATGTTGATCTATAATTGATAAAAATGTATTCGATTTTGATACATTCGATTCGGACTAAATGTATGTCTGTTGAAGATGCCAAAAAGTATTCACCCGAGGTGTTTGCTTGGAATGAATATGTAGCCGGACAGGCAATAGTGTATGCGCGCTCCTTTATTAGAGAAGGGTATACTCAATTAAGCAATAATGAATATTCTGACGAAAAAAAGAAAGCCTTATTTCATGCTGTAGAAGATGTGCGTCATATCGATGACAGTATTTTTGCCGAATCAAGATTAGAGCATGATGCTCATGTTAAGGAGTTCTACAATAAGGTTGCATTCGCTAAAAAATATTCTTTAGGAAACTGTCAAGAGCTCGCGTTTGTTGCACTGGACTATGTCATAGACAATGGTCCACCAGGGATTGATGCCGAAGTTTATGGACTTTCTGGAGGGGATCACGTCTTTTTAGTGATTGGTCGTCCAGAAAATAGTGATCCTAATAACCCAGATACTTGGGGTGAAAATGCATTTATCGCTGACCCTTGGGCTAATCAAATTTATCCAGCTTCTCAGTACAAAGAATGGACTAAAAATTATTATGGTACAGGGGAAATAGAAGCACGCACCAACAGAACAGAAGATTTTGACCCGCGAGAGCATAAATTTGCTCCTTTTGAAAAGATAAATACGCAGTATATGCGCAAGGCTCATACGCCTGAGCATTTTCAAGAATTCACGCAGTTATTTAAAACAAAATGCGAAACATTATTGAAGTGTGGTCAACAATTTCAACAAAAATTAGAGACTATGGCTAATGAATTACGCAATAAATACGGCGATGATCATTTTAAGTTGCCGGTACTTAATAAAAAAATTGAACAATTGAAGCAGTTAAATGAAAAAATTAAGCAATCGCTTCAGCAGGAGATTAAACCCGAAAAAAATTACTACGAAACCCGCCATGAATTGGAACTAACACTTAATCGCTATAACAAAACACTCATCACCATTAAAGAGGGTCGAGCATCGCAAGACATTTTAAGACGCCCTGATGAGCAAAAATCCGTGGCAGGTAAGGTCATGGATTTGTATAAACAAGCATTCCAAGATGTACGTGATTCTTGCAAAGCGATGGAGAAAATCGATAAAAGCGTGGATAAAAGCATGGATGAAATGGCATCACTGCGTTATTCCAAGTAATTATCAAGTCATTGCGTCTTAATCAAAACAAATCGAGATCCATACCGAAGTTCCTTTTTCAGGAAGATAAACTTTTTGTGTTGGGCAAGCTGTTCTTGAAGGAGGCTCAGTGGTATTGGAGGCTGGGCATATGCCACCACAAGGATTATCAATGTCATAAGTGGGCTCGCATAAACTTCGATCAGCAAGATCACAGTTGCATTTACAAGACGCTTGCAATTGAAAAGGAAAGAGGAGAATAATGAGTATTGTGAGAATTTTCATTTTTCGAGTCCTTCATGAACGATTCGTCGCTGAATAAAATCTCAATCTGGATAAAATTATAGCAAATGATACACAGGATTAGGGTTTACGCCATTAGGAGAAGGGTATAAAGCACCTTACCTGCAAAAGATTCTATTCTTTAATTTTACAAGGACTAAGGTGCTATATGACAAGAAAGTGTGAATTAGGTTTATTGTTATCTTTTTTCGCAATGTTCACACTCAATACCTACTCAGCGATTCTTGCTAATTCTTTAGCGAATGAATCTGTGCCAGAAAAACGTTTTCTTTTTATTGTGTTATCTAAAGACGGATTAATTGAGAGAGCGAATAAACAGCATGCATTTACTCTAATATTAAAAAACGTGAATCCTAAAGTAATTTATTACGCGGATTGGCCTACGCGATTCAGTGGGCAATTCGATTTAAATCTTTTTTTAAGACAGTGGAGCCAAGGGGAATTTAAAAAAAAACCAGCCAATGCGCTCCTGGAAATTGTTCATTTAACGGCAATCAATCAACTTGGACATTCTGCAAGTTATGCAGTTGCCTTAAGTGACCCCGTTTATAATGGTGCTGCTAACCAACTTCTATTCACAATGTCTCTTTTGCCGGGAAACAAAATGAATCTTCCTGAGATGGCCAATTCAGATTATATTGCACTATTTATAGACGGGGAGTGTTCAGTTTGCTCTGGAAAAGGTAATTTTCACTCTGCTCAGTAATTGCTTATGTGTTAAACTCCCCGCTTCGGTTACTTGGAGATAGCCTGTCATGCTGTATAGAAAAATGTTAAAGTCAAAAATCCACCGAGCTCGCGTCACCCATGCTGATTTAGATTACGAAGGAAGCATCACCATTTCGCCTGAATTACTCAAAGCCGCTAATATCTTACCGAATGAGGCAGTCAATGTATGGAATGTAACCGCTGGAACGCGGTTTGAAACGTATGCGATCACTGGGGAAAAAGGTTCGCCGCATGTGTGCATTAATGGCGCTGCAGCGCATTTAGTCACTCCGGGCGACATCGTCATCATCGCGTCTTTCATTCAACTTCCAGAAGAACAATGTGCAAGCCACGTTCCGACAGTTGTTTTTGTAGATGAATTTAACCGGTCAAAAGAAATTCGACCGGAGATCGCTGCCCAACTCAGCATGGAAAATTAAAAAACGACTCGTAATGACTCTTAAGGGCTACGACAAACGAATGATCGAGTATCCTTCACAGCAAGCCGGTTAACAGAGCGAGTTCCGGATCATTTTTAGCTTGGTTGAGAGCTACATTCTGGATTAGATTCAGCCTGCTCAACCGCTGCAGCAGCAGACAACATCCCGAAGCGAATTAATCCGCCTATATTAGATGGATACTCAGGAATGTGGCCCTTGAGAGAAATTTTTTTTCCTTCTTCTAAAAAATAATGGAAAAACTTACTCTTTGGGCTGACTAAGGTACATAAAGGACTGTTCTGTAAAACACGAAATGCAATGTTATCTTTTATTTCATTCCAAATTGCTGCAACCCCCTGACTGTTAATCTTATCTAATAATTTTTTAAATCCAATGATAGAACCCATCTTTTTTGCTGTTGCATGCTGATGAGATAAGTAACAAACCGTTTCTTCACGCACAGCATCAATGAGTACTTTCTCAGCTTGGTCTATAAGGGGGGCTGCGCGCGAGGCAAGATTCTGTTCTGTCAATGTGAGGATTGATAGGATTTCTATTAAGCTTAGGGGTTCTGAATAAAAGAGTATGTTAGCAAGCAATTCTAGAGGGAAGGCCATGAAAGGACCTTTTTCAAGAATATAATCGGATCTAATTACGAATACCTCCGCTTTTATCATTGTTAAATGCGCTTGTAACAATTTCGCTACTTGAGGGTGCTTACTGACTTCAGGTTGAGATAAAACTTCTTTGACTACTGAAGGAGAAGGCCTGTTTTTGTCGCACAGAAGTTCAATGATATCTAATCTTCCTTTACGTGCCGCATCGACGAAAACAGAATCAATTGTTTTCTGGTTTAACTTATAGTTACTGCTTATCCATGCAGTAATTTCCCAACTTTTAGTTGCATCGACAGCAGATGAAATGACATTGTTACTGGGTTTATTGTCACCGGTCATCGTGCAAATAGTTTGCACCGTCTGAAGTCTTTGTAGTTTAGCTGCTGCATCTAACGCTATGGCTACGCCTGAAATACTTGGTTTATTCCATTCTGATTTGCAGATTTTTTTGACGAGATCTAGATTGTTTTGGCTTGCCTGCAGTAATAAATAATCTATCGTTGATTGATTCAGTGAATGATTATTGAAAAGCCATTCGGCAATATCCCAGCTGGTTTCCGGACATACCGCTGCTGAAATAGCATCTGCAGTAGGCTTATTATGACGAGTATTTGAACAAACAGTCTGTACGACATCCAGCCTTTTTTGTTTGGCTGCGGCGAGTAATAACTTATCTGTTGCTGTCTGATTAAGTGGAAAGTTAATGAAAAGCCACACAGAGATTTCCCAACTTGGAGTGGTATCAAGAGCATCTGAAAGGGCATTTTGATTGGGCTTAATGTCGCTAGTTAGCGCACAAATAGTTTGTACAACCTGAAGCTTTTTTTCTTTGGCTGCTGCGACTAGGGCAGTCGCTACACCTGAAGTGCTTGGTCTATTCGCCGCTGAGTTGCAGATTTTTTTGACCAAATCTTCATTTCCTTTGCTTGCTGCTACAAGTAATAAATTGTCTATGGCTCCCTGATTGAGTGGAAATCTGCTAAAAAGCCACTCAGCAATTTCCCATGTGGCTGAAGCGTCTACTGCGTCTGAAATGGCATTTTGACTGGGCTTATTGTCACCGGTCATGGCACATATCGTTTGGACAGTTAGAAATTTTTGCTGTTCGGCTGCTGCGACTAAGGCTTTGGCTACGCCAGAAATGCTTGGTTTATTCAATGCTGATGCGCAGATTTTTTTGACTAAATCCGCATTTCCTTTACTGGCTGCTACAAGTAATAAATTGTCTATGGCTCCCTGATTGAGTGGAAATCTGCTAAAAAGCCA
>NZ_FUXJ01000018.1 GCF_900167045.1 Legionella maceachernii | reverse complement strand
TCTATGTTTTCACTTAATCTTACTGAATGTAAAAAACACATCAAGCAAGATTAAGCGATTAAATAAAAAAGCAAGCAAACATATTCTGGAGATTGCTAAAGGTAGATAAATTTGATGGCAAAACAGGTAGGACCAGCTCTTTCAGAACCTGAATTAGACCACGATCATCAGTAAGATCGCTGAAGTGATGAGGTGGAAGAGCGCGAATACTATCAGGGTTAAAAGTGATTAATAACACTTATTAAAAACCGAATATATGACTGCATCTCAACCTATTTTTGCTAAAAATGAAATTTACCTCTTGCAGTGCCCGGCAGGGTCCATATATGGTCTAATAGATCTGTACACCCCAGTTAAGAGATAATGTAGTTAACTGGAGAAAGTAATGACCATAAGAAAGAAATACCCCAAAGAATTTAAACTTGATGCGATTAGCTTGGTATTAGAACAAGGTTATAAGGTCACCGAAGCAGCGAATAATTTAGGCATCGCGCAAGCACTGTTAAGCCATTGGATAAAAAAACATAAAGAGCAAGATAGCCAAGCATTTCGAGGAAATGGCAAGTTAACTGCAGAGCAATTAGAAATACGCCGCCTGCAAGAAGAAAATAAACGCCTTAAAATGGAAAAGGAAATCTTAAAAAAGGCGGCGCTCTTCTTTGCTCAAGAAACAAAATAAAATATTCGTTTGTCGCCCAACATAAGAAGAGCTGGCCGGTTGGCGTCATGTGTCACTACTGGGCATTTACACGGCATGGATATTACAGTCAATGGGATATCAAAGCTATTGGTGATTGTGATTAAATTATAAGCAGATTATATGCTAGAATTAAAATATTCTTTTCAAGCAGAGATGGTTAATGAAGAAAGAAGATTCCAGCATTACTCAAGTCACAAAAGCTCCCAAAATTATTCATTATATATGGGTCGGTGGCCCGATTCCGGTTAAATATTTGAAAACCATAGAACATGTATCCAAAGTGGCTCAGCGCAGTGGTTTTGAAGTAAATTTATGGGTTGATAATGACATGAATTATATAAAAACTTCTTCCAAAGAAGATATTCTCATTCCCAATCTGCGGTTAAGGAATATTAGCGAGCTGAAACAAGGGATGCGTAAGGATCCACTTTATCAAGGAGACAAATTTAAAAAATATTGGGAATTTTTGGATAGAGAACAAGTTGGTTTTAAAAACTATGCATCAATTGCAGATATGTTGCGTTTTGAAATTCTACGCCAAGAAGGCGGTTATTATTTTGATACAGACATTGAATTTCAATTGGAAGAAAGCTCAAGATTTATCGCCGATGAAATTCCATTTGGAATTAAAGCGCATATTGATTTGAATTACGCTTACGTAGACCCGATTTATCAACTCCGTGGTTTTGAAGATGTAAATTGCGATATTTTAGTTGCTGAACCACAGCACCTTGTTATGAAAGAGGCAATCTTAAAAGTTTTAGAACAGCTTGAGAGCTGGGATAGAGAACCATATGAACAATCACAATATGGTCCTCATGCCACAACTATGGATGTTAAGCGCTTACACTTTAAACCTCGAAAAGGTTTATACCCCCGAAGGGAGCTATCAATAGACTTAGGCCCAGGGTCCTTAAGGGCAGGCTTAATCAAGCTTCTTGAAGTTCGCTCCAGTGGTGAGCTGGAGGAGTTAAGAACTCTTACTTTGGGGGACGATTATGTTCGGAGTAGCTTACCTAAACCAATATTAGGCATTACTGTTATTAGCCATTGCGATAAAACCTGGTTGACAAAGAAGAGGAAAAAAGATCAAAAATCTTTCGAAGCTGAAGATATTCTTGGTAAAACTCCAAAACAAACTCCGAGTGTTTTACAGGGTTCTTATGAGGTGAAAAAAAATAATTCAGGACCCAAGAAAAGGTTAAGTATGTTCAAAAGCCATGAGCCTAGTGAAGAGCAAGATATTGTAACTAGTCCAAAGAAAAAATATGATTTTTGATTAAGCTTATCAGTAATTTTTGTGTATCTGCATTTTAAATCTTGCCATCGGATTCAATAGCAAAATAATTCATGGCAGCATTTCCAATTTCTCAAAGACAACTCCATTCTTTCAATTAAGCAAATTATTTTGAGATAGATAACGTACCCTTTTTATCACAAACCACAAATTGGACCATTCTCTGATGGCATAGCCATTTTGAAAAAGATAGTAGAGTTTTTAAAGGCTATATTGAGGTAGGGTAATCCCCCCACAAAATAATTGCTGCCAAAAGTAGAATTTTCTGTACCTTTATTTGAAAGTATTGCCAAGGTACAACACCATGCGACACAATGGCTATGGACGTATAATAATGAACGACCTAATACTGCTATCGGAGGGATTCCTCCAAAGCAAAAATTGGCACTAGTTGCTTAATCCTCTACTTTTAGCATCACTTAAAAATGGGGGGATTACCCCTATGAATTGAATAATTATTTCGAATACTTTCCAAAGTGGTGAAAGAGTCATGTTCAACCTTTAAAATTGTGCTATAAGGCATTTTCTAAATTTTAAAAAAATATGATTTTTAATTTCTTGAGGGGTCAGGCTTAAGACTGGGATTTGGTAGGGGAGAAGGGATATCCACCCTAAGTGTATGTTTTTATCAATTTTTCTTGAAACTACCAACGTCATAGATACACCTCTTTAGAATACATCTGAGGTATGTGAGCGCATTTAAAATGCACACCTTCCAATTATATCATGGTTTTAGGTGTCTATTAAAATGTCAAGAATTTTTGTGAATTTATTTATCATATTAGTCGCCATTATTTGAGCTAGATAACCTACCCTCTTTATCACAAAGAACCTTGAGTTGAACCGACTTATTAACGCTTCTTCATGGATGAGGGGTGATGGCTATGATGGTAATTTGTTTTTTATCCGGCCCATAATACCAAAAAATCCGATATGCTGCAGGGGTGTTATTTTCTGCATAGGCTTCAAATATTTCTTCACCAAAGGGACCCTGCAAAGAAGAGAATTTATGAGTATTCAAACCTGGTTGTCTAGGATTGCTTTCTAAATAGCCTAATGCTTTTCTGACTGCCTTAAAGCGCTTGAGCAAAGATGGTTCATTTGCTAAATGATCAAAATCCTGGTTTGCCTGAGTAGTGAATAATAGTTTAAACATTCATTACTCGATTTCATCGTCAGAAAATTGAGAAAAGCTACCTTTATCGATCAGTTCTTTATTTTTTGCCTGAGCTAATCCGGTCCGTACTTTTTGCAAGGCCGAAGTATTTTCAAAAAGCCATTTCTCTTTTACGGGAATTTCAACAAAGGGTTTTAAAATAACAGTACCGTTTGGCTCCAGATGCATAGCATAACCGCTAATACCCCTAGCTATGGAGCCTAAAGTAATACGGCCTTTAGAGTCCGGTCGTAACATTTTTGCAGTCACTACACTCTCCACTAATACCTTCATATCAATAGTATACTACACAGTGGGATAATTTCAATGTGGGATTATAGCAATATGGGAAGTAATATACTTAATAATGATCTTGTTAAATTGGATGATTGGAAAACGTATTGATGAAGAGTTTGATTCAAAGCGTGCCACTTATGGCGATAAAATCCTTGAGAACATAGCCAAGCAGCTTTCATTGGAATATGGGCGTGGCTATGCGAAGATTAATTTGTCTCGAATGCTGAAATTCTCACGACTATTTCCAAACCGCGACATTGTTTCAACTCTGTCGAAACAATTGTCTTGGTCCCATTTTGTCATGGTTTGCGCTATTGATGAAACCTTAAAACGTGAATTTTATACCGAGATGTATCGCATTCAACGCTGGAGTGTACGCGATTTCAACGTCAAATGGATGATAGTATGTAGTATGAGCCAACGGCCATCAGTAAGGAGCCTGAAGCAGTCATTAAAGCAGCCTTGCAGCGCTAAAGGACAACGATTGCTTATCAAGCAGCCTTGTTTTTAAAGATCCTTATTTCATTAGTTTCATCGATAGCAGCAACTACCAGTCTGAGCGGGAACTTGAAGACTTAATCTTAGATAATATTGTTGAGTTCTTGCAAGAGCTTGGTGATGACTTCTGTTTTGTCTCCCGGCAAAAGAGAATGAGCACAAGAAAGAAAGATCGTTACCTTGACTTATTGTTTTAACCGGCGACTTAGGCGATTAATCGCGTTGGATTTATAAATGAATAATTTCGAGCCAGCTTACAAAGGGCAAATGGAATGGTACCTCAATTTTTTGTTCACTTGGTTAAAGAAAAAGGGTATTGATGATGCATTAATTCAACCCTACTCAGGTCATGAAAACCGCGCCTAGCTTGAGGTATATTCAAAATTATCTTTCACTGATGCGCAGGAATCGTACGATGATTATAAAGGATTTTCAACCCTGCTCAGATGGCGGCAAAAGTCCCGATCTTTAGTCCCAGGCCATAAAAAAATGTATTGCTGCGGAATTTGCAACCCAGAGGTTATTAATTTCATAACTATACACGGGCGGGGTTTGATTTGTCTTTCTATGCATGGTTCTTTAATCGATAAATTCAATATAATGGGACCTAAGCCGCACTGCCCTTAAGTTAAGGGGTTTTTCTTGATCCGTTCGGCCCTTCGAGAACCTCAGGACATGGCTGAGGAGAGGCGTTAGCCTCGTCTCGAAGCCTTTGGTATAGACTTCGAGACGGCGTAAACGCCTCCTCAGTCCGAAGGGAGCGAGATAAATTTGCACAATAATATCCTTAACCTAATGGCAGTGAGCCTAAGCCGGAGGCTACACAACTATGCCAGCATCATAAGAAATAGGAGTATCAATACTCCATTTAACAGTAACTAAATTCAATTTTTCTGCATAGCTTAACTCAGGAGCATCAACAAATTGATTTAACAGTTTCACCTGAATGGGATAAGCTTTGCTATTAAGCGATTCACCTAAAAACTCAAAGATAGCTTTTTTAGTGTCCGTTGTATCATTGCTTTTAAAAAGTGCTGCTTGTAACTTTGACGCAAGTTTTATTTCACTGCTATCGAAAAATCCTGAGCTTGATTGATTAGCTTTTTGAGAAAGAATAGGTTGAATAATTTGATGGACTCTGACATACAAAGCCAAGCCATTTTTTTCGTCAAAATTAAGAAATACTTGGTCAAACATTTTTTCTTCGATTAATTGCCCTAATAACTCAGAATTTTGATTAGCATCCTTTTTCATCAAGGCAAATTGGTCTGCTTCTGGTAAAAGCGAGAGAATCGTTTTAATTGATTCTGGTTTAGCGAAGCTAAATACAGACAAGCCAGTCTCGTCTAAGAGTTTAACTGCAGCTAAGCGCTCTGATTCTGGCAAAAATTCAAGTATTATTTTTAATATTTCGGGGTTATTACGAGCCGTATGTAATACAGTTTCTTTACTAATATAGCTGTGAGTTTTAATCGCTGCAGGACGATCCGATTCCGGTAAAAGTTCAAGAATAGCTCGTATCGATTCAGAGTTATTGTCCTGTGCAGCGAGCTGCAATACGGTAAATTCTCCTAAATCATTAGTTTTTTGCACCGCTTTTAAACGATTTTCAGGTGGCAAAGATTTTAAGATAAGCTTCAGTGTTTCCGGGTTATAAGCTTCCTGATGCAATATTGTATTGCCATAAAAGTTCTTAGAAAGAACGAAACTTAAGAATTGCGCAGGTTCTGAATGAGTTGAGTAAAAATCCAAAAGATATTTAAGCGCATTAGGATTTCCACCGGCCAAATGAAGCACAGTATTGGCCAAATCATCCTCGGCTAGAAAGGCATTCAGACGCTCTGTATCATTTGGATAATAGGCAAGAAGTAATGCAAAGGATTGAGGATATTCAGCTGCTCGTAGTAATATAGTACGTTTATCATCGTCTACAAACTTAAGTAGCTCTTTAATTTTTTCTTTAGGAAGTGATTTTAAAAGAGGTTCTAGTAACTCAGGGATAGCTGCTGCATATAAAAATTCTTTAATATCAAACCGCTGCCAGTTAGCAACAATGACTTTAATAAATGCTTCTTTTTTCTTTGAATTATCAGCAAAAAAACCGTACTCGATCGCTTTGAGCATTCCCATTAAAGGTTTATTGATATGATTAAAATTGCCATGAGCTAATAAATCATTATAAAACTCATCTGGCAGACTAATGAGAAGTTGTATTAAATCCTCCAAGTTCTTGAAGGCTAGCGACTGTAAGGTAGTTTTAACGAGTTCAGTAGGCAGTTGTGTTAAGCACTTGGGATCTTTTGTGGTATTAAGATTAAGCAAATTTTCTTGAAAGCGCCACTGAGTTTGCTTTAATTCTGTTGGAGTTTTAGTGACCGACCTTTTAAGTGCATTGTGATTGGGGTTATGAGCTAAAATAGCCTGCAAGTCTTTCGCTGCTGTTTCAGCACATTTTCTCTGCTTCAAATCACTTATTACTGCTGCTAAGGATTTTTGAGTTGCACTAACAAGTGACTTGAGATCTTTACGTAGTTCTTTAGGCAATTTTTTAAAATAATCCCTAAATTCTTCAAAAGCATCATTTGCCGAGTCTGTGGCAAAATCTCGACCTGTTATGCTAGTACCTCCTAGAGCCAGCATTTTAATGAGATGCAAGATAGCTTCTTCCGGTGTTTTACTATCAATAAGAGTTTCTCTTAAAGCATATAGCTCAGGATTATGGTGATAGATTGCAACAGCTAATTCGGGATAATTATTTTTGAGATGTTCATAAATTTTCTTTTGATGAGTTAAACGAGGAAAATTTTGTAAATCGCGTATATCAAAGAGTAGTTCACCAGCCACAGCATAATAGGGTAAATCTTCGAGCGGGAAGGCTTGCAGAGGAACTTCAACGAAATCAGGGTAGAGTGCTTCAAAAGCTTGGGTAATGCGATTATCTCTAAGGTTAGGTAATAAAAGTCTTTCACTAAATTGAACACGAACCAGTGTTTTAGCCTGAGGAAGAATTATCGACACCGACTCTTTAGGAAACAGTATATTTACCAGTTCCATATAGAGTTTGTTGCAGGGGCTTACAGGAAAGTCAGCAAAATTAAAATTTCTTGTACTATCTTGCGAGCGTACCAGGCATCGTGCTTGAACCTGTGCTTTAAAATCATCCTTCGATTCAGCAAACAGTTGCTTAAGTTGTTTTAACTCTCGTGTTAATTCTAAATGAGTCATCTTGATAAATAAGCTGTGGTAATCATAAGGTTGGTTAGATGCAGAGACAGTAACTAGAGCAGTGTAGCGATTAAGTATCTCATTCACCAAAGAGTATTCTTGGTCTGTTAACATTGGCACAAATTCCTGGCAAAAAAAAAGAGCAGTTTTATCAAGAAATGGAATAATGGGCAATTATAGTGCGAAATTGTAGTCTAATAAACCGTTCGGACTGAGCCCCCTATGTAATTTATTTATTGAATCTATAATATCTGAAGCCTTCTTTCTACGCTCAGATAACAAAAACATCAAGTGCAGTAGCAATTTATTGGACCAGACAACTCTCCACAGAATTCGTTATTGAACGATCCAACAGTCTTTGAAATTTCAAAATCACACAAAGAGAGGGAGGTAGAGTAATATTTTCTTAACAATATGCATATATAATAAACAAATAATGGCTGCTTATGCGCAACTTTAATGAAAAAATTGCTATCTTCAAATTCAATTTTCAGAGATTTAAAATTATATCTTGAAAAGAATATAAAATTTCTAGAGCCAGAACTGGTAAAGAGTCAAGAAAAAGCTACGTCAACTTTACCGAAGAAGGCATTTTCTTCGAAAGAGAAGAGTGATAGAGAGAATAAGGCTGCAACAATTATTCAAAAAATGTGGCGTAAAAGAAAAGTCAAACAAGCAATTGCACAAAATC
Organism: Legionella maceachernii; assembly: GCF_900167045.1. GTDB lineage: Bacteria > Pseudomonadota > Gammaproteobacteria > Legionellales > Legionellaceae > Tatlockia > Tatlockia maceachernii. The sequence continues at coordinate 52,298 of NZ_FUXJ01000018.1, read as the reverse complement.
CTTACTTTTCTTATTTATCGCTTATAAGCCCTGACGATGAGCAACGCCTTTTGTCGACTATAATGTTTGGCCGTCATCAGGCAGAATTTCGTCCTGCTTCAAAAGAGCGAATTCACAATCCTTATATCCATGATAATGCTGTATATCATAGAGATGAGAATGTGCAAGGTATTTTATTTGACCACTTAATAAAATCATTTTCAATTGATACTTCGGACTTAAATAATTATCACTTTATACCATTTACGATATTAAAAAATTCCCCAATTGAGGAAATTTTAAACAAATACTTTCCAAGTATTAACAGAAAAATCATAACTGCTCCTAATCACTCTATTGGATTACTCGCAATACCTAAAAGAAGTCAAGCGCTCTCGCGCATTAAATCTATTTTTAGTTACCTCGGATTGGCTCCTTCTCCGTGGGAAGTCGCGATTAATGTTAGAAACATTAATTCAGTAGAAAGAGAGGAGGGTACACCGGTAATTCTAGATTCTAGCTTGCCTAAAACCAAATCATCTCTTTTACAAAGCGAAATTTTTATAAAATTAAATTTTATTGCCAAGAGCTCGAAATTCGGCACACAAAAATTAGCAGTTTGCTTAAAGAAAATGATAGAAGAATTACCCGACCTGAGCCCTCAGGCTATTCAACGCATTGCCTTGATGCTGGATTTAGCAAACACGTTTTATGCACATAACTACCCGAGATTCGCTTTTAGTGTATATGCTATTATCCATGAAATTAGTTTAGGTCTCTTAGTTGAGGATAGAATTAATCTAGAAAAAAGTTTTCAAGAATTTGTTGCTGAGTCTAAGCAAACTTTTTATAAATCCTTTGGTTTACAAGAAGAAAATTTATCTAATTCCACTTTTTTTGCTTCTCCAACGATGTCTGGTACAAATGCTCATTTCATTGCAACAAAACTTGCTAGCAAAATGTGGGTACAATCAGGAACCGTACCAAAAGTAAAAGTATTAAAACCTAGCTATTTCGAATTTGATGAGATTATGCAAAGTACTTCTCGTACCTCAGATGCAGATATCGTAATGATGTCTGCGGGGCCTATTGTAAATCCCGAGGGACTGACTCCAGGAGTTGATATTAATCGCTTTGTTAAAAGAAATTTTATTCAGACAAAACGAAAAAAACCAATGACCATTATTATCGATGCAACAACAACTTTATATAAAAATCTAAAATTAGATGATGAAGTCAAACAGCTAGTGGATGAAGGAAAATTATCAATTATTGTTCATGAGAGCCATCAAAAATTTGGTTTACTCCATAGCGATCAGGCTCAATATGGGCGTGTATTTGGAGTCTGTGCAAAAAATAGCTATTCTGAAACCTTGATCCAGGAAATACAAGGCAATGCACAACAGGATTTTAACGAACATTTAGATCTACGGATAGGGGCATTTATTAGTTGTAAATGTGGTGAAACACTCGAGGAAATAAAAGAACAACATTTTACCAACGGTGCTCTTTTAAGAAATATTTTAGTTCAATCCTCACTTGTACGAGGTAAATTGGTCAAACACGAGGATATGTTAACAAATTTAAATGAATTATATTTTGTAGCTTCCACTGGAGATAAATTTCCTCAGGCTGTCAAAAGTTTGACTGAGTTTAGAGCGAGTTTTGGTCATTATAATACAGTTTATGCAGGATATTGCGGTCAGACGAGAATTAGCCCTGATGCATCCGATGATGTTGATTGCCTCATCCAGACTTCGCAAATCTATTTAGCTCTGCATTATACTCCTAATCAGTTACTAGGAATGCTGATTGAACAGGCACATGAAAATAGACCATTATCGCTAGATGAGCAGATTGTATCAATTGCGATTCTTAATAATGTAATCACAAATTTCCCTAAATTGGCTTTGGATGAACCAAAATCATGTAAGTTATCAGGAGCTATAGGTAATTTATTAAAGCAATGTTCTTCACTTGAAGGAAGAAAATATCATTCAAATGTTGTAAATTTTTATAATGATTTGAAAGAGACAATAGCTAAAATTTATCAGCCAGAGAACAAGCACGATTTTTTTAGCGCAATTCAAATATTATATCAAAATCAGATTCCTCTTGACGCATTCATTCTAAATACGCTCAGTAAGAATAAGAAGTTGAGCTTAGCCTTAGTAAAGTTACAATCTTTAGTTATTACAAAAAAATTAATTACTACTTTAAGTGAGCAGCCGCCAATAGTGGATCAATTATTATTAAATATCTCCAAAAAGCCGGAGGTAATTCCTCTTCTAAGGGCTGTTCAAGATAAGGGGATTAGTTTAAAGGCAAATGATCTTGTTGATATTTTATCTAAACCTGAAGTTCAGCCTGTAATATTGGCAATTACAAGCAGCAACTTTCAGTTAACTCCACGGCTTTTGAGAAAGATAATAGAGTCTGAGTCGTTAAGGGACTTTATTTTAAATGAACATTCATTAAATGAAGAGAAACTCTCAACTGCGCTTGCTTTAACTGAGGTTTTCGGTGATTTTTCAGAATTTATTCCTCTTCTCTCTAATTCAAACTTTTGCCATGGAATTTTAAAAATTGATGATTTAAATCAAAGATTACTCATTCATTTGAAAAGATCCCCTGAAAAATTTACAGCAGCAAAAACACATTCTCCTGAATATTTGATGGGTTGTTATAGCGCCTTAAAGGATTACTGTGTTGTTAAGGAGCCAACCAGAGAACATCTAGCAACATTGATTAAGTCATTGGAAAACAGCAAAGAAATTTATTCCAAAACAGTTTTATCAAAAGACAGAACTCCACTATCCAAAGCCGCAAGGATATTATTAGCAGCGGTTATAAATTTTTTTGCTTTATTTACCTTTGGGAGAGGACACTATGCAAATTACAAATCGACAGGTAATGCTTTGTTTTTTGCTACAACAAAGTCCGAAGGCCTTGTAAATGAAACACATAAAGAATTGTATAAAGACTTTTCAGTAAGTGAAGATAAAAAGATTCGTTAAGTATAGGATCATATAATTTAAAGTATAAGTCTGATGATATAGATTAAAGGTACTAATGGATTAGTGTATTCAATGTAGTCATCGTTAGAGATGAGAATAATATCAAATGTGTTAAGGATTGAACTCACAGTCAACAAATTTACATCGAATGAACTGAGATTCAGAGAAATTTGCACTAATAAATCGGCATCCTTCAAATAGCCTATCCTCAGAATTAAACAAGGTTCATTTGGTTTCCTAGGCTTTACGTTTTACTTGGGAAAATCGCAGCGCAGGTACACAGTACCAAAACTGAAAACCGGTAAAGATTTTGTGCAAAACTTAAAAGGGTAAACGAGTGGGCACGTCAGGTAAGAAACAAGGGCTCACTCAGCAAGATTTGGAAAACATTTTGTGCTAAATTAAGAGGACATGCACAGTACTACGGTGTACTCCAATACAAATAAAGTGCAAGCGTTCCTCCGAGAGGCTGTGAAAATGATGTTCAAATGGCTTAATCTGCGTAGCCAACGTAAATCCTTTAACTGGGATCTTTAAATTGTTCACAGAAAAATTCCCACCACCAGAGGCGAAAATCTATCTAAATGGGGGGAAAGAGTGAGTGATCTCTCTTCTCTACCAGCTTAATTTAACCCACTAGTTTATAATTTCATAATAAGATAATATCCAGTTTAAAATGAACCGTAATTTAATGGAGATATTTTATGGCCTTCTATGTTTTTCCCGGTGCAATGTATCATCGCCTTAAAGATGCTGAAAAACGTAATTTTCATGGAGGCCATTCCTATTTTACGGCAGAAATACAAAATTCTTATGAGATTTATGAGATATCCACTAAGCAATATTTAGGTTTTGGCGCATTGTTGCAATTTTTTCCAGGAACCAAAGCAAATCTTGCGCGAAGACAATTATCTAACGAGTTAGATCCTGCTATAAAGTCCCTTAAAGAAGATTTTCATAAACATAGTGGTCAAGAATTTTACTGGTTCAGAAAATACTCTTATCTTTTACCCCTTGATTCTTACCTCAATTTTGGTTTCTTGTTTAAAACATTAGACGATATTGCAGATGGGTTTATGCGTTCAGGTATTGGGGTTAATGAAAAACCACCTTTAATTAGAATTGCATTAATGTTACCAATTTTAAAAGATATATTTTGGGTTAATTCTGATAGTGAAGTTGTTTTACGAGAGAATGCATTAAAAAATATACTCCATTCGATTCTAAATCCTGTTCGAATTATCGATGATTTTTTGAATTTTTTACATCAAGGAGCATATAGATTATTGGATATTGGCTCTGAACGTAGTATGCACTCATCTTTAACAAAAGTTTTAGCTAAAGAAGCTGTAGGATTATTTTTTGGATTAATCAAATTACCAATAAAAATTGTTAAACATGCGATAGATTTTCCCCTTGATGTATTTAATACACTAATAATTAGCCCAATTGTTCATGTTACGCAGAGTATTCAGGATACCTTTAAAAATAGAGATAAAAAAACTCTTATTGCTACGGTACAAGAGCTTCGAAATGTGAAAGAACTAAGGCGCGCCGCTAAAGAGCGTGAAGGTACAAGTTACTCATTAATTACTAAACCAGAAGGCTACAATAAAGAATATATGGGTATCACTAAAGAGGCATTATATAGCAAGAATATTGAAGAGTCTTTCTCAAAAAGATTGGTTGCCATTCGAGCTCCTAGTGAGAAAATAACCCAGACAACTTCGTTGCTTTCAATTGTTAATTTTTTTAGTGCCAATCAAAAAATAGCCCAACAGGATCCTGAAGCAGTTAAAGAGGCACGAACAGTATTATCGCCTAGTTAGAAAATTTAAAGTAAAGCTATTTGGCTCCGTTGCAAAAAAACATCTCTGTTATAATACTTAATTCTTGCTAAGAACTTTAATTGTAAACAAGAGGATAGTCTTTCTCAACAAGTTCAGCATCACCAAATTAAGTACCGTAACAATCGACTTAAGCAGACCATGGCAAGCTTATAAGGCTTATTAATCCAGTATGGGGTTTTTAATCCATGAAACCACAGTAAGCCTGAGTATAAACTGCTAACAATTTACCCTTAACATATAGGTGAATCAAAAGGAAAAATTTTTTATTTTATGGATTGATTGGGAGAACTTTGGATATTAGAAGATTCCATCAATTTTTTAATGGTATGGTTAGTAGGGATATCTTGAGGATTTGTTAATTTTTTCTCTCGGTTTAAAGGACAATTGCGGTTTCCTTCATCATACCACTTTTGAAGATCAGCGCGATTATAAGTGTGTCCGTCATCAGCAGTTACAGGATCATCAAAAAATTGATGCGAAATTGGACATTCAAAATCGTGTATAAGTTTTTCAGAAGAACTAGAGACCATAAAAAAACCATCTCTTGCTTGAGAAATTTTGTAATTTAATTGAACTTTGCTAGAGACACCTCTATCATTTCTAGAAATGATAATACTATTTATTTGGACCTTTAGGTCATTAACTAACTCATTATTGGGTTGTTTAAATTTTTCTTCTAGCTCTTTTACTAAAGTGAGTTCTCCATCATTCGTATAGGCCTCTAAAAAAGAATGGATGATATTATATTCATTCGACCTGGTGATTTGGCAACACTCATCAGGAGAGACTTGATGGCCTTTCAAAGCAGTATAGACGCTCTCAACTAATCTACACATGCTAAAAACATTTGCAAATTCTAAATTTTGTAAAGATTGTTGCTCACACTCTAATCTAGGTAACATCAACCAATTGAAATGATCCATAAATGAAGGAAAAATACAGCGTTTTAACAGCTCTTGTAAATTCGGTAAGCTCATACTAAATTTTCCATAAAAATTAAGATAAAAATTTTTTCAATTGCTTAGCACTGCAAATCCATAAGCTTCAACTAAAAACTCGGTGATTAAATTGCATCTATTAATTTAAAGATGGCTTTAGGGGCTCTTCGAGCAAATTACTTTCTTTACTGCTTCTTTTCAAGGCGCTAAAGAAACATAGACCAATACCGCCGATACCCAAAATACTGCCTATAACTATAAAGGCTGGTGCACTAAGTGTTAATCCTACAATAATAAGCACTACTCCGGTCAATGTTGCTCCTACAGCAAACATCAGTTTCAAATAAAAGAAAGCATTAGATGGTTGAAATGAATAAGCGTTCTGAGAGCTTTCTACGGCCAATGATTGCTGCATTAATGTTGCCTGAGTCACTATTTTTCGTCGGTTCATAGGGGTGTTAGCTTGAAATACCTCAGAATTTGATTTAGCTCTCTCTACATGCTCGCTTATTCTTTCAATCAATAATTCCATGGAAGAGTGTCTACCAATAAAACCCCTAGGTAATATAGCAACCAAGAACCAATTAGGATTATTTTCACACAGTTTTAATTTGTCATGAGACTCATTAGCCAGTATTTTTTCTCGTTCTTCTTTATAGCGCTCTCGTTGTGTTCGATATTCCTCTAATAAATCCTTTGTTTCTTCGGTAAGAAGCAAATAATAATGAGCCGCTCCAGGATTAATTGCTAATAGAAAAATAGGCTTTTTCTCTGAAGTGTTTAAATTTCTCGCGACTATATCACTTGTTGTCTTACTGCAAATAAGATAAGGAATTTCTAGTTCTTTTAAAACGGGACTTATATCTTCATGAGAAATTTTTACTCCGGATTGAGCAAGATAATTACAATAATTAATATAACCTTGGTTATTCCAGTATTTTTCAATTTGTGACTTTTCTTCCTCTATATTTCCCGAGAATTTTCTAAAATAATCTGCATTAGCTTCAAATATGGCAATGTCTTTATACTTTTCCTCTATGGTAGCAAGATTTCCTTGTCTTATAGCACTTTGATATTCTATTAAAAGAGTTACAAAAGTAGCTCCATCTTCGGAGGTAATTAGCCTATCTTGGCCATTAACGGCAAATAGCTTGTTACGATTGTTGTCTAAGGCTAATAAATTAAGCACAAACCAACTGCGAAACAATATGCCTAAAACCATGGTTTTTTCAAAAAGCCGGCTTTCATTAAAATAAAACTCCAAGGTTTCACCAGAAAAAATGAGTTCTTTTAAGTGCTTAACCATGAAGTCATCGTGAGGGTGTACTGTGAATAAATTTGTCGGTAATTCTTGTTTATTTGCTAAATGATATAACGCAAAAGCATGAAAAAAACAATTATCGAGTGCTTCTGAAATATCGATTGCAGTTGCCAAGTTAATGTCTTGACTTAATTGTTGTTTTACAGACGAAGTACTTTGCATAATTTTCTCTGATTATAAAAAGATCTTGTATAAAAACAAACTTTCAATCAATTGACTTCGGTAGAAGTACCTATACGTTGTTATAGCTATTGCTCAATTAGCAAATGTTTAAAAAAGCAAAATCAATAAAGAACCATTTAATCCAACTGGTAAACATGCATGGGTTTTGGATTGAGAATATTTTCAGAAATCGGCTCAAGTAGAGGTGGAGTAGAAATTTCTTTTTTAGGTTGATTCATTATTTTTATCCTTAAAAATATAAAGCGTATTAAACATATTGACTAATTTTAGTTTTGTCAAGCTATTTAGAATAGGTGTAGCGGCAATTTAGAAAATGTCCCCTTATGGACTGTGTGAAGCTAGCGTTTAAAGAAGCGTAGTTCATGAGGAAAGCCAATTGCTTCAACCCATCTTTTGATGTAGAGGAAACGATTGCTCCAGCCTAGGAATTAATTATTAGCAATTATGGTGAAGAAGATTTTAAATTAGTTGCCTACATATTGCTTCTCATCATCAAAACACATTGCACTCTGCATGCACTCTATAAAGTTTTTCAAAATTCGGGGAAGTTTAATAACTCCTTGATTTTATTGGTCGGAGTGACAGGAATTGAACCTGCGACCCCTGCCTCCCGAAGGCAGTGCTCTACCAAGCTGAGCTACACTCCGACAGATCTTGTAAATCGATCAACCTTTTAGTTAGTGATCTCGTTTTAATGAAAACTGCGCAAGTTCCATAAGGGCATCTTTATAAACGGAATTGGGTAGGAGTGCCAAAGAGGATAATGCCCGATCGACCTCTTGTGCTGCATAATTTTTAGTAAAATCGATTGCTTGGGTATCTTCAATTGCCTTAAGAATTTCAGGCAAGTAATCTAAACTACCTTCGCTCAGACTATCTCTAATCAGTTGCTGTTGAGCACTAGTACCATGTTGTAAGGCATGAAGTAAGGGTAGAGTTGCCTTGCCATCTGCGAGGTCATCGCCTATGTTTTTGCCGATGGTTTTTGCATCCGAGCAATAATCAAGAGCATCGTCGATGAGCTGGAAAGCATTACCCAAATGAAGTCCATACGCATATAAACTTTTTTCAACCTCTGCCCCTGCATGGCTTAATAGCGCACCAATTGAGGCGGATGCGGCAAATAACAGAGCTGTTTTCGAACGAATAACGTCAAAATAATCATCAACCGAAAGCGAGGCATTATGACGATTAACCAATTGTTTTACTTCGCCACAACTGATTTCATGCGACGTATCTGCCAGTAGGCGGAGAATCTGCGAATGATTAACGCTAACCATAAGCTGTACCGATTGGGTAAAAAGGTAATCGCCTACGAGAATACTTGCTTTAGACCCCCAAATCTCATTTGCAGTTTCGCGCCCTCGTCTTAATGTTGACTCATCAACGACATCATCATGTAACAGGGTTGCAGTATGAAAAAACTCAATCATTGCTGCGAGTGTAATGTGATCGCGACCTTGATAATGACAAGCATGACTTGCTAAAAGCACTAATAAAGGTCGTAGGCGTTTACCGCCGCTTTGCACGATATGATGGGCTAAGTCGTCAATTAAGCCGATTTGTGATTGTATTTTATTAATAATGAGGGTATTAACAGCATCAAAATCTTCACTTACCAGCGCTTTTAAACGGTCTACCGTCATCACTAATCCTCGTACGTAGAATCTATGCATGCTAAGGGGGGGCTCGACTAATGTCAAGTTAAGAAGCGAATAATCCAGTGATTCTCAAACAGCCTCAACTAAGTTAATACTTTCTTCCTTCTTCTTGTAAGTTTATAAGTATTACCACCAGCATGTTTAGCATAATACATTGCTTGATCGGCTTTAATGAGGAGTTCATCAATGTATTGACCATCAAAGGGGTAAGTGGATAATCCAATACTGACTTTGCAATTAATTTCTCGGCCATTAATTAAGAAAGGTTTATTAAACTCTTGGATAATACGTTCCGCAATGGCTTTAGGGACCTTATCTCTTTCAAGATGGTTAATCACTGCGGTGAACTCATCTCCCCCTAAACGCGCGAGAAAGTCATTTTCCCTGAAACAGGATTGCATGCGCTTTCCGCTTTGCGAAAGCAGTGAATCACCCGCATCATGTCCATAATGGTCATTCACTTCCTTTAAGCCATCTAAATCCATAAACAGCACAGTGACACAATGATTTTTCGCTCTGGCGGACTCAATTACACCTTGGAGATAATTTTGAAAGTAAGAACGGTTAGGCAGATTGGTCAATGTATCGTAACGGGCAAGATAATGAAATTTTTCTTTGTCTGCTTGCAGCAGATAATTATGTTCACATAGCATTGCCTCATAAAGTTTGTTTTCCCGTAAGGCCGAGTATAACGTAGTGGTGATAATAAAAAGAGAAAAAAAGCGGTTTATAAAACCCATTAATACAGCCTGAGAGTCTGATAAGAGGTACAAGGGGGTAATATTAACCAACGTAAAATAAACGACCATAGAAAGTGAAATAAGTGAATAAATGAGCAAACCAGGTAAGCCAATTGTCGATGCGGCAATAATGGGGATCACATAATACCAGCCGAAATAAGAAGTGGATAATCCACCAATCCAATAATTGCCTACAGTGGTTGTTAGTAAAACGAGGAATGTCAAGATATTCCCACAAAGGAGATTGTTTTGAATTTTTTTATGGAGGATGAAATTAGCAGCAGCCAAACCACAGCCCACAGAGATGAGATAGACGATTAACCAGTGACCCCAAGTAATATGGATATAAATTAAGACTAGGCTAAGGGCAATAAGCTCCACGGTAAGGATATTAATTAACCGATATCGGTATTGATAGTAATGAGTACTATAAGAAGTCGACTCATTAAATAACTCTAGCAATTGTTTGAACAAGTGCATTCCTTTTAGCCCCCAGTTAAATCAACATAAAACTCCGAATTTTTACTGGAATCTCATCAATCTCATCGGAAAAATTAGCCCAAGCAATCCTTTTTAACAATTCTGCTTTCAATTAGTATAGTTCTATTTAGTGAAATGCGTGCTTCCCTTTTCAGTTCTCTCGTAGTTCATTGGATTTTTAAAAATCCCATTATCTATTTTGTTTGACGATTTGACCATTAATCCAGGTTTTAACAAATAAAAACCCTATCCTATGAAACAAGAGCTTTTTTGTGAGATCAGGATACTAAAAGATGCTCACACGCCATGCCCCAAACACAGGGGTTCCTCAGGCCGATACACTCACTAGAATATACAAATTTTATAGCTGATATTTGTCTAATGAGTCCTCTACCCTACTTTTTTGTCTGATTATGAGAGCCTATTAGGGCTATTGTTCCACAAAGAGTCCATGGCAAGATTGATAAATAGTAATTGACCTTAATGTGCAAATATATAATAATATGACTTAATTTTAACCACATGGTGTATTATGCTAACTGCGATTATTATCAGCACACAAACTCCAAATCCTGGACTTACTTTTCCCCAAGAAGGAGGCACAGCTTATGCTTTACAGCATTTTACTGGATTCGATGCCATTGGCATGCATCTTGATGGAAAAGCTCGCGAAGAGGAGAAGATCAAACTTGCAAAGCTCAAAAATAATGGCATTGTGTTTATCACAGGCCATGGCAATACCGAAGCTGAAACACTAGCTGGTGCTTATCGGAGCCCCGCTTTGCCAATCCCTCAGGAAACGCAATGGAATTTAAAAACTTATCGTGATTTACTTCTTGATAATTCAAGCCTTAAAAGGGGGGATTCACTCACTATTGTATTATGGTCTTGTAATAGCGGAGATCATGGTAGCGCAAGCTCTGCTGCGCAACTAGCCAAGCTATTTCAGGAAAAAGGGATTAACACGAGAATTATTGCTTCGACGAAGCAACTTGACCGTTTTAATGGTGTGGTCTATGAAGATGAAGTAAAGATGAAAGGGCTTAGGTACCGGACAGCACCTTCTGACATTCGCCTTTTTGAATGCGTTAATACCGATGAAGTTAAAGAGTTTAAATTTGAAAGTTTAATTTATTTTACTCCAAAAGGAATAAAAACGGTTCCATCTCTTAAAGCTCAAATATGTGATAGTTCTCAGTATGTGCAATTTTGTGATTCTAAGAGCGTTGGTTCCTTATTGTCGAAGTCTTCTTCCCCCTTTATTTTAAGGCCAAGTGCTCAGCGTATCAAAGAGAGCGATTGCTTTATATTTTCTGCCAGCTTTCTAGTGGACAATGATGTCTATCACACCCGGTATCGCATTACTGGATTTGAAGAGTTAGAGTATTGGAAGAGTGGTGTCTGGGAGCCTTTAGAAATTAGAGAAAACGTATTTCATACACTTGCTGCCCATATTGAATATGCGAAAGCCGTGGTAGAGAAAACAAACAGCGACAATATTAAAATTTCTCCATCGCTTTCCATTTTTGGCTCTTCAGGGGTTGATAAAGAAAACTCAAAAGGAGAAAACTTTTCTACTGGTTTGGCACTTCATTGATTCGAAGTTATCAAATACTCAGGGCAAGATCATACCCTTTTGAGTTAATTTAATACCGTCGTGTTGCATAAATTATTGTCATTTGAGCGATGCAAAATAAGCTTATTTGAAATTCATCACTTATTGTGCATCATAAGACCAAAATGGGTTGCTCAACGGGCTGCTCGATAAACATATTCTTATCTTGAGCTGCAGTTTGAATCTGCTCAACAGCATAAGAAAGAGGGGATTTAAAAAAACCGCTTTTGACTAAATGGGCTCCTACGCCTGTCCCTACAAGACCTGCGATGAACAGGGTAGTAATGCCCAGACTAAAAATCGATGAAGCGACAAACGCCGCAAGTGTAGAGGCGACGGCTACTACTAAGACGCCCTTACTTATTTGAGAAAGGGTAGTTTTTGATATCCCTAAATCACTCGCCTGTTTAAGAGCAACCTCACATTTTAAAACAAAGGCTTTAATAATATCTTCTTTATTCTTTTCTGAATCATTTAAGCCGATGAGTAATTCTATGAGAGCCTCTTTAATCATGCTTTGTTGGGTGATTGCCAATTCAGTCGCAAGTTGTTCAAGATTTTCTATCGCTCCATATAAAGGGGAGATTGGATGAATGAGAATTTTCAGATCAGCTAGGGTAGGTTCGCTCGCACTAAACTTACGAGCCTGGCTACTGACGTACGCCCTTACTTTTTGGTAATTTCCAGATTTGGCAATGGCTGAAAATAATTGATTTACCCCTTCGCCTGTGGCAGACGAAGTAATAAATCCATAAGGAATGTTGTATTCTTCCATGATCCTTTGAAAGGATAGGTGATCTATTTTTCGAGGCAAATCACTTTTACATCCGACTAGAATCAGGGAGGTATTGGGTGCGGAGCCTTTAATGATCTCTAGATGAGCTAAAAATTGTTCTTTGTTGAATGGGCTCGTTAGATCAATGGTGTATACACAAACATTACAATCCGCTAGGTAAATTCTTGCATTATTTGCTAGATTAGGATGCTTACCCGATAAATCCCAAAGTTGGATTTTTGTGCTTTCTACACGAGCAATATTATAAACAACCCCTGATTCATCTTCAGGCACAGTTCTTTGTGTAAACTGTTCTATGAGAGCAGTTTTGCCGCTTCCTGATTCACCAAAAAAAGTCGCTGTGATATTTGGCATGACTTATCTCCGGTATTATGCTTTGGGAAAGCATAATACATAGTGATTATTTGTGCGTCAATTGTAGTTAGCAGGTCAATTAAACATTAAAACGAAAATGCATCACATCACCATCACAAACAATGTACTCTTTTCCTTCTAAGCGTAACTTACCTGCCTCTTTCGCACCTTGTTCGCCTCGATAAGTAATAAAATCCTCATAGGCAATGACTTCAGCCCGAATAAAGCCTTTCTCAAAGTCGGTATGGATAACTGAGGCGGCTTGGGGGGCTGTCGCACCTTTACGTATTGTCCAAGCGCGCACTTCTTTTACCCCTGCGGTAAAATAAGTCTGCAGACCTAATAATTCATAGCCAGCACGAATAACCCGATGGAGACCTGGTTCATCGAGACCTAAATCGTCCATAAACTCTTGGCGATCGGCTTCATCTAATTCAATGAGCTCAGCTTCTGTGGCTGCACAAAGAGCCACGATGGATGCCTTTTCCTGCTCGGCAAGTGCTGTCACTTTGTCCAAAAGAGGATTATTCTGGTAACCGTTGTCATCCACATTGGCGATATACAACACGGGTTTCGCCGTCAGCAGAAAGAGGCGGCGAGCGGTGAGTTCTTCTTCAGCAGTCAGGGAGAGCGTCCGTACCGGAAATCCGGCGTCCAAATGCGCTTTTATTTTTTCCAGGGTTTGCTTCTCAAAAAGGGCTTCTTTATTACCGCTTTTGCTTGTTTTACCTGCTTTAGTTAAGGCTTTTTCCACTGTTTCCATATCCGCTAATGCAAGCTCGGTGTTAATGACCTCGATATCACTTAATGGATCCACTTTCCCTTCGACGTGCACGACGTCTGTATTTTCAAAACAACGTACAACGTGTGCAATGGCATCGGTTTCCCGAATATTGGCTAAAAATTGGTTACCTAGTCCTTCTCCTTTGGCCGCACCTTTAACGAGTCCAGCAATGTCGACAAATTGCATCGTGGCCGGAACAACCTGTTGCGGTTTAACAATGTTGCTTAAGGCATCAAGACGGGAATCAGGGACTGTGACAATACCCACATTAGGCTCAATAGTGCAAAAAGGGTAGTTTGCCGCTTCAATGCCCGCCTTGGTTAACGCATTAAATAAGGTGGATTTACCCACATTGGGTAAGCCAACTATTCCACATTTAAAACCCATTTTGCACCTCTTAAAAACAATTCGCTAAGATAATTTTGTCGGTTAGGCTTTAGCTCAACCATTTTAGACATTGTGCGATTTTGTCTATTGGGCTAAAACCCCACAGACTACGCCTTTACTACGTTAATTAATTTCCTCATTTAACCATTTAATGAATTCATAGCTCCAGCAATATTTCCGGTCAACAAGGTGGGAATAATGGCAACGCCCCGTTCTATTGCATCATACATTAACTGTCTGTCTTGTTGCGAAGGTTTCCCTAATACAAAGTTTAAAACTAAGTCTTTGTGGCCTGGATGACCAATTCCAATACGTAAGCGATGAAAATCGGAGCTGCCTAATTGAGCAATGATATCTCTAAGGCCATTATGTCCACCGTGTCCACCACCCGTTTTAAGTTTTATTCGTCCAGGAGGAAGATCAAGCTCATCATGCACAACGAGGATTTCTTCGGGGGTGATACGGTAAAATTGACTGGTTTCACGAGTCGGTAACCCGCTATGATTCATAAAAGTTAACGGGAGTATGGTTTTGCACGGCGAATGATTTACCGTAAATTGAGCTAACTCAGCATGTAATTTTTTTTCTACTTTAAACAAGGCATTATGGCGTTGAGTTAGCATTTCTACAAACCATCCACCTGCATTATGCCTTGTGTGTTCATAAGCAGAGCCAGGATTGCGTAGCCCGATGATAAGTTTAATTGCCATAAAGGAGTTTCTTAGTCATTGTTATTGCGGATCTGTCTGCATTCCCTAGAGGGTATGTCATTCCCGGGCAGTTGGAATCTACTTTTAACGAAAATTGCTCTTTCGGTTTTCAGTGATTCTCGACTGTGCGGGAATGGCAAGCTCGTACTGAATAGCAAAAATAAAGAAAAACCCTCAAATGAGTGCTTATTCTTCGCTTTTTTCTTCTTTTTCCTCAACGACAGGAGCTTCAGCTTCTGCAGCAGAAACAGCAGGAGTTTCTTCTTCAACCACACTTACTTTAGGAGCATGAATACTGACAACTGGTAAGTCATGGCTTCCATCTTTCACATCAATGGTTAATTGTACGCCTTTAGGCAATTTAAGATTAGAAAGATGGACAATGTCATCTAACTCGACGTCAGCCATATCGACTTCGATAAACTCAGGTAAATCTTTCGCTCGACAGCGCACTTCGACTTGATTCATGGTGTGAGTGATGATGCCACCCGCTTTAACGCCTTTGGCCGTTTGTTCATTAATGAAATGAAGAGGAACGTGTTTTACTAATATGTCCTTTGCCCCTACACGCTGTAGATCCATATGCATGACGATAGGTTTGTACGGATGACGTTGCAAATCTTTGAGAATAACATGCTCAACTTTACCACCAATGTGCAAATCAAAAACACTGGAATAAATGCTTTCGCTTTCTAGTGCTTTTAGCACTTTATTGTGTGATAAATGAATTGATTGGGGCTTTTTATCACCGCCATATAAAACAGCAGGTATTTTATTTTCAAGACGACGTAGGCGGCGGCTCGCACCTTTCCCCATGTCTTTTCTTGCTTCAGCTTCTAAAACGATTGTTGACATCACTAGTCTCCATAATTAATAAAAACCCTTACTTTGCCCGCGACCAGAACAAAGATGCCTAATATAGGAAGGGTGGCGCAGTATACAATATTTTAAAATCAACTTGAAGTCATTGGTGTAATTTCATAGAATATGCCACTTTATTGAATTCGTAGAAGCCATTCAGGCGAGTTGGAGAAGAGCTATGTATGCTGTAATTAAGGCAGGCGGTAAACAATACCGTGTAAAAGAAGGTGATGTCATTAAAATAGAATTGATGTCCGATGACGTTGGTAATGAAATCAATTTCTCTGAAGTCCTCATGCTTGCTGATGGCGATAAGGTTACTTTAGGCAGCCCACTCGTTGAAAAAGCTGCAGTTAAAGCAGAAGTGCTTGCTCACGGCCGCCATAAAAAGATTAAAATCATTAAATTTCGTCGTCGTAAGCACCACATGAAACAAATGGGTCATCGACAATACTATACTCAAGTAAAAATTACTGCGATCAGTAAGTAAGGGGGGAAAGAAATGGCTCATAAGAAAGCAGGCGGTAGTACTCGTAATGGCCGCGACTCGAATCCTAAGTACCTTGGCGTTAAGCGCTATGGTGGTCAAATGGTTAATGCAGGTGAAATCCTTGTTCGTCAACGTGGCACGCGTTTTCATGCCGGTGAAGGCGTAGGTTGCGGTCGCGATCACACCTTGTATGCTTTGGTGAGTGGAATGGTTAAATTCACAATCAAGGGCGCTAAAAACCGCAAATACATTACGGTTACTGCAGTAGAAAGCTAATCACTTCCTCGTGGGTTGGGTTAAACACCCTGCTCTACTGGAGATTTAGAATAAATATTTATATAGTAGCCCCGATACTCGGGGCTTTTTTTTGGTATGACTCATGAAATTCGTCGATGAAGCACTCATTAAAGTGGAAGCGGGCAATGGTGGTCACGGTTGCTTGAGCTTTAGGCGCGAGAAATTTGTGCCACGCGGCGGACCTGATGGAGGGGATGGTGGTGATGGAGGTAGTGTGTTTCTCGAAGGGAGTTCGGATTTAAACACTTTAGTCGATTTTCGCTACCAACGTCATTACAAAGCAGAAAATGGTCAACCAGGCATGGGGGGAAATTGCACCGGTAAAAAAGGAGATGATTTAATTATCCAAGTTCCCGTTGGCACCATGGTTTACGATGTCGATACAGGGGAGTTGCTTGGTGATGTGAATCATGCGGGAGAACGTTTATTGGTCGCTCAGGGTGGTTTTCATGGGTTAGGTAACACGCGCTATAAAAGCAGTGTAAATCGCGCTCCGCGGCAAACAACACCTGGAACCCCAGGGGAAGCTCGACATTTGCGCCTTGAATTAAGAGTCTTGGCTGATGTGGGGCTACTTGGTTTGCCGAATGCTGGAAAATCGACTTTGATTCGTGCTGTTTCCAGTGCTAAACCCAAAGTGGCTGATTATCCTTTTACCACACTCCATCCAGGTTTAGGAGTGGTCAGTGTTTCAACCCATAAAAGTTTTGTCATGGCGGATATCCCTGGTCTAATTGAAGGCGCGGCCAGTGGTGCTGGTCTTGGCCATCGTTTTTTAAAACATTTATCTCGAACATGCATATTACTGCATGTGATTGATGTATGCCCGCTGGATAATACTGACCCAGTCGATTCGGCTAAAGCAATTATCAATGAGCTTGAACTCTATGATCCCGAGCTTGTTAACAAGCCTCGTTGGTTAGTTTTAAACAAAATTGACATGCTTCCTGATGAAGAGGCAAAGCAGAAGGCAATACAGACCATCGTGGATGGCCTTAAGTGGCCGGACAAGGTATTTACGGTTTCTGCGTTGACCGGTGAGGGTACACAACAATTGTGTTATTCATTGATGCAGTTGATTGATGAGATGAAAGAGGCGGAAGCTTAACCATTCCGCAGCATAATGAATGACAAGAGGGCTGCGATAAGGGATTTCATGCGTTTCTTTGCCATTCATTTTTGCATTGTGGTATTCAATCGATACTTGTGTTTTGCCCTTTTTCCCTTCACCTGACCAATATTCTTTAAGTCCTCGTAAATGGAAACGAAGTTCAGCTTTTTTATCCGGATAAAACTTCAGCCAAGGATAACTGCTGGGCTGTTGGATCAAGGTTTGCAAAATTCCTCCCGTTGCTTCATCCACAATGGAGATAGGAACTTTGAGTTTAAGAATGGTTTCATAAAGAAGTTCTGAGGCTTTCTGCTCTGGGGTGGCAATAAGGTAAGGCGCTGCAATGGATTCAACAATAGACTTCACAGTATGCAGGAGAGGGCTTTTGCAGCGGACTTTACATTCTACATAGGGTGTTTCAAGGCGATAGCCTGTTTTGCAATCAATGCCTGCTAATGCTTCGTCTATTTGTTGAGCAATTTGGCTTTCTGCAACACCAAATAAGCGCCATTTGATAATTTGCTTATCGCTGTGGGTTCTTTGCTGTAGCAAAGGTAAAACATGGTGATTAAACATAGGCAGACATTCGCGGGGGGGACCGGGCAATAAAATGAATAACTTATTGCCTTGAGAATAATAGCACCCCAGAGCGGTACCATGCGGATTAGGAAGAATGGTGGCATTCGCGGGGAATAGGGCTTGTTGGCGATTACCAGGATTTAATTCTTTTTCAGCTAAACCTAATCGGGTTTGAATATGTTGAATTGCTTCGGGGAATTCCACTAAATCTGTCTTAAGAAAGCGTCCTAAAGCAAAGCGGGTACGATCATCAGAAGTGGGGCCGAGCCCTCCAGTAACGAGGATAATATCGTGCGTTAAAGCAAGGAAGGAAAGACAATCGTAAAGTTCTTTCTCTTTATCACTGCAGGCAAGTTGTAGCCCAAGAGGTAGACCTTCAGAACTTAAGGCAGAGGCTAGATTATGACTATTGGTGTTGAGGGTATCGCCGTGAATAATTTCATCGCCTGTCGCGAGTAGAGCTACTGTCATTTTGTTGCTTCCAATGGGATAAGACTTAGTGGAGTCACGTGCCGGGCACCAGGTAAAAACTCAATACCCCATAAGGACACCGTAGGATTCTCATTAAAAAGATAACGTCCATCAGCTAGTCTGAGGGGTTGTTGCTGTGCCAAGATAACATAACCATCGCAAAACCAGTTGAAAATAGTAAAATCCCGCATTTGGCTTGTCGATTCTCTAACCGATTGCGGTAAGTGGGAAGGGAGAAATAAAGGAAAAGCACCCACTAGCTTTAATCGGCTTGGTTGAGTAAGCGAAGTCTCCACATCGGCAGTATAAAGATGGCTATCAATTTCTGCAGTCACTCGCCAGAGCGTTGAGCTTTCAAGGTAAGGAAATGCTCGCAATCTTTTTATTTGAAAATGTTGTTGTTCTAAATAAGTTTGCATTTTAGTGATCGCACGGTAATGCTGAAAGGTATTAAAGAGAAAAAATAAGCCTACAAAAATTAGGGTATAAAATACACCTCGGCGATCATCATGGATAACAGTCCAAGCAACACCTAGGACTAAAGGAATCGTAACGACAGGATCAATGATCGAAACGATATCCCAGCTGATTCGCCGATCCGAAAAAGGCCAAAATAGCATTGTCCCATAACTGGTGCATGCATCGAGCAAGCCATGAGTTGCGTAACCAATGAGGGCAGCGAATAGCGTGAATCGCCAATGCCTGCGAAATCGTTTAAATAGCCGCAACGCAAGAGCAACGAATAACCCTCCAATAGGAATGAAGATAAACGAATGCGTAAAATTGCGATGATAGAGCAGCGATAACATCGGATCCGATTGAGAGCTAATGAGAATATCGAGATCAGGCGCCATGGCCGCTAAGCCCCCGACTATCCAGGCATTCCGTTTATCTTTATTATGTAAGAGTGCTTGTGCGCAGGCGGCACCCAAAGCACCATGTGTAATTGGATCCATTTTTATATCCGTTGAACGGTTACTTGAGGTAAAGGCGTTTCTATGCCCTCACGATCGAATTGCTGCTTAATCGTTTCTTGCAAAATATTGCGTGTGGTTGAGACATCTGCAGTATTGACCCAAACCATGAATTTAAGTTCTACAGCGGCATTAGCAAAGTGATTAATAGTGACGATAGGAGCTGGATCTTTTAAAACGTGCTCGCAATCCTCGGCAATATTTAATAGGATGGTTTTTACCTGAGCAAAATCACAACTGTAAGCAATCGAAACAAGCAAGTCGAGACGCCGCGTTGAGAAATAACTTAAATTAATAATTTCTGATTTGATCATTGCCTCGTTGGGAATACGTACCAATTTGTTGTCAGGGGTTTTTAATTTCGTTGAAAGCAAATCGATGGAATCAACCACACCATTAATACCTTTCACTTCGACGGTATCGCCCACTTTGAAAGGATGCTCAAATAATAAAAAAATACCACTGATTAAATTAGAAGCAGCTGTCTGCGATGCAAAACTGATGGCTACCGTAAACACACCGGCGGCACCCAAAAGGACACTCAATTTAAAGCCCAAATGCTGTAAACCCGTTACACAAAAAATGATAAAAATAATATAAAAGACAGAGCGGCTGGCTAACATGGTTTGATGGCGGGAGAATCGTTTTGCAAGCGTATGCTCAGTGATATTGCTAAGTCGTTTAGCAATGAAATACCCAATAAAGAACAAGCATAATGCATAAATGAAATTCATTGTTCTGTCTGGATGAAGAAAATAGTTGTAATCCATTGATTTACTTGAGAATAAATTCGCTAACTCCAACATGTTGCATTGACCTCATTGTCATTTAATTTAGAACTAGTGGGCTACAACGATCCCGATTTTGAATTTCTAATGATTATTACGTTGATGTAAGTAATCAGTAAGTGCTAATAAATCCTCTGCTTTTTCGCCTAAGGGGATTAGGGCATCCTTTGCGAATTGAAAATGGGTATCAATTAAATCACGCAATTCCTCTTTGCTGTAGAGGCTTGCAAAAGTTATTTTTTGATTTGCTTGATCGGAGGCTCTTCCTTTGCCGAGCAAATCCGTTTTAGCGTAGTGATCCAAATAATCATCTTGAATTTGAAAAACGAAACCTAAGTGCTTAGCAAAGTCACGTAAGGCTGTCGCCTCGCGCTCGGTAGAATGACTTGCCGCAATGACCATGTTAATGCAAGCAGAGATCAAGCGCTCCGTTTTCAAGGAATGGATAAGATGTAATTGCGATTCAGTAATTGCTGCATTGGCTAATTCGGAAAGATCGAGGCTTTGGCCACTGACCATACCCGCTGGCCCACTCGCAACAACCAGTTCTCTTGCGATTTCAATCACTTGCAATGGGTTTAAAGACTTGGGCAAATAAGAGAGAAGCATATCAATCGCTAAGGCTTGCATACCATCTCCCACCAATATCGCCGTGGCTTCATCGAAGGCTTTATGGCAACTGGGTTTTCCGCGGCGTAAATCATCATTGTCCATGGCGGGTAAATCATCGTGAATCAGCGAATAGCAATGCGTTAACTCGACTGCCGCCGCAATAATATCAAGACAATCGGGTTGGGTGTCGAGAATTTCTCCGCATAAATAAATTAATAAAGGGCGAAGCCTTTTACCGCCAGGAAAGAGCGAATAAAGCATCGCACTTCTGATGCGCTCGGCTGGTATTTCTGTGTCAGCCACTAAACGTTGTAGCACTGCTTCATGACGGACTAGATAATTGCTAATGGTTTGATTAATCATTGAGGGTTTCGCTGCTTACAGAGGTGGTTGAGGTAGTAAGTATCTCAATTTTTTGCTCGGCTTGTTGTAATACCTCTTGGCATTTACGGGCTAGAGTAATTCCTTTCTCAAATTGTTTCAGAGAATCTTCTAATGATAATTCTCCTTTTTCCAATTGCATGACGATTTCTTCAAGCTCGGTCATGGATTTTTCAAAATGGATTGGTTTAGTCATAGCATTATCTAAAATTTTAGAATTGTCAGAGTATACTTCATTATCTCTATTACTGTCTTGTTTAATGAAACCAATTAAGTGGGATATTTAAACCAAACTGGCATCACTCTATTCAAATAAACCATAAATTTCCATAAGCCCACTTGCCACTCAAAACTGCCATACGGATCTGCTCTTTTCTCAGGGTAGGCGATTCCTAAACCGAATAGTCCAGGACCTATAATCCCAACATGAGGGTTGTAGTCTGCCTGTTGATAATCATCGATGGTAATGTTAGTGCGTTTTTCAAAGCCTACCGCATAAATCACTTTATTGCATTCGGGTAAAAAACGGGCAATGTGATGTTCACTTGTCGTATAACGGACAAGGTTAGAGGGTAAAACGCCATCAATATTTTCT
This sequence comes from Legionella maceachernii, assembly GCF_900167045.1. GTDB lineage: Bacteria > Pseudomonadota > Gammaproteobacteria > Legionellales > Legionellaceae > Tatlockia > Tatlockia maceachernii. The sequence continues at coordinate 30,324 of NZ_FUXJ01000018.1, read as the reverse complement.
CTAGCCCAAGCGGCTGTTTGCCCTTTAAGGCCCGTATTATCGAATAAAATCCAATCGCCCATATCAATTGCGTAACGGCAGGGGGAGCGATAGAAATTAATAATTTTTTTAACCCTTAATTCGACCAAATAGCGGATAATGATCATGGCGGAATGCGATGAACCAAAAACACCGTAAGTATGGTTTTTGTCAACAAATTGCGTTAGCCGCGCTTGGTCGATGGCAATTTCAAAAGGCACGACTTCCACACCAGGATAACTTAAGTTGGAGGGTACTGCGCCTGTGGCCAAAATTACATTTTTAGCGCGATAATTTTGCGTGTCTGAGGACAAAGTCCAAGTGCGTTCTTTCAATTCCATGGCATGAATCATGGTTTTTTCGCTGGTTACTTGTTTGCTTAAGTGATCAGTTATCCACTCTAAAGGCTCAACAATCTTGCTTAATACGCAAGTATGATCAGGAGGGAGATGGTTTAATTGAAAATCGATGGGAGCCTGCTTGTAGCCAAAGGAATCTGCAGCATGCAAAAAGTCAACGAACCGTTTGACAATGGTGTTACTTGAAACATGACGCCATAATTGCCCTAAATCACCAACTTTAAAATGAGGATCAATCCATAAAATATCAGTGGGTGCGATGTGATGATCTAATAATTTCCCGACCGCGGCTATTCCTGCAGGACCTGCACCAACCACAGCCCATTGAAAAATTTTTTTATTAGTAGACATTGAATTGTCTCAAACAATAAGGGTCATACTGGATTTTATGTCCGCATGAGGTGTTTCACAAGGAATATAATTTCATCAGACAACGTTTAGGACTAACGCGAAAAATCCTTTATTGACAAGGCTAATTCTTCCACCTAATCTCAGCTTTTGCCGACTTAAAGTTTAAGTTAAATGAAAACCAAAACACAATTCGTCTGTAATCAATGCGCCGCGGTTTTTTCTCAATGGGCCGGTCAATGTAATCAATGTGGCGGGTGGAATTCAATCAGTGAAGAAAACAGAGCAGCAGGACGGAGTACCCGTGTCGGTCACTATGCCAATCAACGCTCAGAAATCACTGCGGTGGCCGATGTAATCCTGGACAAAGTAGCTCGCATGGACTGTGGGCTCTCTGAGCTCAACCGGGTTTTAGGGGGCGGACTAGTTGATGGCTCGGTGGTGTTAATTGGTGGAGACCCCGGTATTGGGAAATCGACTTTATTGCTGCAAACATTGGCTAATTTATCCCAAGGGCAAAAGGTGCTTTATGTCACGGGTGAAGAATCTTTGCAGCAGGTGGCCATGCGCGCAAATCGTTTGCAATTACCTATAGGCGGTTTGCGCCTACTCGCTGAAACTCAGGTTGAAGCCATCATCGCCCACGCACAAAAAGAAGCGCCCCGGATCATGGTGATTGATTCCATCCAAACCATTTTTACTGAGACTTTAAGTTCTGCTCCAGGTGGCGTTGGGCAAGTACGTGAGTCCGCAGCGCAGTTAGTGCGCTTTGCCAAAATGACACAGACTGCAGTATTCCTCGTGGGTCATGTTACTAAGGAAGGTGCTTTAGCTGGGCCGAGAGTGCTTGAGCACATGGTGGATAGTGTCTTGTATTTTGAAGGGCAAAGTGACAGCCGTTTTCGCGTCATTCGGGCGATAAAAAATCGTTTTGGCGCGGTCAATGAACTGGGTGTTTTTGCCATGACCGATCGGGGTTTAAAAGAAGTGGCTAATCCTTCCGCCATTTTTTTATCGCGTCAACCTGAAAGCACGCCAGGCTCAGCTGTTATGGTCACATGGGAAGGATCACGTCCAATGCTGGTTGAAGTGCAGGCTCTAGTGGATGAGGCGCATGGACAACAGCCAAAACGCGTTTCAGCCGGTCTTGAGCATAATCGCCTTGCGATTTTACTCGCTGTGTTGCATCGCCATGGTGGTATCGCCACTTTTGATCAGGATGTGTTTATTAATGTCGTAGGCGGCGTTAAAGTGACGGAAACAGGAAGTGACCTAGCGCTCATTGCTGCGGTGGTTTCAAGTCTTCGCAATCGTGTTTTTGATCGAGAAACCATTATTTTTGGAGAAATTGGCTTGGCTGGAGAAATTCGCCCGGTGCAAAGTGGTCAAGAGCGGTTACGGGAAGCCGCTAAGCATGGTTTTAAGAGGGCAATCGTCCCTTTTGCCAATGCGCCAAAACAAGCGTTAGAGATGCAAGTGGAAGCAGTAAAGCATCTTCAAGAGGTTTTGGAGAAAATTTAGAGAATCATTTACACTGAAAGTAAGAAAAACCAATTAAGGCAAAGACACTGCCACAAAGGGGTTAGAAATGAATAAAAAATTATTACTGTCGTTGCTTATTTTGAGCACATGCCTATTAGCTGGTTGTTGGACGGTTAAATCCGGACAAAAATCAGGGATCATTGTTAAAGTAGCCAAAGAAGGGAAATTTTGGGGAACCTATGAAGGAGAGTTGATTCGCGGTGGTCTTGAAAATGCCAGTGGAGCGACGGGTCGGGAATTTCATTTTACTTTAGGCCAATTCAAATCGGCTCTCGTCAAAAAAGCGGAATTAGCAATGCAGAACAATGATCATGTGATTCTCACCTATCATTGTGAAGAATTCGTACTCCCTTGGCGTGGTGAAACCAAATGTTTTGTCGATGATATTAAGATCATTGAAACCATGAATACCCAACCCAATGCCCCAAAAGCGAGCCCAAAAGTGTAATCGCTCAGCGCCTAACCTTCGATGCGCCGGCTTATCTGCGGGACCTAGGAAACTCACCCTCGCTGGATCCCGCGAACAGGCCGCGGACCGGAAGAGGGCTCACTTATTCCAAAGATGCCTAGATTTTATTGTAACAGTGTTCAATGGCCTTAATTTCTTCAGCTGCTGCTTCACTCTGCTCATTCATGGCGGTATTAAACCAGGCTGCTAAAATTTCTTTCGCCAAATCTTGAGTGAGAAGACGGTTGGACAAAGTTAACACATTAGCTCGATTCCATAATCGCGCTCCTGCTGCCGTTTGCGCATCCGTACAAAGTGCTGCTCTAATTCCTGGCACTTTGTTGGCAGCAATGGAAGCGCCAGTGCCCGTCCAACAGAAAAAAATACCTTCCTCGCAGTCTCCCCGCCGAATGGACTCGGCGGCTGCTTGTGTGGCTTGTGTCCATGATTCATTCTGATGCGATTTTATGGCACCAAATTGCATGACCTCATGCCCCATGCGCTGCAACTCCTGGACAACAAACTCGTTGACTGGATAAAATTCATCACTGCAGACAGCTATTTTCATGGATCTACTCTCACGGGAAGTGTGTCGATAAAGGGTAGCGTAACACAGCAAAAGAGAGCATGACTATAATTAGGATTTACTCATCTGCTGATTAAGCTTAATAAAGTCGGAAGTTAAAAGACTTTGTTGATACTGCCAGTAAGTCTATCAAAAATATGTTTGGGCAAAAATAACCAATAACGACCTTCATTCTTCATGTTTTCACCCAGAAAACTCGCCTTTTTGCCAGCCCCCCAATAGACGTCACCGCGCACTAATCCACGGATGGCACCGCCTGTGTCTTGGGCAATCATCAAACGGTGAAATCGCTTGAGCTTATTATCTTGGATATGAGGTTTTTTGGTGCTCAACCATAAGGGTGATCCAAGAGGGATCCATCTTTTATCAATAGCTAATGAATAACCAGGAGTTAATGCAATATCATGCGCACCAATCGCAGCGGGTTTTTTAAGATTTTCAAAGAAGACAAACGATTTATTTTGCTGCAAAAACGAATCCATTTTCGAAGGATGGTGGCTAAAATAGCGTTGTATTGCTTGCTTAGATGCAGTATGTTTCGTCATGACGCCCCTTTTAATCAGGAGGCTGCTAATAGAGGTGTAATGAGCTCCATTCTCTCCGGCGTACCCTAAATATAATTTCTTACCGCTGGTAAGCTTTATTACCCCTGACCCTTCAGTTTCAAGGAATAATCGATCCACAGGACTGTGAATCCAAGCGATAACAGGTGCTTTCTTTTGAAGTATCCCTTTGTCAATTGAGCGACGGTTGTAAGAGCTCCATTTTAAATGCGTTGGTAATCCATAAATGGGCGTATTGTATTTTTTCGTCCGAGTTAAATTACCTTTTACTAACGGCATATAGTAGCCAGTAAACAAACCCTTAACGGGCTTGTGTTTTACTAACTCTAAGGGATAAAACCATTTTTCAAAAAATGCTTTTGCATTCTCTTCCGAAATGTTGCTTATGGTCAAAGCTTGGTTACAAGCAGGAAGCCAGTCTTGTGCTTTAAGTTTGATAAGCTGAGAGCCAACAGGACGAGAAGGTTTCGTTTTTAAAAAAACCTTACATGAACGCTGGAATGCGATTAAGGACTGTTTGACGCCCGATTCATTCCAGCCAGGCAATTGCTCGAAAGGTACTTTTTTTAACGTGATATTTTTAATGGTTACTTTTTTAGTTGCATTGCTGTTGTTAGATTCTTTTTTTATGGGCGTTTTAGCTTTAGCCAACCCTTTTGGGGGTGTTTTAACTTGTGCTTTCATGAGGTGTGCAGACGCATTGGCAGCCAAGAGAACCTTCGCTGAACCTTCTTTAGCGGCTTTTTCTTTGAATGTGGCAACGGTAGTCGAAACGATTTGCGTCAATTCGGCTTTATTCGCTTTTGGTAGAGTCTCAACTGAACTCTTTTTTGCGACTTCAGTTTGTCCCATTTCTTTCCTTGCATCGCTTATCGGTTTCTGAACCTTTTTAAGGTGCGGAAGCCCAAAAAAACTGAAGGCAAGGCAAGCTAGGCCAGTTATTATATAAATTATTATTCGCTTCATAACCGGGGAAAATTGTACATAGGTTTAAATTTAATTCAACCTGTTTTTCGAATGACGCCAGTTTTCCGCGGTTTGGTTAAAAAAATGAATGAAGGAAAAAACTTAATTAACAATAGGTTACTTTGCGGGATAAAAGGGTTAAAAAAGACTCGTACTTGTTTACAAGCCATGTCTTATTTTAAGGCTTTTTGATTGTTTTTTGTTATTTCAGCCATAATGCAATGCAGGGTTGGGCCTTGACTCAACCTGCATTTATTGCTTCAGTACCTTGTGAATCTTACTTACCATTTTTCTGAAAAGGGGCGGGCTTCTACCTCAAAAGACCAGGCGGAAGAGGGTTGTTGGGTGAGCCAAAAGGCAGTATGGGCTACATCATCGGGTTTAACAAAAAAGGAATCGGGTTTATCCGGCATGTATTCACGGGCTCTAGGGAGATCAACGACCCCATCAATAATGATTAGAGCAACATGAATCCCCTGAGGCCATAGGTATTTTGCCATCGATTCAGCAAGATTGCGTTGTGCTGCTTTCGCAGGAGCGAAGGCTGCAGTGGTAATGCCACCTCGTCTTGAGGCGGTCGCACCAATAATAATAATGTTGCCCTGCCCTCTTTGTTTCATCTCAGGAATGACAGCTTGGCTAACGGCAAATAAGCCGAAGGCATTAATACGCCAATTCATTTCGAAAGCCTCAGGAGTAATTTCTTCAATGTTCCCCCAAACCCCAGAACCGGCGTTATAAATAACCACTGCAATTTCGCCTAATTCGTTACTAATTTGCTTAAAGACATGTTGAACCGACTGTATATCGCTCACGTCACACGCATACGCTTGTGCGTGGCCCAGTTCCTGAGCGAGATCCGCAGTAAAGTCCTTCTTGCGCGCTAATAATGCAACTTGATAGCCTTCTTTGACAAAACGCGAGGCAAAAGCTGCCCCATTACCTGGACCAACCCCTACTACGACACATACTGGCTTTTTCATATCTTACTCCCTAATGTGAGGCCATGGATAAAAAAACGTGGCTTCGTGCTTGTTATAATACAGGTTTATAATGCGAGAATTGGGTATGGCTTGAAAAGGCTCAAGGACCGATGAATCGACTTGGCCTTGAAATTTTATTGTAAAAATTAGATGTTTTGCTTTGTCTGAAGTAATCCATTTCATAATAAGATTGTAAGCTCGTGCTGGATAACAAATGACATCAGATAAAACCCAATCATAGGATTGATCCAACTTAACGGGGTCTATTGCAAAAGCGCTTTGTTGCAGGCAACTGACGCGGGGAAGTTTCGCTATTTTTTCATCCAGGGGGGCTTTATCCACTGCAGTGACTGTTGCTCCTAAGGTTTGAGCCACATAAGTCCAGCCACCCGGTGATGCACCTAGATCCAGCACCGTTTCCCCGGTTGTAGGCCATTTTTCTAGAAGGGTGAAGGCTTCCCACAATTTTAAATAAGCGCGATTAGGAGGATTTATTTTATCTTCGATAAAATGACAAATCCCATCTGGCCATTTTTTCCAGCGGTTTACACTGTATACGAGTGTATTGTGATCCAAAAGGCTGAAACAGCCTATCGAAGGGAGTGCTTCGTTAACCGGAAAAGGTCGTTCAAGTGAAGGGCATGATCGTAGTTGGTCTTGAATTAAACGCGAGCGTCTTATTTGAGCAATAGGGTGCATGTACCAGAATTTCCCTGCCTGCCGCAAAATCTTAGCGGCGGCTGAAATCGACTGAAAAGTAACAATTTGGGGATCGAACCAGATATCTTGAGCGAAACAAGCGTCAATTTTTTTAGACGGGCAAAAAACAAGGTCGTCAATGACTTTAGAACCCTGTCCTAGCTCTTGGCATAAATTCGATAGAAACTCAGGTTTTACAACATAAACGGCAGCGATTTTTTCTTGCATGGGTCATCTCATAGGGTTAAATCAAAGTGACTTTTCTCATAAATTCTGTTATGTAAATCGATAGCTGTGTATTCATAGGAACCGGGCAAGTGACTCACTATAAAACCATTAAATCTTACGCTTTTCCAATTCTCCTGATTTCCTCTATTGCATTGGGTGGCTTTGCAGGTTATCTATTAGGGCCCAATGCGCGTCATTTAAAATTCCTTGGTGAAATTTTTCTTAATATATTGTTCACGGCCATTGTTCCATTAATTTTTTTCTCGGTGTCTTCGGCAATTGCTCGTACTGATTCATTAGGTAAATTAGGTAAGATTATGGGCTACATGGCTCTGGTTTTCTTGTTCACTGGAGTTGTGGCAGCGGTTTACGCACTGTTCGTTGTAAAATTTTTCCCTCCAGCACAAGGTGTTTATTTACAGCTCGCTCAAACCGAAAGCCCGTCGCCACCCACTTTGTCTAGCCAGATTGTAGCAATTTTCTCTGTTCCTGACTTCATTCATTTACTATCACACAAAAATATGTTGGCTTTGATTGTATTTTCACTACTCGTTGGGGTTGCCACAGCTAATGCAAACGAAACAGGGAAAAAATTCGCTGTTTTCTTGCAAGCAGGAGAAGCGGTTTTTTTGCGTGTTTTTTCTTTAATTATGTATTACGCGCCGATTGGTTTTTTTGCTTATTTTGCGGTTTTAGTGAGTGAGCTAGGTCCGCAATTAATAGAAACTTACCTTCGCATTGCGGCTATTTATTACCTTTCTGCGATTGTTTATTTTATTTTCGCGTTCACTGTATACGCGTATCTGGCAGATAAAACACAAGGAGTAAAATTATTTTGGAAAAATGTATTTTTACCCATGGTCACTTCTATCGCCACTTGCAGCAGCGCTGCAAGTATCCCTGCTAATTTGTTAGCCACTAAAAAAATGCGTGTTCCTCCTGCCGTGTGTGAAACCGTCGTTCCACTTGGCGCTATGATTCATAAAGACGGCTCAGTCATTGGGGGTATCTTTAAGATAGCGTTCTTATTCGGTATTTTTCATTTGGATTTCAGCGGGACGTTTGTCTTATTTGCAGCACTCGGTGTGTCTTTGCTTGTGGGTACGGTAATGGGGGCCATTCCTAGTGGCGGTATGCTGGGTGAATTGTTGATTTTAACCGTTTACGGTTTCCCTCCTTCCGTTTTAATTGCAATTGCTGCAATCAGTATCATTATCGATCCTTTAGCAACCCTGTTGAATGTGACTGGTGATTGTGTCGCGAGTATGATGATTGCACGCTTAACCGAAGGAAAGCACTGGAAGGTTGTTAAAGAAAGAGAGACTCTCTAATTTTAAGGGATGGAAATTCGTTGGTTAGGATTAATGTTAGCTTGTCGATTGGCATAAAAACGAAAAGTACTCACTGAGCCAGTAACAGCAAATAATATGGGTACAAGAAAATTAAAATTGATTCCTGTGAATTCCGCTGTAAGCACAATCGCAGTAATGGGCATTTTCTGTGCTGCGCCAAGAAACGCCGCAGCTCCAACCACAGCAAAAGCCCCTGCATGCGTGCCTGGCCAAGCGATAGACCATACGCCGCCAAGTGCAATTGCTAATAATACCCCATTGGCCAGGGAAGGGGTGAGCAATCCACCTTGTGCACCCACTTGCAAGGAACTCCAAACGATGAGTACTCTAAGGATGAGTAATCGGATGGCTAGATCAACGCCTAAATCATCGGTAAAACCAAGTTGAATAGGACCTTTTCCATTGCCTAAAAGTTGTGGGAAATAAACGGACAAAAGACCTATTACAATAAAATTAAGGATACATAAAATTAAAACCCGCCAATTGCGTGGGGCTGATTGTCGTGCTGCAGTCGTAATCTGATGAAAACGAAAAGCGGCAACACCAAAAATAGGGCCCACAAGGATTGACCATAAGATTAAAGAGGCGCTAAGCGGATAATTAGGGATATGGTATTGGGGGGCATTGCCTAAACCAATCCAAGAAACAGCAGTTGCAATTGAACAGGTGCAAAGCGCTGGGATGACTGCTGACCAACTGAGAGTACAAAGTAAGATTTCTAAGATAAAAACTACCCCGCCAAGTGGCACATTATACACTGCAGCTAATCCTGCCCCTGAACCGCAAGCCACCATGATTTGAGAATCCTTGGTGCTTAAACCTGTTTTTGCACAAAGCCAACAGGCAAAAGCAGAGCCAACTTCACGTGGCGCGACTTCACGTCCTAAAGGAGAGCCTAATGCAACCGTAATGATCTGGAGTAAGGCATTGAGAATGGTCGTACCAATAGGCATGTGCGGCTTATCGGATTTAATTGCATTAGCGATGCTGATTAATGGTTTACCATAGCGATAAATCGCCCACCACCCGAAGCCTGCAAGAAAACCACAGAAAGTCAGTACAAAAATTCGTCTCTGTATAGACGATGCACTAACTCCTTGCAGAAAATTTTCAGGATGGGCTAAAGTGTGGCTGTAACCGTATGCAACATGCTGAATGTGGTGCAGCAATAACGCTAAAAACATTCCTGCCAAACCCGAGACAATGCCTATAGCGATAGTAACAAAAATGAGAACAGTTAAAGTAGGTTCAGATTTTGATTTTAGTCGGTTTAATTGTTCCACAGCTAATCTTCTACTCCATGGAGATTAGTATTGTAGCCATCTTACCATCATGCAATTGAATTTGGTTTTGCGCAAGTGACAATTCCAATATTCCAACCATTAATAATGTTTGATACACACATCAAATGATTTAAAAAGCTAAACTAAGTAAATTTAGGTAATAATGAGATGCAAAAGTAAATATTCACGAAGCTACAACAAATTTGCCCATAGAAGAAGCAGGGCAAGGCGAGCCTTTCATTATTGCGAAAGCAGGTAAACTCCTTGTAAAAATGTTGGCAATTTCAGCCCCTACAGGTAAGAGAATTCGCCGGTGGGACTTTTACGACTTAATTTTCTTAATTCAGGGAATTAAGTTAAGCCATCTTTGGAGGTAAATTCGTTTCTTGTTTTTCCTCAGAAGGCTCTTTTGTGTCGTGCAAAACGGGATCAGGAAAGAAAAAAGTGAGCGACAAGAGGATAAGTAAAGCAACTAAAATCCAGCCCATTAGAAAAAAGCAATCATCCAGAGCCAAAGCGGTGGCTTGCCTCTCTAAGTAAACATCCAATTGGGCTAAAGCCTGTTTGCCTTGAATATTAAAAAATTTTGCGCGCTCGAAAAATTGATTAGTTAATTGAGAGAAAGCCGTTAAATTGCTCCCCAAACGCTCGTGATAAAACACTTGCCTGCGATGCCATAAGATCAGGAACAAGGAAACCCCTAAGCCACTTCCCAGCAGTCTTGATACATGGAAAAAACAGAGCGCCTCAGGCAATTTTTCTGGAGGGGGTGTTTGCGTGGATAAACGAAAAAGTGGCGCTAAGAATAAAGCAAGCCCGACTCCAGCTAAAATTCGAGAAAACGCAATGCGGTCAAAATTAATGTCCACATTGAAGTAAGTGGTATAAAAGCTAGAAATTGCAAAAAATACTAAGGACACTGTTAAGGGTAAGCGAGGATCATAGCGCAGGCGACTGAAAGCGATTGGAATCCAGGCGCCTAATGCCATGGTCCCAATAATGAGAGCAATCCAATTAGGCGTGTAATTGACATAGAGCTTTAGCCATAGTCCCAATAAAATGACCATTCCGAAATAAATGGCGAAAAGTAGAGACACATTTAACATCGCAAGCGAAAAATATAAATGCTTAAGCAATCGAAGATCAAGAATGGGAAAGGGGGATGACAAACTGTGTAGAATAAAAAAAACCAGGCTTATGCTTCCTGCTATCAGTAAAAAGGTAATGAGAGAGGAGCGAAACCAGTCCAGTTCCTGGCTGATGGTTAAAGCAGTGCCAATAAAAATAATACTGATGGAATAGAAGAAATAACCCATTGCATCAAAATGTACTTTATCTGCGGGTCGATGGTGTTTTCTATAGGCATAGCTAACCGAAATAATTAAAAAAAGGCATAGAGGAATATTGGAAAGGAAAAGAATGCGCCAATTATGATAATAAGCTATCCAACCCCCATAAGAAGCGGCAAGTACAGGTGCTAGAGTAAAACTGATCAATAAAAGCGATAAGATAAGGGATTTATCTTTTTCAGAGGCCAGGCGGGGAATAAGGGTGTAAGGAATAAGAATAAAGAGTGGTCCTGAAGCAACTCCTTCTAAAAAACGAAATAAGATGAACTCAAAATAATTGGTGGACATTGCACAGCACCAAGAGAAAATACACATTAACGTTAAGCATAAAAGGAAAAGAGGAATTGCTCTTAATCCGGTGGATGAGGGTTTCCCCAGGGGTACTCCTAATATATTTCCTATGCAGAAAAAACTGACTGCATAGGAAGTAAGGTAAGAGCTGCCTCCTAAGTCGCTCACAATATAAAGCCCTGCCATAATGGGCAAGGTAAGATTAAAAACCACAGCGGCAAGCGCTAGAATAAGCACATAGAGAATCATTTTTTGACTTTCCTATTGCAAGTTTGCTTTGCAGTTTTTCCATTTTTAAATATGCTATGAGCCGAGGCTTGTTTTTTCATGGATGCTTTTTTATAAGTGCTGTCTTCAATGGTTTTTTTTAGATCGCTATGGGTTTCTTCGAGAAGTTTTCCTTGGATGGCAATGTCGCTAAGTGTAAGAGGCGTCCTGGCGTATTTTTTTAAATTAGGATCCAAATTGCTGTTGATAATATTGGCGATAAGTTCTTTATTCCCTTGCTCTTCGAATTGGAAAATATCAGTGGAATAATGCGGTGAATTTAAGAAAGTCGTCGGTACGAGTGGTCCGTTTTGATTGCTAAGATCCGCCGTCACTTCAAGAGAGAGACCTATGCGCAAGGGATGTTTTTTGAGTTCCTCACGATTTAGGGCTACTCGTACAGGCAAGCGCTGTACGATTTTGATCCAGTTCCCAGAGAGGTTTTCGGGGGGGAGTAATGAAAAAGCATTCCCCGCGCCCCCAGGTAAACCGACAATTTTCCCGTGAAAGACCACATCGCGACCATACAAATCCGAAGTAAATCGGACTCTTTGGCCGATACGCATTTTTTTCAGTTGTGTTTCTTTAAAATTGGCATTGACCCAAATTTGATCCAGTGGAATGATTGACATCAGCGGTTCATTAGGTGAAATCCACATGCCTACTTGGATTGTACGTTGAGCGACAAGGCCTTCAACGGGAGCGTAAATTTTACAACGATAAAGTTGCACCCAAGTGTCGCGTACTTCTTGCGCTGCAGCTTGTACCCAGGGGTGTTCAGCAATGGAAGTCCCTTGGACAAATGCAAGCATTTTCTGATAATTGCTTTTAGTGCTTTTTAATGAAGCTTTGCTCGCCCTTAAATCATCCACAGCATGTTGATAATCTTCCAAAGATACTCCTCTGGCGCCAATCACATCATAGCGGTGTTTAAAATTTTGCTGGGCTTTTAAAAGCTCCGCTTCTTTCACTTCAATTTCTGCTGCGAGAATAAAAACATCGTGAAAAGCTTGGCATACATCGCGCACTGTTTGAGCAAGTTTCTTTTTTGCTTTTTCAAGAGCAATTAAAGAGTCAGTTTCATTGAGGGCAACGATGAGTTGTCCTTTTTTGACGAGATAGCTGTCATCAGTGTAGACAGCGGTCACAAACCCTTTACGCAAAGATTTTATATAGACTTGGTTGCCTTGCACATAAGCATCATTAGTATAGGCTTGAAATCGCCAAATAAAAAACCAATATAAAAAAAAGATGGTGAATAAACAGAGGACTAGGATTGCGAATACAAAGGATGCTGATTTTTTTTTCATGTCTTCTTCGCCAATGGAACCTCAGTTTGACAGTAGCCACCTCCCAAGGCTTTAATCAATTTTACTGCCGCTAAATATTGGTTATATAGCAAGGTAATATTGACAAGTTTTCTTTCAATCACTTCTTCCTTGATGCTATAGAGCTCGAAGTCACTGTCGAGGCCTTTTTGCTGTCGCAAATAAGTTAAGTTATAACGCTGCTCGGCATAATTAACAATCTTTACTTGCTCTTTTTTCTGCTCATACACATCCTGAGCAAACGCTAACACATCGAGTACTTCTTGTGTGCTCCTTAGCAGTAAATTATTGTAGGCATAGATGGCTGCATCGAATTCTGCTTTCGTTGCTCGAACATTAGCGGCAATCGCCCCAGCGGTGAAAATGGGTAAATGAACCGCAGGTATGATACCTGCCTTACCACTAGAGATGTCTAAAAACTTTCTCCATTTAGTGCTTTCTAAACCGATAAAGCCAGCGATATTAAAATCTGGATAGAATTCAGCCATAGCGGCGCTTGTTCGATAAGCCAAGGCTTTAGCCCGCCAAATTTGAGCCATTAAATCGGGTCTTCGGGCAATAAGGTCAATGGATAATGTTTTAGGAAGAATCAGCGCATGAGGCAACTTCGGAAGTGGAGAACTCGTTGGTAAGGGCGTATTAGGATTGCGCCCAGCCAAGATATTAAGGAGGTGCTTATTGGTCATTAGCTCATTGTTGATGCTAGAAAGCAATTGCTTTGCTTCAAACAGACTTTCATTGGCTGAAAAGGTAGGTAAACTCGAAGCGAGCCCTTTGACAGAAACAAAATTTTGTAATTGCGCCAGATGATAACGGACATTAACTAATTGCTCATAAAGTTGCTTTCTTAGCAAATTGGTTTTGTAAGCCACATAAATTTGGGTAATGGCTGTGGTAGTAATTAAGGCTACTTGAGCCGCTTCCGCTTCGGTGGCAAGTGCTTCACCAATTGCTGCGTGAAAAAGATTGCGATTTTTGCCCCAAAAATCGAATTCATAAGTAAAGGATAAAGTTAAGTCGATAAGGGTTGCGTTGCGGGCGAGTTTATGATTGAAGGCACGATATAAACCATTTTTACTTAGGTATTGACGCGTCAAGCTCGCATCAAAAAACACCAGCGGGAAGAGAAGGGATCGAGTCACGATCGCCTCTTCTTTGGCTGCAGTAATACGACTTCTGATTTCTTGAAGAGAAGGATTATTGGCTAACGCTTCTTCGATTAACTGATTTAACTCCGGCGAATGGAAGATTCGCCACCATCTTTTGTCTGGCCAATTGCCCTGCGAGAAGAGTTTTGTCTCCGCTAAAATCTTATTAATAGCCGGGTCCATATTAGGTGTGGCTCGTAAATGCTTAAGCTGAGCTTGCGGAGATAAAGCGATATTACAAGATATTAATAAGCCTATGCTTAAGCAAACAAATATCTTAATAATCAACCGCATAAGCCAATTCCTTGATTGTTAAAACTAAAAAACGTTTTCAAATATTCCCTTAAGTCGACGTTGATCATTATTTAAAACGGAATAATTCTGGTCATTGCGAACGAAGTGAAGCAACCCTTTGTCATATCCTATGCCGGGTTGTCGCTGACACTCGAAATGACGGATTTATGACCAATATTAAAATGGTAAAGCCGACATCAACATACTATAAGAGTAGGTCAGGAAATTACAACAAGTTAATGGTGATTATTCTACTTGGAGAAAAGAGAGACTAAAAGGATTTTTAATTAATAATTAAGGGGTTATGCCTGGAAAAGTAACTGCTCAATAAGTCCTGGAAAAAACTCTACATGCTGCTTGTCCAAAGAATCCAGGAAGTCTCGCTCTGTGTCTTGAGCTCTTACATCCTGCGGATAAGCCGCAGGATGTAAGAGAAGAATATTTACTATTGAGACCTTACTAAAAAAAGAAAGCAAGATGACGAATAAATCGTCATTCCAAAATTATTCATCAATTTTTACATCGATTTTCTTTTGCGTAGCCGCTTTTTTCTTAGGAATAGAGATTTCTAATACCCCATGCTTATATTTTGCGCTAATTTTGGTGTCATCAGCCGTTTCGGGTAAGCTAAAACGGCGATAAAACTGGCCCTGAGAGCGTTCAATGCGCGTATAGTCTTCCTTTTTTTCTGTTTTTTCAAAGCTGCGTGAACCGTGGAGTGTTAGAATATTATTCTCCAATGAAATGTTCATGTCTTCTTTTTTAACCCCAGGAATATCAGCGACTACCAAGAATCGATCTTTCTCTTCTTTAATATCCACTGCCGGTGCCCATGTTCCAGTATCGACAAAAGAAGAATCGTCCAATTGCCCCCTGAAAAAATTCTCCAATAATTTCCCAAAATCCTTCTGCATCGGAAAGTATTCGCGTTTTAATAATGAACTCATTGCATCCTCCTTAAATTTAAATGATTTAGATATCTATAAAATGGTGCCATTGCCTATAAATTTCAAGTTAAATTGTCAAAATAAGAAGTTTAAGAGTTGATTAATTGGTGTTGTAAAACGTTAAATTGCTTCGTGCTTAGCCAAAATACGGCTGAGTAGATCAATCAGGAAACACAAAGGAATTGTTATTCTTCTCAATGTTGATAAGTCATTGGAAATAATGCTTAGCAACTGGATCTAAAGAAATTCTCGTATTTGTTCTAAAATGAGATAAATACTTATTGATCATTATTGAGAGTGAAAAGAGCCAAGGAATAAAGATGACAAACAAATATTCTTGGGTATTTTTTATTGCATTAAGCTGCTTAAGCGTAAGTGGTTTTGCTGCAAGCTTAACCCTTGAGAGTCCAGCATTTAATGGGAATACATCGATACCTCGACAATACACTTGTGATGGTGCAGACATTTCACCTCCTCTCTTTTGGCAGTCTCCTCCCGTGAATACAAAATCTTTCGTTTTAATCGTTGATGATCCAGATGCTCCCAGTGGGGATTGGGTTCATTGGGTCCTTTTTAATATTCCAGCGGATACCTGGTTACTTTCTGAAGCGGCTGAAAATCCGGTGGGTGCTGTGACCGGACAAAACAGTTGGGGGCAAGCCAGCTATCGAGGGCCTTGCCCCCCAAGTGGTACTCATCATTATTTTTTCAGACTCTATGCTTTAGACACAGTCCTCAACCTGGGTGCAACAGCGGATAAGTATGACGTATTAAAAGCAATGCAAAGTCACATCCTTGAACTCAGTGAATTAATTGGAATTTATTCAAGAGAGTGAGTTTCTGCGCGTTTTAACCCATTCGCTTCATTAGGTTCTCCTGCGCTATTTCCCGATCACGTTTTTCAATCGCATTTTTGAAAAAAGTGATGACTTCTCTATTTCCAACTTTGCTCATTTCGTTCCTGCCACCAAAACCACTAAAACATTTTAAATAGTCATCCTTGGGTATCACTGACTTTTGGGATTTTAACCCCTTCTGAGCCTTTATTATCAGTGTCTTAACTAAAATAGTATTATTCAACAACTCATCATGACTTTCATTGGTTTCCTGATATTGCCCAATTAATTTTCTAATTCCCTCACTATCTTCGACTTTGGGTGAACCTTTAAACCAAGTAATAAGCCCACGGATTGGTGTGCGTAAAATTGATAAAGGCCATGCTAAAATTTGAGTTGCACCTCGAACAGCCATTGTGCTTACTGCTACAAAAGAGAGACCGGCTGCTTTCAGTGCATCAACTGCAGTACGGGGTGTGAATGGAAGTGCCAGAGCACCGCCTAAAAACAAAAGTGGTGAAACAAGTAGAAGCATAGGGCCAGTAGCTAATATGGGCAATTCCATAAACAGGCCGCATGACTAAATCACGTGATACATGGGATGAGCTCTTGTATGGCTTAAAGGTATCCTTAATATCTTTCAATGTGCCTGCAAGTATAAGTTCCAGGACAAAAGAAATACGTCCTATAAATTGTTTTAAGAGACCAGCTTTCTTTAATTCCACTTCGAGAAGTTGCTTTTTAAATTGCTTCATTCGAAAATATTCCTTTCAAATCAATAAATAACCTGCTGTTTAGTATGAAAAATAAAATTAAGAATGGATTAATAACGAAAGAAATATAGGAATTACATTAATTTCCTTTGGGAATTCTTGATTGTATTGATGTCGCATAAATTAATTATTTAGTCACTTTGCGGCAGAGCACAGGTTTCTTAGCTCTAAGCCTATTAATTATCCAGGACCTCTATTTCCATCGATCTTTTTTGGGATAATTACAGTAATTCCCTCTTGTTTGAAGAGGCTCTTGTCCCTGTAAATTCTTCACTCATGCGTGATTGATAATAAAGGTGGCTATTCTGTGCCACCGGCAATTATCAAACATATAAGAATAAACGAGTTAATATAATGCCAGCTACATCGCTCAATAAAATCGCAATAATAAAGCTAAGCCACAGGCTTTTTCCTCCAAGACCGGAAGCTTCTTTTAAAGCAAAAAAATAGGTGATGATTTGCCAAATGATGCAAGTCAAAAATATTAAGTTTCCAATTGTACCTATCAGTGTAAGATGGAGTTCAATCCCCTTTGTAATATCTTCGTTATAACGAGAGGGGTCTAAATATTTCTCTATCATCGTAAAGAGAAGTGAAATCAATAAAGGGTAACGAGCCAAGGCCACCGTGCCAAAAAAATCAATGACCCGAATGCGTTTTTTTCTAAACAAAAGAGCAGTCGCCATAAATAGAGAGGCTGTAATGAAAACAGCGGCAGCGTTTTGATAAAGCAGTAAGAAAAAATTGGGCTTTATTGCGGCTTTTAATCCCATAGGAAAGAAAAAACCCAAGCTACCATCAAAATAAATGTTAACGACAACTCCTAAGAGGCTCATCGTAATCATTAATAATAGTCCCAACAGCAGGGCTCTAAATCCTGCAATTTTTTGGAAGGGATTAATCAAGAGCGAATTTTCAATGTTGGTAAAAACAGATTTCTTGTTTAAAGCAGCAGAAATAAGCAGATAATCCGCTTCGGAAATTTTATTTTCTTTAAGCATTACTAACAGGCGATTTTGTTCCTTAATCATTATTTATACTCACAAACGTTTCAACATAATAGCTGCATCTTTAGCGGTAATTTTACCGTCCTCAAGCAATTGTAAAATTTTTTCTTTAGAGTTTTCTTTTTTTATTTCCATGTTTTCTAAATTTTCGATTAACGCATTCAGTCGGTTTCTTAAGGTAGGGTAAGAAACCTTTTGAATAGCGGCCATGTCCTTAAGGCTTCCTGAGCACTTTACGAAGTCAAGAATGAACTGCAAATCATCCTCCGGTAGCTTTAATAAAGCGGAAATTTCAAATTGCCCCTCAAATCGAGTGTTACAGTCCGAACACTCAATTTTGACCACATTTAAATTCGAACTTTTACACGCTGGACACTGTGTAATTATTTTTCCCATTAATCAAATACTCATTATTAACCCTCGTTCGCAATATTTTAGAATCCTCTCTATATAATATCAATCGACTTTAATTTTTTAAAGTTTATTTTTAATTTTATTAAAAAAAATATTTGTTTTTTTAAAATCGAATTGCTATATTCATCGCCATTGGAACAAGTGTTTTTATTTTGAACATTTAGTGAGGCGCTTCGATGAGTAAAACAAGCATAAAAAATTCTTGGAAAAAAACACTGAATTTAGTCAAAGACTATTTTATGAATTCCGAGGAGAAATTACTTGCCTGGTTACTCCTTATTGGAACGATCCTTTGTGTGGTGGGTTTAGTCGCCTTAGTGAGCGTTTTGTCGTGGTGGTCTGCGGGATTCTGGGCTGTATTAACAGCCAAAGCGTTGACCCCTTTTTTAATAAGCATGGGGCAATTTGTCTTGATTCTCGGAGCTCTTGTGAGTGTTCATGTTCTAAAAAATTACCTGATTGGAAAATTATCCATTCATTGGCGTAGCTGGCTCACTAAAAAAATAATGAATGAATTATTTGGCAGTGAAAATAATTATTTGGATTTAAAACGATTCTCTTCTGAAATTGATAATCTTGGGCAGCGAATTCAGGAGGATATTAAAGCGTTTGTCGAATTAACGCTTCGCTTAGGGACTGATTTTTTAAAATCAATCTTAAGTTTAGGTACCTTTGTAGGCACTTTATGGGTAGTGGGTGGTGCACTCACTGTCACTCTTCTAGGTTTAAATATCATCATACCGGGTTATTTAGTTTGGGTAGCCTTAATTGTTGCCGTAGTCGCCACACTTGCTGCGCACTTCATAGGAAAATCGCTTCCAGAAGCGAGCAAGGCAACTGAGAAAGCGGAAGCCGATTTTAGGCAGGATTTAGCCGAACTGAACCATGAAGCTGAAAATATTGCCGAAGAGCATGCCGAAAATTTTTATCAATCTTCCTTAGAACGTAGAGTTCAGGAAATTAAAACGACAGCGACTAAAAAACTCGATACGCAAACAAAATTAGTGGCTTTCCAAAGTTTTTATTCCCAACTAGGATTTATCTTACCGAATATCCTAGCAGCACCTCTCTATTTTTCAGGGCTCATCGAGATAGGTCAGCTCATGCAGATTGGGATGTCTTTTGCGGAAGTCAATCTGTCATTCAGTTGGTTTGTAGAGGCTTACGAAAACATTGCCACTTATAAAGCAAGCATAGAGCGCATTAGCGAATTACGAAACACCTTCGAAAAAGAAGGGTTGGCTGCTAATCCTAAATCCATTGTGAGAAAAAAGAGGGATAAGGAGTCGCTTAATATCAAGCGTCTAAATATTATGCCGCCGCAAGCATCAAGCACAGAGTATATTATGCGTAACCTCAATCTAAAATTAAAACCGGGTGAGCATATTTTAATAAAAGGGGATTCTGGTCTAGGTAAGAGTACTCTTTTCAAAGCAATTTCGGGAACTTGGGGATACGGCGATGGAAAAATATCCCTTCCTGCGGGCAAACACCTCTATTTTTTACCGCAAAAGCCTACTCTTCCTCATACGAGTTTAAAAGCGGTGTTAGCTTATCCAGAGCCAACGGAGACTTATACGGAAGAGGAGTACATTAATGCATTATTGATTGTCGGGAAAATGGATGCGTTTATTCCTAGACTTGATGAGAGCTTGCCTTGGTCGGAGGAATTATCAGCGGGACAGCAACAACGAATCGCTTTTGCAAGGGCCTTATTGAAAAGACCCGATTGGCTTTTTTTGGATGAAGCAACCTCTGCCTTGGATGAAAACGGTGAAGAGCATGTTTATAATCTGGTAAAACAACAATTAAAAGAGACTACTATTGTGAGCATTGGCCATCGCAGTACAGTAGAAAAACATCACGCCAGAATAGTGGATTTTCATGCGAATAAAGCAAAGGAAATCGAGATAGAGGAGAAGAGGCTGCTGCTTTAATCCCATACTAGAAATTTCTTTATGAGCGAATCAGCATCGGGTTTTTCTTTTTTAACGAGTTTAGGGCCCTCTCCAAATGTTTTTAAAGCGTCTTTTAAACTTATAAAGGTATAACCATTTTCTTTATAAAGATTGATGATGTCGGGTAATAAATAAGCGTTTAACAGATTGGCATGAATTAATAAGATCTGTGCTTGATCCGGTTTATGAGCAAGCCGATTATGTTCCTCTGCTTTTAGCGTCTGTTGCCAAATAAAATTTAAGTAGCAAGGCTTTAATACATTGAGAAAATTACGCCGTTCATTCTGCTGGACACCGAGTAAAAGCTGATTAAAAACAAAATCCCTACTGTCTATAGTAATCGGGGCAATTTGGTAATTTTTTGCAGCCAAGTAATCAAGGACTTTATTTTTCTTTGTGCCTTCGCTCATGGCTAAGTAAGGGTAACGAAAATATTTAGGTTCCGTGAGGACTGGCGCTAAAATTTTATCGGCTGTTTCAATCTCCTGAATGTAGTTGTCACTGTTCATTCTATTTAAATTGGCATGAGAAAAAGTATGATTTCCCAATCCTAAGCCTGCCTCACGAAATTTATGAAGCATCTGCCAATTGTTGGCTCCAACTTCTTTAGCGATGATAAAGCCGGTCGCAGGGACTTCATTCGCTTTGATGGAGTTGAGAATCATATCTAAATGAAAATTTTTACTTTCGCCTACGAAGGGTAAATCATCAATAGTGATTGCAATTTCTCGTTTTTGTGCAAAACAGCTGCAGGTTGCTAGAGTGAATAAGAAAAAGATTAAGCAAATTTTTTTAAACAAAATGGTTCTCATCAGTTGTTAGTCGGTAATCCAATGTAATTCGTAATAGCCTATATGGTTTTATTCCTTTGGCCTGTCTGCCAAAATGGGGGCTATTTTTATGTCGTGCAGAATGCATGTGGGCTGAATAATACCACATCATTCATCACGTTACATGCCAGTTTTTTAGGCAGGAAACCACTATTTGTATTCAAAAAATAACCAATTTGTTTTAAATGTGTTATATTAAAGTAAAATGGTTTATCGAAAAGCTTATGAGAGATTCCATTGCCTTACAAATTTATGCCAGTGCCTTTTCAAAAATGAGCGAGTTACTTTATCTTCTCGATAAAGATGGTTTTCTTATTGATTGCAGCCATAATTTATTACGCTTTCTCGGATTTGATCGCATCGAGAATAATTCGATAGGTGCAATTTATGAAATGATGCGTAAAGAGGGACTATGGACTTCCCAGCAGATTCAAAATTTTCAGCAGCATGATATTGATGTCATGTTGGATGGTAAAAGCAGTACGGAAGAACAAGCCATTATTAACAATAGCGGTTCAATTCTTTATTTCGAAATTTCGCGGACACCTTTAGCCGATAAATCAGGTAATGCCCTTGGATTACTCGTTGTGTTGCGTGATTTGACCAAGCAAAAACAATTAAATACGCAATTAAGAAGTGCAAAATCACAACTTCGCTACAGTCATAAATTAAATGTCTCCTCATCCCATGCGGCAATCAACAAGCAAATCAACGCATTAAAAATATTACTAATTGAAGATAACGTAATTGCCCAGAAAGCAGAAAAAACGGTGTTAATGTCCTGCAGATGCATGACCGATGTAGTCGCAACGCCAAGACAAGCCGATGAAATTTTTAAGCCAGGTAAATATGACTTAGTATTGATGGACCTCACACTGGAGGAAGGGGACGGCTATCAATTGACCGCTACGCTTCGAAAGAGGGAGCAAGGCAGCAATTATCGTGTTCCTATTATTGCTTTAACTGGACACGATCCTACCGTAGTGGGATTCAATTGCGAAGATGCAGAAATGGACGGGATTTTGCGCAAACCCTTAACCGTTGAACAGGCAAATCAACTGATTCAGCGCTATATTCGTCATGTGGATGTAAACGTCAAAGGATTGAGAGAGTTCAAACAATAAAGGCTGTCCACAGGTCTTAGTGAGTGTCCTGAGAATTCCCATCAAATTTCTTGCAATTTTATCTTAAGCCAGTATGCTTAAATTATTGGGCCGTTAGCTCAGTTGGTAGAGCAGGAGGCTCTTAACCTCTGTGTCATAGGTTCGACCCCTATACGGCCCACTATTTAAAATCAACCAGTTACGCTGATTTTGTGTCATAAAAACCAATTTACTGTGGCAAAAACGGCTCTTCCCCTACATTTGGGGTAGAGCCATAAAAATGCTTTCTTCATCCTACATCTCCATTTTAATTACATTTAAAAAGCGAAGACGAATCTACTAAAAAATAATTATCAGTCAAAGGATTATTTACTTGTTTTTGTTGAGTCTTAAAAACCCATCACCATCTGTTTTACTGAATCATTTTAGGCATTATAAATTCGAAAAAGATGATTTTAACTACTGTTCACTCTAGTGAAATTAAGTGTTTTGCAAATATAGCTGATAACATCCATGCGGAAGCAATAGCAATAGGCTAGCTATACTAATAATAGAGTTATTAATGTTATAGATTTTGATGCCAAAAAATAAAGAGTCCGATTCGCTCATAGAGCTAACCTTACAAATAACGAATTTGGGCGAAAAAATACATAAATTAAAACGTAGCTCTTTTACAGCTACTCATGCTTTAATTGATGAAATAGCGAATCTATGTAGTAACAATAATGAAGCGTCACAAAAAATAGCTATTTTAGAGATTGTAAAAAAAATTAAGAATAAAATTGAAAGTTTTGATTTACAGGAAGACGATGAAAAAATATTAATGCTGTATCTGGAAGCAATGGCCGTATTAGCAGAGCATTTTCCTTATACACAAAAACAAGTCGCTCAGGCTTATTTTGAATATGCTATAAAAGTAAAAGAAACGATAAAGATTAATAATTCATTTTCTTTTTCAACCTATCAAGTTTATCAAAAAATATTGATAGCTCTCAATATTGCCAAGCAATTAACCGATGACAGCAACCTTCATAGCAAAATTGCAGAATCAATAGAGCAATTATTTCAGCAATTAAAAAAAGAGCTGGCATTAGAAGTTCAAGGCATTGATCCAGCAATTATTACAACAAAAATCAATGCAATTCGAACTCGATTTTATACTGGATTATCAATTGAAAATTTTTCTGGTAAACAAAAAAAATTTTGTCGCGAGTTAAGTCTTTATTTTAAAGAAATTGTGTTTAATTGCTTTAAAGAAATGAGCACTGACATCAAATACGTGCTTGTTTCTTTAGGTTCTTTAAGTAAACAAACGATTTTACCCTATTCAGACCTAGAATTTGTGCTGCTATTAGATCAAAATCATCCTGATTATATGCAAATAAAAACGAAGCTTGCTTATCTACTGGATTTTTTGATACGAAGTCTTGGTGAAACTGAATCAAAAGGAGAAATACCTTTTACAATTAAACCAGGTTTACGAATAGATACGGCAGTAAACTTGTTTAATCTTGATTTCAGTAACATGACAAATATGATTAGCTCCTTAAAAACGGCTTCCACCCAAGCGGCGCGTGGCGATATCTCTAATATTCAAATAGTTATGGATTTTTACACGAGTACTTTTCTTGATGGAGATCACACTCTATTCGATACATTTCAAGCTCAATTGAATGAAAAAGTGTATAACAATTTATTAGATATTGCCTTATCCCATTTTCGTTTTAATTTTAGCAAGTCATTCAAAGAAGTCCATTCAACAATCAAAACTAAATATTATAATAATCTTGTATGGTTGCTTTATGGTTTAGGAATGTGTCACCAAATTAAAGCTGAGGGTTTGAATGATTTAATAAAACAACTGCAAAAACATGGGGTGATTGCAAGTAAGGCTGCTCAGGATATCAATTCTTATTTAAATCTAATAAATTTTTGGCGAGCAAAAACCCAACAAGTGAATGGTGGTCAACTGGAGTATCTTGATTCTGTCTTACCCCCTAAAAGTATTCTTACTTTTTATGAAAAAAAAATTAAACCATTGATCGGCAGTTTAACCAAAGCAATAAAAAAAATAGAATTACAGGGCACTAGTCTACATTTAAAATCATTTCGCATTAATGAAGAATGTAAGTTTGTTTCTAAAAAATCTGGAAGTCTTTCACAAAGTATGCGATTTCTCACTTCTCCTATTTCTGGCAGATCAAAGCCGAATGCTGAAGAAGCAGTAACCAACAACGACAAAAACAGTCCGTCATCCAACAGACGATAAAGTCACTCCATTTTGGTAAGTCTCTTGAACAATTTGATGCTTCTCAAAGGCTGTCCAACGACGTTTCTTTGATGTTGAATATATAATTTCGTTTGGTTCGATAGTCATATTACTAGTCCTTACTGGGTATTTTTATCTATAACTAGTGGGCCAATTTAATTGGGGCATACACTCCGACTCGCATTTACGTCAGCTAGGTTCATTCTACCCACATATTTAAGATAGAGAATAGGCAGCTTTATTTATTAATGACATAATTTTAATTTTTACATTTAGGGACGGTCTTTGAGATAACCTCAAAGTCTTATTCTGCGGGATGTAGTATTTATTTGGAGAAGTAGATGAAATTAAAAGGATCCTGCCACTGCCAAGCAGTGCATTTTTCAGTTGACTCCTCTACGCCTTATCCTTATATGCACTGCTACTGCTCAATCTGCCGAAAAACGGCTGGCGGTGGAGGTTATGCCATCAATATCATGGGGAAAGCAGACAGCTTAAAGGTGACAGGCAAAGAGTTTCTATCCATCTATCAGGCCATTATGTCACGAGATGCGCGAGGTAATCCTGCAGAAATCAGTGAAGGTCAGCGACATTTTTGTAAACAATGTGGTAGCTGTTTATGGATTTTTGATCCACGATGGTCTGAGTGGATTTATCCTTTTGCATCGGCAATAGATACTCCGCTACCCAAATCACCTGAGAAAACGCATATTTTATTAGACTATGCCGCAAATTGGTGTGAAGTTCCTCAATCCAAGGAGGATCACTGTTTTGCCCAATTTCCCGAAGAATCCATCGAAGAATGGCACAAACGCCATCATTTGTACGGTAACATTTAAATGAGACAAACACCTAATTATGTAAATATATGTGTGCTCGTGCACCTGAATTAAATCTATTTTTATTGAGCCAGTTGTCCTTTGCCACGCTATGCACAGTGGGAAGGGGGGTAAACTTTTCAGCCTGGTGGCTATAACGCGCAGGTTCACGCTAGGTGCATTTGAATATTGGGTGACTGCAATCAATACTTACCCTATATAATTTATTGTAGACTGTATAATAAATTGAATTGTATTAATTAAGGCTGAACACTTCCGGCTCTCTGGTGTCTGTAATCAAGAAACTAGGCGATGGATTCTCAGTAAAAGGGAAAATGCCATTCTTCCTAAGAAGCAGGGAATCAGAAAGTTCTAGCCTTTGGTTTTTATTTCTCTCATTTATTTGTGTTTCTGGGCTTTCTATTCTGTCTCTTTTAAGTGTTGATTTTTCGGATGCGTTTACATTTTGTTTCGAGGCCAATGCATTTTCAATTATTTGATCGATATGATCCGCCAGGTTAGTATTTTTTTCTACCAGAATAGTTTGATAACCCTTAGCTTTAGCCGTTGAAATATTTGTTGGATCATCATCAAAAAAAGTAATATCGCTCGGCTGGCAAGCTGTCTTGTCGCATATTGTTTGTAAATGAATAGTTTTTTGACCAGGATAGGCTTCAATGATTATTTTATTTACGAGCTTATCATCTTCAAGTAATTCAGCTAGATAGGCTTGAATTAAATCTTTACCTGATAAAAAATCGTCTACTTTTTTTCTAGGCCTCATTTTCATTAGAGTACTTTCAGTTGGAGCTGTGGCATGGCTTGCTATTGCAACAGGAATACCATTCACTAACGCTTTTTTAATAGCGTTTCGAAGGTTTATTTGATCTCGTATATTGTCTTGTACTCTTTCTTTGGTAATTTGGGTACGTAACACAAAACCACGCGTCTTTTTTTTGGTTATGACGCCATCAAAATCAAGAACTATAACAACGGCCATTTACCCACTCCTTTGTAATGAGCCAACCATCCCAAAAATATTTATAACGACTCCTGAGATGCATTAAACTGAATCTGTCCATTAACCTGTTTTCATTGTAATGCCGATAAAATTGTTGCCTAAAATACACTATCTTTATGTTTTATAAAAGATTCTATGCATAAAATAAAAAAATAATTCAAATCGATTTATAGAAAAATTAATCGTTTTTGTTCGCTGGGAAGGTAGCGCGGGATTTTAAGTGGGGTAATGAATCTTTGATTATCTAGTCGATGTATTGAATCGTAGGCACAAACTAAGAATAAATTAGATGTGGTAAATTTATAACAAACTGCATTATAATCCGGCTTGTTTAGGCAGTAATTGCCCATCTATTAAATCGCAATGGACCGATTAATATTTAATCTTGATCAAAAATTGGCTAGAGCATTGTTTCAGGCTCTAATTCGGAGAACTCTCATTTGGCTCCTATTTCGCAGCAAGTTCGGGCTCAAATTAAAATGAACAACTATTTTCCTTCTTTTGATTGGGTAAATCTTTTAATAAACAATGAACCAACCGTGGTGATATGATGCCGAAAAATTTAAAAATAGGCTTGGGCATTTTTCTTAACCCTGAATTCTTTGAGTCTTTACCGGAAGGAGGGAGAGTCAATGTTCTATCGATAGGATGTGGCCATAATTTGGATGTTTTGCAAGATGAAATGGAGACTTTGATTGGCTCCATTCCCGGTAAAGCCGTTAACTATACTGGGGTTGATTTAAGTATACCCTATGCAGAAGTAATTAATAAATTGGTGACTCAATCTATTGGAAATTCACAACATCAATTTAGAGTGCTAGAAGCAGATATAAATAATCCAGAACTAATAAATTCCCTGCAGCTGCCTTTGTTTGACCTAGTTTTGTTAAGGCATCCCCAGTTTTTTGAGCAATATGAAGAGAGTACAAAGCAAATATTACGTATCGCGATACCCGCTTTACTTAGAAAAGATGGATTGTTGATAGTCAGCCTTTACTCCAAAGAAGAGAAAATATATATGGGAGAAAAAGAGGCCTCCCTCGATGCATTTTTGTTAAAAACAATTTACTCTGATTTATCTTATCATGAAAATTTTCGACAAAATGCGACCCGACAAAGCAAGGTAAAGAGCGTGATAGGGTTTGACGATCAGTGCATGTATTCGTTAAAAAATAGTGTAAATACGCGCATGAGCCCGCAAAGCTACTTTAGGTTGGATAGGGACATAGATACGGCAACCAGGCGATACATTTTGAGCTTGGTTTTGAAAATAGGTGGGCAAGTTGTTAATCCAGACAAAGGTGTATTTTTATTATGCGATGAGCATGCCACAGCACTCCAAAATAGATTTAATTTTACTTGTAACAAAATAAATGGAAGGGCACTTGACCGCTCCAATGTCTTGCCTTCTCTAGGAGCCACTAACAGGAGTTTGTTTGCACAATCGGATTCGCGCGCCCATCGAGCACTGATGAAGGCTATGGATGCCTTAAAAGAAACGCCTCACAAAAACGCGTATCAAATCATTTATGCTACCTTACAGAAAAAAAATTACAATCAAGCTTTGCGACAGGCTGCATCGGAAGATAATGAGTTCACTGCTAAAGTGATTGAATTATTGTTGAACAAAGCCCAGCAGTTAACCATTTGCCCTACTGAACGCAATACTAAGCATCGATCTGCTTTAGATTATGCAGAAGATTGTAATCATTCTAAATTATCCGAATTGAAGAATTGGGTTAGTGTACATCAATTGACGTGAAACGTTTCAAAAATAGAAGGCCTCAGACTAAGGATAGTAAAATTGTCATTTAGAGGGACTTTTTGATAAAGGCGCATGCCCCAGACTCGATTGCACGGAAAAAAGCATACTCCTAATGACAATCGAGTCTCGCTTAGGTGGAGCTTAACTAATAACACAAGAACCCTGCGCTTGTTGTGGCGCATTGGTTGGACCACGCTGTAATCTAACATGCCTACGTTGTTCAGCATCTTCAGACTCGTGAGTCTTTGGTAAATGATAAAATGCATGTGGATTGTGGCCCGCAGAAGCAACAACTACCCGTGGTGAGGAGACCTTAAGCATAGGATCGGCATTGATATTCTTTTTAGCTTCAGTCTGAGATTGGGCAGAAGAAAGGATTTCCTTTACTTCTTTTTCGCCTGATAACTCTTCTTTCTCCTCGGATAGTTGCGCATCTTGCCTTTTTTCTAGGTATAAATTACGTCCTTTTTGTGTGGCAAAGATGTATTCAACGATTTTTCTTTTAAGAGAATACCCTGCTTCAATAATTTCTAAATGGGAGCGTTCAATCTTTGCTGTACAGCTTGTTGCCCTGCGATAATTCACGTCAGGATCCAGGGGCATGAACATTTCAATTTTTAATGCACCGTATCGTACCAAATCGATTTTAAATCCGGGTCTTAGTTGACGTTTTTCAAAATCGATGATGTCGACTTTTGCCTCAATACTTCCTATATCCCGTGGTCCATATTGAAACAACAATCCCCCTAATTTAACGATGGTCTTTGCCCTATTCTCGCCTACAATGATAAAATCTTCTTCACCATATAGTTCGGTTTCAAATGCCATAGGCCAAATGGTTCGCAATAAGTTAACCTCAAACAGTTCACCATTAAACACTTCACCAGCATAACGTTTAGTGTGTTTTTCATTAAGTTCTGAACAAGGGTAATCAATGACTGTCGGGCGTTGACTGGGCCAATGAAAATGAGAAATAGTACCATGTACTATAAGGTGCCACACGAATTCATCAATACCAAATGCCTCGCAAACATGCGAACCATTCCTTAAGTGAGGGTCCTTAGCCAAGCATGCGTTAATTTGTTTTATATTAAGAGAAATGGTATCACTAATGGTTCTTGGACCAACAGGTGGTGTGGTTTTTTGTCTGCTTTGAGGTTGAACAGGCGGAAGGTTTTCAATCGTTGCTAAAATACTCTGAACATGGCCAAGAAACTCGGCCTTAAGTGGATGTTCTGTGCGACTGTGTTCTTTGTCTTCTCCCTCCGTCATTTTTCGATATAAATCAGCACAAGGATTTTTTAAAGGAAGTAAGGCACTGGTTAGCGATGTATGATTATATTTTGCTATTACCACCTCAAGATAATTGAGTTTTTCGCGTAATGAGATGTTTTTAGCATCAATTAAGTGCGCTAAGTCCTCTAGCAGTGCAGCTCGAAGTGTATTTAAGCTGCCTGTGCTATGCTCTGAAAAACGCTGTTCAAATTCACGCAAAAATAATTCCAACGCTTCAGGCGTTTCTATGCTTGTTTCGGGCACAAGACGAACATTTTTTAAAAAAGTCCATTCCAGATTGACTTGAGAGAGATCCACTGTGCGAAGGTCGACATTAATCAATGCTGTTAATGCTAAGCTGGCCCCTGCCAAATTAGCATTGTCTAGTATGGCATCTTTTAACACCGCCCCATTTAATTTTGCCTGACTAAGATTAGCCCCACGGAAATTCGCGCCCCTTAAATTGCAATCATTCAAACGAGCCGAACGCAGATTAGCGCCGCTGAAATTTGCTCCTTCCAAGTTACTTATTGAACGCGATCGAGAAAACACGGCATTCACTAAACAGCTGTGTGCTAAATTCTGATGGGAGAGATCAAATTCGAGTGAAGTTATGCCAGAAAAGAGATTGAGAAATTTTCCCGAGTCATGCACAGCAAATATTTTCAGCAACTCTGATTTGTATCGATTGGGATTTCTGGACGCGATTTCCGCTTGCTCTATGAGTTTTAAATGTTCTTTGGTCTGTTCATCGAGCGCTATTGATTTCGTAGCCTGAATTATGCCTTTCGGCAATACATGATTATCACGCGTTAAGGCATAGCAAATGATTTCTTCATTCGTCATTTGCTGGTCGCCGAATACTTTTCGCTTCAGTATTTTGTAGCAATCCGTTTGCTGGTATTCCACGACAAATTGATTCCCTTCAGACGCATTAGCTTGGCTGAGAAAAGCAATAATATGAGAGGGTTTACACCGAGTATTGAAGACGTCTTCTGCTATGGCCCTTAATTCTTTACAGGTTTCCCGTACTTTGGCCAGTTCACGTAAGCTTAAATTACTTAAAATATGCTGCTGAACCTCCACCGGTAAAGCGAGAAGATAACTAAACGCTTGGTTGTCTTTTGAAATGAAAGCCGTCTCTTCTTGAGCCACTGACTCTGTCACTGTGGAAATAAAATCCTGCGTATCGGCTTCTACTTCCGCCCTTTTAATCATGGAAAACAGGTAGTTGATATTCTCTTTAACGGAGTTGG
>NZ_FUXJ01000012.1 GCF_900167045.1 Legionella maceachernii | reverse complement strand
AGCTAACTCGTACTAATTGGCTGATTGTCTTGACCATATAACCTGAGCTGCTTTTAGGTTGAAGAGTAAGTGATAAGGCAATACTTTAATTAAAGGCATTAATGCCTAAGCGTTTGTGTTAACCTCTAACCCCTTTACCAAGCTGATTGGCGAATAGGCCAATCGGTAAACCAGTTTTCCTGGCGACCATAGCGGTTTGGAACCACCTGAATCCATCTCGAACTCAGAAGTGAAACAGACCTGCGCCAATGATAGTGTGGGGCTTCCCCATGTGAAAGTAGGTCATCGCCAGGGTTTTATTTTAGAAGCGGCCTTTGTGCCGCTTTTTTTATTGGTGGAGGTTGAGCCAAGACACTAATACGATGATGTTCAAAATTGGTTGGGCTAAGACTCAACTAACATTTAGCCAACGCTCAGCATAGGCGCTTGTGAAGTCAGAGACTCCTCTAAATGCAGCTGATGAATGAGCGAATCAACTTCGGCTTTTGCTTTTTTAAGGGAGATTTCCAGCTCATGGTAGTTTAAACACAACATTTGTTGTAACCGCTGTTCAGCGTGAGAGAAACTTTTTATTTCTCCCTGGCTGGCTTCTTCCAAAGTTTTTCCCTGATAGGCATTATTTATCATTGGTGCAGAATAAGCTTGGAGTCGCTTCGCAATGTTAATCGCTTTAAAAGATTCCATGCGTAAATTTAACGCGCCTAAAATAGGCTTTTCTTCAAATTGAATGAGTGTTTGATACACATTTGCTAATAGAAAATAGCCGGGTGATAAATAGAGTCTGGCGGCAACTTGAGTAAAACAAAGGATTTTTTTTACAATTTCTTCGTCGAATTGATTTTGCAAAAAGTCTAAACCTGTTCTACACAGGGTATTTATAGCAAAATAGCATCCGAACTGGGAAGAAGCTGTTAAGTATAATTCTGCTTGTGGATATAATTCTGCAGATAAATTTCCATCCTTGTCTAATAAATTTTTATAAGAAACATAAAGAAAATAGCCTTTAATTTGTTCGAAACAGGAAGGGATAGTGACCATAGGCATGAATTCATGTACTGGTCTTTCATTGATTGCTGCGTTTTCCCGTGGATTAAGCCCGCACAGTCGCCAAACATCATCCCAATATTCAGCGAATTGTGGTAGATGACATATTTCATCAATTTGTGGATTTAGAATAGCAAGCTTGATTAGACTGCTTGTATCAGTGCTTCTGATTAACCCGTTTAAGAAGGTCCTTGCATGAGTTTTATAGTAATGTATGATCCTGAATTGTAATTCTTTTTCTTTTTCATTTAATTCCAAAAAATCATTTAATTTAGGCATATTCTTCCTGAGATCCAAATGTGTCTTAAAAATCAACACCTCATACAATTAAGTCGGATTGTAAAATTCGTTCGGGGTTTTTAGAAGAGTGTGACGAGGTTTTTTTCTCTGGCTTGACAGACGAAATATAGGGGATAGCATCGTTTGTTTCTCTTTGCGGACCCAGCCAAGAGAGTAGAGGAGATCGTTGTGGATGTGTAAGTGGTGATGGCGCAATTTTCTTAACCAGATGCCCAAGACCATTCATCTCTATTATATTCTCCAGTCCATGTTTAACAAGCAATTCGTAAATAGTGGTGCGGCTAGCACCACTAGGTGCATTCTCTTTTCTCGCTTTTAGAAGATCAGTAACAAAGCTTTGAATTACTCTGTGCGGAATGCTTTTCTCTTCTTCAAGAAATTTAATAATAAGATGCTGACTATCCATGTTTGCATTAATGCTACTCGGTTTAATGCCTTGCAAAAAAGTATAACGTTTAATTTGTGCTCTTGATGGCGGCATAGAGCCCGGACCAACGTCTCCACCTATGTGCTCTGACTGTAACCATTTCCATGTGGCTTCCATGTATTCTTTCTCACGGACTGCCATAGCTGCTGCTCCAAAAAATATCACTTGCTTATCTTTAGAGGTTACATTTAAAACCATGCCCTCCTCATCTGACGCCAGCGTTAAATCCGTTTCAATTTCCTCGCAAATGCCGCGCATGGTGCTGTCATCTTGACCTACAGAATAAACAAACTGGTCACAATCAATTTGAAAAGTTTGGGGCAGATCTTGTTCATGTTCTCCAGTTTTTAAGAAGGTTAATAGTAATTTGTTATCTTTCGTTTCATGTATGCTTTGTAGGTCACCATATAAGCGCTCACTACGCTTTTCTGCATTCAGCAAAGCACTTATTGCAAGTTTTCCAGTGCCTGCCTTTTCAAAATTTCTTGCTATCCAGGTGATCTGATTTTTTTGATTTTCTTTAGTAAAGGGTTGATCTTGGGTTCGAATATCGTTTCCAAAGAAACCTTTACGATAACAAGCTGCGGCAGTACCCCCTCCTCCATAAATGACAATCTTTCTGCCTGTGCTTTTCTCTTCGTTGTCAGTGAGAATAAAATCATTGCCGTCGACTATAGGAGTAAATTGCCTTTGCTCATCGAATTGGTTTAAGCGGACAAATTGATCTTTAGCAAGAATGGAATCTGAAATGATATCTCTTGCAGGGCCAAGACCTGTACAAATATTGATTTCGTTAGTATAAATTTGTTTTATTTCACTTCCTATTTTAACAACCAAGCGATATGAGGATCCTGGCGCTTTCCAATCCATTTCATGATTAGATTTTTTTTCGATTTTCAAAACAGTTGCTTTCAATAAAGGCGCCTCTGTCGAGGCAAGATTTACCTGGTTTGCCTGATAAACATGACGTCCATTAGCGTGAGGATTTTCTTTATAATATTGGCTTGATAGATAAGTTGCCGGGTTTTCTGCACCTACTCTTTCAAGGATACTGTGTCGTTGTGCCAAAGTGTAGTCATGAAGCCAACTCCCTGAGTTTTCACCAATCATCAATACCTGAGGGAGGGTTTTATGAGCTAATTGCAGTAGCGATTTTTTATGATGTGTTTTGAATTTATCAAGCCACAAAGTGGTACCCGTGTCACCCGCTCCAAAAATGATGTAAGGAATCTCAATAAAGTTTTTATTCATTATTGCAGCTTGGATAAGGGTATTTATTTTTTCTTCCGTTTCATAGGCTTTTATAAGTCTGTCATAACTTTTCGTTACCTTGGATAAATCATCCTCGGTTGGAATGGGTAAAGCAGGGGCTGATTGACGCAATTGCTTAAGCCGGGTATCGAAAGTGGTAATTAGGCTTTCATTCATACTAATGGTGAAATCGTTTACGGCATTATACAGCCTAAGTGCTTTTTGAAGTATTTCAATACGTTTCTTGCGCGTAGAAGAGCCATCAAAGATTCCTTTCTGTTTTATTTGCGTAAGTAGAAAGTCAAATTTTCTTTCTAAGTCACGTGAAGTGCGAATTTTGCACAATAACAGACATGAGCAAATATAGTTGAGTTCAAATTGGTGGACATCTTTTATGAATCTAGGCATAACACTGCTACGTTTTTATATCACAGGGTTATCTACCATACCAAATTAACCTTAATTGAAAATTAAATTTACAAATTGTGTTTTTTATAATTTTTAAGATTAAAAATGACGCACTAATGTCTTTCCATCCACCAGTCATATTTTGACCAGAATTCGGGATGGTTAGTCGATCGAGAGGGTTATCGATTGTAGCGATGATTCAAGAGTTTCCTGGAAGTGAGCATTATTTATTTTGTTGATTGAGCAAATAGGTATCTTTAAGTTTGGCATAATGGCTAGCAGAATATTCCAGATGGGCGAGTTCTTGGTCTGTCAGTTGGCGAACAGCGCGAGCTGGATTACCTAGATACAAGTAGCTGCTGTGTAAATGTTTTCCTGGAGGCACTAAGCTACCGGCTGCAACCATGACATGATTTTCAATATAAACGCCATCCAGAATTAAAGTGCCCATCCCAATTAAGCAATAATCGTCTATGCAGCATCCGTGTAAAACAACTTGGTGCCCAATGGTTACTCCTTTGCCAATAATCAGTGGCTGCCCACCTTGCGTGTAAGGGCCTTCATGAGTCACATGTAGGACAGACGCATCTTGGATGTTGGAAAGATTTCCGATTGTAATCGAGTTAACATCTCCTCGGATGACAGCCATGGGCCATATGGATACATCGTCCCCTAAAGTAACATCCCCTATAACGGCCGACTGGGGGTCGATATATACTCTTTTACCCAACACAGGATATTTTGTATTAAAAGGACGAGTCGTGTTCATGTTATACCATAGTTACTAGTTCTTCTGCGCTAGTCGGATGGATGGCAACAGTGTTGTCAAAATCGCGTTTACAGGCTCCCATTTTAACAGCAACACCAAATCCTTGCAGCATTTCGTCTGCACCATACCCAATAATATGAATTCCAATTATTTTTTCTTGCTCACCGAGGGTAACTAATTTCATTACTGTGGGGGTCTTTCCTTCGCTTAATGCATCATACATCGGGTTAAAACGCGTTTGATAGATTTTAATTTTTTCTTGCCCATATTTAGCATTTGCTTCTTCTTCACTTAGACCAACACTTCCAATAGGAGGATGGGTAAATATTACTGAACAAATATTTTCATAATCTAAATAAGCTTCCTTTTGCTTTCCGAAAAGCCGATCAGCGAGTTTTCTTCCCGCTGCAATAGCGACAGGAGTTAACGCGGGAGCATCGGTAACATCTCCGATGGCGTAAATTCCGGGGATGGAAGTGTTTTGGTAACGATCGACAGTGATAAGTCCGCGTTTGTCCCTTTCCATTTTAAGTGATTCGAGATTAAGACCAAAGGTATGTGGTGAACGTCCCACTGCAACAATGACTGTATCTAAATCAGGAATGACAGAACCGCTACTGCAATGGATTGCTTTTCGACCATCTTTTTGCAAGCTGATTTTATTGGCGTGGTGATCGGTGTGAACGTGCAGTTTTTGTTGCTGCATGATTTCCAATAAAGTATCACCAAGAATGGAATCGAAGCGACTTAAAGGCCTCTGGCCTCGGATCAATAAATGAGTTTCTGCCCCCAATCCATGCAATACGCCAGCTAATTCAACGCCAATGTAGCCACTACCAATCACTGCAACTTTTTTGGGCATTTCCGCTAAGGAGAAAAAGCCATCAGAATCAATAGCATATTCTACACCGGGCAAATCGTTAGGAATGACAGGCTCACCTCCAGTGGCGATGATAATATGCTTTCCTTGATAATGGGTTCCACACACATCAATGGTATTGGCATTAACAAAAACACCTTTGCCATGCAGGTATGTCATTTGATACTGGGTAAAGCGCTTGGCATAATTTTCACGCAATTTTTCGATGTAAGCATTACGCCGGCTCACTAGGGTTTGCCAATCCAATTTGGGATGAACAGAACTGAAGCCAAAATCAGTCGCCTTTCTTAAAGTCTCAGCAACCATTGAAGCATTGAACATAATTTTTTTAGGCACACAGCCTAAGTTGACACAAGTTCCTCCTAAATATTTTTGTTCAACGACGGCTACTTTAGCGCCATATTTTGCTGCTCGGATAGCGCTTGCTATTCCACCACTTCCGCCGCCTATGACAATGAGATCATATTTCATAATTGTTTGTTCCTTACTCATCAATTTATTCCGATGAAAATAGTTACATCATAGCAATAAATTCTCCCTGAAAGGGACATAAAGCGTTCCATTCACTATACTAAATAAAAATAATAAAAAAATGAGTGCAATGCGTGCAAAATTTTTATCCATTATTTTATTAAACACTCTGATCCTAGGTTGTGGTTCGTCAGATCGCTCTAAAATTTATCAAGGGTATGTCGAAGGGGAAAATCTCTATTTAGCCTCTTCTAACTCTGGAATTTTAAAAAAACTGTTAGTCAATCGTGGTGATCAAGTGCGCCAGGGACAATTACTTTTTATACTTGATGAAAATCCTCAAGCATTAGTGATTAAACAAAACGAAGCCGACTTATTGCAGGCAGAAAAAATTCTAAAAGATTTAGAAAATCCAAAACGTACACCAGAAATTGAAGCAATAAAGGCTCAAATTGCGCAAACGGAGGCTGAATTAAAACTGGCTGAAGTTAGGGTAAAACGAATGACTACGTTATTAGCAAGAAATGCGATTGACAAAGATACGGTAGATGCAGCAATTGCTAAATATAACGAACAAAAACATTTAAAAGAGCAGTATGAATACAACTTACAGTTAGCGCGTTTAGGCAGCCGTGTGGAACAAATCAAAGCGCAAGAAGCACAAATTATTTCTGTCACAGCGAAGCTCAATGAAGCCAAATGGCAGTTAGCGCAAAAAAGTGTTTCAGCGCCAGAAGATGGTTTTATTTTTGATACTTATTTTCGCGTGGGTGAATTTGTTCCAGACAAACAAGCGGTGCTCTCGTTATTGCCTCCTAAGAACATACGCATTGAATTTTTTATTCCTGTGGAAAAAATGTCTGCCGTTCATCGAGGGCAAAAAATTAGTTTTAATTGTGAGGGGTGTAATAATCCCAATCAAGCGACGATTACTTATATCTCTCCGGAAGCTCAGTATATCCCTCCGCTTGTCTATACTCGTGAAAATAATGATAAACTGGTTTTTCGTGTAAAAGCGGTTATTGAGCATCCTTATCAATTTAAACCAGGTCAACCTGTTTCGGTGATTTTGCCATGAGTGAAGAGGTTATTGATGTTAGGGGTTTAACGAAATCTTTTGATAACAATGTCGTGGTTAATCACATTGATTTGCACATTAAAAAAGGAGAGGTGTTTGGATTTTTAGGACCTAATGGAAGTGGCAAAACCACCACAATTCGTATGTTATGCGGCCTTTTAACACCAGATGATGGACAGGGAACTTGTTTGGGTTATGACATCATCAAAGAATCGAAAAAAATTAAGCAGCATGTGGGTTATATGACCCAACGATTTAGTCTTTATAATGATTTGACCATTCAAGAAAATTTAACATTAATGTCCCGTATTTACGGCATTGACAAGCGAAGGGTTCGGGTCAATAGCGCTTTAGAAGAGCTGGGGTTAATAGCAAGAAAGCGGCAGCTCACTGGCGAATTATCCGGTGGATGGAAGCAGCGAGTTGCTTTAGCAGCCTGTTTATTGCATGAGCCCCAATTGTTATTACTTGATGAGCCCACTGCGGGGGTTGATCCCATTGCTCGGCGTGAATTTTGGGATAAGATTCATGAGTTAAGTGAGCAAGGCGTAACAATCCTTGTGTCCACTCATTATATGGATGAGGCAGAGCGCTGTACACGGTTGGCTTACCTTGCGCGAGGCAAGTTATTAATCACAGGGACGGTCAAAGAGGTGATTGCCTCCACCAAACTTAAAACATGGGAAATTTCCGGTGATGTGACCACGGCATTGTTAGGTCAAACAAAAGAAATTGAAGAAATTACTCAGGCCGCTCTTTTTGGTAATCGAATTCATATTTGCGGTTTTGATAGCGCAAAAATAGAATCCGGTCTAACGCATTTGGCCAAACACCATCCAATGATGAGTTGGCAGCAAATAGACACGACTTTAGAGGATGCCTTTATTAGTTTAGTAAGGGAATCACAAGGGGGACTCGGTTGAAATTTTGGTCAGCTACGCGAATGTATGCCATTATGGCAAAAGAGTTTGTGCAAGTGCGTCGTGATAAAGGGACATTTGCGATGATTATTGGCATTCCCTTGATGCAATTGATGTTGTTTGGTTATGCAATCAACACTAATCCTCGTCATTTACCCACAGCGATTGTTAATCCCGACTACAGCAATTTTGGCCGCAGAATTCTTGTGGGGATGGAAAACTCAACTTATTTTCGTTTTGTTAGTCCTTCCTCGAGCGAAAGGGAAGCCCATGAATTATTACAAAAAGGCAAAGTGCAATTCGTTGTCAATTTTCCCCCTAATTTTTCGCGTGACTTAGTTAAAGGATCGAAACCTACTTTGCTGTTGGAAGCTGATGCGAGCGACCCGGCTGCTACCAGCAATGCGATTGCCGTTTTTAATGATTTGGCCTATAACGTTTTAACAGAGGAACTGATTGGTCCGTTAAAGAATTTATCGGTTGATTCTCCCGCCTATCAACCGCTTGTCCATAGTGTTTATAACCCATTGGCAATCACTGCATATAACATTGTGCCAGGTTTACTTGGAGTTGTCTTAACGATGACCATGGTATTCATTACCGCGCTTGCTATCACTAAAGAATATGAGCGAGGAACAATGGAAAATTTGCTTGCTACACCGGTTAGGCCTTTAGAGGTGATGGTGGGTAAGATTTTACCCTACATCATTGTAGGTTATATCCAAGTATTACTTATTTTAATAATTGCTACGCTTTTATTTAGTGTACCTATTCAAGGCAGTGTCCTCCTTTTATTGGTTCTTTGTTTGCCATTTATTGCAGCCAATTTGGCGGTGGGATTAACTTTTTCAACGATTGCTACCAATCAGTTGCAAGCCGTGCAAGCGTCGATCTTTTTCTTTCTGCCTTCAATGCTTTTGTCTGGCTTCATGTTCCCTTTTCGTGGCATGCCCGATTGGGCACAATGGATAGGAAATCTTCTCCCTTTAACCCATTTTTTAGTTATTGTGCGGGGTATTTTATTAAAGGGAAGTGGATTTTTAGAGGTTTGGCCTGAGTTAATTCGCATTACCGTCTTTATGGTCGTAGTGATGGCGATTGGCGTTAAACGATATCGTCAAACGCTTGATTAGAGGCGGTCTTGCGGACAAGCCGCTTATGTGGAGAGAGGTTAAGCTAAGAAGTCGCAAACCTTGGATTCCACGCGTTCGTCAATCAGCACGCTAACGTGATTAGCCTCCGGTAATAAAGCGAGAGAAGCATGCGGATACTGTGCACAAAAAATGATTGATTCGTAAGGACTTATCGAATCGTCCTTTTCCCCATGAATGCAAAGGACAGGGGTTTTTGATTGCTTGATAAAATGACGAAAATCCAGATGCTTTAAATCAGTAGTAGCATGTTGGCGAAAAAGCTCGCGTAAGAAGATAAAACCCTTGCCACTGAGTTTAAGACGCCTTGCCAATTGACTAACAGGAGTGCGCATGCGAGTCGGTGATGACATTAAAACCATGCGTTCAGGTTCTTGGTCAAGTTTCCACTCAGGAAATTGGCAAGCCAGATTTAATGTATTGAGCAGCATTGACCCTCCAAATGAATGCCCAATGACTGCATAAAAGGGACCTAATTTATTAATGGTCTGTTGTAAAATCATCACTGCATCAGTCCAAGTCAATTGTACGCCTTTTGCTTCGCCATGGGCTGGAAAATCGATGGCATAAACATGATAACCTTGCCGATGCAGAGCACGAATTAAACGGGCCATATAGGCTGCTCTTGATATCCATCCATGAGCAATGAGTACTTTTTTGGCTTGGGGATTGTCAACTTGTTCAAAGCAATGAATGACATGATGGCGAGGTGTGTCAATGCTTATTGAATGGCTGCGGGTTGCCACAAAAAACTCACAGGCTTTTCGGGCAAAATGGCGGTATTCTTTTTCGATTGGCAAATGGAGTGGGGTAATAAATAGTTGGTAACACAACTGCGCATGAATTAAGTCCCAAAATTCCGTCAGTATTTTTGTACGCATAGTTATTCTCCTTCCTGGAGTTTATAAATTGATCATAGTTCAAAAAAAACAGATTGGAATTATTTTTTGCAAGTACTCGAAGTCGTCGAAAAAAAGGGGGTAGGTGAAAGCTTAAAGTGTTCTAATGGAATATAAATTTGGCTTTTTTGTCCTGTTCTGCTTTCAAACAAGCAAATTTCCTCGATTGCAATTTTTGGAATTTGGGGTATTTGAATCGTTTCCACACGACTAAGATTTTGATCGCGGTGGTTTACACGGGCGAGCGTTAAATGGCCGCGAAATTGCTTTCGTTCAAGGGGATAGTTTAGTGCAGCAATTCCCAAACCAATTCGGCGTGAAAGTTCCGCTAAGACATCATGGGGTTCTACATCCAGCGCAATAACTCGCGGGTGTCTAAGAGACGGAAATAGCTGCAGATTAGCGAGCTCTAATTGAAAAGCAGTTGCAGGTTGTAATTCGCTTCGTACTTTTTCAATTAATTGAACGAGATGAGCATATTGCATTTCACGCAGAAATTGTAAGGTAATATGTAAGTTTTCTATGGCGCTCCAACGGATTGATTTCATGGGAAGCTCTTGCTTAAGCGAAGATACAATTTTCCTTAAAGCGTTTCGGTGTGATTCAGGTAGACTAATCGCGAAAAAGGCACGAATCGGTTTCATAGCGCAAAATAGCATGTGAAGTCTCTTAGATACAGTTTAGTTTAATCTTAAATGGTTATTGATGAATTAATTTGTTTTTGAATTAAAAATTTAAGCAAATTAACTCAGTTATGACTCGCATTTTTTTAATGCGTCTGGCAAAATTTGGTTTTACTTCATTCAATAACAGACTCTATTGCTGAACAAGGATTTTTCATGCACACATCGACTTATCTCTATCATCATGGTGAACAAGAATTACATGGATTTCTCGCTTATGATGACACCACTGATAAACAGCGGCCCGCGGTTTTAGTCGTCCACGATTGGTCAGGTCGTAATGACTTTGCTTGTGAAAAAGCGGAAATGCTAGCCAAAATGGGGTATCTTGGATTTGCAGTGGATATGTATGGAAATGGGCGTATAGGTGCGTCTACACCTGAAAAATCGGCTCTCATGGAACCTTTAGTGAATGATAGGCGCTTATTAAGAGATCGCATTCGGGCAGCGTTTGATGCTTTAGTGGCCATGTCAGAAGTGGATATTAATCGAATAGCCGTTATTGGATTCTGCTTTGGTGGTTTATGTGCCCTTGACTTAGCCCGGAGCGGCGCAGAAGTAAAAGGGGTTGTTAGTTTTCATGGGCTTCTCAACAAACCTAAAAATCTTGCGAATGAAACCATTTTTGCCAAAATTTTAGCCTTGCATGGCTATGATGACCCGATGGTTCAGCCAGAACAGGTCAATGAATTTTGTCTCGAAATGACCATGGCTAAAGTTGATTGGCAGGTTCACGTGTATGGCCATACTCAACACGCTTTTACTAATCCTCATGCTCATGATAGTCAGCTGGGATTGATTTATAATGCCAAAGCAGAGCGCCGCGCTTGGCAAGCAATGACCAATTTTCTCCAGGAAATATTTGTCTAATAGCTTCTCTGCAGCGTGCCGTTAGTAGGGTACTTCACCGTCTTTTTTTATAATAGTTATTGCAAAATGGTTAAAGAAAATAGGGATATCCTGCAACGAATTTTGCAGCTCATGTTTGCAATAACGCTCCTTTTCATCCCCGCCGTAAAAAACGCTTTTGCTGAAACGTTAAGTACAGAGGAAATACGAGCCCTTCTTAAAGAAACACGTGCTTTGCGAAAAGAAGTTGCGCAATTAAAAAAAGAACTTGCAGAGCATAAACGCGAGCACGCAGATAAGCCTATAGTAAGATCAACACAGCAACTTCCATCTAATCCACAGAAAAAACAGGTTCAAGCTCAGAAAGTATTCTTACAAAAACCCATCATTGCGCCTGCCGCAAGAGAGACGGTAAATGCTAACCAAAACACCCGTGCCCAAACGTCTAAGGATAGGGCCGTTAATAAAAACAACTCTCTCAGTGTCAAGGATTATGTACGGAGGTTAGGGGGGTATTTCCCTGTTATTAATCCTTATTTAGGCCAACCTTCTGCTTATGATGGGTCGGATTTAATAACCAATTTTTCTCAGCAAAACACCGATCTTTTGGCTTTGCAATATCGCCAAGAATTGGAGAATGCGTTCGCTAAACGGAACATGTCTAACTATTATCTGGTTTTAAGTGGAACATTATCTGCGCAAGCGGATTGGCTAACGCCTTATTTGGGACGTTCAAACAGTGATATCGATTTAACGGTTGCCAACATTACCGGTCTTGCGGGAATTGGTAAATGGGTAACCGGGTTTTTCAGCTTTGACTATGACAATATTGCTTTAGAAGATTT
Organism: Legionella maceachernii; assembly: GCF_900167045.1. GTDB lineage: Bacteria > Pseudomonadota > Gammaproteobacteria > Legionellales > Legionellaceae > Tatlockia > Tatlockia maceachernii. The sequence goes on along the minus strand of NZ_FUXJ01000012.1, from coordinate 109,792 downwards.
GACTCCACCGCGATTTGGTCCGCGCGTGGGTAATTCGCGCGTTTATGTCGATCAAGGCTTTATTACCGTTGGAAATTTGAATCAATTTGATTGGTATGCTTCGATCGGCCAAATGTATTTGCCTTTTGGTCAATACAATAGCTACATGATTAACAGCCCTTTAACCGCGTCTCTGTTCACCACTTCCGAACGCCCTGTTCTGTTTGGGTACAGTCATAGCACGGATACTATGGAATTTGATGCGACCGTGTATGGCTACCGTGGCGATACGGTGACTTCCTCTCATTCAAGTGCAATTAATGAATGGGGAGCGAGTTTTGATTATCTTATCAACAAAGACGATTGGAGTGCCGGAATCGGGCTGGGATATATAGCAAATATCGCCGATGCGGAAGGCATTCTATTAAATGGGCAGCTTTCGCAAGGTTGCACTCTCTTTGCTGGTTTCGCTTTCCCTTGTCAAACAAGAAATGTACTCATTCATAAAGTGCCGGGATTCGATATTTATGGTAATTTGACCATCGGTCGCTACAGTCTTGTGGCTGAATACCTCACGGCTACACGTCGGTTCTCACCCATCGACATGACTTTTGATGGTCGCGGTGCAAAACCTAAGGCTTTCGATCTCGAAGGAGCTTATGCTTTCAGGTTATTTGACAAGCCGAGCAGTATTTCGCTTGGTTATGGTTTCACAAAACAGGCTTTAGCCATGTTATTGCCTACACGTGAATACACCATCACATTCACGACTTCTCTTTGGCGAAATACGACACAAAGCTTGGGTTTTCAACACGATGTCAATTACAATGTGTTTAGTACAGCAACGGGACAATTGTTACCTGTTTATTTACCTATTGACCGGTTGAATTTGGGACGGAAGAGTAATACTGTTTTATTTGCTGTCAATGCTTATTTCTAACACTTAAGGAATCCCCATGAGAAAATATGGAATTTGCTTGTTGGTCTTGTTACTTAGCTTCAATTTCACCGCCTGTACTTCTAAAAAAGAGACCGTAGTTTCTGCATCGGCAACGGGTACCGAGACTATCTCAAGTGATGAGAGCTCAACGGCTGAAAAAATCCGAAGACCACTTATGCTGAATGCGAATAAGAAGTTTGTAAAGCATCGTGAAGTCAATAGACGCTTAATTCGGCGGGTACATCGACTCCATCGTAATAGAGCTCTGGTTTAGAGGTTTTAGGAAGCCCACCGCATGTCTTCCATTGGGATTACTGCAAGTAGTCAAAAGAATCACTGTTGTAAGCAGCTTAAGGTTCTATGGGTGGAATTAGATGTCTTCCCCAAGTAAATAATTTTTATTGATGTATTTATTGAAATTATCGGGTTCGCCGAGCGACCAAAATTCGCATAAAGGGTATTCAAGAATTAGCCCATCAAGGTAATTGTATACGTGAGAGACGTAATATTCGCCATTGGGTGCAGTGTCTTTATTGAGGAATACTTTTTCAGCAGCAGGCAAAAAGTCAGCAATTGTCCCGAACCAGTAGACACCTATTGTTGCTCGATTCGAAATTCTTTCTTTTTCTCTGACACGAGTGATTTTGCAAGGGTATTTCTCATCAATTTCGGCATACGAATGACGCTGGCTTTTTCTTTCTATGGTAGGAATACCCCCAACAGCTCCGCGCGCTCTTAACCAAGAGAGTGCCCAATCGCCTGGCCAAACAAGGACTTGGTCGCAGTTGCAAATCACGAGTTCAGCATCCAAATTTTCAAGTAAAATGGATTTTGCATGCATCACGGTGTCCAAGGGGCCTTTTGTCTCATTATGAGTGGCCACAATCGTCGCACAGCCAGAAATAGAGGGATAATCTAGAAGTACTGGTCGAATGGAGTCGGCTTCTCGCGAGACTAAGATGATTTTGTCGTAAGAAAACCCCAATTTTTGAATAGCATGAATGAACATCGGTTCATTATTCGGAGGAACTGGGGTTAGTTTCTTATCAGGGTAGACCTCAAGAAAGCGCGTGCCAAATCCTGCCATCGGTATAACCACTATTCGCATATTATTTATCCACAATAAAAGTTAAACCGATGACATAGCTGATGGTGTTGCAATAGGAGCATTCCTAAATTTCCACGCTTAACTCACTTGCAGCACAACGGTCAGCCATAAGACGAAACTCTTTTACGCCTGCTGTCGTGCCGTCTTTATGCGAGTGAATCGAACCGCCTGCAGAAACCATAATATCATTTCCAAACGCTTGGTGAAGAATGGGTACATGCGCAGGTGTAGCGCCACAGCTGAAACTTGGAATGGTCCCTTTATGGCCGTAGCAAGGATTTTGTAACGCATCTAAACGTTTTTGTAATACTTCTTTGCTTTCATCCAAATAGCCACCCATCATCCCGATATGGATCATGTCAGCCCCTGCAAGGCGTGCAAGCAAACACCATACATCAAAGGCTATTGAGTAGTCGTTGTCTTCTTTTGTGATAACTCCATCGCCCGATTTTTGATAGAAAGAGACTTTATTAGCAAGGGATGAAAGGTATGCAAACGCATCAAGACCTGCCCATACATTCAGATGGTAACCATAAATATTTTTACTTTCATTCAATGCCGCCGCGACTTCGCCGTACTGGGCGATTGACACATTAATGGCAGGTGCGTAAATCACTTTCGCGCCACCTAATACTTTATTCACGGCTTCGATGCGTTGTAATACATGAGCACCTTCTATTTCACCTAAGATTTCATCTTCTTTGATGAAATCGATGCCCCCTTCGACCATCGCTTCGACCATTCGGCAAAGCATATCGATAGATAAACCGGTTTTAGGTTTAACGATTCCACCAATAAGCGGTCTTCCATAAACCGAAATTTTATCGCGAATTCCTTGGATGCCTAATTTAGGACCAGGAAAAGATTTAATCAATGCTTCAGGAATATCCAAGTTTACTAGGCGGCAACCCTTAATGAGGTCAATATCCATTTGTCCGCCCATAACCACCGTGAGAAGATGGGTGAATGAATTTGGAGTAAACAGATCCAAGGGGAAAATGGTTTCAACTTGGAACAAGCCATTAGGGAGTTCAGTAATGTTGGTAACGCGAGCTGAATAGCGTTCCAGCATTTCTGGTGTTTCATACTTGGAGCGGAGGTAGGGATTACCTATGGATTGACCAATGACTAATGCGTCTGCTGCTTCTTTGATTTTAGCCGACTTAACGTGATAGGTTGCTTTCAAATAACTTGGCATCTCACTCTCCTCCGTGCATAAGCTGTAATAATAAGGTTGCATTTTATATCATGAAGTCCTTATTAGAGGAACAATTTTCATTTTCTCATGAGAAGGTTTATATCGAGTGGAGTATTATCTGGTCAATCTGTTTGTTAAATATTAAATGAATTCGACTTTAAAAGATAAAGAAGTTAGAATCCATCGATGAATTTAGAAGTCAATGTCTATCAGAGCTTAAAGATAAAAGGATTATTGTGATTCAAACTGAGCCTAATTTTATCGCCAATGCACAACATGATGGCCGATTAAGGCAAGCTCAATTAAAGATGCTTGCAATGCTGGAAGCCATCGATGAAATTTGTACAAAGCACAAAATTGATTATTGGCTTGATGGTGGCTCTCTCTTAGGTGCTGTCCGCCACCAAGGCTTTATTCCTTGGGATGATGATCTTGACATTTCGATGCCTCGCTCGAGTTATGAACATTTTCTTCGGGTTGCCCCCGCAGAAATGCCAGCCAATATGTGGTTGCAAACCGCACAAACCGATCCTGGTTTTTTTAATTTATCGGTGCCATTAAAAATAAGGGACCGAAACAGTCGTTTTGTTGAAACCCATGAACAAGGCAATGAGCCTTATCAGCAGGGGATATTCATTGATGTTTTTGTTTATGACAGCATGCCTGTGTCTGCTGTTCAGCGTAAGTTTTATAAAGTTCTAGCAAAAAAAATATTGCGATTGTTGCGCCCTAAATACAGTGCGGTGGATGCAGGGCATGGGGCCAAATTTTATCAATTCTTAAGTTCTTTGTTTTCAAAACAAATGTTGGAAAAAGGCTTACAGCAAATTATTCATAAAGCAAATACCAGCGGCAGCCCTTATTTGGGTACTGGTTATCAATGCGTAAATAGTAATTTGGTAGCTTATTCCGATATTTTTCCTTTAAAACGCTTTCGCTTTGAAACAAGAGAATTTAATATACCCAATCGATACGATCTCATGTTGACCGATCTTTACGGGGATTACATGCGCCTACCGCCTGAGGATCAACGTCTCATGAAGCATTGCAAAGAACTCATTCCTGAGCTTATTTAAACGATATGTCAGTATTTAAACCCGCGTTTGATGCGATTGGAACAGGTGCCGGTGTAGCTTGGCCTTTATTTGGTATTCTTTCATCGGCTTTAAGTTTAGGAATAGGCGGCGTCGCAATGGTTAGTTTAGGTTCTATTTGCTGCGGCTTATTTCTCATTGTGGGTATCCCTGTTTTTTATCTATCCTATAAAAAAAATAAACTTGAAGAAATGCGGTTAAATAAGAAATTGAATACCCATTTGCTTAACTTTATGGAGAGGTTATACCGTTGCTATATAGAAGAAGCTACTCAGCTTGATTTTTCTAGTTACCTAAGGCAGATCGATTGTGAAGGAGCTGGCGAAAAGATGACCATTCAAGCGCTGTTTCTTGAGTTTATAAAGAATAACCAGAACGATTTCTTTTACAATTATCATCAATATACAGCCATTGAAAAGAAAGAAGAGGCAGAGGAAATAATTAAAGCGTTTATTAATTCCGCTGATTTCAAAGAAAATAGTGCTGTGCCTTCCATGCGTGAATTACTGGAGGGAGCGTTCCTTAATTTTGTAGGAGTGTTTGGTGCTGTTGCAGGATGTAGTGCAGGGGTTATGGGCGTGTTTGCCGGTTTGGGATTAATCTCAGGCCTTAGTGCAATCCCTTTTTTAGGTGTTGCAATTCTTTGTGCGGCATTTGTTTTGGGAGTTTGTGGGGCAGTTTTATCCGTTTATTCAAACAGCGAAAAAACTCAGAAAATACAACTTTATAAAAATTTTAAACACATTAATGACCATTTCGATGCTGAAATGAATTTGGACAAACAAAAGGAAAAGGTTGAACCACTTCCGACTAAGGTTTCTAAGCCTTCCGAGCTGTATCAGGACTGGCGATCAGAATCGCTTCAATCCAATAAACTTAAGCTGGACAAGATTAGCTCCCTTTTATTTTATCAACGTGTTTCGCGGGAAGAGAGTGAGTATTCATCAGTCCCCCATTCTTTTGAATTGAGTTAACGCAAGATTGTCAAATTGAACAAGTCACGCATTCACATCGGGACATGCTACAGCCGAGGAGAATTTCGTGATATAAATTCATGCGAATACTAACTCAAGGGAGTCGAATACATGTCGAATAAATTCAATGAAGTCACTAAAGGAATTAGCGTGCAACTCGCAAAGATGCGCAAAGAAATGCCGGAGGTCATGGCAGGATTTTCCTCACTAGCGCAGGCTGCCACAAAAGACGGAGCGCTTGATAAAAAGACTAAGGAACTCATCGCGATGGCTTTAGCCGTTGCAAATCATTGCCCAGGCTGCATTGGCTTTCACTCTCAAACGTTGGTCAAATTACAAGCCAGTCGTGAAGAATTAATGGAAACCTTGGCAATGGCTGTGTATATGGGGGGCGGACCTTCACTGATGTATGCTGCAGAAGCTTTGGAGGCATTTGAAGAGTTTAGTAATTAGTGAGCAGCCATTAAGAAATCGCGAATTGGACCATGTACTGCGCTTTAAGCGCAGTATCCATTCAACATCGTGAGGGTCGATTCCTCAACCACTTCTGCTTTCTTGATACAGCCTGCGGTCAGTACTATAGCACCAGTCAGTGTTAAAATGAGACCGAGTGCGATGAGAGAAAATCCGAGGGGGATGCTAATGGCTAAGGCTGCGGTCAAGACCAAGCCACCTGCCACTAGGGTGCCAGCGCCAAATAACAATAAACTGCCACCAATCACGTTTAAAGAACTGCTTTTTTTCTTTTGCAGCGAATGAGTGTTATCGATAAAAAACTGAGTTTCCTCTTCTATGGTGGGGGGAATGCTTGTTGATGGCTGATAAAAAAAAGTGGTACTGTTTATGGGTTTGCTCGATTTTGCAGAGGCTTTGGCTTGTGTTCGCAGTGGGGGCTCTTGTTTCAAGAATTGGCTTAGTTCTTCTCCCAGATCGCCTCCTTGCTGTGGCTCATATACTCTTCCAGTACTAGCAAGCGAGGCTAAATTGGCTAAACTATATATCCAGCAAATGGGTGTTTTAGAAGGTTGCTGCAATCCTGGAATAAACTCAATTTTCTTTCTCTGAGCTTGTAAAAAAGGATTGAGTTGGATATCTCTAGAGGCCGTAATTCCTTGGGAAGTAAGGGTACGTGAATCAGTTAGGGTTATCTTTTGAATTTCCCCTGTCTCGTCAAGTTGAGCAAATAAGGCATGCCAGTGTGAGCCTTTTTCGGTCGTATAGTGGCGCATATGGCAAATTTTTGCATGTGGATTACCCAGATTTAAAACGATTTGCTCAGCAAATTTATCCTCTTGGGATTCTAATAAGCCAATTAAGGTTTCATCAAAAGAGTCAGCACTAAAAACCACTGGTGATTTGAGGTAGTGATGGGGGGTTAAGGCCGTATGCAGTTTAATGAATGCATTACTTAGTGCTTCTTCCGCGGTTACGGTTCCAATATCCTCTGCAAAAGTATCATGCAAACCTATAGCGAGATGATTTTGCATGAACTGGAGTAAAGTGGCCATGGTTGTAATGAGAAGAATAGTAAATGCATTTTAATCAGAAATTCTTTTTCTGTCAAAAAAACCACAATTTGCTTCTGATTTTACCATTGTTAATGACTTAATAATTCACTCATATGCTGCATTTGTGGAGAGGGTTTATTTTGTTGACACGGATAATTTTTAGTGACACCGAGCCAGGCAATTTGAGAAACGGTCATTTTATTTTTATCGCTTTGTTGGCTGGGGATTTCTTTGTAGGTCTGAAGAATAAGCGAATTTAAAGTCGCTGCATCTAAGTTGACATTAGCGGGAAGGCAAAAAAGCGGTTTGCCTTGATTTTTAGCAAGATCATTGGCTTGGATTAGTGTTTCAGCGATGCTTTCACTCGTGATAGTTAACACATTCCGCGCTGATCGAGCCCAAGCTTGGGATTGTGGATCAGCTTTCATTTCCATCTGGGGGATGTTATTGGAAATATTCATGTAATTATCGATGGTATCCGCCTGTGCGTATAAAGAACTTAAAAGAGTAAATGAAAAAATGAGCGAGCGCATTGTTGTTTCCTAGCCTGTTGATTCCAATAAATAGTAATGGATCGGATTATCTTTGCATATAAAAGGACCACATTCTAGAAATGTACTGATTCCGTTAGCAAGAATCAAGATAAGAAAAAAGCACATCAAGAAGTAATGCCAATAATTCAGCGAAAGGTTTTTCACAGTAAAGCCTCGCTCAAACAAAAGAGCAAAGGCAATTAAACCAATAACAATACCAAAGCTGAGTGCGGCCCAAGTATACAGGTGCAAGCCAAGCAGAGGCGAACCATAGCCCAAATCGCCAGGTAAGACATGCAAAAATACCTGCCGCAACGCAATGGCAAACCCTAGTAAGGCAGAAAGAATCATTAGACCATAATGAGCAATCTTAATACCGAATTTTAAATTCATACTTACCCCGAGACCCACACCGATAAAACAGAGACGCTGCAATAAACAGAGGGGGCAAGGCAATTGGTGAGCGACTAATTGCTCATAAAAGGCAATCATGAGGATGAGACAAATGATTAATAACCCGAGCGCATTTCCCCAAAAATGAAATTTATTTTGGTTAATCATGGATCACCAAATGACTGTGAAAATCAAAGCAAAATAATGTCAGTAGAAGGCATGATAAGAATTGAATTTTTAAAAAGCGGTTGGGCTTAAAAATAATTTGTAAACCGACGAGCCAGTAAAGTAGATACAGAAGTGCTATCATTGGTGAGAATCCGATTTAATAATCTTATGATCTGAGCTCGTTTAAAATATAGCCTTTTTTGAGAGGGCGCAACAACTCTTTCCTTAATTGATAAAAAGAGGCTTGGAGAACCGTGCGCTATTTTTAAATGTTGGCCAGGTTAACTCATGGCTTTTTTAAGTGGCAAAATTAAAAATAACGCGGGGATTATCGGGATCATAACCGACTTTTTGAGTTGTTTCGCTAAATTGGTTTTTTGTAAATTCGCTAATTGCTTTTCGCCAAAATTGCAGTCCTCGTTCATTTTGAGGTAGCACCGAAACTTGCCATTTACCAGGGTATTGTTGCCATAATTGATTGGCAATTTTTTGTCCTATTCCTCGGTGTTGAAATTTCGCAGTGATAAAAAACTCAGCTATATTCCAATCGGTATCCGCTGTTAAGCCCATTTTGTTGACTAAAACAAAACCTGCTAATTCATGATTTACTCGAACAAGAAAGGGATAGCGATGACTTTCAATAAAATAGCTTTCAAAATCATAAGCTTCATACAAGCCATTTTCCGGGCATTCCCAATGGGGTAAAAACCCACAATAACGTGACATATCATACACGTAAAATCGGGCAAGATTTTGTAGAGTGAAGTAATCATTGCTTGTTGCTGGGATAAGTTGGCACTCTAGGTTTTTTGACATGAAAGTATCCCCGAAGCAAGGAGTTTGTTTATAGCCTCAACCAGTGTTTTTCCTTCAAGTTGTTGTACTCGATCGCGCAAAATTTCAGGCGAGTCTTCTGTAAAAACTGGGCATTTTTTCTGTAAGATAATAGGCCCTGCATCCACTTCTTCAGTGACAAAGTGCACAGTACATCCTGTTTCGGTCTCGCGTGCTTTGAGAACAGCTTGATGAACGTCCAGATTCATTAATCCCGAATAAGCGGGTAAAAGAGACGGATGAATATTAATGATTTTCTCTTTCCATGCCGCAACGAATGAGGCTGATAAAATGCGCATGTATCCTATTAAAACAATCAGTTCAATCTTATGTTCTTTCAGCGTGCTGGATAGGTGGCTATCAAAATCTTCCCGGCTTAAACCTTGCGGATTAACAAATAACGAGTTAATACCAAATTGTTTTGCTCGTTCTAAAATAAATGCATCAGCTTTGTTACTGATAACAAGTTCGATTGAAGCGGATAATTCTTGATTACTAATTGCTTCAACGAGGGCATTAAGATTAGTCCCTCGGGTTGACCCTAACACAGCGAGGCGAATCATGAGGATCTTATCCTTGACATGTTGTCTATTCGCTGCTGAATTAATTGTTTTGTGCCAATATCTTCACGATGAAACAAAGATCCTTCTATCTGAGTAATTTCTTTTTCAGCACGTTTTTCGGCTTCAAAAAGAGTATCAGCAACACCCACATAAGCAGCTGTGCGTGAACCTGCGGCGAGGAGTTGATGATCGATTTCATCAACAGAAGCAAGGTATAAATGGGATTGACAGCTTATTTTTGAGAAATTGACAGGGAAATTTTTCTTAGGGCTATCAGGGTAACCTTCGGGAACAGCGTATTTACACACGGTTGCTTGATTAGCGAATTTGACCAGGTCTTGTGTTAAGTTGCCATTGACTATTGCCTTACAAATAGCAAGAAAATCAGATTCTAAAATGGATAAAACGTTTAATGCCTCTGGATCACCGAATCGAGCATTAAATTCGATGACAAAAACGCCCTTCTTAGTTGCAATAAAGCTGCCATATAAAATGCCTATATAGTTTTCATGGCATTCTGTCGTTAAAGCCTGGAAAACAGCGTTGTTAATAGCTAATGCTTCTTCGATTTCCTGAGGAGTTAAAAATGGCAAGGCGTGATTGGTGTCGGAGTAGCTCCCCATCCCGCCAGTATTAGGCCCTAAGTCCCCGTTATAAGCTCGCTTGTGATCTTGGACTAATGGCATGGGTATTAACTGATTTCCATCCGCGAAACACATAAAGGAGAATTCTTGCCCAACAAGTTTTTCTTCGATAATGAAGGTTTGATGCTTTGCCAGAATTTCTGCGCAAAAAGCCTTTGCTTCGGCGATAGAGTGAAGGTGCTCACCGGCGACTTTTACGCCTTTTCCTCCCATCAATCCATTCGCTTTGATGACATAGTTACCCTCGCCCAGTTGATGAAGAAAAGCTTCTATGTTGTTCAAGCTTGCAAATTTTTGGTAGCGAGGTAATCCAGCAATTTGATACTTTTGCATTAGGTCTCGTGCAAATTCTTTAGAGGTCTCAATTTGAGCTAACGCTTTTTTAGGGCCGATAACCGGTATGCCTGCTTGCCATAATTGGTCCGCCATCCCTTTTTCAAGTGGTGCTTCTGGACCGATAATGGCTAGTTCAATATCCCATACTTTAGCCATTGCGAGCACTGCACTGCAGTCAGTGATATCCCCGGCACGATAGTCTGTGGTGAATTGCTTTATTCCCGGATTTACCGTTGTGCCATAGCAGTACAAGGAAGTGGTTTGCGGTGAGCGGTTTAACGCTTTAATCATTGCATGCTCGCGTGCGCCTGAGCCAATCACCAGAATTTTCATTCAGCAAAGTCCCCTTTATTTTCAAGATGAGCGAGTCGACCTTCTTGGCGGTGTTGCTCTAATTGCTGCATTCTTGCTGTCGTAATTTTATTGCAAAAATAATCACCGTCCATGCAGGCCATACAAGGCTTTTTAATTTGATGTTGTCCTCGTCGAGTGACCGCTTCAATTAAATTCTCGTGCGATTGATACATTAATGCATCCACACCTAAGTAAGCGGCAATTTCCTCTTCCGTTTGATTCGCGGCAATCAATTCTTTTCGAGAAGGAAGATCAATGCCACTAAAACAAGGATTTTTCAACGCGGGCGAAGTGGAAGCAAAATAAATTTCTTTGGCCCCAAATTCTCTCACCATTTTCACAATTTCACGTGAAGTCGTGCCGCGAACAATACTGTCATCCACAATCATGACAATTTTATTTTGAATTTCGGTGCGCTGAGGGGTTAATTTGTAACGAATACTTCGACTACGCGCTTTCTGATTAGGCATAATGAACGTGCGGCCGATAAAAGGATTTTTATATAATCCCTCAGAATACCTCACGCCCAGCTCATGTGCGAAAGAAAGTGCTGCGGTATTCGCTGTGGAAGGGGCCGGAATGACAACATCGGGAATTAAGTGCGGGTATTTGTTCTTCCATTGCTGGGCTAGGTTTTGCCCCATGCGTAAGCGGGCCCGGTAAACACTCACATTGTTAAGTGTTGCATCAGGACGTGCGAAATAAACGTATTCAAAAACGCAAGGTCTAAACTCAGCGGTTTTTACAACCCGACGATGAAGTTTACCGGACAGATCAATATAGGCCACTTCGCCAGGCTGAATATCACCTTGCGGTTTAAAGCCTAATGCGTAAAAAGGTGTTGTTTCAGAAGCAAAAATTGTATCCACTGTTCCGTCAGGGTTTTCCCGTGTTCCCCAAACCAAAGGACGTATCCCGTGAGGGTCGCGAAAAGCGACGAGCCCTTTGCCGATAATGACCGATACGATGGAGTAAGCTCCTTCCATTCGCTGAAAAATGTGGTTAACTCCCTTGCATAACAACTCAAAGAAGGTTTCTTCATCTTCGTTGTCATAAGAGATGTTTGATAATTGATCCGCAAGCATCAATAAAATCGCTTCGGAATCGAGTGAAGAATTAAGGTGTCGATGCTGTTTTAAACGAATTTCATCAGCTAATTCAGGGTAATTGGAAATATTACCATTATGAGCAAGAGCAATACCTCGCGGGCTCCCTATCCATAAAGGTTGTACATCAGATTCTGAATATCCACCTGCAGTCGGATAACGCACATGGCCCACGCCAATGTTGCCTTTAAGGGCTGAGATGTTCTCGGGTGTGAAAATTTCTTGTACCAATCCCAAACCATGTTTGGTGTAGAAGCGTTGATCACAAGTAAGCACTCCCGCGGCGTCTTGGCCTCGATGCTGCAAATGGATGAGGCTCTCATAGAGCTCATAGGCGACTTGTTCATGACTGTAAATACCAACTATCCCACACATGTTTGAATTACCTTAAAAAATTTGCAATATTCCTTGCGATGCGCTGTTCTGCGGGTTCCTCATGATCTGCAAAACTAAAGGGCTTACCCGTGATTCTTTCGTAGAGTCGAATGTAACGCGAAGACAACTCCACCACGAGGTTTTCTGGGGCTTGGGGTAGCTCTTTATCGTGATAAGGATCGCAGTTTTTGGCAAACCACAATCGCAAAAATTCTTTATCTATATTCTCAGGTTCCAAGCCTTCAGCAATGCGGGCTTGATAGCTATCCGCTAGCCAATATCGGCTTGAATCCGGTGTGTGTATTTCATCCACGACCACTATTCTTCCATTCGCATCGCGGCCAAACTCATATTTGGTATCCACTAAAATCAAACCATGTTCTTGAGCAAGTTCTACACCACGTTGATACAATTGAATGGCTAGACTACTTGCCTCTAACCAATCTTCTTCCTTCATCCAACCTTCGGAGATGATTTCGGCAGGAGAAATAGGACGATCATGAATTTTTTCTTTAGTTGTCGGTGTTAGAACAGGTTGTTCAAGTTGCTGATTCTTTTTTAATCCTTCAGGAAATGTAATCCCACAATAGTTGCGCACACCGCTTTGGTATTGCGTCCACAAAGACGTGCCTGTGGTTCCGCTAATGTAGCCTCTTACCACAAATTCAATAGGAAAAACGCGGCATTTTTTCGCCACAACCACATTCGGATCGGGAACGGCGACAATGTGATTAGGCACTAAGTTTGTGGTTTGTTCAAACCACCACGCACTCGTTAGATTGAGCACTGCTCCTTTATAGGGGATAAGTGCCAGATGCCTATCGAAAGCCGTGAGTCGATCTGTCGTAATCAATAAAATATGCTCGCCCAAATCATAAGAGTCTCTTACTTTTCCACGGTATTGATCGCCGATGGGTAAATCGGTCTGATTAAGACAAAATGGGAGCGCGGCCCGAATTTTGTTCTCATACTGTGGATGGATAGAGGTAGTGTTCGTGAGCATAAGGATTCCCAATAATGTTAGTTAATAAAATATTGTCTATTAACCCTGTGAGGTCGGCTTCCTCAGATTGAAATTGCCATACAACACCATGTTTAATTTGATGGACCTGCTGGACGAAATAGTGCGTTTTAAGCGTTTGCAGCGTTTGTTGGCCTTTAAGATCTTCTTTAGAGCGTACTAGAAAAGACAACGTATCGTTAGTGCAAACTTCACTCGAAGACACTTCGCGTTCTTTTCGCGCTGAATACAAGAGCTCGGATTTTTTAAGTATGTCGAGTGCTTCTGCTGAGTCGCAATCAATTTCCCAGTGCTCAAAGCGATTCACGGTGACTGGAAAACCTAAACGTCTTAGGGTTTTTTGCACTGTTAAAGCTTGGTTATCGGTGATAATTAATTTCACTAAACATAAATGGCTACCAGGAATTTTTTTAAAAGGTAATAGCTCATTTCCTCTTAATGCTGGATGTGGAAGTGAAGTAGGGATATGAGTTGTTACTTTGTGATGATTGTCTGCAATATAATCGCGCATCGATTTAAAAAGAGCATCCCCATTTGGAGTGCGTTCGGGATGAGGCATCATGGCTAAGATATTTCCTTTTAGATTGCTAATGGCTGCAATATTGCCCATCGAACCGTTAGGATTAATCGGGAAATTATCAATCACATTCCCTTTCGCATCACAATATTGAAAAAGATTTAATCCGTGATTCTCTATCGCGCTTAACAACGTTTCTGGCATGAGAAAGCGCCCTTCAGCATGAGCAGTCGGAAGATGAATAAAATCCATGGGAGTAAGGTAGCGTGTGAATGCATTATGCTGATGCTGGGTACTTAAGCGCATGTGAACCCAGGCATTATAAAATCCTGTTCCTACAATTTTGCCGTCTAATATTCGCTTATTTTCAGTGAGAGCAATAGGCGCATTATTCTTTTCAAGGCCTGGAACTAAACCCGATTCCACAAGAATTTGAGCGCCATTACAAATCCCTAATACCGGCTTTCCTGCTTCGCTTTGTGTTCGGATTTCTTGAATAACCGGATCTAAGGCGGCAATAATTCCAGCTCGGGAACGATCTTCATAGGAAAAACCACCGACAAGGATATAACCGTCCAAATGACGGAGTTTATCTAAGGGCTCATTCCATAAGAACTCGACAGGCTCCATTCCAGCACGTTTCACTGCTAACGAGGTTTCGCGTTCGCAATTTGACCCTGGAAATTGAATTAATCCGATTCGTATCATAGCAATTTTACCTGTTGATCCCCTTTGACTACTCGACCAATCTCATAGAGTGGGAACGAAGGGAAATGGGTTAAAACGTCACGAATGGGAGATAGCGTCTCTGGCGCCAATATTAGAACTAATCCTGCTCCCATATTAAACGTGCGGTACATTTGATCATCATTCAAGTTACCTAGCTTACGTAAAAGATTAAATAGGGGACGTTCAGGAATTTTGTTTTTGTGAATTTCAACGGAGCAATTTTTTGGTAATACACGAGGTATATTTTCTAGCAGCCCTCCCCCTGTAATATGAGCCATTCCTTTGATGGGGATGTTTTTTTGTAAAATACTTAAAACAGGGTTAGTGTAATTGAGATGAGGAATGAGCAGCTCTTCGCCAATACTGTGAGTGAAATCGTGGAATTGTGATTCAACACGGTATCCAGCCACCTCAAAAAGCAATTTTCTAGCGAGGGAATAACCATTCGTGTGTAAACCGCTGGAGGGAAAAGTGGCCACTATATCCCCTTCAACAATGCCTTTTCCTTCAATAGCTTTTGCTTTGTCTACTACACCTGTAATTACACCCACTAAATCATTTTCGCCAGGAAGATAAGTACCAGGCATTTCGGCGGTTTCTCCGCCCACTAAGGAAATATTATTTTCTTTACAGGCAAGGACGATACCGCGGATGATTTGATCAACAATATCAGGATTTAGCTTATCATTGGCAATGTAATCAAGAAGCGTGAGTGGCTTTGCACCGAGAACAATGATGTCATTGGTCGTTGCGCTGACTAAATCGATACCAATCGTATCGAATTTTTGCATCATTTTGGCCACCATCATTTTCGTACCCACACCATCAATACTCTGTACAAGAACAGGGTGTTCATACTCCTGCATGAGGTTTTTAATGTCATACATGGCACCGAAGCTACCAATTCCTGTCAATACTTGAGGGGAAAAGGTGGTTTCCACTGCTTTTTTGATACGACGAACGGCTTCGTTACCCGCCTCGACGTCTACACCTGCCGCTTTATAATCAATACTTGACATTAGATGAGTCTCCCAGCTAAACCTTTTTCCCAGGCCGTACTTGCTGCACTGATAGGTAAATTGATAATAGAATTGAATATCAACTGAGGTGCTTCCATCGTTTCACCGATCGCTTTAAAGAACACAGAATAATCATTCAGCAATTGTTCAACTGCGGCTAAATTTTGTGGGGAAACTTCGAGAACAAAACCACCGCTTTCAGAAAACAGTTTTTTATCATTGGGTAAGTCACCGGGTATGGTCACGTTCACACCAATTTTATTGTTAAAGCTCATCTCAGCCAGCGTCACAGCGATCCCACCATCTGCAATGTCATGAGCAGATAAAATCAACCCTTTTTGAATGGCTAAATGCACAGCAGCAATTTCGTTGGTCAACGCGGTGAGGTCCGGCTTAGGGAGACGGCTACCTAGTTGATGATAAAGTTGATAATAAACACTGCCACCGCACTCATCTTTGCGCTCGCCAACCATTAGCAAGATTGAGTTAGGCTGTTTCAAATCATAACGAATGGCTTTAGTGTAATCCGTCATGGCGCCCACACAGCTAATAATAGGGCTCGGAGGAATAGAACCTTGCGCTGATTCGTTATAAAGGGAGACATTTCCTGAAATAATAGGGAGGCTACTTTCCGGATTATCAAGCATCTTAATTGCTTTACAGGCTTCGGTAATGCCACGTACAGAATCCACAAACTCGCCCATTTGCTCTGGGTTTTCTGGATTGCCGAAGCAAAGGCAATCAGTTAGTGCGAGTGGCCAAGCGCCAACGGCAACCACATTACGCACGGATTCAACGACCGCGTTAACTGCTCCCCAAAACGCATCAATTTTATTGTAGCGTGGGTTATGGTCAACGGACAGGGCAACGCCTGTTTGCCGGATTTCCACAGGGTACTTCTCTTCATTGAAAGGAGCCATAACGCCTGCGTCAGCCCATCCCGGTTCAATGACTGAGCGGCCTTGAACTTGTTTATCGTATGTTTCATAAATGGGGGAGCGCGAAGCGATGTTTTCATGCGCTAAGAGCTTAAGCAGCAGTTCGTTGTAATCTTCAACGACAAAAGCCGGGGGTTCCGTATTGACCTGTTGTTTAGCACAGTAGGGACGATCATATAAAATGCCTTTGGTAATATCTTCTGCCTTAGCCGATACAATTTCTTTGCCATTGGCTTTGACAACATATAAACCATCCTGTCGCAGCTTACCGATAACGGTAGCTTGTGCACCATCACAAATTTCAGGTAAAGCGAAACGTTTGTTGTAATGGTTTAAGAAAATTTCAGTTAAATCTTGCGGAACAACCCACATGAATCGTTCTTGCGTTTCAGAACATAAGACGACAGCAGGCAATAAATTTTTGATGCTCGTGGGCACAAGGTCAAGGTTAATTTCCGCGCCATAGCCTGCGGCCTCAGCCAACTCAACGCTCGCACAGGCAACGCCACCTGCGCCTAAGTCTTTAAAGCCAACACGATCAGTTAAATTATTCTCGCGCAACCATTCAAACATGGCGTAGTTCGATTTAAGGATATGCCGCTGTAAAAAGGCATTGGGCTCTTGCACTGCGCCTTTATTTTTTTCTTGCTCTTCTTCGCTGAGCGTTGCTGAAGCAAAGGCAGCACCGCCAAATCCACTGTTGTCAGTGGGTTTGCCCACTAAAATAAATTGGTAATCTTGCGCGTTGGCTGGTGCGTATGAATGGATAATTTGATCTTCTCGGACGACACCAAGCGTTACTACAGTAACCAAACAATTCTCATTGTAAGCTTCGTCATAATAGGTATCGCCCGCTAAGTTAGGAATGCCGAGTGGATTAGCGTACCCTGCAATACCGCGAACTACCCCCTGCTGAAGCCATTTCGTCTTTGGACGATTGATATCCCCGAAACGCAAGCTGTCTGCCACAGCGATCACCTCAGCGCCCATGCAACAAACATCTCGAACGTTACCCCCAACACCTGTGGCCGCGCCCTCATAGGGTACAAGCTGTGAAGGATGATTATGCGATTCGTGGCTGACTACGATCCCGTAGCGTCGATTGTGCTTATCGGTTGCTACAGCAACAATTCCCGCGTCTTCTTTGGGTCCAAGAATCACATGAGGCGCACTGGTAATGAATTGGTTTAAGTGCTTGCGGCTGCTTTTATATGAGCAATGTTCGGAACCTTGAATAGACCACAAGACGCATTCCGCATAAGTAGGTGGGCGTTTCAAGAGCGTATTTTGGATAGTGAGGGCTTCATCAACGGTAAGTCGCAAGTGGTGTTTTTTAAGCAGGCAGGCAATTTCATCCGAGGACAATTGCGAAAAATCAAAATAATCCGGCGATTCTTGCATTTTGAGGAACTGACTGGACAAAACGTGCAATATTTTAACCTTTCCGCATAAAAAAAGCAAATCGCTTTGTTTTTATTTGAAAAATTATTAGGAATCCTCACAATGAACTAAACTGAAACTAATACAGAGGTTTGCCGTCATGTCGAATTATTGTATTCAGGCAGCATTGTTTAAGTTGCCGATTCCATTTCTTAAGTGTTTTGCCCACAATTTTTGGGTGTTAAGAGAGAGTGAAAGCAACACCGTTATAGCGCAGTTGCACGGTCTTGCCACGTCAAGAAAAACGGGTAAAATAGTCCCTATTGGGTATAAGAAAGATCACAGTTTGAAAGCGCACTGTGTGATTTATAATGCGCATTTTGCTAGAGAATATCATTTACAAAGAGGAAATTACGCCCTACCCATCGATGCGTATCATACGGTGTATGAAGGGGACAAGTGTATTCAATATTGGCTGCGGGCAATTAAAGCCGTTGAGGCAATCAATGCGCTTGATCTGAATTACCCTGCTGGTGGATTTAGAATCCCTTTATCAGCCTCCATCAACAGTAATTCGATCTATCATACTTTTGCCAGAGTTATGAATGTCCCATTATACACTTTTTCTGGGTTTTTCCAGATTGGTATACAAGCCTCTGTCTTTGATCGGATTAAAGATAGACTAAGTGACAATTCATTTTCGTGAACTGCCCGTGAAGAAAGGAAATGAACATGTCAGAACGCACGCATGAGGGCTCTTCTTATTTAAATGATTCCATCGAATCATTGCTCGAAAGTAAATTCTTAGGGACAGTTTGTATTTTATAAGCACGCATTAATTTTAAAAAGGCGATGATCGCATCCAATTCTTCGTTGGGTAACAATTTTTCAGAAAAAGGAAACATTTTGTCGTTTTTTAAAAAGCGTACTGATTGAGGATTACGAATAAATTGACGCAATAAAGCTTCGGAAAAATATTCAGTAGGATTCATAGGAAAATTAAGGTCAGGGCCTAATTCCAAATTGCCCACGAGATTAATCGAATGGCAAACCCCGCATTTGCTGGAAAAGATCTCAAGACCCTTCGCTTCCTGGCCTGTGCTGTTAGCCGGTAGAAGGGTAGAGAAGGGGTTGTGTGTGGTGGTGCTAATCGCTTCGGTTCCAAAAATCCAATCGGTTTGCGATACTTTTTCGCCTTGCCAAATTAAATAAAAGGGTCCTGCTGAACGTTTAAGTTTACTGACAATAGGCCAAGGCTTATTGGGGTCTTCAATGGCAATATAAGCAGTTGAGGCTCTGGTTTTATCACAGGGATGAATTCGGTGCAGGTTAAAGTAAGAAACGTATTTATCGGAGGCACGAATTTTCAATATGCTACCGACTGTTTTATCATTGATGTTCAGTAAATTGCATAAAGGAATCGCTTTCAAATCAAAGGATTGGCCAGGGTAGGTCGGTAGATGGACCTGCTTAACAATAACCAGGTTCGGATGTTTGAATAAACTTTCGGGGGTATAGGTGGTTTGTCGATCATCAATTGTTATAGTCAGTACTTCTTGTGCTGAGCTTACCGAAATAAGGGTAAATACTGATATAAGAAAAAGAACAAACTGCCGCATGCAATTCTCTTGCGCTAATAACGAATAATCAATGTAGCATATCTACTTTTAAACGGCTATTACTCAGCCAAGTCCTAATTCTTAATTAAAAGGAACGTATTTTAATACTGCGATCGTAGTCAACCAATAGAAAGCTATTAGGAGGAACAGTTTGCCAATCGGCTTTAAAATCAGTCAGTATTTCTGAGCTAACCACCACGGCTTCGTGATGTTCTTCATGGAGATGGCGATAAAGGCATTTTCCAGAAAAATAATGCAAACTTTCAGGTTGCTCGTCTTTAGCGGTGCAATAGCGACTGGCAACAATCCGTTTTCCATCGGTAAGGCAAAGATTATAATAAGAGTCATGGTTTTTACTGTAATGTTCAACGAGTTCGTTAATTTGCAAAATGGTCTCTTGTAAAACATCGGCGACAACCGACAATGTAGTGAGATCTCTTCCTCGCGCAAACTGCAAGAATAATGCGAATAAATGTTCTGAATCGGTTTCACCTTGAATCCAATGATAAATATCATCTTCAAGCAAATGGCGCAAATGCCGTTTTACCAAGATAAAATCACTGATATCACCGTTATGCATCAGCATCCATTTTTCATGAACAAAAGGGTGGCAATTGTAAGTAGTTACACCGCCGGCTCCCGCTGCGCGAATATGCGCAAAGAAACAAGGTGATTTAATCTTTGCAGTTAATTGCAGTAAATTGCGATCATTCCATGCAGGAAACACAGAGGTGAATAATGCAGGCTCTGGATTAATCTCGGGCGCATACCAACCTACCCCAAAACCGTCCCCATTGGTAGGAATAGTGCTTTCCCGCGCGTGTAAACTTTGCATGATGATCGAATTATTTGGCTGGACTAAGATATGCTCCAGTAAAACTCCAGTACCAAGATAAGCGACAAATCGGCACATGATGGCATTATCCTTTTGAGAGTGAAGAAATAAGCTTTTAACAGAAAATGATTTCTTATTAAGAGCTCAGCTACTCAAATTATAGTTTGGATGCAATGAGTTAAGTTACCCTTCTAACGAATTTTCCATTTTTTATAAAGCCACTGCAAAGTGCCGTCAGTACGCAACATGGCTAGACCTGCATTTAAACGATGCAAAAACTCAGGATGCTGTCCTTTTTTTAAGGCAACTGCCAATGGCAGCTCGGTGAACATTTTTCTGGGCATGGTCACTTTACCGGAGAAATTTTTCTTAATCATGGCTTTCCCTACCTGGAAATTAAGCGCTGCCGCATCTGCTTTTCCGCTGAGAATATAATCGAAACTTCGCTCATAATTTTCGGTGATAACGAGATTGATATCTGGGGCAGTTTCCTGAATATAACTGGCAAAAGGGCCTGTTTTGGGTGTAACAACAATCTTACCTGACAAAGCAGCTAGAGTGGTGGGAGTAGGTTCTGGTGATTTCACAAAAAGGGCGCCACCGGTCATCACCAAGGGTGTGCTAAAGTCATACAATTTTCGTCGTTCTGAAGTAATTGCAAGAGGCATGATGGCTTCTGCCTGTCCCTCTGTAAGTGCCTTTTGTACTTGCGCAAAAGGAACGGGGACAAAGTGAATGCTCATTTTTTGTTTTGTAGCGACCGCCTGGAGAATGTCAACCACCAGACCCACTGATTTGCCATTTTTAACGTAGACAAAGGGTGGATAATTATTTTGATGGGCAATGCGTATGGTTTCTTTTCCAGCATGCAGAGGTGGGATAAGTAGGTAAGCAAATAGGATGAAAATCAGGCGTCTGAGCATTTAGAATCTCCATATCTGTAAATCGCTGATGCAAGTCAAGATAGACTAGATTATCTAATGATGTATCTTAATACGCAACAGGACCAATGGTCTATTCGA
The DNA here is from genome assembly GCF_900167045.1 of Legionella maceachernii. Classification (GTDB taxonomy): domain Bacteria; phylum Pseudomonadota; class Gammaproteobacteria; order Legionellales; family Legionellaceae; genus Tatlockia; species Tatlockia maceachernii. Next base: position 88,605 of record NZ_FUXJ01000012.1, on the reverse strand, counting down.
CCGATTGAACCCAACGAGTACTCCAAGCAGTGATTACCTCTGCTAAAAGGGTAGCGTCAATTTGTTTACTGATTAAATGATCGGCATGGCCCAATGAGAGAAAAGATTTAGGGTGTTTTGCGGCTTTAAAAATTTCCTGTGCGTTTTCAATGGCTACAATCTGGTCCAGCGGTGAGTGGCAAATGAGCAATGCTGTTTTGATTTTTCCCAAAAATGAAAGGCTGTGATAATGAGCTAAGTCATCAAGAAATTGTTTGGTGAGTGTCAGTTGTTTGCCGCCCAGATTAACTTCTGCTTTACCCTGCTGCTCTATTTCGGAAAGCTTATCATTAAAATTATGCGTCACATGCGCGGCGTAAGCAGGAGCACCAATCGTCACCGTAACATCAATCGTCGGTAGATGATTAAGAGCAGCCAAAACAGCGGCACCACCCAAACTATGACCAATAAGCACCTTGGGTGCATAAAATTGATTTTGCAGGAAACGGAAAGCCGCCATTAGGTCATTAATGTTAGAGGTGAAATTCGTCTCAGAGAAATTTCCGCTGCTATCACCTAGGCCAGTAAAATCAAAACGCAACACATTGATTCCCTTTTTGGCTAAAGAGCGACTGATTCGCGAGGCGGCAATCGAGTTTTTGGAACAAGTAAAACAGTGGGCAAAAATGGCATAGATAGGCGTGTTTTTGTCTGAGGTTTCCATGATCCCTTGGAGTAATATACCTTCTTGATTTTCAAAAGAAACTTGCTTTGCAGTCATCCTATTTTTCCTTTAAGCATCTCAAGCACTTAAATTAATTATGGGATCGTTCAATGATTTAGCAACTATAATTAATTCATTCTCTCCGTTAAGCTAAGGACGACTGTGCTTCTACTTAACGCCAAAGCGAGATTATTGGGCGTCTTATTATTTCTCCCATTGTGTAGTCTAGCATCTCCTGCCGACGAGTTAAACGCGGCTGTTTTGAACGCGGCTATTCAAGTTATGCGTGATTGCTATGAGGTAAAACATACGGCGAATGCGGAGTTCGCGAAATGCATGTCCGACATGTTTAAAAAGAATATGATGAATCCTTTTAATTATCGAATTTTTGTTGAGGGTGATATCCCCGGTGAAGCAACGCTCACTATTGCGAGTGGGTCAGATTACCTCATAACTTGCGCGGTATCTGCGCAAAAGACATTGAAAGTGAGCCACTGTTCTGCGCGTCAAGGGCCAGCGCTTAATGCAGACCAGAAGATGTCAATCATTCCACCTTAGAGGATTTTAGACACTTTGTGGCAGTGAAAAGTGCTTGAAAAAACAAAGCTCTTTTTTGCTCTAGTGATACACTCCTATGCAATGTATAAGGGGTGAATCTTCTTATTGGCCATTCCCTGAGAATTTCATAAAAGAAACTGCTAGATGGTTTACTCCGCCAATAGAAGTTGCATCGCATCGTGAGTCAAAACTAATGGGTACTGCTGTAACGTAGGAGAAAAAGACGGGTGGAAAACCGGGTCCTGAATTTTGGCTCTGGGTATCAATATAAAAGTCACAGCCTAACTTGCCGTTAGAATAGCGAATGCGTTGGGTTCCCACTTCTTCAGGGATTTCAACATTAAAAGTGACAGCTTCTTGAGCAGCAACCACTCTAGCGAAGGACGGAACTAGCGTTGAATCAGACAGGATGTCGGCATTGGCTTGATTGTTTAATGTAAAGCGGATTTGACTGGTGTTATCGTCACCTGAATTTTTTATAAGAATGGTAGAAACATTCGCTTGGGCTAAGCCATAGGCTAGAAAAATAGCAGCCCCTGAGATTAAATGATGCTTCACAATGACGCCCCTAAAAAATTCGGGATTATACTGAGGAGATTTGTAATTAGTCAACTTGTGGCTTTAATGATCCTGCTGATTGATTAACGCATATTCCCCGTGTGTCCCAGTGAGAATCGCCCTGGTTGCGGCCAAACTGTAAGGCCGTGAGGGCCTTCACCTACCTGAATACGATGAGTAAGCACTCCATTTGCGGTGTTAAACACATAAACCTCACTGTCATAGCGACCAGAGAGCCAAAGCTCTGTTCCATCAGCATTCACATTGCCCATGTCTGGGCTGCCTCCACCAGGGATAGGCCAATTGGTAACAATCGTTTGCGTTTTAGGATCAATCACAGTGATACTACCTGGTCCATTGGGGGGACAATGCAACTGATGACAACCCCGGTTAGATACGTAGAAATAATGGCCGTCGCGACTAGGGTAAACAGCATGAGTGCCTTTCCCCGTGGGGATAAATCCTATTTCACGGAAACTGTCGGCATCAATCAAAACAACACCGTCGCGCATCATGTCTGCAACGTAAAAAGTACGCCCATCTGGAGAAAGCCGAATATCTTGAGGCATACTGGTTTTACGCGTGCCTAGTGATAAATAACCGACCACTTTATGTTTTTCGACATCAAATTTCATCAGTTGGCTTGAAAATTCGCAAGTGACTACGCCGTAACGGTTATCTTGGGTAAAATCCATGTGATTTAGCCCTTTGCACTTAGCCGGCATGATTTCCACTAATTTCATTGTTTGAGGATCATGAAATTCCAGCTGGCGATGGGCTTCACAAACCACGATAGCGAACCGTCCGTCAGGGGTGTAATAGAGGTTATATGGATCAGTAACGCGAATAGCTTTTCCAGGTTTAGCCGTAGTGGGATTAATCGGTGTGACCGTATTGGAGTGATTATTGAGCACCCATAAGGTGTTGAGATCATAAGAGGGAACGACATGTTGAGGCAGTGTGCCGGTTTTAAACGTGTCTACCACTTTGTAAGTAGCGGGATCAATGACAGAAACAGTCCCTTCTTCACTATTAGGAACATAGACACGGGGAAGTGCGTCTTTTGTGGCATCACTAAGCATTCCAGCATTTGCATTGGCGTAAACAGAAGGGGTGACCAATGGAGTTATTTCTTCAGCTTGAGTTGCTGCCTCTGAGCGTGTGATAGAAAATAGCGGTTTATTTTTGATGAAATCGGTAAGCACTAGGCCAATTAATGAGACGCTTGCTAAGAAGAAAATCGTTCTTTTAATCCGCATAGATCTTCCTTAATCGCCAAAATCTTTCTTTTAGAAGTATGGATCAATATTTGCAGAGCTGCTAAAGCCTCTAATGACAACCCCATTTTATTTGACTGGTAATGGAATAAACCTCGTTATCACCAATAATGAGGTGATCCAGTAAACGGACATCCACTAATTGTAAAGCTTGAGTAAGCCGTTGGGTGATGGCAATATCTTGCTCACTTGCATCCGCTAATCCGGACGGATGATTATGTGCGAGAATTAAAGCTGCGGCATTTAATTGAAGAGCGCGCTCAACAATAGGGCGCGGATAAACGCTGGCTGCGTTGATTGTACCCGTGAACAACTCCTCATACGCGAGGACGCGATGCTGATTATCAAGAAATAAGCCAACAAACGTTTCGTTTTTTTTATCGCGCAATTGGCGTTTAAGATAAACATGGGTTTGTTGTGAATTGGTCAATTGAATCTCTTTTTGCAGAGAAATAAAATCACTGCGACGACACATTTCGCGCACGGCCTGTAATTGCGTATAACGAACTAGTCCAAGACCTGACACTTGGATAAAGGCTTGTTGATCGGCATTTAAAATAGCACGTAAATCACCAAGGTAATTCATTAGATCGGTGGCTAATTGCAGGCACGATTTTTTACCGCTACCAGAGCTGATAAAGACAGCCAATAATTCCATATCGGAAAGGCTTTGCACGCCTTGCGTGAGGAGTTTCTCACGTAGACGCAAGGGGCGAATTGCTTGCGAGAAAGTCATCGTTATTCCTTTATGACGAGGTTTGTGGTTTGATCGCAGTTATTCTTATCAAAAACGAGAGACCATGCAAGATTTCATCAATAAAAAAATTCTCCTCGGTATTTGTGGTGGCATTGCTGCTTATAAGACAGCTTATCTGGTCCGTGAGCTAACCCAATTGGGAGCTCGAGTGCGCGTAGTGATGACGAAGTCCGCGCAACAATTCATTTCCCCACTCACATTACAAGCCTTGGGAGCGGAAGATATACGCTTTGATTTGTTTGATCAGCAAGCTGAGCGCGCGATGGGACATATTGAATTGGCCCGATGGGCAGATTATCTCGTTATCGCGCCTGCGACAGCTAATTGTATTGCAAAGATGGCGAACGGTTTGGCCGATGATCTCTTAACGACGCTTTATTTGGTTGCAGAGACTCCGGTTATTGTTTGCCCCGCAATGAATCGTTCAATGTGGGCACATCCTGCTACGCAAGCGAATTGCGAACTCCTTGCTAAAAGAGGCGTTATTTTGTTCGGGCCGGGGGAGGGTTCGCAAGCGTGTGGAGAAGAAGGCTTTGGTCGCATGGCTGAGGTTCATTCTATAATTAATGCGCTAAGATTACATGAAGTGAACCAGCTTTTGGCCGGTCAAACAGTTATGATCACAGCAGGACCTACACGTGAGCCTATCGATCCGATTCGTTTTATTAGTAATAACAGCTCAGGTAAGATGGGGTATGCTTTAGCCGAGGCAGCGCATTTAGCCGGTGCTAAAGTGATTCTTGTCAGCGGCCCCACAGCACTTTCTCCGCCTATCGGTGTGAGGTGTTATCAAGTCGATTCGGCGAAGGCCATGCATGACACTGTCATGCAGCATCTGCACAAAGGAATGATATTTATAGGCACAGCGGCTGTTGCTGATTATGGTGTCCAAGCGCCTTCCAGCGAAAAAATAAAGAAACAAACTCACTCCGCATTGACACTGAAACTCGCTCTTAACGCGGATATTCTTAGCGATGTGGCGACCAGTGGCCGATGCGCTTATGTGGTGGGATTTGCAGCAGAAACGTCTCACGTCGTGAAAAATGCAAAAGATAAGCTACTTGCTAAAAAGCTGGACATGATCATCGCTAATCAAGTTGGCCATGGCTTGGGTTTCAATACGGATACTCATCAGGTGACTGTTTTAACTAAAAATGAACAAGTCGAGCTTCATTTGACCCATAAAGTAAGGCTGGCGGGCCAAATTATTGCAATCCTCGCTGCAAGTATTCAAAATACCGACCATCGAAAATCAGGGGAGTAGCATGGAACAACCCATTCAACTAAAAATACTGGATCCGCGCGTAGGTGATGCAATCCCATTGCCAACTTACGCCACTTCCGGCTCGGCCGGTCTTGACTTGCGCGTTTGCATTGATGCGCCATTACAAATTGCACCTCAAGAAACGGTTTTATTGCCCACCGGGCTTGCCATTTATATTGCTGATCCCCATTTGGCAGCAGTCATTCTTCCTCGCTCTGGTTTAGGGCATAAGCATGGCATTGTGTTGGGAAATTTGGTGGGATTGATCGATTCAGATTATCAAGGCGAACTAAAAATTTCCTGTTGGAATCGCAATCAAGAGCATTTTACGGTGAACCCTGGTGAACGCATTGCCCAATTGGTTTTCTTGCCTGTTGTGAGGGCTGCTTTTGAAGTCGTTGACAGCTTTGTAGAAACGAGCCGCGGGCATGGTGGCTTTGGTAGTTCAGGGAGAGAATAAATGGTTTATCGACAAAAACAAGTAGAGCGTTCTGTGTTTAGAGCTTACGATATTCGTGGCGTCATTGGGAAACAATTAAATGAAGATGATTTTTATACCATTGGAAGAGCAATCAGTTGTCGTCTTCGCGATTTAAAACGGCATGAGATTTTTATCGCTCGTGATGGTCGACTTACCAGTGATAATTTGGCTGCTGCGCTGAAGCAGGGTTTGCTTGATAGTGGCATTACCGTGATTGATTTAGGTGCCGTGGCCACACCAGTCATGTATTATGCTACGAACACGCAAGGAATCGATTCGGGTTTAATGGTAACCGGTAGTCATAATCCTGCCGATTATAATGGCATTAAGATGGTTTTGGCTGGCAAAACGCTTGTACAAGCTGATATTGAGCAGCTTTACGAGCTCATTGTGGTTGGAAAGTTTCAAGATGGTCAAGGGATGGCCCGTTCATTTGATATTATCCCCGATTATGTCAACCGCATCATAAGGGATATTAAAGTACATCGTCCGCTCAAAGTAGTTGTCGATTGTGGCAATGGTATTGCCGGACCAGTCGTTCCTGAGGTGATTGCTGCATTGGGTTGCGAAGTTATTCCGCTGTATTGTGATGTGGACGGGCGATTCCCCAACCACCACCCTGATCCCACTATTGAAGCCAATTTGATTGATTTGAAAAAAGCGATTGTGCATCATCAAGCAGATATTGGTTTAGCATTTGATGGTGATGCAGATCGCTTAGGAGTTGTGACAAATCAGGAAGAAGTCATTTGGCCTGATCGCTTACTGATGTTCTACGCGCGCGAAGTGCTAAAGCGCAATCAGGGAGCAACCATTGTTTATGATGTGAAATGCTCAAGTCACCTAGCGCGGGTGATTGAGGATGCTAATGGGGTAGCTAAAATGTGTCCCACGGGCCACTCCATTGTTAAAGGCGTGATGAAAGAGGAAAACGCAGCATTGGCTGGGGAGATGAGTGGTCACCTTTTCTTCAAAGATCGCTGGTATGGTTTTGATGATGCCCTTTACAGTGCTTGCCGATTATTAGAAATTATCAGCTTGAGCGAACAATCTGTTAGTGAACAATTTGCGACGATTCCTAATAGTGTCAATACCCCTGAAATTAAGATCCCTATCGCTGAAGAGGAAAAATTTGCATTTATGCAACGCTTTAGCGAACAGGCTAAATTTCCTAATGCCAATATTATTACTATCGATGGGCTGCGTGTTGAATTTCAACATGGCTGGGGATTATTGCGAGCTTCGAATACAACGCCTTGTTTAGTGGCTCGTTTTGAAGCAAAAGATCACGAAAGTCTGAAGCAAATTCAAATTTTGTTTAAATCAGAATTACAAGAAATCGATAAAAATTTAGTTGTTTCTTTTTAAGGGAATTCATTGCCAACACGGCCCTTATTCTTCAGCGCAGGAATGGCTGATTAGGAGAAAGACATGATGCAAACGACAGAAACAATATGGCAAAACGGAAAGTTTGTACCGTGGGCCGATGCGAAAATTCATGTGTTGTCGCATACCTTACATTATGGAGGCGGGGCTTTCGAAGGTATTCGCTTTTACAAGACTGCTCAAGGGCCGGCAATATTTCGTTTAATTGATCATGTTGATCGTTTTTTATATTCCGCTGCGACCTTAAAAATGCAGTTGGCTTACTCAAAAGAGGAAATTATTTCAGCTATCAAAGAGGTCGTACGTAATAGCAACCTGGAGGCCGGGTATATAAGGCCTATTGCTTTTTATGGTTACAGTAAGATGGGTGTCAACCCTATTGGCAATCCGATTGAATTTGTCATTGCCTGTTGGCCCTGGGGCGCTTATCTCCCGCACGACAGTATTGATGTAAAAATTAGTCGTTACATTCGGATTCATCCAGATTCTACCGTTGTTGATGCCAAATTATGCGGACATTACATCAATGGCATTTTAGCCTCTCTCGAATTGCAAGGTACGCATTACCACGAAGCCTTATTTCTGGATAGCAACGGGTATATTACCGAAGGGGTAGGAGAGAATTTTTTCATCGTCAAAAATGGCGTGATTTATACCCCCAAATTAGGAGGGATACTTTCAGGAATTACGCGTGACACGGTGGTCAAGCTGGCGCGCAATATGGGTTTCAATGTCATTGAGCAAGATCTTTCTTTAGAAGACGCTTACCAAGCTGACGAAGCATTTTTTACAGGAACTGCCGCTGAAGTAACCGCGATCAATTCGATTAATGACAATAAATTGGCTCAGGCAGATGAGAGAAAAGTAACCACTGCCATAAAAAAAGCCTATTTAGCGCTTGTTCAAGGTGAAAGGGATGATTTTCCAGGTTATCTAACCTATATCAGAGACCTTTCGCCAGGAAAAGAGTGAATAGTATATACTTATGTTATAACCAACCTTAAGCAATGGATTAGTTAGCATAGTTTCGCAAAGTTGGATTCACTTAAATGGAATTGGCCTATGCTTGAACAAGAACTGAAAAGTAAAATTGCGAATACTGTTAATCAGTATAAATTGAAATGTCATCAGTTAGAGGATGAGATTAATGTGCTGAAAAGTGCCATTTATCAATTAAGTCTCCTTCCTCATGGCATTCATGTCAGTCTTGATAAACAGATCCATAACTTGCGAACCAATCTTAAAGAAAATAAGGACAGTAAAAAAATTAAGAAAAGTGTTGAGTTGCTGGTTAATGCGATGTCTAATTTGAAGGAAAAGAAGCAACTCACGCAAGCAAACCTCACTGATTTTATTAAACAAGAGACGGATTTGTTAAGTCGTATAGCAATTACGGAGCAAGAGAAAAAGGCATTTAGACAGGCTGCGCAGTCCATTAAAAAAGAGGATGATGAGCATTTACTGATTGAAAAATTTAATAAATTGCTCGAAGATGCGATCAATTGGGTTACTAAGCAATTAACCAATTATCAGCAAGTTTCTCTGCAGTTAGGAAAAGTCGCAGAACTTCACAAACCTTCCCAACCCTTTATTGATTTTCAAATTAACAGCCGTCTTAATCAATTGCTCGAACACATACTTATTCCGGAAGATTTGGCTAATAAACTGCAAGCCCTGAAAATGCATTTAAAAAAGCAATTAACTACCAGCTCATTGACAGAGGTTGTGGATGCATTAACGGATTTGGTTATTGAAGCGTTTAATTTAGAGCATGACCAATTTAAAGGGTTTTTAAATCGATTTGCTGATTATTTACATGATTTTAGTAAGTACCTTGATCTTACGAATAGCAATAATTCGGAGTCTCAACAAGAGGCTGATGCATTTGAAATAGAATTGCAAAATCGTATTCAACAAATAAAAGCTTATCTTAAGGAAGCAAAAACAATCGAAGAATTGTCCAGTAAGGTTAAAAATGACTTGGAAGAAATGGAACAGCAAATTCGCATTTACCGTGAAGAGGAGCAAAGTCGAGCGAAAGAATATAATGAAAAAATCATGATTTTACAGAATAAATTGGAAGAAGCAGAATGTGGCGCTGAGCGAATACGGAATCATTTGTCCTTTCATAAAGTCAGAATCAATCACGATCTGTTAACAGGGTTGCCTAATGAAACGGCGTATAAGGAATACATTTTAGGTGCTTTTCATCGATGGCAGCGAGGATTTGGGGAATTGTCGTTGGTGTTAGCGGATATCGATCATTTAAAAGAAATAAATAATCAGTACGGACATTCGATTGGTGATAGCGCATTAAAGAAAGTAGCCACTGTTCTAAAGTCGTCTATTCGGGCTGCGGATTTCATTGCGCGGTATGGCGGGGGAGAGTTTGTACTCATTTTTGAGCGCACTTCCGTCTACCATGGTACGATAGTCCTTGAGAATCTCCGCACGGCAATCGAAGAATGCGAATTGAATTATCACGGCACAAAAATAAACCTGACTCTCTCTTTCGGACTTACTGCACTGAAACATGGGGATACATTAGAGACTTTTTTTGCCAGAGCACAGGAGGCGATGCATCAAGCTAAACAAAACGGGCGTAATCAGATCGTCACGTTGTGATTTACGGCTGGGTCGCATTGCCTAAAGAGGACTAATGGAGAACAATTGGCGTTCCCACATATTCAGCAGCAAAAAGCAGGACGGGAAGGGCTTGTTGATCTTGTTTGCGCGCAATCACCTGTTCTTGATGAACAAGTTTTAAATCATGCTGAGTGCATAATTCTTGAATGTAGTTGGGATGATGACTGAAACGAGCCGTGGGTTGTAATTGCCAGGGTTCATCCTGGCTAATTTCAGTAGAGAAAATAAAATATCCCTTGTTATTGAGGTGTTTTGCCACAGCAGCAAAGATATTGTTTAAATCACTAAAATAAGGTAAAACATCTGCCGCAACCACAAGGTCATAGTCGTGTTTATCTTTTTTTAAAAACGAAATAATGTCAGCTTCCACCACTTGATCGTAAATCCCTTTTTTCTTCGCTTGAGCGAGCATTTTAGCGGCAATATCAATACCAATTAAATGGCGACAAACCTCACGCAGTACGACACCAGTTAGACCCGTACCGCAGCCCAAATCAATTGCATTCTCGATATGAAAAAGCTCAAGTTGATGAATTAATCGGGCGATATGTTGCGGTAAGTTGTAATGCAATTGGTTTTGCATATGTTGATCATAATAGAGCGCATAGTTATTAAATAAATTCATCGCATAGTCAGGGCATGTGGCCGCTTTAGTCTGTTCACCCGTCAACGCATTAAGCATATGGCGACTTGATGCATCGTTAGGGTTTGCGGCGATAGCGCGTTGAAGTAAATGGCGTGCATGTTCTTTATCTTCAAGGCGAATATAAATTGCGGCTAAATTATTGAGTGTCGCAAAATGATGCTCCTCCAAACTTAAGAGTTTTTCAAAGTGAACAATCGCCTCACTTAAATGCCCCAGAGCCATTTCAGCGACACCAGAATTGTACAGGTATTCGATATTGTTGGGATCTTGTTTAAGCAACACGTCATAATGCATCAATGCATTTTCAAATCGATCATGGTGGATAAAGGTGGCTGCGAGATTATTACGCGCTTCCAGATGACTATTATCAATTGCTAAGGCTTTGGTAAAATAATCCACCGCAAGTTGTCCCTCATTGCGTTTTAAAGCAATCACGCCTAAATTAGTCAGCGCTTGTACGTGCTCGCTGTGGTGTAATAAAACGTTTTGAAAATGCCTTTCGGCATCTTCCAATTGATTTTCTTCTAAATGAAGCAACCCTAAATAAAATTCAGCATCAGGGTTACCGGGATTCAGGGTAAGGACGTTGTTAAATTGCATTTTAGCCGCAGCCAGTTGATTGTTTTTCAGCAGTAAAAGGCCCAAATTAAAATGAGCCGTTGTGAAATCAGGTGAAGCATGCACCGCCTGGCGATAATGATGAAGTGCTTGCTTATACTTATCTTGCGAAGCATAAACTGCGGCAAGATTGTGATGGGCTTGTGCATAATCCGGTGCAAGCTGGATGGCAATTTGATAATGTTCAAGAGCCCTGTCAATTTGTTGAGTATTTTTATAAGCGTTAGCTAAATTATTATGTAAACCAGCATTTTTAGGGTCGGATTTTAGCGCTTTTTCCATCCATAGGATGGCCTGTTGCATATCACCAAGCTGCGCGTGTGCCAAGCCGAGAAAATGCAAGGTTTGACCGTCTTCAGGGTGAGCACTCAATAGTTGCTCATAAAGATTAATAGCTTGGCGAAATTCGCCTTTGCGTTGTAGTTCAAGAGCTTGTGCAAATAATGCCTCTTGCCAGTTATTTGTGGACATAATTACAAAATGCTTTCAAGTTGCTTGCGCAATTGATTTAAAGCTTGCGCGCGATGACTAATGCTATTTTTAATCTTAGCAGGTAATTGAGCCGCTGTGCATTGCTGACTCTCAATATAGAAAATGGGATCGTAACCAAACCCTTGATCACCCATTGGCGTGTGAGTGATTTTTCCCATTAATCGGCCTATGGCAATGAGCGGAGTCGGATCATCGGCATGTTTAACTAGGGCAATGGCACAATAGAAAAAGGCTTGGCGCTGTGAATCAGGGATTGCAGCAAGATTGTTTAATAGCAATTGAATATTATCGTTATCGCTGGCCTCCATTCCTGCATAACGCGCAGAATAAATGCCCGGCGCACCATTGAGCGCTTGAACGACAAGGCCTGAGTCATCGGCTAAAGCTGGTTTATTACCAAGTTGGCTGGCATGTCGTGCTTTGATAATTGCATTCTCAACGAAACTTAATCCCGTTTCTTCAGCGTCTTTTATACCTAAACTGGTTTGGGGAATGCAATGCCAGGGCGAAAGGATGGCTTCTAATTCAGCAATTTTACCTTTATTTGAAGTGGCTAAAATGATTTCTTTCATGAATGAGTTCATCTTTGGGGTTTACCGTTTTATCATTGAGTCGATACTGATTAGATCTTAATGCAATAAAACTGACATGTCATTTTAAAGTCGAAAAGAGGTTTAAACTGCTGCGAATTGTCAAAGCGCTCAGTAAGTACCACGATGGGTAGTTGAGCTTCCATTTGGGCACGAGACTTAGGAATAAAAAGGAAGTAGTTTATGTTTTATTTAACCCCGCATACTTGGCAAGATTGATAAAAACCCACAATGGAAAAGTCATCCTTAGCGAGACGAATTAATTCTTGTCGTTCCCTCTCCCATTCGGCTTCACTTTTACCTTGAAGGAGCGCTGTTTTTTTAAATGCATCGTGCCCATTAACTAATTTCTTTTTTTGCTCAGAAGTGACGAGGACGGGTTGAATGAGCTTTGTGTCTTGTATAGTGAAGCCTGATTTTTTCATCCAATAAAAGAGTTTCATGCCGAATTCACCGTCTCGCTCGGAACCGTCCTGCTCTTTATCTGGAGAAAGAATAGGGCCACGATTGTACTGCCAGGCTGGAGAGGGTGGGTAGGAAAATGCAGCACTTATAATTCCTTCTTCAGCGATGTAAATTCCACCTTTATTTAAGGCTTCATAAAATAAGCGAATGGCTAGTCTTGGGCTGTGTAGATGATGCAGAACAAAACGACAGTAAATTAAATCAAAGGTCTCAGGATAGGAATCAAGATCATAGACAGAAAGTGGTTTAAAAGTGACATTCTTATCCCCGTGTTGTTGACAATAGCGCTCTGCGCGCGCCAATTGTTCAGTGCTGTTGTCGATCGACAGTACATGCCCCTGATCACCCACTTGAAGAGCAAGATAATGCGTCATTACTCCTGAGCCGCTGCCTACATCCAAGAGGCGCATTCCGGGTTGAATGCCATGCGCTTCGATAAAAGATTGAGTTGTTGGATTAAAGGTGAGATCAAGAATATCGTAGTCTAATCCTTCTTCGGGTATTTCAAAATCATAATGCTCATTTTTCTGCACAATCATTTTCCTTTAGGCGATATTGCTTAATTATAGCGAAATCGGAGCTCTCCGCCTTAAAAAGAGGTAGCAAATTCGCTTAAACTAGCTAGACTTGTAGTAAGCCCCTTTAGAAAGGAGGGATAACATGGGAAAACAGTACACTGCGAATGCCTATTGCAATGAAGAAAAAATTGCAACGAAAGAGGGGGATGACATTGATCAACTCTATGCGTGGATGGTATTGCAAGCCAATGGAAATTTCGGAGATGTCCACGGAGAAATCATTGATAATACCACTAATAAAATCGTGAGAAAGTTTCAAAAAGCTTACGAAGACTAACGCACGTCGCATAAAAATTATATTGTCAATGAGTTACGTTGTTACAAGGAGAAATAAGAAAATGGATTCACATTTATACCCAGTCAGTGATGATGAGCCTAAAGAAATCCATGCCTTATTTTCATGAATCTCAAACACAAAGCAGATCTTCCCTGTAAAAAAGCATTTAAGTTTATTCTCCTTTTAGGCGTTGTCAGCCTATTTGCGGACATGACTTACGAAGGAGCACGTAGCATTATTGGGCCTTATTTGGCGTTATTAGGCGCTAATGCGGCCATCGTGGGCTTTGTCTCTGGATTAGGGGAATTACTTGGGTATGTCTTACGTATCACTTCAGGCTATCTTGCTGATCGAACAAAAAAATATTGGACCATCACTATCCTAGGGTATACGTGTAACTTAATAGCGGTTCCTTTGCTGGCATTGGTAGGGCATTGGTGGGTTGCTGCGATTCTGATACTCGTAGAGCGTGTAGGCAAAGCGATACGTGCTCCTGCTCGAGACGCCATGTTATCTCACGCAGGAAATCACGTGGGCATGGGGTGGGCGTTTGGTTTACATGAAGCGCTTGATCAAATTGGGGGAATGGTGGGGCCTCTCCTCATTGCAATCGCTCTTTATTTTAAAGAAGGGTATCAATTCAGTTTTGCAATTCTATTGATTCCTGCTTTGCTGGCTTTAATCACTTTACTGTTTGCACGATGGCTTTATCCCCGACCACAAGATTTGGAAATAGAGCAAAGTCATTTGCAAACCTCAACGATGAGTGCCGCTTTTTGGCTTTACTTAACTGGGGCCGCGTTAATTGCAGCAGGGTATGCTGATTTTCCATTAATGGCTTATCATTTTCAAAAAACTGGACTTTTATCACTCATTTGGATTCCGATTGCTTATTCAATTGCCATGGGGGCTAATACCATGAGTGCACCGTTACTCGGGCATCTTTATGATCGCAAAGGCTTTAGTGTTTTAATTGTTATCAGCTTGATTTCCTGTCTGTTTGCACCTTTTGTGTTTCTGGGAAATTTCAGTCTAGCCTTATTAGGCGTTATTTTATGGAGCATTGGCGTTGGTGCGCATGAATCTCTCATGCGTGCCATTGTTGCCAAAATGATACCCAAAGAGCAACGCGCCTCTGCTTATGGTATTTTCAACACCGGATTTGGTGTTTTTTGGTTTTTAGGAAGTGCATCCATGGGCATGCTTTACGATATCTCAGTGCTGGCACTTGTTATTTTTTCAGTGATGATTCAATTATTGGCTATTCCTTTATTACTCATGGTGAAGAATAAGTATTTTTGAGAGATTCACGAATTTTTGCTTACAAGATGAGGTAAAATGGCTCTTTAGGGGCCATTAGGAGATTCGGAATCAGAGGATTCAGAATTGATTGATGAAGAATCCTGATCACTTTGAGCAGTTTCATCAAGAGGAAAATTCTCTTTTTCCAATTTGAAAGGCATTGCTTTGACTTGAGAAAAATCTTTGTCGTAATGCAATACTTCTAAACGTTTCATGAAAGGCAAATGACACGCATTCTGTCATGCCTGAAGTAAAAATACCGTGGCCTTCACCTGGGTCTATATTAACGACATTTCTTGGATCGCGCTCAGCATAAAATGGCGCGTATTTGTAAGAAATAACATCATAGTGGAGCGCATCAATATCCCTAATTACACCTTTCTACAGCGTAATTATACTACTTATTGATCTAAATCTGAAAATAAATGGGTTGTGCGGTTGCGGATTCGCTAAATTGAATCCGCCTTATTCTCTCATTGAGTATCTGCTTTGGTCTTATAGGTTGAGTTTGCAGGAATGTCAGTTGACGAATAAACGCTAAGAATTTTAAGTGGATTCTTAGTGCTTAGATTAACAACATTATGCTCAACTCCTTGCGGAATAAAAACAATATCACCTGGATTAATCATGATGCTTTTGCCGTTCAAGATTGCTTTACCTTGGCCTTTAGCTATAAAAATAATTTGATCAAATGGATGGGTTTCTTTGCCAATTTCGTTATTTGGGTTAGTAGCAGGTGAAACGTTCATGAAAACAATTTGAGCATTTTTTGCAGTTAAAAAAGCAAGTTTCCAATTATCATTTTGCTTGGCTTTCTCAAAAATCTGGGGAATTACCACCGCATTAGATTGATTGTTATCGTTGGCTAGAGACACCCCACTAATACTAAACAGCAATAATGAAATTAGTAGTAATTTAACGCTGTTCATCGAAACCCTCCTTAGTACTCTATTGACACCTTATAAAGTATCATGTCTCAAAACATTTAAATACAGCAAAGAAAAAAGCGGTAATAAATGTGTAAAAAAATAACAAAATGCATTGAAAAAAATCTTTTCCTGCATTAAATTATAAGTTAGAGAATTAGCTGGGCTTACACAACTTACAATCTCAGAAGGGAGGTCAGCACTAATAAGCCGTGTGCCAGCTTCACTTAGATGAAGACGCCTAACGCTCATTATCCGACATCCACCTGTACATAAGAGTTCGGTCGTAAGTCCCACTAATTCCTATATTCACCTAACTACACTTTTTTAAACACCAAACTCCCATTTGTTCCACCAAACCCTAGCGAATTACTCAAAACATACTCAATTCGTCTTTCTTGAGGTTGATGAGGCACGTAGTTCAAATCACAAGCCTCGTCGGGATTATCAAGATTGATAGTAGGAGGGGCTACTTGATCGCGTATTGATAAGATTGAAAAAATAGCCTCTACCGCTCCAGCCGCACCAATTAAGTGCCCTGTCATGGATTTAGTCGAGCTCATTGCTAACTTATAAGCGTGTGTACCGAAAACCCGCTTGACTGCAATTGTCTCATTTAAGTCATTTAAATAAGTTGAGGTGCCATGCGCATTAATGTAATCAATTAAATGAGGCTCAATTTGCGCGTCACGAAGGGCGTTAAGCATGGAGCGGGAAGCACCGTCAGCGTCTTCGTCAGGGGCGGTGATATGGAAAGCATCGCCAGACATTCCAAAGCCGACTAATTCGGCATAGATCTTGGCACCACGTGCTTTTGCATGCTCATAAGATTCAAGAACAAGAGTACCGGCACCCTCTCCCATGACAAAGCCGTCTCGATCTTTATCCCAGGGACGGGAGGCTTTTTCAGGTTCATCATTGCGTTTTGATAAAGCTCTTACTGCAGCAAATCCAGCGAGACAAAGGGGGGTGCATGTCATTTCTGCGCCCCCACAAAGCATGACATCTGCATCGCCACTCGCTATTAGGCGTGCGCCAAGACCTATATTATGTGCTCCCGTCGTACATGCGGTCACCACAGAAATATTAGGGCCTTTGAGTTGATGCTTAATTGAAATTTGGCCTGCAACCATATTGATGATGCCAGCTGGGATAAAAAAAGGAGAAACTTTACGTGGACCACCCTGCAGCAACTTTTCAAAATTAGCAGTAATGGTGTCTATACCACCAATGCCTGAACCCACAGCGACTCCAGCCCGCAAAGACAGAGGCTCATCAATCACTAAACCAGAATCAATCATGGCTTCTTCGGCAGCTGCTATACCGTATTGAGTAAACAAATCCATTTTACGGCTATCTTTAGCGGAAACGTAGTTTTCAATATTAAAATTCTTCACCTTGGCCCATATTTGAGTGGAGTAATCGGTTACATTAAACTCAGTAATTTTATGCACGCCGCTTTTGCCTGCTAAAATATTTTTCCAAGTTTCTTCAGCGGTCAATCCAAGTGGCGTAACCATTCCGATGCCTGTAATTGCTACTCGTTGTCTACTCAATTTTCACTCCGTTTATTTCTACTCGGTTATTGGGTGCACTCCGCTCCCTCTGCATTAAGTTAGGGCTTTTGATCCTAGCTACGTCGCAGGACATAGACAGGCATACTCATCATTGAATAGCAGTGCCCTTCTGCCCCCTCCAACATTAATCTATCTTTGATTTTTGCTCAATTAAAAAGGTGTGCTAAATTGGAAGTTTCTTGAGCATAGATCTCCCAAACATGACTCTTCCTTATATCCACTGGGCTATAAAAATTTTAGACGATTTGGGCTATTGCGTTGACCATCCTATCCCTGAAAAAATTCTGGAAACGGCTTGGTCTCACGTTTGTCGTTTTCAAACGAATCGAGGCTTCATTTATTTAAAAAAAGTACCTCAGGCTTTGTCGTTGGAAGTCAACGTCATCAAGCTACTGAAAGAACAATTTCAAGCCAATGTTCCTCATGTCTTAGCGCACAACAGGGAAGACCATTGTTTTTTGATGCAAGATGCAGGTGTCTCTTTACATGGTTTTTTTAAACAAGGATTTAAGACTCAGGTATTCATTGATGCGATACAGCAATACACCGCACTCCAATTTATGGCAGTCAATAAAATAAATCTCTTTTTTAGTCTGGGTGTTCCTGATTGGCGTTTGGAAAAATTGCCCACGCTCTACCAAGAATTGATTGCAGAAGAACAGTTATTAATTGAAGAGGGTCTAACGGTTGATGAATTAAAAATATTGCAAAGCCTAAAGAAAAAGCTGTTGTCGATTTGT
Source organism: Legionella maceachernii (assembly GCF_900167045.1). Lineage (GTDB taxonomy): Bacteria > Pseudomonadota > Gammaproteobacteria > Legionellales > Legionellaceae > Tatlockia > Tatlockia maceachernii. The sequence continues at coordinate 70,764 of NZ_FUXJ01000012.1, read as the reverse complement.
GATCAATTAGCACAATATAAAATTCCTGATACGTTTGGGCATGGTGATTTTCATGATAAAAATATCCTGGTTAATCCATATACTCATCAAACTACGCTGATTGATTTAGGCGAAGTCGTCATTACACATCCTTTCTTTTCATTCGTCGATTGTTTGCATCGAGTGACAGAAAATTTGTCATTGACAGCGAGCCAACACAGGCAATTGCAAGAAAAATCCTTTAAAAATTGGCTTTCTTTGGAGTCTCCAAGCCATTTGTTTGAAATCATTGCCCTTATTCAGCAATGTTGGCCTATTCATGCTGTATTAGGTGAATATCGCCTACTCAAAAGTATTGATCCAGCCGCATCACTTCAGTTGCGCGGAAAGGGCCGATTGGCTAAGAAATTGAAGATTTGGATTGGGCAGTCTGCAGTTAGCAAGTAGCGGTTTTCGGGAAGAATAAGCTTAAACTAACACATCATCTAGACAGTCATTAGCCTCTCCATTTCTTAGGAGGCTCAGTATTGCTCAAGGACGCATCACCTTCTCTACGTTTATGTGAAATTTGACCTGTGTCGCTAGGAAAAAAATTAAAAGGGATGTTAGAAATTTTGCTATTATTTGGTGCATTTTCCTGGCTTGGATTATTTGGTGCTGATGTCTTATTTCCACTCACCAGTGGAGGAACCTGTGCACTATCGAGATGGCAAAGGAATCGTTTAAATAGATACTGTCTTTGAAGTAATCGATCAATTAATTTATCTGCGAAATCATAATGTCTTTTGACAAAAGAACATTCTTTTATTTGATGTAAGTCTTCTGCTTCAATTTGCACTATTCTTCGAACAGTAAATGCTATTTCAGCTGGGTTGGAGAACACGGTTTTAGCTGTAGCATTGCGAAGTTCTCCTCGCTCGTAATCGATAAGTTCAGATAAATATTCACATTCTGGGTTTTCATTTCCTATTTCTTTGCCAATGAAGTTCAGCAGCAAATCATTCATAAAATCGCTTAGATTAACTGTGCAATTGTTAATAATGAATGAATTAAAGCTATAGCCTGGATCAAGTCTTACAACAATAAACCCATCATTAATTTTTGCGAAACCAAAATTAGTATCAGCCCAATCGGTTTCGCCGACAAAATAACAGGCGACTAACATGGCTGTCAGACCCCATATTTTTAAATTTAAAATGTTCTGTTCACCTTCATTATCCCATTGTAAAAACAAACTGCCTTCTTGAGTGTTATCTACACGAATTACTTCACACCAATCTTTGTAATTTTTTACTTCGGTACCCACGCGATAAATTTTTTTATCGTTTGAATTGATTGTTAAGTAATATTCAGGTTGAAACTCCCCTAGAATAAACCTTAATAAATTTCCTGAGAACACAGCACATTCTGCGGAAATAAGAGGGTTTTTTGATTCCGATTGATTATTTGAAGAGTGCCTGTAATTATTTTCGTTCAATGTGCAAACAGCGTCGTCAATTTTTTCAAAATGAATTGATCTATCTGTTAAGCAAAGGAAGAGTTCTTTTTTATCTTTTTTATCTTTTTTAGATAAAATTACGTCTACTTCAGGCATAAAAATAAACTCATGGTAAGATAATCCATAGTATAGATTCTTTTTAGCCAAATTGATTAATTTATGGATTTTATCGCGCTTGCTTATCTTCTAAGAATTGAAGTATTTCTTTTTCGAACCTGACAAAAATTCTTGGCAGAAACACCATATTTATTCCCTCTCGGGAATAAATATATGCTTTCTCACAATTAAAAAATGAATATTACTGAGGAAATAGCTACATGAGGTTTATCTCTTACTGACGAACTAATCGGTTATTTTCCTTATCAAATGCTGTATTCCCCGTTGTTCGATAAGGATTAATATCTAATCCTCCTCGTCGAGTGTAACGGCCATAAACGGTTAATTGCTCGGGTTTGCAGTAATTCATAATGTCCACAAAAATCCGTTCAATGCATTGTTCATGAAACTCATTATGATTTCTATAGGAAATAAGGTATTTTAATAATCCTTCTCGATTAATCTTTTTCCCTTTGTAAGCAATTTGTACACTCCCCCAATCGGGTTGATGGGTGATTAAGCAATTTGATTTGAGCAAGTTAGAATACAAAACTTCTTCCACCACGATATCATCAACACTAAGAAATGCGGGTTCAATTAAATAAATTGAACATTCGACATCGAGATGATCAAGGCACTCGCCCTTAAGCGCTGAAGAAATAGAGGATTGTTTAGCTTGCTCCAAAGGATAAATTTTAACTAAAACGGGAGCTTCGATACGTTCTTCTAAGTCTTTTTTGATTGTATTTTCTAACGCATCAATGTTTTTTATTCGGGTATTATTGAAAGAGTTAAAATAAAGCTTCAATGATTTGGATTCAATAAGTTTCGGTGAATTACAATCATAAAAAATTTCACCAATCCCAACCAACGGTTTCCCTTTTTCATTGAGCCAAGAGACTTCATAATGATTCCAGCAATCAAAACCAACAAAGGGAGGATTGGCTGGATCAATGCCGATTTCTTGCCGCTTGCCTGCTCGAGGAATAGGGTAGAGTCGATCAGGATTATAGGTTGAATCGTAAGCCGATTTTTTACCCAATTCTGATTCATTAACCGATTGGTATTTGTTTAATACAGAATTGTTCATGACATTTAGCTCCAATATTTCAATGACTTTTGCGGACGCTTTCAATTAACGACTGGTTCATTTGCAGTGGGCAATAGAAGTTAACAAGCAGCTTTAATTATTCTAACAGCTTTTTCATCGAATTCTCGAAATCACGGATTATTAAAAGGAAAAAACCAATTAATGAAGTCTCGCCCGGCTGAATCTGAAGTCAGAAATAAAGAGTAGTCTTAATTTGCAGGGAAATAACAGGCAAAAACGACTCTATTAGGGGTATCTCCAACACAAGATAAAATGACGCCTTGAGGCTGCCTTAAATCCCCATAGGTTTCACTGAGCACATTTAATCCGCCTTTCTGCGTACAGATAGATTGGGTTGAATTGAAAATCTCTTGTGTTGACTTAGGTGGAGAGGCTATTTCATAAATTTCTTGGCACTCTAGCCCTCGAGGAGGTGGGCCTAAAGTTAATATTTTCTTAGCAGCAAAACTTTGAGTGGAACCGAAAAAACAAACAAGGGCCATAATAAAAGCGTTGATTAATTTCACCGTAACACTCCCTATTAAGCCTATTAAATTAAGTTTAGCTATGGTTATACGATTTTCCCAATCAATTTTTAAAATGTGGAAAAGCAATTTGTTGTTTTCTAATGGGTTGCAGGCAATACTCTGTATGCTTTTCTTAAGGATTCCAATTCCTTCACTTTGCTGACTCCTTCTTCCACGGAAAAAGAATCAGTAACCAACGAGAGCTTGCTATCTCAAAGAGCGACTACTCTTTAAAAACTAACCAGCTGATAAACGTTGCAATAACAATCCCTGCGAGTACATTTAAAAATCGGCCGATAACCACTTCGGTTGCATCGCCAGGTAATCCGGCCAATAGCATAATGGCTAATGCACTGCCTGCGTGGTTTCCGGTTGCTGAAAATTTCATTTCATACCCAATTGACATACCGCACAAGAAAAATCCCAACGCTAACACTGCGCCGATAATTATTAGACTATTGGGAAATAAGATCGCTACAGAGCCACCTAGAATAGCCGCAAAGCACTGCCCTAAGAAGCGCGCTAAACCTTTTTCGTGAGTCCCTTTGACGGTATTTTCGAGGATAACAAATAAGGTAATTGTTACCCATACGCCTTGTGGGTAACGAAAAATCATCCAGGAAAGAAAGGTGAGCGAAACAGTAATACCAATAATAAAGGAATCAATTAAATCCGCTTTAGAAAAATGGATGCTCTTAAACGCTAATTTTATTTTTTTTGCGGCTTCGTGATCAACCAGCTGCTGCTTTGCGGGAGTCAATTTAGACATGATCCAACTCACTACACCGACCACAATGATTCCTAAACAGACTTCAAGTGTACGATAAAGTGCTACCGCCTTTATGTTATTGAGCAAGAAGGATTGAATGACAATAACAGCACTGAACCCAGCAACCACAGATAAGTAGTTATAAGGTCTTGTCTGTAAACCAATATAGGTGGTTATTGTGGAAAAAAGTAAAACGGCAAAAAATAATGCCAAAGGTGAATAACCTATTTGCATTGCGAGGATAAAACCCACTAATGCACCACACAAAGTACCTGTCAATCGCAGAAATGCTTTAACAAATGTGGCTGAAAAATTAGGGCGAGCAATGGAGGACACCGTTACAACGGACCAGAACCCTTCATGAAAATGAAAATATTGTGAAATAGTCAAGCAGATAAGGCCACTTAGGCACATCTGCAAACCAATGATTAATGCGTTTTCAATTTTATTCGTCATAACTTTAGCTTTATAGCAACTTTTTTAGCTGCTGGAGGAGCGGTGAGTGATAATAAATATTAAGGCTTGAAGAGGCCTCTTTTGCTCAATTGCAAGTTAGCATAAACTCTAGACCATTGCTAGAGAATAAAATTATCCCTCATTTGAGGGGTGTGCTCGTTTGGGTTTGGAAAGCAGATGAGCCAGGGCGTAATAGTTTTACTAAAGCAAATGTAGCCATAGCTATCGACAACAGCTGTGTTCTTAGTTGCAAGGGGTGTTATTTTGTTCATTTTCAACCACAGGATCCTCAAATTTTCTTTTTTTATCTGTTTTTTCAGTATTGAGAACGCTTAAACCCGTATCCGTTAACGAAGCCGAGCTTTTCTTTCTCCAATTGAACACATCAGTGGTTAAATCAGTCGCTAGCCTTTGAGAAATCTCATGTTTAGGAAAATTTTGTACCGTTTTATCGCAATGTTTTTTAAACGCTTCATAGCAAGACGGGGATTCTAAATTCATCACAAGGTATTCTGAAGGGGAGTCCTGCAGATGCTCAAGCCGTGTTTTTTCGGTTTGTTTAAACCAAGCGGCTAAATCTTTTTCTTCCGTGGTATCTGGTGGATAAAAAGCAAATTTATTATAAACAACAAGTGATTCAGCCGTAGGGCTTACTGTTAAAGTCGTTTGGTTGCTGTTGACAAAAAAATCAAGGGAATAAAACATCATTAAATTAGCTAGTCCTTTAAGGCGATGGTTTTTATCGACAAATAAGCTAAATAATTGCGACATCATATGAGGGTCCTTGGTTAGCCTTAATTCAATAAAGCCAATGATTTTCTCATTTTCGCGTAAGACCAACATTAAATCGCATTGATGAGTATTGTGATGTAACCGTTTTCCACTGCTCTCAAATAATTTTTCCGTTTGATGACTTAATTGTTCCGTCTCATCATCAAAATAAATCTCTGCCATAGCATCATCATGCTTTACATAATCTAAGAAGGCAGTGCGATCGTTTATATTAGGATAATCAAGGACATATTTCATTTTACAACACAACGTAATAAGGACAGCTCGTTTTTTGCATGGATTAAGGTGCAGCAAACAATTAAATTATATCATGTATGGATAAAAAAAGCACAAAGCATTTATTTTATGATCTTTGGCGTCAAATTTAATTCAGTTTTAGCAGGTAGCCAGTTGGAGTAAAAAAATACCCATTTTATTGCTACGTGTGGCATTAATGCACAATAAAGGTATAATTTGCGCACAAACAATGCGGAGTAGTCGATGTATCATCCCAGAGCAGAATTTAATAATAATTTGCCTATTATCAGTACCCAATTTAAAGTTTACTTCTTTCAACCGGATGCTTGCTTTTATGAAAGTCCTTTTGATGATCGATTAAAAGAATTAGAGAAACAAATTGAATTGGTCAAAAAAGATTTGCAAGATACACAAAGCAGTGGATTAATAAAAGCCCTTTTTATTGCACCCGAATATTTGTTCAAAGATTTTTCTAAAAGTGGCAAAGACAGATACTTCTCAGCGGAACAAAAAAATAAATTCAAAGAGTCCCTTATGCAACTCTCTAAAAATACTGACTTAATTCTGGTTCCGGGAACAATTTGTTGGCAGAAAAACAGTAAAGACAATCAAAAAACTTACTATCGAAACATGATCTATTTTGTGCATCAAGGTGCTGTGATGAAGTACAGAAAAAGCAATCCCCACCAAAATTTTGATTTAGAATTCTCAGGGGGTAAATTGGGGCAGCATGTTTTTTTTAAAAAAGGGCATAAAGACAGCAATATCATCACCATCAATGGACTAACTATTGGCGTCGAAATTTGTTTGGACAATTATAAAAATCAAATTATGGAGGCAAATGACATCACTAAAATTGATGCGCATATCATTGTTGCCGACAAACTCCCTGAGGTGCAATTCCTTCCTTTATCAGGGACTCTTACTGTAAAGGTAGAAAGAACTCCGGCATACAACACATTGATAGGCATTAATGAGAAAAAACACAATGAAGTTAAACTTCAAAAAGTGGACACTATCACACCCCTGACCCAGCATTTGCAATGCTATACCTTTTTGGAATTTAAATTAAAAAGTGAAAACTCCCAGCAAATATTTAAGCTCTTGTAGTCGATGGTCCACTTCCAAGTAGCGGGTGACTTCCTATGCTTTTTTCATCCTGAAGAAAGACCTGGGATAAAGTTTGACTGTGGCATTAGAGTAGACAAAACACCTAGGATAACAATATATTGAAAACTATATCCTTCATCAGAAGAGACAACCATGTTCCGAAAAACCGCGCCTTGTTTCTTTGCAGTGGTCATTGATGCTTTAGGGTTTGGACTTGTTTATCCAGTAATGACTGCCATCTTTACTGCTGATCATAGCCCAGTGTTAAGTGCAGATGCGAGTTTGGCAGTGAAACATTTCTATTTGGGATTAAGTTACATTCTTTATCCTTTATGCATGTTTTTTGGTACGTCATTCATGGGGGATTTATCTGATGTTTGGGGGCGAAAAAAAGTATTGTTGCTATGCATGTTAGGAATCACCTTGAGTTTTCTATTAATGGGGATTGGCGTGGCTTTTTCTTACTTGAGTTTATTACTTCTCGGTCGCGCGCTTTCTGGTTTAATGGCAGGTAGCCAACCCATCGCTCAAGCTTCTATTGCCGATTTAAGCACGCCTGAAACCAAGGCATTAAACATGAGTTTGATTTCCATGAGCTTTAGTTTGGGATCTGTTCTTGGTCCTTTACTTGGCGGTGTCATGTCGGATCAACAATTACTGCCTTGGTTTACTTTGACTACCCCCTTTTTGATGGCCGCATTACTTGCATTTGGTGCGTGGGTTTGGATAAAGTTGGGCTATCAAGATACCGTTTTAGCGCTGTCGCATAAGAAAATATCTTTTTTCCGGCCTGTTCAAATTTTCATTGAAGCTTTTGAGCATCAATCAGTCCGCATTCTGGCGTTGGTGTTTTTATTGATGCAAATGGGATTTAGTCTTTACTTTCAATTCATCATTGTGCACATGAGAACTGCTTATAATTACACCAATTGGCAGTTGGGGGCAGTGCAAGGCATGATTGGTTTGGGGTTTGCTATTGGCATCCTGATTGGAATGCCTCTCTGTGTGAACCGCTATAAAGTACACCACATTGCACTAACCACCCTTACTCTGACTGGTCTAGGGCAACTACTGGTTTATGTGATGCCTAGTCCTTTATGGCAATGGCCCTTAGCAGTGGTTATCGCCGTTTTTGATATTATGGCTTTTGCCTGCTTATTAACGTTATTCTCCAATGCCGTGGACGCTCAATCACAAGGATGGGTAATGGGAATTTCAGGTGCTGTAATGGCATTTGCTTGGATGGTCACGGGGTTTGGTTCCAATTTATTATCCATTCTATCCAGTGCTGGGTTGATTGCTATAGGGGGAGGGTTATTGATTATTTCAGCACTGCTTTTACTAAAAAAACAAGAGAACAAGGACTTCATTTCCTAGCTCGGATTTCTTTGTAGGAAAAATGCCTTTTGTGTCTTATGGTTATCTAAATTTTACTCTTTGTGCTCCATTTTTGCATTTACAGGGTAGCCCTTTTAACTCTATCATTGAATGAGGTACAAAAATCAAAAGGTAAAACCATGAGAATAGGGGAGGCAGGGCTAAAGACAAGACAAGAGCAGAATAAGGTTAGGGAAAATATTTTGCGCACAATGAGGCGTAACTCTGCAACCTCTCGACTACCGCTTTATACCAGTTCTGTACGAGCCGGTTTTCCTTCGCCTGCGGAGGGTGACATTGAAGATTTTCTCGATTTAAATGAGCACCTCATCAATCACCCTGCAGCTACTTTCATTGTGAAAGCGTCAGGGGATTCGATGTCTGATGTAGGCATTCAATCCGGTGATTTGTTAATTGTGGACCGTAGTCTTGAAGCCATTCACGGCAAAATAGTGATTGCTGCTATTAATGGTGAGCTTACCGTTAAGCGGCTTTCAAAATTAAACGGTCGCGTAAAGCTTTTGCCTGAAAATAATAAATACCCCGCCATCGATATTACAGACGAACAAGATGTGGTCATCTGGGGAGTGGTAAAACACGTTATTCATACCTTGGGATGAAGCAAGTGTTTGCTTTAATCGATTGCAATAATTTTTATGCAAGCTGTGAGCGCTTATTTCGACCTGATTTGCGAAATAAGCCCATTGTCGTGCTGTCCAACAATGACGGATGTGTGATTGCCCGCTCTAATGAAGCAAAGGTGTTAGGAATAAAAATGGGTTGCCCTTTTTTTGAAGTCAAGGCGCTTTGCGACGAACACAATGTGAGTATTTTTTCTTCAAATTATACTTTATATGGGGATATTTCTCATCGGGTAATGTCGGTTATTCAAGATCACTGCACAGACGTTGAAATCTATTCCATTGACGAAGCGTTTTTGGATTTATCCTCTCTGCCTAAGGAGCAGCATGATGATTTTTGCTCTGCTTTACAAAAACGGATTTTAAAAGAAATTGGTATTCCTACTTCAATTGGTATTGGGTCAACAAAGACTTTAGCAAAAATTGCCAATCATGTTGCTAAGAAAGAATTAATGATTCCGGTATTCAATATAACCCATCAACCCCAATGGCTAGAGCGCATTGAGGTGGGGGATGTTTGGGGCGTTGGGCGGCAATGGGCCAGCAAATTACTACGACAAGGTGTTTATACCGCTTTTGACTTAGCCCATTTAAATCCCCATTTACTCAGAAAGCAATATAACGTGGTGATGATGAGAATAGCGATGGAGCTTCGCGGAATCTCTTGCGCAGGGCTTGAGGAGAGAGAACCACAGCAATCAATCATGTCATCAAAATCTTTTGGTGTTATGCAGGTGGATTACGAATTCATTGCACAGGCCATTAGTTCCCATTGCGCGAGGGCTTGCGAAAAACTAAGACGTCAACGCTTAGTTGCCCAGTATGTTGATGTGTTTGTACAAACGAATCGTTTTCGGGAAGATCTACCGCAGCATTGTAAAAGCATCCAATTTAAACTCATTAATCCTACTGATGATTTAATCCTTATAACTAAAGTAGCAAAGCGGTGCCTAAAACAATTGTTTAGAGAAGGTTGTCGCTATAAGAAAGTAGGGGTTTGTCTTGAGGGTCTTATTCCTAAAAACCCGAGGCAGATGGATTTATTTAATCAACCCGCAGACAGCGATTTAATGAAAAAAGATAAGTTAATGCAAGTGCTGGATTCAATTAATGAGCGATATGGTCATGAGACAATTCGTTTGGCAGCAGAGGGATTCAGTAAACCTTGGGCCATGCGGGCTGAACTAAAATCACCTGCCTATACCACACGGTGGGCAGATTTACCTGTCGTGAAAAATGAAACTTAGTACTTAAGGGAACACTCGTATCGCCATTGATACATAATGAGTAGGCCTTATCAAATGTAAACATCAAGCCTAAATGATGATGTGATAAAAATGCATGATAAAAATGATTAAAACGACGCCTAACCCCAGCGATAAAAAAATTTTCAGGGGAAAAAGAGCCGCGACATGAGTGTGTGGTTCTCGCTTATGGGGCGTAAAATGATAAGTGGTGTTCAAAAGGTACACAAGCAATACTAACCCATAAAAATAAATAGAATAGATTGTTATTTTGGAGATGAATAACCCCATATAACGGGCTTGAACATTACCCAGGGGAAAGCAAATTAAGAATAAGCATAAAATCCATAGGTTATACAATGAGTTTACCTTCTTATGGCTTCTAAAAAATACAGCAGAGCTTAAACCTTGTTCGACAAGCATTAAAGGCATGAGCAGCAGTGGAAAATAATAAAGCCAGCCAAAAGGACTCAGCAATAGCATCATGATTACCGTCAAACAAAAGGCATAATTGGGCTGAGCAATTTTTTGGAAAAAATGAATTTTCTTTATGTACCAGATCAATAAACCTATAAAAATAATTAGATAAGCCATTTTTATCAGTAAAAAATTCGGCTGAGCATCCACATTGATAAAAGAACGATAGAGAAAGCCATAAATGGATGCATTCCAGCTATTGCCGAACCATAAAACATCGTGAAGCGTTTTGAAATAAAGCGTGTAGATCTTAAATCCATGAGTCAATAAAGGGATAAGACTTGCACAGACCGCAGTAAGTAACATGGCCCAAAAAAGTTTATACCGGTTTTGTACCAAGGCAAAGAAAAAAAGTAAGGCAGGAAATAACTTAATAGCAACGATAATTCCCCAAAAAAAACCAGCTAAACAATCTCTCTTTTTGCGAGCAAAAAAGTAATAACCTAGCGCAATAAAAAATAATAAAAAATTACCCAATTGGCCGAAAATGATATTTATCATTGTCGGATACATTGCTAAATAAAATAGAATAAAATGACCCCAATATTTTTTAAACATTGCAGAAGAAGAAAAAATAAAAAAACTGAGTGCAGCTCCAATTCCTCCTAAAATTAATGAAGTGAAAAACCATAAGATGGAAGCCGTAACAAAGGTAAGATGAGTAAGAGGCGCAAATAATTCCAAGAAAAAAGGTGGGTTTAAATCGATGAGTAAATGAGTAGAATGCGGTAAAAAAGAATTGGGTATTCCTTGATAAGGATTCCTGTCTTGAGTATAAGCCAAACTTGAGGCGTAAAAAGAAGTGAAATCAGAATTTAACTCGAGATTGACGAAAAAATAAAAAAGCAAACCATAAGTAAGTAAGAGCACCACTAAAAAAATCCATTTTTGCAATTGATTGCTCATTAATGTTTAGATCTCCACGCTTCTTATTTTGTTGGGTATTTTTTATGCGGCGCTGAATGGCACATTAGCGGACATTCAGTTTTTTCGGTAATTTCTTTTACAGTAAGACTCTATTGAGTTTAATCGAAAACTCAGTTGCCCTCTTAATAATCGCTTAAAGCCTTTAGCGATTTTATCAGCATTTGATGAGCCCTTCACCCAAGGAGGTTCAAGTTTTGGTTCGCAGGCATTATGCTAAATTGCTTGAATTTATAGTAGCAGTATGAAGGTATTTGCTGAAGCAGAATTAAAATAGAGATGGTCAGATAGGCTAATATTTTTGATATTGGCCTATTCCAACCTGAAATAAATAGGAGTAATAACGTTGAAAATTGCTCAGAGTCGCTCTTCCTTCTTTTATCTTCGGCCTAATGTTTCTGAGGCTGCTGCAGATAAAGAATTTCAAAGAAACTCGCAAACCATTGCCGTACTGGCGTGATTAAACGCTCCCAATGCACTGCCTCGATATTAAAAGGTACCGTATTGACTTCGATGCTGTGGCGTGAAAGTTGTTCCATTTTATCAGCAAAATCCCGACTGACGACTTCTATGCTGTATTCGTCATTGGTCAGCGTACTGGCTTTAGTAAGATTGTGTGATCCAAAGAACACATGATCATCCAAAATAAGGAGTTTTCGATGGAGGTAAATGTTAGTTCCAGCGCCTCTTTGTTTCAACTCGTGACCTATTACACCGACTTGTAATAGATCATCCAGTGTATGAATTCCTGCGTACCAGCCCGGAGCTGTAGGAAAAACGGAGTGGGCTTTCTTTCCGTTAGTAATAAGCTCCATTTCCATACCTCGTTGCCTCTCACTAAAAATCGCCTCGACAATCCGATCTTCTAGAATAGTCGCAAGAATGCTCATTTGGAAACGATGTGTCTGAGGAAGAAGTAAAAGCACGGTATCGACAAAAGGGTCTTGAAGAAATTTCTCTCTTTCATCGTAGCTGAAGCTTCCCGGCGTTCGCCCTTGGAGATCAGCCTCTCTTCTCATTTGCTCAAGGAAGTTGTAATAAATGGAGCGTGCTTGATAATCATGATCGTTAGAAGCGGGGATTTCAGCCCATGTTTTTAGGGTATCTAATTCTTGCTGTTCCTCAGCGCTTAGCTTTATAGGAAGAGTACTGGATACACTTTTCTGCTGGGAGGATTTCGCTGACAGTACAGCATTTGTCAACCCTAATTCTTCATGCTGAAGTTGCAATCCATTTTCTCTCTCAATGGTCTGCCACATTTGCTCGAAAGCATCGAGGCTTTGATTAACCATATTACCTTTATAAAAGAAAGCAGTATCAAGCCAATTTAAATATTCTCCTGCATGTCCCCGTCCTGTTAATAAAGCAATCTTATTGTCGACTAAAAATAGTTTTTCATGAATTCCGTCTAAAACTCCCCAGCCTTTCTTCCACATTGAGGGGCCACCTGCTGAAATAAATTTAAAATTGGGGTAATGCCTTGCGATTCGATTCAAGTATTCCTCCGTCTTCCTGCTCGGGTCATTTAACAACGCTGAAATCCATGCAGCCGCAAAACGAATTCGCACTCCTCGCTCAGCTGCCTTTTCTAGCGCTTGAAGCAAAGGTAATCCTACGGCTTCATCGAGTCGTTGATCAAAGGTGGCAATATCAATCGATTCTTGGGCGGTTGCGATGAGATAAAGTCGAAATTCGGCTTCAACTTTTGCATGATCAGTCACTTGGATGTCATTCTTGCCAAGCCAAACCCAGGGGTAAACTTCCGTATAGGCTCCGGTGGAAGAGAACAATAAAAAAATGGTCAGCAAAACATAGAGCACACTCCTTGTCCTTTGATTTCGACGGGAATTTATTGTAACTGCTTGATTTTTCAATTTGTTCCTTATATTTTTAATTTTAATCGAACGAATACCTTAAAACGCATTGGTAGAAGCTATGTCTTTCAACACTCAATGAAAAGGGAGGATACTATACTCAAATAATTTCAAAATGCTAGTTTTATGCGTTTAATTTTTGCCAAAAATTTTTTAAAACTCGCAACTGAGCTATTATAAATATTTTATCTTTCCCGTTGCTTCTCCTATTGTTAGGACTTAATGAAATACACCTCGATGATTGATATAGAAAAATTAATGCCTAAAATGAAACGCGAGCAGAGAATGTGTAACCTTTGGGGGAATTTCAGTAAATAATAACCGTCATAGCAGGATGGATTTTGAACCTTATTGACCGCGTTTGTTTTTCTCCATTGCCTCCAAAAAAGCATCAATAGCCTGCTGCAAATGCTCATAAGACTTTTGTAATTGATCAGAATTATGTGTTTTTTCTTTTACTGCTTGATGAAATTCAGCAAATGCTTTATCAAGTTGGGGTAAAGTAAGGTAAACGACGCCCCCGCGCACGTGATGTAGCTCTTCCCGTAACGTATCATTATCGTGATTTGAATAAGCTTTTGCTATTTTTTCGCGGGAGATTTTAAGATCCATTGTAAGAGCAGCTAGCAGCTCGTGGATGAGATTCTCATCCCCACTATGTTGCTCAAGGCATTTTGCCCAATCAATAATTTGGGTAGCGTCTCGCTCAGAAGTTAGCGTGGATTCAGCTTTCATTGGAGCTAGCTCTTGCTTAGAGCTAAAAATATATCGCTGCAATAGCGATTCTAATGCGGAAGGAGACAGGGGCTTGGTGAAAACTTCTTGCATACCAGCAGATAATGCTTCTTTTATTTTATCCGAATTATTTCCGTGTCCAGTGAGGGCCACAATTGGTACTGGGGTCACTGTTGGATTTTCTAAGGCGCGTATTTGTCTCGTGACTTCTGTGCCTTCCATATCAGGTAGTCCTATGTCCATGATAATTAAATCATAGTGGTGATCTTGGGCCATTTTTAATGCTTGTTTCCCATCGCTCGCGATATCGCATCTGCAGTTATTGGTTTGGCTGCAGATATTGGAATACACTGCTCTAGCAGCAATACGATTATCTTCAACGATGAGAATAGTTGGCGTCATTTCAGTTTTAGCTAATTCTCCTGCATTAGTAATAGGTGGTATGGATTGAATAAGTGAACCATTTTTCGTGTTAGCCAAGCGATAGGATATTTTTTCACGATCTGAATGATCAGAGGCAGTCAGAGGCAGCGTGATAATAAAACGGGTTCCTTTCCCCACTTCACTTTCCACTCGTATTTTCGCTTCCATAGCTTCGATATAGCGTTTTACAGTATAAAGACCTAATCCAGCACCTTTATATAATCCTTGATAAGAAGGTGTTAAACGCGAAAAATGCTCAAAAATAGTATCAAATTTGTCTTCTGGAATGCCAATGCCACTGTCTTCGACTGTAATTTTTAATTGGATACGTTCACCCAAACGGTAAGCTGTATCTTGATCATCGATGACTTGTATTTTGATTTTAACAAAACCAATTTCCGTAAATTTTAGCGCGTTGCTAAGCAGATTCAGTAGGGTACGATCAAGATAATTACGTAATCCAGTAAAATAAGCAGGAATGCGCTCATCAATTTCACAAGTTAGCCCTAATTTTTTATGTTGGGCTACCGGTAGCATGAGTTCCATATTATGTTTGACGAGCTCGCGTAAATCAAAAGATTCTACCTTCTCAGAGATCTTACCCGATTCCAAGCGCATGGTTTCTAAAATTTCATTCAGTAATTGCAATAACTCATCCGCTGCTCCAAGTAAAAGCTGACCATCTTCCTGGATTTTCTCAATCAATTGATTAAGTAGAAATCGATATTTTGCTGTAAGCTCAGTCCGTTGGATAGGCGGGAGGTGCTGCAAAGAAACTAAAGAATCATCAGCCAAATTTATCAGCTCTTGAATTAATCCAAGAATACCTGTTATTGGGGTACGGATGTCGTGACTCATGTTTGCTATGAATTCGGATTTGGCTTGGTTAGCGATTTCAGCTGCAACTTTCGCTTTTTCTAGTTCTTTTTCCATCTTTTTTCTATCCGTGATATCGAAGGAAATTCCTAATATCCCGACTATTTCATTGTTTTCATTGCGTAGGGGTGCCTTACTGCTTAACATGATACGGGTTGAGCCGTCTTCTTTGGGAATAGCATCTTCTACAATATTGGTTATGCCTTCACGCAGAATGAGTTCGTCAGTGTGATGCAAAAAATTGACTCTTCTCGGATCCCAGTTAAAATCATTGTCAGTTTTTCCAATAATTTCCAGAGGTGACTTCAGGCCAAGATATTGTGCAACAAGATTATTGCAACCTTGATAAACAAAATTTCGGTCTTTCCAATAAACATATTGTGGAAGGTTTTCAATAATGTTTCTTAAATAAATTTGGCTATCTTGAAGAGAATTTTTGTAGCTGACTGTTTCTGAAACATCCTTACCTATTA
This sequence comes from Legionella maceachernii, assembly GCF_900167045.1. Lineage (GTDB taxonomy): Bacteria > Pseudomonadota > Gammaproteobacteria > Legionellales > Legionellaceae > Tatlockia > Tatlockia maceachernii. Next base: position 55,166 of record NZ_FUXJ01000012.1, on the reverse strand, counting down.
AAATAAATTTATGTTTTTTATAAGAAAAATGATGGTTAATGGTCCAGTGAAAATGGTATTTCTGATGACCACAATGATGCTTTAGTAAAATATCTCCTTCAAAAAAATGGGTATTACTGGCTTCAATTAAATTTAAATCATGAAAAGAAAAACTCAACATTATTCCGTATTTTTTCATTACTTCAAAGAAGTTAAAGCCTATAATATTTTTCTTAGGAATTTGAAAGGACGCTTCAGCTTTTTTATTAAATTGTAATGCATTGAAAGAAGAATCAAGAAGAATAATGATATCGCTGCAGAGATCAAATACTATCTTGTCATTCATTGCCTTGTTCCTTATAATAAGGCTATATTTTAGTCAATTTGTCTAGCATGATGAAAAGTATAATGCATTTTCACGCTAGGAACTTCATATTTTACGCTTAAGCCGCCTTATTTGCTCAGATTACTTCGCGAAATTTTGAACAAAATGCTTTAGCAGCAAGACTTTAGATATGGGGCGGAAATTAGCTTAAGGCTTAATACTGTCGTTCAAAACCGTATGATTGTTAGGGATGAAGGTGAATCGTAGAAAAATATCATGTACGTTAAGTGATAATCAACTAGGAATTTTTTATGAGAGCATTCGCACTTCTCATCCAGTTTATATTTCACAGATGTGTCTCACCTTTAAAGGGATATTTAACTACCAGTTATTCCAACAAGCTTATCGACTGATTGTAGCGCGTCATGAAATTCTCAGATCAGCATTTAGTTTGGATCAAGAGGCGACTAATACGATTCCAGTCCAAATCATTTATGAGGATGTAGAACCAATCATGACCTTTCATGATTACAGCAATCTCTCTCTGAAGGAAAAGGATGAACTGTATAAGCAATTCTTAGATACCGATTTCATCACTCCTTTTGATTTTAATGTCCCTTCCTTAATGAGGCTTACTGCAATAAGATATACTGAAAATGAATTCCGCCTCATCTGGTCAAGACATCATATTCTCTTGGATGGTACCTCTGCAAAATTAGTGCTAACGGAGTTGCTCACTATTTATAGGGCTTTGCTGCGGAATGAGATTTGCATCTTGCCCCCTCCTACTTCGTATAGTGCTATAAAAGGGAAGTTTTCTGTACAGAATTCAAGTAAAATAATGCACTATTGGAAAAAACAATTGAAGCATTTTTCAAAATATTCATTGTTGCCGGCTATTCCTAAAAATGCATTCATTAACAATTTCGCTCAAATAAATTCTCACATAACTCGCAAAACGTATAAAAATTTATCCGAGTTTGTGTCTCAACATGATTTAACGATTAATTCGGTCCTACAAGCGGCATGGGGTATCGTTTTATCGCATTACAGTAACAATGAGCATATCATCTTTGGCTCTGTTAGGGCTTTTCCTAAAGAAGAGGTCGCCAATTGTGTTGGATTATTTATCAATACATTACCTTTAGCTTTAACTGTTAACCCAAAAATAAAAGTATTAACTTATTTACAATCTGTCCGGAAGCAAGGAAAAGCGCTGAGGGAGCATACGCATACCTCATTGAGTGAGATCCGCGAATGGTGTGGCTTAACTTTAGACGAAATGCTTTATCAATCCATTCTTGATTACAAGCCTTATTCATTAAATAAAATACTTAAATCAAAATTTGCTGAATTAAACTGTGACCTTTCTTTTCGCTTAACGACACCCTATCCATTGGTACTCGAAGTCACTAATGAAGAAGATGATTTGGCTATTCGCCTAAACTATGCGACAGATTTGCTCGCACCGGAATTGGCAAAAGGAATGTTGGCGCATTTTATCAGTATTCTAAATGCATTCTATTGTTATCCCTCTAGAATGCTAACTGAGCTTCCTACCTTACCCGACTCCGATTGGCAAAAAGCAGTGATTAATTGGAATAAAACTAAAAGAAATTACCCTTTGGAAAAAAACCTTAACCAACTTTTTGAAGAGCAAGTGAACAAAAATCCGCATGCTCCTGCCATTTTATATAAAAATAACACTATTACTTATGAACAGTTAAATGCCAAAGCGAACCAACTTGCTCGTTTTATTACTGACAAAGGAATTAAACCAGAAGCGTTAACATTAATTCTAACGGCTTCTACTGTTCATGTCATCGTGAGCATTTTAGCTGTTTTAAAGGCAGGCGGAGCTTATGTGCCCGTTGATACGAACTATCCTTTGAATCGTATAAAGCATTTTATAAGTGATAGTAAATCTGAAATTATCATTTGCGATAATAAAACTCAGCAAAAAATAAACCAGGCTCTTGAAAATTTGGACAAATCCATTAGGTTAATTAATCTTGATGCAATCTCTCTCGCTGGTTTTTGCCCTACTAATCTAAACCTTAATATTTCTCCTTCCCATTTGGCCTATATGATCTATACCTCCGGCTCTACGGGACAGCCCAAAGGGGTCTTAGTCGAACATCGATCAGTAGTCAATATGGCATTGGGTTGTATTGAGCGCTTGGAAATTACCGAGGAAAGCAGGCTCTTACAAATTGCCTCTTTGGGCTTTGACGTTGCGGTTGCTGAATGGAGTATGGCCTTATTAAGTGGAGCGAGCCTATGTTTAATGGACAAAGACATTTTTGATCCGAAAGTCATTATTGAGGCCCTCGAATTCTACAAAATTACGACCATTATTCTAGCGAGCTCTATTTTAACGGCTTTACCCCATTGCAATCTTCCCCATTTAAAAGTAATCGCGGTCGGTGGGGAGTCTTGCGGGGATGCTGTCATCCATTATTGGGCTGAGGGTAGATTATTTTTAAATGTTTACGGAATTACCGAAGCGACTGTTTGTTCCACCATTGCCAATTGTGGCCCGAAGCAAGAAGTGTTATCGATAGGCACGCCTCTACCTAACACACAGATCTATATTCTAAACGAAAAACAGCAACCCTTACCCATTGGGGTTTATGGCGAAATCTTTATTGGAGGAGTAGGTGTTGCTAAAGGTTACTGGAATAAACCTGACTTAACGCGGGAAAAATTTATTACTAATCCTTTCATAAAAGAAGGGGAGGATTTAGATGATTCACTGCAGTTTAATCGATTATATCGTACAGGCGATAGAGGACGGTGGCTGGCAAAAGGTGAAGTAGAGTTTTTAGGACGCTTGGATGATCAAGTGAAATTAATGGGTATTCGAATCGAGCTATCGGAAATAGAGAAAATGATTGAACAACACCCAGAGGTAGAAAAAGCCGCAGTGATTGTCACCCCCGATAATAAGCATTTATGCGCATTTGTCTTATCTCATGATCTCTATCTGGATTTAGAAAAAATGAAGCAGTTTTTAAGGGCAAGCTTACCTCATGCATTAATTCCTCAGCACTTTGTACTGGTTGAGAAATTCCCATTAACCTCAAATGGAAAAATTAATAAGAAAAAACTGATTCATTATCCAATGAAGGCCACTGCCATCGAAATAAGCGAAGAGCAATTATCAAGCACTGAAGAAATGGTTTTATCAGAAATTAAAAAAATAATGGGAGTTAATCACATACCCCTTGATCAAAATTTTCTGGATATTGGGTTAAAATCGATTGATTTAGTAGGGCTTTCTTTAAGACTAAGTGATTATTTAAGGCAAGAGGTGAATGTTATTCATTTATTTAGTTATCCTACAATTAGCGCATTGGCGCATTACTTAGATGGTCTAAAATCTGATCATAATAGTGAAGAAAAATTAGTCTTAAAAAAGCATTCATCAAACTTAAAATATCAAAAGCCACAAAGGGTCAATTTTAAAAATGATGATATCAACTGATGATACCAAAGTGGAGAATGCTTCTGCTATCGCAGTGATAGGAATGGCAGGTCGCTTCCCAAAAGCTGAAACTCTAAATGAGTTCTGGCAAAATTTAAAACAAGGGCGCGATTGCATTACCCGTTTTACCGAAGACGATCTAAAAAAAGAAGGGATCAGTAATGAGCTCATTGCTAATCCACGGTACATCAAAGCACGTGGTATTTTACAAGGAATTGATCGCTTTGATGCTAGTTTTTTTGGTTTAACCCCAGCAGAAGCCGCCCTGATGGATCCCCAGCAGCGCGTATTCTTAGAACTGTGCTGGGAAGCATTGGAAATCTCAGGTTATTCTTCCTTAAAAGAGCGTTCTATCGGTGTCTATGCTGGTATGAGCGATAGTACTTATTTGCATCATAATATTCTCAATTGCGAAGAAGCCTTAAGAGCTAATTCTCCTTATCAAATAAATATTGCCACGAGTAACCATTTTTTAGCCACTAAAGTGTCATATTTCCTTAATTTAACAGGGCCAAGTATTGTCGTTAATAGCGCTTGTTCTACCTCTCTAGTTGCAGTAATTGAGGCCTGCAAATCGCTGTTAAATTATGAATGCGATCTCGCTTTGGCAGGTGGCATAGCCATTCGCGTCCCACAGATAAGAGGGTATTTATATCAAGAAGGTGGAATTTATTCGATAGATGGCCGATGTCGCGTATTTGATAGTCAGGGATCAGGAACAATTGGCAGTAATGGGGGGGGCGTAGTGCTTTTAAAGCGCCTAGACCAAGCGCTTGAAGACGAAGATACCATTGATGCAGTGATTAGAAGTTTTGCGATCAATAATGATGGTGCTACAAAAATAGGCTACTCAGCGCCCAGTATCATTGAACAAGCCCGATGTATTGCCACAGCACTTTTGCCAATAAATCCAGAGTCCATCAGTTATGTAGAGGCTCATGGTACCGGGACAAAGTTAGGTGATCCAGTTGAGATTGCCGCTTTAACTAAAGCATTCAGACACTATACACCAAAGAAAAATTTCTGTGCCATTGGTTCGGTGAAAACAAACATAGGTCATACTGATGTTGCAGCAGGTATTGCAGGACTGATTAAGACTGTTTTAGCTTTAAAACATAAAACTATTCCAGCTTCACTCTATTTTAATGAACCTAATCCAAAGATAAATTTTACTGACAGTCCTTTTTACGTTAACTCACAAACTACGTTTTGGGATAGTCCATTTCCCAGGCGAGCAGGGGTGAGTTCTTTTGGTATTGGCGGTACAAATACACATGTCATTTTGGAAGAGGCCCCATTACCCTCTTCTCATCAGGTGCTGGAGAACTCGTTTATTATTCCCATCTCAGCTAAATCAGAAAAAGCTTTGCAACAGCAGCAAAATAAGCTATTAAACTATTTAAAACAAAACGTTATTGATAACACTTCACTTGCTCATCTTGCTTATACCTTACAAGTTGGCAGGCAATCGTTTAAATTTCGTAAAGTGTTTTTCTGTAAAGATGCTGAAGAATTAATGTCCTCATTACAATCTGATCATACTCAAGACATCAGTGATTCATTTTTTAATCTCGCTGAAACATGGCGTAGAGATGGCCAAGCTGATTGGTCACTTATTCATGGGAAAAAAAACCAATTAAGACGCATTCCACTGCCTACTTATCCTTTTGAGAAGGAATCGCATTGGATTCATCCTTCTGCTACTAGAACGAATTCAACTTCAAATCCCTTTGTCTATCAATCCTATTGGGAATTATCTGGACTCGTTGAAAAATGTGCCTCTGAAAATGACAATTGGCTTGTGTTTACTGATAACTTAGGAATCAGCCAAAAAGTAATTTTGCGCTTGCAAAATTTTAAAAAGAAGATTGTCGAAATCAAAGCAGGTCAAACATTTAGCTCGTTAGACTCATCGACCTATGTCATCAATCCATCGAGTAAAGAAGATTATCAAACCCTTTTTTCTTTTCTTGATCAAGAAAAGAAAATGCCTGATAAGATTTTATATTGTTGGGGAATGAAGGATAAAGAAAATGATTCTGTAAAAGAAGCGAATGATGCCGATTTTACTCACTTTATGGCATTGACCTATTTGGCTCAGGTATTTTTTCCAAACCTAAATCACCAACCTTGTTTATACATCTTAACCAATTATTTAGCGCATCTACTGCCCGAAGACAGAATATACCCTGAACAATCATTAGTATTAGGTCATGCTGCAGTTATCCCCCAAGAATTCTCTATTCCCTGTTCTGTCATTGATTTGGGAGGCATTAAGAAAAAAACGAGGGATGAGGGATTGATTAATTTGATTGTTCAAGAGTGCATGTCAAAACCAGAAACACTTTTAGTGGCTTACAGAAATAACTTACGCTTTATTCAAAAAGTGAAACGGTATGAACTTTCCAATTCCGTTGACAGTGTCCATTTGAAAGAAGGTGGGATTTATCTTCTCGTGGGAGGGTTAGGGAACGTGGGAATTGAACTTGCCTACTATCTCGCTTCTAATTATAAAGCCCATCTTATAATTACCACGCGCTCTTCTATCCCTGTTTTGCAGCGTGAGTCTACTGAATTGGATACGCCATTAATTCAACAATTAATGCACATTAAACATTGTGCGGGTTCTCTTTCAATAGTGCAGGCTGATGTTTCTAATTATGAGCAAATGCGCGAAGTTTTTGATCATATTACTCAAACGCATAAAAAATTAAATGGTCTTTTTCATTTGGCTGCAGTCATTGATGACTCGACTCGCGTACTTATCAACGATTTAACGCTTAGCCAATTACAGAATCAATGGCTTGCAAAAATTACTGGCGTCAATGTATTGGCGCGACTCGTCAATGAAGAGGAGATTGATTTTTGTCTCTTGTTCTCTTCTATTTCGAGTATTTTAGGCGGGATAGGCTTATGTGCTTATGCCGCTGCCAACAACTACCTGAATTATTTTGCGGAAAGTAAGCATGAAAATAAGCCAATCAAATGGTTTAGTATCAGCTGGGATGCGTGGAAACATTCTGTAATTGGCAAAAACAATCACTTAAAAAATGCCTTAACTTTGCAACAAGGTATCAATGTAATCCAAGAGGTTTTCAATAAAATGGATAGACCTCATTTATTGATTACGCTGCAAAATTTAAATGATCGGTTCAATAGAGAGATGAATTATTTCACCAAGAAGCAGCTCCCTCCAGTGAATAAACCTTCGTACCCATTCAGTGAAAAAGAGTCTCTCAGGGGAAAAATACAACATCTCTTTGAGGTAAGTTTAGGAAAACAAGCAATCGATCCAAAACTAGGATTTTATGATCTAGGAGGAGATTCATTAGCAGCAATTACTTTGCTGGAGTTAATTGAAGAGAGTTGTTCCATTCGGATTTCCTTAACTAACTTTCTAGAAAATCAATCGGTTGATCAACTGGTTGAGCTCATCAGTAAACAACGATTAATGGACTCCTCTTTTATGATTAATCTTAAACCGGAGGTGAGTACCCCTAAAGCGCTGTTTTTTCTACATCCCATTGGGGGCACTGCATTTTGTTATTTTGACTTAATCAATTATCTTCCTCCTTATTCTTGTTATGCCTTGCAAGACCCAGCGATTAGCGCCAATTTTAAGCAGATTGATTTTTCCTCCCTTGAAGACATGGCCTCTGTCTATTTACAAGAAATTAAAAGCAAACAACCTAAGGGACCTTATGTATTAGCTGGATATTCGTTTGGTGGTACCTTAGCTTTTGAGATTGCTAGGCAACTTCTTGCACAAAACGAACAGGTTGAAAAAATTTTTATCATAGATGGTTGGGCGGTATTCTCGTCTGAATTGCACGATAAAAAAAGGTTTTTACAGGCTACTCAGCGTACTCTGGCTGAGCTTACGGTAAGAATACCGAAGTTATTGAAGAAAAAAGATGAGTTACTGGAGACTTTTTGGAAACGTATGCAATTATTACTGTCCTATAAGCCGCCGAAGCTTCCTATTCCTCTAGTGCTATTTAAAGCAAAAGAGATACTTCCCGAATATCAGTCTATTGACTCAGTGGATAATCATTGGTCAGTATTAACCACAAATCAGGTTGAGGTGCATCAAATCACGGGTAATCACAGTAATATTTTACGATTACCGGGTGCAAAAAAAATTGGTGAAATAATTAATAAATCGATAAGTCTATTTTAAGAGAAATATTATGCCTATTAATGTTTTTGGAAGAAGGATTCCAGTCGAAAAAAAAGGCAAAGGTAGCCTACCTTTGTTAATAGTGGGACCTGCTTCATTATTTAAAAAAGAGGGATTATTACCCGAAGAATTATACGACCATTTTGCAGTTTACTTTGTTGATCTATTCGAATCAACCAAGGATGGCGAATCCGTAGATTATAGCAGCCTCACGCTAAACCATTTTGTAGAGGCTATAGAGGAAATAAGAAAACAACTCGATCTTGAAAAAATGGTTTTGTTTGGTCATTCAAGTAATGGTGTATTAGCCTTAGAATATGCAAACCAACACCCGGAGAGAGTGTTTTTTAACATCTTAGTTGGCACTATGCCAATTTGGGGCAACTATCGAAAAACGCTCATGTCAGTTTTTTTCAAAGGCAATGCATCCGAGAAAAGGAAAGAAATTGATGACGCGAGTCAGTCTATTTTACAGAATAGTGAAGTATCTCCTGAATCTTCTTCTATGCAAAAATTTGTCAGGCAATATAAATCGCGTAAAGCTCATTTTTTTAGCGATGATAATTTAATCCAATCTCAACCAGCTATTGATGAACTGTGGAATGGCATTCATCTCGATGAAGATCTCGTTAAACGTTATTTCGAAGTCATAGCCGATTATGATTTCCGTTTAACAAAAGATAACAACACGCCTGCTTTTATTGCATTAGGTTTATATGATGCTTCATGTCCTTTATACGCTTGGACCGATGATATTAAGAGTTGGTTTGCCCGTAAGAACCAATCTATCGTATATGATAGCTTATTAAAAGTGCATATTTTTGAAAGTGATCATTACCCAATGTCTCCCGTATTTAAAGATGCTAAGCCCTCTTTATTTATGGAAAAATTACAGAAGTTCATGGATATTTTTTTAGAAGTGGATAAATCAAAAAGTGCAAAGATATAATTGTGCTATTTTGTACAAAGAACATTGTTATAACAAGACCCTCCTTTCAAATCGATAGTTGAGCAGGTAGTAAAAATTTTATGGAAAAAATTTATTTAAAAATAGGCATTTCAATCCTATCAGGTTTATGGTTGGGAGGTAGCTGGAGTGCAGTTGATCAACTGTTAAATGGTTATTTTTTTCTTAATCCTGCGGAATTGAGCTTAATTAAAAAACTGCAATTGCTAGAAGGTAATGTATTAATAACCCCCAAATTAGAATTTCGAGGAATTACTCCTATTGGCCAAGGGCGAGTAATAAGCAGAGTTCACGATTTTATTCCTTATTTATTGTCAGGATTTCGCTTTAACGATAAATTTGTTGGAGGAATTACCATCACACCGAGTGCTTATGGTCATATAGAATGGCCAATGAACTCTATTGTGAGAGAAGCTTCAACTACAACTAAATTATTCTACTATCGGTTTGGTGCTCAAACGAGTTATCAACTGAGCGAAAAATTTGCATTTGGAGTTGGGGTCAACCTAAATTATAACAAACGCGGTGAATTGGATTTTATCGTGCCCAAAAATGGCAATCAAATTAACAAAATGAGTGGTGTAAATTGCACCGGTGACTTGGGACTTTATTATCAAATCAATTCTCGTAATTTTTTAACTGCGGCTCTTTATACTGGGGTAAATACTTATGGCCACGGTACAAGTTCCCTGGGTAGTACAACAGTTCATAATTTTTATCTTAACATTATTGAAGCTCCCGTCGCATTTATTGGGCTTCAGCATTGGTGGAGTAATAAATTACTTCTAGAGGGCAAAATCTATTGGTCAGGTTGGTCTATCGAAAAAAACATTAATTTTAAAAATAAAACAACAGGAAGCTCTATATCCCCAGCCAATTGGAGTGATACTTGGTCGTTTCAAACAAACTTACGCTATGAAATAACGGATAAATTGGCGTTACTTAATTCTTTAATTTACGAAACTAATCCTGCTCCTGTTTCAACGAATGCAATAGGATATCCTCTATCCGGAGCAGGCAGTTTATCGATGGGTTTAGATGTAATGCTACAAAAAAATTTCTCCTCCCAGTTCATTTATAGTTATGGAGAATTTTTACCGCATGCGAAGATTAATAGTGGCGGAAGTAAAGGAGAAATACCAGGCCAATTCCAAGCGGCTATAGTGCAATTTACTTATAAAGCTTAAGAAGCCTGAATTAGATTTCATAGAGTCATATAATTGTTTATAACATCCATGATTCTCATCTGGAAAGAGGTTGTTTGGCCTATGCCAAGCTTTTTAAGGTCGTTAGTATCCAGAGATGCCTCGGCATCTATATGCATTTCCTCTGAGCTGTAATATTCGTAGCCGCAAGACATAATCAAGGCTATGATTGCATCGCTGCATTGATATTGCGAAAGCTTATAAAGCAATTGCTAATATTCCATAAATAGCTTTTTCAACTTTTCTTTTTCCCTGGTTATGCTTAAAGCAATTGATAAAAGAATACTTGCCTTATGAGCGGATAGGCCTCGTGATACAATAAATCCGTTTTCGGTATCGTATTTGGGATCTTCATTGGAATAACCCGAAGCCAGAGCGGGAACATCTAACAACTGTAATACCTTGTTCTACTGCTTTTTTTAAGCTACTGGTCACTGATTTTGGTTGATAGCCTTTTCCAAAACCAGCACTTATAATTCCAGCAACATGATTATTTATTGCCGCCTCAACAAAAATATTCTCTATTCCTATATGCCCATAGATAACAACAACTCTTGGTAAGTGATTTAATTTATCAACTTTAAAATTATTCAATATTGTATTCGGATAAATTGGTTTAGATCTAAGAATAAATTTTCCACCGACAACATAACCAATAATCCCAAGTCCATTATCCGCAAAATTAGTGGGTAATCCACACGGGGACTTGACTGCCTCTCTAGCGGAGACAACATAATCATAGAATGAAACGAGCACACCTAAGCCTATAGCTTCTTGGGAGTTTGCAATTTGCAAGGCATTATAGAGATTTTTTTCTCCATCAAAAGACAAGCTTTTTTGAGGAAAATGCGCACCTGTAAACACTATGGGAATCGGGGTATGAATGACTAGACTTACAAAGTAAGCGACATCTTCAAGCGCATTGGTTCCAATGGTAACTATTATTCCGCTATATATGTGGCGATCTATTAAAGACTGGATTTTGTGAGCTATCTCAACTAAGTCTGTCATTGTCAGCTCATGACTAATTACTTTTAAAAAATTTAAAATGTCAATTTCTATATCATTCTCTTTACTGAGAAATTCAACCATATCCTTTATGCTGCTATAGGACGACTCATAAAACTCGGATGTTGGATTGTCTACAATGCAATTTATTGTGCCCCCTAACTCTAAGATGCCTATTTTGTTTGATTTTTTCTGAAACAATCTGTCTCTCCAGTATGGTTAATTTAAAAACTTAAATCTAAATGACGTTAATGCGTGAGCTTCGTCTGAATGTCAATTATGTAAATAGATTTTTTATGTAGATAGATTTTTTTAAAAGGTTCATGGGGTACAATGACCTATAGTTTAAATTTAAATTTCCTTAATGGCTCATATCTATCAAAACCCCAATGAATATAGTAAAAACAATGCGTTGCAATGTAATTTTGCCATGGATTTATTAGGTAAAATGACATTTGATGGTCAATCTAAAATATTAGATATTGGCTGTGGGGACGGATTGATTACGAGTAAAATGGCCGCACTTGCTCCTCAAGGATATGTAGTTGGTACTGATATTTCTGTGCAAATGATTGATTTTGCATCTAAAAAATACTGTAAACAAGCCAACTTAAGCTTTGTAGTTATGGATGCTAGTCATAATATCTTTAGAGAGCAATTTGATGTCGTTACTTCTTTTAATTGCCTGCATTGGGTGAAAAATCAGCAGAGTGCTTTATCTGGAATAGAAAAAGCAGCTGCTCCGGGGGCTCAAATTGGGCTTCTCTTGTCTCATAGAAAATCGTTATATCATTTTATCCTTGACAAGCTTTGTTCAAATCACAAATGGAAAGATTGTTTTTTAGACTTTGTAAATCCTCGTGCATTTTTCGAGCTTAGAGACTATAAAAATATGCTTATCCATTCTCAGCTACATATAGTTGAATTATCAGAGCTCAAAATGACTTACACATTTAAATCGAAGGAGCAACTACAAGATTTTCTCTGTGCGGCGTGTGCCGAGATAAAACGAGTCCCTAATGACAGAAAATCTACATTTTTAAATGATTTTGCAATTGCTTATTTAAACGAAGTTCAAGGTTATCAGCAAAGTTTAATTCCTGTAGATTTTTGGTGTTTACAAGTGATTGCATCTAAACCCAAATTATAATGATTTGTTCGAGCTAACAATGAACAACAAGTTGGCAAAAAATAACCAATTGAATTTTAAATGAAATTATAAAAACTTGTATTTGATGACCAAATTTGGAAATTTTTGGTAAAAAGAGGCATTAAATATATCATTATTAATCACATTGCTGGCGATATAATGATTAACCTATCACAGTCCCTTTTAGCTGCAGATCACGGAAACATTCATAATGAATATTTCATGGTATGGGATTGCAATGAGGAACCAATGAAAAAAATGGATACTTATCAACATCTATGTACAGAAGTATATGATTTAAGTAAACCGCATGCACCACCGGATGCCTACTCATTCTATCGAAGTTATGCAATGGAGGTTAAAGGCAGCATTTTAGAGCCTATGTGCGGTACGGGCCGATTTTTATTGCCTTTGATTGAAGAAGGCTTTGATGTTCATGGATTTGATGCAAGCCAGCCGATGTTAGAGCGACTGCATGTAAAAGCAAGTAGCAAAAAGCTTAAGCCAAAAATCTGGCATGGGTTTATTGAAGATTTAAGGCAATCCGATAAATACGCTTTAATTTTTATACCCAGTGGCTCATTTGGCCTCATTACAGAAAAGGCGGATATTCAAAGTGCCCTAAAAACTATTTATGAGCATTTGGAAGATAAAGGACTTTTTATATTTGAAGTAGAAACACGCCACGCGATTCCTAAGGAGTTAGGCGTTAAGAGAGACTCTAGGTGGCTAAAAGAAGATGGCACAGCTATATTACTTAGTCAATTAGCGATACTTGATGAAGAGATTTGCTACTCCCTCGGCAAATATGAGTTAATTGATAATAACCGAGTAATTCAAACAGAAGTTGAGGAATACAAAATTCGCATTTATGAAAATCCTGCCTTTCTGCTCAATTTGCTTGCTGAGGTTGGTTTTAGCGACGTTCGACTGGTTAAAGCATTTGACCGACAGGCATCGCCTGAGGAAACAGATGAGAGCATTGTTTTTGAATGCAGAAAATAACTCTTTCAGGGAAAGGCGCTATTTGGCGTAAGTTGAATGGTGAAGAAAGTATTACTCCTTTAACCGCTGGAGTTAGCATCGATATTCCCTTGGGAACACATTTTCAATACCGAAGTGATGCTGAAGATTTAGTGTTTATTTGCATGACTATGCCTCCTTGGTCAGGCAGCGATGAAGCAAGTGACCTGGGGCACGGTGCTTGGCTTCCTACAGTGAAATAAATTAATGGCTTGAGTGTTTAAGGGGCAATTGTTTTCTCAAATAAATCCGGTCATGTCCTTTTAAATAATTTTTAATTATTCCTAAATGCTTATATCCTTGTTTTAAATAAAAATCTTCAGCCTGAAAAGAGAAAGTATCTAATGTTGACGCGGGAATTTTTCGTTTAATTGCTTCGGCCTCAACGTTGCGTAAAAGTTCAGCGCCAATACCCTGCCCACGGCATTCTTCTTTAACCCAGAGGACATCCACATAGACTGAATTTGCATAGGCATACACAATGGCTCCGCCAATAAGATTACTCTCGTTATCTTTCGCATAGATTGAATAGCGATCTGGTTTAGAGCCTATGAAAGGGAGGTTAAAATTGACTATTCCATCTCGAATAATTTTATCTTGCTGTTCGAGTAACTTAGTGTTTGTAACAAGTTCTAATTGATAATTCATTGATAATGATCCTTTAAGAAATTCATTTAGGGACTCACAACACAGTTAAGAAATGCGTTAGGTTTTTTCTGGTATAATATCGAAATTTATCGGGATTGGGTTAAAGATGAAAACTTATATACTGAATAGTAGTGCACTTGCGTCGCTTAGCGTTGCTGACATTGTGGCTAATTTACAAAAGAAGTCAAAATTAAAAATTGTCGATATTCAACCAGAGCATACCGAAATTTTTCGACAAGTTATCGAAGAATTATGTAAACAGAATATCAATTTTCATGAATTAATTCTAGATGTGTCCATCCCTAAATCTTGCGCAATTATCACTATTTCCTCGTTATTAAAAGGCTCAATAACTGCGCTTTCTATTACTCAAGAGGAAGAGGAGGAAATAGGACATTTAGACGAACTTATTCAAAAAATAAGTGATGCCTTAGGAGATGGAGTGCTAAAGCTTGATACCTTGTCCTTTGATCTCAAGCAAGAGGTTGATTTTTCTTCTTTAGCTGATGCATTGAAAAAGAATTGTTTTCTTACAAACTTAAATATTTCTCAATCATTTGGTTTTGATACCTTACGAATTCATCACCTCGCCTGCATTTTTGAGGCCCTTGCGCAATCTTCACCTGAGCATGCTGATTGCGGTGCTGGTAACAATCATTTGACTCAATTAAAATTAAGTAACATAGCGGTACCCGATATATCTGAAGAACCTGCAACATTTGATTCGCTGCTAGCATTAAATTCGATGTTAAGAAATAACACCTCGTTAACAAGCTTCGCCTTTGAAGAAACAGGTGAGGGTTTCAGTGCTGAGGATATTGAAATCATAATGAATGGTTTAAAAAATAATAAAACCTTAAAGGTTCTTTCTTTTGCAGAAAACTGCCTTAAGGATGAAAACATTATTTGTATTGCCAATAACCTCCCAGAAAATCTTGAACGACTGAATCTAAGTAACCAGATAAAATTTCTAGGTTGTACCATGGAGGAGGCTGATATTGAGCTTCATCTGATGACTTGTATCGTGGCGAAGGAAAGAGTTAAAGACATTTCATTATGGGATGGATTAATTTATATTCTCAATTATCTGGGAGAACATAATCAACCATTAGAAATTGATTTTTATAACAATATAATGCCAGAGGAAGCGCTTACAAGAACTCATCAAAAAAATTGTAACGGCGATATAGGTGATGAATTGGAGGATCTCAGAGAGTTAATTAATAGGAATAAGGCGATGATCCAGGATATAAAGGCGCTTCTCAGTTCACCGAATCTTGAATTTATTGTCTCTGTTAATTGTGAGTTTCTTACAAACGTTTCTAAGCCGAGCTTAGATAAAAATGCCCATTTTTTGACAATATGGGCTAAGGCAAGAGAACAATATGTAAAAGTAACAAGAGATTACAATAGTCAGTTCCAACTTACTTGATTCAAATTTTATATGAAATAGCCTACATTAGGCTATTTCCGAAAAACAGATATAAAAAAAATCAATCATTTGTCTGGCTTTTTCTTAAAGTTCAACGAAGGCTTTTAACTCGCTTCAATAGCAAACATGATCCTAAATGAGCCAATATTAGAATAAGCATTAAAAGATAAAAAAACTCAATTTCTCCTAATGAAAAAACATTAATTCCCAATTATCTACATCAAAAATCAGTTGTCTACCACCCTATAAAGTTTCACTGCTGTTTCGCGCTTTTTCTGCCACTTACACGGAAAATTATGGTATAGTAGCGGGGTGAAATCCTACGACACTAGACTTGAACTACTAAGAGAATTATATCCATCAGCAAATTGGAGCTTATTCAATAGCCTTAATTTCCTACCCTCCGCACCTGATAAAAATAACTTAACTATCGTAGTCCTGAATATGAGTGACGGAGTGGGGGATTATATACATGCCAAGCATTTTAGTGTTTGGTTCAAACAACTATTAGCACCCTTCGGTTATACAGTAACCCTTTTATTACAAACCGATTTTACCTCTGATTCAAAAGAAGAGGGATCCATCGACTATGTTATTAACGATCTTACAGAAAACGGACATAAATTTTGCGACAAATATTGGATATTTTGTAATGAGGAAGATTTTGGAGAAGAAGAGCCAAGTGAATTTGATGAATGGTTAAAAAGAGAAGAAAATGCTGATTTAATAGATTACCTCCAAAGGTCAATTGGTGTAATTGAAGTTTCGGCCGCAGTTGCTGAGCCTTTAGAACAATTCTTAACCGAAAAAATTGCTGAATTTGATTTACCTTTTATACAATGTCTACAGTATGGGATGGATAAAAATCCTGAATATAGGCATTACCCCCTATTCACCAATCTTTTAATGGGTTTACCAACAACCGACAGTAGTATAGCGGCGGGGATTGAAATTAATGATGAAATTACCCAACATTCTCCTGAATCAATTCTCTTTAGAATAGAGAAAGAGGAAGGTCGTTTTATTTCGCATCTCTTAAGATCAACAGAGCCAGCAAGCCAAGAATCGATTGCGACATACCTCAGAACCCATCATTTTATGCCCGGATATATTCAAAATACACAAACCGCTAGAATGTTTATTGCAAGTAATGTTGCAGCTCATGGTGAAGCAGGTTTATGTGATTTTCTTCTACCTAACAATGTAGTAGATGAGAATGAAGTTAGATCTTTTTTAAAAGAAACGGGCTTAATAAAGTGCGATAATGAAATTGCATTTATCAGAGATCCATTACAAGATATAGAGAAGAAAGCCAGAATCAGGATCTTCACCCTTCGTATAGCTTCGGATGTTAATTATGATAGCCTATATGGCCTCTCCTGTGATAGTGCCGGGTGCTCTGGTGATAACAGCACCACATTGGTCTTTAGTGGCAGACATTTACCCTTTTTAGAGTACAAGGCTGGGGATATAATTTCAGAGCGATTTTATAAACGACATCTCCTTAAATTCATAAATAATTGTTTAAATAAGTTACCGCCTGAGGATGTCCTCATCCCAGGTATGAAAAATTTAATGGATTATTTCAATTTATTGCTGACATTGTCAGAGGTATATTTAAAGACTTGTCCGCATGAAACCCTAACGCAGTTAACCTATTCTTTAGGGCGTTTTCAAGCAGACCCAGAGGTAAAAAAAGCCTGGACATATGTTAATGACAAGATTCTACGTCAATGCAATATTTTTCATTCACTTGTCCCATGTATAAAATACATGATGCTGTTTTCCCATTCGCCAAACCAATTAAGGCAAATGCTAACGAGAACAGCGGAAGCCAAGTACTTAGTGACCCATGATTGGATATCAGCTGAAGATATGGATAGCATGCCTATGCATTTTTATGGGGAATTTTTAAATCCAGCTTTCGCTGAAAATCTTCCCATCACAAATCGACCTACTATTCATAAGTTTGTTTTTGAAACTTGGTACAGAAATCAAGTTTTAGATGTTGTCCATCCACTAAATGAATTAATTGAGTCAGGTCTACTGCAAACCGAAGTATTAAATGATCCCTCTATTAATGTTTTAGTTTATTTTGAATTCATTCCGTTAAATCTCTCAAAAGTGATTAAAACGCCTGAAGCCCTGATAAGCTTCTCCATTTCTCGTTGGTCAAAGGATATGAGTGCTTTTCATAAATCGTATACGGAATGCCAAAAATATCTTACTCCTGATGCCTGGGAAGCGGTATTTTGCATGATAATGAATATTATGGAGCGTGGTCTTAAAACAGCAAATTGGAAACAGTCTTTTTTTATCTATAAAATCTCGAAGAGCATGATTGATTTAACCCAAGATAGCGAAAAGGAGCAGTGGGCAAATTTAGCAGAGAAAGCTTCCAAAAAATTTGCAGTCCTGTACGCTGCGCAACCCGGATTATTTTATGGAGCACCCCCATTATCCGAGGCGGTTGCAGAGCCCCCTCATAAAAAAAGCAAAAGAAATCCATAATTAATTGGGTCTAACCTTAACATGACAGAAGAGTTTAGAAGCCATGGGGCAGGTCAAATTGCGGCGCATAAAACAAATATGGTCTTGCAATGTCTAGAGTATAATTTTGTATTTACACAACCTGCCCCGCTGCCCAACCAGAAGACCAGGCCCATTGAAAATTATACCCGCCTAACCAGCCTGTAACATCCAACGCTTCACCAATAAAATACAATCCCGGAACGTCATTTGCTTCCATGGTTTTCGAAGAAATTGCATTGCAATCTACTCCTCCTATAGTGACTTCTGCAGTTCTATAACCTTCAGTACCATTAGGCTTTACAATCCAACAATGTATTTGGTGTGCGATTGTAGTCATTTCTCGATTGGATAATTCTGAAAGCTTTGTTTCAGCAAGACTTGGCGAAATGAACGCTTCTACTAAACGTTTAGGCAAATACATGGATAAAATAGAATTTAATTGTTTTTGAGGCATTTCCAGACGCGCTTTTTTTAAATCCTCAAAAAGATTTTGATCGGGTAAAAAATTAACACTGATGGGTTCGCCAGGGTGCCAATACGAGGATAATTGTAAAATAGCAGGACCACTTAATCCTCTATGAGTAAATAAAATATTTTCTCTAAATTCATTGCGCTCATTTTTTACTTTGCTGTCAATGCTAATACCAGAAAGAGTTGAACATTTTTCTTTATCAATCACATCCAAGGTCAATGGAACAAGTCCTGCTCTGGTTGGCCAGACGTTTATTCCAAATTGCTCGGCAATTTTATAAGCAAAAGGACTTGCGCCCATAGTAGGAATCGATAAGCCGCCAGTAGCGATGATTAATGAATGGCAGAGAAACGTACCTCTGCTCGAGTGAATTTTAAAATGAGATGTCTCCATGAGTTGGATTCTCTCTATCACTGTATTTAAATGGATTACTACCCCTGCTTTCTCACATTCACCAAGCAACATATCCACAATATCTTTTGATTTATTATCACAAAATAATTGCCCTAACGTTTTTTCGTGAAAAGGAATAGCATGTTTTTTTACTAGTTCAATGAAATCCCATTGCGTATAGCGGCTCAATGCGGATTTAAAAAAATGAGGATTATGAGAAGAATAGTGGTGGGGTTCTATATAATAGTTAGTAAAATTACAACGTCCTCCTCCAGACATAAGAATTTTTTTACCCACTTTGTTGGCATGATCCAGAATCAGAACTTTGCGACGGCGTTTACCTGCTTCAATAGCACACATCAATCCCGCAGCCCCCGCGCCAATAATTATAACTTCAATTTGTTCCATCCAGTCACTCTCAATAAAACAACAAAAATTTTGGCCCAAGATTAAACTAACAGAGTTTATATTTAAATGACTGAAGAAAGGGAATGTCTATAGAAAATAGTTTCTAACAGAGAGTTTCTAATCTAACGTTCTGATTCTATTCTTTTAAATCAAAAATAAGTTGATAACACAATTTTTATATCCGTATCGCGAGGACTAATACTAGAAGTGGTACAGTTCACCCATACTTGCTTATTGTGGTCCATTATATTGTGCTGGATACTCTTCGGAGGCATTTTTCACTTCTTGCAGCTCTTGCTTCATTGCTGACTGCTTAGCACGATTTGTATCGATAGTGATTGCTGAAGTAGCTGCTTTTGCTTTAGCTTCTAAATAATTGCTACGGGTTGAAGCAACATGATTTTCAACATTCGTTTGAGTCATTGCTGTCTCACCTAGAGCGTTACGTATGCCTGGATTAACAAAATAAGCTGTCATTACGGCTTCCGGATAATCGTAAGTGGCCCTACTCAAATTTACTGCCATAAAACCTTTGCCTCGATCCTCCGTACGAGTTATTGTCATACTTTGATAAGTTAACTGTTGATCGGGGCTTGCAGTGATACCGTTTATAGCTACCATTTGGTCATTTTTATCTCTGATTACATATAAACTGCTTAATGAGGATTGAAGATGACGAAAATGATCTCTAACCCATTCAGGATCTTTGTCGTTTAATTCCCATAGCTCAAAATGCTCAGGAAATTGTGTTTTATTGAACGAGGAAATTTCATCCAGCATCGCATTTTGCTTTTCAATAGGAAGTTGAGCAAATTCTTCCGCAGTAATCCGGATGATTCTATATTCCTCATTATCAACATGAAAACTTTCAATAGGCTTTTCGGGTACTGTAAATTGAAAATGAAACAATCCCGATTCATTGAGGTTTCTCGCAGGTGGATTATTGATAAATTCGCCATTTTCTGTAAAAGAATATTGCATGAGGGTTTCACCATTGCGAACAAACACATCAAAACCTAAGGCAGGTTCTTGAATGTGATAAAGGCTCTCATTGCGTGTACCCGACGCCTCATGGGCATCTCTATCAGAGACTACTTCATTAACTATCTGTTGAACTAATTCTCTTTCCACAGGTTTTTCTGGTGTTGAGGAGATTAGCATTACACTTTGAAGTTCATGTATAAAAACAGGGGTTCCTTTTATCAAATGTAAAGCCATTTGCCTCTCCAAATTTCGTCAAAATTAGTCATTTGTAGTTTATTATAGCCAAGGATTTTAAATCCGAGTAACCGATAAGATAACTTATTGAGGGGTTCAATTGATCAGAAAACTTTTGATTAACTCATTTCAATAATTGCTTTTGATGCTCCCTAATAGAATGCTCGATTTATGTTGAGTAGGGCCAGCTAGCCAGCAAAAAATGCAGCATTTTATCTGCATTCTGCTTCTCGAAAAATAAAAAATACTATCGTTCTTTGCTAGGCTCTACTACTCGTTCGCAGGTGCGTAAAAGAGAGTTTCATGTCTACATTGGAGTGGATTTTTGCCAAAATTTCCGTGGGTAAAGAGTAAAAAAATCAGTGGTAGTAGAGAAAAAAATTCCTAGAGTTTTGAGCATGGAACA
Organism: Legionella maceachernii; assembly: GCF_900167045.1. Taxonomy (GTDB): domain Bacteria; phylum Pseudomonadota; class Gammaproteobacteria; order Legionellales; family Legionellaceae; genus Tatlockia; species Tatlockia maceachernii. Next base: position 34,333 of record NZ_FUXJ01000012.1, on the reverse strand, counting down.
ACCTTTTGGCAAGCTTGCAAAGGCGAAGATCCTCAAGGCAAAACCTTCTAGTTTATTTTTGTGCACTTGAGGATCGGGTAACGGCTAAATGTTCATTTGACTCAAAGGATTTGCTAAGAGGGCATCGTAAGTTGGATCAGGTTGGCCTCCAATACCTGAAAAGCTATGCCGTCTTTTCGGTTTTATTGCGAACATACCACTTGGGTGGTTACCTAACCCCTTCACGCTAGAGTCTTCTTCTTTATCCTGTTTATCACTCGGCGTTTTATCTTCTTGTTTTGCAGTGAGAATGCTGGTTATATTGCTGCGGAGGGAAGGAGCATTACTGTTGAGCAGGTTACTTAAATCCTCATGCTCTTTCTTTTCAGTTTGTTGTTGCTCTTCAAGAGTGCGGGCCAATAGATTGGAAGGTGATTGAGGATCTTTACCCGGCATCTCAGAAAAACGCTTTGCCACTTCTGTCCCTTTAAGCAAGTTTGCTAAATAGGCAGAGCGTGTTGTCTCATCCTTAAATAACGAAGATGCAGTTCCACAACGGTGGGCTAGAAGGCTTAACACGACATTGTGACGGAATTCATTAAGATGTGGGTTATCTGCCTGAGAAGAGTCAACTTTTTCAGAACTTGAAAAGGTATAAATTGAGTTGAAAATATTAATAAATGCTAATAAATGCCTGTATTCTCTCAGTGGCTCATTGTCGGCGTCTGCATTTTCGTTACAAATGGTAAGATGGTGCTCTAAATATTTTATTACGAAATCAATGTCTGCGTCACAAGCTGAACTAAAAGCGGCGAACATTTTAGCGGTGTTATTGCTATAGTAAGCTGCTTGAGCATTGCTGAGTGCGCGTGCAGCAGAAATTGTTGCACTATACCCCTCTAGCTCAGGAATGCTATTTGCAAAAGAAGCGTAATTAAGGGGAGTTTTTCCATTTGTTATTTCAAAGTTATGCACATAACAGAGGTACGTTCTTATCATATCCCTGTTATTTGTTTTTAAGGCAATATGGACGGGATGCGATATTCTTTCTTCATACCAGACTACTCCATTATCAAAGGCCCCGTCGATGTTGACTTGGGTATGAGCTAAAAAAAACTCTGCTGCCTCTAAGTACCCTGATGAAGAAGCATAACTCAGCGCATTCATAAATATTTTTTGCTTCATTTCAATGAGTTGCTGATTTTTTTTGTTTACTTCTTCTTTTTCAATTTCACTACTGCTTTCTAAAACTTCGCTTTCACAATAAATCGATAAAACGGCCTCTGTTAATAATTTAAGGCTATCGAGGGAGACGTGTTTTTTTATGGCGTAAGCAAGCAATGTTGTCAAACTGCGCGGTGATTTGTCTTGAGGTTGTCGAAAGAGAAACTGTAACCTGAATGCACTAGTATCAAGAGAAGAAGAGCGCATTTGTTTCTCAGCTTCTAAGAAATTTGCAATCTCTTGGTCCCTTAGGACATTATCTTCTATATCTATCAATTTGAATAAATGATCAGTGAGGTTATTTCCAGTTTCATTCATAATAGTTCCACCTAAAAAGTATTAGTATTTTTTAATGTTGTAATAGCTTAGTTTTGTCCTTTAATATTGACAATACAACGAGCCTTTCTTTACCTAATGAAAAATACATGTTTGCCGAGAATTAAATTCTCGGCAAACATAAAAATCCTGATTTCTGCATCAGTAAATAATTGCAATTTGCCGCTTATGGTCATCGTATGGTTGGAAAAAACAAAGTTTTGTTGAATCGCCTAGCGATTAGCGCGATATTCTACGCATTATTTTTGGTAAGATAAAGCGGGTAGGTTAATCGGGGTTTAAAAATATAGGCTGGTGATCATGTCGTCGGTTGCGCCTTCAACAGGTGAGTTTCCTGAGTCACAAGTCTTCGTGAGCAGCCTTGATGCCTCTCAATATGGACGTAACAGTATGGACCCCAACTTTTAGACAAGATTATGGGGGCACCGAAGCACAAACGATTTAGGCATTGCTCAAGCACAAATAAGTCGATGGATCAAAGAACATAAAGATTAGGATGGGGCGAGCATTTCGAGGAAATGGCAAGTGCACAGCAGAACAATTAGAGATGCGTCGCTTGTAGGAAGAAAATAAACGCTAAGAAAATGGGAAAGGAAAACTTAAAAGGAACTGAACGTCATTTTACAGTACCGTTCACTTGGTCAAGGTTTAGCAGAAATAGGGAGAGAAGATTTTGTCGACAAAAAACGGGATTAAATTGATTTTTTGGATCTTATTTTTTGAACTAGTCGGTTTTCTATTAGGATTACTGACACAAGCAAATATTCACGCTTGGTATGTAGAGCTTCATAAACCCGTTCTAACTCCTCCTGGATGTGTGTTTTCCGTGGTCTGGTCAATTTTGTACGCCGTTCTTGCAATGCTAGGATTTCTATTATGGCAAAATCGATCTAAATCAGAAACAAACTTATTGCTTAATGTTTATTTGATACAACTCCTGATGAATTGGCTCTGGTCATTGCTTTTTTTTCAACTGCATTGGATAAGATTTAGTTTCTTATGGATAGTAATTATGATTGGTTTGAACACAGTTTTTATTTTAACAGCGATTAAAAAGAAGGAAAAAACACTTACCTTACTGGTTACCCCTTATTTTTTTTGGCTTATTTTTGCGGCCTATCTTAATGGCATGATTTGGATTTTAAATAGGTAAGCCTAAAGCTTTTTTGAATCCAGAGCAGTTAAAATTTCTAGTGCTTTGGTATTAATGGCGTCTTTTTTGTCTTGGGTCATTTTTTCCCAGTTTCCATACACGTAGTGAAGTCGCGGGTTATCCTTGAGTTTTTTTTCATTTTGCTTAATAAAATTCCAATACAGGGCGTTAAAGGGGCAAGCTTTTTCTCCTAACAAGTCCTTAGGATTGTAGGCGCAAGAGTCACAAAAATTACTCATTCGCTGAATATATTTTCCACTGGCAGAATAAGGTTTACTTGCTATCAACCCACCGTCAGCATAAAGCGCCATACCTAAGGTGTTAGGAAGCTCAACCCACTCATAGGCATCTGCATAAACGGCAAGATACCACTCACATACCTGTTTTGGATCAATACCCGCAAGTAATGCAAAATTGCCTGTTATCATTAACCGTTGGATATGATGGGAATAAGCCTCTTCTGACGTTTGACGCACGACCTCCTTAATACAAAACATGTTAGTATCCGCTCCCCAAAAAAAGGAAGGTAAGTCTCTTTCCGCGTTAAAGTAATTCATTTCTTTGTAAGCTGGCATAAAATACCAATAAATACCTCGTATGTATTCGCGCCACCCCAAAATCTGTCGTATAAATCCCTCCACTGAGTTGAGGGGGGCTTGTTTTTTTCGATAAGCTTGTTCTGCCATTTGGCATAATTCGAGAGGTAACAGTAGCCCTGTATTAAGATAAAAGGATAATTTTGAATGATATAAAGTGGTTTCATTCGTTAACATGGCATCTTGATATTGACCATAGCTGATAAGGCAATTCTCAATGAAATAATTTGCTTCAGATAAAGCTTGGGTACGTGTTACTGCAAACTCAAAGGGATGTAACTGGCCAAAATGGTCTGAAAAACGTGTTGCCACCAGTTCTAGTACTTCGTTAGTAATGGTATCACTTTGATAATCTGAGCGCTTTGGAAACGAAGCAATGTCTTTTGCATGATGACGATTTTGTGCATCGTAATTCCAGCTCCCACCAGTAGGGCTGCCATCGTTATCGATTAAAATACGATGTTTTTTACGCATCATCCGATAAAAAAATTCCATACGCAGATGTTTTTTATCTTTAGCCCAATCTTCAAACTCACTTCCTGAGCACAAAAAACGGTTATCTTCATAAATAGTTAGCGGAATCTGCAGTTGGTTCTTCAAATTATCAAACATTCTAAGAACTCGCCATTCTCCCGGAGCGGTAAGATTGACTGCAGTGGGTTTTATTTCTTCAATGGCTCGTAAAAGCTCTTTAATTAAATCGCCTTGGTTGTCGGCATCATCCAATTTAACGTAGCGAACTTTATAGCCTTGATCCTTGAGCTCTTCAGCAAAATGTCGCATTGCTGAGAATAAAAAGGCAATTTTTTTAGGATGATGAGGGACGTAAGTTGCCTCTTCAACAACTTCGCACATTAATATTACATCCCTATCTCTACTAATTTCAGTCAATGAGGGCAGAGATTTGGTCAGTTGATCCCCTAAAATTAAGCAGAGCTTTGTCATCCTAATTCGGTAAGTAGAAGTTAAATTTTTATCTTAGCACGAACCCGGCTTAAACCCCCATCAATGGCAAGAACTTGGCCGGTTATCCAGCTATTTTCAGGCTTAAGTAAAAATAGAATCGCTTGGGCTATATCCTCGGGTGCTCCAATACGCCCTAGTGGGTGCATTGCTTTAGAGGCATTATGAGCGAGTGGGTTACTTAGAATAGAGGCTGTCAATGGACTATTTACCATCCCTGGGGCTATCACATTAACTCTCAAGTTGTTGTTGGCATAGGTAGCGGCCGCGGCCAAAGCAAGACCTATTACCCCGGCTTTGGCTGCCGCAATCGCTTCATGATTAGCAAGTCCTACCAATGCCGCAGCTGACGAAATTAATACTACTGAGCCTCCTTTCTTCATCGTTAATCCAGCGGCTCGAATTACTGAAAAGGATGAAGTTAAAGAAGCGTTAATGGTGGCTTGAAATTCTTCAAAGGAGGTTGTGTGAGCACTTTTCAAAAGTAGTGAGCCTGCACAATTAACTACCCCATCGATGTCGCCAACTTTCTGAAAAACTTCACTAACTGCATCAAAATTGCTGGCATCGAGTAAAAAATTTGGACTAATTTTACTTTTATCTCTTGCAGTAGTTAATACAGTATCTCCCTGATTTGTCAAAAGAGTAGTAATTGACTGACCTATTGCACTACTTGCCGCAATGATTAAATAACGAGCCATGATATAATTTTCGAAAGAAAGAGAGTACTGTATTCACTATGCTTGATGAAACCTAAAAGTTCAATATTTTTTGGTATACCCTAAAATTTTTAATAAATAAATGACTAAATTTTGTGCTTTGGTAATTTAATTAAATTGACTTATAGCTCTGATTACTTATTGCATTAAAGCAAATAATCACTCTAGTATGTGATTTAAATGTAGATAGTTACTGGAACCGGAAAAAACAATGGTAAAAAAAAATCTCTTGCTACATGCCTTAGTTATTTAGGTGTATTACCCTTCATAATTACGGCATATTGTTTACTTTTAGACATCCATCAACTTCCTTATTTAGGCGACATTCATTACGTTTTTTATTCATATGCGACCCTAATTGCTAGTTTTATGGCAGGAACTCATTGGGGATTAGCTATAAATTCAAATTCAGATCATATTCTAATTCTAATTATCAGTGTGACTGTGGTTTTAATTCTTTGGGTTTTATGGAGTAGTTGTCAGTTATCCTATTGCTCCATTTTTTTGTTACCAATCTACGTGCTGCTTTGGAGTATCGACTTTTTTTTTATTAAAAGATAAAAAGAGTGACTTTTATTTTCAAATGCGTACGGGGGTGACGCTTCTGGTGCTATTAAGCTTACAGTTAATCTATTTCAAAAAATAATAAATTTGATAAATTATTGCTCATAGACAATAATTTAGTATTGAGCTCTTGTTGCCGCCCCACTGTATTAAAAAGGACATATAGTTTTAAACGCATTTACCTGGACTTGATTTTCCCGCGGCTGTACTGCAAAACTCGTTATAAGCGGAGTTAAAATATGCTTGTGGAAATACTATCTCGGATCCAATTTGGTTTTAGCATTGGTTTTCATATTTTATTTCCAACACTGAATTTAGGGTTGGCAATTTTTTTAGTCGTCATGGAATACCTTTGGCTAAGAACGAAAAAACCAGTTTATCTTGAGATATGTCAACTATGGACAAAAATTTTTGCTCTTACTTTTGGGATGGGCGTAGTCTCAGGTATCGTACTTGCTTATCAAATTGGGACCAATTTTGGACCATTTATTGCGCAATTCGGTAATGTTTTAGGTGCACTGTTTGCTTACGAAACAATAACTGCATTCTTCCTTGAAGCGGGATTTTTAGGAGTGATGCTGTTTGGGTGGAAAAAAGTGCCTCCAAAACTTCATTTTATTGCTACCTTGCTGGTTGCTCTAGGAACAACGATATCTGCGTTTTGGATTATGTCTGCCAATTCGTGGATGCAAACCCCGAGTGGATATAAGCTCATTGATGGTAAGTATATTGTTGATAGTTGGTGGTCTGTGGTTATGAACCCATCATTTATACCTCGGTTTATCCATATGCTTTTAGCTTCTTATGTGACCACCTGTTTTGTTATCATAGGCGTCGCTTCATACTATCTACTTCGCAAAAAAGCAGTGGACGCAGCCAGGAAGACGATGTCTTTTGCTCTTTGGGCTGCTTTATTGCTGGTGCCTCTACAAATCGGAGTCGGTGATGCAGTCGGGTTGATGGTTAAGGAGTACCAGCCGCTCAAAACAGCAGCTATGGAAGGGCTTTGGCATACACAAAAAGGGGCTCCCTTAGTGCTGTTTGCCTGGCCTTCACAAACGCAACAACAAAATGACTATGCTATTGAAATTCCTAAGCTTGCGAGTTTTATCAATACTCATGACTGGGATGGAAAATTGCTTGGTTTAGACTCGGTGAACCCAGAAGAACAGCCAAGAGTTGCTCCTGTATTTTTTTCATTCAGAATAATGGTAGGCATCGGTTTCGTAATGCTTGCAACAGCAGTTGTAGGATTATTTCTTCGTTACAGAAACAAAATTTATGATGCAAGCTGGTTTCATTATTGGTGTTTAGCGCTAACACCGCTCGGTTTTATAGCGAGTATTTGCGGATGGCTTACCGCCGAAATCGGAAGACAGCCTTGGGTAGTGTATGGGTTACTTAAAACGCACAACGCCGTGTCGGCAATCAATGCTGAAAATGTAATTATTTCTTTTGTGCTACTTTTACTTGCCTATGGAGTTGTTTTTGGTTTTTATCTGCATTATTTACTGAGGATTATACGATTGGGTCCGAAATCCAGCGACAAAGATCAAACCCAGGATCATGCCTTTCAGTATATGACTGATTTAAGTTTGGAAAAATAACGGATGCATTTTTTGGATGAATGGCTGATGTGTGTGGTTATTTAACGAAGGTGAAGAGTTTTAATGTTTTAATTATAATTAAGATATTCTACCCAAACTACAGATTTATTGGAGTTCATATTTTATAAGGATAAAATTATGGTCAACCAAACACGAGAGGATTTCATTAATGAGGTTAAGAGGGGGGCGAAATCAATTGCTTTAATTTATTCACCAATCGAACTTCATGAATACCTGGTTGAAATTATCACTCAAGACAGGAATCAGTTCATTCTTAAAGGCAACGATTTATGTCATTTTAATTCCATTGAGGCTGCGATGACTCAAGCGGTTAAGTATGGCGCAGAGTTGTTTTTTTTATGCGTTGATAATACCTATGATGAATGTGGTTCCTCTGGTAAAGCAGAGCGTTTTGATTATATACCCGTTCAGTTTAAGTACAATCGCGATAAAAATAATTAGTTATCGAGAAAGTAGTTTGATTTACATACAGTCGTGGGATAGATGGGATGAATAAAGCAGATTTACATATGCTAAATAAGTGGCTAAAAATTCACTCCGTAGATGATTAAGAAATCGTTTAGAGTCGAGTTGGTGCCGGGTTAAGTGTGCGCACCAATCTCTAGATGAACATAATTTGGATAAAAAATAAGATAGGGAAGGTAATAATGAAGCTAATAGCCCTTTTTTTGGTTACTGGTCTTTGCGCTTTTGTTTTAGATATGCTCTGGTTAGGTCTGCTTGCCAAAAATTTATATGCAGAAAACATTGGTCTTCTCTTACGTAAATCGGGTGCAGAAATGACACCTATCTGGTGGTCTGCAGCGATTGTTTATATTTGTATTAGCCTCGCCATTCTCTATTTTGTTCTGCCCAGTGCGCAGGGGAACTACCTACAGGCCCTGATGGGAGGAGTTATGCTGGGATTGGTAACCTACGGTATTTATGATTTCACTAATTACTCAATCCTTGCACATTGGACTTTGAAGATAACCTTAATCGATGTGATTTGGGGAATGGTTTTATGTGGTGTAACTAGCTTATTGTCATTTTTTATTCAAAATCGCTTTTTTTCCTAAACCACGGGAAAAACATTGAAGTTTGCTTTTGGTAATCAATGTATTTTTGTCCTCTGGATTCTAGGGACATTTTTTCGGTCAAGGGACCTGTGATAGTGGTAAAAATGAGATATAGAATTAGTGGGGACAGGAAAGATAAGCCTCCGAGGTTTGATTGACTAGCAATTAACGCGAATCCCATCCAGCTTAACCAGTCAAAAAAATAATTGGGATGTCGTGAATAGTTCCATAAACCGATGTTGCAAACTTCCTTTGTGTGCTTAAATTTAAAATTTTGCAGTTGTAAATCGGCTAGGGTCTCTCCCATGATGCCTACAGCAATAATGCAAAATGCAAAGCTATCGATTAGGGTGATATGAGTGACTTTTGATTGGCTAATAAGAAAAAACACACTTGAAATCATAAAAATGAGCAGTCCTTGAAGTTGAAAATTAATAAAAAAACCAAGTGATGGACTTATTTTCCAATTTGTACTGAGCTTAATATAACGCTTATCAATGTGCCCTTTTTTTATTCGTGTGTGCCAAAGATAAAATGCAAGACGTAAAGCCCATAGAATAAGAAGAAAACCAATCATTAGAGTGCGCAAAATGAAAGGGGTTGAACTTAAATAAATTAAACCCGAAATCATTAAACCTAATGACCAGGAAATGTCAACAACAGAGGGATTTTTTAGAATACGATATAATCCCCACATAAAGCTCATTTGTAAAAAAAGATAAATCGCAACTATGCCTAAATAATACATTATTTATTTTCCTTTATCTTTTGAAAGCAGTATACACAAAAGGGCAATCCAATAGACCAAAGAATGCCAATAAAAAGACAGGTTATATTGCTGCCATAGGGGAAAGAAACAGCGCCTAAGCTTTCGCCGATGCGAAATGCAAGAGTAAAGCCGATGCATGAAAAAAAGCCGAGCAAAAATAGGTGATTAAAAAGGTCACTTAAGGTTGCGTATAAAAAAACCGTGAAACTTATCCATAAACTTATCATCCAAGGAGGAGTAAAAGAGGCAGAGAAAGGATTTGCGGAATAAATGACAGTTTTTGTATAAACCAGAGCGTTATCAATTAAAGTGCTCGTCAACACGACAATCGTTAGTAAAAGCCATAGCCCTTTAAGGGTTCTTCCCGTTTTATGTTGCCAATACAATTGTAAACCAACACAAGTAAGTACAATAAAAGAACTAATCCATGCATATCCGCGAGCAGCCAGAGCGATGCAGGCGATCCAAGAAAAATAATAAGCGCTAGTATGAATTAGGTAATGTAATGCATTCATCGTCTTTTTTGCCATAAGGCATGAATATTACTAATATACTTAGTGTGAAAACCCGCAGCACAATAACAAAAATAGAATTCCCACATTCGAATAAAAGACTCAGTAAATCCTTGTGCAAGTATTTCTTCTTTGTTTACTACTAATTTTTTATGCCAGTCATTTAAAGTAGCAACGTAATGATTCCCTATGTCTTGAAACCATAATAATTGGAGCGCTGTTTGCGTGGCAATAGATTTACTTATGGAATATACGGAGGGCAGGCAGCCACCTGGGAAAATATATTTTTTGATAAAATCAACTTCATTTTTGGCTGCTTCGTAGGCTTGATCATTAATGACAATTGACTGTAAGAAAAACAAACCTCCAGCTTTGAGCAACTGATTGCATTGGTTAAAAAAAGTATTAAAATATTTATGTCCAACTGCCTCGATCATTTCGATTGAAACTATTTTGTCATATTCCCCTGAAAGTTTTCTGTAGTCTTTTCTTAGTAATTCAATTTGATTTTCTAATCCCAATTGGTTGATTTTTTTTTTGACATAAATATATTGTTCCTCTGAAATAGTTGTTGTTGTTATCTTGCAACCATATTTTTGTGCTGCATAACATGCAAATCCGCCCCATCCTGTACCTATTTCCAAAATATGGTCAGTCGGCTGCAACCGTAATGCAGTGCAAATGGTCTCAATTTTTTTTATAGATGCTTCCTCTAGGCTGGTTTCGGGTGTTGTATAAAGCGCACATGAATACATCATTAAAGGGTCGAGAATTAATTTAAAAAAATTATTTCCCAAATCGTAATGTGCTAAAATGTTCTCTTTGGCGCGATCAATCGAGTTAAGTTTAAATTTATAATTTATTGTTCTAAATAAACTAATAAGCCGCGCCAGTGGACCTTCTAATTTACTAAACAAATGTTCATTTTTTATGAAGATCTCAATTAATTGTTGTAAGTTGTCTGCATCCCAATGCCCATTGATATAACTTTTGCCAGCACCGATGGAACCTTCCAGCAGAATTGTCCGATAGGCGATTGGATTATTAATAATAATGGTAGCCGTTGAATCATTTTTCCCAGGATCGCAACCGAATGCATATCTATTCTCATGGTGACACACTTCAATTCTTCCATCAGTGATGTTATTTAATAATTTTAAAAAGATTTTTTGGAAGAAGCTTGAATTAAGAGGCGCTAGGTAATTATGTCTATGCATTCTATTTCCTTTTATTTGAGCCTGGATGAGGATGGAAAGGAACATTTTTAATCCATAATTTCAATGCTTGCCAAAAAATTGCACTGGTCACTTTATAGGTTATCAAAGGATGTTGCCAGAACACCTTTTTGATTGAGGAAGTATTTTCTCCCTTTAATACTAGTGTCGCATCAAAATCTTTTTTTCCCTCAGCATAATTTTCGATATGGACAACTATTTTTTGTTTATTTATTTTCAAATTCAGTTGATAGGTATAATTCATGGACATGAAAGGGGATACATGCAATTGTTTTTGAAAGTGATAAGAATAAACGTCTGTTTTAGATTTCGCTGAGTGCTTAAGAACATAATTGTGGCGCTCTCCCCAGGGCGTATTAGTCACTTCCAAAATCAAATAATTTAAACTTTGATTGAGCTCATCAAAAATAAAATAAATACTGATCGGATTAAAGCAGTACCCCAAGCAACTAAGCTGAGTTAACAGATAGATTTTGCCTTTGGGGTAAGTTTTATACTTTTCCATCACTAACTGGCGAGCATACTCGTCAAGAGGGACAATAGATTTATTTAAATAATTTTTTCGCTTAAATGAAAACCAGTTAAACTTCTCTATGGAAACCTGTGTAATGTCTTTAAAGGTAGTATCTATACTAGCGAGATCAAAGCAGAACATAAATAATTTATAAAAAAAGAGATGCCTTTTTGGAAAAAAACGACGATGTCGCACATGCCCCTTATAAATTAGATGATCCATTTAGGCTCCTATCAGCTTACAGGTGTTTAATGCACTATTCACACCGTCTTCATGGAAGCCATAACCCCAATAACTTCCCACATAGTACGTATTATTCTTTCCATTAATTAAGCTGAGTTGCTTTTGAGCTTTTATAGCGGGAACATTTAAACAAGGGTGTCTGTATTTAAATGATTGAATGATTGAATTTTCATCAATTTCATTCATTAAATTAACGGATACAAAAAAATCATGGGGGGAATCAATTGACTGCAATCGATTCATATAGTAAGTGAGTGTTGGCGTTGTGCTTTGGTTATCAAGATAATTCCAACTTGCCCAAGCGTTTTTATTTTTTGGCATCAAATTTCTATCTTTATGAAGCACTACTTCGTTTTCGCTATATTTAATGGTTGATAAAATCTGAATTTCTTCTGAAGTGGGCCGTTCAAGCATGGATAAGGCCTGGTCGCTGTGGGTTGCACAGATAACAGCATCAAATACCTGCTCGTGAGAATTAGTAATCAGCTTTATTTTATTCGCTTCTCTTTTTATTTGATTGACTTTGCAATTTAAGTACACTCGGTCCTTTAAGTTTTCAATCATCGGATTGATATAATTTTTTGAACCCTGCTTAATGACATACCACTTTGGTCGATTGAAGATATCAAGTAGTCCATGATTTTTATAAAATTGTAATATAAAATAAGCGGAACAATTCAGGGTATCTTTTTTATTCTTAGACCAGATAGCAGCCATCATTGGAATAAGATAGCATTCTCTAAATTGCTCCGAATACGTATTCTCATTGATAAAATCATTCATGGTTATTTCAAGATCATAAGTATGGGCTAAAAATCTTTTAGCGTGACAATTAAATGAAAGAATGTCTTTGATTAATTGGTAAAAGCTTATTCTAAATAGATTTCGACGATCTGAAAAAAGTGCATTCAAGCTATGACCACTGTACTCAATATTCCGATAATCAGAGCGATAGCTAAAACTCATTTCACTGGGTTGAATTGGTACATTTAAATCAATGAGTAATCGACAAAAATTGGGATAGGTTCTTTTGTTAAAAACGATAAAACCGGTATCGATTGAGTAAATCGAACCTTCTGTTTCTACAGATAAAGTATGTGTGTGACCACCCAGGTAATTGTTGGCTTCAAATAATGAAACATCATGCTCTTTGCTTAAGAGATACGAACTCGTTAGTCCCGATATTCCCGAGCCAATGACTGCTATCTTTTTTTTCAAAAAAGATTTCCTTGTCGGTTTAATTGATAGTCATAAACATAGCATAAAGGATATTTTCTGGAAAATTATAGTCAAAACTTGGATAAGTTCGAATAGGATATTTAATTAATAGCAATTAGGATGACGTAATAGATCTGTACACCCCCGTTAAGATAATGTACTTAACTAGAGAAACAGGGCTGAATTTCAGACAGACGCTACGATAATTAGGTATTTTCATTGTGGCAGTATCGGAGCATAATTGTTTTTTTAGAAATAAGGTGTATCAGCAGTATGGTAATTCTTTGTATTTTTACTTATTGAGCCTCACGGAATGATTTCAGTAATATCAATAAACAATTATCGTTCCGTATTGGATTTAAAATTACCATTGGGTCAACTTAACGTGATTACAGGACCTAATGGAAGTGGTAAATCCAATATTTATCGAGCGCTTCGTCTCCTCTCACAAACAGCAACCGGTGGAGTTATCAAAGCATTAGCTCAGGAAGGAGGATTAAACTCGACTCTTTGGGCTGGACCCGAGACAATTTCTAAAAACATGTTAAAGGGTACAGCTGAAATTGAAGGTAGTGTACGTAAAAAAGCAGTGCGAATGCGCCTTGGTTTTTCAACGCCAGAATTAAGCTATGCTATTTCACTTGGTTTACCTACACCATCGAGCTCAGCATTTTCATTGGATCCAGAAATTAAACGAGAATGTATTTGGACCGGTCCTTGTTTTAGGCCTGCGAATTTGCTTGTTGATAGGGTTGGTTCTTTAGTAAAAGTCCGTTCCTCACGAACGTGGGAAGTCGTGGATCAGCATCTAAATGTTTTTGAGAGTCTTTTTTCTCAAATTGGCAATATAAAAGAGACCCCAGAAATTGTATACATGCGAGACTCTATTTGTAACTGGAGGTTTTATGATCATTTTCGTTGCGATAGAGAAGCTCCAGCGCGAAAAACACAAATCGGTACTCGTACACCTGTTTTAAGCAACGATGGAGATGATGTAGCTGCATCACTACAGACTATTAAAGAAATAGGTGATAGTGAAGCACTTGATAAAGCGATTAGTGAAGCATTTCCAGGGACAAAATTAATTATTACTCGGCAAGACGGCGGATATCTTTCAGTAGGGCTTGCTCAACAAGGATTATTGCGACCATTAACTTGTTCAGAATTATCAGATGGAACTTTACGTTATTTATTATTGACTGCAGCATTATTAACTCCAAGACCACCGAAACTCATGATTCTCAATGAGCCAGAAACCAGTTTACATCCTGATTTAATACCTGCTTTAGCTAAACTGATTTTACATGCATCAGAAAAAACACAAGTTTGGGTTGTTTCTCATGCACGTTCGCTCATTGATATTTTAAAAAAATATTCGACGTGTCATTTAGTTGAGTTACATAAACAATGCGGACAAACAAAAGTGCATGGTCAATCGATTTTGGAAATTCCTTCCTGGCATTGGCCCGATTAGCATTTGGTTTGAGTTGTGAATTTTAAGTGAGTAGTTGAAAAAAGAAATGCCTCGACAAAGCCCAAGCCATGGGTAAAATCCGGCTGTGCTCCGAATTGACGTAGCTTGATCGAGTTGAGTAAAAAAGGTGATCGTTTGGAGTGAAATCGGCAGTATATATGATCACTCCAAAATAAATGCTTCTATTAACCTTGATCTAGTGCTATTTGTACCGTCGAAAATTCTATGCCTAATTGACTCAATTAATTTATTTTTGGTTAATATAACAAAGCAAAGATTATAGATTAAATTGTAGTAGTTCCAACTTGATCTGACAGTTGCCGGTTTTTCAAGAAGTGTCTGTCAGGTCAATTTAGTTTATAAATTTTTCCTTGATGTGTGCGTTCATTATTATAATAGTGAAGCCATTGGTCCAGATCTTTTGGTAGCTCCTCAATATCATCAAAGTTTTTAATTACATGCCAAGGAGTTTCCTTAAATCTGCTGCCTGGCCATTCCACGTATCAATTTTGTCTTCCTGCATGAACTTTGCGGCTGCTTGAAAGATTTGATTAGCCCTTCGCATACGACTCATACTTCCATGGCCTCGGAGTTCGTTGGAAAGGACCGAATCTAATTCTTGTTCTAACTGATTGATCACATTTTCAGAACATTTTTGTTTAGCTTCTTCTTTAAATTGATCAACAGTTTGACGCAATTTGTTTCCTCGTCCTTTATCAAGATCTCGTGATAAAAGGAATGAGCCTGCAGTCTCACGATATGATTCCATAGCTTTCGTCAGCATTTTCCTTCTTTGGTCATCCATTCCACCTGCCATTAGAAAATTTTGTATTAAATTGGCTAACTGGACATAAAAATATCTGGATTGCAATGTTGAAGGTTTATTCGCTTCTAAGGCTGGGAGTAATGGATGGTTGGGCGTTGATAGAAGAGTATGAGCTAGCGGTAACCCATTTGCTCCTTTCCCCAGAAGGGAAGCCCCATGGCGAATCAAAGTAGATAAGCAAGGCGCCATTGATTGTTTTTGACAGGTATTAAAACAGTAGTGCACTGCCGATTTATAAGTTTGCCCCTCTATTCTTAGGGGTTGATTATCGAGAGTATATTCTCCGCAAGACAATAAAAATTCCAGTAAGTGCTCATCCGCTTGTTCTAGAGCCTGAATCAGCAATTTCTCATCCAAATTATAATGGAAAGGAGTAAGTGTTTTTGCTAATTCAAAGTTTCTGTGTTCTATTAGACTATATAGTAACGCCGTACCTCTACGGTTGATTTGCAATTGTAAATTATTAACTTTAGTAATAAAGCCTTTAGGAAGCTCTGTACCGCTCTCACTTAAGAGTAAAAGTGAATTGACTTCAGTACATAGGTCGCTAATTTCACTAACCGCTCTTGTATTATCTTTTTCTAGAATATTAAATTTTTCAATCGATTTTCTTAAAATGGCTTCAATATTGGAATCGGAAGAGGATTTTTTGCTACTGGATTTAAACGGTTTTTTCTCGGATCGCGACGGTGATTTAGTGTTTTCTTCTGGTAATTCCGGTTTTTTAAAATTTGTTTTAGTGGCTTGTTTTTCTGTCTGCTTAATCGGGGGTAGCTGGGGTTTAATCAGTAACCTAAGCCATTTAGCAATCTTATTGTAAGAATCATGTTTGAATAATTGATTTAAATCGTTTAGCGTTTTTATCATCCGTTGAACCACAACCTCATACTCCGGTCTATTGCTTCTTAAATCCTTTGATAATTCTGATGCTTGCTGCTCATCTTTCTCGTATTGAATTTGTAATTGTCTAATTTTTTCACTCTTTCTTCGCTGGACTTCAGCAATAATTGGATCAACTTTTTCCCTGGCTAAAGTAATAAATTGGTCGGATAAATACTCATCGACTTCTAAATTAATTTTTTTATCATCCCCAGTTATTAAGGAAAGTACGGGTAACTGAGTTAACTGGTTATGATCGTTAAAAAATACATGTAATACGTACTCTTGGTTATTTTGATCCAGGAAATAGGCAGAATAATGAAATTGACTTAGCGAGGGGTTTTCCGAGTTTTCGTCCTGATAAATACTAATATGATGTTTGGAAATAGTTAATTCCCGATCATTTAGACTAAAAGCAATGTGCTTTTCGATGGGTAAATCAAAGCGGAAATAAGGAGAATTGGTCTTGTCCTGTGTTTTTATCAGATAAACATTATTACCCATGTGAAGTTTTTTGTTTTTATAAACACACAGATCGAGAAAATTGTAGAGGGTATTTTTAGCCATAACATAACCATAAAGATTATAATTTTGCCAATACTATGGCTTTATGAAGAAGGTGTCAACAATTAATCGATCAGTAAATTAGATTAACAAGTTCGTATTAGAGGGAGTCGTAATATGCATAGCGCAAACGCACACAATCAGGCTTGCCCATATACGGGTGCATGATTTAAAACATACTTTTGAACGACGTTTACGTGCCGCCATTCGATAACCACTGGAAGCTATAATTGGATAAATCAACTTCTGTTTTACCCTCAGATTTTTTCAGTAAATGTTGTAAATCAGTGGGAAGTTTTTCAAAACATTTTTCTAACCCCTTGTAATCTAACAAACCTGATTAAAACAATTAAAATGTCGAAGGTGAAAAATGAGACTGTGGTATTGGGACATTATCATTAAGGTAATGCGTAGATAGCTTCACTATTTCGCCTAATCGACCCTCTGCAAGAGCGTCCTGGTGAATTCTCTTAAAAGACGCTTCATCGACATCATCGTTCAGGAGCATCTCACGAAATTCACGGGCCTTTTCTAATTTAGTCGTCTTACTGTAGCCAAGCCCTAAGATAATCCCAAATAAGGAAATACAGCCTAAGGCTAGGATAAGGCAGCCAAAAAGCTTAAACTGGCTTAGGTATTCCTCCTCTTGTTCCCGTTGCTCAATGTATTCATCAAGCAAAGCGAGTTGCAAAACACGAATGACTTGTGGGCGCTTGTATTCAACAGCCATTTCAAGCGCTGTTTTTTCTTGATAGCTTATGGGGGAAAATAAGCTCATAAAGCCGTCTTTGGTTTTTTCAATTGTGGCATTAAGATGGATATCAGCACCTGCGTGGATTAGATTGACTGCTAGTTGCTCTTGGCCTTTTTCGATGGCTAAATGCAAGTAGGTGTAATTGCATAAAACATAGTGGGTTGCATCGGGTCGATGCTTTTCTTTTCTACTGACTATCGCATTCAATGAGCATTTTTCTGCGCACATTTTTTCAAAGATTTGCTGTGCGAAAGAGCTAAGCAAGCGTAGCCCGGATGAAGTGAAACGAAATCC
This sequence comes from Legionella maceachernii, assembly GCF_900167045.1. Lineage (GTDB taxonomy): Bacteria > Pseudomonadota > Gammaproteobacteria > Legionellales > Legionellaceae > Tatlockia > Tatlockia maceachernii. The sequence goes on along the minus strand of NZ_FUXJ01000012.1, from coordinate 16,831 downwards.
GGGATGTTCGAAGCCCAATATCCCGGATTACGGCTGCGCCTGCATCCGGGCTACGCTTGCTGGTTATATAATGAGCGTATTACAGTAACTCATTGTGGGAGCGTGGGTTTAAAAGGGAAGAAATAAATGTATAAAAGATTTATCACGTTGTATAGGGTCGGATCTTGCCTTTTTATAATATAACAGATAAGGCAAAAGGCAAGGCGCGACCCCATTACCCGTAGCTATACACTAGGCCTGCCCCCCTACGCTAAAACATCCAATTTTCTTCAATCATGAATTGTTCTAAATTTTTACAAGGAATAGAGTAGTATTCACATATAGCTGGAATTTTAGTGCTATGAGGTTTATTTCTTTCTTCAGTAATAACAGTAAGGTTATTAATTTTTGCTTTTGCGATAAGGAATGGATCTGCACATAATCCGCCTTTTAATTGTTTGGTTTTTTCTATCATTCCTTGAAAGTGTCCATTTTTTTCTTTAAATAACTGCATTATAAAATTGGCTTCTTCACCCGTTGGCTTATGAAAAATGTCTTTATTGTTGTTCGTCCAAGCTATTGCTGCTTCATTTTTATGCATCCCTTGGAGCTCTTTGAATACTTCGATAACGGAAGAAACCGTTTGACTTTTTATTAATTCGTTAAATTTATTCCATAAACTAGGAAATGTACTAGGGTAGTATTTAAAAAGTAAACTGAATGAAGACGTATCAAAAATATACAATTTATTATACCTTTGCTAAGTAATATTCTTCCATTGAAATAAATGACTTAGGCTTTACATTTGCGTAGTCAGCAGCTTTTTCAATACTTATTACTCCTTGATGATAATTTTCCAGAATTTTTGAAAAATAACTTTTCCCTAAATACGATAATTGTGTGTAATAATAATGGCCGCTAGATTCTTTCGAATTACTTACAGTATTATCATCTTTCCAGGATTTTATTTTAGATTTATATTCTTCTTTATTAATAAATTGTAACGAGAGTAATTTTCTCCAAATAACATCTTTACTTACTTTATAATGCTCAGCAAGCCCTAGTAAGTCATTATCAGTAAAAGTCTTGTTTTTCACTTGAGTAATAAAACTATCATTTGGAATAAGAAAGTTTGCTGCAAATGAGTTACATTTAACTTCAATATTTGCGGGGTCAGAAAATTCAAGACCCCAGAATTCTCCAGCAAAGACATCTAGATAATTTTCTTTGTAAATTAAGTGAGCAATTTCATGAAATAGGGTGAAAATTTGTCTATTTTTGGACATGGAGCTATTAAGAAAAATAATTGGAAACATTTGGTCATAAATACAAAAGCCTGATATTTTATTATTTTTAAAGGCCTCTTTAAAAACATAGACTCCATGTTCTGCTAAAACATTTCTCCATTCCTCTAATGCTTGTTCTGAGTTTTTCCATTTCACTTGCTCTTCAATGGTAACACCCAAAATAAATCTAACCTTTTGGGCTAAATCATACGTTGAGTTAGTTGATTTAAAATTGAGCCAGCTCACTTTTTCTTTCTGCTTTTCATATTCACTTTGAAATAGCTCTTTCAGGTAAATTTGAAACGCTGTTGCTTTTCTAAATAAATATCGAATATGTGGAGAAAGTGTATAAATATCCTCTTGAGATAAAGCGCGAAAGGATTTTTCTAAATCTCTTTCTTCTGGGGGGGAAGGAAAAAAGAAAATTGCTAATGGTCGATTATAATGTACAGATAACTTTTCTAATTGGCTATAAGTTGGATAACTTACCCCATTTTCCCATTCCTCATGCTTAGAGTTTTTTTTGCATTCTTCTTCAAGCGTATATCCTGCTTTTTCTCTAGCCCATTTTAAAACAGATGGATTTATAGGAATTTGCTCTGCCATCACAGTACCTAATTTTAAATATTAATAATTATTGTAGTACAAGTCGGAAAGTCAAACTACTATGCAATACTCATCAATATGTAAGTCGGAGTGATTGTTTTGTTTAATTTTCGAACTTAACTGTTCGTAACTACTTGATTTTATTGGTGGGCCCACTAGGACTTGAACCTAGGACCAACGGATTATGAGCCCCGCCATGCAAAAATAACCAATTGATTTTATTGTAATTATTATCGCAGGAAACCACTGCAAATGTCCTACGATGTATAACAGTGTCGTACCCAAATACGCAAATTCCCCACAATGGTTTTTTGCGGAGCTGTTTAATATTGAAACCCATTTGACGATTCTGGGTTTTGATATTAAAATTGTGGGTATGAAACTAAATAATGAAATGACATTGAAAGATCTGTTTGCAAGACCAGTCTTTCACGCCGCAGAGGCACGTGAAGCAGGTATCCATCCCAGCCGGCTCAGCTATTATGTAAAAACTAATAGGATTGAACGTATCGGTCACGGTGTTTATCGAGGTGTAGAATCCTCTATTGATGCGGATTTTCAATGGGAAGATCTGATTATCATTGCCAAAAGTATCCCCCAAGGTGTGGTCTGTCTAGTCTCCGCTTTGGCTCTGTATGAGTTGACGGATGAAATGCCACGAGAGCATTGGATAGCCGTTCCTCATTCTACTACGGCACCAAAACGACATCATACCCGTATTGTTAGAATGCGAGATATAGAAACAGGTAAAACACTATACCCAATAGGGCGGGAAACTGTTGTCATTTTTGACAGAGAAAGAACGATAATAGACGCTTTTCGCTATCTTAGTAAAGAAATTGCTATTAAAGCGCTTAAAGCAGCTGTGAGTGGTAGAGCGACAAAAAAATTGGATATTAAAAAACTTCAGCAGTATGCGAGACAATTTGGAATTAATCTTGAGCCTTATATTTTGACGGTGACAACATGAATGAACAAGCCTTAAAAGCACGCTTAAAACATATTGGCAAAGAAAAAGATAAGAGTTTTAATGAAGTCTGGAAGCTATTAGTTTTAGAGCGATTTTTAGCTAGACTTTCTCGTTCTGAATATTCTGATAAATTCATATTCAAAGGCGGTTTGCTATTATCCTATTATCTGACTATTGGCAGAGAAACCATTGATATTGATCTATTAGCTAGACGGCTAAATGCAGAAAAATCCAATGTAGAATTAATCATGCAAGAAATCTGTTTACTCAATCTGGATGATGGGTTTCAGATGCAATTCATTAATCTTGATGATTTAGATCACCAACATATGAATTATCCTGGGTTTCAAATAGGGATTGCCGTTCAATTTGGGGTGATGAGCGATAAATTTTTTGTGGACATTGGTGTCGGGGATGTGGTTGAGCCAGTTTTGTTAGATTGGCCATCTTTTAGCTACAAAACAATACCATTGTTTAACGATTCTATTTCGCTGGAAGTATATCCAGTGGAAACTATTTTTGCCGAAAAACTGGAAACCCTCATTTCTCGTGGTGCAGCCAACAGCCGCATGAAAGATTATCATGATTTGCTATTACTTTGTCGAGCAGATGGGCTTCTTGATAAAGCTCGCTTAAAAGATAATATTGACCGCACATTTCAAAATAGGGGTACAGTATTTTCTATCCCAGTTCAATTTCAATCCGATGAGCTGGAGCGTATGCAGCTTCTTTGGGCTGCGCATTTACGTGTTTTAGGTAATGATCGAGTTATGTTGCTTGGTTTACCGGATAATATAAAAACAGTTATTGATCTTTTGAACCAGTGGCTGTCAGATCAAGTTTGAACTACTACATTTTTTTTAAAAACTTTGAAAATTATAGAACGCGTGTTAGGGCGCTCTGTGGCTGATTAAAGATGCCCCCGGAAATGGGAAAGACCCCGTATTATTTGTAGCACGTCCGGCAAGTACTTCCCTGAAGCCGTTTAGACCGCTTCCAGATTTTCAATAATCGTGCCCCACTAAATCCCCACAGTGGATTTTGGTGGGTTAGAAAAGTGAATTTTAACTTATTGATTTTACTGCTTAAATTGGTGGGCCCACTAGGACTTGAACCTAGGACCAACGGATTATGAGTCATCTTTATCAATTTTAACCTATTGATTTTATTATAAATTATGTCGCGGGTTTTTACTACAAATGGCCTACTGTGTCGTACGAAGTCGTACTCAAATACGACGATCTCCCGAAGGGGAAAATTATAAATTTCTTGAAACGAAATAGTAATCAGGTCCCTACCAGACTATTTGATCCCAATATTGTTTTTGAGCTGCAATTTTTGCGACTTTAATTATATTAAATTTTTCATTTTGAGTTATTAGGTCAGATAAAATATTATTTGAATTGGCCGGGTCGACAACTCTCGAAAATAATGGATTATTTGTATCTTTTGCTAATTCTGTAAAAATATGAAATGCATTTGATCCTAATTTATTCGGGTCTTTGGGTTTGTTAAGCAATATATTTTTTATGATCAAATATTCCAGATAAATTGAGGGTATATCTAATTTATTGAGCTCACGCCAAATTTTAACAATTTTTATTTCTTGTATTCTTCCTGATGTTAAAATGTCGTTAATATGCTGTTGCATATTGGTTTGGTGATATTGATTGGATTCTGAACGATATATCCAATGGTAATTAGTATTTCCATTATGCTTTTTAGCTGGTGTTACATCTACTTGTAGGTTATTCAAATTAATTCTGCAAGATACATTTTGCTTTCTTACCACAGGATATTCTGCACTAAGTCGTTTAAACAATGAATCATATATACTTTTTAATCCCCCATCACTTTCATTACAATTGCTTGTTAATGAAACAACATAATCTACATCTGAGGCTATAGATATTGCTGTTCCCTTGGCTCGTGATCCCGATTCTATAATATCCAGATAACAGGAATTTGCCCAAATTTTGAGTATAGTTTTTAATCTTATTAATTCTTGTGAAGAATTGAGTAAATTTCGTGGATTGTATTTAGTAATGATTAGGTTTAAGTATTGTTCAGAGGTCATAACTAGTGGTAAGGAGAGAAGTTAAAATATCATTTAATAACCGACCACGAAAATTAACAACAACAGTATTAGGTCGATTACCAATATCATTCATTTTTTCAGATGAAATGCTGGCTGGTTTTGCATATATAACGACGGCTGTTTGGTGATCTCTACGGGCATTAAAAACCTGTTCTATCTTATCTCCCCATGAATCCCAATCTACAAGAAATATTGTTTTATTTTTACACCTTTCAATGTTATCGTTCGGTATTTGTTCAATATTGCTCTCTTTAAATATTCCCGAATCTTTAAGTGTTTGTTTTAAGCTTGTATACCCATCATTAGAGCTAAAAATTGCAATATCTCTTCTCCATAGGGCATTTCCAAATCGAAGTACTACAGGTGCAATACTTAAAAACCAGCAACAAATTTTATAGAAAAAGGCTAACACAGCAAATAGAACGGTTACCCCTCCTATAATTGAAAAGAATGGGTGATTAAAAAACGACAATATTGGATTAATATATTCCATTATAAATTTCGATTATAATCAATCAAAGAGAAATTATGTGGATCAAGAGTTAAAGTCCATCTTAATGGATCCTGGGAATCATAGCTAGTAGGAAACTCACCCTAGGAGGTTTCTTTTGGTGATTCACGAGGCGAAGAACACGCACAAAACTTAGGAATTTCTCGCCAAATTTTGTGAGAATTGAACACAATTTGTTTCTTTAGATCGAGTTAAATGAGGATACTGTCTTTACTTAGGTATCTGATAGCAATAAGGATTTTAACTTATATTTTGGATTACATGTATTGTTAATAATCTATTTTCTTTAATTATTCCGTAATTTTGAAAAGTCATTTTTCGCGTATGAATTTCTCGATTAAGTATCAAATTAATTGCAAAATTAAATAATAAATTTATAATTCGAAGCCGCCAATAAAGGTGAGGGTGTAACAGGGAGAAGTTATGAAAAGTTTGTTTTTTAATAAAATTGATACTGATGAAGATAAAGATGAGTATATGCCATGGTAGCTAAGGAAGTATCTTTCGAAATATTTTGCTATTGACATGAAATTAATTTCAAACAATGATGTTTTTGCAGTAATTGATGATTTCTTAGAACCATTATCTTTTGAAAAAATTTGGAATTTTATTCAAACTGAAAAATTCAAGTTTGTTCATTCCTCTAGATGGATAAATGCTTTTAGTCTCGAGGATGGAGCTCCTTTATGGGGCAATGTCACTATTTCACATCCTAGGCCAGAACCGTGCACTACAGAGCAGGTTTATCCTACAGCCACAACAATTGATCTATTTATAAAAGAACTAATTGCCAACTCAGCCGAGTTTTCTCATTTAATAGGTATCAAAAATAGGGATTGGGATTTTTTCTATGCTAGACCTTATCTTTATCCAAGAGGCTCAGGGCTCTCTTGGCATACTGACGGTAAGTATAAAATCTCAGGTGCTTACGTTTATTACTGCCATCCTACGTGGGATATGAATTGGGGAGCTGAACTATTAATTAATCCTGTATTCCAGCAGGATTTTGAATACCCTGAAGTGACTTTAATGAATGATAAGAAGAAAAAAGTTGGGTTTCACCTCAATAGTAATGCGTTAAATAAATATATTGGAGATGGAATTGGCTACTATATTGTTCCAAAACCTAATAGGTTAGTCATTTTTAGAAATGATATTTTGCATTGTATAAAAAAAGTAGAAAATGCTGCGGGGAATCATGTAAGAGCTTCGATAACCGGTTTCTTTATGAGCAACGACAGAATACAGGAAGAGAAAGAGACTGAAAAAGCCAGCCCCTCCTTTTAATTGGGTTTGTCCAACCAAAACATAAACCATTTGCAATACTGATACATTTGGAATTCAGAATGAATTTAGTGCACGAAATATCTCCCGCACAAGCCCAAGAAAAAGTAAATTTTGTTATTTTAGTGCCTAATACTGATGAGGCGATTGTAAATAATTTTATCCTCAGGCAAGAAGATGCTCCTTACAATGAACAACCTAGCCGTTATCAATTTAAAAAATGGTCTGCTTGGTGTTCCGCACATTTTTCTTCTTATTATTTCTTTGTGAAATATAAAGGGGCTCTCTTAAGGTGCAAACAGTTTCTGTATGATTTTGGACCTTTATCAATATTAGACCATGCTGCTTTGTACGATCATTGGGTTTGGGAAATGAAACCTCATGTTGTTAATGAGGAGACTATTTGTTGGCTCGGTTACGATTATTCAAAATCAAAAGCGTTAACTTTTCTGTCTTATGGAACAAATGTTGAGCTTCGTTTGCTAGAGGGTAATTTGAAAGACGAAGAGTTCATAGAGCTTTGTAAATTATTTTCTCCCATTCCATCATCGATGAAAATTTTAAAAAGTAATTTTTTTGAACTGTCTTATTGGTCTCGTTATAGCAATTGTAGAGAAAATGCTTGCATTAATATGGACGAATATAGACCCCCTTCGAGTTTATGGAATATAAGATGGCCGTTGCACAATATCATTAGTGGAAGCAGGCCTGAGCAAAATATAGAATATTTTAATCGTCTAAACTTAGATTTTGTGGTTGATAGTCAGATTATTTATGGTGACAAAGACCAGGTGGAAGAAGTCCAATTGGTGATGTTTCCGCAGAATGGAAAGAAAAATCAAATTGCATGGTTTCGGATTTTCAATAAAAATTCTTTTCCAATAAAGCAACCAGCGCTTTCTAGATTGCCTATAATAAATTCATTTAGTGGATATAGTAAATTTCATTTAACAGTTCTACGCTCACCTAATAATCTAATTTCAAGCAATATATACATCGCTAGCATCAACAATGACTATGGACCACATGATGCTCTGTGGTGGGGTGATAAAAATGCTTTTTTACTTCAAATAAGTGCTAGCTCCGGCAATACGATAGAGTATTTTAAAAAAATTTTTTCCTAACCTGTGTAAAAAGGTTGAAAAAAAGATTTAATGATTAGAGCTGAATCAATAATATAGTTTTGTGCTGCGGCAACATTGTGTAATGCACACAAACTTACCGTAAACTCATAAATAGCTTATTTAAATTAAGTGTCTTACAGGCTATATTGCCTAGTGCTTATTTGCTGAGGTGTCCTGTATGAAAAAAAACAATGAACATTCTGACGCTGAAAATTTCGAAATAATGGTGTCTCAAATTATTACCCTTCTTGAAGGGGATAAAGCTGAAGTCACATGGAATGAAAGAATTGCTGATCCCGATAATCCTTCTCAGCAACGCCAAATTGATGTTCTAGTAAGAAAAGACGACCTCAAAACGCTAATTGAATGTCGTTTGCATAAATCTCCACAAGGTGTCAAATGGATAGAAGAACTTATTGGAAGACAAGTAAGTCTCAGGGCTCAAGCAATCATTGCTGTTTCATCGTCTGGGTTTACAAAGGGGGCAATTGCCAAAGCAAAACAATTTGGCATTAATTTAAGAAAAGTTGATGAATTATCTAGCCATGAAATTATTACATGGTGTAAGCCCATAAAATTTTCATTGTTTTACTGGAGATTTATTGATTTTAAATTGGATTTGTTTTTTGATAGCCATGATTTAAAGACGTTAACTAAATTAACCGTAATGAATGAACTGAAAAAACATCCTTATCTCCATAATCTATTAACAACTCATTTTAACATTAAAGATAACAGCGGTTTAACTTTACGTGAAAAGCTAGGGAAGAAAATTCATTATCAGGTAGATTTAGCAGGTGAGAACTTTATTCTATCCGGCGCCTCAGTAAAAAAAGTACATGTTGATTGTCTTGTAACCTTAGAAGAATTACCACTCAGTATTCCACAAGTTTTGATTTATAGCGATCCTAATAGCAGCAATCAGGGAGCCTATATCCAAAATTTCAATTTGGGTGAAACAAGAGTAATCCATAAAGAAAATGATATTTCTATTAATTTGGATATTTCAAAATTAAATCTTCCTCCTTCGAGTCACTTCATGTTTGCAGATTTTAGTAGCAATGAGACGGTGAACATTGAATATTTTGAGTTAATTGGTGCCGAAAATTTGCAAATAAAGCCGGATCAAATAATTTTCGAGATTAATCTAATTAGTACCTAGTGGGAAGCCACCCCGGCTTGCGGAAAACTCAGAATAATAGGTTGAAAAATAGATATAATGATTAAAACTTAATTAATAGTTTCAAATAGTTAAGTGAATGGCTCAGTGCAATCGCTTGGGTTAATTTCAAAAGTAACTCATAACTGCAAACTGGCCATTCAAGTTTAGCAATATGACATAGAAATTTATCTACAAAATTGCATTCGATATTGGTAGATATCCTCTATAGACAGAATCGTTAGTTGATGGTCAATTGCATATTGAATAAGCTGCGTTAGTTTTTTCATTGTACCGTCCGTGTTCATTAATTCACATAAAACAGCGCTGTGATTTAATCCAGCTAAACGCATCATATCAATACTACCTTCTGTATGACCTCTCCGTTCTAAAACTCCATTATCACAGGCAATCAAAGGGAAAATGTGGCCAGGTTGAGTTAGATCAAATGGAGTTGCATTCTCTTGAATAGCTACGTGAATTGTTTGCCACCTATCTTGTGCAGAAACCCCAGTTGTCACTCCGTGTTTTGCTTCGATGGAGGTAGTAAAAGCGGTTTGATACCGACTTGAATTATGTTTGACCATTGGGGTTAGAGATAAGGAATCTGCTTTTTGTTTGGTTAAGCATAAACAAATAATGCCGCTACAATCTTGGATCATTTGATTAATATTGGAGGTAGAGACTTTTTCGGCAGAAAAAATGAGATCACCTTCATTCTCCCTATCTTCATCATCAACCAAAATGATACCTTTTCCTGCAGCAATCGCTGAGCAAGCTGCATCGACTCGATCTCGATAAGTTTTACCAAATACTGTTAATTGCGACATACCTACATCCTTAGTTATTATTTTATTGGACATAGGGCGATAGATAACGATCACAGCGTGATGTCATGAGTAAAGACAAAATATGAACGTATATCTTCTTTCATCCGGACTATACCGTCGGCTTTGGAGTTTCACCAAATCTGCTGACCTCTTTTTTCAAAAGAGCGCTCGTGGGCTTGCAAATTGCTTACCACCGGTGGGGAATTTCACCCCGCCCTGAAGATTGCATTAAAATGCGAATAGATTGTTTCAAATATGAATGGTGAAAGCAAGGGTCTATAAAATGCCTTTTTATAATATATGGATTGACCAATAGAAGAAATAAAATGACAAACAGGGCATGATTAAAGAAACAGCTATATAAGCCTCAAAAGAGACTTATATAGTTGAAAAAATATGAGCTTTTCCATCAACATTTACTGAATAATAATTATCTATAAGAAGATCACGGGCAAAAGCCTCATAATCAAAGTAATAGATTAAATTATCCGGTATTTGATGGGCGTAGCATTCATCAAATAATTCCCGAGCAAAATCAACCTCAGAATCATAACAACCATGATAATGATCCTCCATCATGCTTTCAGTGTCATTTATCGAAAAATCGTCGAGGAGGGCAAGACCCAATTCTCCATGTCTTTGTATAAATGAAGCATATTCAACGATGGTAGCTATTGAGTCATACTCATCAACATTGATGCCGCCGAATCCTTCATAATCATGAATGGCAAATTCTTCAGCGTTTAATTCTGGGCTACAATGCAGCATGTCCAGAATTCCATCCATAATTTCATCTTCACTCTGAGTTGCATCAATCCAAGCACCATGCAAGATGCCATTGTTGTAAGATGCTAAACAGGCGACGTAAATCGAAGGATTTTCCATGGGACTATCTCCTTATACTAAGGGGAGCAGTCCCACACGAGAGCTTGCTCCCGTGATAGGGTGGTATGATTAAAACGGGATTTCTTCTGAATCGGATTGCAACATTTCACGCATTTGCGCCATATGGTGCTCTGCGGTTTTGTTGCTTGATTCATCAGCTGATTTGGGCTGGCTGAGTAGTTGAATATGGTTGACGACAATGCTTAAGGTCTGACTTGTTTTACCTTCATTGTCTGTCCATTGATTAGAACGCAATTTACCTTCGAGATATATCTGCGAACCTTTCTTCAAATACTCAGCTACTTTGGACAGTCTGCCAAATAGTATCAACTGATGCCATTCCACTCTGGTTTTCCACTCATCATTCTGTTTGAATGACTCATTGGTTGCCAAAGTGGCCGTTACAAAAGATTGTCCGTTTTTTCCGATGATGCTCTTAGGATCGGCACCGAGATTACCGATTAATTGAACGCGGTTTAAAGATGCAGTCATAATATTCTCCTGTTATTAAATAAAAGCCCGCATAACAGAAAAACATCCGCATAGGCAGGTGGTTTTTCTGTTATGCGGATAAGACTTGGTTTCAATCAACAAGCAATCGTTGGGTATCAAACAGTTTGACAAAGGAAATCAAGATTTCTAGTTTGTGCAAACTTAATTCTGCTCGCTGAATGTCATGGGAATTAATTTGCAGTCGTTGGCGACTTAAATCATTGACACAACAATCCAGTTCAAACAGTAAATGTTCGATCTCAAGTTGTGCTGGTTCCTGTCGTTGCATAGTAGGCTCCTTGAAATAGGGGAGGATTAGCCCCAAAGGGACTATCAATCCCAATTGGGTTATGCAAAAAAAGATCACCGAAACATCGGTTAATTGACTTGGTTATTAATGATGATGTGCTTCAAGCACTCCTCGGGCGTGAAGCCGTAAAGACATCTCCTGAAGGGTTTCCCTGCTAAACGCTCCGCCATGGAATTAGGGAACAAGATGGCGTAATCACAAGACCTATAGGTTTCGTCAGAATTGCGCTGACTCTTCAGTTGTGTTTTTCTCAGATTATCAGGCCAATTAAGGAAATCAAGCATTTTGCGCAAGTGATACTAAATGAACCTATTTGAAATAATGCAATTGGTATCAGGGTTTAGTTAGAATGTCCTATTTTGATAAATATTTTTGAACTCATTGTACTGAGATCTAAATAGAGGCGCTATGGATAACATAAAAATTGATACATTCTTGGTCCAAAAACTGATTGCTGAACAATTCTCTCAATGGCAATCGTTGCCAATTTACCAAGTTGCTCAAAGTGGTTGGGATAATCGAACGTTTCACTTAGGCGAAGAAATGGTGATTCGTTTACCTAGCGATAAGGAGTATGAGCCACAAATTGAGAAAGAATATAAATGGTTGCCCTGGCTCTCCAAACAGCTTTCATTTGAAATTACACAACCGATTGCCCTTGGAAAACCATCTTCAATATATCCGTGGCATTGGAGTATCAATCGCTGGATTGAGGGTGAGCCTGCTTCCCGGCTGAATATTCATGATATGAAAGGTTTTGCAGAAACCTTGGGAAAATGTTTAAAAGAATTCCAATCTTTAGATGCTACAAAGGGGCCTTTTGCTGGCGCACATAATTTTTATCGAGGCGGCTTTTTAAATGCCTATGATCAAGAAATGCAACTTGCAATTCCTAAAATTAACAATGCTCATGAACAAAACCTTGCCGTATCATTATGGCAACAAGCAATTTCTTCAGAATGGCAGTTAAGTCCTGTTTGGGTTCACGGAGACATAGCGGTTGGAAATATTTTAGTTCGAAATGGAAAATTCCACGCGCTTATCGATTTTGGCCAACTTGCTATAGGAGATCCTGCATGCGATTTGGCCATAGCGTGGAACCTTTTTTCCGCTGAAGAACGCAGCGTGTTTAAAAATGCAGTTCAATTGGATAATGCTACTTGGATGCGAGCCTTAGGATGGGCGTTTTGGAAGACTTTATGTTGGCCAATTAAAGGTACTGATATAAAAGCGATTTTGGGCGAAATTTATGCGGATTATAATGTACTTAAATAACGTTGGATTTTTCTATGCCGTTACATTATAAAACATGGAGAAGCGTAAATGATCTTGCCAGATAGCGTGAATTTTCAAAGATTATATTTTGAATTTTTTCTTAATTGCATTGCGAAAATTATTGTATTTTTGGAATAAATTACTGGAATATTCTTTATTTTTATTTAGTAACTCAAACTCTTTTGGATCCCCATTTTTATGTGCAATCAATTTGTAATGTTCACCAATAAGTTGGCATTTTCCGCACATTGAATAAAGCTGCGCAATATCTCCTAGAGTATAAGTTAAATCTGATAATAGAGTATTCAGATTTTTACTTAAAAATTGATTGTTAGGAAGTTGAATAAATTCAATCAAAGTATCTACTTTCCAATAAGTATCTTTAGGTAAATATCCTGTTTGAGTCTCCTTAATAATAGAAAGGATATATTTATCATTAATTATTGAATTTACCTTCCTGTAAATTTTTAAATCATGCCTTGCTTTTTTTTCCCAACATGCTTTAAATTCTTTGTATATAAATATTATAAATCCTGAAGAAATTAATGTTATTATAATTTCAGTTATCATATAGCTCACAAAAACTATTACATTTTACTAATTTTAGCATCCTAGGTACGATTTATGTGTTGCAGCACATAAAATTTATTGTAGCTAGTAAGTTCTTATGTCCAGTGGATTTAATAACTACTATTGAAAAATAAATAAAAATTATCTCAACTGAACAAAGAGCATTCTAGCCGCAATAACTTTTCGTTATGGATAACCGAGAATGTCCTAGCTCCCTACTAATAATTCCACGAGCCTCACGATCTATCTCTTTTTCTGAGCTAGACAAATATTTTGATCGTTTCCCACCTTCAATAGGGCACATATAGGGCTGCTTATCCGGTGAGAGTTGGCTTGTTATTTCATGATATCTCTTTTGAGCATAAGCATGACGTAAACCGTGGCAATTTTTTAGTCCCAGCTTTTCTGTTTCAGTTTGATATTTCCTTAAATACTCTTTGTATGTTTTACCTTTGGGAATAAGAGAGAGACCGTGCGGTACTTGCTTAACTGCCTTTTCTAGCCATTCTTTTTGTTCGTTGTTGGTGATATCCATGAATCTTCCAACACCGCCTTTTGTCCAGCTAGGCTTCAATATTAAATGATCCCCTCGCCAAGCTTCACTAATAACTAGTTTCATCGATTCCTCACGACGTAAACCAAAAAGGTATTGAGCCTCGAGAGCTAGTCGTATCATTGGTTCTTCGCATTTTGAGAAGTCAATGTTAGTTATGGCTTTGTTGTGTGTCGGTATGTAACTCCGTTCACCAATTTGATAATGGTCATTGCTGGGTTTTACCAATTCAGGTTTATTAAGCCAGATCGATAATCTCCTCAATTTAGACATGTAATTTTTGATAGTAGCGGGGTTTTTACCCTGTTTTTTCCAGTGCTCAACTAACACATGAATGTGTTTTGATTTTAGTCCTTTAACATGTGCAACCATAAAGCCTTGTTCATGTAGATCTTTGATACAGCGATTTAGAATATGACGCGTGTCAGCTTTGCTGGCATGGGAGTATATTTCTAAACCTTTGATGCATTCATTGATGGAAAATAATGCGCTTTTAAGTTTCGATTTACTCATGGAGATATGACCATAGTGTGTTGCGGGATTTTATTCCCATTTCATCATGTAATATCAAACACGTTTGGTAATTGCCCAGAATTGGTAGCAGTTGTTCGTACATCTGTTTAGCGTACAGATAACGCCAGGACTTTTTTATTGGTATCCCCTGTTCGATTAATGCATGATTCCAGTCGAGTTTGACTCGTTTGTAGCTAAAAAATTGTATCAAGCTTTGTCTATTGGTTAGTTTTTCTAAGTCACACAAAATGTTTTTTTGGATTTCATTTCTGAAGGGAATCATTCTGTCCATTGAATTAAAAGTGATTTCACGTGTGAGCCATAGTTTATGTCCCTTAATGTGAATTCCTGGTTTAACCTGTATTGCTTCACTAAAAGTTAAGCCAAATTGTGTTTGTAGGGCCATGATGATACGAGGTGTCATATTGGAAAATAATTCCCAGAGATTGGGTTGCCATCTTAGTGGTTGGTGCTTTGATTTTTTTCTGCGTAAGCGTAAGGTTTTGTTATCTATATTGGGTATCGGACACTCAATATCTTGTAAATAATTTCTGATAATTGTCATATAACGCATAATGGTTGAGTCTTTAACACGGTCCTTTTTCCAATGTTCAACTAGCATTTGAATATGCTCTGATTTTATGGCTTGCCATGATGTAGGCACATTACCAATGCGAAATAAATCATCAATCATTTTGTGGATGACGTATGCACGTTTTTTCTTTTCTTGATAGCTGCCTCGGTTATCAAGCTGAAAGTACCGATTAGCTGTTTGTCTTAGGGAATATCTTCTCATTTCTCCAATCCGAAAATTCATTTGCCCTGTCTCTGGTTTAGTGTTGGTCGAGCGGCTCACACAAAGATGAAACCCGGCTAACGCCGTAAAGCTCGAAGTAGGGGGCAAAACAATCGTTATAAGGCAAACGATTTCGCCGATTTACAACAGTTTTTAGGGTTGTTTTTCTCCTTGTATTGGTAATGAAAAAAAACGACAAAAAAGGGCTTTGTCATAAGTCCATGGTCAAAATTGAGAATAAATTGACTTAAACTCCCGAGAGAGTTGCCCTGCCGGATGGCAGAGATTCCTAGATGGGTTTCCCGACTGAACGTCCAGCCACAGAGTTAGGGAATAAAGTGGCTTTGCACAAGACGTGAATTACGTTTCGCTGGAGTCGCGCCAGCTCATCAGTTGTGCTTAATTCAAATTATCAAAGAGGTGTTTGCTGCGCAAGATTTTGAAGATGAGAATTTTGTCCTGACGCCAGTTTGGCGTCAGGACAGGATTAAGTAATGTATTGATTTTACAATGCAAAATCAAAGGTTGTTTTCTGCGTCACTGCACATTTTATGCAGTGACGCAGATAAGAATTTAATAGCTAAACTATAAAGAGAAATAATAAAGGGATTGAATCATGACTACAAATAGGAAAAGGACTGTCTTTTCAATTAAAAATGAACTAATAAAAAAATCACAAGAAGCGGCATTGGCAGCAATTCAGCTTTATAATAACCCTCTAATAACTTTTAAAGCAGAGTCGTTCATAGTTTTGATGAATATTGCCTGGACATATCTTTTACATGCTTATTTTAGGAAAAATAATATTGAATATCGATATTATAAGAATAAAAATTCGAGAAAATATTTTATTAAAACTAAGCATGGTGCCTATAGGTACTGGGAATTAGAAAAATGCTTAAATCATGAAGGGTGCCCTCTAGATGAGGCTATAAAGAATAATTTATTATTCTTGATTGGAATTAGGCATGAGGTTGAACATCAAATGACGAGAAAAATTGATACATTTTTTAGTGGTAAATTCCAAGCATGCTGTATAAATTATAATTTTACATTGAAAGAGTTATTTGGGAATGACTATGGACTTGAAAAAATTACCCCAATTGCATTACAACTCTTTTCTTTTGGTGAAAACCAAATTGATGAGTTAATAGAAAAAGAAAAACTGCCTAAAAACTTGTTGGATTTCATTTCTGATTATGAAGCTGATTGTAAAATATTGGCTGATCCAAGATATAGTTATCTGATCCTGCCCTGATTTGTCGGACACTCTGCTAAGAGAGTAAAATCAAAAGCAGAGGTGAGAAAATGAACAAGAATAAAGCAGAGCTAAAAAGAGTTAAAAAGAAATACAGCCCTCAATTTAAAGATCAAGTGATGGAGCGGGCAGATAAAGAGGGCATACCTCAGGTTGCCAAAGATCTTGGTTTAGCCGAATCGTTATTGTATTCATGGAAAGCACAGAGGAAACGAGGTGGCGACACACTTGAAAATCAAAAACTTCAACAGGCAGAGCTTTCGCGTTTAAAGCGCGAAAATGCAAGACTTGCGGAAGAGAATGCATTCTTAAAAAAGGCGGCCGCGTACTTT
>NZ_FUXJ01000002.1:277121-396527 GCF_900167045.1 Legionella maceachernii | reverse complement strand
ACTCCATTCCATGTTGGGTTATCAAACACCAGCAAAATTTGAAGTCAAATTGGTCGCTTAGCAATGTGTCCGATTTTCCCGGGCAAGATCAGTTTGACGTTGCTCTATACTCATTGCTTTAAGCTCGCTCTCCCTAAAATAAAAATCGATATTGGGAAGTGAATTAGCTAATTGTTGAATGTTTTCTATTGATAAATTATCTATTGATAAAATACTTTCACTCAGGTCTAATTCTATCAATGTAACACTTTTCGGTATAGAAGCAAAAATTTTAGCTAGTGTTTCTTCATTGATGCTAAAGATGTTACCGGCGCAACAAAGACGAGTCACAGAGGATGGGATGGCTGCAAAGGCGTCTCCTAGCTCTGTTGTAGATCTACTGTCAAATCCATCAAGCCACATCACAAGCTCAGTAACCGGTGGTGATATGTTTTTGATCTTTTGGAATGATTGAATAAATTCTTCTCCGCTATGTTGATTAGGTGCGAAAACAAGTTGCATCAAAAATCCTATAGATTGTTACATATGTAAGCGATTATTTTACCATTTGTTTTATTAATGATCAATTGTTGCTTGTGCTTAATGTTACTTTTAGACAAGACATTGGATGATTATGATTTTAAGTTTGCTACAGGAGTACCCAAAAAGAAAATCATGGAACTCGCTTCCTTGCTTTCATTCAACGACAAGAGAATTAAATTTTTCTAGGACCCAGTGGGGTTTGGCTATTGCCTTAGGTTAGCTGGCTACCCAAGCTAATATTAAACCCGATTTGTGAGTGCTCCTGCAAAATTAGGGGAAATAGTTCACGGGGTTTCCACGAGTTATTCTGGTCCGAGTCTAAAAAATCAAATTGTCATGGGTAACGATCCTGTGTCCGTTTGGCCTCATGGCGAAGGAGAGGTTCGAGGTATTGCACTCAAGCCTTTATATCCTCGGCTCCAGAGTCAGTGATCAAGCCCTGATCCATTGTTTTAAAATATCTCAATTCGAGCAATAAAAAAAAAATCGCAATACAAGAATTATCTAAAATGCTAAGATCAAAGATCGGTGTCAAATGAGTAAAAGCTCTGCTCAGCGTAATATTGAATCACTCACCGTTATTGTGCATCGTCTTAGAGAGTTATGCGATGAGGTAACTTTTGTTGGTGGGGGTGTATAACAGGACTATTGATAACAGATAAAGCTGCACCTGATGTGAGGTTTACTGTTGATGTTGATTGCATTTTTGTATCCTGCAAGATACAACTAGCTTATGAAAGAAATAAAAAGATGATGGAGATTGTCCATTTACTTCATGGCTTGAATCATTAGATACTGCGATTCGTCATCGAATTAAATCTCACTTAGCTAGAATTGCTATTGAAAACTTAGGTGAGTATAAAATTTTAGGTGATGTAATCAGTGAATTAAAATTTAAATTCGGTTCAGGTTACCGTATTTATTATAGTGAATTAGATAAGGTGATTGTGCTTTTGCTCTGTGCTGGAGATAAAAAAACACAAAGTAAAGACATTAAACTAGCAAAAGAATATTTGATAGGAAGTTCAAAAAAATTGCCCTGTAATAAATATAAAGGCAGAGCTGTATTACATGAATTAATATTGATCATATTGGAGTTATATAGTACTATACAAAATCTTTATCCCTTTTATTTCCCGTCGCAAAATGCTTTATCTATTTGGTTCTATGAAAGAAAAACATCCTGAAGCACAAAAAATACCCGAATGGACTAGTATGTTTGTTTTTGACTCTTTTCTGACTGATGAAGAAGAAAAAATAATGGATGCGCGAATGAAAGGTGCTTTTTCAGACGTTATTTATCCGCTTCTTCCAGAAGAAGACCCTTTAAAATCGCTATTATATGTTGCTTATGCTCATCCTGAAATCACTGATGAAGAATTGATATCGGGCGCACGAAAAATGCATATCCCGGAAAGACAAATTGCCAAAGCGGGCATGATCCTGGGTCGTCCTCATTTATATAGAACAGCTGTACTCGAACAGGAGCAACTTTGTGGCATTATTAAGGAAAATGACTTTTTAGTGATGTTTCTTGCTACGCTATCTTCAAATCGGCCTTTACTGGATGACTTAGCTGGTTTCCTGAATACGGAAAGGATTTGGGAAATGATTAAAGCTGACGATTACCGTATTCTGTTTTGGAATAATTCTGATGCTCGCCAGGCTATTCTTGATCACCTTTTCAACTTATTTTCCTCTTTTGATTTATTCAATAGAATAGCTGCAGATAATTATAAGCTCTTGCTATTGGCATCAGCCAAAGACAGAGATCTTCGTATTCTCAATAGACTTTTCTCCACACCAAAATCTCAACCCACTCAAGAAATTGTTAACGTGCTTGCCATAAACCAATATCAACTTTTTGCGGTGGCTGCAATTAATTCAAATACAATAATCTTTTTTTATCTTCTTTCTTTATTACCGACAACAGAAATTTTTCAGATGATTGTGGCAGATGATTTTCAAATATTTCGTCGAGCAGCCGAAAAAGGCCATCTTGATATCATTCGCTTGTTTATGAATCAGGTTGACTCAGAGATCAGAAGAAAAATGTTTGCTTCTGATAACTTTTCTGCTTTTCGTTCAGCTGTCAGGAAGGCAAATTTTGAACTTTTTGAGTTGGCTCTAGAAGCTGTTGATGAACCTGCTCAAAAAGATAGCATGTTACAACATGGTTTACAGGAAGGATTTTCAGAGACTTTTGTTGTTGGTAATTATTTCAGAATGATGGAGCGGCTGGTAAGAACGGCTCCTCAGCATATCAATCTGTTACGCATAGACAGCCTCCCCTGGTGGAATAGCAATAATGAATCTTTGCAATTTCTTCATTATCTGATAGGACTTCTTTCTAATCAATTACCGGAATTTTTAGCCACTCGAAAAGAAACAAAACAACTTGTCAATTTACAGATTCCATTACCTGATACCGACTGTTTATATCAAGTTAAATACAACGAATATCCCGAAAGAGTGCTTACCATTTCTTATGGAGGTGGCTTAGTACCCGTTAATCATGAGCTCAACGTAAACACATTAAATCGAACATTCTCTATCAATAATTCCTTGGTTAATCCGATTTCATACGAAAGCAGAGAAACGTTACCATTATGCTTTATGCAGTCAAGCATCCCATTATACGCATACGATTACAGGCAAAGCAGTCTGCAAGCCGTGAGCAATTTACATGTGTTTAATCGTGACATTATCATTCCGCTAATGACTGGGCATCCTGTTACAAGTCATTTAGAGCTGGCTAATCGTGAACTTCAAGAGGAATGTCAACCATTGACAGGGGGTATCCCCCTCAAAGTGGGGAATCACCCCATATATAAAACAAAAAATAAACCTAATTTTCGCTGGTTGAGTGAACTGTATGACAAATTTTGGCAGTATAATAAGGATAAGATAACTTATCAATACGCAATAACCCCAAGTCGCTGCCATGTGCGAGCGCATTTTGTTAGCACTCTGCTTCGTTTCTATGGTGTAGACTCAGTCAAAGTTTTGAAATTTTGGGACAAAAAAAGCTGTAGTGTATATGGAGATGAAGAGGACTGGGGATTTCACTGTGCGGTCATGATAATTGACAGTAATAATGATAAATGGATATGGGATCCCTGGGTAGGTGCAAATAGTAAATTGCTCAGTCTTAGTCAATGGATTGATGATAAAAATGCACCTGTCCCCTCAGAAGTATGGGTTCACAACCGGGGCGTACTTACTTGTTCCATACTGGATCGATCCACCGGATTAATACCCAATCTTGCCTTCGATTGCACTCTTGGAACCAAATTTAGAAGATTTTTCCAGGCACTTTGCGCCAGCGCAATCCCTAACCCGCCAGAGATAACACCAGGTTTGGGCAAACACCCTTCCCGCTTTTTTCACTCTTCTCAGCGTTCTACTGCTTCCAGTAGTAGTAATGATGAACGGCAAGATGAACGGCAAATTGTGTTATATCGTGGATGTACTTAGAGCAGTGGCCAGGTCCTTGGATTTTTCGGAAGAAGAAAACGAAAAAGCTATTCTTTTAAACCAAAAAAAAATTGCGGAGAGACACTAGAGCCTCATTGAGGTAATTTGGTCGCTCTGCTCTAATAAATGCTTACATCTTTTAATGACAATTTCTTGATATTTCTTTAAATAGGTTTCTTCTTTATCATTAATCACAGTAAGATTGATTTCCTCTTGCAATGCAGCAGTTAGCTTGCCAATTAAATATTTTAAACGTTTAGCCACTAATGATCGGGGCAGCTGGCATGTATCGGAAAAATCAGCTAGCTGATAGGCATTGATATTATCTTCATCAAATTCATCTCCTAATGCCATCGCCAAGTCATGCTCAAATTCAGGATACATTTTTATATTGATTAAATCATAAAAGGGAGCCAGCGAAATACCGTTAGGTCCAACAAAGAAACTTATATTTTTACCGTGAGCGTCACAATTAAATATCAAAATATTAAATAAAACCCAGTCGAGTATTTGTTGTTTTGTTTTTGCGGGATTGATCGTTTGATTTGAAAAATCAAAGAGCTTAAGCAAACTCACTCCATCTCTAATATGAGCGACATCCCTACTGTTTCCAAAATTTTGTTCGTACTTATATTCAGGGGGTAAATTCAATGCCTGGCAACCGTCTATTAAGTGGTGTCTTTTCACTATATTATTAGTAATCAATTTCCTATCAAAACGCTCTACCAATAAAGCAGGATACTGACCAAAACGCTTTATCTGAACGTTGGCTACACTTAATGCACATCGTTTAGCAAGCTGCATACTTAGATATTCATTTAAAACTAAATTAGAAAGTCTTTGCGTTTCAAATTTAAGAATATGGGTAGAACACAAACTACCTTCTCCAAAGCCAAGTTGCCCTCGCTTATTTAACACCACATTAATCTTATCCTGCACTCCAGCAACTGAAAGACGAGGTTTTCCATCCCAAACGATTAAGCCATAGGGATCACGATCATTTAAACGCTGTTCTAATTCTTCATCCGTTATTAGTCGAAAATTAGCTTGATTAGGAATCGCTTGATTCGGTGGCAATATCACTAATGAACCCGGGGTATCCAATCCTAAGGCTTGAATAAGTCCAAACGTATTGTATTTACTTAAATGAAAAATATTAACTAGAACTTCTAAAGGGTTGCCTTCGGGTAGTAAATTTCGCAGAAATCGTTGTACATTTAATGGTGGAATATCTTCATGTAAAGGTAAGTGTGGGGAAATAGCATAACCTCTCTTTTGCCAATCCTCATGATAACTCCAATACAACTGATCCTCTCTAAGAGAAATATTGGCTATTTGACTTTTTCCTAAATAAATATCTAATCCCTGCTTATCTCCAACCATTTTCATCCTCACCGTTATCTACCCACGGTTTTATGTAAAGATTTATACCCAAACCAGAGCAAATTTGTAATACACTAGCCAATTGAGATTTCGATTGCCCATGCTCGATTTTCATAAAGGTTTCTTTGGCGACACCACATAAAGCAGCCGCATCCTCTAATCTTAAATTACTTTGAGTTCGACGTGCCTTTATGACTTCTCCCAACAATGCTGCGGTTAATGGCTGTTGAAGATTTGGAGTCTTTAATTTTTTAATTTGCTTGGCCATATAATCCTACGAGTATAGACTTTATATTAGAATTTCGAGCTAGTACCTCTTTAATCCCATTATAGTAGGATTAATTTTAAAAAAACAATTATGCCAACTAAAATCCTAAAAAAATAGGATTATAAAAGGTACATTTTTAATTTACTTCCTTAAAACCTCTGGACTGCAAATCATCTGCCGATTCAAATAATCCGAATGCGCTGCATAGGTTTTCTCAATCGCCCCACGTCGCCGCACTCTATTTTTCTATGTAATTTTTAAATATTGAAACATCTTCTTTTTCTAAAATACTTGTTATTATTTTAAAAGTATCAACCGGATAATTGAGTATGGATAAAAATAGTGATTTCACTGCTGCACATATCATGTGCATTAAGCTCTGCATCAACAATTGATTCTCTAGTTTATCCTATCTGCGATTGCATCGATATTGTATAATTTCTCGGGAACTGTACAGCTAATTGGTATTTCATAGTATAAGCTTTATTCGTAAGGCCATTCGACTGCTGAGATAATGAAACATATTTGAGTTAAGCTCCCAACTCGTTCTCTAAACCTGAAACAATCATATCTATTTTTCTAAGTTTTTCACCAAATTTAACAACAAAAATTATCATTAATTTAAAGAATTAGCTAGTCATGTCAAAATTTCATAAACATGAGATCAATAAAGCCATAATCGATTGCTAAATTTGTCAATTCTTTTGCATTTGAACAACCTAGTTTATTTTTTATATTTGCCAAATGAAATTCAACAGTTTTTTTAGAAATAAAAATTTCTTTAGATGTTTTTTCGGCAGAATAGTGGTTTAAAAAATAATGAAGACATTGAGCTTCTCTTATACTAAAACTGACTTTGCCATAATCAAATAATTTGCCCTCTCTATCCCATTGCTTTTTGCAGTTATTAGTTTGCACTATTTGAGTGATAACTTGGATCATCTTAGCAGGTGCAAGCGCTAAGTTAAATTTTTGGCAGGCAGCAATAAACCTTTGTAACACTTGGTTAAAGGAGGTGTTTTCCAGCGAAATACCAATTCCTTGAACGCCAGCAATAGCATTATTTGATCTAAAAAAAGGCGCTTTAACAGTCAAACAATCAATTAATTTATTATTCGCCCCTTTTGAAGGTTCCATAAAATAGGTAGGCATTTTATATTTAATAACCCAACGGTCATTTTTTTGAAAAATTTCGCTATAGTTATACCAACAAAACAAGGAATCATCCTTACCGATACAATCTTTGGGGCTTGCGAGACCAACATATTCTGCCAAAACATCATTACAGCCAAAATAACAACCCTTTAAATCTTTAAAAAACACAAGCTCCGGTATAGCTAATAACTCTTTATCCAGCTTAATTTCATTCGAAAAGGAATTTAGTTGCGCCATTTTTAGTTTTAGATACTGAATTCTTTGGAGTAATAATAATCAAACAGAAGGTTTTGATCAATTTCATGCAACATTACATTTGGTAATTCTGTTGCGGATGCCATTAGGAGGCTTTTTGTCAATAGAGGAATAACAATCTAATCGTTTTTTATATTATAGGTTGCCCGACTCTAAATAAAGTCTCACCAGGCACCCATCAGGGTCAAGGTCATGTTCCGAGACTTAACGAGTTTGTATTGGCCCCCTGACGATTAGATTGCTCCATGCCATGCCCCGTCCAAAAACGTACGATATAGCAACTACTTATCTTGGATGAGCGCCATTCCATTCCATGTTAAAATAAATTTTTTAATTCTTTATTAGCAGTCGAATATGATTACCTTAAAAGTACCATCATGCCAAGATGAGAAAATATTCATTGAAACAATGCAAAAAAATCAAGATTTTCATTTTCCTTTTATTGCTGCGCCTAAGACATCAGATGAGTTTCAAACCTATTTAGAAAAAAGCAAAAAGGACAGTGAAAAATACTTTATCGTCTGGGATAGCAATAACAACATTATTGGTGTTTTTAATGTCAGTGGTATTACGCAGGGTGTATTTAAAAGTGCCTATCTTGGTTACTATGCCTCTATTAATTACGCAGGCCAAGGTTTGATGAGTCAGGCATTAAAATTAGTTTTAAAGGAAATCTTTACCACCTTAGATCTTCACCGAATTGAAGCGAATATCCAACCCACTAATACCCGCTCAATACATCTTGCTACAAGAAACGGATTTCTAAAAGAAGGATTTTCTCCTCGTTACTTAAAAGTCTATGGTATCTGGCAAGATCATTTACGTTTCGCTTTGACTGCTGAAGATTGGTTATCGAATCAGTGATGAATCGAAAAACCAATGTATTTATTTAAGCGCATTATACTCGGTATAAATTTCACGCAAGATCACTTTTATATCAGTCCCTTTAACTGGCCAACATAAGGTTTTCCAAAATGCCCATCCTAAGGCTCGCATCCAGGTATCATTATCCAATTGAACTGCTTTTTTAAACACACTTCGCTCTTCAGCAGAAAAAAAATTCCAGGCTATCACCAAATCGCATGCTGGATCGCCTATAGCAAGCTGGCCAAAATCGATAAGGGCGTGAAACTTTCCACTATGAACCAAAATATTTCCAACCGCGATGTCTCCGTGGACCCACACAGGGATTAAGCCCCATTCTGAAGAAAGTGCGTCTTGCCATAAGGATATTGCAAGGCTTTGTTCACGAGAATTTTGAATCTGAGGTATTGCTAGACGCACTTCCTCATCATAAACCTTTAACGAACCACCTCGATAAAAATTATGTGCGCCTGCTAAAGGTCCTCCTGTCGCATCCAAAGATTGCAATTCTTTTAAACATTTTCCCAATGCTTCTGCGAAACATTTCATATCATCAATATTCTGCCTTGAGGCAGACTCCCCTTCAATCCAGCGATTAACACTCCAATGCCACGGATAGGTTGAGGATGGTTTCCCAAGTGCAATAGGCTGTGTGATTTCAAATCCAAGTTGTCTCGAAAGCCAAGGCAACCATTGATATTCTTTTTGAATCTGTGGCTCATACTCCTCAGCGCTAGGTAACCGAATCACCATTTCTTCACCTAAGTGAAATGTTCGATTATCCCAACCACTTTGAGTAACGGGGTAAATTGGCAATGATTTCCATTGTGAGAATTGCTCAGCAATCAGTTTTTGAACTAAATTTGTGTCGATTTTCATGTGTCTACCTTAATATTAATCGCTGATTACTGGTACAAATTTCAATTAAAGGTCATTCTACTCTAACACCTTATAAAAACAGCATCCTTGCAAATAGGTTCATTTAGTATCATTTGCTTAAAACGCTTGATTTCCATAATTAGCCTGAGAAAAACACAAATGAAGAGTCAGTGCAATTCTGGCGAAACCTATAGATCTTGTGATTGCGATCTCATTTTTTCCGCTGAAAAAATTTCTCCCTCCAATGTGAATCAAATGATCCAAGACTGTAGTATTATTTGTTTATGTTTAACACAATAAAAAGCCAACTCCTTATCGCCAACCCCGATGGTTAAACATAATTCCAGTCGGTATCAAACCGCGTTTACTACCTCCATTGAAGCAAAATATGGAGTAACATCCGATAAATCCGAATTCGATGATCGAGTGTTGCCGAAACAAATGAGGTAATCCAGCTGAATATACAGTAATTCTGGTAACCGGAAGATCAGTCAATTAAAGGCCCATTCTTTCCACATATTCCCAAAACGCCTCCAATACCTGCTGCAATTGGGTGTATAACTGCCGCAATTGCTCAGGATTCTGAGGTTCTGCTTTTACTGCTTCGTGAAATAAAGAAAGCGCATTATCAAGTTGAGGCAAAGTAAGATAAACGACACCACCACGAACACGATGTAATTCTTTGCGAAGTGCAATCACATCATGATTTATGTAATATTCGTCCATTTTTTCCTTAAACATTTTTAAATCAAGAGATAATTCTGATAATAGCTCGCATAAAAGTGCTTCATCTCCGGAACATTGCTCTAAGGATTTAGCCCTATCAATCAATTGCGTTGGTTTTTGGGGATCGCTTAGAGCAGGCTCGGTGCTAAGAGATTCTTCTTCCTCATATTTAAAAATATGTTGCTGCATAAGGGGCTCTAACAGAGCAGCTGTCAAAGGTTTAGCGAAGACATCTAGCATGCCAGCAGCTAACATTTCTTTTCTCATTTCAGGGGTATTTGCATGCCCAGTCAGTGCCACAATTGGCACCTGTTTAGCATAATGATTATCTAAGGCACGAATTTGTTTAGTCACTTCAATGCCATCCTCACCCTCTGCTAAACCAATATCCATAAAAATTAAATCATACCGATTCTTTTTGACCCTCTCTATTGCTTCCCTGCCATCTGCCGCAGTATCGCAAGTACAATGTCTGTATAAACTGTTGATGACTGATGTCGCGGCTCTGGCCGCAAGCTTGTTATCTTCTACAATTAAAATCTTCATAGCCGTATCAGAGTTTATGGACTCTTTTACTTTTTGAGTTTTCGAGGGAGAAATGTTTTGTATGATATGCGTTTTTTGCATTTTAGGAGGGCGATAACGCATTTTTTCTCTGTCTGAGTGATCTGAAACAATAACCGGCAGAGTAATGATAAAAGAAGTTCCCTTACCGACTTGACTCTTAACTTTAATGGTTGCTTTCATCGCTTCAATATAACGCTTCACTGTATACAGGCCTAAACCTGCTCCTTTATATATTCCCTGATAAGCAGGGGTTAGACGAGAAAAATGCTCGAATATGGTGTCAAATTTATCTTTTGGTATTCCCACACCACTATCTTCCACTATAATTTTTAACTTAACCTTATCGCCAGGATAATAAGCCGAACGATTTTTACCCAACATTTCCACTTTAAGCCTAATAAAACCTTCCTTTGTGAATTTTAAGGCATTACTCAGCAAATTCAGCAACGTGCGGTCAAGATAATGACGTATCCCTCTAAAGTAAGTGGGGATACCGTCCTCAATTTCGCAAGTTAACTTCAATTTTTTATGGTGTGCCACAGGCAGGTTAAGCTCGATATTGTGCTCTAGCAATTCCTGTAAATTAAACGCTTCGTCTTCCTCATGAATTTTTCCAGAGTCCAAACGCATGGTTTCTAAAATCTCATTCAGCAATTGCAGTAACTCGTCCGTTGCTCCAATTAATAACTGACCATCTTCTTGTACTTTTTCAATAAGTTGATTGAGTAAAAATTGGTATTTTTCTATAGTTTCTGTCGATTTGATTGATGATATTTGTGGTAAAATGACACTAGTATCATCAGCAAAATTTATCAGCTCTTGAATTAATCCCAAAATACCTGTTATGGGTACTCGAATATCATGGCTCATATTCGCAATAAATTCTGATTTGGTTTTACTGGCTATTTCAGCTGCTTTTTTAGCTATTCCTGCTTGCCGAAGTTCTTCTTCCATTTTTTTACGTTCAGTAATATCGATTGAGACTCCCACTACACCAATAACTTCATTAAATTTATTTTTTATAGGTACTCTGCTCGTTAAAAAGTAAATTACATTTCCTTGTGTATCCTGAATAGGAGGTTCTTCAATATTTAATTTTGGCTTCCCTGTAGCAATAACTTCTTTATCAGCCTCCCTAAAAGCTTCACCTTGACCTTGACTCCAATTAACTAGGGCAGCCATGTCTTCATAGTTTTTTCCTACAATCTCTTTTCTTGATATGCCTAGCATTTTTGCCACATTATCATTGCAGCCCAAATAAACTGAATTAGTATCCATCCAGTAAACGTTGCCAGGCATACAAGCGATAATACTTTCCAAATAATATCGAATCGATTCAGCGTACTCTTCTACGCTGTTATGAATGATAATATGGCCAACTAATTCTTTATGAAGATTTGCTAAATTTGATAACTTTCTTTCATTTGCTATTTCGCTGTTTTTCATCGCTTGAAACAATTCGTCTTCAGTTTTTTTACGTTGGCAAATATTGATCGAATTTCCTATTAAACCAATAATGTTGCCTTTGGTATCGCGAAGAGGAGCCTTGCTGGTAATTTGCTGGATTATATTGCCATATCTGTCTGAAAAAGGGGCTTCTTCAATATCC
This sequence comes from Legionella maceachernii, assembly GCF_900167045.1. Classification (GTDB taxonomy): domain Bacteria; phylum Pseudomonadota; class Gammaproteobacteria; order Legionellales; family Legionellaceae; genus Tatlockia; species Tatlockia maceachernii. The sequence goes on along the minus strand of NZ_FUXJ01000002.1, from coordinate 384,822 downwards.
AAGATAGGAGTACCTGTATTTATTACTTTTTCATCAATTTTTTGAATAGCATTGACTACAGATTCTGACCATCCTAGTTTTTCGGCAAGAAAAAAATCATCATGACCAATTATATCCTCTTTAGGAATCCCTAGAAGGTCTACTGTAGCATCATTACATCCTAAATATTGCCCTTTTTTATTTTTCCAATAGATACATCCAGGTATAGATGCCATGATATGTTCTAGCTCAAGAATTAAAGAAGCTTTTGAGGTATTTAACTTTCCCATTTACAGTCCTTGTAGCTAAAATTCTGGATCAATTATAACTTACCCGAAATAGGGTGATCTAATAATTTTGAGCTTTGACTAAGTAACCAATCGCATATGCCTTGAATAACTGGTTAGTAGTGCTGAAAAAAATACGGGCTTTCTTCTCAGTAGAGACGTTTTTAAATACCCAACAATGCTCAGCTCTCAAAAAAAATTAAATATGTTGAGAAAATTTCACTCACCGCAATAAATAAAAGCAATGAGATACCTTACAGGAGGCGCTGCATAAGCAGAGAAAATATCATGGGAAAGCGCGTGTTTGCTCCATGAGTGGTTCTGGCAACTGTTAAACGTTGCTATGAAAAGCTTTTATCATACTTTTTATGGCAATTCTTTAAAACAAAAAAAGACGTTCAATTGGCTCTGTTTGATTATATTGAGGTGTTTTACAATCGTAACCGCATCCATTCAATTTTAGGATTTCAAACACCTAATGAGTTTGGAATGGCTGCAAATGTTGGTGTCCGGTTTTTGAGGAAGGATCAGAGTGTCGCTTTGGGGTGATTAATTGCCTGCCTCATAAAAATTCAATGGCTAACTGATAATGGACAATTTAAAGTTGCTTTATGGTAATTTTAATTCGTTAATAGGGATAATTCCTTTATTAGTAATGTAAACATTTTTACATTCTGAGATTTGACAATAACTCTATTTTTATGATTGAGTAACCTTAGAATTTTAAAATGTTCGATTTTAATGAATAAAAACTATTTAAAACAGACAATAATAATTATTTTAATAATCATAAATCTGACATTTCTTGAGAAAAAAGCCTATGCTGCTGTCGATCAAATATTAAATGGAAATTTTTACCAAAACCCCGCAGAGCTTAGCCAAATTAAGCAAATGCAACTATTAGCTGGAAATATATTCACTGTTCCCCAATTTACATTTAATGGAATTACACCCTTAGGTTCTGGCAGTGTGCGCAGTAAGGCACACAATTTACTTCCCTATTTATTGACTGCTTATCGCTTTACAGACCGATTCGTGTTCGGGGCAAATTTAACTCCTAGTGCCTATGGGCATTTAAAATGGCCATTAAATTCAATTGTTGCAGAAAGCTCTACTGAAACATACTTTCTATATTACCGCGCCGGTATCCAAGCGAGTTATAAATTTAGTAATAATTTGGCCTTAGGAATGGGTTTTAATCTCGAATACAATAAGCTAGGTGAAATAGACTCGCTTATCCCTAATAGAGGCAATCAAATCAATAAGATAAAGGGGGTAAATTATACAGGTGATATAGGTCTTTTTTATAAAATTAACTCTCGTAATTTTTTAACTATGGTTGTGTACACTGACGTCAATACTTTTGCTAACGGTACAAGCTCTCTTAACAATTTAATAATTCATAATTTTTCTATGAATGTAACAGAGGCAGCCGTAGCCAGTATTGGTATCCAGCATTGGATTAATGATAAGTGGTTTACAGAAAGTAAGATATATTGGTCAGGCTGGTCTATTGAACAAAATCTTTACTTAATAAATACCACAACCGGTACTAGGATTATACCCACAAAATGGCGTAATCCTTGGTCATTTCAAATAAACACTCGTTATACCACTAGTGATAAGGTAGCTTTACTGGGCTCTATTATTTACGAAACAAATGCAGCGCCTACTTTCACTAACGCAATAGGCTATCCTTTATCTCCTTATGGTTCTATTTCAGCAGGACTTGATATAGCATTACAAAATAATCTTTCAGCTCAGTTGCTTTACAGTTATGGAACATTTATTTCTAATGCTAAAATTAATAGCGGGGGAGATAGAGGGAAAATATCTGCTAACATTCAAGCTGCAGTAGTCCAATTTACTTATAAATTATAATTTAATTTTGTTTCTTAAGCCAATCCTCCAAGTATAATTTGGTTTCGTCCAAGACTTTAAGTAGTTGTTGATATAATTTTTCTAATAATTTCGAGTAACCTGCTTTGCGATATCGCTCCAAATACTGACACGCAAATCTCATGCGAAGAGTACCACAATAAGCGGCCCCACCTTTTGCCTTATGAGCTAGTTCTTCAATACGTTGCCAATCATGATTAGTAGAATAGACCTCTTCCATCTCTTTTTTATCTTTGGGAATAATCACGACCATTTCTTTTAATAATTCTAATAATAATTCTTTGCTACCCAAGCTTTTTATTGCCTCTTCGACATCGAGTATTGGATAAAGCTCTAATTTAAATAATTCCTCTTCTGTTTCAGGTAAATCTAATCCATGTAACTTTGATTGCTTCTGTACAGGCAGTTCTTTTCTAAGTAACTGGGATTCGTGTTTTCCACGCGTAATAGACGGAACACTGATTTTTTTATCTGTACAAAGTTCATCAATTAACGAGTATATAATATCTTTTCGTAATGGTTTTGATATAACGTGGATAAATCCCGCCTCTTCCCCTTTTTCAATAGTAACCTTATCAGCATTGGCCGTTAAAGCGAAAAAAGGGGAAGAAAAATTAAGCGCATTTTTGTCTTTTTTTATTTGTTTAATAATGTCTATTCCTGTGCCATCAGGTAATCCTATATCAGAAATGATAAAATCAAATTTAGTAGAATTAAGAACCTCTAAAGAACTTTTAACATCAACTGCCGCCGTGACATTGCACTGTGCTTGTTTTAAAAGTTGTTGAGCACCAGCTAGAGCTAATGGATTATCCTCGATTAATAGCACCTTATAATCGCTTTCATTAGATAAAGTAGGTGGAGATAGATTGGATACTTTTTTATCAGAAGCTAATTTATTTTCCTCTTTTATCAGTTCATTCCATTTATAAGCCGGTGTCCCTTGGCCATATAACTTATCTACCAATGCTTTTTCAAAAGGGATATCAATAAAAAAAGTAGTACCTTTATTCGGTTGACTTTCTAAATTAATTTCTCCCTCCATATCATCAACATACTTTTTAACAATGCGAAGCCCAAGTCCAGAGCCTTTATAAGTGCCTCGATTTGCTGGATTTAAGCGATTAAATTTTTCGTAAACAGTTTCTTGATTTTGTGGAGGTATACCAATGCCCGTATCCTGTAATTTAAACTGGATAATATAATTTTTTTTATTTTCTTTAATCATATGTACTGAAAGATTGATAGAGCCTTTCGGAGTAAATTTAAGTGCATTTCCTATTAAATTCAGGAGGATACGGCTTAACCGATGTTCATCACCTTTAACCACTTGTGGTACATTAACATCAATTTCAAACGATAATTTTAAACCACGATCATACGCAGCAGTCTGATTTAGCTCTATGACGTTAGATACAATATCACGAATGTTAATTCTTTTAGATAATAAGGGTATATCTCCTCGCTCTATGCGATCAAAATCAATAACTTCATTACAAATTGCAAATAGTTGTTTTGCACTATTTCTTAATAGAACTAATAATTCTCGATCGGGTGTCTTATTATTTTCAACCAAATCTTCTAAAACAGCCCAGATGCTCGATGCTGGCGTTCTAATATCATGCTGCATGTTTTGGATGAAATTTGTTTTGACAATATTCGCACTTTCTGCAGCAAGCTGCGATTCATGAAGCGCTGCTTCCATTTCTTTTCGCTCAGTAATATCTAGTGAAGTACCTATAATACCGACAATTTCATTATGTTCATTTTTTAAAGGACTTTTAAAAGTTAATTCAGTGCGAACATTTCCATTTGCTAATTTCACCATTTCTTCTCTTGCAATAGTAGAATTTTCCTTAACTACTTTATTATCTAATAGTCGCCAATCATCAGCAAATTCACTCCAACAAAAATCGTAGTCAGTTTTGCCTATCATTTGCTCTGGATTTTCATAACCTGCCATTTGCGCCACGAATTTATTACATCCCATATAATGACCTTCTAGATCCTTCCAATAAACTGCACCTGGCAAGTTATTAATGATGGCGTTTATATAAGTTTGAAGAGCTTGATATGAATAATTAGTTGTGATCAACGTCACTGCAAAGGATACTAACGAAAAATCATCGAGCGCAGTTATTATAATGCAATACCATTTTTTTAAGATAGGATGTTCTAATTTTATAGATTGAAATCTAGACTTACGACTTTTTTTAAAAGCTTTAAGCAATGCCTGGATATCCATTTGTTGTACATCTAATAAATCAATGAAAGATTGCCCTATAAGGCTGCTCTTTTTTTTGTTAAAGAGCGAGTTAATTCCACAAAGATTTGCATCATAAATTTTAAAATCATCGGTTAGTAATAAAGCAGCAATTTCAATTTCATTTCTACTAGAATTAAACAATAAACCGTTTTTTTGCAATGACGATTTCTTATGGTTTGCCTGAAAAACTCCTTTTTTCATCGCTATTACTTTCTTCATCTTTCTATCCATTGATGTGTTGCTTCCATTCTTTGATTCAAAAATTCTATTTTTGGAGAGGATTTTACTATTTGGTCAATATAATTTGCTAATTTAATTAGTGTGTTATAGTCGCGGAATTCATGGTAATTGATATTTACGGGAAATGTCTCATTGATTGTTGCCAAGAAAAAATACATGCATAATGATGAAACACCATGAACCCAAAATTCTTTTTCTACAATTGCATCATCTCCAGTAATGTTTTGCCAAATAATTTTTAATTGTTCGAGCGTACTTAGATTTCCTTGATTATCAACATTAGCCTTTAGAGGCAAATTAAGTTTCTTCTTATCTAACTTTCCATTGATACTAAATGGCCACTTTTCTATCCATACATACGCTGAAGGATGCACCCAAGATACAACATTTTTATTAACTCTGGACTTAATACGCTCAAAACAATAATGCTGCAACCATGGATTGAAAGGTTCTCGGCAATAATGACTGTATTTTTTAAATATAGATTTATCACGATGACGTATAAGAGACCCCTTTTTTTTGGGATATAAATGAATTCCGAGCGTGTTTAAAGGATCTTTAGGATCATAAACAATAAATTTATCATGAGTAGGAAAATCCAATTTGATTAATGAATTAATTTGACTAATTTCATTCTCACTGTAGCTACTCAATTGATACGGAAATGGCAAGTAATCGGGTATATCTTTATTAATAGATACTATAAATTCCTGCATGTGGATATTGGGAATATTCTTTATAATTATAGGATTAGCTAATGAGGAACTCGTAAGTTCCCTCAGTTTTTCGACAGTAAATGAAAGATTATAGCTCACTAAGTTTGGTGTTTGATAATTTATCTCCTTATTAATGTGCAATATCACATCATATCTAAAATAGTTCAGTTCATTTTTATAATCACCGTGTTTAACAGCTATGTCCACATGAGATATCTCTTCAAATATATTTTTAAGGGCATAAAAAAATTTAGGAGAAATAACTATTTCTGTGTCTCTTGCCTTATAATAAAAAGAACTTAAGTGTGAATAAAGATCCTCTGAGTCTTGGCTCTTTACTCTTATTTTTTCCAATATAAAAACATCCATTAATTCTAATGAACGAACATCTCCAATTATGATTGTTCCGTTCGTTTGTGCCGCGCCTATAAGCTTAGTCAAACTGACCATTAAAGCATCAACGGATGGTAAATATTGAATGACGGAATTAATAATAATGCAGCTATATTGTTGTTTATCAGTTAGATTTAATACAGATTCATTTTTAAAAGTAATTTTTTTAGATTGTTCTTGGTTTAAACGGCTTTTAACATAATCAATAGCTTTAGAGGAGATTTCAACTACAGTATAATCATCAGCATCATCAATATATTCTAATAACAATGAACCTGTGCCACATCCTACTTCTAAGATGTGTGAAAGATTTGCACCGCGAATAAATTTTCTAATCCATTGGTAGGATTCACTTAATTCTTCAATACTAAAAAGCTCTCCAGTAAAAGAACTTTGCCAACCACAGTTATTTATTAACCCATGCTCATGTTCTTCAGCATGTAGATAAGTTTCATCATAAATATTTTTTAAAAAACAGGAGACTTCAAGATTGGCTTTTTGAAATCCCTCATTAAAAATACTCTTTTCATCTATTTCAACGTAGGCAGCCAAAGATTTGTAATACCCTTCCGTTTCATGCAGTTTAACCACCGCTTTTTTTACAAAAGGCTCTTGTTCAATAACTGATTCTATCTCCCCTGCCTCAATTCGGATTCCTCCAAATTTTAGTTGATCGTCAACGCGTCCCATATAACAAACCGTATTTTGATCTTGTGCAATAACTAAATCGCCTGTTTTATAGAGTCGCATCTTTGTGGCGGGGTGATAAATAAATTTTTCAGCAGTGAGATCTGGATTGTTAAGATACCCTCGTGCAAGGCCAATTCCCCCAATATAAAGCTCACCTTGAGCACCAATATTTACCTCATTTAAATTTGAATCTAAGATCTTGATAACAGTATTATGCAGCGGCTTTCCCAATGGTACTGAATCCGTAAATAAACGTTCTTTTATGTGGTTGTACATTGACCACATACTCGTTTCGGTTGGGCCGTACATATTCCATACATTACCTTTTTCATACATTAAGGATTCAGCAAGTCGCGTACTAAATTTTTCCCCACCCACTAATATTTTCATTTGGCCATCATTTTTCCACCCTTGCTTCAATAATATTTCCCAAGTTAAAGGTGTCGCTTGCATGCATGTGATGTGATTTTTTTTAAGATATTGCCTAATTTTAAAACCATCAGCAACACTGCCATGTTCTGTTAATAAAATTGTCCCCCCTTTCAATAAAGGCATAAGTAGTTCGATTAACGAAATATCAAAAGTGTAATCGGTTAAAGCTAAAAATTTTTCGTTTTCTTCAACTGGTAATTCTGAAATAAGACTAGAGAACAAATTCATCATTGAACGATGCTCAACAAGAACTCCTTTAGGATTGCCTGTAGTTCCCGATGTATACATAACATAGGCTAAATCACTAGCTAAAAATGGCTTATTTACCGAGCCGCTAACGAATCCTATCTTTGATGGATTAACCACTGTGATGTTTGAGACAATAGAAGGATCTAAATCAAGATTAGAGACAATCAGACCTGCATCAGTATCTTTTAAAATAAATTTGATTCTTGAGCACGGTGTGATAGGACTTATGGGTAAAAATGCACAACCCATTTTAAATACAGCCAATATAGAGATAATAATGTCTGGATTTCGCTCCAGTATTAAAGGTATAATACTTTGAGATTGATTTATTTCATTGCGAATGCTTAGTGCCATGCAGTTTGAGCGCTCAGCTAGTTCCTTGTAAGTAATTTGCTCTTCTTTGAAAATAATAGCTAATTTATCAGGATACAAGTTTACTTGAGACTCAAATAATTCAATAAAATTTTTAAACATTTTCCATATCACTTATAAAATAAGTTATTAAAATCACCTAGCTCGTGAAACTTCTTCGGAAGTAAATTGATCACTTATTATTAAGATAACATTAAGTATAGCAAATCAATGACGCTGGAGCTTATTGAGTGCTAAACAATCTTCTTCACAAACCTAAGTGCTGATAGTATTACAAAAAAATTATCTGCCTAGTTAACGCAATGGCATTGATGTACTCCATTCAATTCATGGATAAAAAACCACCTTATTAGCCAAATTTTTCATTCTATCATTTAGTGAGTTCGGAATAAACAGTTAGAAAAATTATGCTGAAATTTAATCAAAAAAACATCAGCTTGCTTAATATATTATTTTTGCTTTCATGAGAAACCTTTGCCAATAATGCTCTGTCTAAGATGAATTTTTCTGTCATTTGCGCTACTTCATAGACAAAAACAGGTAGATACGCCTCGCAGATCTCCGCATTTAAGATCATTTTGCTTTATTTGCTAACCTCTTTTTTCAAAACGAATCATTTTTTTACGAGCCGCTTCTGCGGCAAGCCTTTTTAATCGTTCGAAATCCAGCGGTTTTTGATAAACCTCATCCATACCTGCTTCTTTACAACGGTTTTTTATCTCACTGACTGAATGCGCAGTCAATCCAATTATCGTTACGGCGTTTGGCCCTTTTTCAAGTTCCCGAATTTTTTTACTTAAATGATAACCTGAGCCATCAGGTAATTCGATGTCCGTAATAATGACATCAAAAGCTTCTGTATAAATTGCGTTGATGGCTGTTTCACTATTTACTGCCGTTCTTGGTTTAATTCCTAGATTGTCCATCATAATTTTCATACTGGTCAGCGCGATGTGGTTATCTTCTATCAGCAGGAATTTTAGATCCTTATCTAAGAAATTGTCTTCTCGCATTTCTTTATCGCATAAGCTCTCTTTCGCCGTTGTCTTAGGAATTTTTTGATGACCAACGCTCATCGGTAATACAAAAGAAACCGTCGTGCCTTCGCCAACTTTTGATTTTAAGCTAATTTCCCCCTCAAGCAACTTTACATATTTTTGAACAATATCAAGACCCAAGCCCATGCTGCTGTGGCTAGTCTCTTTTGAATCACTATCTTTAAAATAGCGTTTAAACACCTTATCTTGTTTATCAAGGGAGATTCCAATACCGGTATCAGCAACAGAAAATTCAACTTGAACTCTATCTTTTACTCTCGATAACAGTCTTACCCCAATTTTAATCACTCCATTCGCGGTAAATTTAATGGCATTGGAAATAAGATTGAGTAAAATTCGTTCAATTTTTAATTCGTCACAAATAAGTGTTGCTGGAATCGTTTCATCGATACGCACTTGAAGCGTTAAATGCTTCCCAATCGCTGATGGCTCTTCAATTTCCCTGATTTTTTCTATCAACTCAGGGAGATGAAACGCTTTTTTCATCACCTGATTGTCTTGCTTGAAAGCCTCTTTAGAATCAATTACGGCATTCATTAAATCAAGTAGTTGCTTACTGCCCTCAAAAATGATTTTCGCATATTCCTTTTCTTCCGAGTTTTTTGTCTTTTCTAGCAAATGGCTGGCTAATCCTGCAATTCCCGCTAAGGGTGAACGCAAGTCATGGATGATATTAACGATAAACTCGCTTTTTTCCTGAGATTCTGCTTCTATCTTTTGGTTTTGAAGCTTTAATAAATTAAGCTGTACCTGATGGTTTTTTTTGGCGTGGGATGGCGACTTACTTTTCTTTACGTCCATGCCTATATCCTCAAAATCCAGTCTTCTTTAAGAATAACGCATTCACCTTAAAGAAAAATTAAAAATCAAACCACAAAGCATTGATAGGGCTGAATAACAACGCACTACCGATAGGGCTTTAGCTAATAAAATTTCTTCAACCCAATGCATCCTTCATTAATAACCACTTGAATCAACAAATGACTTTTAATGTACTACTGGCAATGCTCTATTACTGATTTCGAATCAGGCAAAATGCGCAGAAGGTAAAGAATTAGAAGAGAAGTTTAAAATTAATAACATTGGTAATACTGAAGCCTGGCTTCAGCTTCAGTGGAACCGAAATGAGTTATTGTGGAATACCCTCTAATCAAATTAGATACAAAGCTCGTCTTATTCAAAGCAAAACAATTATATCAGGAGCTTTCTTGGGCAGATCATCCTTCAAACTATTGGCAAGACTACAGTATCTATCCTATAGAAATTCATCATATTCCAGGAAATCATGAGACAATGTTCAAGGAACCAAATGTGCAAATTTTAGCTGATGAAATAAAAAACTGTTTATCTAATATCAAGTAAATTCGATATATAAACAACATCATGAATATTGCACATTTAATGCCTTAGGATGGGAGCACTTATTTTATGCAAGTAATTTTTTTAAAGTTGCTAATAGCAATATTTTTATGCCTAAGCCTAGAATGTTTATGGGAACCTGCCTATTGTGCCGTAGATCAAATATTAACAGATAATTTTTTTCAAAATCCTGCTGAACTAAGCTCAGTTAATCATGCTCAATTACTCTTGGGCAATGCATTAATTTTGCCAAGGTTAAAATTTACTGGCACAACCGTTTTAGGTCATGGAAGAGTGAAAAGTAAAACACATGACTCGCTGCCTTATTTATTAACCGCTTATCGATTAACAGATCGATGGGTAGTAGGCATTAATGCGACACCGAGCGCTTATGGCCATATAGATTGGCAACCACATAATTCTATAGTCTCTCAAGCCTCAACTACGACTCGTATTTTTTACTATAGGATTGGAGCCCAATCGAGTTATCAGGTTACTAAGAAGCTAGCTGTGGGAATGGGTCTGAATTTAGAGTACAACAAGTTCGCCGAACTCAATTTTGTAGTACCTAATGCAGGGAACCAAATAAATAGGATACATGGCCTAAATTATACAGGGGATATCGGCCTTTTCTATAAAATTCATTCTCATACTTATCTAACTATGGCTATCTACACGGGAATAAACACCTATGGTCATGGTACAAGTTCTACTGAAGCTATTACAGTCCATAATTTTTCTTTGAATATTATCCAAGCACCTGTCGCTTTTGCCGGATTACAGCATTGGTTAACTGAGAAATGGTTTATTGGGGGAAAAGTATATTGGTCTGGATGGTCTATTGAAAAGAATGTTAATTTGATAAACAAAACAACAGGAACATCCATCTCTCCTGCCCGATGGAGAGATGGATGGTCTTTTCAAATGAATACTCGATATCGGATATCGGATGTCCTAGCATTACTTAGCTCTACTCTTTATGAAACAAACGTAGCCCCAATATCAACTAATGCAATAGGGTATCCATTATCAGCTTTCGGAGCAGTTGCGGGAGGAATAGATTTTTCGGTACAAAAAAACCTTTCATTTCAATTTGTTTACAGTTATGGAAAATTTATACCTAATGCTAAAATTGACAGTGCTGGAAATAGAGGAGTAATCTCAGTATGTTCTCAAGCTGCTTTAATTCAATTCACTTATAAAATTTAGACCTGTATTGATTGTCTTGCTTGAAAGCCTCTTTAGAATCAATCACGGCATTCATTAAATCAAGGAGTTGTTTACTGCCCTCAAAAATGATTTTCGCATATTCCTTTTCTTCCGAGTTTTTTGTCTTTTCTAGCAAATGGCTGGCTAATCCTGCAATTCCCGCTAAGGGTGAACGCAAGTCATGGATGATATTAACGATAAACTCGCTTTTTTCCTGAGATTCTGCTTCTATCTTTTGGTTTTGAAGCTTTAATAAATTAAGCTGTACCTGATGGTTTTTTTGGCGTGGGATGGCGACTTACTTTTCTTTACGTCCATGCCTATATCCTCAAAATCCAGTCTTCTTTAAGAATAACTCATTCACCTTAAAGAAAAATTAAAAATCAAACCACAAAGCATTGATAGGGCTGAATAATAACGCACTACCGTAGGGCTTTAGCTAATAAAATTTCTTCAACCCAATGCATCCTTCATTAATGACCACTTGAATCAACAAATGACTTTTAATGTACTACTGGCAATGCTCTATTACTGATTTCGAATCAGGCAAAATGCGCAGATCACGGTAACCACTTAAGCCTATTATACATTCGTTGTACCCGTTAAATTGCGTTGTTACATAACTTGTTTTTTTAAGTTTTCTCGCCATTTCTAATGGTTGTCTCCAAGATATTACCTAGGGTATTGATTTCAGAATCCCACCACTACAACCTTGATTACGACTGCGTCTCCATCAAGACTACTTGCTGCTTTGAGGTAATGACGGTCCGGTTTTATAGGGGCAACGCCAACCTCCTCTCAGCAGAATAATTTTCTCACCCTCTTTATTCTCCATACCTCTTGTCCAGATATAGCTACACTAGGCCACAATGCTCACGGCTAATTGAGGGTTTACAATCTTCGCTTTGCGACTAACACACCACAATAGAAGGAACAGTTTGATTCCTGGGTTCGTCGACAAAACTAGCTTGATAGTATTCTTTTAACTCTTTGATCCAGCGCTTAACTGTTTCAATGAGATCAGCAAACAACGGCCGCTCTCCATGCAATGCAGCCATTAAATTAGGAAACAATGAACCACGGCCGTCACGCCAAGCGTAGAAATCTGCAAACCACTGCCGCTCGCCACGGAAACTTGCCTTTATGTCGACAAACAAAGAATCATAAATACGAGCTTGTCCATCATCGCTTGGATCATAACGGTGTTGTACTTTAATGGCCTGTCGCTTAGGCTGAAAAAATGTGACCTGGTGGGCGGCACTATCAAAAATTTTTGTGGTTTTATCTTTTAGAAGAAAAGTAGGTTCAATAGGAGCATTAGGAAAAATTTTCACCAATTGCGTACCCCATTTTTGGGTAAATCCTTCAAATTGGGCAATAAAGCGATCTTTATTATTTTCATTTAAACTTCTCAATAATAGCTCACTATTATTTTCCCAATTTTTTTGCATATTATTGAGATAATCCTGCCATTTCAATAACCACAATTCAGTTTGGTCTGGGCTGGGCCTAGTTTGCAAAAAAGCTTGCGTAATTTGCTCTAAAAACAATGCGTAAAGAACATTCACACTCTCTTGGAATTCGGCTTCCACAGCCAAGCGTTTCTGATATTTATCCACTTCGTTATAAATATTGTAAGTCTTTCCATCTATGAGTAGATCTTCATCACTTAGATCGGGAATCATTTGATATTCCCCCGGCTTACCCGCACGGGAGGTGCGTCCCATAATTTGAATTTCATCGTCTAGGGTGGGGACATAAGCCGCTAAAACAAGTAAATTATTAGCTTCAATATCTACACCTCGACTAAACATACCAGCTGTTGAAAAAGTAACTTGTCGAGCTTGCCCTGCTTGTTTGATTGCTTCTTTTTCTTCTTCGGGTGTACTTAAACCATGAATCCGTGTGAATACTCCTGCTAATTCAGGATCTTTTGAAAGAATATTGTATAAAGCTAAGCTTTGATTATCATCTTTGCAAATGATCAAAGCGGGCGAACCTTTTGCTAACTTTTCTAATAAGACTCGTTTGATAAATTCTATTTGCTGCTTACGATCTTTAGCGGGCCATATGTTTTTAACCTCACGTTGTAACGGTCTCTCTCTAGGTACCGATAAATAACCATAATTTTCATGGTTAATGACAGGATCGGCTATTGGTCCTGCACTACGTGTTGTAGCACTGGCGCCAATAATCTGTCCTTCATCATATTTATTTATAAAATTAATAGAATAAGAAGTTCTTTGTGTTTCAATTTCAGGAGGAATAACATACTTCTCACTACCCGCTTGAATGTTTAATAAAGCTAACAAACATTGATGCACGCCATCTGAAAAGAGAGCCCCCTCGGCTGGACGGCCATTATTAAGTACCAGGGCTTTCTGCGACAAACGAATATTACTGCCATCATATACAGAAAACATTTGTTCAGTGATAGCATAATCCGAACCTAACTTCATTTTCTTTATTGCAAGATCAGCGGAATGCAACCAAATGGAAATTTGATCAGGATGAGCATGATGGAATGCATAGGTTTGCGCTATACGGACAGGATCGGTTTCATGAGTCGATAAATAATCTAAAAAAGCGTCTACCTTTGCTTGATAATCTGATCTTTCTAATAATCCGTGTTTAAAATTATTTGGGGCCCGCATAAATTGCACCAAATGCGAATAAATCCAGGTAAACTCCTGAAATTTAATAGATTGAGTTGCATAATTGCAGGCATATTGGCTTTTATCTTTTTTAAACTTATCAATTTCATCTAATAAAAGACATCGTTGAGTAGGATCGGGGTTAAGAAAGGCAAACGGTTTGTTATCAATATCACTTTTATTTCGAGCCAATTGTAATTGCTCATTGTCTGAAAAGTTGACTCCGTTGCGCTGATACAATAATTCCGGAGTCGATAGAGTAATTAGGCTGGTTGGTATATTTAGGCTAGTAAAAAATGATTTATAAGCAAAATAATCACGCTCAGCTAATTGGAAATCAGCTGTAATAAAATCTGAGGTAAAACCTAAATGCGTTTTACATGCAGCTAAAACCATTAAGACGCGTGACTTTCCTTCTCCTGTATCCATTTCAAACTGTAATTTTGCAGTAGGATGAGCAAGCGCCGCATACGCTGTCATGACTTGCGTAGTATTCATTTCCTGGCTGATTTGCCGATCGGAAGTTAAATCTTTTTGCGATGTAGTGCGTGCTAGTAATTCGATCGCTGCACACAACATATTAAGCTTATCTCTTTTAGCACAAGCATTTTGATAGATCTGTTGTAACTCAGGAATGGATTTTTGCCGATTTTCTGTTAATGCTTCATTGAGTTGTTGTCCCAATTCGTCAGTAAACAGATCTGGTGAAAAAGGCTCACCATTGCGAATTAAGCCGTTAAACAATGATTTTTGTCTATGGTAATGCTGAAGATCAAACGCATACTCTAATTTTCTGGTACCAAAAGGGCTGAGACAAAATTCTCTGTATTGATTTAAAAGAGTCTCTGGTTTTTGTGACCATTCATGCCAAGTTTGAATTGGCGCATAAGGAGGATATTGATAGCAATTAACAAAATGTTGATAACGTTCAGAGTTTAAAAAAACAATATACTTCACAGTGTCTTGGATACTATCTAAAGATTGATTTTCTGCTAGTAATCGGCTAATTAATTGGATAATAAATTTAATTTTTTCTAAATCTAAATTTTTATCTTGCAGTAAGGTAAATAAGGCAATACAAGCCTGTGGATTTTGCGCGTATTTCGCCAATAAAGTATAAAAAATTTGCATGTTTTGGATGTCGGAACGGCCATCCTCAGTTGATAATAGTTTATGAATTGACGTTAATGTATGGACAAACTGCAACGTATTGCTAATATAATTCGGCTTATCTGTTTCTGAGATGTTTTGCAAATTGAGAAAAATATAGTTCTGAATATGTGGATTAACGCGAATGATTTCCTCTAAATCACTTAATAGGGTTGCAACTTGCCCTTCATCATACTCATCTGGATTTGAATGGAGGATGAAAATAGCAAAAAAATTCTGCAAAGAGGCAGGATCTAGCCCGGGATAAGCGTCAATTATGCCCTGGATTGAGCTAATATAGTAATTAAATTTTTTGAGTAAATGATCATCGTTTTTTATTATCTTATTGCGAAAATAAATGTTTTCAAAATCGCTTAACTTTCTTTTTTCTATGAGGAGATCGAGGAGACTATTAAGATCATCTAGATCAGTAATCAAATACTCTAAATCTGCAAGATTATTGAAAAATTTGCCGACATCACTACTTGTGAAAATCTGAGAGAAATCGCGAAATCTTAAAGCCAAATTTTGAAATTTATTTTCTTCTAATAAAGGATTTTTAGTGCTTACTAACGATAAAATTCGTTTAATATTAACTGATTGCTCTGTGGAAAAACCAAGCTGATCAATAAAGGCAATTTGCTCAACATTTAATCCACTTAAAGCTTGAAGCAATTGTTGTTTTTTCTGAGTAAAATAATTTTTTTCAAAAACCCGACTTAGATTTTTTTCTAAATAGTTCAAAACCTCCATTTCTGTATTGAGTTTCCCTGAACTGATTAAACTGCAAATCGTAAAAAGATTATTCCATTTTAAATCTTTGTTGGTTTTAATATCTTCAAGGATTTTAAGAGTAAAAATTAATAAGGCATTATCAATAAAATGTAACTTTCCAATATCTTCTATATATCTTTTTTCGTCCTTGACATTGAATGTACTTAAATGTGCGGCTAAGAGGGAGTGTAAAGGCCCTGCTGTATCACATAGCCGCTCTTGCATTTCTACATAATCTTTAATGCCCGTGGTTATCCAATTACCATTGTTACAAAGAAATTTTGCTCCTTTGTAGGTAGCCATTTTCAAACGAGAAACGACTAAATTTAGCGAATTTGATAATTTTCTTAAAGGGGAATCGTCTGTGCTTGTCGCTCGGGAAAAATAGTGTTTTATATGCCCAAATATCATGTTAAGCCAAAATATATTTGGAGAGGATTCTAACCGACATAGATGATCTACTAGCTCATTGCGGAGCTCACTTTTTTTTTGCTGGGAAATTATCCCCCCCAACATATAAGTAATAGGATTCATCGTTTCCCAGCGATTAATAATACTGCATATCTCTATCCAGATAGCGAGTATATGATCTTCTTCCGTTGAATCATGAGCTGCATTGAAACCAGTGGTGGCCGATACCAAGAGTTGCACTAACTTCAGTTGGTTAACATCGTTTATTAATTCGATCTCTTGAATCGCTTTTAACGCTTCAATATAAAATTGCTTTGAATGACGATTGGGTTGAAAAGCGATATAACGCCAAAAATCCTTTATGTTGTTGATTGCCTTAGGTTCATATACAGAGCGAAATCCCCAATACCTTTTCAATTCTCCCTGAGTATTTTCCGTTTCTAAAAAATCTTCTTTTACCAAGTTCATTTCGGGTAACAAAATACCACAAGGATTATTATCATTCTCATAATCGCTTATCGCTCGAATGGCATTGTCACCAGTTTCTAGGTGTAGAGCTAAGATAATATCCCACTGTGCTTTTCTATCAGCCACTTTTAAATTACGATTGCGTAAAACAGTTTCCCAGCGCGCAAGTAGCACTATAGGGTTCACAGGATAATTGAGAAATTTGGACTCAAACACCGGTGGATAAAACTCTAAACCAAATTCTTCGATGGTTTGAGAAAAACGAATAAATGCTGACTGTAATTCTTGCTCGGTACAAATTATTTGCCCATTCGCTAACCTGCATTTTTGCTGCAAAGCGTCATACCACTCTTTCTGATGTCCTTTGAATGGATGAGGGTTGGAAGGCATCGCTTGCTCTGAATCAGGTGAATCAAGTGAGATAGCCAAAAAATTAGGCGGGCTTTCTTTTTGTAGTTGATGAAAGTTAGAACTGTAATGCAGAACATCCAAAATGCCGGTATGGGGATTTTTAATCATTAAAAAGCCACGAGGGCGATTATAAAAATCAAATCCGCTAACAAACTTCTCGAAATTCTGTAAAATCAGGTGAGCAGATTCTTCAGTTAGATAGTTTGCCTTTTTATTCTGTCCATGCTGCAAAGCCCAACCAATATTTCCAAATAAATGGTTCCAAAATAAATCTGGATTACTTAAATAATGCTCATTACATTGCTGAGACAAAACAGGGCGGTATTTTTTAAATAAATCGACAAACTCGGCTTGTCCGATCAATTTAATTATATCTGCACTCTTAGCTATCCGATTTTGAACAACATGATGTGTGTTTATTTGAACAGTTTGGTTTATTTGCACCTTTAAATGCTTTGACATAATAACAACTGGCTTAGTACATTTGGGGGCTATGATAAATAATAAACAAACTTTTATCAAAGAGTACAACGTGATTTCTTCTTACACCCTGTTTAAAATCTTTTTAAAATAAGATTATCTGAATATTTTGCTAAAACTTATGTTCATTTTATCAGAGTGAAGTTGCAATAATTTTTGCACCTTCGGGCCTATTTCCGTCGCATGAAACACATGCATTGAAATTTGAAAGCCGGCGTAGCCTGGGTGTAGGCGCAGCCGTAATCCGGGATATTGGACTTGAATATCCCCGGATTTCGTTTTACTTCATCCGGGCTACGCTTGCTGTTGCATCAAGGCATGTGCGGATGAGTATTTTCCGTAATCTGTATCATTGTTTCACACAAATTCTCTGACAGCGGTTTGAAAAAATTGATACTAGTACCACCAGAATCATAGTAGCGTTTACAAGCCAAGCCTAAAGTCGTGAATATCCCCACACCGATTAACATAGAAATAACTGATAACAATTTTAAATTTTGTTCCCATGAAGATTGACGATTTTCTCTCAATATTCCAAGGGTTACTTTGTTGTTTAATTGCATTTCCACTGCTTCAACTGCTTCTTTGTCACCTAAGTCTGACTGCAAAGTGGACTGAAGTTCTCTTACTGCTATACCTTTAACATAGCCCGCAAAACTAGAATATATTGTAATAAGGTAATCATGAATCAAAGGCATATGAGTTTCTTGTAATTCAGGCTGATTAGACATAAAACGCGACAAATTGAGTAAATGCTCAAAGCTATAATGAATTTTTGTCGAAAATGGAGCATTTTCTTGAGGTAAATTGCTCAGCTGTGGGCAATCTGCTCGTTGCCCCAATCCCCGCTGGTCTAGAATAAGATGAGATAATTCAATCAATGCTTGCAGATTATGCAAAACATTGCTACGGTCACTCTGCTCAAGCCTCTGCTCTTTATTTAGAACTGGTAAAATTTTCTCCGTGCTACTGTTACACATTTCTTGATTGTTAAATGTAAGGTTTTTGTGCACTTCCCAACAGACACTATAGATCCAATTATGGAATCCTAACCGGGGGGGGGTAAAAGGTAAGCCTAGAGACCACGGATCAATAGATATTAATCCATCCAATTGTACCTGATTATGAGCAATGTATTGCTCGCACGCAGCTTTTAAATGGTTACGCGCTTGTGAATAGCTGATTTTTCCCATATTAACTCATTTTTAAAACACTAAATTTGTATATACACCAGAACTAAAAAGTCATTTAAAACACATTTAGCCAGCGTAGCCTTGATGGAGACGCAGTCGTAATCAAGGTTTATCCATTTTCTGGCGGACTATTAAGTTTCTCTTTCGCCTAAACGCCAGATTCAACTGATTTCTACAATTAACAGTGACTTTTAAACGTCCACGTCCGGATACATGAAAACCTTGATTACGACTGCGTCTCCATCAAAGCTACTTGCTTTCTTTCAAAAACTTAACTGGAGCCAGTATTACCGGATTGAGGTATAATGATATAGGATGGCATCAGTGATCGCTTTGAGTAAATCGCGCCCTTGTATACCCGGCTTACATCGTTCTCTGATTTTGTTTAATTATTTTTATGTTTGGATGATTTTCCCCTAAATTTTTTATTCCGTGCTTTAGAGCTTTGTCATACAATTTTTTTGCTTTATCACGATACCCTTGCCAAATATAGTTCAGCTAAATTATTTCTATAAGAAACCAGTTCAGTGTGTTCTTCTCCAAAGGTTTTTTCGACGATTTCAATTGCACGAAGATAAAGAGCTTCTGCCTCTTGATAGGATCCTTTTTTATAGTAGGACAATGCCAAGGAATTTAGGCTTGAAGCTAACTCAGGGTGATTTGTTCCCAAAATTTGTTCCACTAAGCTAATTATTTTTTCAAGACTAACTCCCCAAATTACTCTTTTACCGTCTAATTGAGTTATCAGCTTAATGGCTTTTTTAGAATATTGTTCAGCTTTAGCAAGATCTCCTTGCTCACGATAAACTAAAGCAAGCTCACTTATTATTATTGTCACTGCACTACTATTTTCACCATACTCCTTTTTCCAAATAGGTAAAATAAAATTAAACATCGTTTCAGCAAGCTCATATTGTCCCTGATTAGAATAGGATTGCCCAAGAAAATACCAACTCCAAGTAATCTTGCGTTGATCATTTCTCATTGCCTCCTCAAAAGCCTCGTGAGCAATGGCGAGTGCGCGTCTATATTCACCACGTTCTTTGGCGAGCAGAAATTTTTCTTTAAGCTTTTCCCATTTAGTTGGCTGAGCTAGTGCTGTGAAGCTTGCTAGTAATAAAAATAGAATTAAACAAATTGTTTTGCTCTTATATTTCACGAAGCCCCCAGCACGGTAGTATGTTCTTTTCCAATCTTATCTTCCTCTTTTTGCTGAGTTTTGCCGAAAAATCGATTTCTATCGAGGGCAGAACCTCTAGACTCGGTCGGTAAAAGAGGAGATTTCTGTGTATTAAGTCCTTCTTTCCTAACGCTCTCTGCTATTTTACTAGGTAGTTTTACTATTTCCTTAGGAACTTCTGTTAAAAACTCTTTTAAGGCATGAAATGCTTGGGCACGACCAGCAAGCTCGGTTTGTGCTGCAGTAAGTTGCTGCATGCCATAAGCTCCTAAATAATTACCCTGGTGTAATAACTGTTGGGATTCATTCAAATGATGGATGCTTTCCTCGCATAACTTGTCCACATAGTTTTGATCATATACCAGAGTATCAATCGCGTCCAAAGCAACGACACCCCATCCGACAGGACCAGCAGCAGAACGGGCACCGTACTTAAGCACAAGACCAAATACTATATCTCCTCCTGTGCTTAATGCAGCGTCTTGCAGTATTTTCTTTTTACCTTCAAGAGAAGCTGAACCTAAATTAAACATAATGGTAATGAGTAACCCTTTTGTTCCAAAGTAGGTTTTCATCACTAACTTCGATTCAACTCCAGATTCTGAAGAGAGCCTTATTAATTTGTGAACTGTTTCCTTATCAAATTGCTTACCGAGACGACTCCATCCATCTTCAGCCCCCGCTTTAATTGCTTTAAGTATTGCATTTTTTAATCGAAGCTGTATTGAATTGTATTGATCCGCTTTGGTATCTTTTTCCCCCGGAGAAGGAGCGGCACTTGGAGTATTTTCTAGAAGATTTTGGTCGTCTGATGCCATATACAATGCTAAGGCTGCCTTAAAAGCCTCAGGATCTAATTCGCTGGGATTAGAGGTATTAATCGATTTATTCGCGGGCGACTCAAGCTCTAGCTCATGGGGTTTTTCGCGCGGCTCCCCTTGCTCTTCTTCCTCCTCTTCCTCTTCTTCGTTTCTTCTTGAGGGCAAAATTTGTTCTACTGGCTCGGGAATCGGGGGTTCATTTGGTAAATGATTTTCATCGCTTTTTGTTGAAAAACGTTGCATACCATTTTTTATATTATTTTGGCTTTGCTGAAGATAGTCCGTATTTGTTAAGGGAACATCTAATGTTAAGCTCACTTCCTTGTTTTTAAACACCGTTTTTCCATCTGCCGATTCTGTATGGATGTTGCCGGTTAACTCAACTATTTCAGCCTGAGTACCTTGTGCTCCATGAACCACCGATTGATTATTGGCCTGATAATCGACGTGGTCAACGCCGATTGAAAGTGTCGCAATGGCTTGCTCACCGACTTCATTTGTTGGTTTTTGTCCAGCTAACCTCTGCAGGTCATTCACATTCAAACTAACACCACCGCCATTATAGGCCTGATAATCGCAGACATTTTCCGCGATTAATCTATCGATATGGATGTGATTTTCACCCTCAGTAACAATCTCTCCTCCTTTCATCGATGCACTTTCTACCTCGACAACGTGACCATTAGTATTAATACCATCAACTACATGAATTCCGCTGTGTTGCTTCGTTATGGCAGCATCTCCCTCGCCTTGATAGGCAGAAATTTGGCCCAGTAAACTGACACTACCCGCTTTCGTGCGAGTGAACGACTTATCCTGCTTATCAATAATCTTTAAGTGCTCAATTTGTGCATCCAGTGTTCCTGCGTCTATCCTTGCCCCATCAAGCTCCACTCGATGAACAGCACCTTCTTGGTAATGAAGATGCATATTGCCATTGGCAGAAAGCTCCGCGTTGGCTGTATTAGTTAATTCAGTCACTGTGTGGGAATAGCCTAGAGAAACATCTTGGATAGGATGAGTAAGAATCTCCGCAGGCAATAGAGTAACTGATTGAGTACTCGTCTTTTGGTCTATTGATGAACGGAGTTCCGCAGCTTTTGCAATGATTTCAGGAGCATTGATATCCATATTGCTCCCAGCATGAATTTTGACCCCATTTTCAAGAGTAATTCCCTCTCCCGCCTTTAAATGGACATTTCCCCCTCGATTAATTCCACTATCTGCTACAGTTTGGAATCGCGTAGTCGTACTACTTTCTGTCAACGACAAGGTTACTGAGGGTGAAAATCCATTTTTACCACCAAGACGGTAACGCGACAATAGCTCGTCCCCCAGTGTATCTTGAGCGAAACCGCGCATCATACTATCGGCTGTATTATATAAATTGATACCTAGATTTGCTGAATTGGCAAAAGCTTCGGCTGGATTATTACTATGAAACAGCGAATTAAATTTCGACAAAGTGGGATCTTCTGCAGCCGCCATATCCCACCAATGGCCACCACTCTTCCAAGATTGCCAAGCGCCCATTCCAGGTACCGAAATGGACAATCCTCGCGTTTTCTCTTCCACTTCGTGCTGCAAAATATCGGATCTAAACTTAAGGCGCTTTCTCGCATCTAATTCTAAATCCCCTCCACCAATAAACAAAGTACCATAGGCTTCAATGGAGCCTTCAGAGGAAAAAATACGTGTTGACCCATTATCCATGAATACGGTGGGCGTAGAGCTTTCATAAATCCCCGATCGAGAATATTTAGATAAGCCCCACAACTTACTGGTGGAATCGTACACTCTATTTTGCGATTTTAAGTTGTATAATTGCACATCATTTTGTGCATAAATCTGAGTCCCGCCAGGCGAAATAAATTGCGCTGCTACTGCATTAACACCACCATACTGTGTGCGTAAAATATTAACCCCAGTACCTGAAATAACATTAGCGCCCTTTACCGTAGTCGATGTGGCAATGTGGGTTGTTTCCTTTCCGTACCAGGTACTTGTCGTTGATACATCAGAAACATAAGTCTGTTGGCGCGCGCTAAAATCAAACCCCGAATCGGCTTCCAGATAGTTAGTGCCATTACTGATAAAGTCGGAAGCATCGGAAATAATTTTGCCACCCGCTTTTACATAAAGACCAACTCCACCATCTTTACCTAAGCCACTCCCCCCCGCGATTACCCCACCATTGAAATCATAAATGATGTCATAAGGGCCAAAGTGGAAACCAATATTGCAGGCATTAACAACATTCCCACTCGCTATAAGCTGCGTATAATTTCCAGAACCAATAAAACCACCGTAATTCTCAATGTTTCCATTAGTCGCTTCAAGATAAGCTTCATTTCGCCCACAAATAGCACCTACCTCTCCAACGCTTATTGGCCAGGGAGCAGAGGCTGCATAAGAACCAGAGGTAACATTTTTTATTTCCCCTGCTTTAATATTAACGGTGTCGGCATTAATAACCCCACCCAAATTATAAAAACCCCCTGCAGCTACAAATTGGCCTACTCCATTGTTATAAAGCACGTGATTATTCCAGATATTACCGGCTGACTGCACATAAAGATTATTGTTAGCTACATTACCCAGCAAATAAACATCACCAGCTGTTGAAATTAAACTGAGGTCTCGAGGCAAGTAGTCATCAGTCATCATCGTAATACCACTTGCTTTAACCGTTACGTCACAGGTTCGATAAATCGGGTTGGTTAAAGTTACAAAATCTTGCGTTTCTACCATCATCTCTTTGCTAGCAAGGTAATTGCTGTATTGGCCAAGCCCTGAAATAAAATTGGCACTATCCGCAAAATGAGCAATTTCAAAAACACCTGTATCGAGATCAGCGCTACCCCATAAATTTGCTGTTTGCGCCTTTACATGAAAAAGATTCTGATCATCAGCATTTCCCTTACTCACACGTCCCAAATGGGTATATTGATCAGTCAGAATATCGACCCTCCCCTGATAAGTCATCAAACTTTCATCGCGAAACTCAGTGGATTTCAGGATTGAGTCTTTAAACTGTTCCCGACTCATACTACCAAAATGGGTATGCGCTAGCTTAACAACTGACCCATCTAAATTAAACGTAGCATCTTGGGTATCAAGCGTATCACCTGTAAACCACGAGCCATCAACAAGCGCTAATTGTCCACCACCATCAAGGGATGTATGATCTATCTCTAGTGAGGAATTCTCAAGATGAACGTTACCTGAATTATGAACACTTTTGCTTGCAATAGTCGCTTGAGCTATATCGATTTCTGCGGATTGACCAATTTCTAACGACTCACTCTTTTTAACAGCACCAGGTGAGGAATCAGTTGACTCTTCTTCTTTAGCAGGCTTTCCCGCGATGAGTGTATAATCCCCTCCCGCTATCTTCCCATGCAACTGCTCTGTATTTGCTTGAAGAAGGAAGGCATGCTGTGGTTTAAACTCTTTTTCTGTAGAACCTTCTTGAGGCACAAACAATTCCTCTTTGGCCGTTTTTTTGCCAACTATAGCGGAACCTGATGCTAGGAGTGCCGAATCAGCTTCAACCGTTAGAATGCCCTCATAAGCGACTTGCCCCTTATTCTCAAAATGACCAGTGATCACTTTAACCTGCTCTGCTGTTTTAACTTGAGCTTTTTCTTCAATAACAAATTGATTTCTATATACAAAATGCGATTTTGTAGAGGCAAAATTGCTTTCCGTATGAAATTGATCCCCCGTTAACCACGAGTCATTGATTGTGGTACTCTCGGCCCGTGCATCATCAAAATGGGTTATTTCACCACCACAATCCTCCAAAACTAATTTTTGTTGCTGGCTCAAATTATCAACGTCAAATTGAAACTTGGTAAATTTTTCATCGCCTTCATTGATTAATGATTCTGTTAAAACTGAACCGTAAGTCAAATCGGTGCTTGCATGCTCACCGAAGATTAATTCCTTGGATTTTGTCGGCTTTTCTTCTTTCTGATCACTAGAATCGTTCTCTTTATTGTCAGTTGCAATTGTTTCTGTCTCTACCGGCATTCCCCGAAAAAAAGTATAATCGCCTCCGGCTAAACGGCCATCCACCACTTCTTTGTTGGTTTTAAAAACAAGAACATGCTGCGGTTTAAATTCCTTTTCCTTGCTTTCCGAATCAGTGGGTGGTTTTTCGCTTAACTCTGTTTCAGACTCAGCTTTTTCATCTTTTTTAGGGACAAACAGTTCTTCCTCGGCTGTCTTTTTACCTTGTATCACTGAGTCTTTTTTTAATATGGCAGTGTCAGCTTCAATGGTAACGAATTGCTGATAATCGAGTGCTCCACCATGAATAAATTCTTTCGCCTTTACCCACACGTGTTCAAATTGCTCGGATGCAGTTTCAGTGGTTTGAAAACGGTTAGTGTAAGTAAATTGCGTATGGTCTGCTTCTAAATGCCCATTTGAATTAAAATTATCACCACTTGCTACTATCCAACTGTATTTTGTATCCGCTTCTGCATTATCTGAAAATTCAGCAATCTTTACTTGGCCTTTTTCTAAAGCAAAATGACCGTATTGAGCTAGATTCCCGATTGTTATGTGAACATGTTTGCCATCAACTTCTCCGCGATTAACCATTTGTTTCGCTTCGAAAGTAAACTGATTAATCCCTTCTAAATAGCCCGTGTTGTAAGAGTAATCTGTTGTTACGCGAAACTCATTACTGTCTATCCAACCGCCATTATAGAAAAAGGGGGTTTCAGCATTGTAATTTAAGGAAGCCTCGACACCTAGATTGACAGTACATGCGTTCTTTTGCATTATGGAAGGTGCTAACGCGACGCCATAATTAACTCCAAGTAAAGCTGATTCCGAATAATTACCTAAAAAAGCGCCGGCAGCTCGAAAACCAAAATGCTGCCAATCAAACTTGGATGCAGCGGTTTTAAAATTTGCATAGGAATAAGTGTTCACATCGAAAAGCAAACTTGTAAAAGCAGGAAAATCAGAACTTAAATGAGCTAGTTCCCCTGGAATGGCTTGACCAACGTTAAAAGCATTCCAAGCACTGAAGGCGATGTCCTTTAATTGGCACATTTGCGCCATCCATTGATGGCTTCGTGCGTTCCAATTAAAATTATTTGCTAAATGATACAATCCTCGAGCACCATTATATAAGCTTGGAGCCATGGCTAGCATATTAATGGTGTGGGCATAAGTGGGTACTAATGTCGTAGCGGTGATTTTAGCCAATGCCGCAAGATTCCTCCAAGAGAGAATATCGCCCCAATCTGCTGCAAGATTTGGGAGGACTAAGCCACCATTTATCGATAATAATGTTGAATTGGAATAACTGTTAGCAGCAATGAGGCCTAAATTAATTCCATAAAATCCAGCGATAGATAATGAACGCTTGGCTGAAACAAAACCTCCTAGATTCAAAAAATTACTGTGCACTAACATGCTATTAGTGTAAAAAGAGCCAAAATTAAGAATTTTGTCATCAAAACCTAAATAGATTGCATCAGCTTCAAGCGTCCCATGGTTACTGAAAATCTCTCCCCGTGCTTTTAATTCGCCATCTATATGCGTAGAGCCTGCATGTAAAAACTCGTTGGCTTCAATCTTTAAGTCAGCAGTTCCTTCGATAGAGGCGTTTCGTGTTAGATGCAATTTGCCTGTTACATGAAGCGTAGGTGCAGGTGCGTTTTCTTCTTCATCAATTTTCTCTTCTGGCTTTAATCTCGGCACAGTAGCCATTTGTGTAACTAAATCTCCGCGTATCACCATATTTTCTGTCGAAACTAGCGCATCTCCCTCCAGCGTACATGTTCCACTAGACCAGACTGCAACTTGAGTATTAGCCCTCACGACAGTATCGCTAACCACCACCTCACCAAACGTTTGAACCTTAGAAGTATTAACCTTGGAATAGGTAAATTCAGCATGAGCATCTTTAGCCACGGTAATGAGGTCATCCACTGAGACAATTGACTGATCAATTGCTCTAAATTCATCATAAATGCGAAGTTCTTCGGCCGCTAAAAGGCTCTCGCAAATTTCTGTCCGTCCACGTAAGAGAAATTTACCCGCAAGAAGTTTAGATTGATTACTTGCTAAAATGGTATGTGAATTGGTCATGACTGTTCCAGCGTCTAACTGACTCCCTTCTTGAAGGTTAAATTCAGTATCCTGGAATCTCATCAATGAAGCTTGAAAAGCTGATTTTTTTAGCTCCATTGTACTGGTTTGACTAATAATGGTACCCTGCACCTCAATGGTAGAGGATTCACTCTTCCAATTGGCTTTATCCTGCCAAAGGAAAGTGCATGAAACCTGAGAATCCTTTGCTTTCATCGCACCTTGTGAATGCAATAACCCAACCTGAAAAGTGCTAAAATGTTCTAAATTTAGCTCACTATCTATTGCCTGGCATACTGCGTTTTTGGTAATAAATTTACAATCTATCAGTTTTAATCGGGTTAAATCATAGCGAAATAGTTCCTTGGAAACACCAAGAATAGCACTGGAATAGAAAGTGACGCAGTTTTGGGAAGAGAACAGTTGAATAGATAGCTCACTATTTTTAATTACAACTCGATCGGGCTCTTTACTCCCCTTTATATTCAACCGGTTGGAAAATAAAATTAATGAGTTTACTTCTGCTTGAGCTGAAGCTATATTTAAAAATTGCGCGGACATTTTCGTTTTTTGAATTGCTAAATGTCCATTCAAAAGTATATTTTTTCCATATAAGCTGATATTACTCAATTCAACTGCATCACATAACTCAATTTGAGTTTGTGCTCTTACACTGGAATTATGAATTGTGCTTTTATTTCGTATGCTTTTTATTTTGTCCGCTATCAGGCCTACGGCCTCTAGATTTAAAGTTGCAGCTGAGAACATCATCCCATTCACTTTCACTGAAGCATCAACCCAACTTGCAACTGTTTTTTCTGAAAGCTTTAACGCGTTTACTTCAACTTTAGTTTTATTTTTGACCTCAAAATCAAAAGACCCAACATAACTACTAAAAGAATCCCCTTGAAATTCGCATTGATCGAGCGAAAATAATCCCCCTTCACAACTTGTTTTAAATGAAACAAGCCTACTATTTTTTAGCACCGATGAAGCTTGACGATGATCTAAATGGGCTACTACTTTAACCAAAGATCGCTCTGTTTCAAAAAGTCCGTTTTGTTTTAGGGTTTTAATCTCAACCATGCTACGATGCAGAGAAAACTCACCATGATTATCAAGCTCATTGGCAAAAGAATTGACATGATGGAAATCCATGACCGCAAGCTTATCCACAGCCATAGTCTCATTGATAATAAAAATCGATCTGTCATCCCGATTAGGATGACCAATACAAACCTCAGTATCTCCGCGAATCTGAAGGTTTCTTGCTCGGATATAGTTAGCAGCGGAAAATTGCAGAGTAGACTGACTTTGGTTATCACCACAAATCCAAGCCTTGGCTACTATAAATGACTCATTAGACACTAAAAAATTGCCACTTAATTCACATTGCTCAGCGATTAAGCGTAACGTATTTATTCTGGTTCTAACCGATGGCTCTTGTTTGAAGCATTGCGTAGAGACATCAAGGTGCCCATTTAGGTGTAGATTAGCACCTTGATGAACATACGCAGCATGAATGCTTAAATTTTCTGCATTAATTGGCGCTAAAAGGCCAATACCTTGCTTTGCCGTCAAAATGACTGAGCTATTGGACTGAAGAGAACCTGATACCCCTAACGCTTCCGCCTGAATACCTACAGTATCGGCTTCTATCTGGCCTTGGATAAATAAGGGACCTTTCGCACTAACCAAGCACTCCTTGACTTTAACATTTGTAAATAAATTAACCTGCTTGGTGGTATAGATCTCAACTACTAAACAGCCATCAATAGTCCGACGCCACTCGAGAACTTTTATCTCATTATCATATAATGCGCCAGAAGGAGAAAAAATTTCACTCGCGACAAAAGTATATTCGCCATTCTCGTCGAGACTGATGGGTTCTAGAATATTATTGGTATTCGCTAAAGATGGGGGAATGAAAGAAAAGTCGTTTATGTCTTTTACTCTCGATTGAACACCGAGGTTTTGGACTCCAACTTCCATTATCATGAGATCAGTCATTTTACTTATTTCCTTATTCTTTGAACTTAAGCCAACCTACTTACAAATTTTTATTTAGTTAGGTAATTAATTCTTATTTAATAAGTTAATATTCCAATAGATTAAAATCATCACAATTAATTAAAGACAGGCGATTTAGACGCTTCTGCTCTACGTTCTTTTCTGACTACTGTCTTCGCTCCTTCCCGATTCGAATTTGAAGTTTCCGTTGTATTATTATTCGAAAAAATACCCTTCTCTGCTACCAGTCTAGCTTGACTTGAAGTCTCTTGTTTTTCCTTAGATTTAGTTAAAGAAGATGAGCCACCTGTTCGTTCAGAATATTGGGAACCCTTGCTTTGGTTATGAGAACTACCTTTGTATTGATACCCTGTGCTCGAAGAGTTAGAACCCTTCTCATCTGGATATGTCGTACTCTGAGTGGGAGAGCGCCAATCATACCTATAATTCGAATCTTGAGGCTGAGCGAACCTGTTATATTGATAACTCGTACCCTGGGTCTGATAATGCCCTCCATATGGATACCCTGTGCTCGAAGTGTTAGAGTCCTTTTCATCTCGAGATCTCGTACTCTGAGTCCGCCAATTATACTCATAACCCGAACTTTGGGCCTTATCAGACCTGTCATATTGATAACTCGAGCCCTGAGATTGAGAACGACCTTCATATTGATATCTTGTATCGCTGCTGGTTTGTGTGGTTCTTTCTGACTGATAAGCTCCGCTCTGGGTCTTAGAGCGTCCATTATCTTGATAAACAGTGCTTTGAGTCCAAGATGTCTGAATGGATTGAGAATTATTATTCGAACTTTGGACATTATTGTTAGACTGTTCTTTCTCTCTTGCTCTTTGTTCTAATAAACTAGGGCAATCTTCTTGATAGGTCCTCAATATCATTTCATTAATAGTTCCCCGGGTAATTCCATGCTGTTCCTCAAGGTCACTAATCCTTGCTGCATGCGTATTTTGGGTGGCTAGTATCATTTGCATATCTCGAGAAACTCTCTCCCTTTCATCCAATTGTTCACTGGAATTAATATCAACTTTAGCTTCTTGTTGCTTGGCAAGTAATTCTATTATGCGCTCTCTTTCTTCCTCACTCGCAGCCCTAGCTTCGTTTTTCCCTACAATGTAAAGCGCTTCTCCTATTATGAAAATCCCTGCTCCCACTCCAATAGTTATTAAAATAGGAGCACCTAAAAGTATACTCACAGCTACTCCTGCTCCTGCGGCGAGTAAAGAAAGAATAAATCCCAACATATTTAAACTCCTACATTCACAGATTGCTGCGAAGGTGTCATAGTATTATGATCTCGAACATTAGGAATTTGTTCTAAAAAAAACTCAGCGACTTGCTTTGTTTTAGCATGGTGTTCCACCAGCTCTCCTGTTAGCTCCCTTATGTAACCACGCTCAGTTCTAGCTCTATCGGCTTTAAATTTAGGATAATTGTTAACTAATTCATGTAACTCTTGAGAAAACTCATCCGCTTCAGCTTTTAATCGGAGATTATTACCACTCGGAGTTCTTACTTGAAAAAATTGACATTGATTATTTGACGACACATTTCTATTCGAACAAGCATTTTTTATTGCTTCAATTATTTGCCGCCTTTCTTCAAAGATTTTTTCTGAAACTGTATCGTACTCATCTAAATCCTGTTCCATCTGATTCAAAATAGGCTTTCTGGATTGACTAAAAAAATTATTTGAAGGAAAACCAACAGCATTCAATAACAAGTCTATTACATATCTCATTTTACTTCCTTGTTGCTGCTCATTGAATTTATTTAAACTCCTACATTACGGATTCATAGATTGCTAGAATATGCCATAGAATTACGATCACGAACATTTTGAATTTGTCCTAAAAAAAACTCAGCCGCTTCCTTTGTTTTAGCATGGTGCTGCTCAAGCTCTCTTGTTAGCTTTCTTATGTAACCACGCTCAGTTCTAGCTCTATCCGCTTTAAATTTAGGATAATTGTTAACTAATTCATGTAACTCTTGAGAAAACTCATCCGCTTCAGCTTTTAATCGGAGATTATTACCACTCGGAGTTCTTACTTGAAAAAATTGACATTGATTATTTGACGACACATTTCTATTCGAACAAGCATTTTTTATTGCTTCAATTATTTGCCGCCTTTCTTCGAAGATTTCTTCTGAAATTTTATCGTATTCATCAAACTCTTTTTTTATTGATTTTCCTGCCGCTTCAGCATATAGTTTACCCTCTCCTCTTCCAACACTAAATGCAATAATTCCACAACATCCTATAAATGCACCCAATACTAACGCGCCTATCTGACTTACTCCCAAAAGCGGTAAAGTGAAATAAGCAACCGTGATTACCAGGCTAAGGATAAGGATATGAGGAAAAAAAGTAGCAACTAGTATAGTAAGCAATCTAATAGTATGGAGTAATAGTAATGACAACGCTAAAGCAAATTTCTCAAGCGCTATTAAAGCATTCTTCCCTGCCTCACACAATTTTCCTCCAGCAAGCGAAAAGTTAAATTCCCACAATAAAGAAGCTGTCTCTCTTAAAGTCCTAAAAATTTCTACAGTAGCATAAGCACCCGATTTAAATAATTCCCATTGCAAAGACAACATTGAGCTACAAATGTCCGCAAATTCGTCAAGGCTTTTTAATTGCCTAAAAAAATAATTTATCGGTTGTAATAGGTTCTCTTTCTCTAGCCTCAATCGCTCAATTTCTGTTTCTGTAAAATGGGAAGTCATTTTAAATACCTTTAAATTCGTATAATAACTAATCTTTTTAACTCAGTTTTTCACAAAAGTTAATCCTAACAAGTCAGCTTTAAAGAATTAGCATTCCCGTTGCTAGGCTCTGTCATAAATCCTAAGCAAATTTCTGCAACTTGCTTGGTTTTAGCATGGTGCTCCATAAGCTCTTTTATATGATTACTTAGGTAATTCGGTTCAGCCTTTGCTCTAGCAGCATTTAATCTAGGGTAACCATTAATTAAATCAGTTAACCCTTTCATAAATTTTTGAGCTTCAACTATTAAGCGTTGCTGTTGAGACGTTATCGCACTTTCTTGAAAAAATTGGTAACGGGCATTTGGTTTTTCATTTTGATCTTGATCATCTTGGTCTTGATCGTCAAAAGCGTTTTTTATTGCTGCAATTATTTGCTCTCTTTCCGCAAAAATTTCTTCCGAAATGGTATCGTACTCATTTAAATCTCGCAGTATTTGCGTGTAAATAGACGTTCTTGATTGACCAAAAAAATTACTTGAAGTAACACCAACAGCATTCAATAACAAGTCTATTGCATATCTCATTTTATTTCCTTGTACTAATGTTAAGAAAATAAATTAATTCCCAAACAACAATATTTATCACTTAAATAAGGATTCGAATGGAGTACTTTTCTTGTAATGATTAATGTTTTAAGAAATCGATGAGTTACGGACTCAAAGTTGAAGTGTATAATTTCCATTTAAAAGTCCCTATTTTCAAAACGACCGTATTCTATCTGATGTGATGTTATTAGCACAAGTTTAAATCCTGTCCGAAATTCCCTAAAAATTAACTTTGAAGTGCGAGGGCAACCTTCATCGCTGGTTTGTGTGGTTCTTTCAGACTGATAAGCTCCGCTCTGGGCCTTAGAACGTCCATTATCTTGGTAAGCAGTGCTTTGAGTCCAAGATGATTGACTGGCTTGAGGATTATTATTCGAAATTTGGACATTATTAGACTGTTCTTGCGTTTTCGCTCTTTGTTCTAACAAACTAGGGCAATCTTCTTGATAGGTCCTCAATATCATTTCATTAATAGTTCCCGGGGTAATTCCATTTTGCTCCTCAAGGTCACTAATCCTTACTGCATGGGTTGCTTGTATTAATCCCACATTGCTAGCAACTTCATCGCATCTATATTCAAGTTTATCTAGTCTTTGATTCGGGTTAAGCTTTATGGCAATTTTTTGAGGTCGATTTAGTTTAAAAAATCCATTTGTATCTCGCGTTAACTTCTCATGAAGCATTTGGGTAATTAAAGCATCAATCTGAGTAAATGGAAGTAAATATTCATTTGGTTGGTTTAACATATTACTTTTCTCTTGATGATTAATATCTAAACTTCATTTTTGGAGATGATATGAAAATGAAGAAATAAATTCACCCGGGAGTTTTACTAGATTTATAGTATTATGAGATTTCACAAGAAAACTAATGCTTAGCCTCATACCTTTCTTAGGAAGGCATGAGCCAATGGGGAAAACAATCGTTTAAAAAATCACCAAAAGCTAGAGATCTTACCGCACAAACTGTATGTTGCAGAGCCCCTTGGTTACAAGTATAACTTGCCGAGCTTGAAACGATTACAGAAGTCAAAAAGAGAAATCATCTATCCGTATGCCATGCATCTCTGATTAAAAAATTGTTCTCACTCGTGCCACCAAATCCAAGCTCGGGGAAGCCGTTGCTTACACTATTTAACCAATAGCCTCACTCAATTTTTAAAAAAGATCTGTGCCCTCTCAATTTTTCGCTAGCATGAAAGATAGACAAGCGCATTGTCATTAATATAATATTTTTTCGAGCCCTAAAATCTCATAAACATTAAATCAATAAAACCATAATTAACAGCGAGTTGCGTAATCTGATAAGTATCATAACAATTAAGTTTTTCCTTAATTTTTGCCAAATGAAATTCCACTGTTTTTGGGGATATAAATAATTTTTCACTGGTTTTTTGAGCTGAATAGTGGTTTAAAAAATAATGCAAGCATTGTGCTTCTCTATAACTACATACAACATGTCCATAATCAAAAAATTGGTTTTCTAGTTTGAGTCCTTTTTGCACGGAATTTAGATGCATTATTTGAGTAATGAGACGAATCATTAGTTCATGCTTTATACATATATTTAGAATGCTAGTAATTTTAAGTATTTCTTGCAAAAATTCATTAACCGATTTTTCTTGAAATGAAAGAGCTATACCGAGAGTACCTACAAGCGCTCCATCCATTGCTGTTAATGGAGATTTTATAGACAGAACATGTAGTATATCGTTATTAAGACCGGTAGATTCAATAAAGCAGTATGCCTTTCTATTTCTCTGGACACATAGATCATGATTACTAACTAATTGATAAGTACTGCGCCATGGAAAAGATAAATCAGTTTTTCTTTTAATATCTTGATTAGAATTTAAATTAACAAAATCGGCGAAATTATCATTACAGCCTAAGTAGTACCCTTCACTATTTTTCCAAAATAAAAAACCGCGCAAAGTCGATAATAATTTATTAAGCTTATAATATTGTCTTGATTTAGGGTTAATAAATTCTATTGAAGTCATAGATTCTCACCTCATTACAAAGTAATTTTTTTACGTTTTGAATGTATAACTGAGCAAATTCAGCAACCACATCACTCCATCCTAAATAATAATACTTCATATTTTTGATGAGAATAAAGCCAACGTAGCCTTGATGGAGACGCAGTAATCGAACCTGCTGAAGTCCCCGCCACTCGACGAACTTTCTTCATATCGATTTTCTTACTAAGACTTTCTAATCCACCAATGTGGCCAGGCCCTTTAACACTACCTCCTTGAAAAGTTAAGTTGGTAATACTTCGCTTTGTTGGCATTTTCTCTCCTTATATTTCCATTTGTTTCTGTTAACCTTTGTTGCAACAGCTTAATTTGCAATAAAATTCAGTGCACACCGTTTTTAGAGCTCACAAACCTAAGATTATGTTCCATATCGCACAAATCTTGACGAGATATAACTAAGTTTGGACAAACTCTACTTAGCCCCCCTGGCGAGTCGCAAGAAGAAAACCTCACAAGAGCAAATTTTTTAGCCGCTAACGATTCCAAAAAATCCATTAATCCAGTTGACTTTTTAGTAGTCATGTTTATTTAATATTTGCCAATATTTCCATTCACAATTTTTACTTATTTCATATAGGGCTCTATAAGCTTTATTTAAACGAATATATTAATTTTCCAAACAAGAATATTTACACTTAAATAAGGATTCGAATGGATGATTTTTTGTAGTAATTTGGCGTTTTTTAAGAAATTGATGAGTTACAACTATAAATTTGAAGTATATAATTTCCATTTAAAAGTCCCTATTTTCAAAACGACCGTATTCTATCTGATGTGATGGTATTAACACAAGTTTAGATCATGTCCGAAATTCCCAAAGATATTCAATTATCAAAATTTAATTTGTGAATTATAATTACAAATAGTTTGAAATTTGTAATTAATTCTGAAATTACAAAGCAGTTGCTGCTTTACTGAATTAGAGATTAAATAAACAACTTAATGAAATAGTTAACAATTATTCAAAACCACAATTTTTATGTCGCATTTTCAACTTCAACAGTTAATAATGAACCGTCTCTATCGAGAATAACTTGCAAACAGAGTCGTACAAATTGCTTTCTGGAATACCCCAATTTATCTGCAAATTCAGCAGACATTTTAGGGCTCAAAACCTACGATTATGTTCAATGCCCTCAACGCTTATGATTTTTGATGCGACAACTTCCTCAATGGTTTCACAATTACAATGAAAATGCTCCTCATAAAGGGCTTAAAGGATGTTTCCCAGACATTGTTTAAAAACTGCTTTGAGGTAATTTTGTGGTCCGGTTTAATTGGGGGGTATTACACGTAGTTAAGATAACTGCTCTATTTTTGGTGATCTTCTCAAACTTAAACGAGCGTACTGCAAATCAACTAATTTCCCTCTTAGATGAGTACGCAGGAGTAGACAGCTCTTTAACCGCCTCCTGACAGCGGTTTTGCAAGAGAAATCCGTACGCAGTCTGGATTATTAGTTTTTCTCGTTATTCCAAAGTTTCTATCTCGCTTAATGATGTATAAATTTTGCCCACACTATAATGAGGTTACTTTTCATTTAAACCGATCATCTCCTATGCCTCATCAAGTTAATATTGCAAAAAATTTATCTAAATACCTCTCTTTTTGTTATGCAGAACATTTTACGAAGCAAGGCCAACCAGTTCCTTATGAGTTACAAACTATCGTTGCTGACCTTGAAAATAAGGGTCAGTGTTTTGGTTTTACCCTTATTCATGCAGCAATGGATACTACTAATCAATTATATTGGTGGGAATACGTTTTAGAACTGCTTGAAACTTGGGATGGAACGCCAGATGCACTTCAACAAAAAATTTCAGCCAGAGCAGATTTTTATCGTATAAATCTTACTGATTTACCTAAGAAAAATAAAGACGAATTACAAAAGCTAACTTTGGGTGATCTTTTTGAGCGCGCTGTTAATTATCTTGTTTATCACCAAATAGGACTAGCAACACCTTTCTTCACCCAAGATTCTGATCAGCTGACTATCTTAAATCCTGTGGCTACTGGTAAAAATTTATTTGAGATATTGGATCCCAATGGCAACTTGTTAACCATTAAAAGTAGGCAAATCGCTGCTGTTGGATCATTGCGTTCAGACGAAGTGGAGGCTGTATTGGATAATGATCCACAAGTCATACATTTAGTACATTCTTCTAACCATACCATTCGTGTGGGAGCCCATGGCGACAGATGGTTTGTTTATGAACCGAATTATAAGCGCGATGACTCTCAACCAATATTTAAGTATTTACGATATTTTTCAAATAAAACTGAAGCTACTCAAGAACTATTCAGGATTTTAGGGCCTGAAATCGCCATTGAAAAAATATCTATATACCAACAAATTAGTTCTTTACCAATGCCACCGCTCAGTAAAGAAATGGGGTCTCGCTATATGAATCATTTTTCTCCTCAAACATTCAAGGTACTTGCCAAATATTCCCCTCACGCACTAGCTGAGTTAGTGACGTATTTGGATGAGAAACACGCCCCTGAAAATAAGCAGCTAAAAGCAAGTTTTGCAAAGGCCCTCCAACAAAAATGCACTGGTGGATGGACTGGTTTGCATCTGATGGCCAGATATGCTCCTGATGCGCTCACTCGGTTAATGGCCCAACTTCCTCATGATGAGTCAGCCGAAGATTTAGAGCTCAAAAAAAACTTAACCTCAGCATTATGTGAAAAAACACCAAAGCAAACGATGGGTTTTTACATGGCATTCCTTTACGCGCCGGATGCTTTTACTCATTTATTAACCAATAAAAATATACTATTTCCTATGAGCGATATTTATGGACGATCGGTTTATTTAACCACCATAGAACAGGCGATTGCAGTGGCTTATGCCAATAATAATTCTGCCATGTTCCAAAACATATTTTCTCAATTAAAAAAAGAAAATAACCCTCTTACTGCTCAAACAATTCAAAAAATAGCAGACACTTTTGCCTATCCCCATCATTCACAAGCCAGCCAGTGGATCACCCAGCAATTGCTAAAACTTGATCCGCAACAAGCCTTAGTGAATGAACTTCAACAAAGCTACTGCGCGAATCCCAATATTCTTTTGGAGAGTTTCTTGCAACTCGGTTTTAATTTGCAAACCCCTTATCCTTCTAGCTCACTAACCCTTGGGGAGCATCTTGCTGCCTATACTTTCTCAAAGAGAGCCTGGATACCCTCGCAGCAGATTCAAGCCCTCTTTAGTAAATTAAGGTCAGTGTTAGATGAAAAGGCAATTCAAAGGATAGCAGATACTTTCCCCGATAGTGCTGCAGGCAGAGAACTAAAAGTCTGGATTTATCAAGAACTGATAAAGAAGGAACTTGCCCAGCCTGATCCTAATAAATCGATTATTTTAAATGCATTAGCACAAGGTAAACATGTCTGGGGCCAAGTCTTTAATACCTTACCTTATACCGCGCCTTTTTCCGGCCAGCCAATTTACTTAACCGTTGCAGAGCAGGCTATTGCTTGTGCCTACAAAATCAATGATGCAGCACTTTTAGAAAAAGTGTTGTCCGAATTTAAAAAAGAATTTATTACCTTTAATGGACAATTAATACAAAAAATAGCAGCTACCTTTCCTTACCCTGCTGATCAGAGTGCATCAGTATGGATCAGTCAGCAATTTATAAACCTTGAGCCCCAACAAGCTCTAAACAATGAACTTCAACGAGGAACTTGTGCTAATCCAGGTATCGTCTTGGGCGCTTTATTACATCCGGCAAACGATGAGATACTCAAAAAAGTAACAACTATTTATCCATCAATTAATCAACAAATTGACACCAGCCTTATAAAAGAAAATACAACGCCAAAATTGGAAGATAATCGATATCGGTTTTTAAGTGCTGATATCACTAACCAGCGCATTGATTCTGCCGAAAAAAAGATTCATGAGTTAACGCCCAATACAACCAGACTTTCGTGACGGAATCGATGGGCGAGCATATCGCTTCTGAATTTAAAAAGGCTTGAAAACTTTACTAAATTAGGATTGAATATCATGTGCCTAATAGGATAATTCACAATGACTAATAATGAATTAAAATCATTTCTAATGGTTTATGAATATCGCTCTTATTCAATAGCAGCAAAACGATTATTTGTTAGCCAATCAGCAATTAGCAAAAGAATTGGTAATCTGGAACATGAGATGGGTGCCAAGTTATTTGAAATCAGGGGGAATTTGCTTTTTCCAACCCATGAAGCAAAATTACTTGTTCCTTATGCCAGACAATTAATCAATACATTGAATAATGCAGTTGCAGACTTAATGAATCCGGACTTCTCAAAAATTGAAATTTTATTAGGCACAACACTATATCCTTCTGTAGGCTTTATCCCCTTTTTTATGGAGTTTTTAACAAAAGCAAAAACGGGTTATCCTCATCTTCGTATAAAACAGATCGCCAAACAGGATCTGTATACTTTTCTCCTTAATGGTTTTATTGATGTGGCTATGACAACAGAAGATATGGAAATCGAGAGTTCGATAAAGTGCACCGTGATCGATGAGGAAGATATTTTTATTGTGATTTCACCACAGCATATTTTAGCGAAGGAAAAGGAAGTTAGTTTAAAAGACTTGGCAAATTTTCCCTGTGTTCTTACACCACCTGGTTTCTCAATTCGTGATAGATTGGAAAGGCGATTTTCCAAACTAGAATTACCGTTTTTATTGGAGCATGAATTGTATTCTTTTGAGGCATTAAAAAAGCTTGTTCGGTTAGGTATAGGTTGGAGCGCATTACCCAAACAATATTTTGATGATGAATTAATCAGGTTAAACGTAAGCGATTTTTCAGAAAAAATAAAACTATCTTGGTATTGTCACAAAGAGAGGTTTGATTCCAAAATTATTCAATACACTGCCTCGCTGTTTAAACAATTTATAGCGTAAAAAAATAATTCACCCCCCCTGAGAGACATAATCCCTTATCTGCAGGGTTTAGAAAAGCTAAAGAAATGATGTTGAAATAGCAGATTTCCCAACCCTGATAGTTATCCTTATTCAAAATTTGAACCCATGTTCTATGTGTCTTTACGGTCTGCTCTCATTGCTTGACGACTTCAACCGCGAAGGCCTGCTATCGAGGTAGACTTATCCTTGCAGAGCGCGTTGTACGAACTCTTAATTAGATCATCGATTGGCGTGGTAGGGCTCGACAGATACGTTGTGCCAATGGCCCTGAATATATCAGTAAGTTGCTGGAACAATGGGCTGATAAAAATCAGATACAGTTAGTTTTTATTCAACCAGGAAACTCACAACAAAATGCCTATATTGAACGCTGTAACCGCACGGTTAGGTATGATTGGTTAAGCCAGAAAGTATTGCTGAGGTAGAACTTCATGCGCCACAATGGTTATGGACGTACAACAATGAACGTTCAAATACTGCTATTGGAGGGATTCCTCCAAGGCAAAAATTGGCACTAGTTGCCTAATCCTCTACTTTTTGCTTCAGTAAAAATGGGGGATTACCCGCTGACTCTAGCTAACAAAATTAATTCATTTGCAAAATTATTTCTCATAAATTATCTTTGCTGGAGTTAATTTAGTTATTTAATCAATAAATTATTAACTTTAATAAATTAACCAGAATATTAACCTCAATAAGATAGATTTTTATAAGTTCCCAAAAACACGCAGGGAGTAACTCCTGCGGTAACAAACGCGTTTCAAACCCTAGTAGATAGGCAAAGAAATGACGTAAATAGTCGAGATCATCATTATGCCCGATTTCATTTCTGCAAGAATCGTAACATTTTGAGGATTCAATGCTTTACTAAAAATTAGACTATATTTAATACATACTTTCTTTATTACAGGACAACAATCATGAAAAAGCCTTCTTCAAACTCTTCCAAAAAATCACCAATAGAAGATGTCAAAGATGATGATTTACACAACATTTCGGGGGGAAGTGAAAAGAATAGAAGACTCAATGATCCAATATATACTATTCCCAAACATCCTCAAACACCAAAACGCCGAAGTTAAGGACTTTAATTTAAGTTATCTGAATAAGCCTAGTAAAAGCTATTCTGAAATATAACAAAATTGAGCTTGAATAAGTCCAAAGCCATTCCCCGCAGTGCATGATGTATGCTGAGCAGAGCTTTTGTACTCCAAACGTGTGCCATGAATTTTTGTAAGACATTTCTTACAACATTTACCAAACATGTCTTAATGACGGACAACCTGAATTAAGTCATACTATAACCATGGAAGTTGCAAATTTCGGGGCATGGATGTCCTTAAACGGAAACAATACAAGGATGTATTGATCACAGGACGTGGAATTTGCAACTGCCCTACCCGCGCAATATTGGCTCACCTCCTTTTCCGACACGTCTAGTGATAACCGATCTTCTCTTTCAATTTTTTCTCTTGGGCTGAAAAATAGAGGCACTTGTTTCTCATGCTGGCTTAAACGAAGATCTGGGTTAAGAAGAGATTCACTCCGCTTCGCTCAGGATGCATACGCCTGCTATTCGAAATAACAAGTTCCTTACTATTTTCTCAAATACAATGCACTTAACACTTGATAAGCAGCCGCAACTCTTCTAACATGGACGAATTAATTGCTTGCAAAGCGAACGAACCATGATGAGTGATAAACTGTTTGGAAATCAATCAATTATCGTAACTTTAGATGTAGATGCTTTATTATTCGATAGGCTTAAGCAGATTGCCCAGGCAGGATTTTCCATTGTTGAAATTAATTGCAGTGAACAAAGTCTTTTGAAAAAAATCATTCAAGATTTTCCAGGACTACGCGTTGGAGCTGGCAATATTACCAACACTCAACAATTAGAAGAATGTTATCATGCAGGCGTTCATTTTGTCTCAAGCCCTGGCTTTTTGCCTGCGATCGCACAAACTGCTTCTATCTATTCCATTAATCATCTTCCAGGTATTGCCACAATCTCTGAAGCCATGCAAGTAATGGCGCTGGGGTATCATCAAGCAAGACCATATCCGGCTAATTTAGCCTTCTGTGCTTCTCTTAATCGCTGTTTGCCCACATTGCGCTTATTCCCCGCTGAAGTTGAGTGGGAAGAAGCAGAGCATTATCTTAGCTTGCCAGCTGTAGCGGCAGTAAGTATTGTGAATCCTGAAAGTAAGCATCTACATGCTTTATCAACTGGGATTTTTGCATAAAACACTGCTCACGTTTCACTGTTCAAGTAGCTTAGGAGTAACCGATTGTGTGCTTACAGCGGCAATCGGTTTTACTCTTCTCGAGAACCATTGCGACACAAGTCCACTAACAGAAAAAAAGCGCCGATACAAATAGCGCTATCAGCCAAATTAAAAACAGGCCAATGATGGTTTTCATAGTAGAGATCAATAAAGTCGACAACATGCCCCCACATGGCTCGATCGTATAAATTTCCTACGGCGCCACCCAGAATTAAGCTCACAGCTAAAGATTGCAGTCTTGCCTTTGGCGATAGCTTTGCTAACCACACCACCAAAACTAAACTCATAAGAATGCTGAATCCAGCAAAAAACCAGCGATGCCAACTGCCTGTACCGCTCAGAAAACTAAAAGCAGCACCCGTATTATAAGCCAAGGTAAAATTAAACATTGAAAAAAGCGGTTCTGGTTGATAAGGAATCAGATTAGAAGCCGCCCAGTATTTACTCAGCTGGTCAACAAGTACTATACCAAGACTTAAAAGAAACCAGGGCCATTTTTTCATGCGA
This sequence comes from Legionella maceachernii, assembly GCF_900167045.1. Classification (GTDB taxonomy): domain Bacteria; phylum Pseudomonadota; class Gammaproteobacteria; order Legionellales; family Legionellaceae; genus Tatlockia; species Tatlockia maceachernii. The sequence continues at coordinate 342,907 of NZ_FUXJ01000002.1, read as the reverse complement.
AATGCCTCACCTCATCACGACCACTAATATTGCCGATGCATCGTTGACACAATTCAGGATGCTCGGCGTCTGAACCCACTTCTTCTCGACGATGCCAGCAGCGGCTGCATTTTTCATAATCGCTGGCTCGAACTGCAACTGCTAAATCGAATTCATTACTTCTCAAAGCATGAGCTTCACATTGACTCATTGGTTTTACAATAGCAGAAGAAGTAATAAAGACAAAACGCAATTCATCCCCCAGCTTGCTTAAAAGAGGGAAAAGCGACTCTCCCGCGTAAACAATGACCTCTGCGGCCAAAGCGGAGCCGATTACTCCCTCTTTGCGTTTACTTTCAAGGGCCTTGTTCACTTCATCACGAACAATTTGCAATTGCTGCCAAAATGGCATATCAACATTTTGAATTTGTGGCCATTGTTCATACCACTGCTCAAGAAATACGGACTCACTTTTTTTACCCGGTATGAACTGCCAGATTTCATCCGCTGTAAAAGACAAAATAGGAGCTAGCCAGCGAGTAAGGGCGTGGATAATATAATACATTGCCGTTTGGCATGAGCGCCTTGCTAAGCTGTCTTTTGCTGTGGTGTATTGGCGATCCTTAATCACATCCAAATAAAAGCTACCCATATCAACTGCACAGAAATTATGAATTTTTTGATAGATCACATGAAAGTAATAATTCTTATACGCTTCTTTAATTTCCTCTTGCAAGTCTTGACAGCGCTTAATCGCCCAGCGATCGAGTTCAATCAACTTAGATGTATCGAGCGTATGCTCCTCGGGGACAAAATCAAACAAATTAGCCAGTAAAAAACGAGCTGTATTACGAATACGACGGTAGGCATCTGCATTGCGTTTGATAATTTCTTCCGAAATACTTACTTCATGACGATAATCCGTGGAGGCAACCCACAAACGCAAAATATCAGCACCGTGTTGAGCAACTAATTTATCCAAAGCAATGTAATTACCTTTGGATTTCGATAACTTCTTTCCTTCCGCATCCACAGTATAACCGTGAGTTAATACCGTTTTAAAAGGAGCATGACCATAAATAGCAACTGCTGTAGTCAGTGATGAATTAAACCAACCACGGTGCTGATCTGAACCTTCAAAATACACATCAGCGGGTAAACCCAATGCTTCATTTTGCTTTAGCACACAGTAATGAGATACGCCAGAATCAAACCAGACATCAAGAGTGTCATTAATTTTTTCGTATTCCTTTGCATCAGTCCCTAAAAATTCAGCAACATCGAGATCAAACCACGCATCAATTCCTCTTTGCTCAACCTTTAAGGCTATTTTCTCAATTAATTCAACAGACTTAGGATGAAGTTCTCTCGTTGACTTGTGTACAAACAAAGGCATGGGAGTACCCCAAGCGCGTTGCCTGGAAATACACCAATCAGGTCTGGTCTCAACCATAGTTGCGATGCGTGCTTTACCCCAGTCGGGAACCCAATTGACCTTTTCAATTTCTGCTTTAATGGCCTGACGTAAGCCATTTTTATCCATGGCTATAAACCACTGAGGTGTGGCAAGAAAAATCATGGGTGTTTTATGACGCCAGCAATGAGGATAACTATGACGAATTGATTCGAGGTGCAAAAGCACATGGCGTTCACGCAATATTTCGATAATTTGCTCATTCCCTTTCAAAACAGAAACCCCAGCTAATAAAGGAACATCACTCGCGTAGCAGCCATTAACCATCACTGGATTAATCAGCGGGAGATGATAAGCCTGGCCTACTTGATAATCCTCTGGTCCGTGAGCAGGTGCAGTATGAACACATCCAGTGCCTGAGTCAGTAGTAACATGTTCACCCAGAATAATGGGCACTTCTCGGTCGTTAAATGGATGCTTTAATGCAATTTTCTCAAACGTTTTTCCTTTTATTTGGCCTAGGATAGTGTAGTCCTTGATGCCGTAACGAGCCATGACAGACTCAAGCAAATCCGCATTGAGTAAAAAATAATTTTCCCCTGTATCCACTAAAACATAGCCAAATTCTGGATGTAAGCAAACTGCTTCATTGGCCGGTAGTGTCCAAGGGGTTGTTGTCCAGATAGGAACAATGACCGGCTTTACAGGTAAATTCCTTGCAATCAAATTCAAAATGTCCTGAGGCTCAATGGCGTAGAATGCCACATCGATGGAGGGTGAAGTTTTGTCCTCATATTCCACTTCGGCCTCGGCCAATGCAGACCCACACTCGATACACCAATGAACCGGTTTAAATCCTTGCTGCAGATGCCCATTTTCGATGACTTTACCCAGTGCACGAATGATATTTGCCTCATAAGAATAATCCATAGTGACATAGGGATGTGCCCAATCACCAAATACGCCTAAGCGTTTAAATTCCTCACGTTGGATATCAATTTGGCTTGCTGCGTATTCACGGCATTTAGCACGAAATTCACTCGCACTGATTTTCATGCCGGCTTTGCCCACTTTCTTTTCCACATTCAACTCAATTGGCAATCCATGACAATCCCAACCAGGAACAAAGGGAGAATCAAATCCGCTCAATGCTTTCGATTTAGTAATAATGTCTTTGAGAATTTTATTAAGTGCATGGCCGCAGTGTAAATGACCATTAGCATACGGAGGCCCATCATGCAGGATGAAACGCTTTAATTTTTTGCTTGCTTGTCTTATTTTTTCATAGATACTTTCGGTTTCCCAGTTCGCTAACATTTGGGGCTCGCGCTGGGCAAGATTAGCCTTCATTGGAAAAGAAGTGTCAGGTAAATTTAAAGTATCTTTGTATTCTGCCATTATGCTTACTCTGTTAACGCGTTAAATGGTAATAGGTCAACCTATCGTCTTTGCCAATTCCAACTTAGGAAGGCTAATCGGTTAAATTAAATTCAAATCGACATGTGCGAAATTGCGCTTTCGCCGCAGCAATATCGTCATGGATTTGCTTAATCAAGGTCTCTACTGATGAAAATCTAACCTCATCACGTAATTTGTGCAAGAAAAACACCTGTAACATCTCACCATACAAATTGCCGTCAAAATCAAATAAGTGAATTTCAAGTATATTTTTCGTTCCATCAACCGTGGGTCTACTCCCTAAATTTGCCACACCGGTTAACCACTCACCCGTCGCTCTGCGAACCTTGACACAAAATACCCCCTTTAGAGGTAACGCCAAGCGATGCATGGTTAAATTAGCGGTAGGAATACCCCATTGTCTTCCGCGTTCATTTCCCTTAACGACTCGGCCGCAGAGGCTAAACGTTCTGCCAAGCAGTGCAGATGCATGCTCAAGGTGCCCTTGAGCCAATGCCTCTCTGATTTTAGTTGAGCTTACGCGATGGTGATTAATCGAAAAATCAGGAAAAGTCTCAACAACACATCCTTGATTACCACCAAGTCGTTGCAGTAATTGGACATCACCTAACCGCTTATATCCAAAGCGAAAATCTTCTCCGATTAACACATATTTCGCGTGCAACCAGGAAAAGAAATAACGCTGGACGAAATCTTCAGCCGGAAGCGAGGCAAAAGCTTCATTAAATTTAAGACAGCACAGATAGTCGACTGCACAAGACTTCAGCACCTCTGTCTTTTCACGTAAGCTTGTCAGCCTAGCAGGTGCTTGCGGCCCTCGAAAATATTCAGCAGGCTGTGGCTCAAAGACGAGAACCGCCATAGGTAATTGAAGTGCATCAGCTTGTGCACGTAACGTAGCGAGTAACGCTTGATGCCCAAGATGGACTCCATCAAAATTTCCAATAGCCGCTACACTGCCATTCGCAAAATAAGGAACCTCAGTCAGTCCACGCAACAGCTTCATATTTATCAAAATCTAAAAAGAAAAGATTATACCGAGTTTATCCTCGATTGAAAAATGTAATAACCTAAAATCAGGGCAAACGCATCTAATTTTTGCACAGAAATACTTATCTTTTTGCCTACTTGCCACGCTTTAACGCCGGTCCTACAATCCAATCAGATCAGTTGGTAATTATAGCTCAACGGCAAACAAAGAGTTCACATAGCTTAATTAGAAAAACTCTTCTGGATAAACAGAACTCCCCGTAATGGTAAGTTTTTTATGCCTGACTTTACTTCCACGCACCAATTTGACTTGACGCACAGGGACATTAAAGCCCTTGGCTATATAGCTTAATAGTGCTTCATTTGCCCTTCCTGCAATAGGTGGAGCATTTAAACGGATTTTAAGCGCGTCACCGTATACACCTACTATCTCAGTCGTTTTTGCCCCAGGTTGCACATAGACACAAATCGTGATGACGTCAGCCTCGTGTTTATACCACATTAGCAGCATTCTCCTAAAAGCATTATTCTTTCGACCTCCCTAAGGAGCCAGTGATGGAGAGACTCCTAGATTCTTTGGATAATCCGTGTCCTTCGCTTTTGCTTAGGATGACAGAGGTATTGTCGTCCTGAGCGAAGCGAAGGATCTCCTTGATGGAGTTACTGCCAAGAGTTGGGAGGTCACGTGCGAATTAAATTTACTCCCGAGTAAAGACACCTAAAAGTACTATATCAAACCCAATAGTCTGCGTTCAGCGCTTTGTACCCTGCAAATAGGCAAAAAGATAAGTATTTCTGTGCAAAAATTAGATGCGTTTACTCTGCCCTACTCGACCTACTCCGCTAAAATTTTATATTTTACCTTTTTTTGATTAATATGTGTTAACGCGCGATAATCTTTGCGCAAATCGTTTCGTTAAATAGGTCTGGAGTAATAGCAATCATGGAAAGTGCTTTGGTGTGTCTTATTCTCTTGCTTTTAATGGTTGTGTCCGGAGTTATTTCGCGATTTATACCCTCACTGCCTACACCCATTATTCAGATTAGTTTAGGGGCTTTTATTGCTCTTTTTTTTCCAGTTTTTCACATTGGCTTCAATCCTGAATTGTTCATGCTGTTATTCATTCCACCGTTGCTTTTTAATGATAGCTGGCAATTCCCTAAACGAGAATTTCTATCGAATAAACGTGTTATTATTACTTTATCCATTGGTCTCGTTTTTTTTACTGTTGCAGGCATTGGTTACTTAGTTCATTGGCTCATTCCAACACTGCCATTACCCGCTACTTTTGCTTTGGCTGCAGCCTTATCTCCTACTGATGCAGTCGCCCTAAGGTCAATGACTGCCAAGGTAAGAATACCCGAGCGAATTCTACATATCTTACAAGGAGAAGCACTTTTAAATGATGCTTCTGGGCTTGTTTCATTTAAATTTGCTGTCGCTGCTATGCTCACTGGCGTTTTTTCATTGAGTAAAGCAATGACTAGTCTTATTCTCGTTGGTTTTGGTGGAATAATCGTTGGGGTTATTTTAACTTATCTTTTCATTACTCTGCTTGGTCAATTGACGCGAAAAAACGAGCATGAAACAACCACTGAAAATTTGCTTTTATTACTCTTACCTTTTACCGCCTATCTGACCGCGGAAAAATTAGGCTTCTCGGGAATACTGGCTGCAGTTTCTGCTGGCTTTACAGTGGATAAAGCAGGTTTCTTAGATAGAACCTTAGCAAGAATGCGTATTGAAGGTCATTTTGTTTGGGGGATGCTTGATATCACTTTAAATGGACTCATTTTCATTCTCTTAGGATTATATCTACCTCATTCCATCGAGTTATTAGCCAACACCGGCTACAGCTTGTTCGATTGCGCAAAAATGGTTGCTCTCATCACAATAACCCTGGCTTTGCTTCGCATGCTTTGGATTTATTTAACCATTCCTTTTGAAGTTTTAATCGCTCGGCATCGTCATACGACTTGGCGTTGGCCAAATTTACGAATCGTTACCGTCATTTCTTTGGGCGGAGTACGGGGGGCCATTGCTTTAGCCGCTATTTTATCTTTGCCCGCGTTAATGAATGATGGATCTCCTTTTCCGGAACGCGATCTTTTAGTGATTTTAGTCGTTGGTGTCGTTCTTTGTTCTCTGCTTATCAGCACAGTAGCCCTTCCTTTAGTTTTGCCGGGACTAAATACGCTTATTCATAAATCGTCTAGTAATGAAGAAAATGAAGCCCGTATTGCTGCAGCTCAAGCAGGGGTTAAGGCCATTGCCAATCAAATGCAACTTTTGTGTGCAAACGCCAGTGAGCAAGATGCAGCGCTCTGCCTGGAAGTAGGTAATTCGCTTATAGCCGGCCTCAATTATTACATTGCCGCAAATATTGGTGCCGAAGATGAAAAATTAACCAGCATGAAAGCAATAGAATTTGAACAGCAACTCCGACTTTCAGCCCTGGAGGGTGCGCGTCAAGAATTACGCTTGCTTAGAAAGCAACGTAAAATCAATAACACCACGATGATGACAATCATTGCTAGACTTGATTTAAGGCAACTTTCTACCGTAAGCAGTACTCCGCATAAATTTAAATTAGAATAGAAAACTAGTTCGTTTGCTCATAGGAAGAATAGAATGATAGGATGGCTAGTCAGAGTGCTTTTCGTTATAGCGGGGTCAATAACCGGCTTGTTTGTGTCTCGTGACGCACTGAATTTCTCTGTTTTTCAAATGGTCATAGCTGTTTTACTTTTCACACTCCTTGTGAGTATTGCTGCATTTTGGTCTACGCTAGTTAACTGGTATAAGCAGAGAATAAAAAAGAAAGAATAATGCTTTTGATACAATCTAAAATTTAACGAAAAGCTCCGATATCCAAGATACTTAACAAGACGAAGTGTCATGAGTATATAATAAGCAGTTTGGCAATTCTTAAAGTATAATTACTTAGCTTGAACAATCATCTTATAGAGAACCACCATGGCTCAACCACTTATTCCTATTACACGTAAACAAGCCCTGGTATTCGCTTGCTTTCTAGTGCTTTACGAATTTCTTACTTATGTGGCAAACGACATGATCATGCCAGGCATGCTTAAAGTCGTTGAATCATTTAAAGGACCAGAAACTGCAGTCGCTACCTCTCTTACTGCCTATATTTTAGGAGGGGCCAGTTTGCAATTATTCCTTGGACCCATTTCTGACCGCTATGGCCGACGACCTGTTATGCTTTCAGGTGCTTTACTCTTTCTTCTTTGCACCGCAGCGATTGCTTGTTCTAATTCGATTGATCAATTTTTAGTTGCCCGCTTCTTTCAAGGGATGGGCTTATGTTTCATTGGGGTTATTGGCTATGCCACCTTGCAAGAAATTTTCGCGGAGATGGATGCCATTCGCTTAATTGCCATTATGGCTAATGTGTCAACAATCGCACCCCTCTTAGGGCCATTGCTGGGAGCTGCTTTTATTCACTACTTCAGTTGGCGACTGATTTTTGTGCTTATCGGTACCTTCGCTCTCTTTGCACTTTGGGGTTTATGGCGATTCATGCCTGAACCAATTGGGCAAACTAAAAGGGATGGGCAAAAAATTCAACGCGTCTCATTGGCACCGCGAACTGTTTTCAATAATTATAAAAATTTATTCACAAATGCCCCTTTTATGTTTGGATCAATCGCTCTCGGGTTAATGGGATTACCTTGTGTGGCATGGATAGCCCTTGCCCCGGTCATTTTAATTGCCGATGCAAAATTATCTGTTATCCAGTATGGTTTATGGCAAGTGCCTTTGTTTGGAGCGACCATCATGGGTAATTGGGTCCTTCAGCGCTTGACTCACCGTGGTACCGTGAAAAAAATCCTCCGTCTGGGCTCCATTATTTTAGGAGTGGGTTTACTCGCGAGCTTTATCCTTCCGTTTGCATTAAGCAATTCTTTTATTTGGTTGCTACCGGGTTTCATTATCTACTTTTTTGGATTGGGCATCGCTGGCGCACCACTCAACCGATTTATTCTTTTTTGTACCCCCGTTGGCAAAGGAACCACTTCTGCCTTGATGAGTATGATTGGGATGTGTACTCAAGCTGTGGGAATAGAAATAGCGAATCATTTATATCAATCGCATAGTAATAGCCTGTTTGGTTTTTACTGCGCATTGACGGGTTTCGCGTATTTTATTTTTTTAACGGGCGCCCTCCTTCTCACAAAGGACAATGAAAAGATTTGAAGTATAGAATGCCTCAGAGACTTGTAGTTATTCATAAAGCAAGCTACAAATGAAAGGTAACTACAAAAAAAGGATAACCATGAAACTTTACTATACTCAAGGTGCTTGTTCACTTGCTGTACGCATTATCATTAATGAAATCGGATTAGATTGTGAATACGAATCTGTTGATCTAAAAACGAAAAAAACTGAGAAAAACAACGATTTTTTATCCGTTAACCCAAAAGGTGCCGTACCTACTCTTCAATTAAATGATAAGCAAATTCTTACTGAAAATCTTATTATTCAGATGTACTTAGTGGATGAATTTAAAGCAACAAAATTATGCCCTCCAATCGGAGATTTGTCGCGTTACACGGTGCTCGGATGGTCAAATTACATTTCCACTGAATTGCACAAGACTTTTGGTAATTTATTCAATCCAGCTATTACTTCTGAAATGAGAGAAAAAATTTTTATCCCTGCAATTAAATCAAAACTCAGTTATGTTAATAAACAGCTGGGTAAAACGAATTTTATAGCGGGCGATCACTTCACGATGCCAGATGCCTATTTATTTGTCATGCTTTTATGGGCTTCTAAAATGGGAATTGATACCAAAGAACTCACTCATTTAACACGCTATTTTTCAGAGCTACATCACAAACCATCGATTGTTAAATCGCTTAAAGAAGAAAGTTTAGAAATGGCTGCTTAGCAATGGCTCTATCAGTCCGTATGACTTAGGTTATACGGACTACCTCTGGTTATTTTTTAAAAAATCAATTTCTTTGTGACCAAAGTAAACCGTAATAATCGTTCCTATAATAACCAATATTGCGCCTAATAATGTGAATAAATTAGGAACGTAATCCCAAATTAGCCAATCAAAAAACCCGCCAAAAACAACAATCAGAAAAACAAGCGGAGACATTAAGCGCACGGGAGCCGTAGCATAAGATAACGTAGCAAAAATCTGATAAGAAGTTCCAAACACCCCAATTGCCAGCAAAAATAGCCAAATCTCAGATGACTCTGGGGATTCCCACTGAAGAGCTGCCACAAAACCCGATGCTAACGTACTGATCATAAAGTAATAAAATAACATTTGTTTCGTAGAACTGCTCTTACTGATGATCCGCATTTGTACGATAGCTAGGGCGGTCAGAAAACCAGAAGCAAGTGCAATAACGGAGGCAAAAGATAAAATTTCATGGCCTGGATTAAGAATTAATCCTACTCCTAAAAAACCTATTATAATCCCTAAAATTGCTTTTTTAGGCGTTTTAGCGCCAAGCAGAGCCCAGGCAATTAATGGAACGAATAGAGGCGCAGTATTATTCAATAAAAGCGCATCGACAAGTGGAAGAAATTTTACAACATAAAAAACACAAAACAATGCCATTAATCCTGCTAAAATTCGCACTACGTATTGCATTGGGTGCTCTACCTTTAAACGGAATGTTTTATCCGTAATAATCCAAGGGAGGAGAATCATTAAACTAATGGCAAATCGGAAAAATATTAACTGTGAAGTGGGTAATAAACCCCCAATTTTTTTAACAAAAACAGACATCGTCGCAAAGGAAAACGCGGATATCACACCATAAAGTAATCCTAACTTTAAACTTTGTATTCTTTCCAATTACTCTTCCACATTTGCTACAGTCTAACCTACACTATGTATTACTTCCTGCAAAAGAGCAACCATCACCGTTAAAAATATTAAGCTATCCTATTGATTTTGCTTGATAAACTGGATTGGTTGTACGTAAAAAGATTTGAGTGAAATAAAGTTTCCCTTTTTTGTCTCGTGCTAGCCCTATACCCGTCAAATTATAATTTCCCATAATATTTCGCCGATGGCCTGGACTCGTTAACCAATTGCGTACAACCTCTTCTCCGTCTCTATAATTGTAAGCGACATTTTCAGATCCTCCCTGGCACTGTTTAATTTTGGCAAATAGGCGATGAATGCGTTTGTCAAAGTATTTGTGTCCAAAGGGGATAGCATGTTTGGCCATATCACGACTATGTTTTGCTGCTTCTTCTGACATTAACCTATTGAGTTTGAGCGGTTTTAAACCGTGTTTAGCTCGATACGCGTTCACATAAAATAAAATGGCTTTCTGATTGGCGTTATCAATCGATTCCGGTTTGCTTGTTTGTGTTGCTGTGGTCAATTGGCACAAACTCATTAAAAGGAGGCCAACGATTGCTATTCTTATTTTTTCCATACTGATCCTCATTTTTTCTTTCTGTTTTAGAATCATCAATGATGGTAAAAAATATTTCTCTTGTCCAGAGTTTAGGATTAAAAACGATCTAACATTTCAAAAAACGAGCAATAATTCTCCTGTTAAGTGATAGCTCACCTTAAAAAGTGAACTATCACTACCCCATAAATTACGCTTTAAATTGGGGCTTATGCAGTGTAAACGGTAAATGCTTATTCAATGATGCTGTGAGTTGTTTTGCTGCAAAGAAACTTGCATCGACTTGCGTGCCCACAGCAATACATTGCTCACCTGTATTGTTGCAAAAAATGTCATTGAACCTAGATGAATTAGGAAAAGGCATGTCGGTGTATTTTTCCCACATTTTTCCAGCATTGTTGCTCGTAAAAACAAGTGGTTTTAAAATAGGAATTGTGGTGATACGCTTGGTTTCCCACCCAACAGCAACACAATGTTTTCCTGAATCATCGCAATGGATCGAATTTAGAACATGTTTACCTTCTTTTTGGGTAATTAAATTCATACCGTCCCAATCTAAACCACCATTATGCGTAGTGAAGGAAAAGGGCTGGAAGGCAGCGGTATAAAAATCATAGATATAACCAATTGACGTACATTGCATGCCTGCTCCATCACACGCCACATCCACAAACGTACTTACATTACTCTGCGTTTCTTCCATCGGTAATACAATGGGCTTGCTCCAATGCTCCCCGCCATCTTGAGTAGAATAAGCCACTGAGTGACTTGAATATCGATCACCGAAAAAAGACGTTGATATGACAGAATTACCCACGGCTACGCAGTTCCGGCCTGAGAAATTACAACTAACCCCTGATAAAAAGGTGCCATGATAAAATGTAGAAGGGGCTTGATAAAAGGGCTGTTTTAATGCGCTAAATAGTTTCCACGTTTCCCCCGCATCTTTGGTGGTATAAATCAATGGAGTGGCTTCATTGTCGCCAGCTAAGCCGCCAGCTATTGTGCAAACAGTGCCTGCCTGATCACAAGAAATCGCGGTAAATAGAGAGTCATTTTCATAAATTTGGTTTCTGTCAATTCCTTTGGGGAGTGATAATGTCTTAGGGGTGCTCCAAGTGACACCACCATCTTTCGTTGTGTACACCACCGGAGTCGGAACGCGTTCAATAATGGCGGAGCTGGTCACGATGCACTGTTGCCCAGATTCATCGCAATGGATATTGGCCGGATTTGGACTGTCGCTTAAAACAGGAGTAATTTCTTCTTTGGGGGATGCTAAAACGGTGGGCTCACTCCATGTTAAACCGCCGTCTTGGCTCGCATACGCTAAACGCTCATGCAAATGGTATTCGCCACCAAAACCAACAGCGACGCATTGTGTGGCCGTTTTATCACAAGATACTGCATCTAATCTTTTTAAAGCAGTGTTTAAATGCAAGTACCCATTTTGATAAAAAGAGTTTTCTGCAAAACACGATGCCGACATACAAGCCACAAATAACAGCGTTAAGCGCATGGATTTTTTCATAATGGTTCCTTAAGCGTAAAAATCGCTCGTATTATGGAAAAAATAATCTTTAAAGAGAAGGAGTTTTTTAATAACACACTCAAACTCCAGAGTAAAAGACTAAATTTACGCTCAGATTGTGATCACTGCAGCACCAGTAAACCGTCCATGACGAAGATCGTCAAGTGCTCGATTCACCTCACGTAAAGGATAAGTATGAACCTCTGTTTTGATTGGAATTTGAGGTGCTAAAGATAAGAATTCTTCACCATCTTTTCGTGTTAGATTGGCCACAGAACATAACGTACGCTCCCCCCAAAGGATAGCATAAGGAAAACTTGGGATATCACTCATATGAATGCCTGCGCAGACTACCGTTCCTCCTTTTGCTGTGTTACGAAGCGCCAGTGGAACAAGGTCACCTATTGGAGCAAATATTATCGCGGCTTCAAGGAGTTGCGGCGATTTTTGCGCTGAATCTCCCGCCCAAGTTGCTCCTAATTGATAAGCAAACTCTTGTGCAGCACGATCACCAGGGCTGGTGAATGCATAGACTTCTTGATCTTGATGGCGAGCGACTTGTATCAAAATATGCGCTGCGGCACCAAAGCCATATAACCCTAAATGTTTTGCTTTGCCGGCTTTTAAAAGAGCACGATAACCAATCAATCCTGCGCAAAATAAAGGTGCAGCTTGATAATCAGGGTAGCCTGCTGGTATTGGAAAGCAGAAATGCGCATCAGCTACGCAATACTCTGCAAAGCCACCGTCAATCTGATAACCGGTGAAGCGAGCTTGATCGCAAAGATTTTCACGTCCTGATAAACAAAATGGGCACGTTCCACAGCTCCCACCCAACCAGGGAACCCCAACTCGCTGGCCAAGTTCAAATCCTTTGACTTTCTTACCGAGTGCGTCAATATGCCCCACAATTTGATGCCCTGGAATGAGAGGAAGCTTAGGATTTTCTAGCTCGCCATCGACAACATGTAAATCAGTACGACAAATTCCACAAGCACTCACCTTAATGCGCATTTGATGCGGTTGCGGTTTAGGCTTTTCGACCTCAGCATACACTAGTGGTTGCCGTGGTTTTCGCATGAGCATTGCATGCATGAAACGTCCTTATTTTAACCAAGCTATACTTTATAAGAATAATACAATACGCATAATTCTTTTAGAAATTAGGATGAGATGATATGGAAAAATACATCGACCGATACGAAGCAGGGACAATGCTTGCCGGGCTACTAAAAGACTATGCAAACAAGCCAAATACCATTGTATTAGCTTTACCCCGCGGTGGCGTTCCTGTCGCTTATGAAATAGCAGCGACTCTTTCAATCCCTCTTGATGTTTTTATTGTTCGGAAATTGGGGGTTCCAGGACATGAGGAACTTGCAATGGGTGCCATTGCGACTGGCGGAATCGTTTTTTTTAATCACCAAATCATCGATTCTTTAAATTTGCCTGAGACGGCTATCCAACGCGCGATCAATGCGGAAGAAGCTGAGCTTAAACGACGTGAGTCTGTGTACCGCCAAGATAAGCCTCCCCTGCAACTCAACCATAAGACGGTTATTCTTGTCGATGACGGCGTAGCAACGGGTGCAACCCTGTTTGCTGCGCTGAAGGCAATACGTCAATTACACCCCTCTTCGATTATCGTTGCAGTACCTGTCGCTGCTCGATCAACTTGCGAAGAGTTAATAGGATTAGCTGATAAATTGATTTGTCCGCTTAGACCCATTAATTTTTATGCCGTGGGTTTGTGGTATGAAGATTTTACTCAAACAACGGATGAGGAAGTATTTACACTGCTTACCAAAGCGAACCAAACCTTCCCGAATCCATCAGCTTAAGGATGAACTTATGAGTTTTACTGCAGGTATCGACCACGCTATTGCTATTCCCATTGCTGAAGCCGAACTTAATGGGATTTTACATATACCCAAAGAATGCATAGGCCTGGTGTTATTTGCGCATGGCAGTGGCAGTAGTCGTTTGAGTGTGCGTAACCAATACGTCGCTAAAGTCTTCAATAAAGCAAAGTTAGCCACGTTATTGTTTGATTTATTAACACCCGAAGAAGATGCCATTGACAATTTCACTCGCGAATTTCGTTTTGACATTCCCTTTCTTGCCTCTCGTTTGCTTGACACGACCCATTGGTGCTCAGATGAGCTCAGTGATTATTCTTTAAATTTTGGGTATTTTGGGGCCAGCACAGGGGGAGGAGCAGCGATTGTAGCGGCTGCAAGAAGACCTCAATACGTTAAAGCAGTTGTTTCTCGTGGGGGAAGACCCGATTTAGCAGGTGATAGTCTACCCTTGCTAAAAGCACCTACGCTTTTAATCGTGGGGGGGAATGATGAAGTGGTGATTGAGATGAACCAAGAAGCCATGGCACAAATGAACTGCATTAAAAAACTGGAAATAGTTCCCGGTGCGACTCATCTTTTTGAAGAGCCCGGCGCCTTGGATATAGTCGCCAATTTAGCGAAAATATGGTTTATGAAGCACTTGATCTAGGCCCTCTTCTTTACTTGATGTCCCGCGGGATGAAGAAGAGTAATCTATTTTAAAAGAGGTTTCATCGACCTCGAATGAGTAAGACAGGGGTCGGTGCAATTCTGATGACACTCTCTGCTACGCTCCCTAAAATGAAATGATTTAAACCGCGTCGGCCATGAGTACCCAAAACAAGCAAATCGGCAAGCCACACTTTAACTTCTTCAACAATTTTTTCAGCAAGCTTCCCTGAAAAAGGCTTTAACTCAACTAATTTGCAGTCAAATGCAATCTGCGCTTTGCGAATCTCTTCGCTCAGTTTATCTAAAAATTTCAAGCCTTCTTCACGATAGACTTGCCAAAGAGAAGCATAATCAACATGACTTTCAGTGGTATAAACGATACTTTCATCAATAACATGCACAATACGTAGTTCTGCATGTTGATCCTTAGCTAATCGAATGGCTTCTTGCAAAGCTAAATAGGAAATTTCGCTTCCATCCACAGCGACCATAATGCGTTGATAGATCATCGCAGCCCCATTTATGCATTTATTCAGGTCCTAGTGAACAGTATAGCTTAGGCTCATTTTTGAAATGACGCTGGAGGGCTATAGATTGGGGTGTTAATCCCAATAGAGATCAACACCCGATGTTTATTTTGCATGTGAAGGCATTGGACGTACAATCAACACATCGCATTCTGCCCCGTGAAGAATGGCATTAGCAGTAGAGCCAAGGAGTAGGGCTAACCCATGTTTCCCATGACTGCCAGTCACTATCAAGTCAATTTTCTTTTCTTGAGCGACACGAAGAATTTCGTTCTTTGTGGAACCAAATTCAATCATGCAATGCTTTTCATCCACTCCCAACTGCTTAGCTAGCGTGGCTAATTCTTTCTCGGCTTGCTCGCGTATTGACACTTCAACTTCAGCAAATCCAGCAAATCCTGGATAAGCATAGGCAGGAATCGGCTCAACAACATGAACGAGATATAATTCTGCTTGATTTTCATCAGCAATTTTCTTTGCTTTATGCGCGGCTCTAATTCCTACCTCATCGAAATCAGTCGCGAATAATACCCTTTTATACATGTTCTCTCTCCTTGCAAACCTCAAATTCACTAGAGCGCGGTTACACTCTAGGGATAAAGATAACAGAAATTTTTTATTCCCACCTTTGTCAGTTTACTATAAAATTTGCCCAAAGCGTAAGGTAGGTAATGCTAAATCCATTGATATATTAGTGTTGACTTTTTCATAAAATTTAGCTGAAAAAATTATGCAAAAAAGCGGCCA
Source organism: Legionella maceachernii (assembly GCF_900167045.1). Taxonomy (GTDB): domain Bacteria; phylum Pseudomonadota; class Gammaproteobacteria; order Legionellales; family Legionellaceae; genus Tatlockia; species Tatlockia maceachernii. Next base: position 327,370 of record NZ_FUXJ01000002.1, on the reverse strand, counting down.
ATTTTATAACCCTTAATAGGCTCAGGTCACGCCCTCGTAGAGAATTGTTTATGCTGTTAGACATACTTGGTGCAATTATTTCACTTTTATCCACTTATTATTTCATTCGCCTTGATAGCAAAGCTTGGTTAACGAGCTTGTTCGCTACATGTCTTAATGCTTTTCTCTATTGGCAAAAAGGTATCTATGCCGACATGATCCTCGAATCCTTTTATTTTTTTAGCACTTGCTATGGGTGGTATGTCTGGCAAAATCCAACTCCGCAACGAGAAAACATTCGATCCCTTTCTAAAAAACATTGGTATTTACTGTTAGTCTTGCTCCCGAGTTGCTTCCTACTGATAAGTACTTTGCTTGTTATGTTTACCCGCTCTGATGTAATAATACTCGATGCGCTCACTACCTCACTAAGCTTAGCTGCACAATGGTTAATGTGTTACAAAGCAATCGCTACTTGGATTTTTTGGTTTTTTACCGATGTCATTTATGCTTACATGTACTTGCACAAGCAATTGCCTTTTCATTTCCTACTCATGCTTGTGTACATGGGAATGGCTGCAATTGGCTATTTAACATGGTGGAGACGCAATCCAGTTAAGTTAAGCAATAATGGAGATTGGGCCTTGGTCCAACCCAAGCGAGCTGTCTCTTGATCACCTGTTTGCTTACGCCCCCTTGTCCGCAGATCTAGCCTTTTAGCGCAGTGCTCCTGAATCCCACGGACAAGCCGCGGGACGCCGAGCGCTGCTGGACTGGGTTTCAGGGATGTGTAGATGATTCAGCCCAAGTGAGGAGGAAACAGAGCCCAATGTTTGCACAAAGCCAATCTCATGTACTCTTTTAGCCAATTGCCTTTAAGGAGCCGACTGGTCTAATCCAAGGATTAAATTTCGCAAGCTCAGTAGGTAGCATTTTGATTGCAGCTTGGGCTTGCTCTACTTGACCAAACTCACCAATGGTCAATACGTACCAATCCAAACCATCCCGTTTGGTTAAGCGAATTTTTGCATTCGCAGTCATCTTATGGCTATTCACAAAATGCATGACGTCATCTCGCTTACGACTGGCTAATACCTGTATAGTAAATTGACCTTTTTTGGCATTTACTTTTGCAACCTTTTTTAAATTATTTGGAGGTTGTTTTGCAGAAGCAACTTTTGGCATTGGATTTGTTGGATGCAACGTTTTTGGAATCACAACCACCCTATCTCTAACCACTAATGAGTCATTGTTTTCATCTTCATCAATTGCAAAATCCAGCACCCGTTTAGGGGAGGGTTGCACTTGCTGTCTTACTGAAGCCGTTAACCACCCTGGTATTTCACTGGGTCTACTGGCAAAGGCTTGATTAATATCCGGTAATTGACTCACCAAAACCGGTTCTTTCTCAATAGCAGGAATTATAGGGACTAAAGAAGGTAAAGGTTGACTCACTTCTGCAACAAGCTCGGAGACATCGTACTCCATCTCATCTTGAAAACTTGCGGAGGAAGGTAGAAACTGATTTTGCCACAGATAAGACGAAGCCAGTAAAGCAATGGCGGCAATCGCTAAGAACCCCATATTCCTAATAAATGATTTGTGTCGTTCAATTAATTGTTCAGATTCAGAACAAAAATAATCCCTCATATGCGTGTTGATCCGAGCGATATTACCGCCGGTTAGCTGATAAAATTGCTCTAACCGCTTCTCACTCATTGACTTATCGAGGACTTTAGTGAAGGGTAATGAATTCAACACGTACGTTTTTGTTTCTGCTTCTGTTAAAACACCAGGCTCTAAAGTATGAATTAAATTGGGTTCCAGCTTATTTAAACTTGTAACTAATGAAAAATCAGAAATGAAACAAAGGTGAAAGAAGCCATTGTCTCCTTGATGTTTGAGTTCCAATAAAGCTTCTTGCAAAAAAGAATCTGATAAATTGTGCGCATCATCGATGATAATAAGCACATGCACCTTTCTATCATTAATTTGATTCACTAATTTTGCAAGGTTAATTTCTGAATCAATGCGAAAATGGAATACTGCATCCAGCTGTGTTAAGAAATCTTCCTGTGAAAAAGGCGCCACCGCCTTTATCAGATGCGTTTTAATTGGCGAATTAAGACTTAATTGCAGCAGCTCAGCAAAAGTCGTTTTACCAGCGCCTCGCTCGGCCAAAACTGCTATTATGACATTATTAAATAAGACAAGGTGATTAATATAATCAATCTTGGTAAGCCAAGAACTGGGCTTAAAAATTTGCTTGGCAACTGGGTTATCCCCCTCCTTGATGCCTGGCTCAATTGCCTCATTTTGCATGCTAATCTCCTTCAACTGCACTTTGTAATGATAAACGCAAACTATCTTCCGGTACATTGTCTTGAATGTGACAATTTCCCATTGAGCTCATCAATATAAAGCGCAAGTGCTTATTTTTAATTTTTTTATCTTGTGACATTAATGCACGTAACTCATTTAGGTCAATATCAGCAGGAATTCTGCGTGGTAATTTAGCCATCATCAATAGCTTATCAACGAATTGTAATGCTTTTTCTTCGAGTAAACCGAGCTGATAAGAAAGCAAAGCAGCACAATAAAGTCCAATTGCAACAGCTTCTCCATGCAACCACCGCTCATAATGAGTATAAGCTTCAAGCGCATGCGCAAAAGTATGACCGAGATTTAATAAAGCACGCTGCCCTGCTTCTCGTTCATCTGCCTGGACAATGTCCGCTTTAATTCGACAACTCTGACTAATGACTTCGGGTAGTTGGGCCGAATGGTTGGAATCTAGCCCCTCTTCCAAAGCAGCATAAACAAGATTAAGAAATTCACCGCCGGCGAGTAAGGCATGCTTAATGACCTCAGCAAGGCCAGCGCGGAACTCTCGTAAAGGGAGTGTCTTAAGCGTATTCAAATCGATAATAACAGCACTCGGTTGATGAAAACTACCGATCATGTTTTTTGCTTGAGGATGATTTATCGCCGTTTTTCCTCCAATCGATGCGTCAACTTGAGCAAGTAACGTAGTAGGTATTTGCAGGAATCGAACACCACGTTGATAGGTCGCTGCAGCAAATCCTGTTATATCCCCAACAACTCCTCCTCCTAGAGCAATTAAGGTGGTATCCCGGTGATGATGCTTTGCTATCAAAGCATCATAAATAGTAAATAAGCTTTGCTGATTTTTAAAGGCCTCTCCGTCTTCAAGAATAACAGTATCGCATTGCCTATCAGCAAACACCGCTTTTAAAAATCCAAGATAAATGGGAGCGACTGTTGTATTAGTCACGATGAGTACTTGCTTAGACAACACGTAACGATGAAACAGATTTTCGTCGGTTAACGCATTATGCCCAATCAGAATAGGATACTCATGTCCTGGTAGGCGAATAATCAGCTCTTGATGTAACTTAAATTTCGCCATAGATATATTTAATAATGTTGTTAGCTACTGCTTTAACCGTGAGTTTATCCGTTTCGAAACTAATATCTGCCAATTCGTCATAGAATGGCTCCCTCTCATCACGCAGCATGGCCAATCTGCTTTCTAAGTCATCCGTTTGCAGCAGTGGACGTTTAGTATCACGTTTTGTTCGCTCATATTGTTGCTGTATGGAGGTCTTAAGATAAATCACTGTACCGCGACCTGCGAGCGCATTTCTGTTTTCAGGGGTCATGACGACGCCGCCACCAGTCGCTAAGACAATATTCGTTTTTTGCGTTAATTCATCAATTACTTTCTGCTCTCGACGACGAAAACCTTCTTCTCCTTCAATATCAAAAATCCAGGAAATATCCGCCCCTGCGCGTTCTTCAATCACTTCGTCAGAATCATAGAACTCAAGCTTGAGCTCTTTTGCCAAAGTACGGCCAATTGTACTCTTACCTGCTCCCATCGGCCCAATTAGAAATATATTTCGTACTTTAACTATGCTCATTTTTAATTACATACCCCTTGACTGTAAACATGGGGAAAAATCAACCCCAGATTCGATTAACTAGTACGCTAAAAGGTCTTCATCGATTATTCAAATGAACTGAGCAATATCTCTAGAGACATTACTTAGTGAATTGACCCTACTCGCTTACCAAACTTGTCCAACTTAACACCTCCTGCAATCGCTTGCCTTTGCTTTTCCACCGTTACTACTGACAAGTTGTTCGTTATTATCCTAGGAGTAATGAAAATGAGCAACTCTTCATTTTTAACTGCGGTTATGCTATTTCTAAATAATCGCCCGACAACAGGCAATTCTCCTAGGAAGGGAACACGATTTAGTGCATTGTACTTATCTCGTTTATAAATACCTCCTAAAACAACGGTTTGTCCATCATTAATTAGGACACTTGTCTGTATTTCTTTTGTTAAAATGGAAGGAACGCCATTAAATACCTTGACAGACGGTATATCTTGACTGATCTGTAAATCCATTAAAATTTTACTGTCTGGTGTAATTTGCGGTGTCACCTTTAAGCTTAGTACTGCTTTCTTGAATGCGACAGCGGTTGCCCCACTTAATGTCGCTTCCTGATATGGTATTTCCTCCCCTGATTCAATAACAGCTGTCTGCTGATTCGTTGTTATTAGCCTGGGATTAGCAATGATTTCACCCTTTCCTTCGCTCTCAAGTGCAGAGAGCTCAAGATCGAGAAGTATACCATTACCCAATTTAGCTAATGCAATGCCAACCGAGGCTGGAGAGGCTGAAATAGGTACTGCAGCCAGATCAAGATTGAGGCGCTCGGCCAAAGGAACCTCTTCTTTCAATCCACTCGATGGCAATGACTGCTTCATGCCCTTTAATCGACCCACTAAATGAGTCGGCCCAGATACACCAAAACGGACGCCCAAATCCCTAGCAAAATCCTTCGTTGCATTCACGATGCGAGCCTCAATGAGGACCTGTTTAACAGGCACGTCGAGGCGTTGCACCAGCTCTCTTATTTTTTCAAGATGAGCTTTAATATCCTGCAACCAAATTGTGTTGGTTCTAGGATCCACACTTGCGCTACCTCGAGGAGATAACAGTGGCATTTTTGGATCTTTTAATAAATTAACAATATCAACTGCTTTTGCATAGTTAATTTGTAATAAATCTGATCGAAGCGGTGCCCAGTTTCTACGATCATTCTCCCTATTAAATTCTTTTTTTTCAAGCTCTATGATTTCATCAACAGGAGCTACAAACATCACATTACCTATTTTTCGTTTACTCAACGATCGAGTTGTAAGAATAATATCCAATGCCTGGTTCCAAGGAATATTATCCAAACATACGCTAATATTACCTGTTACTTTATCACTTACTACTATATTTATTCCAGTAAAATCAGCCAACAATTGCAGAACAGCCCTCACTTTAATATTCTGAAAATTTAAAGAAATGAGCTTATGCTTACTCACTTTCTGTTCATAGGAGGGCAAGCGAACTCTTTCCTGTTTCTTCACTTGGGTAATAGGATCCGGTTTTATTGTTTTTACACCGATGCTCTCTGCAGACAAGCATTCGTTACATAGTAGTAACATAAGAATCAGGATAATTTTATTCAAATCTATTCTCGCTATTTTCATACTCTATGTCGTTTTAAATGGCCTATTTTTTGTCAGGAAACCCCGGTTTTAAATAAAGTGTCATGACTTTTCGTTTTGATTGACCCGCAATAAAAATCTTTTCTTCTAAAAGAAGGTATTTATTGGTCATTTTCATCACTCGCCAGTTTGTTTTTCCTATCTGCTCACCCAACTTAATGGAAGAGGTTTTTCCATTAGAGTGGCTCAATATTGCCCAAAAAATTGACTTTCCTTTTAGCAATCCACTGTAACGTAGCTTCTCCATAACCATTTCTGGTGGAAATTGTTTTTCTCGAGAAGCTCGAACACTCACTTTATTACTCTTATTTCTTTCAAAAAATGGATTGAATTCAATCATATTAGCAGTAGAAAACGCGGGTAAAATCGCTAACTTTGAAATAGTTTTATTAGGCAAATAAGGCTCCATTTTACTTTCTCTTAAAGAAAGAGACAGAGCATCTTCAGCAGCATTACCCACTAATAACCAAAATAGAACCACAAATAAAACAATCCAATTCTTCATCTTTTTATTTCGTGTTTATATTGATAAATTTTTGCCTCTACTTCCATGCGCAATTGTTGAAAATTGTTTTGAGAACCATTGAATGAAATTTTTGTGATATCAAAATAATCAAATCGAATTAGACGATTAAAGTGTAAGAGTTGATTTAAAAATAATGCCAACTGGTGATATTTACCTATAACTATCATATGAATGCTTTCTTCAGTCAAAAAGGGATGTTTCAATTCTGGCTCGGGAGAAAAAACCTCTAACGTAATACCTGATTTAACACACGCCTCTTGAATGTCGACCAATAACTGATGAATTTCGTCTTTTTTAGATATCGTTTCTATTTTGCTTTCGTAATGATTTTTTAACATTAAACCCTGGACTTCTTCATTATCATTATTTGTAATTTTCAGTTTATTCTCATAATCCATTTTGAGGGAATTTTCTTGATTTACTAATTTTTTATTCTTCTCAAAATCTGGATGTAAAATAAGACAGTAATTTACCAGAATCAAGCTGATTGCCAAGGCGGTTAGCATCAGGCAGTGTAAGGAAATTGGCAGCTTGCTAAGATTTTTCAATCTCGTTTTATTAAAATTGATGTTTTTCATTTGGCTTCCATTTTTCCTTAAAAACAAGGGCAAAGCTAAGATTAAATTGGGCTTTATTTAAGCCATCAATTTTTTTCACTTCGAGTAAACTTGGATCTTTCATCCATGGGTTTTGTTTAATGTTTTTTATCATTGAAGCAATTAAATCATTAAACTCAGAGACCCCTTGCAAGACAACTTTGTTATTTTTAAATTGCATTTGATTAAGATAAATACCATGAGGTATTATTTTAGTGATTTCACCGAAAAAATTAACAACCAAATACCCTTCTTCATCCAGTTTTTTCTTGAACAAGATCCGCTTAATTATTCCTTCTTTTTTCATTTTTATTTTTTTTATTTCATTTATTTTTTTATTTAAGTAGGTGATTTTACGTTCAATATCTTTAATGCATTTTTCTTTTGAATCATTAAGTTTTTTAATATGAGAATGGATCAGAAGAAAAGCGAATATAATCAATATGAAAATAACCATCGCGACTGCAAGTAAATTTCTTCTTTCTCTATTGCGCCTAAATTGTCTCCAAGGCAATAAATTAATCTCAATTAACATGGCATTTGCCTTATAGCCAAACCAAAACTCACTAAAAATGAAGAGGAAAGAGAAAACTTTTCGCCCTTTGGCGTGTTTGGAATATTAGCGTGGTTAAGCAAATTAATAACAAGGGTTGAAATGTTCAATTCTGCCTCAACGTATTGAGCAAGCTTATTTAACTCAATCCCCTCTCCGGCGACATAAATCAAATGAATTGCTCCATAATGGCCATTAGCCAAAAATAATTGAATATTCCTTTTTAAGTGCAACAAAGCTAAATCAGAGAAAAGTCTCCATGACTTGGACATTATTTCTTGGTTAGATAGGAACGATTGCTCAGCGACAAATTTTTTTTCTTGCTCCGTCAGTGTTTCTAGCAAAGGCGCGATGTCAATCTTTTCATCGCGCGTGTAAATCACTCTACCGTTCGTTACAATGCATAGGCGCATGAATGGATAACTGATATCGACCACCATGATCACTTTTTCGAAGCTACTGCGATTAATATAATTCAGCGCACGCGCCATGGCATAGGATTCGATATCGACAAGAATAACCTCAAGACCTGCACTTTTAATCGCTTCAATACGTTTAAGGATAGGTTCACTCTTAGAAATGACCAGCAACACATTCACCATGCCAACTATTTCACTATCACCTAGGACAACAAAATCGACGAAAATCGCTTCTGATGAAAACATAAGTAATTTTTTTGCTTCGTGAAAAGCCAGCTCTTCAAGTTCAAGATCGGTTAAATTGTTAACAAATTGGATTGTTTTACTCATGATCATTGAATCGGGAACAGCAAGCGCTACATGCCTCGTTGTTGGATTCATTTCTGATAGCAGGGTTTTAATCGTTAAACTGAGTGTATCACTGTCAATAATGCCCCCGGCTTCCACCACGTTCGGTGGCAGAGGCTTATAACCACAAGTTTCTACACACAGCGTTTCACCCTGGAAGGAGAGTTCAAGCATGTTGATTGATGTTGGACCAATATCCATACCAAGCACTGAACGAGTCTTGGATTTGAATCGTTTAAACACGATAACTCCATTATTTTTTACGAGTTGGACAATAACTGAATCACTTTTCCATTTCAGTTTTTCAGCGCGACCATCATAGCTGAGTTCTTGATGAAAATAAATTTCTTATCACTCATTTTTTTAAATGAATGAGTATGAAAAGGATACTTAGTAACCCCCAATAATCTTACTGCCTAATAATTGTTCTCATGGCGTTATTTCAGTACAGAAGATAACGAGGATGTTAAAGTGGTACCAATTCACAATTACCAGGGAGTTTTCTATGTCTTTCTAAAACGATTGCGGTGTTGTATCCACGCCTTGCGTTCCAGCACAAGCTATCGAAAAAAAATGCTTACCCTCTTTGAGTTGGCATTCACTAAGAAAGAATTGCCAGTGAAGATAACGATTAAAACTATTGTTGATGCGCATAAAACAGAAATTAAAGAAATGTGCGAATTACGCCAAAAAATAGCTGCTTTTGCGCGAAGAGTAGCTGACTTAGAAGAAGAGAAAAAAAGGTTACTTCAATCCGCTCAAGAGCAAGAAAAAAATTTAAGGATTGGAGGACACCAGTCGAGAAAATGAAGAGCGGTTAAGCGCATTGGCGCGTAAAAAATGAGACACAATCGGTATTTTACTTAATAATTCGCAAAATACTATTAAATGGCGCTATAATCAGCACATTCAATTTTAATCATTTAAATTATTCCTCTCATGAAAAAAGCAGCATACTTCTGGCGCAAAGGCATTTGGGCATTGGTTAGCCTTTTTTTCCTTTTTATAGTCTGCGCCAGCGTGCTTTACTTATACCTCGAAAGTCAACTTCCAAGTGTCGAATCGCTTAAAACAGTCCACTTGCAAGTTCCTTTGCGCATCTATACGCAAGATGGGTTACTGATTCAAGAATATGGTGAAAAACGGCGGATACCGGTTACTTACGAACAAATCCCGCCTATGCTGATTCACGCGATTTTAGCAACAGAAGATCAGCGTTTCTTTGAACACCCCGGTGTGGATATTTTTGGCTTAGGCCGAGCTACTGTACGCATGATTCAAACAGGCACAAAGTCGCAAGGCGGTAGTACTATTACCATGCAAGTAGCCCGCAATTTCTTTTTAACGCGCAAAAAAACCTTTTTACGCAAGTTCAATGAAATCTTGCTTGCCATTAAAATCGATCGCGAATTAAGTAAAGAAAAGATTTTAGAGCTTTACCTGAATAAAATCTATTTAGGAAACCGCGCTTATGGCGTGGGAGCGGCGGCAATGGTGTATTATGGCAAGACCTTAAAAGAATTGAACTTGGCTGAAATTGCTACGATAGCCGGCTTGCCCCAAGCGCCTTCAACGCAAAACCCTATAGCTAATCCACTGGCAGCCAAAAAGCGTCGCGATCATGTACTAGAGCGCCTGCTTGAACAAAAATTCATCACTGAAAAAGAATATCAAGAAGCGATAGCTCAGCCTATCACGGCTCAATACCACAGCACTAACGTACAGGTTAATGCGCCTTATGTCGCAGAAATGATTCGTCAATCCATGTTTGAACATTTTGGGCCTAAGGCCTATACAAAAGGTTACAAAGTATACACGACCATTAAAGGCCCTTTGCAAATCGCTGCCAATCAAGTGGTAACCAATAATCTGCTTGCCTATGATCGTCGCCACGGTTATCGCGGTCCCGTTGCTAACATCAGTGGCATGGAAAACCAATCAGTGGATTCCTTACACAAAATCCTGGCTCAGTATCCGGTGATCAATGATCTTGAACCCGCAGTCATTTTAACGGTAAGTGAAAAAGAAGCCACCGCTGCCACTCGCCATGGGCTAAAATTCACTATTCCTTGGGAAGGATTATCCTGGGCAAGGCCTGCACTTAAGAACGGTTGGATGGGTAAAGCGCCCACCAAAGCCAGCCAAGTCGTTGCGGTAGGTGACATTGTCTACGTGCGTAACCAAAATGACCAATGGCAGCTCACTCAGATTCCTCAGGTTGAAGCAGCACTCGTTGCGCTCAATCCAAACAACGGTGCCCTTGAAGCTTTAGTGGGTGGATTTAATTTCCAAAAGAGCAAATTTAATCGGGCCACTCAATCCGAAAGGCAACCCGGTTCAAGTTTTAAACCTTTCATTTATGCGGCTGCTTTAAATAAAGGCTATACTCTGGCCACGCTTGTGAATGACGCTCCTGTGGTGGTTGATGATCCCAGCCAAGCCAACTTATGGCGTCCACATAATGATAACCTGACTTTTAATGGACCGACGCGACTTAAAGATGCTTTAGTTCGCTCGCGCAATTTAGTTTCTATTCGTGTCTTAGACGATATTGGATTTGACTATGCGATTGACTTCATTAGCCATTTCGGCTTCCGCAAATCGAGCCTTCCTAAAGCGCTTTCCTTAGCGCTAGGTAGTCTTTCTGTAAGTCCCTTGGATCTGACGACTGCTTATGCCGTTTTTGCTAATGGGGGCTATAAAGTCGAACCTTACTTAATTGATCATATTACCGACAATGACGGTAAAATTCTTCTACAAGCCAAGCCCACGATTGTTTGCAAAAATAATTGTGATCCTTCCAAAGTTGATCCGTCTAATCTAGCGCCAAGAGTGATTCCAGAAGATATCGCCTTTTTAATGAACACCGCCTTAAAAGACGTCATCCAACATGGTACAGCACACGCTGCAAAAGTTTTAAATCGTCAAGATATTGCAGGTAAAACAGGCACAACCAATGACCAAGTTGACGCGTGGTTCGCCGGCTTTAATTCCGAAATTGTCGTCACCACTTGGGTTGGTTTTGATACACCTCAATCGTTGCATGAATATGCTGCAAGCGTAGCATTGCCTTTATGGATAGACTTTATGAAAATAGCGCTAGAAAATACATCTGAGCAAGAATTAACTCAACCGCAAAATGTGGTTGCAGTACGTATTGATCCAGTCACAGGATTGCTTGCTAAAAATGATCAACCCAATGCCATTACTGAGTATTTTCGTGAACATGACATCCCTGGGGCCGAAGAATCTTCTTCATCGACTTCGGTATACAGCGATCCCACCGTCACCGCTGAAAATACCACTGTCCAAGCTGCAGCAAATTCACAAGAACAGGACAATTTATTTTGACCCGAGTTTAGGCTTGGGTCTTTTGTCTTTTGCACCTTTTCTTATTACCCTTTTTTGATTATTAATTTGACAAAAGCAATCGCTAGCAATATCATTTGTTATTTTTTTGATCAAAAAAAGGACTTCATATGGCTAGTGTTCTCAGTGATTTTTTTACTCCCTTACCCCAAGAAATTTTAATCCATATCTACTCTAACCTAAGTCTAGAAGAACTTTTACGCGCGTGGCGCACAGGAAGTAAAATACACCAAAGAGCCATAGAATTCGTTGTATTTACTAAAAATAATGTCGAATTTTATTCAAGCCAACTTAGCCTATTAAGGCTACTTTCCAATCTGCCCTCGATTTTCAACAATAACAATGACTATTTAAATGATTTGAAAAAAAAATTTTATAGCAGAATAAATAACCCCAATTTAAGCTTGGCTGATCAATTACGGGGATTAAACCTGCTTGGTACTATTGACGACCTCTCATTAGATATTACGCTGATCCTATCCACACTGGATCAACCAGAGCCAAGCTCTGTGCAAATAGCATTAGATTGCCTGACCACTGTGATTCCTGCTTTAGATAAAAAAACACTAGCAAATCTTGTTAAACCTGTTAAAGCTAAACTCATCACTTCAGATGAAAAAATCTATCAAGCAGCACTGGACTGTTTGGCAGCGATGGTGCCTGCTTTAGAGAAAGAAACCCTCACGACTCTGGCCGAGCTTATTAAAAATAAACTCGATGATGAAAATTATGCTATTCGCCAAGCAACATTGAATTACTTAAAGAGCATTGCACCTGCTTTGGAAAAAGAAACGTTAGCAATTCTTGTAGCACCTGTTAAAAATAAGCTCAATGACCCAGACTCAGATGTCCGTCAAACCGCATTGAATTGTTTAACAGTGCTGGCACCTCCCTTAGATAAAGAAATGCAAAGAATGCTTGTTAACCCACTCATCAATAAACTCGATGATCCTGATTGGACTATTCCCCAAGACGCACTAAACCGCTTAGCTGCTATAATACCCTCCTTAGGAAAAGAAACATCAGCAACCCTTATTGAACCCGTTAAAAATAAGCTCAATGATCCCGATAAGAATGTTTGTCAAGCTGCATTGCTTTGCTTAACCGCAATGATACCCCTTTTAGAACAACAAACACTGACAATGCTTGTTAAATTAGTTATAAGCAAACTAGATGACACAAATACAGCCGATATTCGCCAAGCTGCGTTAAATTGCTTAACAGCAATGGTGCCTCATTTAGAAAAAGAAACACTTACGACGCTTATTGAACCCGTTAAAAACAATCTAAATGTCCAAAATTGGAAAGTGCGTCAAACCACATTAAATTGCTTGGCAGTATTGGTACCCCATTTAAAACAAGAAAACCTAGCAAGTCTTGTGGAACCTGTTAGCAACACACTCAATGACCAAGATAGCGATGTTCGCAAAGCCGCATTAAATTGTTTAGCAGCAATAGCCCCTGTTTTAGCGCAAAAAATACCACCAACGCTTGTTCAACAGATCAAAAATAAATTCACTGATCTGGATTGGGCTGTTTGCCGAGCAGCATTACAATGTATAGCTGCAATGATACCTACTTTAGAAAACGAAATGCAGGAAACCTTTATTAGTCCAGTTATTAATAAGCTTAATGACCAAGATTGGAGAGTTCGCCAAGCCGCATCCCATTGCTTAGAAACAATAGTCCCTACTTTAGGGAAAGAAGCTTTGGTATCGCTTGTCAAATCCATTACGCATGAACTAAACGACCAATCTGGGACCGTTCGCCTATCCGCATTAAATCGCTTAAAAATAATAGCTCCTCGTTTAAAGAATTTAACGACAGAAATGCTAGAAGAAGTGGTAAAGCTTATTACAAATGAACTCAATGGCAGAGATTCAAGAATTCACCAAGTAGCATTGAGTTGTCTCGCAGCTATAATACCCTCTCTCGATAAAGAAAAAGTAGCTACGCTTGTTCCATTTATTGTAAATAAATTAAATAATGCTTCGAATTTATGTGTTCGCCCAGCATTTAATTGCATAGAAGCAATGGCACCTATTTTAGAAGAAAAAACACTAGCCACACTTATGCAAACGGTTACCAACAAACTTTATGACCAAAATGCATCTAGTCGCCAAGCAGCATGTCATCTTCTTGTTTTGTTACTCGTCAATCCGAATATTGAGGTAAAAATAGAACTAAATCCTTCATTACCGAAGACAAGCGAAGCCTTGTTTATCCATACTGTCTCTGACTGGATTACACACATTAGCAAACAGACAAATCCAGCAGAAGTGATATTGCAACCAGAGAAAGAATATCCTCAAATGACAGGCTAAGGGCGCATCCAACAAACCTTACCAGCCAAGATGCCCCATTCTGCGCCTTATGGTCTCAAAGAGAGGTCTACAAGTATAAAGCACGACAGGTCACCAAAATGAAGTCTTCTCTGCTGAAAAAGAAGATGCGGTTACCTGTCTCAAATGACTAACGTTTTGAAATTTATATAGATTTTATCATTCAATTTCATTGATATTAAGGTACTGTCCCATGGCAAACACGATGACCGATTTTTTTTCTCCATTACCCCGAGAACTTTTGATAGAGATCTACTCTAATTTAGACCTTAAAGCACTTTTACGCGCCTGGAACACTTACAATAGAAGACATCAAAGAGCGATTGAGCACGTTTTATTTGCAAAAAATGATGTCGAGTTTTATGCAATCCAAATGAAAATGCTCACAACACTTTTTAACCTCGCTCCCATTTTAATGCCTGGTAATAACAATTATTTGAATGACTTAGTCATCAGTTTTTCTACTAAGGTAAAAAACCCGAAATTGAGCTTGTCCGATCGACTACGGGGGTTAAAACTGCTTGGCACAATTCGGAAAGTTCCTCTGGACATCACACAAATAATATCCAAACTTAATGCGCAAGATCCGAAGGCATGCCGAGCAGGATTGAATTGTTTAAAAATAATGGCACCTGCTTTAAAGAAAGAAATTCTAGCAACGCTTGTTGAGCCTGTTAAAAATAGACTCAATGATTTAAATTGGAGAATTCGGCATGCAGCATTAAATTGTTTAGCAGCGATGACTTTTGCTTTAGAGAAAGAAACACTAGCATCGCTTGTTGAACCGGTTACCAATCAACTCAATGACCAGGATTGGGATGTTAGCCAGGCCGCATTAAATTGCTTAACCACTATGGTACCGGCTTTAGAAGAAGAAACCGTAACGACACTTATCGCGCCTGTTAAAAATATCCTAATCAATGACCAAGATTTAGACGTTTGCCAAGCAGCACTAAATTGTTTAGTCTCCATGACACCTGTTTTGGGGAAAGACATACTCACAACGCTTGTTGAGCCCATTAAAAAACTCAGTAATCAAGATTGGGAGGCTCTCCAAACAGCCTTAATTTGCTTAGCGGTAATAGCACGCTCTTTAGATAAAGAAACACTCGCGACTTTTGTTGAACCTATTACCACTAATCTAAATAGCCCCAATTGGTATATTCGTGAAGCAACATTGAATTGTTTAGCATCCATGGCACCTTTTTTAGAGAAAAAAAAGTTAACCTCTTTTTTCGAGCCTATTACCAGTAGGCTTCACGATGAGGATGGGAACATTCGCAAGCCAGCATTATATTGCTTAAAAATAATGGTCTTTGCACTCGAGAAAAAAGCGCTAGTCACTCTGATTGAGTCGATTACAAATAGCCTCAATGAGAAAAATGGGTTTATTTGCCAAACAGCATTAAATTGCTTAGAAGTAATAGTACTTGCTTTGGAAAAAGAAACGCTAGCAACGCTTGTTGAACCTGTTAAAAATAAACTCAATGACCAAGACTCCGATGTTTGCCAAGCCGCATTAGATTGTTTAGCAGCAATGGCTCCTGCTTTAGAGAAAAAAACCCTTGTCACGCTTGTTGAGTCTGTTATTAATAAACTCAATGACCCAGATTCAGATGTTTGCCAAGCCGCATTGAATTGTTTGGCCGCAATGGCTCCTGCTTTAGAGAAAGAAACACGAGCAACACTTGTTGAACCTGTTAAAAATAAACTCAATGACCCAGATTCAGATGTTTGCCAAGCGGCATTAAATTGTTTAACAGCAATGGCTCCTGCTTTAGAAAAAGAAACACTAGCTACGCTCATTGAACCAGTTATCAGTAAACTCAATCACCCAGATTCGGATGTTTGCCAAGCCGCATTGAATTGTTTGGCCGCAATGGCTCCCGCTTTAGAGAAAAAAATGCGAGAGCCCCTTATTGAATCGGTTACCAATAAACTCAATAGTCCGAGTCTGTTTGTTCGGCAAACAGCATGCCATCTTCTCTTTTTTTTATTAACTAATCCCGATAACGTCGCAAAAATAGAAATCACTAATTCTTCACTGTGTACAAGCGAAGCTTTGTTTATTCATGCCGTCTCTGATTGGATTAAACAAATTAATAACGCTCTCCCTTTAGCAAAAGTGGCATCGCAACCCGATCAAGCACATTCTCAAATGAGAGCGTTTTGAAGTCGTAAGGCTGCGTTGAGAGAGCGGGTAGTATTCGCTCTCTCAGCCACCACTCGAACCTCTTCAGCACAAGACATTAAGATCGCAGACGGTATGGAATTTTTAACTCGCCAAAGCATCTGTAGCCGCGACGTATTCATAACCTAGCTCGCGAGCCACC
Source organism: Legionella maceachernii (assembly GCF_900167045.1). Lineage (GTDB taxonomy): Bacteria > Pseudomonadota > Gammaproteobacteria > Legionellales > Legionellaceae > Tatlockia > Tatlockia maceachernii. Next base: position 311,309 of record NZ_FUXJ01000002.1, on the reverse strand, counting down.
GCCTCGTAGGTGATCATGCCTTTATGAACATTGAGGCCGTTCAGCAAATGACCATCACTCAATAAAGCCAATTTTACCCCTTTGGTGACGAGGCTTAAGACAAAAGGCAGCGTTGCGTTATTCAGGGCAAAAGTGGACGTGCGCGGAACAGCGCCAGGCATATTAGCGACACAATAGTGAACCACATGATCTAATACATAAGTGGGGTCTTGATGCGTGGTTGGCTTACTGGTTTCAAAGCAACCTCCTTGATCAATAGCGACATCGACAACCACTGAGCCTGGGCGCATTGTTTTTAACATTGCTCGAGTCACCAACTTAGGTGCTGCGGCACCGGGAACTAGCACTGCTCCGACTACTAAATCCGCTTCGGCTATATATTGCTCCAATGCTTCAACGGTAGCATAGATAGTGTTTAATTTTGAGCCAAATTGGAAATCGAGCTCCCTTAAGCGAGACAATGATTTGTCCAGGACAATCACTCGTGCCTCCATACCCATGGCCATACGCACCGCATTGGTACCTACCACACCGCCTCCTATAACAACAACATTAGCAGGAGCGACACCGGGAACGCCACCAAGCAATACACCTGATCCTCCTTGCGCCATTTCAAGACAATGCGCTCCAGCTTGGATTGACATGCGACCAGCGACTTGTGACATCGGCGTTAATAAAGGTAAGCCTCCATCATTTTGCGTCACTGTTTCGTAAGCAATCGCTGTGGCACCCGATTCCTTTAGTAGGCGTGTTTGTTGCGGATCCGGAGCCAAATGGAGATAAGTAAATAACGTTTGTCCTTCGCGCAAGCGGCGACATTCAATGGGTTGGGGTTCTTTTACTTTCACAATAAGCTCAGAACGTTCAAAAATTTCATCTGCTGTGGCAACAATTTCTGCTCCAGCAGCGCTGTATTCTTCATCGCTAATTCCGATCCCTAACCCAGCACCTTTTTCAACCAAAACAGTACTGCCTACACGGACAATCTCTCTTACACTCGCAGGGACAAGACCAACACGATTTTCTTGTGACTTGATTTCTTTTGGAACTCCGACAAACATGATTTATTCCTTCTAATAGTGTTCTTGGTTGATTTAGTGTAATAGCTCACGTTTCCCTTTTATTCCTCGTCCTGCGGACAAGCCGCCGGGATAGAGAGAAAGGGATTTATTCCTTACATTGCCTGTAATTGCTTAATCATTTGAGGGACCAATTCGAAAAGATCACCCACCAAACCGTAATCAGCAATTTGAAAAATAGGCGCTTCTGCATCCTTATTAATAGCAACAATGATTTTCGAATCCTTCATCCCCGCCAAATGTTGTATTGCTCCAGAAATTCCCACAGCGATATATAAATTGGGAGCAACCACTTTTCCTGTTTGGCCTACTTGAAAGTCATTCGGTACAAACCCGGCATCTACTGCTGCTCTTGAAGCACCCACTGCCGCTCCTAACGCATCCGCAAGTTCTTCAATTAATTTAAATTTTTCTGCACTTTGTAAGCCTCGGCCGCCGGAAACAACAATTTTAGCACTGCTTAGATCAGGGCGCTCTGAGCGACTTAACTCTTGCTTTATGAATTGCGTGCTATTTCCTTCGATGGTTTTATCAAGATGTTCGATGGAGCACGGATTTTGCTCATCAAGGATGGCGTCGAAGGCCGTTGGACGAATGGTCAATACTTTAATTTTGTCTAAAACGCGCACTGTCTCGATGGCATTTCCTGCGTAAATGGGGTGTTCGAACGTATCTTGGTCGATGATTTTACTCACATCCGAAACTTGAGCCACATCTAATTTAGCCGCAATACGAGGTAATAAATTTTTACCAAACGTAGAAGCCGGAGCCAAGATTGCAGAAAATGAAGAGGCCATTGAGACCACTAAATCACTCATGATTTCAGCCAATTGATGAGCAAAATTTGGATTATCCACTAACCACACTGAATGGGCTCCCGCCATTTTGGCAGCCTGTTCGGCCACTGCTTTACAATCTTGACCTGCGACGAGTAAAACAGGATTGTTATCCAGTTGCCTTGCAGCAGCAAACGTATTTCGAGTTGCAGAGTGCATTTGCTTATTATCGTGTTCAACAATGACTAAAGCGCTCATAATTTCCTCCTCACTCAAAGCACTTTGGCTTCATGTTTTAATTTTTTTAATAGCTCTTCAACAGAGTCGACTTTTACTCCTGCACTGCGAACCGGTGGCGCCTTCACATTGAGAATCTCAACGTGATTTTTAAGTGTTAAGCCTAATGTTTCCAGTTCAACGATCAATAGCGGCTTGGATTTAGCCTTCATGATGTTAGGTAAGCTAGCATACCGAGGTTCATTTAAACGAAGATCAACACTAACCACCGCGGGTAAATGCATGCTAAGCGTTTCTAAACCACCATCGATTTCTCGAGTGATTTCTATGGCGCGACCGTTTACATTCAGGTTGGAGACGAAAGTACCTTGAGGCCAATCGAGTAAAGCAGCGAGCATTTGCGGGGTTTGATTATTGTCGCCATCAATGGCTTGTTTCCCCATTAAGATAAGATCGGGCTGTTCATCGAGAGCAATTTTTTGCAAAATTTTTGCGATATTAAGACTGCAGTAACTCTCTTCAGTCTTGACAAGAATTGCACGGTTAGCACCCAGCGCTAACGCATGCCTGAGTGTCTCCTGACTCGTTTCTGAACCTATCGATACCACGACGACTTCTGTTGCAACCTTTTGTTCGAGCAATCGAACAGCCTGTTCCATCGCAATTTCATCAAAAGGATTCATGGACATTTTGACGTTTTGTTTTTCCACACCGTGTCCATCAACCCTCACTCGCACTTTGACATAAGGGTCTATCACCCGCTTCACTGCAACTAGGATTTTCATCGTTCCTCACTGGAAATACTAAGTCAGTCCAGCATATTGCCAGAGGTAGTGACTTAAATTCAATACTTGAAACAAAGCAAGATTGTCTAAATAGACGCTATGGGTCAATTTAGACGAGTATTATTGTCACAAAGAACCGACAAACGCTATCCAGTATGATCTACTGACACCAAAAAATTTGGAAGATCATCATGAATAGCGCTTTATTAATCACTTCAATGACTTACCAGACCCACGAATTGATAGGATAAAAAAATACTCACTGATAGAAATCATGTTTTTGATAGGTGTCTCATTGTGTTTTTTAATTTCATTGAGATTTATAATCGATTAGTAAGGTGATTTTCCGGCACCATACTCTGATGAAGAATAGCAATAACAATTATTGAGCCAGATATAGTGAAGTAATAGATGGCATGACTTCCACATAAAAATCGATAAATATCTTTGCCTAAATCATCAGAGCAATTTTTTCCCATCAACGGCATATCTGATAGCAGTTCAACAGTCCTTTTTAATTCTTCCAGATAACTTATGGAGTGTTTTGATCCCCAATGTTCTAATGTAAAGCGACGAATTTGAATAAGATCCTGTCGTGCCTGTATTGTAAACTGATACCTGGTCATTATTCGTCGAATTTTCCATTTAATAATTCATCAAAAAAAGCATTCCCTTCAATAAGTCGACCAGTAGCAATATCTTCTTTTGCCTGTTCTACACGCATTTTCAAATACTGGATTTTGAGGGATTCTAAATTTTGGTAGTCATCAACAGACAGCACAACGGCAACAGCTTTGCCATTTCGGTTAATTTGAACTGGTTCACGTTGTACTTTGAGAAGCAAATCTCCAAAATGTGTTTTTGCTTCATTCGCGGATAATGATTCCATAATAAAATCTCAGTCATTTCGTTCGATTCAATCATTATAGTTGAATTAATCGATAATTCCAAACTCTTCTATGTAGCTTGCCTCTTTGCTGACTGGGTTTTGCATAACGGAAGATCTCATTACATGAAACAGATTTACGAGTAAGCAACCGTTCACGTCACCCTGTGTTCATGCTTACACGTGTGTCGCGTCCTCTTAATTTAAAGTTCGCAAATACTCACTAAACGCTTGTCCTACTTCCGAATGATACATCCCGAACTCAACCGTTGCCTGCAAATAACCCAGCTTAGATCCACAGTCGTAACGCTTTCCAAGAAATTGATAAGCTTGAACAGTTTGTTCTTTTGATAAGCGTCGAATTCCATCAGTGAGCTGAATTTCGCCGCGCTGATCAGGAACCGTTTTTTTAAGGTAGTCAAAAATTTCTGGAGTAAAAATATAACGGCCCACAGCCGCAAGGTTGGAAGGTGCTAATTCTTTTTTTGGTTTTTCAACCATATCGATGATTCTCGAATAATTCTCAATGGCATCCGCAACTTGCACGATGCCATAATGACTAACATCATGCCAAGGGACAGGCTGAACCGCCACGATGGAATTCTCGTCTTTTTTAAAATATTCAGCCATTCGTGAAAGGCATGGTATTTTTGAATCATCAATTAAATCATCAGCTAACAACACAGCAAACGGATCCCTACCCACCACATGCTCAGCGCAAAGAATGGCATGACCCAAACCTAACGGTTGATTCTGCCTCACATAGGAAAATTGAATTCCAGGCGGCGATACACCTCGGACCACTTCGAGTAACTCTTTTTTCCCTTGCTCTTGCAACCGCACTTCGAGTTCAAAATGATTATCAAAATGATCTTCTATGGCACGCTTGCTTGAACTGGTAATAAAAATCATATGGGTAATACCAGCACGAACAGCTTCTTCGACGGCGTATTGGATCAGTGGTTTATCAACAATGGGTAGCATCTCTTTGGGATTGGCTTTTGTTGCGGGTAAAAAGCGCGAGCCCATTCCGGCAACGGGAAAAACTGCTTTTTTTACTTGCATAGTTAATGCGCTCCTTCGGATTAAGATGCAACACACGTTTCTGAAGAGACCGTCACAACAGGGGGACGGCCTACTGAGTAATAGCGTGCAAGTTGCGCCGTTTTCACTGCAGATAAGGGGTAACAGTTACGCCCATCAAAAAGTGGTGCATCACCTAATTTCATTTTTAGAAAATCAAGAGGGTAATTTTTAAATTGCGGCCATTCAGTCATAATGGCTAAGGCATGCAAAGAGGTATTAAAAACAGCTTCAGCGGACTCACACCACTGTATTGCTCTATTATCTGCTAATAATTTTTGTGCTGCTGGTATAGCGACTGGGTCGAAAATTCGAAGATTAGCGCCTGCCTGCAATAGAGTCTTGATAGCTGCCAAGCTGCTCGCTTCGCGCAAATCATCGGTTCCAGGTTTAAATGATAACCCCCAAATACCAATGGTTAGTCCGTTTAGGTTCTGTTTAAAATGCTCAGACAACTGAGCAAAAATCCACTTTTTTTGTAAGCGGTTTATGGATTCGATCGCATCCAACAAATTAGTGTCCACATTCACTCGCTTGGCTGTCTGAATCAAGGCACGCACGTCTTTGGGAAAACACGATCCCCCATAACCAATTCCTGCATTAAGAAAATGGGGACCAATGCGATAATCGAGCCCAATTCCCTGGCGTATATCATCAATATCGGCTCCAAGTTCGTCTGCAAGCCGGCTGATTTGATTAATAAAGCTAATACGGCAAGCCAGCATTGCATTAGCGGAATATTTGGTCAGTTCCGCGGAACGTCGGCTCATGAGTAGAATAGGAACTCCCTGGTCTGCCAAAGGTTGATAGAGTTGCTTTAACACCATTAAGGTTTGCTCTTCACCACCGATGACAACACGATCTGCGCATAAAAAATCGTGAACAGCAGTCCCTTCTCGTAAAAATTCAGGATTGGAAGCGACTCCTATTTTAATTGCCTTGTGATAATGTGCCAACTCGTTATTCACATGGGCTTGAATTTCATCACCGGTTCCTACCGGCACAGTCGATTTAATGACCAAAACACAATCTTCTTCAGCTTCCTGAGCTATTCTGGAGGCCACGGCAAACACTTGTGATAAATCCGCATTTCCATCGGCAAGGCCCGGTGTCCCTGTTGCAATAATATGGACTTTCGCCCGTGCTATTGCAGCGGATAAATCAACCGTAAAATCGAGCCGCCTTCGAGCGAGTTGCTCTTTCAGTAGCTCTGGAAGTTGTTCTTCATAAATAGGACATTTCCCTTGAGCAAGCATGGCAATCCGCGATTCATTGATATCCACGCAAATCACGTCATGACCTAATTGGGCTAGGCAAGCAGAAGATACTAAACCGACATATCCAGCTCCGTAAACGGCGATAATCATAGGTATCTCGACAATAAACCTGGTCAGTGTAAAAGCATCATTGTTGCCAATAATGGATATTTTGTCGAGCGTTTGTCAGGTATACTTTTAAGGTTGTTACTTTCCACCGATAAAACATGTTCTCTAAAAATCTCATTAAACAACACTCATGGCTCAATCGACCGGCGATCCTTTTATTTTTTTTTGCTGTCCTTCTTTTTTTCGTCCGCCTTTTTTTGCGCGGATCGCTTTTAGAGATTGATGAAGCAGAGCAAATGGTCATGGCGCAGCAGCTTCTTCCTGGATACCCTGATCAACCCCCTCTTTATTCCTGGCTGCAGTACTTTTTTTTTAAATTATTAGGTCGGAATCTCGCCAGTCTTGCTTTACTAAAATCGCTACTCCTTTTTGGTTGCTTTTATAGCTTTCATCAAATTTGCCGCCTTTATTGCCCCTCCGTTTCATTAGCCTGGTGCGCTACATTGAGCTGGGTATTCATTCCGGCGATTAGTCTTGATTTAATAAAGGACAATACTCATTCTATTTTAGCGTTATTCGCCGCATGCCTTACCTGGTATTGGTTTATTGCCCCCTCCTTGTTGGGGAAAACGCTCTGGTATACCATTTTAGGACTTATTATTGGGATAGGATTTTTATCGAAATTTAATTACTTGATTTTTCTTGCTTTATTTGTTTTTACTGCAATTTCTCTACCGCATTACCGCTCTAAAATAATTAATTGGCACAGTTTAATCACTTTACTCATCGCTGGCGCTATAGCGAGCCCCTATTTTTTCTGGATAGCCCACTTCCCCAATCTTGCTTTTCGCAGCGCTTACAAATTAGCAAGTGATCATAACCGATTGCTAGGTTTAGGGTATTTAATGAAAACAAGTCTTAGTTTCGCAGTGCCATCTTTCATTATCATTTACCTTTTTTTCCCTGCGAAGCAATCTGTGCCATTGCAAAACCATTTACATTCCTTACTCGTTCGTTACCATAGACTATGCTTCCCATTGCTGGTTTCGTTGATTTTTTTCAGTGGAATGAGCAATTTTGAAACACGCTGGCTTATACCCATTCTTTTTTTATGCCCGCTTTTGCTCTTTAAACAAGTGAATCTAACGAATCAATTAAAGCAAAGGGTAAAGTATTTTTTGATTCTCGCTTTAACGGTTCAATTCATTTTTCTTATGGTGTTAATCCATCGAAGCCACAGTAAGCAGAAAATACAAGATGAGTTTCTCATTAATCAAATGGTACAAGCCATTAATACCGATCATCAGCAAACAAAATTTATTGTCGCTGACTCTCTTTGGCTTTTGGGAAATTTCATGTTACTGCGACCTGATCACTATGGATGGTTATTGCATCCATCGACTTATCCTAAATTGCCTCAAGGAAATTCTTTACTGGTTTGGCAAACGTCTTTACGCCCAATCTGGATCGATTTTTTTGCCGTCAAGCAACCTGAGATCAGCGGCATAACTCTGATTAAAAATCCGAAAAATCATCTAGTCATTGCAGGCTATGCTTACTCTTCGGTTAAATAATCAGCAGTGCAGTTTTGCTGCTCTTCTATTTTCGCGCAAAACTGGATTGCCTTATCCTAAAGCGAGAGCCTCGCTCGCGGTGAATCAAGTACAAATTGCGCGCATAAATAAATACGCCTGTTGCCTGCCCTAAAATAAAGACTGGATCGCGCTTATAAATTGAATAAAGCAATAATGTAATTCCCCCAAATAAACTCAAATACCAGAAAGCAACGGGAATAACGCTTTTTTTCTCTTTTTCACTGACTAGCCATTGAACAATAAAACGCGCAGAAAATATTCCCTGTCCAATAAAGCCTATCGCGAGCCAAAAATAATTAATGTTCATTGATGGACACCTCCGGTGCACACGGACGTTTGAGCAACCAGCGAACACCGATTAAATCATGTATGCCAACAAACAAGCGGTTCATGACCCCATATTTAGATACGCCGTGTCTGCGAGGTCGATGATTAACGGGTAAGTTAATCAACTTAAACCCTGCTCTTTTAAATAATGCAGGTAAAAAACGATGTAAATGATTGAAATGAGGAAGGGCTAAAAATGCCTCGCGCGGAAATAATTTTAAACTACAGCCGGTGTCAGAGCATTCGTCCTTCAATAGTTGACGCCTCACACGATTACCAATCAGCGAAGACATTTTACGTAAGTGATTATCATCTCTTTTGTTGCGATTCCCTAAAACCACTGTATTCGCGTCTTGCAAGTGTGCAAACAGACGAGGAATATCAGCTGGATCATTCTGACCATCACCGTCCAACGTAACCAGCATTGAATAGCGAGCAGCTCTCGCACCACTTAATAAGGCAGCACTTTGACCGTAATTGCGCTTATGATAAACCACACGCAAATTTTTATGGACCTGAGCTAACGTCTTTAGACGAGCGACTGTCCCATCAACACTTCCATCATCAACAAAAATCACTTCATAAGTAAAATCATCTGCCGGCAAAGCGGCTCTAATTTCCTGATATAATGCCTCAACGTTATCAACTTCATTGTAAACAGGTATCACTATGGATACTTCTCTTTGTTGATCTGAAGACATTTAAAGACTACCTAAGATAGCAAAATTTAGCCATTATACAGTATGTTGCCACACAGGGGCTAGCCACGATTTACGTCGCAAGATGTTCCGCAAAAGCCCTACTTCGATCAAAGCAAGGTAAGCAGCAAATAGCACATCACTAAGATAATGATGACTTAGAAAAACCCTTGATAAAGCCACTGCTATTCCCAATAAAATAAACCAATAAAAATAGCGCGGGAACAAAATACATAAACCAAAGATAACGCTCATAATGGTCGTTGTATGGCCTGAAGGAAGTGACCAAAAATTTGGGTTCCATTTCAATCCGTAGAAACCATACATTTGGCCATCTAAAAGCAACCTTGGGCGAGCGCGCCCTAAAGCCATTTTCAGCAATAAGCAGATTAATCCTGGAACAATAACACACATTAATAAAAACCAGGCCTTCGCTTCCAACCTCGGATTTTTAACAAGGTAACGAAAGCACAGTGCTAAGGCCAAAAAAGTAGGAACATAAACAGCCCCTAATCCAAAACGAGTGAGAACACTTAAAAGGGGGAGATGATGCCTTAAATCAAGAGCATGAAAATAATAAGCAATCGGTTTATCCAAATAAAAAAACAACAGTGCTATTAATCCAAAATAGAGCATCATAACCAGGGGTTTTGTCATAATTGCCAATAAGCGATCAAAGGGTGACATGGCTAACCCCAGGCTTTTGCTGTCCAATCAAAAAAAGCTCCACCCAATGCCCTTTGCTGTAGTTAAATCCTTTGATTCGCCCCAAAATTGCTAAGTCCATGAAACTGTTTTCCCAATGGGCAAAATGATTTGCCTCCACGATAGCAATGCGTGAAGGGTCCGATTGTAAGATTTGTCCAGCGAGTACACCATTCACAAATTGGACCGATTTAGTATTTAAATTAAACACAAGACTTGGTTCATCAAAACCGACCACAAGTAAGGGTTTATCATCCGCAATCGCTTTTCCATTAACAAGCTGCACAAGATTTGAAGTAAGCCATACGGGTTTTAACTGAGGAAGAAGAGCAGTAAAGATCAGTGAATAACTGATTAGTGCTATCAATAGAGTTGTTAGGTAGGCCTGACGATAAATCCCGTTCCAAGCAAAGCGAGCAGCGATAACACTTAGTACTACTATTGAAATGCACAGAGCAACGCTTGCCAACGTAAATTGTTGCATCACTAAATAAGGCAAGCTTACGAAACTGAGGGCTAAACCTGTTGATAAAACAACCCAAAGCACTTGCAGTAGATGTAACCATTTTCCTGGTTTTTTATCGTGATTATCTCCTTGAATTGCCAAAGCACATAATAAAGCGATTGCTGGAAAAGTCGGAAGGACGTATTGTGGAAGCTTTGTCGGCATTAATTCAAAAAAAATCCAGGTTGGAATGATCCAAGCCAGTAAAAATTTGATGACTTTTTCTCGCCGGTGCTTAACCGCATGAACCCCCGCTTGCCATAAAAATAGTGACGCAGGCCAGAAAGTCAACGGGAGAATTAAGAGGTGAAAGAGAGGAGGCTTCCCATGTGATTCGTGTCCCCCTTTTAACTTAGGAAGTAAATCCCTATGAATCACTTGCAAAAGGTAATTGGAATGCTCTGCCTCATTGACCATGATTATCCAGGCAAGACTGAGCGCAATAAATACCAATACTCCTTTCATCACTTGTAAATTGCGCAGCCAAGCGATTCGCCTTTCAACAAGGCATAAAGCAATTATCGATAAAATACCGACCAAAGGGGTAACCCCTTTTAGCACAAGTCCATAGGTCATTGCTAACCAAAAACAAGCGGCCCAGCCCCAATGCACTCTTTTGCCCTCTATACCTGCTTGGTAAATGATCCAAAGCGCACCTTGCATCAGCACAACAGAGGACAGTAATGAAGCATCAATTACAGCCATATGGCTTTCGACAACGAGCAGCAAGGTAGAAGCAAGCATTACCGCGGCTAACACCGCAACCGTCTGTCCGAGAAACCGGCGGGAAAAAAAATAAGTTAATAAAATAGAGATTAAGGCTCCTAGCAACGAGGGAATACGATAAGGCCATATGATGTTTGCATCGGGATTGCTAAATAACTTCACTGAGGCAGCCTGTAGCCAATTAATGCCAGGGGGCTTGCGAAAACGCGTCGTCTCTTGGAAACGAATTTGAAAATAGTTACCTGTTTGTACCATTTGTCGACTTGCTTGCGCAAAATGCGCCTCGTCCCTGTCCATGACAGGCATTTTGACAATCCCTGGCAGTAAAAGGAGCAAGGAAAATAATGTTAAGAGCAAATAATGAGTTAATTTCGGCAATGTCATCACTTTCATAGTGAGCATGAAAAGTCTGTGAGCTAGGAGTATATACTCAAGATACTGCAAAATAAATTGCGTACAATAAGATAGCTGCATCTAACTTTTAAGCCATCTTAGAAATCTTCATTTTGTCTATGAGCCGCTTTACCACCTGCTAGTTGTACTGGAAAGAAAACCTTGAGCAGAGGAACAACTATCCGCTAGAATTAGCCTTCTCTTAACAAGGCGTGTTATTCATGCTCGAATTATCAACTGTCCAGCGAATAGTCATTTGGATACTGCCTGTACTCTTCGCAATCACAATCCATGAAGCGGCACATGCCTGGGTGGCCTCTCGTTTTGGCGATACAACGGCTAAAATGCTTGGACGATTGAGCTTTAACCCACTAAAACACATCGATCTTATTGGTACTGTATTCGTTCCCATCGTAGTGCTCCTACTAAGCCAATTTAGTTTCGTCTTTGGTTGGGCAAAACCCGTGCCCATTAATGCTTCTTTGTTACATAATCCTCGTCGTGATTTGGCCCTTGCTACCGCAGCAGGCCCACTATCCAATTTACTCATGGCTTTTTTGTGGGCAATTTGCCTTAAGCTAGGGATGATATTGAATCCGACCACCTCCAGTGCTGCTTTATTTATGGCACTCACAGGGCAAGCAGGCATAATGATTAATCTTGTATTAGCGTACTTAAATTTAGTTCCCATTCCACCCTTGGATGGAAGCCGAATTGTTGCCAGCCTTTTACCCATTAAGCAGGCTATTCAGTACCAAAAAATTGAGCCTTATGGTTTTTTTATTCTTCTGGCCCTTATCTTTACGGGTGCCTTAGGCTGGTTCATTCTTCCTCTTCTACGCTGGTCTCTGGCTGGAATTTACACCTTATTTGGTATATGAAAATTCTCGCCGATGCCAGCTTACCTGGGTTAATTGAAGCCTTTCCTAAACCGTTTGAGCTTAGCGTCTATCGCCATGCCGATGAAATTCCTCATCTTCTTAACGATCAGCATATTTTACTTTGCCGTTCCACACTCAAAGTGAATGAACAGTTATTAAAAGGTCAGTCGCTACGTTATGTTGCCACAGCAAGTTCCGGCACTGATCATATCGATTACCTTTATTTACAGAATAATGGCATTGAACTAATTGATGCCAAGGGGAGCAATGCTGTAGCTGTAGCCGATTATGTGATTGCTACCCTGGCGTTTTTGCAAAAATATAAAGGGTTTAGTGAGGTACAAGCAGGAGTTATCGGAGTAGGAGAAGTCGGGGCTAAAGTCGTTAAACGTTTGATGGCCGCTGGCATGGAAGTACACTGTTATGACCCACTTAAAAGTGAAAAGGATCCCCTTTTTAGTAGCTGTACTCTTGAAACAATTCTGCAATGCGATCTCATTGCCATCCATGCCAATTTACACGATAACCTTCCTCATCCAAGCCGAAACCTCTTTAGTGAAACACTTCTTAACCAGCTCAAACCAACGGCAGTGATTATTAACGCCTCACGTGGTGGAATAATGGATGAAGAAGCCCTATTACAGCTCAAAAAACCCATTATTTACTGTACTGACGTCTACACGAATGAGCCTCACATCAACCCAGAAATTATAAAAAGTGCGACACTCTGTACTCCCCATATAGCCGGACACAGCATCGAAGCAAAATACAATGCCATTCATATGGTCAGTAAGAAATTGCATGCTTGCTTTAATCTAGCCCCTCCTTCTATTAGTGAACCGGCAGTTACAGGGTCTATTTCCTTCAATGAAGTTGAGAGCTGGCAGGAGCTGGCCCTGCATCTCTATAACCCGCTTGAAGAAACCACTTTATTGAAATCTTCACACCATCTTCAGCAAAGTTTCTTAAGCCTGCGTAAAGCCCACCAAAAACGCCATGATTTTTGTAAATACCTCTTGCCAGTGAGTGATGCACAGACAAAAGAAATATTAGGAATTTAAATTTTCGCGTTCAATTCGCATTAAATCCCTTGCGAGAGTGGTTTAATAAGGCTTTGAGTCGTCCGTAATCGTCAGATTGCCGGTTCTATCCCCCACCAAAAACCTAAAATTAGTAAATGCAGGTGCAGATACTGAACCAAAGGAAATCGTAAAAGGTGACGTTATCGCAACGTCGGTGCGCAATAATAACCATCTACTGCCATCAAAAGCATAGGTTCGTAAAAAGAATTGCGTGCCATTCTCTATGTCCGTTATCTTTGCTGCGGTGTTTGAACTACCAACCGATTTTTGGAAACCCACTACTTCATAAGTTCCATTGGCATTTTTCACGACACTCAAGAATCCTGTACTGTAACCTGCATCGCTCATGGTAACGGGGATTATAAAAGTGTCCTCTCCAGGCACACTAGGAGTGGCATCATCAGGAATTAATAGCATGGGCTCATCATTAATTAACGGCCATTCATCCACATGATCTGCTTTTACAAAACTAATATTCCAGGTGTTGGAAACTCCAGCCACAGCATCAATTCCCTGATATTGAATTGAGGTATAACAAGGAGGGGAAGAGAGAGGGTTATTCCTTCTGTCAAAAACACTAAAGGGACATGCATCATTACCCACGGCAGCAAATAATTCATTGTAATCATTCGTTATTGTGGCGGTATAGGTAGTTCCGTCATATTGTAGATTGGTCGGGTTGGCTACTAAGCTAGAAGTATTAGCACTATAAAACTGATAATAATCTTGTACTAAGCTAACATAATTGGTTGAAAAAAATTCCTGACCATTTAATTTCGTATTACTCGGGTAGTCTGGGTCATACTGCCCTAAAATGGAAGGAAAATAAACAGTCAATCCGTTTGAGTCGGCTCGATTAGCGCTGTTTAATAAATACTTAATGGTATTCGCATTCGCACTGACTACGGCGTTTGTAGCGAGTTGCAGTACGGGATCTGCTGGAAATTGGGCAGCAACGGCTGTAGCAAAGGCGGTCAAATCCACTACATCGAAACTATTCGCCTCCCATATGGACGTTGAATAATCAGCCGATTTATAGCGTGCATTCGCAATGGCTTTCCACTCAGAAACAGAACGAACATGGCTGTTTAAAGCATTTGCAAAATTGCTAATTGCAGCAATTAAATTAGCTACCTCAGAGGAAGCGGCTATTGATAACGTGGTGGAATCACCTTCATTCTGGCTCATATAGCCATTAATAATATCGATACCAATGGCTAATCCATTAGCCAGTAAATTATTCTTTACATAAGCAAGAAAAGTGTTGTACTGCCATCCTTGACCAGGTTCTAAATCTTCCGAAGCGACGAAATAATTGGTATACGGAGCTAGACCTGCTAAGAGCTCTGCACTAGCCATTAAACAGGCATCAAAACCGATCATTTCAAAACGCTTCCCTGTATTGAGAGTGGCTCCTCTAATGGCAGCAACCAATTGATTGATAGGTGTCGCGGCATTATTGTAAAGCTCATCTCCGCCAAAACCACCATTTGGACCACCGCCGTGATCGTTAAAAATTAAAATATAATTATCCGCTGGAAAGTTAGTCATTCCCCATTGGATAAAATCCTGAATGGTACTCGCTGCTGCCATGTTGACAGGACCTAAATCCTGAAGAGTTACGGCACTTCCTGGCAGTACAATCTTGCGTTGCACAGTTAGCCAACCAGGTGCATTAGCACCTCCGGTTTCTAAAACCACTTTCATTTCCTTAGAAGAACCCACCGTGGCCATTTGATTGATATTAAAGCTAGCGGATTGACCTAGTGATTCCAAATCAGAACCCACTATATACATTAAGATTGTGTACTTCGCTTGAGTCACATTAAAAGCAATACTACTCACTAAGGGTGCTCTTCCATTGTAATCAATCACTAAATGGCGATAAAACCTACCTGGAACTAGATTACCCAAAGTAACAATAATTGAACAATAAGCATTAGGGGCAATAAAAGTCCCGCAGGTACTCGCTATTGCAGCAGGAGAAGGGGGCTGCTGATCACCACCATTGATAACAGTAATACTGCGTAAAGGTAAATATTGTGTGGGTAAATTATTGTGAATTACGTAAGTCAGGGTTTGAGACTGATTAGGCTCCATGTCTGTTATAACAGGTAAGGAAACAAATTCTAAAGGTAGTTTCGCTGCCCAAAGCCAATGCGTCCAACAACAAAAAAACACCAATAGATAACTGTATTTACGCATGGTATTGAATCCTTTTAATAAAGCGACTAGGGATTTATACGGATACCTAATGAAATTCCCTGTGAACGCAAGTGAAAACGAGCTGGGCCGATAACCGCAAATTCTCCATCTAAAATACCTGTATTAGCTGTTCTGACTGTGCCTAAATCAGCATAAAGATATTGGAGTAAAAGGTGAGTATTTTCTTTAATCTGATAAGCGATACCTACTCCTCCTTCAGCAGCAAATCCTGTTTTTTTATAGCTACTTAACGATAAGGCACCTGCCTCAACTCCTAAGACAGGCTCATCATCATAGCGCAGCTTTGTCCACGTAGACCCAATGCCACCGCTTACAAAGAGAGAAAATTTCTTTAAGGTTGCAAGAGTTAATGCGACATTAAACATCAGGCGGGCATTGGCAATGGAGATTCCATAAAGATAATTATTCATTGTTGGATCTTGGTACTGCTCAATCTGTCCTCTGATCTCATTATTGAAAAAATCATGATCAAAATAGTGTAAATTTAAAGCGGCTCGCAGGCCTGAGAACCATTGCCACTGAGTAGCTGGAGAAGCAGTGCGAGAAAAAGGAAAAAAATAACCAACTCCAAGACTAAATTGACCAACAACTGGATTGTGAGTTTGATGGAGGTTATCGGTTTCTGTCTCAGTAATTTGATAAGAGGAGTTGCCTAATTGCAAATGATTAACACCTAATTCTCCTGTAAATTCCAGTTTTGCCTTTCCCAAAGAGGAAGAAAACACAAGAGAGTAGAAAGAAAATGAACCAAGAAATACAACAGCTATCCCTGCATGCTTTAATGAAAATACCATTTATAAATCCTGCTAAAAAGCGCTTTCAGTCGAATTTTTTGTTGAAAAAACTTTGGGTTAGCATCATACAGATATTTTTTAAGAAGACAATAACGCGACTTTAATGAAGTCGGGAATAATAGACTGTACTGCTCAAATGATAATATTGCTGAACAAAAAAATAAACTATTTACGCAGGTTGTTCACTCAATCGTCGAATAACGACCTGATCAGAAAAAGCATGACGAACGTTACCAATTTGCTGATAATTCTCATGCCCTTTCCCTGCTACTAGAATAATATCATCCTTATTCGCCAAGCTCATTGCTTTGGCAATGGCTTGCTCACGATCGGGAATTTTATAAAGATTCACTTTGTTTGAAATACCGGACTCTATTGCCTCGATAATGGCGAGGGGATCTTCGGTACGTGGATTATCGCTCGTAATGATTGTAATATCGGCATACTGGCTGGCGATTTTACCCATCATTGGACGTTTTGTTTTATCGCGATCACCACCGCAGCCGAATACCACTATGATTCGACCTTTTTTAACATTCTGCAAGGTAGCCAATACATTTTCCAATGCATCGGGAGAATGCGCGTAATCAACAATAGTGTAAGGTTCTCGAGTTACAATTTCCATTCGCCCGGGAGCCGCTTGTAATTTTGTCATGACCTCAACTACTTTTTCCACAGGATAACCATAAGCTAATAAACTGGTGAAGACAGCTAATGCATTATAAATATTAAAAAATCCCAAAGCGTTAATCACCAATTCCTGATGGCCCCATGGCGACACTAATTCAAGCTCTGTTCCTTTGAGATTAACATTCCAACGCAGTGCTTTTACTTCAGCGTCCTCTCGCACACCATAGCTCATGATTTGCTTGGCCTTACACTGCTTGCGCATTAACGAACTGTAGCTATCGTCTTTATTAATTATTGCCCATTGAAGATTAGGTTTCGCGAATAACATCGCTTTTGCTTCAGCATAAGCTTGCATGTTGAGGTGATAATCTAAATGCTCATGGCTTAGATTAGTAAAAATGGCTTGTTGAAATTCAATACTATCGACACGTCCTTGAGACAAAGCATGTGAAGAAACTTCCATGCAAACGTGTTTTATTGCCTTTTGCTCATAGTAATGCATAAGCTCTTGTAAACAAAGCGCATCGGGTGTGGTGTTAATTAAAGGTTGCAAGGCCGAAACTTCGCCCTGCCCTATCGTGCCAATATAAGCGGCATGCTCACCTAATAAGTTATGTGCTTGTGCCAGTTGAAAAGCAATCGTTGTTTTGCCGTTAGTTCCTGTCACGCCTGTGACAGCAAGTTTTTTTGTTGGCTCCCCATAAAACCGACTCGCGATGGCACCTAGCTGGGTTCCTAACCTCGGTACAGGTACGGCTGGAAAATGTGCTGGGATTTGGCTAACAGAAGACCAATTTTCGGGATCATAAACCAATGCAGCTGCTCCAGCATTGATTGCTTGCTGGATAAAGAGGCGTCCATCCGTTGCCAGACCGGGGTAAGCGAAAAATAAAAATCCTGGCTTAATTTGCCGGCTATCGTTGTGCAAACCTAAAATTTCGCATTCAGGAATAGCCCCTTTAATCCACGGTTGCATCAGCTCAGCAAATTTCATTATCACCTCATGTAGTCGTTTGGTCAGGTGGAACATCAAGAATACGCAGCGTTCCCGACATGACTTGCGCAAAAAGAGGGGCGGCAACGGAGGCTGCGTAATAACCGTTTTTAGTAGGCTCGTGAATCACGACAGCGACAACGAAGCGAGGATTTGAAACAGGGGCGATACCCACAAAGCTTGCAATATGGCGATGTTTCTCATAGCCATTTTTGCCAGCGATTTGAGCAGTTCCCGTTTTTCCTGCCACACGATATCCTGGAACTCTTGCTGAGCGCCCCGTTCCCCCGTTACCTAGCACTGCTTCCAACATCGCAAGAACCTGTTTTGCCGTTTTTTTATCTAAAACCTGCTCCCCTACTACTTCATTTTCATTATGCAATAAGGTAACGGGTTTTAACCGACCTTCGTTTGCAAAAATAAGATATGCTTTGGCTAATTGTAGCGCAGTCACTGACATGCCATAACCAAAGCTCACGGTACCCAATACAAAAGGATTTGCATCTTTAACATTGACAATACTGCCATCACTTTCTCCGGGGTAACCACTCTCCGTGCGCTGTCCAAAACCAACGCGCTGTAATAAACCAATTAATTGCTCCGGTGGGCTGGCTAAGACCATTTTTGCTACACCCACGTTACTCGAATGTTGAAGCACGCCAGTAACATCCAGAACACCATAATTATGAATGTCACGAATGGTATGACCATGGACAATCATCCAACTTGGCCGTGTATCAATGATAGTATCTGGCTTAAAGAGTCCACTTCCTAAAGCGCTTGCTATACTAAATGCCTTGATTACAGACCCAGGCTCAAAAGTATCCGTCAAAGCCCTATTGCGATAACTGTCTAAAGTATAGCGACCACGCGCGTTGGGATTAAAAGAGGGTGCGTTTGCCGCCGCTAAAATTTCTCCATTGCGAGTATCGACCACCACTACTGAACCCGATTTTGCTGCAAATTTTTCCATTGTATTTTGCAATTCGTGGTAAGCCAAATACTGGATACGCCGGTCGATGCTTAATACCAAATCCTGACCGGGACGAGGCAGCTTAATAATCCCAAGCTCTTCAATAATTTCGCCCATCCGATCTTTGACAACCCTTTTTTTGCCATTGGTTCCCATTAGCCAATCTTGATAGGCGAGTTCTAGACCTTCGATTCCGATATCATCAATATTGGTAAAACCCAGTAATTGAGCCATACTTTCCCCCTCAGGATAGTATCGCTTAAATTCTTGCTGAAAGTTGACCCCTGGGATATTAAGTTCTTCAATTTTTTTGGTTAGTGGTGGGGGCAACTGGCGTTGTAAATAGAGAAACTCTCGATTACGGGCTTGCCCCACACTGCTGCGCAGATGCCTAGGAGAAATGTTCAATAGACGACATAATTCAGTCAGCTGCCTGAGAGTGGGATTAAAGGTTTTAGGATTTATCCATACAGACTGTACTGGAGTACTTACCGCAAGTGGTATTCCTTGACGGTCAGTAATCATGCCCCGATGCGCCGGT
This sequence comes from Legionella maceachernii, assembly GCF_900167045.1. GTDB lineage: Bacteria > Pseudomonadota > Gammaproteobacteria > Legionellales > Legionellaceae > Tatlockia > Tatlockia maceachernii. Next base: position 292,068 of record NZ_FUXJ01000002.1, on the reverse strand, counting down.
ATGTCGATTACACGCAAACTGCGCGCATCTCCTTGTCCTTGTAAAAATTGACGATGCAGAACCGTTAAATCCAGCATCCTCCATAAAAGAGCGCCTAATACCAAGAGGAAAAAACAAGATACGACGATTAATCGTGCCTGGTGGCCATTATTTTTCATTCTGTTCGTAATATAAAAATTTCTTTATCCATGGGTAATCTCATTTGCAACTTCTCCACGGCCAATTGTTCAACTCGGGCAGGCGTTGCAAGGCTGGCTTGTTCCAACAATAATTGCCCCCACTGTAATTGTAATTGATTAGCTTCCTGTTCCAAGCTCTGTAATTGGCTGAAATAGATACGATGCTCGTTGGTAGTATAAACAATCGCCAATGCAGTGACTAGAACCGCTAACAATAGAGTCAGTAAAAAACAAAGCTGTTTTGAAAACCGCATATCGGATAATTGTCCAGTAAAAAAATTGCTTTGATTGATCGCTCTGGCCGCAGCATTCATGCTATTTTTTCTCCTATACGTAAAACTGCGCTACGGGCTCTAACGTTCTGCCTTATTTCGTTATCAGACGCTTTTATAGCCTTACCTACTCTTTTAAAATTGGTCGACATTTCCACATTGCGTAGAGGAACACCGGGTGGGGGACGATGCCCATACTCTTTATCACGCATGAATTGCTTCACAATACGGTCCTCCAAGGAATGGAAACTAATAACCACCAGGCGCCCCCCCACCGCTAACGCATCCATGGCACTATTCAGACAAGTCACCAAATCACTGAGCTCCTGATTGATGTGAATACGTATTGCTTGAAATACACGGGTTGCAGGGTGTTTGTGCTTTTCCCACTTTGGATTTGCCTGCTTAACAATTTCAGCTAACTGATCGGTTGTCTTAATGGGTGTTTGTTCTCGCGCAGCAACAATTGCCCGCGCTATACGACCCGCAAAACGCTCTTCCCCGTATTCTCTGAAGACAGTCGCCATTTCTTCGGCCTCTGCATGATTGATGAAGCGCGCAGCATCCAATTCTTGCTGCAAATTCATACGCATATCTAAAGGACCTTTCTGCATAAAGCTGAAGCCTCGGTTGGGATTGTCCAATTGCGGTGATGAAACACCGAGATCTAACAAAACACCGTCAATACAGCCGTAGATCTGTTCTGCTTTAGCAAGTTCCGCAAGCGTAGCAAACGAACCATGAATAATTTGAAACCTCGGGTCATCGGCAAAATGCTGTTTAGCGTAGGCAATTGCTTCAGGGTCTTTATCAATCGCAAGCAATCGTCCGGATGCCGATAGTCGCTGCAAAATAACCTTACTATGCCCACCACGCCCGAACGTTCCATCGATATAGACGCCTTCTGGCTTAATGGCCAAGCCATCAATTGCTTCTTGCAACAATACTGATTGATGCGTTGTCATAATTACTTCCGTTACAAAGAAAAGGTTTTCATTTCATCAGGCAATCCATCTTCTCTAGAGGCTTCTTCAGCTAACCAATGCTCACGCCTGGTTTGCCACAAGCATTCATCCCATACTTCAAATTTATTACCCTGACCAATCATCACTACTTTTTTATCGAGATGTGCATAATCCCTGAGTAGTTGTGGCAGCAGGATACGCCCACTATTGTCTAATTCCACATCCGTCGCATGCCCAATCAACAAGCGTTGAATGCGCCGTGCTGCTGCATTAAAGCTTGGCAAACTTTGTAATTTATCCTCAATGATTTGCCATTCCTCTGCTGGATAAAGCAGCAAACAGGTTTCTTCTGTATCAATAGTCACTACCAAAGAGGCCTTGTCTTGTGCAGTCAAGGCATCTCGATAACGGGTTGGCACAGCAAGTCGGCCTTTTCCGTCGATGGTAATGGCATTAATTCCGCGAAACATGATTTTCAATTTATGCAGGTGACTGAGATGCCAGCTGAAATTTTATTAAACAATCCGCCGACATCTCACCCTCCCCACAATTCTCCACTTTTTTGTTATTTTAAACCACTTTTATACACTATAGAAACACAATTTCCCAAGCGTCAACCCTTTAACGACGATTTTAAAAAAAAATCCATGCAAAGTGGTTTATTTTTCCAAAATATGAGTTAAATATTTTCATAATGAGAATTTAATAATCTTTGAAAACAGCAGACAAAAAACCAGCCTACGAGGACATTCGCAACTATTTCGAATTGTTCATTCTTTTTTCTACGCCTCACGCCTTGTCCGCGAGACATAGGAGTTAGGAGAAAAGTGAGTTATCGCAAAAGTTTCAATCTGATGAATAAATTTGTTCTGAATAAAAACAGAAGGACAACTGATTTACCTCAATAAACTACTTTTGTATTTTTCAACTTGAGAAGTATTCTTCTCAGAAAGCGCTAGCAATTTAACTCTGCCGCTAAACGAACCCCTTGTAACACTAAATCTGGAATGAGGTGATCGTAAATACCTTGTTTATCAAATAAAGAAGCAAATCCTCCGGTTGCAAGCACTAGAACTTCTTGCTTTGAGAAAATCTCTTCTTTAATACGATGAATTAATTCTCGACAAGCGCCCAAAGCACCATAGTACACACCGGCTTGGATGCTTTCTATCGTGGAGCGCCCGACTACTTGCTCAGGCTTAATTATTTCCACAGCGGGCAATTTTGCAGTTTTCAAAGCCAGTGCATCCACCGCCAAACGTACACCAGGTAAAATCGATCCCCCTAAATACCCTTTTTGGGCGGTGATGACACAGAAAGTAGTTGCAGTGCCAAAATCAATGACGATGATGTTTTTCCCAGGAAATAGCGAAGTGGCCGCAATTGCATTGGCGATACGGTCGGCCCCTACTTCAATAGGATTGCGATATTTAATGTTTAGGCCTGTTTTCACTCCCGATTGAAGGAAAAAAGGCTCTACTGAAAAATATTTTAAGCAGGCAGCACGCAAAGAATAATCAATTTGTGGAACCACTGAGCAAATAGCAATTTGGTTAATTGCCTCCGGAGAGCATTGATTTTCACGTAACACGGATTTAAGAAAAATACCTAACTCATCAGAAGTACTGATTTTTGATGTATGACGAAAGCGAAGACGAATTTCTTCTCCAGCAAAAACACCCCCGTAAATATGAGAATTCCCCACATCGATACATAACATCATAGTCAATACTCTTCGCATTCCTAAATGCGCGATAGTAAGTCGAGTTAAGATTAGAATCAAGAGAAGGATTGATTTATACAGGGGTAAACGCATTCTCCTGTCTAAATTTGTGAGTACTTTTCAGGCATAACGAGCGGAACTTAGACTTTTTGGTTTTATATAGTCCTATGAGACGCGTTTACCCTGCTGATTTATACGTGAACGTTTACGTTACCGAATGAATTAGGGGCAGGCGGCCTAAGTTCGCGTTAATGAGCATGCCTATTGAGATAAAAATAAGTCGGTCGATAAGCCGGGTTCTGTCGCGGACAATCATTCATCTGGGACATGCGTCACCACATGCCTCAAGCAACCTACCCGAATCCCGTACGGGCCGTACGCTCTTACCAAAGGTAAGTAGGATTCCTATTTGGTCTTGCTCCGAGTGGGGTTTTCCCTGCCACGACTGTTACCAATCGCGCGGTGCGCTCTTACCGCACCATTTCACCCTTACCTGCTAAATGAACAGGCGGTATATTTTCTGTGGCACTTTCCGTAGGCTCACACCTCCCAGGCGTTACCTGGCACTCTGCCCTATGGAGCCCGGACTTTCCTCCCTTCGTGGTACACAAAGAGCGATTGCCTGACCGACTCTGTTACTAATACTAGCAGAGTGCCTAGTGAAAGGCCAGTAATTCAGAAACTACCCGCGAGTACCAATGAACTCATCATCGAAATAGCGCTTCAACTTAGTGCGTAACGTACCACGGCTTACACCAAGAACACGAGCTGCCTTAGATTGATTATACCGAGTTAACTCCATCACTGTACGAAATAGAGGAGCTTCAACTTCTTCTACAATCAATTGATAAAGGTTTAAATTAGCTTCTTTATTGCCAACTGCGTTTAGATATCCTTTCACAGCAGCAATAACTTGCTGGTTTAACCCCTCACTGTGATTCTCAACTCGCTGCATAACTGCTGCACTCATTATCCTCTCCAACAATCAAAAAAATAGTTATTTAACTTCATAAATGAACATCGTGGCCTATATGCTAACAAATGTAGCAAAGTATGTAAACATTGTTTTAATGATATTCATTTATTAAGGAAAGCTTAAGGAAAAATAATCTTTTTTTCAAGTAATTTTGCGCGATCTGAAACAATTTAATTCAATTTATAAAAAAATAGTTCTGAATTGATTAAAAAAACACAAAAGTGCCATTGCGATTAACTCAGGGGATTTTGTTCAGCGGGTACCTTTATAAAAGAGTTAGTTTTTAACAAATCGATCAAATAATAAAAAAGTTGGCTTTGATCCAACTCACATAGAGAGGATGCCGATCAGTTGATAAATCGAGCGAGCATTAAGAAGCAACCAAAGCAGCACTGATCTTGATTGCTTCTCATCTTTGTAAATCCGGGCTTACTCAACAGTAAAGCTCTCGCCGCAACCGCATTGTCCTGTTTGATTTGGGTTTTCAAAAACGAACTTATGATTTAGACCTTGCTTGACATAATCCACCCTAACTCCCTTAAGATAAGGGTAACTGGCTTTGTCAATATACAGTTGATAATCACCCGTCAATTCCTGCACAATGTCATTGTCTTTTGGTGCAACCACATAATCGACAACGTAAGACATTCCTGAACATCCGGTTTTCTTAACTGAAAATCGCACACCCTTGCTACCTTTTTGTTTCTCAAGATAAGCGACAACATGACGAATCGCTGTTTCGCTCAAACTAACACCAAATCCTGTGTCACTAGTATGATGCATCACTTCACTCATTAGTTTTCCCCTTTAACTTTGCTTTCATTTTTTGGATTAGTTCCTGATAGCCATCTTCGACTTGCAATCCAACCGAATAGCGGATTTTCGGTATAGCCAATTTTTCAACGAGCACACCATGAGTCCACTGAGGATGCGTATGGATTTGGCTTCCTTCCAATTGACGACAGAGCCATTCTGCTGCAGCAACTAAATAAGGGTTTCCGTAAGCCTTAAAACGCGCTTTGAGTACAACTCCCTCTTCGTTACACTGTAAATAAAAATCGCATACATCCCCACGGCCTGCTTCTCCAGTGCGATGATAAACGCTCAAATGCTGCGTTAAGTCCACTGTACCTACGTGTTCGGGGGCAAAAAAGCAGGATTCTACAAGTTCATTATATATCATAGTGGCGATATTTTATGCAATCGGTTGATTTGATGGATTATTATAGCAATGACTTTCTTCACTTGCTCTTCTGTTGTGAAACGTCCTATTGATAATCGAATTGAACTATAAGCTAACTCATCAGTTAAACCTAAAGCACGCAACACATAGGACGGTTGCATGCTCGCTGCCGAGCAAGCTGAAGTGGTTGAAATGGCTATCTCACGCAATGCCAATAACAGTGAATCGCCTTCAATGCCTGCAAAAGTCAAGTTGAGGTTACCTGCGAGACGTTGATGTTCATGCCCATTTAAACGGATGCCAGGCAGATGTTTAATGCCATCCCATAGTTGTTGGCGCAAACCCAAGATTTTTGCTTGTTCTTCTATTCGACTTTCCTCTGCAAGGGCAAACGCCTCTCCCATACCCACAATTTGATGAGTTGCCAATGTGCCTGACCGTAATCCACCTTCATGACCACCTCCAAATGAAAGGGGTTGCAATCGAATTCTCGGCTTATGACGAACATAAAGTGCGCCGACTCCCTTAGGACCATAGATTTTATGCGCTGAAAACGACATCAAATCGACAGATAATTGAGTGAGGTCAATTTCAAGCTTACCGGCACTTTGCGCCGCATCCACATGAAAAATAATCCCTTTATCGCGCAATAACTCACCTATCGCAGCAATATCCTGGATCACTCCAATTTCATTGTTGGCATGCATAATAGACACCAGGATAGTGTCCTCACGTAAAGCGTCAGCCAGCGTCGACAGATTTAATAATCCATCCGGTTGAGTATTTAGATAACTTACCGTAAATCCTTCTCGCTCCAGTTGCTGAAAACTATCAAGAACAGCCTTATGCTCTGTTCGCAGGGTGATGACATGACGCCCTTTGCGCTGATAAAACCGGGCGGCCCCCAAAATGGCTAAATTATCGGCTTCGGTTGCCCCTGAGGTAAAAACAATTTCGCGGGGGGAGGCATGAATCACTTGAGCAATCTGTGCACGTGCCTGCTCTACCGCTTCAGCCGCATGCTTGCCATACACATGCGTTACCGATGCTGGGTTACCAAATTGACCGTCTGGGCCTAAGTATTTCATCATTTTCTCTATGACCCGGGGATCAACAGGCGTTGTCGCCATGTAGTCTAAATAAATGGGTAGTTTATGCATACCTATCTCCACTCATTTCTCATTGGTCTTTTTCAATGCATACTGCACCTGACTTAAAATGCCACGTAAAATAGATACCTCTGTGTGTTCCAATTGCGATCGATTAAATAAACGCCGAATTCTTTGTTGTAATCGTTTTGTTGGATTGGTCGGTTTTAAAAACTCAATGGCAGTCATTACTTCAGTTAAATGAGCATAAAATCCTTCTATCTCCTCTGCGGTCGCTGGACGACCAGGGTGCAACTCGACTTCAGCAAGGGGAGCCAGGAGCTTCATGCGCAGCTCGTAAGCAATGATTTGCACCGCTTGTGAAAGATTTAACGAACTGTATTCTGGGTTGGATGGAATATTGACATGATAATGACTGCGCAATAACTCTTCATTGGTTAACCCAGCATGCTCACGACCAAAGACAATCGCTACTTTTGTGTTGTCTGGTTTCTGAGCTATTAGTTCAGCGCAACTTGCCGGAGTTAATCCCGGTAAAGCGATTCCGCGCGGCCGAGCACTTGTGGCAAAAACCAATTGGCAACCCTGCAATGCGTCATCGAGGGATGTCGTCACTACTGCTTCTTGTAGTACATCATCAGCTCCTGCTGCCATTTCATGGGCTTTTTGATCTGGAAATGACTTTGGCGATACTAAATAAAGCTTGCGCAATCCCATGGTCTTCATAGCCCTTGCAGCAGAACCAATGTTTCCAGGATGAGAAGTTGCCACTAAAACGATGCGAATCGAAGCAAAATTCATAAAACAACCTTAGGCAGTAATTTACCCATTGCAACCGATGCAACCAAAGTTTTAAGGCAAAAATGTTCAAAACCAAGGACGGCTTTCGCAGGCAGCGAGGGCATTTTTGTGCAAAAAATGCCCTCGCTGCTCAGTTACAATGAAGGGTCGTAAATTCAATGATAGCAACTATACCAGCAATGACTCCTCTCTGTACAAAAAAAAATGTGGTAAGATCGCCGGCTTTGTGGAAAACGAGCAAACTTATGCACCCATTACTCAATATTGCTATTACTGCCGCCCGTTCAGCCGGGGATATTATTATCCGTCACATCGAACAAATTGATCGAATAAAAATAACTGCCAAAAGCAGTGAAGAATATTTCAGCGAAGTGGATGTTAAAGCGGAACAAGCGATCATTACCTCTATTCTTAAGGCCTATCCTGACCACGGTATCATTGCCGAAGAAAGTGGTATTCATAATGATGAGGCGGAATCCGTATGGATTATTGATCCCTTAGACGGCACAACCAATTATTTGCATGGTTTTCCATTTTTTTCTGTTTCTATCGCTCATAAAGTTAAGAATCGCATCGAGCATGCAGTGGTCTATGACCCTCTTCGTCATGAATGCTTCTCCGCAAGTCGTGGAAGTGGAGCAAAACTCAATGATCGCCGCATTCGAGTTTCTAAACAGACACAGTTAAATGGTGCCTTATTGGGTACAGGATTTCCATTTCGCAATACGCTGATCGCCAAGCGTTATATGCCAACTTTCGAAGCCCTCATCGGCAAATGCGCTGGCGTTAGAAGGACAGGATCGGCAGCGCTCGATCTTGCTTATGTCGCGTGCGGCAGGCTTGATGGGTTATGGGAATTCGGCTTGCGCCCCTGGGATATTTCAGCCGGCAGCCTACTCATTAAAGAAGCTGGCGGTTTAATCAGCGATATGCAAGGGGGCGAGGAGTACCTAAAACAGGGTGATGTTGTTGCAGGTACACCTAAGGTTTTTAAGTCATTACTTCAAACATTGATGCCGGCAACAAAACGTTAACATAGAAACAAGATCATTCGCCAATGAGCCGGAGATCATCTTTTCATCCTTCTTGCCCTACCCCTAAAGGGGGCTAGGGGCGCTCAGGACTTACTATCCCTTTAATAAACCTCTTGCTGCACTTTTGGTGCAAAAAGGCGTGCACCAAATAAATTGATAAACAAGCCACTGATCACTAATAAACCTGCTACCAACTTCCAAAGATAGAAAGGTTCATCGAGTAATAATACCGAGCTCAATACGCCCACTACCGGGACTAGTAAGGTAAAAGGCACTACCATCCCCACGGGATAGCGGCTCACTAACCAATTCCATACGCCATAACCAACCCAAGTTGACGCATAAACAATATAGAATAAGGAACCAACACTTTGCCAAGTTAAGTGTTGGAAAGTATGCATAATTGTTCGTGGGCCTTCAACGAGTAAAGACAGAAGCAGCAAAGGGATCCAAGCAACGAAGCTCCCCCAGACTACAAGCGCTATCATATTAACGTGGTGGTTTCTTTTGGTAATAAGATTACCAAAACCCCAAATCGCCGCAGCCGCAAGAATACATCCAAACCCTAACAGGGAAACATTTTTATCGAAATGCATAGCAACAATGCCAATCCCTGTAAAAGAGATCAGTGCACCAAAACCCTGCCAAATAGAAGCCTTCTCTCCTAGAAAAAGTGCAGCAAAAAACATGCTGAAAAACACCTGGGTTTGCATGATGATTGAACCCATTCCTGGCGTCATACCCACATGCATTCCTACGAAAAGAAAGGAAAATTGCAATGCGAACATAATAAGTCCGTAGGAAAGGATCACACGGAAAGGAACAGCAGGTAATTTAATGAAAAAAATGGCTGGTATACTTGCTAAAACAAAGCGAAGAACACAAAGAAAAAGAGGTGAGATCTCGTGGAGAGCTAATTTCACAAAAAGAAAATTAAGACCCCAAATTACAACAACCAAGAGTGCAAGAAGAAGATGAGTAATAGGCATTATTAGGAGTTTTTATTAAGAATGTCGGCTATCTTATCACAAATTGAGCGATGAATTGAGGGGGAAAAACGCGATTTCAGTAAAGATAAATTAAAGATAATTTCGTGGATTCAGCCAGGACACTGAGCTGTGGGCAGCCGGGTGAAGGCATAGCCGTAACCCGGGTTATCTCTAACTCTATGAGGGAGTTCTCGGAGGTGCAGCCACCTCAGTGACTTTTTTCAAATCGTCTTTAGCTCTTTCACTTTCTTCTTTAAGCGTAGCAGAAAACATCGTATAAATACTTTTTGAATGTATTTTTTCAGCTTTTCTTGCTGTTTTTTCTAGAGCATTATGGAGATCATCAGTAAGTTCAGCATGACCATAAGAAGCCTCGCCTTTATCGAATTTTTCCTTCATGGACTCCAATTGTTTTTCAAGGTTTTCTGCTTCACTAATCAGCAATATCTTATCATGCATGAGACGGCGAAATGAGGTTGTCGATAACCAATTGACAATTGGTTTAAATAAACCAATCTGGGTTACCTTCGCAATGCCGGTCGCTTGTTTTTGTTCATACAGCGCTAAGCATTTTTGAATGTGAACAATGTAGCGAATGGTCGCAACTTTATCCGCTAATTCATCAACTTGTTTTGAGGACAGTTTCTCAAAATCTTTCCCACTCACTTTAAATTTAGGGTCGTCTCCAGAATTCAATCCATCAGCTAAATCATTGATTTGTTGTTGCGCTTTTTCAATTAAGGTTTCTTTTTTCTTGGCGACATTAGACAACGGTTTTACCGTATCTTTAATACCACTTACCATACTTACCAAGCTTGATGCTAAGTTATTGATACCTTGGGGCATGACTCTGCCTACTGTTCCACCTATCAGGTAATTAGTCCATCCGCCAACCGTTTCTGCTGCACCAATTACCGCACGAGTCGCAGTTACTGCCACTTTCGTCACACCACTCCGTTCAGTATCAGGAGTATCTAAGCTTCTTAACTCGCCAGCAACGCGAGGAAAGGTTTGCTCCAATTCGTGTGCATTATCATCTTTTAAGCGATCGAGCAATGAATCATCATGAGGCAATTCTTCGATGAATTTTTTATATTCGGCAATTTCTCTAAGAATTTTTTCTTTCTTTTTGAGTGCAGCATCCAATTCGGTAAAAAGACTGGCAATATTAGACTGATTATATTCCACATTGGCTTGATCATACTCATCAATTTTCTTTTTTGCATCTTCTTCAAATTGGCCAATCAGTTTATCCTCAAGCGGTAATTCAGAGAGCATATTTTGGACTTTTTCAAACAGATTTGCTCCTGCTTGTTGAGTCACACCAGGAAAAGTTTCTTTAACTTTGTTGGCTTCTTCTTCGTTGTTGCAATAAGCTTCAATTCGTTTTTTTAATTCAATCATATTAGCCTGTACAACAGCATCATTTGCCCTCACCCCATTTAAGACTAAGGAATTACCTTCATTGATTTGTGCGTAGCGATTGAGGTGCTGGTAAAAAACCATGGCAAATAATAATTCATCGGGATTCGTTACATTAGGAAGGTATTGAGGGGCCTCTGTTGCGCTACTGGTGTATTCCGCTCCCAATTTTTCGGATGCTTTCTTGATATTTGCTTCTCTAGTCCTCGCTGCAAATAAATTAGCCTCGATTTCTCTTCCTTCAGTAGCCATGGTCATTGCTGCAGTCCATGCTTCCGAATTCGAAGTTTCTTGTTTAACCAGGACCTTTAGACGATCTAAATCAGTGATTAACGCATTCCACCAGTCAGTCAATCTCATAGCCGTACACCATTATTAATTACTTATGATTAATAATTGTACATAAAGATAATTAACAGAACATTATGCGTTTATTATGAGAGCATTACGTCTTTCTTAAACTAAGATTAAAGAATCTCCAAGTTGAATGTGATGTAGATTGGGCAAATGGTATGCAATCCCCTATTCTTAGGTTGGGCCGAGGCCCAACCTGTTTTCCGACCTGATTCCTTGTTGGAGGCCAAGAGCAATAGGAAGTTGCTCCATCATTGCTGTACCCAGATTTTTGGCGACTCGTTCAAAGACGTTTTGCTTGTAGGTATAGTCGATAATTTTTTCAACCTTAACAAGGTCTCGCGCTACTTGGCCGCTGCTGGCAAAACCATCAATTAAGCCTCGCTCTTTAGCCTGATCCCCTGTCCAAAAAAGGCCTGAGAAGGTTAAATCATCCATTTTTAGGCGATCCCCGCGACCTTCTTTCACTTTATTAATAAAGACATTATGAATGTCATCTAACATTGTTTGCAAAATCTTGGTTTGCTCAGGCAAAACGGGAGAGAACGGATCGAGAAAACCTTTATTTTTCCCTGAAGTTTGGAGTCGTCTTGAGATACCCAATTTTTGCAGAGTGTCTACAAAACCAAATCCATTGTACAAGACACCTATAGAGCCCACCATACTTGAGGGATTCGCATAAATTTCATCCGCTGCAACCGCAACATAATAAGCGGCAGAAGCACACATGTCTGCACACACAGCATACACTTTAATATCAGGATATTTATTACGGTAGTATTTAATGGTGTTGTACATATAATCAGCTTGAACAGGACTACCTCCGGGACTATTGATTCGTAAAATCAGCGCCTTAAGACCAGTACTGTTATAAGCGTCATCTAAACCTTTGACAAAATTCTCAGAGCTTGCAGTTTGGCTATCAAAGATACTCCCTTTAATATCGATTAAACCCACATGAGGTTTGGTTTTTATGCTTTTGTCTTCTTCAGACATGCTAAATAGGCTGTAGGCAATGATCAAAAAAATTAAAAAATAGACTGTACGCATAAACCAGCGCCATCGCCTTTTTCGTTTTTGTTCGCGCATAAACTCGAGAACAATTTGATTTAACAAAGCTTGTGAGTCAGGATTTTCCCCTGTAGGCGTATTATTCATGGGTAACTACTTGATTTTAAAAAATAGGCCCATATTTTACGGCAGATAGCGTTTAATTCAAACAATATCCTGCATTTCGGCACAAGAAATGAATGATTTTAAATTTATTCACCCTTTAAGAGAGGTCTTTTATGCGTACTGATAAGCTTACCTCAAAATTCCAAATGGCTCTGGCTGATGCTCAATCCCTTGCTTTGGGTCGAGATAATGGATTCATTGAACCCGAACATGTTATGAAAGCACTTCTGGATCAACAAGGAGGCAGCAGCAGACCATTGCTTACTAAAGCTGGGGTTAATTTATCTCAGTTACGCAACTTACTTGACCAGGCTTTAGATAGACTCCCTAAGGTTGAAGGGACAGGTGGAGATATGCACATTTCCAATGGACTGAACCGTCTTTTAAATTTAACCGATAAGCTCTCGCAACAACGTAAAGACAGCTATATTTCCAGCGAAATGTTCATCTTAGCTGCGTTAAGTGAAGAAAACAGTCTTGGTAAATTACTTAAACAGGCAGGCGCTGATAAAAAAGGAATCGAAAAAGCCATTGATGAAGTTCGTGGTGGAGAGACTGTGAATGACCCTAACGCCGAAGAGCAAAGACAAGCATTAGAAAAATACACTTTAGATCTCACCGAACGTGCGGAACAAGGAAAATTGGATCCTGTCATCGGCAGAGATGATGAAATACGCCGCACGATTCAGGTATTGCAACGGCGTACAAAAAATAACCCGGTCCTGATTGGCGAACCTGGTGTGGGCAAAACAGCCATTGTCGAAGGATTAGCACAACGAATTGTAAATGGCGAAGTGCCAGAAGGCTTAAAAGACAAACGCTTACTCGTGTTGGATTTAGGCGCACTGATTGCCGGGGCCAAATTCCGTGGTGAATTTGAAGAACGATTAAAGGCAGTACTTAATGATTTGGCAAAACAGGAAGGACAAATTATTTTATTCATTGATGAATTGCATACCATGGTAGGGGCAGGAAAAGCAGAAGGCGCTATGGATGCTGGAAACATGCTAAAACCTGCCCTCGCCCGTGGGGAATTGCATTGCATCGGTGCTACTACCTTAGATGAATATCGGCAATACATTGAGAAAGATGCTGCTTTGGAACGCCGCTTCCAAAAGGTCTTGGTGAATGAACCCAATGTGGAAGACACCATCGCTATTTTGCGGGGCTTGCAGGAGCGTTATGAAGTCCATCATGGTGTGGAAATTACCGATCCGGCCCTTGTTGCTGCTGCCACACTCTCACAGCGTTATATCACCGACCGACAGCTACCTGATAAAGCAATTGATTTAATTGACGAAGCAGCCAGTAAAATTCGCATGGAAATTGATTCCAAACCAGAAGCCATGGACAAACTTGAACGACGCTTAATTCAGCTAAAAATTGAACGCGAAGCATTAAAAAAAGAACATGATGAAGCCTCCAAAAAGCGCTTGAGCGACTTACAACAGAGTATTGATGAACTCGAAAAAAATTATGCTGATCTAGAGGAGATTTGGAAAGCGGAGAAAGCGACATTACAGGGTGCCAATCAAATTAAAGAATCGTTAGAGCAAGCTAAACTCGAGTTAGAAACCGCACGACGTGCTGGCGATTTGACCCGCATGTCCGAATTACAATACGGTCGGATTCCAGAGCTTGAAAAACAATTAACTCAGGTGCTCGCTTCTGAAAAAGCGGGAGCAGAAAATAAATTAGTCCGCAACAGAGTGACCGAGGAAGAAATTGCTGAAGTGGTTTCTAAATGGACTGGTATTCCTGTCGCAAAAATGTTGGAAGGAGAAAAAGAAAAGCTTTTACGCATGGAAGAAGCCCTACATAAACGACTGATTGGCCAAAATGAGGCAGTGGATGCAGTGGCTAATGCGATACGTCGCTCAAGGGCAGGTTTATCCGATCCTAATCGTCCGATTGGTTCCTTTCTCTTTCTGGGTCCTACAGGCGTGGGTAAAACAGAACTTTGTAAAGCGCTTGCCGCCTTTCTTTTTGATACAGAAGAAGCCATGGTGCGCATTGACATGTCTGAATTCATGGAAAAACATTCGGTGGCAAGGCTAATTGGCGCCCCCCCTGGTTATGTGGGCTACGAAGAAGGCGGCTATCTCACGGAAGCTATACGCCGGCGTCCTTACTCTGTTATCTTGTTGGATGAAGTGGAAAAAGCCCATAGCGATGTATTTAATGTATTGCTGCAAGTCCTTGATGATGGGCGACTAACAGATGGACAAGGTCGAACCGTCGATTTTCGCAATACAGTCATCGTAATGACTTCGAATTTAGGCTCTCATCTTATTCAAGATATGGCCTCAAAATTGGACTATGAGCAAATTAAAACAGCAGTTTTGGAAATTGTCGGCCAACATTTCCGCCCGGAATTCATTAATCGTATTGATGACACTGTGGTCTTTCATCCTTTATCCAAAGAGCAAATTGGTCACATTGCTGAAATTCAGATTCACCATTTGCAACAACGGTTAGCACAACAAAACATCGAATTAGCTGTTCACCATGACGCATTAATGCATCTTGCTGAAGCAGGTTTTGATCCCGTTTATGGCGCCCGTCCTTTGAAAAGAGTTATCCAACAGCGGCTTGAAAATCCATTAGCTCAAGCCTTGTTGAATGGTCAATTTCAATCAGGGGATAGGATTAATGTGATTTGGAAAGAGGGAAAATTTCACTTTGAAACAAAATAATGCTGAGGGATCTCCTTGATGGGGTTACTGCCAAGAGTCGGGAGGTCCTTCGCTTTGCTCAGGATGAC
>NZ_FUXJ01000002.1:75897-276701 GCF_900167045.1 Legionella maceachernii | reverse complement strand
GGGTTACTGCCAAGAGTCGGGAGGTCCTTCGCTTTGCTCAGGATGACGGTGGTGTTGTCGTCCCGAACGTAGTGAGGGATTTCCTGGATGGAGTTACTGCCAAGAGTCGGGAGACTGTCAACTACCAAAGCGCGTATCCACAGCAGCGACTAGCTGTTGATGAATATTATCAAACCCCCGGTTTGACATGACCAACACCGCATCTCCAGGCTGAACTTTAGCAACAACCGCATCAATAATGCCTGCAGTATTAGGAAATACTTCGTTGGGGCAAGTCCAATCTTTTGCTACCTTTTCTAAATCAAACTGAGGTTGAAGCACATACGCACCATCCACAGGTGCTAACGCTTTAGCCATCGCTGTGGCATGAACGCCGGTTTTCATTGTATAAGAAGCAAATTCTAACACGGCAAAGATACGCTTATGTCGGCCACTTTCTTTCAAGGCAGCAACCGTTTTGGTTATTGCGGTTGGGTGGTGGGCGAAATCATCATAAATGGTAATGCCATGACGATTGGATTTGACTTCCAAACGTCGTTTAACCGGTTTAAATTCAGCTAAAGCGCTTGCAGCGACATCGATATCAACACCTGCATGTGCACTGGCGGCTATTGCCGCAAGCCCATTTTCAACATTAAATCGCCCGATCAATGGCCAATTCACCTCTGCCACTGCTTTTCCTTTATGCCAAATGCGAAAAGCTTGGCCATTTTCGCTAAGTAATTCAGCTCGCCAAACCGCCTCTCCATCAAAAGCAAGATCCTCCACAACGGAAAAAACCCCTCGTTCCAGCACTTCATTTAAAGCCGCATCATCGCGTGGTTTAATCACAATGCCTTTATTTGGGATGGTTTTCAAATAATAGTGAAACTGTTGTTGAATCGCGGGAAGGTCGGCATAAATATCGGCATGATCAAATTCTAAGTTATTTAAAATAGCCACTTCAGGTCGATAATGCATGAGTTTAGGGCGTTTATCAAAAAAAGCAGAATCATACTCATCCGCTTCAATCACAAACCACTCCCCCTGCCCCAAATACGCACTCGTATTAAAATTCGGCGCTACGCCGCCAATAAGAAATCCAGGTTGTTTACCAGCTTGTTCTAAGATGAAAGCCAGCATTGAGGTTGTTGTGGTCTTACCATGAGTCCCTGAAACAGCCAAGACCCGATAGCGAGTTAATATATTTTCTGCTAACCATTGAGGCCCAGACGTGTAGTTTTTGCCTGCATTAAGGACTGCTTCGACCACTGGCATTCCTCTTTTAATTGCATTACCGACAATCACACAATCCGCTTTTAAAGCCTGAGTGGTGTCTTCGTAACCTTCGGTCCATTCAATTTGTTTAGCGCGCAAGAGATCACTAACAGGAGGGTAACAATTCGCATCACAACCAGTGACTTTAAATCCCGCTTCTCTTGCTAATATAGCTAGAGCACTCATGAATGTTCCGCCAATACCTAAAATGTGTAAATGCATAATCAACTCTCATTGCCAAAATGAAACGGTTAAAATATTGCAAGCCAATAGTCCAAAACTTGCTAGCGCAGCACCTACATAATCCACTTCCAAAGCGCGTTTGTAAATATGAATTGTCACTAGAAATTGCCAAATAGTGAGCAAAAAAGTCAGAATTAAATATAAAACACCTAAAAAAAGAACAACCCCTTGATTAATATCGCCTTTTATAAGAAACGGCGTCATAAACAATAAAGGGAATGCAAAAAAATGAACTATCATGTGGCAAACCAAAAGTGCTGTCAAGGTTTGTAAAGTACGATTTGTTTTGTGGTAAATTTTTAATAGGATATAGGTATAAGCAAAATAGGAACAGAGCAGAGTTAAGGCGGCTAAAATGGAAATAGCAGGATTAAACACCTGCTTAAGATCCGCAAGATACCATTGTAAAAGAATCAGCAAAAAAAATAAAAAGGAGGCGATGCTTAACAAAAATGGGGAGTAAGGGGTATTCTCTGGACTCTTTTTTAAAATTGCAACTTCCCAATAACACTTAAAGAGCGCCTCCCACATACCTATATCCTATGTCAAAATGATTTTTAACCATGTCCATCTGAGCGGAAATAAGGACCTCCTCCACTCCTTGACAGTAACCACCCAGGAGGTCCCTCACTTCGTTCGGGACGACAAAACCGCTGTTATCCCGAGCAAAAGCGAGGGACCTCCCGATTCTTGGCAATAACCTCACTAAGGAGGTCCTTCGCTTCGCTCAGGACGACAACACAACTGTCATCCCGAGCAAACGCGAGGGACCTCCGACTCTTGGCAGTAATCTCACTAAGGAGGTCCTTCGCTTCGCTCAGGACGACAACACAACTGTCATCCCGAGCAAACGCGAGGGACCTCCGACTCTTGGCAGTAATCTCACTAAGGAGGTCCTTCGCTTCACTCAGGACGACAACACAACTGTCATCCCGAGCAAACGCGAGGGACCTCCGACTCTTGGCAGTAACCTCAAACCGTACGATAACGATCTCTATAGGCGGCTAATCGCT
The DNA here is from genome assembly GCF_900167045.1 of Legionella maceachernii. GTDB lineage: Bacteria > Pseudomonadota > Gammaproteobacteria > Legionellales > Legionellaceae > Tatlockia > Tatlockia maceachernii. The sequence goes on along the minus strand of NZ_FUXJ01000002.1, from coordinate 274,188 downwards.
TTTTTATAATACTGACTTCTTCCACGGTAGGTTGCTTCCATGGGCCTGAAACTTTATAAGAGTAGCCACTAATTTTTTGCATACCCTGATTAATGATTTTACTTGCTACCCAAGTCGCAAAACCGGCTACAGGACCTCCTGCAATGGTTGCTACTACGGGTAAACTTGCAGTAATGTGCGGCGAAATTTTTAGATCTACATTATACCTCTGATTAGCAATGTCTAAATTTCCTTTCATTGAAGCATGAGCAACAGGCCCATCAATAAAACTATCTTGCGTGGTCATAACCCCATTAGTAATGTTAAAGCTTCCTTGAAACTGATCAAAACTGTACCCTCCTTTGGCTAAATCGCTGAAGTCTAATTTAAGACGTCGCGGTATAGTTTGTAAACTTAGGATACTTAATAACTTGCCTAATCCGAGTTTTTCTTCTGTTTCATGGCTCAAATTAGTAATGCGCCCGTCCTTAAAATTAATCGCTAACTCACCGTTTATTTTTGCCAATGAAAATTCAGATAAGGCCCCAGGCCACCCCCCTTGGAATCGCAATTCACCTTTTTGTGCTTCAACGGCTGGGCTCATTTTCCATCGCTGCAAGCTTGATGCTAAATCGTTGATATGCAGATCCGCTTGCAAGTGGGTTGTGTTTGCTTTGCCTTCTTGTTTCCATTCCCCTTTTGCGGTGAGCCAATAAGAAGGGGATTTTATTTCGCAATAGTCAAGCTGCCAGCGATTGGGTTTAGATCTCGCTTTTAAACTGACATCCCCTAAATCTAAAGCCCCTAACTGAAAAGAGGCAATGTGTAAATTTAGATTGGGCAAATCGGTTGGTTTCAAGGTCGACTTCACTCCGGTCGCTACCGGTTGGGATTCAGCGGGTTTACTTTCAAGTTTTAATTTATCAAATTGACCGGTTAATGTGTTTGATGACGGTTTATAGCGTAAATGAGCGGCTAAAGCCGCTTGATCTAAATGAATGACCCAATCGCCGCCATTAAGTTTTGCGGCTTTAAACGCCAATTCGTCATATTTTTCCTTCCATATTTTGGTTTTATGCAGTTTGATATCAATCAAGTTTAACGAATCAATCAAAGTGCTATTGCCGGTTAACTCGGGTAATTTCGCTTTTGTCTTGATCCATTGATCCAATTCGAAATAAGGCAATACCCCCACTAATTGAAGCCCCTCTTGCTTTTTCTCTTTGGCCTCCCCGCTGCCTATCCGTATTTCTCCCTTTTGTAATTTAAAAACGTCACTAGGTCGGGAAAACCATAAATCACTGCTTAGTTGATTATCATAATTAAATCGTAACCTGACTGCCTTTTTGGGGTTAAAGTCAATATTCACCGTGAGAGGCATTTTGGTCTCAACTGCTTTACCAAAGGGAGGGGGTAAATCAATACTTAACCCAACTAAAGACGTTTTCACTTGAAGGTGATCCAAGTCATTGGGATCATCTGTTAACTTTAACACCCCATCCATCTGTACCGCCCCCCTCATCAAAGAGAGGATGGGTAGATTAAATTTTTTGTTAAGCACATCAATTGTCGCTTCCCCAGAAATGTTGACTTGGGTATAAGGTACTGGCTTATGCACAGATTGGATCATTAAATTAGTCGGATTATTTAAAATCAATGCCCTCAAACCACTGCCCAGAACCCCTTCCTGATTAAATTGTAAGTTGCCGGTGAGATGATTTAATTCCACATCATCCATGCTGTGATGAACATGAACCGTGTTATTTTTAAAATCAATATCTCCAAGGACTAAAATGGTGTCATTCTCAGGATAAAGCGGTGCTTCTAATCTGAAATCTAAATCAAGCAAGCCTTGTATTTTTAGCATGTTCAAAGCCGATAATTTTTGCCGTAAGGGCGAATTCATGACGTAAGTTAAGGCTTTTTCGCCTGAGGTACGCAATTTACTATGAATGAGCAATAATTCTTTGTCTAACCCTAAATCGGTCACTCGCACATTGCCCTGCTTGATTTTTATGTTTTTCAAATCCGCATTAATAATGTCAGCATCTAAAAGTCGTTTATCCACTTGCAAATAAGCTTCAATATTTTTTGTCACTGGCCATTTGGGCGCAAAAACTAAATCGACTCCAGTTAAATGGCTTTTAATTGAAAACTCGCCTGGTTGTTTATCAAAAGGAAAATCCGCCAGTGGTCCATTCACGCTGATTTTACCTTGCGCTTTACTGATACGCTTAATGTCATGTTTAAGCCAAGCATCTAATTTCGCTTTAAGGTGCTTGGATGGCAAATAAGGTAATAAATGTTGCGCATCGGTTGCGGAAAATTCGCCTGTGAGATTGAGTAGCCCTGAAGAATTGGCATTCACTTTATCCAAAACACCTTTTAAGCTTAATAGCAGATTGGAGTGGTTGAGCACTAAATGATCCATACTCACTCGCAACCCTTCTCTTAATGTTTGCCAATTAAATGAAGCATTCAATGCAGAAAAAGTCATTGCTGGCTGATTTTTTTGGGCCAATACAACATTCGCGCCTACTAGCTCTAAGTTGCCTTCATTGGGCTGCCAATGAACTGTTCCAGAAAGATTATCTACTCCAGGCGATGTCGCTTTGGCTCGCCATCCTAAACCTGAAAAATAAGTAAGCACAGAACTCAGTTTACCTTGATTAATCTGAATTTGAGTATCCTGTAATTCACCATGCGGCTTCATTGCCACGAGGGGCATGAGTGATTGCGGCCAGGGAAGTGAAGAGGACAAGAGGGATTCAAGTAAGATATTTTGTACATAGACGAAATAAGTGTCCTGCTTGTTTTCGTAGCGAAGCAACAACTTATTCTCAGGCCAAGGAGTATCCCCCAAACGTAAATGAATTTTATTGCCGGTGAGTTCCCAACCTTTCTGGATAGGTTTCCACGCTAAGTTGGCTTTCAAGACAGGGATGAGTTGATTTTTTTGAGTGACTTTATCAACCCAAGCTAAATTGCGAATTCGAAATCTCGATTGAATATTTTGCAGTTGCCCTTGAGCGAGATCAACCCATAATTGAACATCCCCTTTACCACCTAATAATTGAAAACGCGAAGGATTAACAAACCCTTGCCATTGGGCGGGTAATAAATGCTGAATCGAGAAAAAAACATGACCATCTGTCTTATCCAATGCATAGGGGTCTAAACTCAAATCAGCAAGCAACTGAAAATTCGTGGCTGCAGTTTGCGCAAGACTTCCTCTACCTCGAATCCGGTAGTGTCCAGAATGATTAGCAACATTGAGATTAAGTTCGCTCAGCGGAATAACGGTTCCATCTTGCATATAGAGTTGGGCTGAAAGATTCTTAATAATGATTTTTTGTTGAGCTAATACCCAAGCAAGGATGGGTTTAGCTGACTCCCAGCTCATCTTGGGTTCCTCGTATCCGTCAATACCCTCAACATCCCAACCCTTATTGGTTTGACGCAGGCTTAAGTGCAAGTCATCGATAAAAAGCACTCCTGGTTGGATTTGCCAATGCCAAAGAGAGCTCAATAAATTAATTCCTACAAGCAATCGATGTAATTTAAGGACTTCCTGCTTACCATCAGAAATGATCACTTTGTTTAATTTAATAACCGGTTCAAACCAATACCAGCCCGTTTCCATCGTACTGATGGTGACAGTTTCACCAAGCATTAGGGATAAATGATGTTCAACTTCTGCCTTATATTGCTTTGCCCAAGGGGTTAATGCACGAAAAAGACTGGAAATGACCGCCGCGGTAATAATTAAAAAAGCCAGAGACATCCAGCATCGTTTTAACAATTTACTCACTGTGCTTCGTCGAATAGGTAGCAGAGTTTTTACTATACCACTGCTTTTGCGCATACTCATCACTTTCCTTTTGTTCTGCGCGTTCTTTCTTGATATTTTCTTGTTGTTCAACACGCCCGATTAGCCGTTTTACAGCATCTTGTTCAGATTTTGCTTGCAAGGAACTGTTCCCGCACGAAGTAAATCCGCTGCCGTTGAACGGGTTGTTTGCTCCTTTAAAGCCCGTAAATGCAATAAACGAAGAATCCTTGGGTTTCCTCACTGAACCCCTTTTAACTCATCCTTAAGCAGGTTCAAAACTTGATAAAAGGGGTTAATATTAATACTGTTCAGCCGTCTTTGCAAGTTGATTGAGCAAGCTAATACTGGCTATCGCCGCCATTAAGGGCATTGGGTTTAATAAAGCGACCGTATTAACTGTCGCATAAGATCCGTTACAAAATCTCCTTGCTTGTAATCAGGCAGCCTACTTCAACACCTCATTAAACCGCATACCCTTCTTTTCGCATCTTCGCCAATTTATAACGTAATGTACGCTCACTAATTCCTAGCATTGCCGCAACTTGTTGGCGATTCCCTTGATGCTCGTTCAGCGTTTGCTCAATCAAATCAAACTCATGATTTTTCAAACGATTGACGTCTTTATTGTCTTCTTTATTTCTATTGCTCGTTTGACTCATGATTTTGTGTGTCTTTGCTTCCACCTCTTCTATTTCCACTGAAGGAAGCTGAAGATGAGACACTTCGATAATACCGTTGGTTTGTAGCACCAAAGCGCGCTGTATCACATTGTCCAGCTCACGTGCATTACCCGGCCAACTGTATTCTAAAAGTGCAATTTTCGCCTCTTCGCTCAGCGAAGGGATTAAAGGATAGTGATTTTGGCAGTGACGGCGTATCAAATAATTCGCCAAAGGAATGATATCGCACTGCCGTTCACGCAGAGGTAACCAGTGTAAAGGAAAAACATTGAGCCGATAATACAAATCTTCGCGAAAACGTCCCGCTTTTACTTCTTCCAGTAATTTCCTGTTCGATGTCGCTAAAACACGAACATCAAGATTAATCAGTTTGTTAGCTCCAATGCGTTCGACTTCTTTTTCTTGCAATACTCGTAACAACTTAGCTTGCAAAGCTAAACTCATCTCGCTGACCTCATCGAGTAACAGTGTACCTCCTTGAGCCTGTTCAAATTTACCCGGGGTCGATTTATAAGCACCTGTAAATGCGCCTTTCTCATAGCCAAATAAGGTCGCTTCTAACATTTGCTCAGGAATCGCAGCGCAATTAATGGCAATGAAAGGATGATTTTTGCGTGGTGAATGATCGTGAATAAAATGAGCTAAAACCTCTTTTCCAGTACCGCTTTCACCACTGATCATGACACCCACATCCGATTGCGCCACCTTCAATGCCATCGACAGCAACGCTTGGCTTTTCGGATCTTGGGCGACCGGTTGGTTATCATCTTCGGTTAAAGCAGGTTTAATATAGCGATTTATTTTTTCAGTTAATGCATGAGCACTGAAAGGCTTTTGCAGGTAATCCACTGCCCCATGGCGCATCGCAGCGACAGCATCCTCAACTGAACCATGTGCTGTCATGAGAATGACAGGCACACCCGGATTACGGCGCTGTATTTCAGCAAGTAACTGCTGGCCATCCATTTCATCCATGCGGATATCGCTTAAGACAATAGCAGGACTATGGCGTTCAAGCATGGCAAGTGCTTCTTTACCATCTCTTGCTGCCAAATAAGAATGCCCCGCAAGATTCATTGTTTCTGCAAGTGCTTCGCGTAAAACGGGATCGTCTTCAACAATTAATACATCACTCATAACCAAGTCCTTTGTTTAAATTTCATTATCCTAAATTTACCCATAAAATCCAGAGGCTTTACCTCATTATCCTGGTAGATTAATCGTGATACAACTCCCTTTACCTGGTGAAGAATCTAATAATACCTCTCCACCGTGTGCTTCTACTACTGCGTATACTACAGCAAGCCCTAACCCTGTTCCTTGCGCTTTTGTTGTGAAGAAAGGCGAAAACGCTTGAGCCTTAACTTCATTAGACATACCTATACCATTATCAACAATCTTTAATTGCAACCCTCCCTGTTCGTTTTCCTTAACCATCAGGCTAATGCAATTTGCTTGCGCTTGCAAAGCATTAATAATTAAATTTAACACAGCTCCGATTAATGATTCACGATGTAACGATATTACCGTGTCGTTAAGTTGATTCTCAACCATGAATCTTGCTGATTCGGCTTGCACGAGCGGCTGCGCTCTTTCAAGCAATTGCTCGCACCAATCGTGCATGGAAGTCGGGACAGATTCTAATGATTCCCCTTTAGCAAACAGCAGAAGATCACGTATCTGTTTCTCAATGCTGCTATGACAACCCTGCAATTTCGCTATCCATTGAGCATAGCGCGGATCAACAAAAGAGACATTCGCCAAATGTTCAGTGTACAAGATTGCTGATGAAAGTGGAGTCCTGATTTGATGAGCTAATTGAGCTGTCATTCTCCCGATAGCGGCTAAACGGCCTTTGTGGGCTCTTGCTTGTTCATAAGCTCGTGTGACCGTCAAATCGGTAAGTATCACTAATTGACCTGGCAGACTATTGAGCGAGGAAAGAGCCACATGAACTCTACGCCCATCGGTCAAGGAGACTTCATGGCCATCATCTTCCCGAGGAGAAAAAGCCGTACGAATCACTTTTCGCCAAGCGAGCCCTTGCAGCCCGGTTCCTAGCAACTCCTCGGCTGCAGCATTTAACCAAAGAATATGGCCTTGAGCATTCAGCACTACTAGACCACAAGGCAAATTAGCTAAGATATCACGTTCTGGCAAATTGACGTCGCCCAGTGTTTTTTTCAAAGGCACTTCCGTACACTGCATTTATGGCCCTTAAATGTTCTAGTAAATCTGACCTATGCTAAAATATAAATAGAATCAGCCAATTAGTCCATATGCAAATGCGTCTTAGAACAGGGCTATCGTAAATTTAATTGTGCCAAGGCTCAACCGCCCCATCAGTCTTCCCTTGTTCATCTCTCTTTACTTATATACCCGTGATCTTTCAAAATGCTATTTTTGGTCTATTGCTTTTTCCGCCTGGGATTATTTTAAAACCTCGCAATAGGGCTTGCTATTACTCGTTTTTAAAATAATCCCAGCCAAAAAAATCAAGTTGCCCAAAACATAGCATTTTGAAAGATCACGGGTATATCCATTGACAATCTTTATCCCCACATTTCGCGCCTGATAAAATTTCAACGACCTGCGCGAGCCATTGTTTATCTTTTTTTCTGATTATTGTGTTGGTACGACCATAGATAACTGCATTCTTGTTACAAGAAATATATTTTGCAATAACCTCATTGCACTGCGCCGAAAAATAATGCCGATTAATATTCAATGTCTCTATCTTATTTGTGGCTAAAAGCTTTCCAAAAGGGACTTGGGTATTGAGCACAGCATTGATTACTTTTTGAGGCAATGCATTGAAATTAATGGTTATAAAAGCTAACTCCACCGCTAAGGTGTCCTGTTTCATTTGTGCAATTTTTACATTATTCCGTGCCCGATCTCGGTCAATTAACAGCGTGACCACCCGTGAATAGGTATTTGCTTTGGGGTTTTTAGTAATGTGAATAGACTGTATTTCTGGTGTACGATGATAATATTGTTCCACGCCAATCGTCATGAGATGTTGAGTCAGTAAAAAATCATAAGGCGAAGGCAATTCATTTTTATTGACTTCCGCCGATATCACTATTTTTTTTCCTAAAAAATGATCGATTTGGGTTAATGGATTGAACGCGTTTGTTTTGGCAGTGGAGTGACTCAGAAGGGTAAATAACACGAAAAAGTAAACGATTTTCCTAGCAATTGGTTTGAACATTGTCATGCTCCTTTGTTCAGAGTATTAAAAAATCTTCTCAAGTGAGGTCACATCGATTTCAGTTACGGAATTTGGCGTTTCTCTAACCAATCTTTCGAAATTAATTGGAGCATTACACGTGTATTGCGTAAGGATTAACCCTACTCTTTCATTGAAATCACTCGCGCTTCCTGCGCTACCCTCTGATTTCATCCATTAAAAAATCCATTGAATCAGTACTTAAATGCAGCGTATAAAATGACATTCTTTTTTAAAACAATTCTTTTTACAATCTCTTCGATAAATTATTTTATTCAATTTTTACTAATCAATATCCATAGGCCAGAATCATTGCTATCATTTATAGACAAAGATAAGTTTGGAAACTAAAGAAGTATTCAGCTCATGGAAAATTTACATCAATTATTGAATTTTATTTTACATATCGACAATTATTTACTCAATTTTGTTAGCACTTATGGGACATGGACCTATTTAGTCTTATTCCTCATCATTTTTTGTGAGACAGGCTTAGTCGTCACCCCCTTTCTTCCGGGTGACTCTTTACTTTTTGTTGCTGGCAGTATTGCCGCACAGCCTGCTACGCCGCTTAATATCATACTTCTTCTTCTCTTGCTTATTGGAGCTTCAATACTTGGCAACCAATTAAATTATTTTATCGGTCGCGTCATTGGACCGCGCGTCTTCTCAGCTGAATCGTCCTGGTTATTTAACAAAAAGCATCTCATTGAAACGCACCAGTTTTATGAAAAACACGGCGGAAAAACGATTATTCTTGCTCGTTTTATTCCCATTATTCGAACCTTTGCCCCTTTTGTGGCGGGGATTGGATACATGGGTATTTATTCTTTTTCACTCTACAACATTACCAGCGCATTGCTTTGGATAGGTAGTTTGCTCGGTTTCGGCTATTTTTTAGGTTCATTGCCTTTCATTAAGGACAATTTCTCACTTGTCATTTATGGCATCGTTATTCTTTCGATAAGCCCGCCTCTCTTTGCTTTCGCGTATCGAAAAATGACGCCCAATGGACGTCATAAATTAGAAAATGAGATTGATTGAATTAGCAACACCAAATAACCAGGGATACGGATTTAATAATGACAACAGCAATTACTGCAATTGGTACAGCTAATCCTGCTTATAAATACAATCAAAAAAACATCGCAGACATTTTAGCCAATTTATTAAATCTCAATCTTGCGAAAAAAAGACTGCTTAAATCCATCTACAATTCATCAGGCATTGAAAGTCGTTACAGCGTATTGGCCGATTCAAGTGAGACCATACATCAATTTACTTTCATCCCCAACACGCCTGCCGCGAGCTATCCAAGTACCTCCATCAGGATGGAAATTTATCGCAAAAATGCACTTCATTTAGCTTTGGCAGCGATAGAAGATTGCCTTATTAATAAACCTCATTTTGATCGACAGCAAATTACTCATTTAGTGACAATCAGCTGCACAGGCATGTACGCTCCTGGCATGGATATTGAGATCATTCAGACATTAAACCTTAATACGAACGTTAAACGCACTGCGATTCATTTCATGGGTTGTTATGCTGCCTTCAATGGCATAAAGACTGCCGACGCTTTTTGCAAAGCGGATAAAAATGCCAAAGTCTTAGTGGTTTGTGTTGAATTATGCACGATTCATCTTCAGCATAAACAAGATTTAGATAATCTCATTTCCAACGCCATTTTTGCCGACGGTGCAAGCTGTGCACTTGTAGAAGCTGAGCCTCAGCAAGGTCAATATTTTCGCTTGGAAACATTTCATTGCGATTTGTTGCCTCAAAGTGCAAAAGAAATGGCATGGCACATTGGTGATCATGGTTTTGATATGGTGCTCACGTCTTATGTACCCCAAGCCATTAAATCAGGAATAGCGCAGTTCGCTAACAATCTAATCACCCAAAATAAACTTACCCCTAACATGATAGACATTTACGCGATTCATCCCGGGGGTATAAAGATTTTGCAAGCTTGTGAGGAAGCTCTCGCTATTTCAAAACAAAAAATCACTTATTCCTACGAAATTTTACGCCATTTCGGCAATATGTCCTCTGCGACAATCTTGTTTGTCCTAAAGCGCATTTGGGATGACATTAAGCCACATGTTGATCACAATAAAACAATTTTTAGCTGCGCGTTTGGCCCAGGACTCACGTTGGAATCCATGTTGCTAAAAATTAAAAATAGCTAAGAAAGGAAGCCACGATTCACAACAAAAATGACCTTTGTTGCATAAATTTATGGTTGTAAAAACTTGATAATGTTGCGTCATGCATTAACGTGGGGAACAAAAAGAGAAAGCCCGGGGCTTCACGCCTCCCTCTATAGTAGGAAAGCCTAGGGTCTGTTAACCTTCAAAACCAATTTATTTTTTACTCGCTTCTTCATCCAACTTTCGCAAAAATGCCATTTTTTCGGCAATTTTGACTTCTAGCCCACGGGACACCGGTTCATACCACCTCGGTTCTTTCATTCCTTCAGGCAGGTAATTTTCGCCGGCAGCATAAGCATGAGGCTCATCGTGTGCATAACGGTAGGTGTGTCCGTAGCCAAGATCTTTCATTAATTTTGTCGGTGCGTTGCGTAAATGGATAGGGACTTCACGGGATTTATCCTGTTTTACAAAAGCCATTGCCTTATTGAATGCCACATAACCCGCATTACTCTTAGGGGCCATGGCCAGATAAATGACTGCTTGTCCTAATGCAAGCTCTCCTTCCGGTGAACCGAGACGTTCATAGGTCGCAGCAGCATCGTTAGTCAATTGCATCGCTCTCGGATCGGCAAGACCAATATCTTCCCATGCCATTCGTATAATTCGACGCGCAAGATAAAGTGGATCCACACCACCATCCAACATTCGACATAGCCAATAAAGCGCAGCATTAGGATTGGAGCCACGAACCGATTTATGTAAAGCAGAAATTTGGTCGTAAAAATTTTCTCCGCCCTTGTCAAAACGACGGCTCGCTGGGCTTAAGGCATTGCGGATAAGTTCGACAGTGATTTTTGTTTGCCCTTGCGCCTGAGCTGCTGTGTCAACTTGTTCTAATAAATTAAGCAATCGACGCGCATCGCCATCCGCATAATGCACAAGATGTTCAATCGCTTCTCCATTAAACTGCAAATGCGCGAGTGCTTGCTTTTGAGCACGTGCTAATAATTGCTTTAAATCTTCCTCATTTAAAGGTTTTAACACATAGACTTGTGCCCGAGAAAGTAATGCTGAATTGACTTCAAAAGAAGGATTTTCAGTGGTAGCACCAATAAATGTAATAAGACCAGACTCCGTGTATGGAAGAAGCGCATCCTGTTGCGATTTATTAAATCGATGAATTTCATCAATAAACAAAAGAGTATGCCTTTGTTGGCTAAGATAATGTTTTGCTTGTTCTACTGCAGCACGAATGTCTTTAACTCCGGAAAAAACGGCTGAGAGCGCAATCCATTCACAATCAAATGCATTAGCGCTTAAACGAGCTAACGTGGTTTTGCCCGTACCTGGCGGCCCCCATAAAATCATGGAATGCGGTTTCCCTGACTCAAAGGTGAGTCTTAACGGCTTTCCCTCACCAAGCAGATGATCTTGGCCAATCACCTCGTCCCAATGCTTTGGTCGCAATAATTCGGCCAGAGGCGCTTTTGGCTGGGTGTCAAAGAGACTCATTGTTGAACCACGTCTGTCCCCTTAGGAGGCTTAAATTGAAATAAGCTGGTTGCCACTTTAGGGTTAGCTTTGACATTGGATAGATAAACAATGGTATGTTGGCCTAGTTGATCAAACATTTCGATGGTACTCAATTCATTTTGTGTAAAAATTAATTTAAGCCGTTGAAAATTGGCTTTATTGGATTTAGAGCGCAAATCATAAGCTTGCTGTGCCCCAGAAATTTTTTCACTCACCTCAAAATCGCGTGTCACCGTGTTATCGTAACCACTTAAAAATAATGCAGCTGTGCCTTCTAAGCCCGCATCCTGTTTTTTTACAGTCACTTGCTCTAAATCAACGTCATAAACCCATATTTTTTGTCCATCGGCCACAACGAGCTGCTCCATCGGCTCTTTCGTTTGCCAACGAAAACGGCCAGGGCGCTCTAATGCCATGGTACCTGAGGAACGGGATATTTCTCGTTCTCTGGTTTTCACAATTTGCTTAAAATTCGCCGTTAAGCTGCGCATCGCATTGAGTTTGGCTTGCAAAGTGTCTGCAGCGGATTCGCAAAAAGCAGCGTGAGTAAATATAATAAATAGGAATAGGACAACTTTTCTCATTTTTAATCCTCTGTTACTGTAGACACCAATACATCTCTAAAGCCCCCGTCTAAAGGCCCAACAATACCCGTTCGCTCCATTTCTTCGATTAAACGCGCTGCGCGGTTATACCCTATTTTTAAACGGCGCTGCACTGCTGAAATGCTCGCTTTTCTTGTTTGAATGACAAACTCCACCGCTTGATCATAAAGCGGATCAGCCTCCTCGGTGTCTGGTCCTCCTTCGTCACCAAACCCACTCCCCTCACCGTCATTAATAATTTTAGTGATTTCATCAATGTATTCAGGTTCACCGCGTGCACGCCAATCATCAGCAATGCGATGCACTTCTTTATCATCCACAAAGGCGCCATGCACACGTAATGGCGCTCCACTTCCAGGGGCTAAATACAACATATCCCCATGTCCTAATAATTGCTCAGCACCTTGTTGATCAAGGATAGTGCGAGAATCAATTTTCGAAGAAACCTGAAAGGATATTCGCGTGGGAATATTTGACTTAATTAATCCCGTTAATACATCCACCGAAGGCCGTTGTGTTGCTAAGATCAAGTGGATACCTGCTGCGCGCGCTTTCTGTGCTATACGGGCAATGAGCTGCTCTACTTTCTTACCCACTACCATCATCATATCTGCTAATTCATCGATAACGACTACGATATAAGGCAATGGCTGTAATTCAGGTGCAACCTCACTCATGGAGTCTATTGGCTTCCATAAAGGATCAAGTAATGGTTCCCCTCTTGCTGCCGATTCCGTAATTTTTGCATTAAATCCTGCTAGATTTCGTACCCCGAGCGATGCCATCAAACGGTACCGTCTCTCCATTTCCCCTACACACCAACGCAATGCAGAGGCCGCCTCTTTCATGTCAGTGACAACGGGAGTTAGCAAATGCGGTATACCGTCGTAAACGGATAACTCCAGCATTTTGGGATCGACCATAATTAATCGCACTTCTTGAGGCGTAGACTTAAATAAAAGGCTTAGAATCATCGCATTAATACCAACCGATTTTCCGGAACCCGTTGTTCCTGCAACAAGTAAATGCGGCATTTTTGCTAAGTCGACTACCATTGGATGACCCGCGATATCCACCCCTAATGCTAAGGTAAGTGGAGAGTGAGCTTGTTGGTACACGTCTGCCGAGAGCACTTCAGATAGGCGAACCATATCTCGATGCTGATTGGGTAACTCCAAACCAACTACCGTTTTTCCTGGAATCACCTCCACCACTCGCACACTGGTCACGGATAAAGAGCGTGCCAAGTCTTTTGCCAATGCGGAAAGTTTTGAGACTTTAATACCTGCTGCTAACTGCAATTCAAATCGCGTAATAACCGGCCCAGGATGTACAGCAACCACATCCGCTTGAATACCAAAATCCAACAAATGCTGCTCAACTTCACGTGACAAAGACTCTAACTCTTGATGCGTATATCCTCCCATTGCTTTTCCAGGTTGTCCTTTATCCAGCAGGCTTAAGGAGGGTAAGCTGCCCACTGCTTGAGAGGAAACTTTCGGTGTCCGAATTTCTTTCACACTCTCTTTTGCAGGCTTTAAGACAGGTGCGGTAGGAGCTATTGCCGGTGGTGCAATCGTTGGCATGATGACAGGGACAACAGCAGGAGTCATTGTTTCCGTGTTGCCAGTGGGTATTAATAGGGGTACTGCTTTTTCTTTCGCAGGATTAATCGTGTTTTCTTTTTTAATGCCAGGAAGTTTCGGCTCTGACTTATGTGTAATTTTTGGCTGTTCAGGTTTTTTATTACGCTTTATTTTGGCCCTAATTAGGCGAGAGCTAGCAATGACGTTGCGTATGATCCAATGGCAAAAAGCTAACGCATAAGAACCGAGCGATTCAACAGCAAGAATCCACGACAGCCCAGTTAACAGGGTTATTCCTACTAAGAGAATAGCGAATAAAAGCAACGTTGCTCCCTGCATATTTAAAGCATATTCAAATCCCTCAGAAACAAAGCTGCCGAGCACACCACCCGCATTATGATAGGCATCCAATGGCTCAATTTGTGGCTCTAAGCTTAATAAACCACAACCACCAATCATTAAAAAAATTAAACCGCTAGCCCTTAAGCCAATTGCGGATTTATTTACCATTTTTAAAGCGCGATGATCTTTTAGAACGAGCCAGGCAATGTAGGCAATGCATACGGGTAAAAGAAAAGCAAAATAACCAAACATGAAGTAAAATGTATCAGCGATATAGGCCCCGACCTGCCCTCCCGCATTAGCCACTTCGGAGTTTGCTTTATTCACATGCGACCAACTGGGATCACTTAATTCGTAACTACTTAAGGACAGTAAAACAAACAAAGCACAGGCAGCAATGAGGATAAAACTCCCTTCACTTATCCGTTTGATAAAAAAAGGGGGCAAGTTTTTCTTCGAATTTTTTGCCTGTTTACCCACTTGTTGTTTCCCCATAGGTATTTAAATGTGTGCTATTTTGGCATATACCCGTGATCTTTCAAAATGCTAGACCAAAAATAGCATTTTAAAGTTTCTTGGGTATAATATCGGCGATCTTAACACAATTAATGAGGAAGGCAGAGATAATGAGCAAAAGCAATCACCATCGCTTAATAATTCTTGGCTCAGGCCCTGCTGGATATACTGCTGCTGTTTATGCGGCTCGAGCCAATTTGAATCCTGTCCTCATCACTGGCATGCAACCCGGTGGACAATTGACCACTACAACCGACGTGGATAATTGGCCAGGTGATGTGCAAGGTTTGCTAGGGCCAGTGTTAATGGAACGCATGCAACAACATGCAGAACGCTTCGAGACGAAAATTATCTTTGATCATATTGTCAACGCGGATTTGCAACAGCGTCCTTTTAAATTACAAGGCGACAGCGAAACATACACCTGTGATGCTTTAATCATTGCTACCGGAGCTTCAGCGCGTTATTTAGGATTGGAATCAGAAAAAGCTTATCAAGGACGCGGCGTCTCCGCTTGCGCAACCTGCGATGGCTTTTTTTACCGCAATAAAGCAGTTTGCGTTGTGGGTGGCGGAAATACCGCCGTTGAAGAAGCCCTTTATTTATCAAACATTGCTTCTTCAGTGACGCTTATTCATCGCCGCGATACTTTGCGTTCTGAGAAAATTTTGCAGGATAAATTGTTTGAAAAAGCACAAGCAGGCAATATTAAATTGCTATGGCATCATGTGATTGAGGAAGTGCTTGGTGATGGAATGAAAGTCACCGGCGTGCGTGTGCAGAATGTCCTCGATCACAGCACGCAAGAACTGAGCTTTGATGGCGTTTTCATTGCAATTGGTCATGATCCCAATACGGCGCTATTTAGAGGCCAGCTCGAAATGCAGGACGGGTATTTGCTTATCAATTCTGGGTTAAATGGCATGGCTACTGCAACAACGATTCCCGGGGTTTTCGCTTGCGGTGATGTTGCTGATCATGTGTATCGACAGGCCATTACTTCAGCCGGCTTTGGCTGTATGGCTGCTTTAGATGCAGAAAAATATTTAGATGCTTGCTCTCAATAACCATTACTGACACCAGGTTCGGGAATCCTCCGCAAAACCTAAGATGACAGGGGCTGGGCCTTAGCCAACAAAACAACCGGTTTAAGCAGAGTCCAATGTTGAGCCAAGGCTCAACCTGCTCAGCCATTAATGTAGAAGGAGATTGACCATTTCCCCTCCAAGATTACTGGCACAGGATGATTTAAGCTTTCCAAACCCTGAACAAAGTGACGCTTATGGGTTAGTTGCCATTGGGGGCGATTTAGCGCCACAGCGTCTCTTATCCGCCTACAAACAAGGTATTTTCCCTTGGTTTGAACCTGGTAGCCCTATTCTCTGGTGGTCACCTGATCCTAGACTTATTTTAAAACCCAATCACTTCAAATTATCCCGCAGCTTAAAACAATCATTGAAAAAACCCCATTTATTCACCATTGATAAGGCTTTTACTGAAGTCATTTCTTCTTGTGCACAATTAGGAGGCCGAACAAACCACACTTGGATAACGGACGAAATGCAAGACGCTTACACGGCTCTGCACATCATGGGGTATGCGCATTCTTTTGAAATATGGTCCGAACAAAAGCTCGTGGGGGGATTATATGGGCTCAGTCTTGGCCATGCCTTTTTTGGTGAGTCAATGTTTCATTGTCAGAGAGATGCCTCCAAAATGGCCTTATATTATCTTTGTCTGACATTGATGTCCTGGCAATTTGATTTTATTGATTGCCAATTACCAACGACGCATTTACAAAGTCTTGGTGCGGAAGTCATGCCTCGGCGCAAATTCCTTCATCTTTTAGAAAAAACGTTAAATCATCCTACTCAGCCGGGCCTTTGGAGCGCTTCTTCGTGAATAAAATGACTCCCGTTGATACGCCATTGCCATTTTCTCTAATTTAGTGCACTATCTGCGATTTCTTCGGACTATTTTTTTGAGAGACTCATGGCAAAAGAAGATCACATTGAGATGCTGGGTACAGTTATTGATACCCTTCCAAACACCATGTTTCGCGTGGAATTGGAAAACGGCCATATTGTAACAGCCCATATTTCTGGCCGCATGCGAAAAAATTACATTCGCATCCTTACCGGTGATAAAGTAAAGGTGGAGTTAACTCCTTATGACTTAACTAAAGGACGTATTATTTTTCGCGATAAAGGTTAACAGCCCAGGTCTTTATATTGAATGTGGTAGCCGAGGTGAAGCACCGGGTTTCGTGGTGTAGATTCCTCATTACGCTGCATCCCCAGACTACAATCTAAATAGCATAATACGCCTTCTTCGCGTCCCGTTTCACCGATTGTCTGCGGGACGTGGAAAAGGTTTAAGCCTGTAACGTAGCCCTCAATGCCCTGCCACCATCATTTCTTCGATCAACACCGAACCACAACGTGTGGAAATATTAGGATTTATATCATTACCCACCGCCGTGATGGCTTTAAACATATCCTTCAAATTGCTGGCGATGGTTATTTCTTCAACTGGGTATTGGATTTTGCCGTTTTCGACCCAAAATCCCGCTGCCCCACGCGAATAATCACCCGTTAGCCCATTGACACCCTGCCCCATTAATTCGGTGACCAGTAAACCTTTATCCATTTTTTGCAGTAATTCTTGTAAATCACCAGCATTAGAATCAATTGTTAAATTAAAAACACCACCACTATTAGCCGTTGTTTTTAACCCTAATCGACGGGCTGAATAACTGCCTAAAACGTATTGATGAATTCTACCGTCCTCGACAAAAATATTATTTCGGGTGGGCACGCCTTCACCGTCAAAAGGAGAGCTCCCTAAAGCACCCAGAAGATACGGCTGCTCATAAATTTTAAATGCGTTGGGAAATACTTGCTGCCCAATGGAATCCAATAAAAACGAATTTTTGCGATATAAATTAGCCCCATTAATTGCGCTAATAAAACTTGAAAAAAGACTACTAGAAACGCGTGATGAAAACAGAACTGGCACTTTTTGAGTTTTTATTTTTTTAGCGCCTAACCGGCTCGTTGTTCTTTCAACGGCAGTTCTTGCTAGCAACTCTAAGGAGGCTAGTTGATTGGGATTTCTTGCAGTGGTGTAGTCATAATCGCGCTGCATCGATTTGCCTTTTTTTGCAATCAGCGAACAGCTTATACTGTGGCGGGTACTTTGGATAATTCCTTCACCCCCATAAGTATTTGCAAACCCATGGCAAAACTGATAAGTCGAAAAATTAACCCCGTCTGAGTTAGAAATGCGTTTATCTAACGATAATGCTTGCGCTTCACAGCTTAATGCTTGCTCTATGGCTTGTGGAGGCTCAATCTCCCAAGGATGAAAAAGATCCAAATCAGGATAATGGTTGGTCATTAATTCGCGGTCAGCGAGGCCAAAGCAAGGATCTTCAGCACTCACGCGGGCAATATCGTACGCTGCATTAACCAGTGTATCCAGGGCCGCAGAGGAAGTGTCTGTGCTGCTCGCCCCCCCTTTTCGATGCCCGATATAAACAACTAAGCTCACTCCTTTATCTTCACTAAAAGCCACTGTTTCAACTTCGCCCATTCGCACATCAACAGAATAACCGCTATCATGATTTACAGAAACCATTGCATCGGTTGCTCCTTTAGCACGTGCTCGAGCTAAAACGTCTTGCATTAATTCAGCTAAATTCTTGGTTGACTTAGTTACTACTCTATTGTTATTTTCCGGTAATGTTCGCATGGTGGTTCTGCCGCTATCAAGTTTGTTATAAGGATACAAGATTAATATGCCCAGGCAAACCATTGTTTCTTTAAAATGGCTGACCCGCGTCTTCCAAATTTTTATGACTGTCTTATTATTGCTTTCCGCAACTTATATCTACTGCGCGGAAGACTGGCGAACACTTGCACCCGGCATTGAGTATCAAGATCTGGATGGCAATTTCCTTACCCCTTGGTCACATATCCATGCCTTCCGCATTGATTTAAAAGAGAATGAATTATCACTCATCTCTGCCAAAGAGTTATCGCGTGAGCATGCTTCGGTTGATGAATATGCACAACACAGCAACGCATTATTGGCGATAAATGGCGGATTCTTTGATAATAATTACAAACCACTTGGCTTAAGAATTTATGATAAGCGACAGCACAGTCCTGCCAAAAATATCAGTTGGTGGGGAATTTTTTATATTAAAAATCAAAAGGCTTATTTAACCAACATTAGTCAATATCGTCCTAGCAGCCAAATTGATTTTGCGATTCAAAGCGGTCCAAGATTATTAATTAACAATCGCATTCCACCTCTAAAACCAGGAAGGGCTGAGCGCTCGGCTTTATGCATTACTCATGATGGTCGTGTCATCCTTTTAGTTACTGATAATTTGCCTTTATCTACCACGGAATTAGCTCAAATTATGAAAGCACAGCCACTTAATTGTGAAAATGCCCTTAATCTTGATGGAGGTAGCTCAAGTCAATTACACGCTAAAGTAGGTTCTTTTCAACTCGAAGTCCACGGTTTTTCTAATGTAAGCGATGCAGTGATTGTAAGAAAACATCACTAACGCGTACCCTATTCTTAATTGAAAAGATGCTTGACCGTCATTTGAAATGAGGTTGTTCGAACTTACTAAGTAGCTACAATGTGGTAAATTAATATACCTTGATTTTTAAAATCATAAAAACTCCACAAATTATCCACAGGTTTTCCCAAATTTATTCCCTTGACCTCAGCTTAAAAACACAATATATAGGATTAAAAATTTTTTAATCACAATATATTGTGTTTTTGGTAAGCTATACTTAAGATATGAGAATCAGTTTTTGGTATGACGCTCCTCCTTTCATGGAATGAAATGAGTTATAACAACACCTTCGTGGAGAAAATATGTCTGAGATTCTAGAGCCGGTAAAAGATGTATCGCAAACAAGTCAACTGGAATTGACCGCTAATGCCCCAGGTTCCTTGAAAACCATTAAGCGCAATGGCAAAGTTGTCCCTTATGACGACAGCAAGATTAAAGTGGCCATTACTAAAGCCTATATTGCGGAAGAAGGGGGAAATGCTGCGGCCTCCAACCGTATCCATCAGCGTGTTGAAGAAATCACTCAACAAATTACTCAAACGTTTAAGCGCCGACTTCCCAGTGGAGGCACTCTCCATATTGAGGATATTCAAGACCAAGTCGAACTGGCGTTAATGCGTAATGGTGAATACAAAATTGCGCGTGCTTATGTCCTTTATCGTGAAGAACATCGCAAGGCGCGTGAAGCCAGCCTAAAGCAACAAGCCAGTGATTCTAAGGCCTTGCTAATCACCATGCCCGATGGTGAATTGGCACCGCTTGATATGGCGCGTGTGAATACTATCGTTGCTGAGGCATGTCGTGAATTGGAAAATGTCACCGCAGAACCTGTAATTAAAGATGCACTTCGTAATCTCTATAATCAAGCCAAATTAGAAGATGTGCATAAGGCGCTGATCATGTCTGCGCGGACGATGGTTGAAAAAGAGCCTAACTACACTTACGTCAGCGCTCGCTTGTTGTTAGATAACCTGCGCTCCGAAGCATTAAGCAAATTAAATATACAAGCAGAAGCAACCTTTGATGAAATGGCTGCGCTCTATCCCACTTATTTTAAAGCGTATATTGCACATGGTATTGCCCAAGGTTTGCTTGATCATCGCTTAGGTGAATTTGATTTAGATAAGCTTGCTAAAGCGTTGTTACCTCAACGTGATATGAAATTTACTTACTTAAGCTTACAGACCCTCTATGATCGCTATTTTCTTCATGAGCATGGGGTTCGTTACGAATTACCTCAAGCATTTTTCATGCGTGTGGCGATGGGACTTGCTATTCGTGAACAACATCGTGAGGAGAAGGCCATTGAATTCTACTTGCTTCTCTCCTCTTTTGATTACATGTCTTCAACGCCTACTCTTTTCAATTCAGGTACCGTAAGACCACAGTTATCAAGCTGTTACTTGACGACTGTACCCGACGATCTCGATGGTATTTACAGTGCAATTAAGGATAACGCTTTATTATCCAAATTTGCCGGTGGATTAGGCAATGACTGGACACCTGTGCGTGCGATGGGTGCACATATCAAGGGCACCAATGGTAAATCACAAGGGGTCGTTCCCTTCTTAAATGTGGCTGATGCAACGGCAGTGGCTGTTAACCAAGGGGGTAAGCGTAAAGGTGCTGTTTGTGCTTATCTTGAATGCTGGCATCGAGATGTTGAAGAATTCCTCGAACTCCGTAAAAACACAGGTGATGATCGACGTCGCACCCATGACATGAATACGGCCCTGTGGATTCCTGATCTTTTCATGAAACGTGTTCATGAAGAAGGTGACTGGACCTTGTTTTCACCCAATGACGTACCCGATTTGCATGACCAATATGGCAAAGCCTTTGAGGCACTTTATATTGCTTACGAAGAAAAAGCGCGTCTCGGCCAAATTCAGAATGTTAAAACCTTCCCTGCTATTAAATTATGGCGACGTATGCTTTCCATGCTATTTGAAACGGGGCATCCCTGGCTAACCTTTAAAGATCCTTGCAACTTGCGTTCACCCCAGCAACATGCAGGCGTGATTCACAGCTCTAACCTGTGTACAGAGATTACGCTGAATACCTCAGCCGAGGAGATTGCAGTTTGTAATTTAGGGAGCATTAACCTTCCTGCACACATTAAAAAAGGCAAAATTGATCGCGAAATGCTAAAGCGTACCGTCCGCACCGCAATCCGCATGCTTGATAATGTCATCGACATTAACTATTACTCAGTCCCGCAAGCGCGTAATTCAAACTTGAAACACCGGCCAGTGGGTTTAGGGCTAATGGGATTTCAGGATGCACTTTACATGCTTAAGCTTGATTACACGTCTAAGGAAGCGATTGAATTTGCCGATGAATCGATGGAATTAATCAGTTACTATGCCATCGAAGCGTCTTGTGAATTGGCTAAAGAGCGAGGAAATTATTCAAGTTATGAGGGGTCTTTATGGAGTAAAGGGATTCTACCTATTGATTCCATCAACTTATTACAGCAAGCTCGTGATAAATACCTTGAGCAAGATCGTTCTCAGCGCCTGGATTGGGAAAGCTTACGGGTTAAGGTTCGTACTCAAGGCATGCGTAACTCCAATGTGATGGCCATAGCACCTACAGCGACGATTTCAAACATCTGTGGTGTGTCCCAATCCATTGAGCCAACTTACCAAAACTTATATGTGAAATCGAATTTATCCGGCGAATTCACCGTAGTAAACCCCCATTTGGTTGCTGATTTAAAAGCGCTTAATCTTTGGGATGAGGTCATGGTTAATGACTTAAAATACTTCAATGGCAGCGTACAACCCATCAGCCGAATCCCTGCGGAATTGAAAGCCCGCTATGCCACTGCCTTTGAGATTGATCCAATGTGGTTGGTTGAGGCAGCTTCTCGTCGACAAAAATGGATCGACCAAGCTCAATCACTTAATATTTACATGGCAAAACCATCCGGTAAAAAACTAGACCAACTGTATAAACACGCTTGGTTACGCGGTTTAAAAACTACGTATTACTTGCGCAGCTTAGGAGCAAGTAATGCTGAGAAGTCAACCGTTACCGATGGCGCGCTTAACGCAGTCAAAATCGAAGAACCCAAAGTGTGTTCTATTCTTGACCCTGATTGCGAAGCCTGCCAATAATTGAGGAGAAAATACATGTCTAGCGCTACTCGAGAACAACAAACAAAAACACCTGAGTTTTCAGGTTTAACCGGCTTAGAATCTTTAGAAATGGGTGCAGGCCGAATTCATGTTGATGATAAGCAAATCATCAATTGCCGTGCCGATTTAAACCAATTGGTTCCCTTTAAATACAAATGGGCGTGGGACAAATATTTAGTGGCCTGTGCCAACCATTGGATGCCTAATGAAATCAACATGAGTGCCGATGTGGCTTTGTGGAAAGATCCCAATGGTTTGACTGCTGACGAGCGTCTCATTATTCTGCGCAACTTAGGTTTCTTCTCTACAGCGGATTCGTTGGTTGCAAATAATTTGGTACTCGCCGTTTATCGTCACATTACCAACCCCGAATGCCGTCAGTATCTTCTTCGTCAGGCATTCGAGGAAGCTCTGCATACGCATGCTTATCAATACATTATTGAAAGTTTAGGGCTTGATGAAGCAGCTGTTTTTAACATGTACAGAGAGATTCCGGCAGTTGCTAATAAAGCGGCGTGGGCTCTTCCTTTTACTCAAAGTTTAAGCGATCCCAATTTTCATACGGGTACCCCTGAAAATGATCAGCGCTTATTGCGTGACTTAATCGCTTTCTACGTTGTTTTTGAGGGTATCTTTTTCTATGTGGGCTTTACGCAAATTCTTTCCATGGGCAGACGTAACAAAATGGTAGGAACCTCAGAGCAGTTCCAATATATTTTACGCGATGAATCCATGCACATGAATTTTGGCATCGATGTGATTAATCAAATCAAAATTGAAAACCCCCACCTTTGGACCCCTGCTTTCAAAGAAGAAATGATTCAAATGATTAAAGAAGGTGTGGCGCTAGAATATCAATATGCAAGAGACACTATGCCTCATGGTATTTTAGGCATGAATGCCGAAATGTTTGAAGAATACCTCCATTTTATTGCTAACCGTCGCTTCAGCCAAATTGGTCTACCCGAGCAATACCCCGGTGCAGAAAACCCCTTCCCTTGGATGAGTGAGATGATGGACTTGAAAAAAGAGAAGAATTTCTTTGAAACGCGCGTCATCGAATATCAAGCGGGCGGGACATTAAGTTGGGATGATGAGGATTAATTTCTGCTGGCACCCTTCGCTGTAACTTACCCTATGTTGACGCTATAAATTGGCTGTGCTAGCTTGTAATTCGTTAAAACTAAAAGGAGTTAGGAATGGATCTAGTCAGTTTGGTGATCAGTTTAATCAGTGGAGGAGTTGGCGGTAATATTCTGGGTGCCGCTTGGAAAGATAAAAGCCTTGGTGCGATAGGTAACTCCATTGCTGGAGCAATTGGAGGTGCAGCAGGTTCATACATCACAATGGCCGTTGGTCTTTTAAATACATTAGGCTTAGGAAACATGACCGCTGGTGCACTTATAAGTAATGTAGGTTCGAGCGCTGTAGGCGGAGCTGTCTTAACGGCTATTGTTGGTGTGATAAAAAGCGCGATGAGTAAAAAAGCCTAAATGAAGGCTTTGCACTTCCGTGAAAGCGGGGATCACTCTGGAACACATAGCTTCCTACTTCCCCGCAATGACAATAAGGTAGCTCCGATTCCTCCACTAGATGATGGGCAATGACTTGCGTGTCGCAGGAATACATTCCAACTGCTCAGACTCGTCGTCGAGTAATGTTGTTTCCTGTTAATCATCATTTGTGCTATGGTAACTAATGGGATTAACACAAATGGATTTAATAATGCATAAGATTCCCACAGGCATCGCAGGCCTTGATAAAATCCTTGATGGTGGATATCCAAACGAGAGAACAACACTGTTAAAAGGTGGCCCAGGATGTGGAAAAACTGTGTTTTGCCTCTTGTTTGCACACAGCAACGTTTTAGATAATCGGCATACCACTTACGTCACTTGTGATGAACCTCCAGAACTCATTCTTAAAAACATGGATCAATATGGCTTATCAGGAAGTGAAGCCAATAAAAACAAAAAACTGACCGTCCTTGATTTTCGCCCACACCTATTTGATACAGTCACAGGTAGTTTTGAAGTTGATGCCATTCTTCTAAGGATTCAATCGAGCTTATCAGGCGAAAACCCCGTTCTTATCATCGACTCGCTCCAAAATCTATTGCTAGGGTTAGAAACACCCAATTATAAGATTGATTTATTAACTATATTTACATGGTGTAGAGAACATCACGTGACTTTATTGGTTACAGCTGGTAGTGGATTGATAACAGAACAAAATAATTATTTTGAAGACTACGCCGCTGATTGCGTTATTTTACTTGAACAGGCTATTCGCAATAATTTGATGACGCGTTTTTTAAGAGTCATCAAATTGAGAAGCTCTAGTCATGGGACAAACCAATATCCCTTCTTGCTTACCCGAAAAGGTGTTTCAATTTTACCAATTACCGATACAAGCTTAAACAAACAAAAAAAAATATCGCATATTTCCACCGGCATTTCAAAACTGGACGAAATGCTCGGCGGACATGGTTATTCTGAATCTTCAGCAATCATGATCAGTGGGTCATCCGGTACGGCAAAATCACTTCTGGCAGCCACATTGGCTACAGCTGCAGCAAAGGTGCAAAAAAAGGTATTGTATATTTCTTTTGAAGAATCATCCCCTAATATTATCAGCCACGTTAAATCAGCAGGCATCAACTTTGAAGAGCCTATTGCAAGTCACCTGCTGAATATCCATTCACTTCGTTCGATTCAGATGGGATTAGAGGAACACCTTATCACTATTACCACTATCATTGATGAGACAAAGCCCGATGTATTGATTATAGATCCAATAACATCCCTTTTAGATATGGGTAATAGTTTTGAAGTGAAATCTTTATTAATTCGTTTGATATCCTATGCCAAATCAAAAAATATTACCTTTATTTTCAATCAACTTTTACATAAGGATGCGGGTTATAAAGATACTGTCCATGTTTCAAGCTTGGCAGATACCTGGATAAGATTAGCTTTGATTGAATCAAACGGTGAGTTTAATCGCTCCTTACGCCTGGTAAAATCACGAGGTAATGCTACTTCAAATCAAATAAAAGAATTTCGCATAACGAATAACGGTATAGTGATTGAAGATCCTTATGTCGGAGAAGGCGGCATAATTTTTGGATCAAGAAAAAAAGAAAAACAGGTTGTAGATAAGAAAAAGAAAGAATTATTAACCGCTCAATTAAAATCCATTAATCAACAGATCGATTTGATGCAGACAGATAAAAAAGGCAATATTGAACACAGCAAAATGATATTTGATCTGTTAGAAAAAAAGCAAAATATTGAAATGGAACTTGAGTTGATAAAATCGATCACTTTAGTGAATATCACATCGAGAAGATAAGCATGGCTAAATATAAATTAAAACTTTTTATTATTGGCTATACATCCTTAGCTAAAAATGCAATTAAAAATATCAATGAGATTTGCGCGTTACCAGAACTCAAAGGCATGTATGAAGTCGAAATCATTAACTTACTGGAACATCCTCAATTAGCCGAGTCTGAGAAAATTATCGCCACACCTGTGTTAATAAAGGAACTACCCGAACCACTTCGGAGAATCATTGGTGACTTATCTGATCGCGAAAAAGTACTTGTAGGGTTAAATATCAGTGAAATCTGACAGCCTGCAGCTAGGTGAGTATTGGGAACACTTTGTCGACGCTTTAGCTGAACCAATTCTTGTTTTAGATTTGCTTGGTAAAATTCTTTATGCCAACCAAGCTGCATGTGATTTATTTGGTAAAACACTCGATGAGATTATTAATAGTGATTTTAGCTATCCAATTGAATTAGAAAAACCGACTGAAATAGAAATTTTAAGTATTAATAAAAAAATACGCTATGCCGAAATATATATTCGAGGAGGCGCATGGAAAAATGCTAAAGCATTTATTGTTACACTGCATGATATTACCGATAGAAAAGAAACAGAAAATAAATTAAACATTTTAGCCAATGTTTTCACTTTCGCAAAAGAAGGCATTGTTGTTACAGACTCAGATTTAAACATCATTGACGTCAATTCAGAATTTACCAACATTACCCAATACAAAAAAGAAGAAGTGATTGGCAAAAAAATCAACATTTTAAAATCAGGAGTTCAACCGGCTGATTTTTATAAAAAAATGTGGAAGCAAATTAAAAAAGACGGCTATTGGTATGGAGAATTGTGGAGTAAGAAAAAAAATAATGAAACCTACCCACAATTGCTTGCGATCTCGGAAATAAAAAATACTGATGGTGATTTGGTGAATTATATTGGTGTTTTTTATGATATGACACAACAGGAAATACAAAAGCAACAAATGATTCATCTCGCTTATTACGACAGCTTGACAGACTTACCCAATAGAAATTTATTGATGGATCGACTAGAAATCGCAATGAAAAACACAAGACGGTTAAAACATTATATAGCACTTATTTTTATTGATATCGATAGTTTTAAGTTAGTCAATGATTTATATGATCACAAAACAGGGGATGGTCTCTTAATACAGATGGCACAATTGCTTAAAAATTCAATACGTGAAACTGATACCCTGGCAAGGCTGAGCGGCGATGAGTTTGTGATATTGCTGGAAGGATTAGCACACCCACATGATTATAAAAGTTGGATAAATAAGATATTCGAAAACCTTAAACAGCCAGTATGTGTAGGTTTACATCAATTTGCTATCACTATCAGCGCAGGAATAAGTTTTTATCCACAGCAACAGACTATCTCTCCGGGGGTTTTTTTATCTCAAGCTGATCAAGCGATGTATAAATCTAAAATATCCGGAAAAAACCAATATTCTCTATTTGATATAAACCTTGATCTGGAAATCAGAAACCAGGAAAGTTTGATTAGGGAAATGAAATTGGCGATCCCTCGAAACGAGTTAAAACTTTACTATCAACCTAAAGTCAATATGAAAACCGGTAAACTATTAGGATTGGAAGGTTTGATTCGTTGGGTGCACCCAATAAAGGGTCTGTTAAATCCTAATGAATTTTTACCAATGATCAAAAATGACGCATTTTTGTTTGAACTTACAGAGTTCACACTAAAGTTAGCGCTAGATCAATTACAATTATGGAATAAAATTGATGACAAAATAACAATTAGTATTAATATCAACGCGGCTCAACTTGAGCAAGAACATTTTTTCGAAACATTAACAAATCTTATCAAACCTTACCCTCAAAGCGTATACGAGAGACTTGAATTAGAAATCTTGGAATCTAGCGTGATATCTAATTATCAATTGATTTCAGATATCATCAAAAAATGCAACCTGATTGGCATAGAGTTTTTGTTAGATGATTTTGGTACAGAACATTCATCACTTAATTTTCTAGTCAATTTGCCCTTTAAAGTTATGAAAATTGATACTCACTTTATAAAAAATATTATAAACAATGAAAAAGACACAAAGATATTGATAGCAATACTTGATATTGCAAAAGCAGTTAATCTTGACGTCCTTGCTGAAGGTGTAGAGACACAAGAACATATCGATTACCTGACGAAGCTTGGCTGTGATTTGGGTCAAGGGTATGCGATTGGTAGGCCAATGCCAGCTGAGCAGTTTCCCGAGTGGTATCAATTATGGAACAGCAAAAAACATGGGAGTTGAACTGGCTCCAAAAATTTTGGACAGTCGGATATGGAAATAGAGCAAAATAAGTGCATGTCGTTGGAAAAATCAGCTATTGACTGATTTCTTCACTATTCTAGGAAGAGAAAGATTGTCTCTTCACTCTAAAACTTTGGATTCACCCTTAAGGTGCTCCCGTCATGATAACGTCCCGCGGCTTGACCGCGGGATCGGAGGAATCACCTCTTATTATCGTGAGATTTCGCACTCGTTTTGGGTCGTCGAGTAGCTTATTACCAAATCCTTATGTGTTACAATCCTGCGGACGCATATGTGGAAATAAGATGACGTCACGAATCGAAGGTGAGTTAGTGAATAACATCACCAATCGATCAATACCTATTCCCTCACCTGCCGTTGGCGGCATGCCGTATTCCAGAGCTTGGATGAAGTCACTATCAAAATGCATTGCCTCCATATCACCAGCGTCTTTTTCCGCGACTTGTTTTAAGAAACGCTCTGCTTGATCTTGCGCGTCATTGAGCTCGGAAAATCCATTAGCAATTTCTCGTCCAGCAATAAAAAACTCAAAACGATCAGTGACTTCCGGATTAGCATCATTGCGGCGAGCTAAAGGAGAAACCTCAGTGGGATAAGCCGTGATGAAAGTAGGCTGGAGTAACTGATGTTCGACAGTTTCGTCAAACAAGATAATTTGTAATTTCCCCAAACCATCACTGTCCTTGTAATCAAATCCGAATTGATCGAGCAGTGCTCTACAATTTTCCACGGTTTCAATTTGCTCAGCGTTAAGTTGGGGGTTGTAGTGAAGAATCGCTTCTTTAACCGTCATTCGTGCGAAAGGTTGACCAAAATCAATGACATAACCTTGAAATTCGATTTGACGCTTACCTAATACCATATCACAAAGATAATGAAGTAATTGCTCTGTAAAATCCATTAAGTCATCATAATCCGCATAAGCTTGGTAAAATTCCACCATCGTGAATTCTGGATTATGGCGCGTGGAAAGTCCTTCATTGCGAAAGTTACGATTAATTTCGTAAACGCGTTCAAAACCACCCACCACTAAGCGCTTCAAATACAACTCCGGCGCAATGCGTAAAAACATCTCCATATCGAGACTGTTGTGGTAAGTGACAAAAGGCCGAGCGACCGCACCACCAGGAATCGGATGCATCATGGGTGTTTCAACTTCTAAAAACTGATGATTGTCCATGAATTGACGGAAGGCTTTAATTAATTTCGAACGTAAAAGAAACGTTTGCCGGCTTTCTTCATTGGCGATTAAATCAACGTAACGTTGACGGTAGCGCGTTTCCTGGTCAGCCAACCCATGGAATTTGTCCGGCAAGGGGCGCAACGATTTAGTTAATAACTCCATGCCCTCCGCATTGACGGTCAATTCCCCAGTATTCGTTAAAAATAACTCTCCTTTTACACCGACGATATCGCCTAAATCCCAATGCTTAAATTCCTCGTAGAGTTCTGGAAAATCATTTTGACGTGCATACACTTGGATCCGTCCAGAGACATCTTGAATATGAAAAAAGCTCGCTTTTCCCATAATACGGCGTAAAACAATACGTCCTGCGACAGCCACTTTAACGCTCTGCGCAGCTAAAGCTTCTTTGTCTGTTTTGGCATATTGATTTTGCAGATTAGCGGCTAAATATTGACGACGAAATTTATTGGGAAAATTAAACCCTTTAGAGCGCAGATCTGCTAATTTTTGCTTACGAATTTGGTAAACTTCACTTTCGTCTAAATGCTGTTCTTCTATCATGCTACACCAACTCCTGCTTTCAAACTTGCTACAATGAATTGATCTAAATCCCCATCCAACACCGCTTGTGTATTGGAAGTCTCAACACTGGTGCGTAGGTCTTTCACTCGTGATTGATCCAGCACATAGGAACGAATCTGAGAACCCCAACCAATATCGGATTTAGACGCTTCAAGCGCTTGCTGCGCTGCGTTCTTTTTTTGCATTTCAATTTCGTACAATTTCGCACGCAGTTGCTTCATTGCTTGATCTTTATTTTTATGCTGGCTTCGATCCGTTTGACACTGGACAACGACACCACTGGGCACGTGCGTAATACGAACCGCAGAATCAGTACGGTTAACATGCTGTCCCCCTGCCCCAGAAGCACGATAAGTATCGATGCGTAAATCGGCCGGATTGATTTCAATATCAATGTCATCATCAACTTCGGGAGAAACAAAAACTGCAGCGAAGGAGGTGTGCCGACGGTTTCCCGAATCAAAAGGGGATTTTCTTACTAATCGATGAACGCCCGTCTCGGTGCGTAACCAGCCATACGCGTACTCACCACTGAAATGGATGGTGGCGCTCTTAATTCCAGCGACTTCGCCAGCAGAGCATTCGACTAACTCAGTGGTAAAACCGTGATGCTCTCCCCAACGTAAGTACATACGCAGCAGCATCTCTGCCCAATCTTGCGCCTCAGTACCTCCTGACCCCGCTTGAATATCCAAATACGCGTTGCAGCTGTCCATTTTACCGGAAAACATGCGTCTGAATTCAAGTCCAGCCACTTTTTGTTCGATCACAGCCACCTCGGCAGCCACATCATGTATAGCACTCTCATCGTCTTCTGCACGAGCCAATTCAAAAAGCTCATTTAAATCAGCAATGCTCTGGCTTAGTTGTTCAAGTTGATTAACCACAGCTTCTAATTGAGCTCGCTCACGACCTAAAGCTTGTGCTTGCTCAGGATTATTCCATATTTCGGGTGACTCTAACTCTCGTACTACCTCTTCTAAACGTTCGCGTTTACTATCGAAGTCAAAGATACCCCCGAAGCGCGTTAATTCGCTCATTTAAATCCGCCAAATCAAGCGTGATTTGATTTACTTCTAACATGAATATCCTAAAATTTTTAATCAAAGCTATTATTGTACCGTGAAAGCGAAATACTGGCCAATAGAATGGCTCTTTTTAAATAGCGATGGCCTATTTGTTCATTTTTTATGCAAAAAAGTGAAAATTATTCGATCATTTTTGGAAAATGAACTTTTTCCTCCTAGACCTCAATATATAATGGAATCTTCATTAGGAAGCATCTTGCTATACTATAGAATAGAATTGTATCGCTACTGGAGATTCAGATGAGCAGAGAAAGACGTGACCAAGAAGAACTGAAGCGAAAAGCGGCTGAAGAAGAGGACGCTAAAAAGAAAGCGCAAATCGAAGAGGAAGCCCAACGTTTAGCAGAAGAAGAGAAAAAACGAGCGCTTGACGCTAAAGCGGCAGAAGAAGAGGAAGCCAAAAAGAAAAATCCTGAGGCAGAACAAGCCCTTGAACATATTACCTACCGTCTTTTAGAGCCTCTTGCGGAAGATAAGAAAAAAGAATGGAAAAAAGATGCAGATGATCTTGTCAATGACTACAAAAAACAATTCCCTGACAGAGAAATAGATGCCAAGGGGACTCTGGTCTTTCACAGTGAAGAAGAAATGACGAAATTTTTCACTGAACAAGCCGAACAAAAGCGTAAATTTTTATGCGCAGAAGTGGATGCCAATGGGAAGCTGACTGGTCGCTATCAGTTCTCCTGCGGTGATGGTACCCTTTATTCGGGCACCCTCGAACAAATTAAGGAAAAAATACAAGAGAACAAAACAAGTGCCTATCCACAACAAACCGCCGCAGGCCTCGCAATGATTAACAATCTTCTTAATCCTAAACCCAGCCCTGTTCAGGCTACTCAAACGGCTAAAGATAGGTTGAAGGGATTGAAAGATACAGCGGCGGCGGCAGATGAATCACTTAGAAAAGATTCACCTACCCCTTTGTCTACCACGCCAAATCCATTGAATCAACACTAAGGCGATTGGGGTCAAACCATCCATAATATATCCATCACTCAGGCAATCGAGATTTTATACGAAGCATTGCCTGACTGTGAATTTGCGACACTCGAGATTCACTAACCCCCAAAACTTCGCCAATTTCTTTTAAATTAAGATCTTGTTCATAATACAAAGACAACACCAAACGCTCATTTTTAGGTAAACTTTCAATGACTTGTGAAAGATGATTAACCATATCATCTCTTAAGACATTCCGCTGAGGCTCACTGAATTCTTCCCCATCTATTTTTAATATATCATCGGTAACACCAAGATCATCAAATCCATACAGCTGACTGCCAGCCGTGTCCTTAAGCATTTCATAGTATTCGTCCAAACTTAAACCCAATTCAGTCGCCACTTCTTGATCTTTGGCATCACGCCCTAGTCGGTTTTCCACTGTTTTTACCGCTTCAGCAATCAGGCGTGCATTACGGTAGACAGAACGGGGAACCCAATCATTACGTCGTACCTCATCCAACATGTGACCCCGTATACGAATACCTGCATACGTTTCAAAAGAGGCGCCTTTTGTGGAATCATAATGCCTCACCGCCTCAAGCAACCCTAGCATTCCCGCTTGCACTAGATCATCGAACTGTATTGAGTGCGGTAACCGTCCCAGTAGATGATGGGCTATACGTTTAACCAATAGTGCATGGGTTTTAACCAGCATCTCCTGAGTTTGTTGATTCACTTTGCCGCAGGCAGCCAAAGCATCCACGACTCTCTCCTTAGTTTCGCTTGCCTTGGATAGACTTCCTTCGCCAGTTGCATTTTTAGTGTTACTCAGCTCGTTGAGTAAGAATTACAGAAAATCAATGCAGCTTGTTTAAATTTAGCAAATCCAAGGCAAACATTTTTTTCTTCAATATTCTCCTGCCACCAAGCGCTCAATAAAAAAACTGGTATTACCCCCTAATAAAGGCTTGTATGGCCAATCCTCTACCGTGTCAGCGACTTGTATAAATGCCTTTGCCGCATTTGACTCCGGGTAAGAAATAAGCACAGGCTTTTGTTTCTTTACTGCTTCATGGACTTTTTCATCAAAAGGAATTGCACCTAAATAGTCTAGGCGAACGTCTAAAAACTGTTCTGCAACGCGATATATTTTATTAAAAAGCTCTTTTCCTTCTCGTGCACTCCGCACCATATTGCCAAGAATATGAAAATGGCTCCATTCATAGCGTTTCGACATTACTTTAATCAAAGCATACGCGTCCGTGAGTGAGGTGGGCTCATCACAAACGATGACAATCAATTCTTGTGAAGATCGTGCAAAACTGAGTACTGTATCCGAAATACCCGCAGCAGTATCGATGATCATGTAGTCGACATCTTCAGTTAATTCATTGAAAGCGTCGATAATACCCGCATGTTCCACCGCGCTTAATTGGGTCATGGATTCTGTTCCTGAAGCTGCGGGAATTATTCTTACTCCGTCGGGGCCTTGAAGGATAATGTCACTTAAATGACAAAGACCTTGAACAACATGCGAAAGATTGTATTTCGCATGTAATCCTAACATGACATCAATGTTAGCTAACCCTAAATCAGCATCAAGCAGTAAAACATTCTTCTCGCGTTGCGCTAAAGCTAAAGCTAAATTAATAGACACGTTGCTTTTACCCACCCCTCCCTTACCTGCTGTGACAGCAATTACTTTGACTGGTTTTGAGCGGGATAAATGACGTAATTCGGCCGCTTGATCGAGCATCTCTTCTTTCTTATCCTTTGACATAGAACCTCCCTGCAACGGCATACGGTGCTTTGTTATCCTTGCCAATTGGGCACCCGTTAGTGGGATTTATTTGGGTTATTAACGACGAAGCGGTAGTATGGCTTACTCCTAGACTAAGTAATTTTTGCATGAGTCCTGTATGCAAAGGCTTACCAGGACCTGCATACCCGCGCAATTGGGCTTCTAACAGGCCTCGTAGCGTAAGTATTTCTTGACGCATGTCATTTAAAGGAGAAGTAGAAGTTTCTTTCTCTATTGCTTGCTTAACCGGCTCCGCGCTAGCAATAGCGGCATTGGTCGTCAGTACCGTTTCATTAACTGCAGCGACTATTTCTACGCCACTCTTGACACGACTACTTGATAAGATTACCGCCTCGGGACCAAAAGTCGCTTTAATTTGTTGCTTGGCGCTGCGTGTATCAGGGGCAACAAAACGTTTTAATTTCATAGAAACTCCATCTATCCAACGGTACCAATAATCCTTATTCGTTTGTTATCAGGACTTTCCTGATACGATAAAACATGTCAGTTACTGAAATATTACGCACAAAGCATGCCAAAACAGTTCGTATATTCGGTTACACAACTTATACGGCTAATTCTTGTTTTCCTTGCTGAGCAACCCATTGTGTCAGTGAATGCTGTATTTTATCAGCCATTCCTGGTTTAAACTCACTCCTTGCCCCCTATTGCTTTGAATAATACTTTGCAATAACTGTTCCAATTCAGGGTTCAAGTTAATGATTGCCAGTTCCTCGTAGGCGTTTGATGCGTTCTCCTTTACACACAATATCCGTTAAACGCACACCAAATTGGTCATTAACAACCACCACTTCGCCATGAGCTACTAACGTACCATTAACCAATACATCCAAAGGTTCACCCGCTAACTGTTCGAAAGCTACAATATCACCCTGATTAAGCTGTAAAAGGTTGCGTATAGTCATCTTAGTGCGCCCAATTTCTACGGTAACAGCTACCGGAATATCCAAAATTAATTCCATTTTTCTACATCTGCATCTTGAGGCACAGCATGTTGTTGTGTTGCAGTTGCTGTAATTGTAACCTCAGTCTGATTTGTCATTAACGCTACTCCCAGTCCCTAGTAACTTATTTTCTTTATAATCTTTACAGCTCTCTTATCGTTAGTACTTCCTATGGTTGCAGTAAAACCCGGAGTCCCTGCGATATCCAGTGTTATAACTTCATTCATTTCCAATGAAATAAAATCACCTACTTGCCAATTCATCAGTTTTCCAAGGGTACTGTTGGTTTGAGCCATGATTGAACTGACAACCATCTCCACATCCATTAACTCTTCTTTTAAAGGCATAACCCTGTTAGGGTTGATTTTAGTAAGATCATTCTTTGCTTTAGCTTGCGTTTTTTGCGGGTCTCTCGTCATACCCTCATCGGTGGATTTTTCTTCAGCTTCCACGGTATTTAGCAGAGCGTCAATTTCTTCCTGCGATAAAACTTCTCTGTCAGCCATCATCTCATCCTTTTTATAGCATTTTACTTAAAACCATGCTTCACATGAGCGCTTGGAGGCTTCAGCAAAATGTGTGACCAATTGAAATAGCTCCCTGTGGTTGTCATCTGACGTCGCTCGTGCCAAACTTAGATTAATTCGCTTTCAATAATGTGACATGCTCAGTAAAAATAAGCAATTTTCCAATTTTAGTCATGCTAAACAAACCACGTCTGATTGTTTTCGCCCAGACGATGAGCAGGATGTCGCCTCGCTTTTCACTTATTCATCGAATAAAAGGCTACTTGCCCGCGGCAATGGTTCAAGTTATGGTGATTGCTGTCTTAATGACCATGGCGTGATTATTGACACTTCTCGTTTAAACCATCTTTTGTCATTTGATGAAAATTCAGGACTGTTGGTGTGCCAAAGCAGTGTGACTTTCGCTGATCTGCTTCAGGTGCACCCTCATTATATTCCACCTGTGATTCCAGGCACTTTACGCGCAACGGTAGCCGGGGGTATTGCGAATGATGTGCACGGTAAAAATAATCACTACGCAGGAAGTTTTGGCGAGCATGTCGAATGGATTGATTTACAATTAGGAAATCATGCTTTTCACTGTGATCGAAAAACGCATGCCGAATTATTTCACGCCACTATTGCAGGACTGGGTTTAACTGGCATTATTAAACAAGCAGCAATTACTATGCGTAAAGCCTCGCATTTTGTCGCAGTTCGTTATGAAAAGCATGCTGAATTTGCAACGTTATTGCAACAGATGAGAAGTGAAGGTTGTCAATTTAATTACCAAGTCGCTTGGCTGGATTTGCTTAATGAACCTAGAGCCTTGCTCTCTCTCGCCAATCATTGTGAGGCACCCCATTTATCGTCCTCTCAGCATGATTTTAGCATTCCTAAGTTACCTATTCGGCTGATAAATCCATGGGTAATGAAACAGTTTAATCGGCTTTACTTTAAATTTCATCCAATCACTCCCCGAATTCTAGGCCTTGCTCAATTTAATAATCCTCTTGATTCCATTGCGCATTGGAATCGCTTATATGGCAAAAAAGGACTTTTACAATTTCAAGCCGTTATTAATGAAGACATCACACTGGATGCTCTAAACGCATTGCTAAAAATCATTCACGACCATCGAGCGACTCCAACTCTGGCAGTATTAAAATATTTTACCAAGCGGGGTATAGGTCTCCTGTCTTTTGCTCAACCCGGTTTTACTTTGGCCATTGATTTTATTAATAATCCCCAAGCACAAGCGGCGGTTTCTGCAATGAATGCCTGGGTTACTAAAGCACAAGGGAAAGTATATTTAGCTAAAGATCTGCTATTGACCAAAGAACAGTTTATTCAGCAATACCCTTATCATGCGCAATTTTCTCAATTACTCACTGAGTATCAAAGCACAATGCGATCTGATTTAAGTCATCGACTAGGTATTACCCGATGAATACTCGCTCGTGGGTAATTTTAGGAGCTACTTCCATTATTGCTGAAGAGTTTGCTCACTTAGCAGCGCAAGCGGGGCATGCTTTAGTATTAGTGGGCCGTAATCCCAAACAGCTTGCTATTATTGCAGCCGATATTCATCTGCGTTACCAGATCGATTGCGATGTTATTGTCGCCGATTTTTCAGGTGATTTGACTCAAGTGAGGCAAGCGCTTCTCCATCAGAATAAAGAAATTGATCTCTTCATCGCCTACAGCGCCATTTTAGAAAATGATGAATTAACCTCTGAACACATTACGCAGTTAGTCCAAGTCAACATCGAAAGCACTGTGCAACTCATCCATACTTACCTTAATAAACAGCAAACTCAGCACCATTTGTTTTTTCTAAGCTCGGTGGCAGCCTGCCGAGGACGCGCTAAAAATAGCCTCTATGGTGGTTCGAAAGCCGCTGTTGAAACTTATTTAGAAGGTCTACAACAAGGCGCTGGATCCAGTGTTCATATTACGATTGCAAGGCTTGGCTTTATCGATACGGCTCAGACTTTTGGCGAACCTGGAATTTTTTATGCTTCTCCACCGCAAAACTGCGCCAAAGCATGCTGGCGTGCTGTTCGTGCTAAAAAGCGATTCCTTTATCATCCTTTTTTTTGGCGCTTTATCATGGGAATTATTCGCTGGCTACCGTTTGTTATTTACAAGAAACTCAATATTTAGAAATGATCAACGGCTAACGAATTAATTTTATTGCCGGCAAAATGTTTTTTACCACGCCAAAAAATTGCAAGATATAAATGATTAACACGATCAAAACCAACAAGTTAAGCAGGCTCTTTATCGCCCCTGGCATCGGGATAAACACATTCACCAACCATAAAACTACTCCAAACAGGATGATGAGAAGGAATAAATTAAGTAACTCAGCCATGGATTTTCCCTATCGGTCGCTTCAAGTTAATTGTAGTATAAAAAAATCAGCTCAATTTGAACTGATTTAAAGAATAGATAAAGATTATTTATTATCTAACGATTAAAATGGCCTTGACTTGCCACCTGCTCTTACAATGGGTGAAGGCGCTGGTGCTGGTCCTCGCTGTGTTATTTTTGACGGGCTACCTGGATCAATTTGTCGTCTACCTGGGCCAGCCATACCACCTGCCTCGTTCCCTACAGTTTGAGTTAAACTTACCTCTAGTTTCCCAGACTCTAGCTCTTCTAGCTTTTGATCGGGTAGTTTACTAATTTGTTCCTCAAACTGAGACACTAACGCTTTAATCAATTTATTACGGTTCATGGCATAATCCTCTCAATCTAGCATTCCAATGGATTGCTAACTCATAATAAAACCGGTTCAATCTGTCCCTGAATGACCGCTTTACTATGTCATCTTCTAAGAAGTGCTTTAACTTAACCGCTTACACTCAAAGAAGCAAACCTGTCTCTCATTTGCCAGACATCGGTCCTTCTTTTGTGGTAACTCCTGTTTTCTTGCAAATAGGACACCAAAAATTGACTATTATTCTTTTATTTTTATTCAACTTCATCAATAGTCATATTACTAGCGTAACTAGCCTTATAAGTATAGTTCAAGGTTAATAAGACTACAAAAAGTCAATATATCTTACAAAAAATAGGATATAAACACACACTAAATTGTCTTGTATTATTCATTAATATAATAGTTTAGCCTGTAGCAATATAACAAATAACCTCGCGTCTTCTTATGACTTTGGTTAATGCATTATTTAGGTCTAAAATTAATTTATTCTCAGTGACTAATTTAAGATTAATTTATAATGGATATAGCTATCACCCTTGCATTTTTACTTGCACAGATTATTTTATTAGTTAGTTATTTGATGACATCGATGCTCTTTTTAAGAGCTTTGGTTTGTGTCGCTCAAGTTTTTTTTACGATTGCGACCCTCATGCTTGGATTATATCAACCAGGTATGCTGTCCAGCTTTATTTTTTCTGTATTGATTCTTTTCATTAACATGCTGCATATTTACCGACTTCTATATGCCCAAATACCTTTCAATATCCCTGAAAAATATAAAACTTTTTATCGAGAAAAATTTAGCCATTTTTTACCCAGAGAATTCATGATTTTAATGAAATATGCAAAAACAAACTCTATTAATGACGATTATCTAATCTATGAAAATTCGATTGCCGAAGTATCTGTGATCATAGAGGGTAACGCGTTGATTCTAGCTGGAGAAAATCGAGTTGCTGAATTAGGAAAAAACAGTATTATTGGTGAAATTAGCTTTCTCACTGGCAGTACGAGTATTGCTAGCGTTAAAGCAATTAACAGCGTAAATTTTTGCAGCTGGTCGAGAGAAAATTTATTAAAAATAAAGAAACGATATCCAAGCATCTATTATAAATTTCATGACCTTCTGATAAACAGCGCTTCTACAAAACTACGCGATCAAAATATACGTGGTTTTTATTCAGAGAAAACACTAAAAAAACTCTCATAAGTTTCTATAGGCTCAATTCAAGATTAAATTTTGTCTAAAAAAATTCAGGAACGTTGCCTAATCATGCCTACTCCTCATATGAATACTGCAGGTATATACCCATGATCCTTCAAAAGGCATTGATTGGGAGGGTAGCACTCTTGCTAAGGGGAAAACTCACGTTTTCTTGATTTTGGACTTTCCTTATTTGTTCAATCCACTCTGAGATGGCATGAATTAATAACGCTTCATTCGTAGGCTGCGGAAAACTATTTATGTTTAAAGTTTCCTCTTGTGCCCCATCAAGGGTAACGAATAAAAGAACGAGTAGTGAACACGCTGATTCACGAACCCACTCTGACTGATCATTAAGTTTATTTTGAATCGGATTAATAAAAGCTAATAAACTTTCTTTCCCTAAAGCAGGTACCATGGCCGCTAAGCAACCTAATGCGGCTTTACGTACCAATGGATCTCGATCGTCAAGTCTATTTTTAACAGGTTCAATTAAAGTCTCTAACGTTTCTCTCTCTAAAGCAGAGGCTATTTTTTCTAAATAATATAAGGAAGCCCTGCGAATATCCTCATCTTCATCCTCTAGATCATTTTTGAAAGTTTCAACCAATGCTGCTAGCACCTCTGCCTCTAAAGCCGGTATTATTCGTTTTAAACATTGTAATGCGGTTTGGCAGCCTGTTGAATTTACAGCATCAAGAGTGTTTATTACAGGTTCAAGAACTCTAGCTAACGCTTCTTTCTCTAACATAGGTAGCAATGCAGCTAAGCAATTTAATGCGTCCTGAGAAACATACCAAATTGGGTCATTGAATTTATTGATAACCGGCTCAACGAAAGGTTCTAAATTTTCTTTTAAAACGGGTACCATTGCTGTTAAACAAATCAATGCAGCATGAACAATATTTGGATCTTGGTCATTGAGTTTGTTTGTAATCAGCTCAATAAATGTTGCAAGTGTTTCTTTGGTTAATTCAGTAAGCCGTTCTTTTGTTACTAAGTAGTTTAATACTTTTTGGCGGATGAACCAATCTTGCCCATTGAGCTTAGTTATTACAAGCTGCACAAACATTACTAGTCTCTCTTTCTCTAGTCCAGCTACCATTGTTTTTAAGCATTTGAATGCTGTCTCCTGAATCCAATCTTGATCATTGATTTTGTTTAAAACTGGTTCGAAAAGAGCTGCTAACGTTTCGTTCGCTAAAGACGGTGCCATTGCTGCTAAGCAATTTAATGCCGATTGATGAAAATCTGAATTGGAATGATTGAGGCAATTTTTGACTGGTTCCACTAGGGTTGCAATCATTTCTTTTTCTAAAACCGGTATCATTGCTATTACGCATCCTAATGCTTTTTGGCAGACAGCAGGTTTTTTGTCATTGAGCTTGTTTTTAACCAACTCGATAAGCGGGGGCAATGATTCTTTCTCCAAAGCAGGTGCAATTGCCGCTAGGCAATCTAATGCGGCTTGCTGAATACAAGGACTTGGATCAGCCAGTTTGTTTTTAAGCGGTTCAATGAACAGCCCCAATGTTTCTTTCCTTAGACTAGGTACTACTGTGCTTAAGCAATTTAATGCTTTTTGGAAAACAAACGCCACTAGGATTTCCTGTGTCTCCTTCTCTAAGGCAGGTATCATTACAACCAAACAATTTACTACCGATTCGCGAACAAAAAAATCTGAGTCATCTAGACAATTTTGGACAGGTTCAACTAGCTTTGCTATCGTTTCTTTTTCTAAAGCAGGGATCATCACTGTCAAGCAGCGTAATGCTTTTTTGCAAACAGGCCACTCTTGGTCACTGAGTTGATTTTCGATAGGTTTGACGAGTGCGGCCAATACGTCTTTTTCTAAAGCAGGTGCCATTGCTGCTAAGCCTGTTAATGCAAATTGGCGGACCTCCGGATTGGAGTTGTTGAGGCTATTTTTGACGGGTTCAACAAGCATTGTTACCGTTTCTTTTTCTAAAGCCGGTATCATCGCCATTAGGCATCGTAATGCATTTTTACAAACAGACAGATCGTTGTCATTGAGCTCGTTCTTAACAGGCCCAACCAGCGTAGACAATACTTCTTTCTCTAAAGTAGGTACCATTGTAACCAAGCATTTTAATGCGAATTGGCGAACACCTGAATGAGAATGATTAAGGCACTGTTTTACCGGTTCAACAAGCTTTGCGAACTTCTCTTTCCCTAAAGCAGGTACGATTGCTGTCAGGTAGTATAATGCCATCCCTTGACGATTACTTGAATTTTGATTATCGAGTTTCTTCACAAGCGATTCAGCAAGTACTGCAAGCGTTTCTTTATCCAAACCAAGCATCATTTTTTTTAAGCTCTCTGAGACTCTGTTATGTGCTGCGACATCTTCATCATCAATGATTTTGTTGATGGAAAATTCAATAAATGTTGCTAACATTTGTTTCTTTAAAGCCGGTGCGCTCGCTACTAAGTCATTGATTGCTTCTCGACTTTCTTGCCAATCTGTGTAATTAAGTTTGCTTATAAGATTCTCAACAACCATCACACGTGATTTTTTATCCAAAGCAGGGCTAAATGTTATTAAAGAATTGAACGCTGCCTGCCATGTATCCGAATCATTGTTACTCAGTTTAGGTTCTATCAAAGTAATGTTTAAAGAAACTTTCCTAATACTGCCCAATAGTTTTAAACCGCGTAACCGATCAGACAAACTTAATTGAGGGTTTTTCAATTTATCAGAAAATTTTTTGACCAACTCATTCCAATAATTGCTTTCGATACTTCCTAATAGAATGCTCGATTTATAAAGCATGGTGAGTATAATCAGCTGGC
Source organism: Legionella maceachernii (assembly GCF_900167045.1). Classification (GTDB taxonomy): domain Bacteria; phylum Pseudomonadota; class Gammaproteobacteria; order Legionellales; family Legionellaceae; genus Tatlockia; species Tatlockia maceachernii. The sequence continues at coordinate 232,507 of NZ_FUXJ01000002.1, read as the reverse complement.
CATCAAAAAATGTGGCATTTTTATCTGCATCATGCTTCTCGAAAAATAAAAAAAACTCTATCGCCCTTTGCTGTGCTCTACTACCTGTTCGCCAGATGCGTAAAAGGGATTTCATATCTAAATTGGAATAGATTTTTGCTAAAATTTCCGTGGGTAGAGGGGTAAAAAAATCGGTGGGTAGTAAAGAAAAAGAATTATCGAGAGTTTTGGTCATGGAGCAACCTTTTGGTAAGCTTACAAAAACGCTATATTGTATCTAAATATATGCATTATGTCAAAATATTAAACTATTTCTTACCTCATATTTTTCCCCTATTCTGAGATAATTCTTAGATTTATTAGTCAAGGTCAATGTTCTCGAGGCAAAGCCCTCTAGTTTTCTTACACACTACCGTATCTTAAATTTTTTCACCGATATTTAAATTTACTTCGTTCGATTACTCTGGATAATAATCCTAATCGAACAATGAAAAGCAATGATACGTTTGATGAGCCATTTCCTAATTCCCTAAAGATTGAAAAAGATACTAATTTTTATGATAAAAATGGTAAATTGATTGGCGTTTATCGTGTTAATGCAATCCCTTTTCATAAGATTGGGGACAAATTGCGTGAGGAATTAACCTCTGTGACTTTAAATCAACTCTCAAGAATGGGCGCGGCTTCTTCTGCAGAAAATATTAAAAAAAGAGAAAATAAAGAAAACTTTCATAATAATATTCGCTCAGCTCCATTTGGTGTGCTTGGGAAACAACTTCAAAGAGTAAGACCTACACAATTTTCTGAGGCTAAATTTGCTATCAAAGACGGGTTAGCCTCCGTCTTTGAAGTGGCTGAAAAAATTTACGCTGAATGTGCACCCGTTGAATATAAGACATTAAGTCGAGCAATGAGCTTTGCTTCTGCTTTTTTAATCAAGGGATCAAATTATCTTATAACAGCTGAAGCCAATTTTGATAAACAAACCACAGTTCATGTGGATCAAAACAAATTTCCATACCCTATATTAAATCCGCTTACGGTTATTTATCCGTCAGTTAAAAATCCTAACGGAGAAATTCAACGTAACTATGAAGGTGGCTATACTTTCTTCCCCGGCGTTTGCGGAATTTCACAAGAGGGTTCCAATTTTTTTGAAGGCATTTATTTCGATTTAAAAGAAGGGGATGTGCTGTTATGGGATTTTGAACGGTATTTTCATTGTAACACCAAATTAGTCCCTTTAAATGAACAAGACAACCGCGGATGGCATCGGATATCAATTATTGGTTTTACCAAAGGAGAAGCACTGAAAAAAACTTGTTGATCCACTTGTATTTGAAGATACTGATGACGAAGACAGTGCTATTTTTGAAATAGAAAACGGAAAGGACACTCCTGATCCTATGGAGAAACAGTTTGATTCTGTTGATGTGCCGGAAACCCTAGAAGAAACTGATATCGATTGCGACGGATTGACTAAAGAAAGTGATATGGATTGCGACGGATTGACTATAGTTGAAGACGAGGAATTATGGAGTGATTTGCCCATATTCAATTCGGAGCTGAACATGAAGAACGAGAAGAAACATTCTTATTTTCCAAGCTTCTTCTTTAAAACCGGAATACCTTTTAAAACCAACTCTCCCGAACAAACACCCGATAACCCAAATTATGGTGTTTAATTAATTGTTGAAAGAAATCAACAAAACCAGCCTAGTTATCGCATTGCGGTAACTAGGCTTTCTCTTTTTCCGTTTCCAAAATCTTCGCGAGCCAATGCAATTCCTTAATTCCTCTGGGGAAAAAGAAAGTAATTCTCATTTTCAATCAATCCAATTGCTCCTGAATTGCTTAGGATTCGATCTACTCTTGCATTTCCTCCCGTTGCAGTTAATAGGAATAAATTACCGATCACCTGAGAAAAGCTTTCAACACCTGATCGAGCAAACGTTGCGTTAATAATACCAATTGCTGCGGTAGGATCACTATTTCCTGGAGACAGGGCACTAACGTTAAAAATGTTTGCAATCACATTCATCGTACTTTGATCGCGCGCGCCAATCCCTTCCGCTACCAATAGTCCCCTCCCAGGAGAAGTTACGCTAACATTATAATTCACGTTTTGTGAAGTAAATTTACTCCTTTGTGTGAGCTCAGCGCCTATACCCGTAGTTCTGCTATTATCACCCGGGGTATGTGCCCTTACATTAATGATTGAATTACGAATATCCAAAACTGCATTTCGGGAATCCACCCCTCTTACAGGGACATTCACTCCGCCAGCATTAATTTCACTCCCAATGATTAACGCAGAAGTGGCATTGTCGACTCTAACCCCAGTACTATAACCATTTAGATCATTCGGTGTACCTATGGTGGAATTCACAAGCGAATTATTTCCGTTTAACCTCAAGCCTACTCGCTGAGAAGTAGTTATCTGCGGTATATATATTTCTTGAGAAAAAGCAAATGCAGAATAGCCAATTTGATTAACTAGGATAATATTACTTATATTACTACCGAACGCATCGATACCACCCACACCCATTGGTCTTTCATTTCCAAAGGCTGGCTTTTTAAAATCAAATGTTCTGCCGTCAATCGATTGGCCAGGATTTAAACGAATTCGCTCAGTGGCTGAAGTATCTAATAAATAATAACCCGTTGCTAAATCAAGGGTATCAATAGGATCGAGGGCACTAATTGTATCAATTTCAGACTGAGTTATCTCAGTATTTGTACAAGGTTTCTCCGCTGTGCAATTGTTTAATCCTTCGGCAGCATTAAAAATTTCTCCACCCGGTTTAAAGAACCAAATATGGTCTTTCTCAACAAGATTCGCGCCATTATCAACCCATCCTCGCTCGGTGGGAATGGCGGTACCACTGTCTAGTGTACTCAAATTACGACGGATGGGTTCAAGCAGGCGTCCTTCGCTTGGATTAATCGCACCAAAGCGTATTCGCACGGTGAACATAAAGGTATTGTTGTGCAAATTATCGTAAGAATCTTGGGCTAGAACACTAATTCGATCAGTGAATGGGTATTCAATCGTTCCGATGATACCGCGCATCTCCTTCATGTCGTGAAAGTTAAAATAATAACCACCTAAGGCTAGTCTTAGGTTATTAAAAGATTGAACACGGTAACCTACTTCGGCATCAACTCCTCGCCCCGCCGTTTCTGTATCCACTAAAATATGATCAAATTGTTTATGTCCTGAAAAACTAACAAAGCGGTAATCACCCAGATCATCGGCCCAGGCGCTACGAAAAGTTTTGCTGCGTGAACCCACCGGAAAATAACCATTTAGATGTCCATCCCATTGGGCATATATTGCTTCAATACCAGGGTTTAACGACCAGAAATATTTGTGGCTGGTCGACTCACTGCGATCGGCGAATAGATATCCTCCCAGAATATTGCGGCCAAAAGCTTGGCGAAAACCACCGGCAATACCCCCAAACCAACTGTCATCACGATAGTATTTTCCCTGCACATCGCCATAGATTATTCCATGCTCGCTACCCAATAACGGCACCATTAAATCACCGCGGGCTCCTGTAGTGGTTCCTGTAGTACCATCGCCCAGCAAACGAGGCGGTAATGGAAAACTATCACTCTCGGCAAAACCCGATGAATTAATCAATAAAGAGAAAGATATTAATAGAGCCTGATAATTTAACTTCGTCATAAAATGGAGTTTTTTATTATTTAATAAAAACTTTCTCTTAATTGTTTATGAATGTCAATGAGTTAGGCTAATAATGAACATTGCAGACGATCATTACCATAGTACGATATCGCTAATTATTATTCGATGAGGCGCTATTCAAACACATAACTATAGGTGCTTTCTGTTAAAAATTCATTTTCATGATATACCTGTAAATCAACCTGGCAATGGAGTTTATCTGTTTGAATAATATAAAAACTGTTGTGATTATCTTTTTTGCGCGGGCTTAATAAGCTTCCAGCATGTAAAATAGCGCTGGTAATCTTATCTTTTTGGGTAATGTTTTTAACATTGGCATAATGCAGGTGTCCGGTGCAAACTAAATGAATCGGGCTTTGCTGCAAATACTGAATAAAACGCTCCGCATTATTTAACGGATGATGCATGCCTGAAAACTGATATAAATTATGGTGAAAAAAAAGAATGTTTAATCGTTGATTTTTCTTTGAAAAATAAGTCTGAATCCGGTGAATCGCTTCTTGACTAAACTCACCATTTTTTATTCGATAAGGTGTCGCACTGTTTACACCTAATATGCTTATTTCTTCATTTTCAAAATGGGAAAAAAGCTCCTTTGAGACATACTTTTTATATTTTTTGAAAGGAGATAAAAACCTTTCTAAAAAATTGAATAACGGAATGTCATGATTACCAGGAACTATTAAAACAGGCGTAGGTAACTGCCGCAAAAAATTTTGGAATAAATAGTACTGTTTTTTTTGAGCCCGGTGGGTTAGATCACCAGAAATAATAATTACATCCGGTCTTATTCCCTTTAAATGCTCAAGAAAAGGCTCAATAATTGCATCCACATGTAGACCAAAATGAAGGTCTGAAATATGAACAATACGCATCATGACATCACCAGTACTCTGAGTGATTGAGGCAAAATTTGATAGTAAAGAGGCGGCTTCATTTCCTCCCAATCACCATCTAAAGAAACCCTAATTGTACTCCGCTTAGGGAAATCAATTTCTAATGAATCGCCAACCTCTTTAAAGATGAAATTATTTTCTTTTCCAAAGAGGATATTGATTAATCTTAGTAACCCAATTTTACCGTGTTGTACATAGTACAGCCCCAACAACCCTCTGGTTAATTCGTCTCTTTTAAAGGTTAAGGGAAACTCAAAGCAATAAATGTTGTTACTTATCATTAAAAATGGGCTTATAATGTGGGAATTTAAAGAAGCACTTTTAATCCTTGACTCAAAAACATCATGCTTTTTTAATACTTCTATCAAACTAGGAAAATAACTAATCCACTTATTGTATTTCTTTGCATATTCATCTCGTAATTTGGCAAATTTTGGATAAATACCAATCGAAGAATTATTAACAAAAATCTTTCCATTCACGGAGGCTAAGTCAATGGTTGTCGTCTTAAATTCATGGATACATCTGATCATATCCTTGGGATTCTGTGGAAGATTAAATTCTTTTGAAAAATGATTTAACGTTCCTAGGGGGAGGATGCCCAAAACAATTTTACTACCTGCACAATAATGCGCAGCAGTCCGCATTGTGCCATCGCCACCACCAACAATTAAAAAAGGATATTTTTGAGCACTTTCCCTGATTTTTTCCTCTATATTATTGGAATTAACCTGATGAAGCTGATAGGATAAATTGGCTTGAGAAAACTCATCCAAGTACTGATCAACATTCTGAGCATTCTTTGCATCCTTATTTACTATTATTGCGAAAGAATGGTTAGAGAGATGTTCTTTGTTAATTTTTATATCCTTGCTGTAAATTGCCTTATCTTAATATTTAGCAAAAAAATTCCTTTCCTGCTTGTAATCAAAACATAATATACTTACTTCTTAAGGGATCTAACTAACCCGTTTTTTTATTGATGGGTTTAAATCCAGAATAAACGAGGAAAGAATTAACAATTAGCCTAACAAGTTTAGAACCCAAGAATTAAAATTATGGGAGTAATTTAAACTGATTATCTCCAGTCGGTGGGTTCAAGAGGAATAAGAATCCACATAATTACATAGACAAGAAATGCAGAGCCTCCTAAAAGAAAAAATAGGACAAATATAAACCTCACCCAAAAAGGGTCGACATTAAAATAAATAGCTAAACCACCGCATATACCCGCTATTTTTCGCTCTCTTCGAGAACGCCATAGTTTCCGATAAGGTTTTAATACATTGTTCATCACTCTATCCATTTTAATTACCTTATGGATACTTTATCATTATTTGGATCACATAAAAAAGAGCAACGACAATAAGATAGACCCAAGAAATAGCTAGGGATTAGTATCTTATAGAGATAGGGTTAACATGAGACAGTTTTTTCGCGGCATGTACTATTTTGTATTAGGTATACGGCATTTAACAGCTAAAGGCCTTAAGCGCTTTATTTTATTACCTATTCTCTTTAATTGTTTGTTATTTGTGGGAATAATTTATTTTACGTATGATTATCTTTTTTCTTATTCTCACTATTATATCAGCCTCCTTCCTGCCTGGCTAAGCTTTCTTAATTGGTTATTTTTGATTTTTTTTGTTATCAGCTTTTTCTTATTATTTTTCGTAACTTTTACTGTTTTTTTCAACTTAGTGGCTTCCCCTTTTAATGGGTTATTGGCAGAAAAAGCTCAACGCTTATTTTATCAAAGGGATATTCCCTCTGTACCCTTTAAGCAAACTATACTTCGTAGTATTAAACGCCAAGGGCAGTTTTTATGGTATTTTTTTCCTCGATTTATAGGAATGGTTTTTTTATTTTTTATCCCAATTATTCATCCTATTTACCCCTTACTATGGTTTCTATTTAATTCTTGGATCCTGAGTATTCAATATCAAGATTTTGTAATGGATAATAATTTAATTGGCTTTAAAAAAATGCGCAATAAAATACAGGATAATGCGATGCTTTCCTTAGGGTTTGGTTCTTGCATAAGCCTTGCAAGCTTTATCCCTTTTGTAAATCTAGTCATTTTAACTGCTGCAGTTATTGGTAGTGTCTTTCTTTACAATGAAGAATACCAAACAACTTTAAATCACCATCCTCGTTTACTAAAAGAATAAAAATTGTTCTTAATAATATTAATTATTAGCCAGCAAGGCATTCCCAACCATTAAAGCTATCCATTTAGAAGATGAATATCTTATAAAAAATGCTCAGAAAAAAGGTTAAAAGAACTATTTACTCAGTTAAGTGATGAAATCAACGAAATCAGTTTGTTTGGTTTTTATAGCAGCGATATTAGGGATGAAGAGAATATCAGCAATTAAGAGCTATTTGGGCTTCGCTTAAAGACTCTGTAAAAGAATTAATTCTTCGATATGTTTGGAGACGCGTCTACACTGGATTTTAGTAATACTCAGTTTACTATAGAACAATTAAAAAAACTTTTTCAGGCTTTACCTGCTTCAGTGACAGCGCTTGATTTAAGTCATACGAATCTTCATGAATTGCCATTAGAAGAATTTATTGAGGCATTTAAGCTCTTAAAGTCAACGGTTAACAAGTGAAACTCGCATCATAGTCGTCGGATTCGTTCTCTTCGAGCAAAACCCGCTCCAGCGTATAATAAACTTCTACCAGCCTACTGCTCAGAGAACCACTTTGCTGCAACAAAAGATTTTCTCCAGCAGGAAACCACGTAGAGTTTGCGTGTTGATTTTGTGGTTGAAAAAGCGTGTGCGCAGAACAACCCAGTGAATTAGGCTGCCAAACATCTTGCGTTAATCGCGTTTGCCGAGATTTCGGCAAGCTATCATCAGTGCTTTGGGGGGGGCTAAGACTCTCTAACTCAGCAAGAATTTGGTCATAAGAGTCTGTTAATGGCCTTTCCTGCCGAGTGGCTTGCAGGCAAGCGCGTTTAACACTCCCATTAGGCAGTAGCACGTCTTGGGCCAATCGCGTTTGCCAGGCTTTCGGCAGGCTGTCAGTGGTTTGAGTAGTGCTAAAGCCTGCTAACTCAGCAAGATGGTCATAATATCCCATTAATGGGCTTCCCAGGCAGGGGCGTTTACCCTCCCTCTCATCTTCCAGCTGTTGTGATGAAGAGCGGCGCCGTTTTAATTGCTTTCGAGTGAACACTTCTGTCTTGATGCCATTGATGGTAACAAAATGTTTGATACAAGGCCCGTTTCCTTCTTTACTGTGGGTAGCAAGAATGGTGGCATCAGTGATTTCTTTACCTTGATAAAATAAGCGGTGGTAGCTGCATTGCAGAGCGGTGATGACCTCAGTTTTAACGCCATTGATGACAACAAAATGTTTAGTGCTGTTCCCGTTGCCCTCCTTGCTGTGAGTAGCAAGGATAGCCGCATCCGTAATTGCTTTGCCTTGATAAAATAAACGGCTGGAAAAGAATTGATCGGTCGTCTTAACCTCGACTTTAATCCCATTCATTACTACAAAATGTTTGGTGCCGTTCCCTTTGCCCTCCTTGCTGTGGGTAGCAAGGATAGCCACATCAGTGATTTCCTGGCCCTGATGGAATAAGCGGCTTTTATAAATTTGGTTTACAGTCTTTACTTCGGTTTTAACACCATTGATCTCTACAAAATGTTTGGTGATGCACCCCTTGCCCTCTTTACTGTGGGTGGCAAGAATGGCTGCGTCTGTAATTTCTTTGCCCTGATGGAATAAGCGGCTTTTAGAGAGTTGATTTACAGTCATAACCTCGGTTTTAACGCCATTGATGTCTACAAAATGCTTAGTGTTGCCCCCATGACTCTCTTTACGGTGGGTGGCAAGAATAGCGGCGTCAGTGATTGCTTTGCCTTGATATAATAAGCGGCTGGAATCAAGTTGATTTGCAGTCTTTACCTCGGTTTTAATCCCATTAATTAGGACAAAATGTCTTTTGTTAGGCCCTTTACCTTCCTTGCTGTGGGTAGTAAGAATGGCCGCATCAGTGATTTCCTTACCTTGAAGAATTAAGCGGTTTTTAGCACGTTGATTTGCAGTCATAACCTCCGTTTTAGCACCATTGATGACTACAAAATGTTTGGTGCCGCCCCCTCGCCCTTCTTTGCTGTGGGTGGCAAGAATGGCTGCATTGGTTATTTGTTCTCCATTATGAAAGAGCCGTAATGAAATTTTTCTATTGACAGGCATAACTAGCAATCTTAATTAACAAGCATGAAAGGCCAATTATCTTACATAGTTGGTAATTTTAAGTCAAACAGCATAATACGAGTGGCCTCTAATCCACTTAGCTACTAATTTTCTGAATTTATTCCTAATTACTCAAATTTTTGCATCGTTTTTAATGGAAGCAGTGTACTGTTTGAAAATAGTTCAAAAAAGAAGGGACACCAGTGAGGCATTCAACAAAAAAAATCAGCACATTTTCAGCTGATTTTAAGAGGAGAAATTAAGAATTATTATTATCCAAGGCCTAGAGGCGTTTTAGCCTGTTTGGTGCAGATGCGGTAGATGCTGTGGGGGCGGGCCTTGCCACCGCGTCTGCAGGAAGCCCCCTATTCGGTTGCTTAGCGACTGCAGCACCACCTGCTTCACTACCTACAGGGTGAGTTAAATTTATCTCTAATTTTCCTGATTCAAGCTCTTCTAATTTTTGATCAGATAACTTACAAATTTGTTGCTCAAACTGGGACACCAATGTTTTAATCAGTTTATTACGGTTCATAGCATAATCCTCATCTAGCATCCGGATAGAACGCTAATCTCATAATAAAGCCGCTCTTCGGATATCGCTTTATTAAAAAACTTCTAAGAGGTGTTTGGCTTTACCGCTAAGCTTTTCACCTAAAGAAGCTAACTCTGTCGCTCATTTGCCCGACGTAGCTCCTTTTAAAGCGGTTAACTTCCTGTATTCTTGCAAAGAGGACGCCCTAAAATTGATTATTTTTTACTCAATTTCTCATAAACTTTATTACTAGCGCGGCTAGTTCTATAAGTGTAGTTCAAGGATAATAAGATAACCACCTCTTCAATTTGATAAAAAATAAGCTAAATTCGCTGATTTTTTATCAGCTGGTTACTCATCGCCCACACTTAACTAGGGGTGATAGTTATACATACCTTGCTTTAGTTGATACAGCAGGAACCGGTGTTGGCTGAGCTCCTGCTGAAGTCGGTGGTTTTTTCGCTGCACCAGAAGTTGCGCCACCTGCTTCATTACCGACAGCTTGGGTTAAACTTATCTCTAACTTGCCAGATTCCAATTCTTCCAGTTTGTGGTCGGGTAAGTAACTGAGTTGCTCTTCAAACTGAGACACCAATGTTTTAATCAATTTGTTACGATTCATAGCGTAAACCCTCATAAAACTTTATGCTTGTAGCAATATAAGTGTAGTTCAAAGTCAAGAAAAAATGGGCTAGTTCAATATAAAGCCCATTCATTCAAAAAAAACCTATGATAGTGGCCCATAATATGCTTCTTTTGATACTAAAGCGGAGGGTCTCTGTAGATAATTTTCTGCTAAATTTATTGATATTCTTAAAAACTACACCTTTCTTAAGGAGAGGTTATGGAAAAAAATATCGCTGAAAACTTAGAATTATTTAATTTCCTGAAAGAACTGGATTTTTTCAGTATGCTAAGCAAGAATGCCTTGTGGCCTCTGGTTAATCTAGCAACAATTCGCAATTATGCCGCGAATGACATTATTATTCACGAAGGCGACAATCCTGTCGGCATTTTTATTCTACGCAAGGGAACGGTGCAAGTCTTTAAGACATTGCATGACGGTAAAGAACTTATCATTACCACACTCGCTCCTGGGCAAATCATTGGGGAAATTTCTGTTATCGATAAACTAAAAACGACGGCTTCCGTGCGTGCTATTGATGAAGTAGAGTGCGTTTTTATTTCGGAATGGGATTTTACCACCCAAATCCATGCTTATCCTGAAATCGGTCTAGAGCTTTTACCTGTTTTAGCCGCTCGTATCCGTATCATGTATGAGAAAATAGCATGAAAGATTCCGATCTCTATCGCAAACAAGCGCTTGACTCTGCTCAAGAAAGAGATGAATTTCAGCATGCCATACGTATTATTACGCCGAAAGCATGGATCTATTTAATCGTTTTTTTAATTATCTTTGTCGGCTGCCTGTTGTGGCTAATATTGGGAAAAATCTCCTCAATTGTGGAAGGCCAAGGAATCATTCTGGCAAAAAATGCAGCTATCATTAATGTCATGTCGCCTATCTCAGGTGGGTATGTCAGCGCGGTTCTTGTAAACCCGGGTCAAGAGGTCAAGAAAGGACAAATCCTAGCTACGTTAACTAATCCCAATATGGCCGCAGAAGCGAAGGAATTACGCAAATACATTGAGCAAGAAAAAACTAAATTAAATAACCTCTCTGCAACAGCACAAAAAGAAATTGCCATTCGCTTAAAACACATTGAAGAATCAATGAATTATGCCAAAACAATCAATGCCAATTTAAAGGAAAAAAAAGAACATCTTGAATCTCTGCTCAAAATCCAGGAAACCGCGTTTAAAAAAGGGATTTTATCTCGCCTCGAGCTCAATGATATGCAGGTCGCTTATTATGATGCGAAAGAGCAAATTAGTAAAAATCAGAATACCCTTGTTGAACTTAACCAAAACAGAAACGACTACATTGAATCATGGAATACCAAGTTAAGGGAGCAACAAGAAAAAGTAGCTCAATCAGAGTTTAACTTACGTAAACTCTTAGAAAATCTGAATTTAACCGAAAACGTCTATAGTCCAGCCGATGGTGTTATTGCCACAAATTATGTGAAGAAAGGGGATTTTTTAACTGAAAAGCAAACATTGACGAATATCATTACCCACAGTAATGATTTAGAAGTAGTGGCTTTTTTTAACGCCAATGAAGGTAAAAAAATAAAAATTGGCATGCCAGCAAAAGTCTTTCCAAAACATTTTAATACACTCGAATTCGGTGGTGTTGTCGGGCGAGTCACTTACGTGAGTGAACTACCGATTAACCCTCCCAGTATTGAAAGCACAGTAGAAAATCAAAAATTAGTTGATAAATTCATTCAACAAGGGCCTGTTTTTAAAGTAAAAATTGCACTAATCCATTCCTCAAATACTCCGAGTGGGTATTTATGGACGACATCAAAGGGTCCCCATGAACGTTTATCGATTGGCTCCATTGCGAGTGTGGGAATTACTGTCAAGAAACAACATCCTCTGGCGATAATAATCCCCATCGTGGAATCAGCAAAAAACTGGATGATAGGCGAAAATGATTAAATTTGATTTCGATCTTGGCTTATCTGAGGTTCACCATAAACGCGTGAAAACCCCAAGCATTTTGCAAATGGATGCGATGGAATGTGGCGCGGTTTGCCTTGCTATCGTTCTTGCTTATTATGGCTTGCACATTTCTTCTGAGACAGCCCGTGAAGCCTGTGGGGTAACCCGTGATGGGTCTAAAGCCATCAATATTATCAAAGCTGCTCGCAATATGGGAATGAATGCTGAAGGAAAACGCATAAAAGATCTTGATTCTTTAGGGTACATGCCTACGCCTTTTATTGTTTTTTGGAAATTTAATCATTTCATTGTGGTTGAAGGAATTATAAAAAATAAAGTGTATATCAATGACCCAGCCACAGGCCCACGCGTCATCTCTTTAGAGGAATTTGATAAAGGGTATACTGGGGTTTTACTGCGCATTACCCCTGGCGAGCAATTTAAACCCAGTGGTAAGAAAGAAAAATCTGTTTTTGGCTTGTTACGTGATTACCTTGAAGGGGATCTTGTTGAGCTTAGCTACCTTTTCTTTGTTTCGGCTCTCCTTTCGTTACCACAAGCTTCTATAGCATTATTCATTGAGTTTTTTGTTGATAATATTATCGTTGAAAACCAAGAACAATGGATGCTGGGTTTTGTGTTAAGTATGGGCTTTACTATCCTTTGCATGATATTACTTCTTTGGATTCAGCGATATTATTTAGTTCTGTATAAGATCCGATTTGCGATAAAAAAAATACCGCGGTTTTTCAATAAAATATTACACTTACCTATGTCATTTTATATTCAGAGAGCAACGGGAGATATCTCAAACCGCATCTATATTTTTGATGAAATTGCCCTGAAAATCACAGAAGGATTTTCTGAGGTTATTATTGATAGCTTAAGCATTATTATTTATACCATTATTATTCTTTTAATTAATAAAGTCATTGGACTCATTGTGGTTTTTATCACTATTCTCAATTTTATCTCAATCATTATTACTAAGCGTATTATCATTGACTTGGGTCGCCGATTTTCTCAAGATCAAGCCAAAATGCATGGGATTGAATACAGCGGTGTCCAAATGATGGAAGCATTGAAATTCATGAATGGCGAAAATCGATTTTTCATGCGCTGGTTAAGTTATAAATCCAAATTAATTGATTCACAGCAAACCATTGATGTTTACACAGCACTCATTTCATTACTCCCCAACGCATTGTATTTTTTTAATTTAGTTCTCCTCATTATCTTTGGAGCCCATTTTGTTATGCAAGGGACAATGACAGTTGGAGGAATTATAGCAACTTATACATTGTTACTTCTTTATCCTGAACCTGTCATTAGTATCGTTGACAATTTTTTAAAATTAAATGAACTCAAAGGTGATTTACTCCGTGTGAATGATGTGCTTTTATTTAAAAGTAATAAAGAAAAGAACCCAGAGCCACAACACATTAAATCGACCAATTTAATTGATATTAAGGGCATTTATTTTGGCTACTCAAAGCTAGAAGCGCCTATTTTATCGGATATAACTATCAGCCTAAAAAAAGGTGATACCGTTGCGATTACAGGCATTTCTGGCGGAGGGAAATCTTCTCTATTAAACTTGATTACCGGTCTTTATGATCCTTGGTTTGGAGAAATTTATCTCCTGGGGAAAAACATTAAAGACTATCCCTCCGATGAGTTATTTAAACTGGTTTCGTATGTCGATCAAAACATTTTCCTTTTTGAAGGGACAATCCGCGACAACTTGACAATGTGGGATAGAAGCATTGATGATGCAACCATTATTGAGGCCTTGCAAACCGCTTGTGTTTACGATGTGGTCAGCATGAAAGGCGGTTTAGATTACCGTATTCTTGAAGGCGGCGCGAACATCAGTCTCGGGCAGGCTCAGCGTATAGAAATCGCCAGAGCTTTGATCAAAAAACCTCAATTAATCCTTCTCGATGAAGCCACCTCAGCGCTTGATTCAGTAACGGAAGCCAAAATTTATCAAAACCTCAATAAAATGGATTGCAGTTTTCTTATTGTTGCCCATCGCTTAAGTGCAATCAGACACTGTAACGAAATCGTGGTGATTGAAGACGGAACCATCATCGAACGCGGGAAACATGAAGAATTATTGAAACTAGACGGTAAATATAAGCAATTCATCGAGAAGGATTATTTATTATGACGGATAAAGAATTTGAGAGAATTGCTCCCGGTTTATTAAAAATTCGGCAGGTACTTACTCGAGAAGACTCTACAAAGCACACCACTTTGGATGAAAAAAAACTATTGGTAGACGCTTGCCTTCATCTCGCCGAACTGTTAGGGATGGCACTTGATATTCCAAGTGGTGATTTAGAAGAAGATATTGATACAACGATGGAGCGAATCGCCGTTCATGCGGGTGTTCGCATTCAAAAAATAACGCTTGAGGAAAAATGGTGGGAAAAAGATCACGGACTCCTTTTAGCGTTTATTGATGGGCTGCCTTGCGTGTTATCGCCTAAACAAAATGGCGGTTATGAACGTTCGACGCCTATTGAAAAACTGCCGCTCACTCATCGGCAATTAGCGGCAGTAGAAAAATACGCGTTTACCTTTATTAAACCACTTCCCGATAAAATAAATAAGATTTTTGATATTTTAAAATTTTCATTTGGACGCTTATTTTCTGATTTAAGATCAATTCTCTATTTACAGCTCATGCTCAGTTTTTTAATGATGAGTTTACCCATTTTCATGAGTTATTTTTTCAATAACTTCACTCATTTTGTTGAATCAAGTCAGATGACCGTTTTAAGTGTCGCATTGATCATGAACACATTCATTTATTTTTTTCTGTCCATCAATCAGTCCATTATGATGCTGCACTTACGGTTTAAAGTACAAATGCGACTTGAACCTGCCATTTGGGATAGACTTTTAAAATTAAACCCGATTTTTTTTCGGCAATTTAATGCGGGAGACATTGCTTATCGAGCTGGAGTCGTTTCAGCCATTCAAGAGATGCTTACTCAATCCACGGTACTTTCGCTTTTTGGAATTATTGTTTCTATCGTTTCGTTCGGACTGATGTGCTATTACAGCTTTACTCTGGCTCTTTTATCTTTATTTACTTTTATCATTCTTGCTATTTTAATTCTCACCTTAAGTCAACGCTTTTTAACGCATCAGCGAAAAGTCTATGAATACATCATCAAGCAAGCTGGATTTGTTTTCCAAGTCATTAGTGGCATTATTAAATTCAAAGTCTCCGCAAGTGAATACCGAGCTTTTAATATCTGGTCTGATTATTTTTCCAATCTCCTCATTGCAAAATTCAAAGCTGAAAAAGTGGGAATTTACCTGCATATTATTCATGGTTCGCTATTGATGGTAGTCACATTAATTCTCTTTTGCATCTATTTTTATCAGAAAAACCAATTACAAATCGGTACTTTTATTGCCTTTAATGCCGCTTTCTCTCAATTTTTTGCAGCGTTAATCACCCTCACCACTTTCGTTTCTTCGATTCTTGTTATTATTCCTCTTTTCGAACAATCATTGGTTATTTTCCAAGCTAAAGTGGAACCTCGCCAACGCGGTGGAAGCCATGTGAAACTGGAAGGGAAAATCCGAATTAAAAACTTGTCTTTTCGCTATGATGAAAATCAGCCACTCGTGTATAAAAACATCAGCCTGACCGTTAACCCTGGCGAAGTCATTGGCATTACTGGAAGCTCCGGTTGCGGTAAATCAACCCTTTTTCGCATTCTGTTGGGTCTGGAAAAACCGCTGGATGGTCAGATTTTATATGATGAAGTCAACATGGACATGATCAATTTATCCATTTTACGACAGCAAATCGGTGTAGTGACCCAGAAAAGCGTGCTTATTCCGGGAACGATATTAGAAAATATTATTGGTAATGATAAACGGTTAACCCGAAACGATGCGTGGGACATCGTGTATCAGCTAGGATTAGAGCACATGATTTCTGGATTTCCAATGGAGATGGATACTTTTATTAATGAGGGTATGCAATCACTCTCTGGCGGTGAAATGCAGCGGATTATCCTTGCACGTGCTTTGGTTAAAAAACCCAAAATCATTTTTCTTGATGAAGCCACTAGTGCTTTGGATAGCCAAAGCCAATTTAGGGTTCAGGAGTATTTGAACAAACTAAAGGTCACCCAGTTAGTCATCGCACATCGTCTTTCGACTTTACGCAGTGCTGATCGTATTTTAGTTATTCAGGAGGGGCAAATTATTCAGGAAGGCAATTTTGATCGCTTAGTTCGTGAGCCAGGATACTTTGCCGAATTAGCGAAACTTCAATTTGCCAATCTGCAAAATGTTGGAGGTAGTTCTAAAAACTAACTTAGTTTGGTTTGGTGAAGAAAGTCCACCTAATCCACTGAGAAGTTTATGGACGGATAGTGAGAGAGGTTTCTAAAATCTCATCCGTGTCGTCTTCCGGAGAATAATCCTTTTCTTTCCTCCGCTCCTGTTTAAGCGCAGCAGCACTCTTCGCCATGCTTAGGATTTCTTTTTTCTGCGCATTCAAGTTCTCAACAAGTTGGTATACTAAGTCAGCTGTTTTAGAGCTCTCTTGAACTAATTGATCCAAAACTTGAGAATCACTAACCAATCCCTTTTTATATAATTCCGCGTAAGAATTAAATTTTTGTGTTTGCTCTTCAAGCAGCGCTTGGGCCGCTTTTAATTGAGCGCCTAAATTACAATCCACTATTTCTGCCAGTAAGTTATTGGAGACTTTTGCCTGGTGTTCTATATTCTCTTTGAGCTCTTTAGGACAATCATCAGGAAGATAGGGCGCAGCAAAAATGAATTCAATGGTTTTTTTAGCCCTTTCCACAGCGAAGGGGTTATCTGGGTTTCGAAAACGTTCTAATGACGCATAATCCTTTTTCATGGCAGCAAAAAAACTGGCAGGATTTTTCATGAATGCCCTCTTTTAATACAGCTTTATTCCGAAGATGAGTGCAAAGTTTAACATATTTTCATATAGTTGATCAGTTTTTTTCACTTTCTGTTATCCATTGACGACATAGCCCCTGAACCAATTAACCTTTTATAAAAATCAGGTTCTGGATAATTGCGGTAATTTATCGTGGTATCCATCCCGCCTTTTGCATGATAGAGAATATGGCAATGCATAAACCAAATGCCTGGATTGTCCGCATCAAATTGCAGCTTCATACTGGCATTAGGTAGAATCAATACAGTGTCGTGTAAAGGGCCATCGGTTATGGGCTTGCCATTCATTTCAGTAATTTGAAACACATGTCCGTGTAAATGCATGGGGTGAGCCATCGCTGAGTGATTAATGTATTCAATCTCTATACGCTGTCCTGTATCAATAATAAATGGAGTTACTTTTGGCCATATTTCATTGTTTATTGTCCAAACATACGTTTTCATATTCCCCTCAAGCGTATACGTTAAGGCTTTATCGACTGTTTTTTGGGGTAATGGAGTTATGGCTTTAAGTTGATGCTCTTGGGAATTATTCAGCGCAGGCGCTGTGGTATTCGCCGTCTCGCTGAGCTGAGGAATTAGGGCGTTCGCAGTCGCAAGAATGACACCAGTTTGACTGTTAGTCCCTTCAGGCTGTGCCAATATAGGATAAGCTCCCTCGCCCTTTGGGATAGTAAGCAGAATATCTAAGCGATTTGCCAAACCTAATTCAAACCGCTCCGCTGCTAGGGGTTTAACTGCAGCACCATCGACAGCAATAGCTTGGCCTGACAATTTTCCGGTTTCAATCCAATAATTAGTACTACTCGAAGCATTAATTAATCGTAAACGAAGCGTAGAACCTGGTTTTACTCGAATAATGTCTGGGTTTTTAAGCGTTCTCCGATTTGCCAAATAGGCATCAAATTTTACGTCATTGAGATCCATCGTTTCCATGTTCATGCCCGTCATGTTCATACCACTCATGTCATTGTTCAGAGGATGTTTATGGCGCAACTCAGCATACACCTGCTCTGGATCACGGAAGGTGAAATCTTGCAACATAACCACCGCTTCTTGGTCAGCCACCTTCTTTTCATTGGGATCGTGAATGATTAACGGTGCTGCCATTAATTTCTGAATTTGCAATTCCTCATGAGAATGCATCCAAAAAGTGCCGGCTTGAATAAGTTTAAAGCGATAGTGTTGTTTTCCACCAACGGGTATAGGTAATTGGGTCACGTAGGGAACACCATCTTGATTATTAGGATCAATTAATCCGTGCCAATGAATCACAATGGGGACATTCGTTTTATTGACGACGAGTACATTAAACTCCTGACCTTTTTCGCCTTCAAAACCCATTTTTCCATTGGGCTGAAGAATATTAAACACAGTACTTGACTTGCCATTCACACGAATAGACTCACTCACTACATTCAACGTAAGAGGCTGATCTCTTACCGGATCCCCGTGCAGAATGAACGGAATGAGCATTAATAGGGACAACGCGACTTTGTTTAAGTTTAAGATACATTTTAATTCCATTTGTCATACTCCTCACCAGCCGCAATGAATACGGTTAAGTATTAGCTTAGATTATATCCAAATAACGCCCAAAATAGCTTTAGCTACTTATAAAATCCGAATAAAAATGATGAAGATTTGTAAATTGCTCTTTAAAATATTGTTATCTACGAGGTCCCAGTGCCATAATCAGCGTATGCAAGTTTGAAGGGATAATAAATTGAAGAATAACAAGAAAACCATTACCCAGTGCAAACAAACCTATTTTATGTTTTTTCTGTTTTGTATCAGTGCTTATTTTCTGAGCCTTTCTCATTCATTCGCTTTTTCCCCCACCTATACTAAATACATTTCTTATTCCGATTTCGGACGAGGGGAACCTTTAGTCTTACTCCATGCTTTCCCTACGGATAAAAATGTGTGGCTACCCCAACAACAAGGCTTGAAGCAATATTTTCGTGTAATTAGTCTCGATTTGTGGGGCTTTGGTTACTCAGAGGGGACTAGTGGATTAGCCGTCACGATGAATGAATATGCTGATGAAGTGGCACAATTGCTGGATCAACTCACCATTAAGAAAGCAATTATTGGAGGGACCTCCATGGGCGGCTATATTGCTCTTGCGTTTCTTGATAAATACCCGAATAGAGTCAAAGGATTAATTCTCTCAAACACCCAGGCGGTAACCGATGGTCCCGAAATAACAAAATCAAATAACGCCCTTGCCTCCGATGTGCTTATTGATGGAACACAGAAATTTGTAAACAATTTTATGAGTAATGCCTTATCTGCTGAGGCTCCTCAACAAATCCGGTTGTTTTTACAAAACATTTTATTAGACCAAACTCCTTTTGGCTTAGCGTCAGCGCTACGTGGTATGTCAATACGTAAAGATTTTTCTCAAGTTCTTGCACAAACCACATTGCCGGTACTTATTATTACCAGCGACAAAGACTTTGTTATTCCACCTCAACAAAGTGCCAACATGCATGCCTTGGCGAAAAACAGTAAATTGGTTGTACTATCTGACGCCGGTCATCTCTCAAATTTAGAACAACCTGAACAATGGAATAAAGCAGTTATTAGCGCATTCGGACATGCTCAGGCGTGATTAGCCTCGCTTGCACGTCTTCATTGCTTAATCTTTCTCTTTTTTCTCTGCTGTCGACTTATCATCCAAGCAAATCGCGTGGATACTTTCGGTGCTCGTTACGCACTGCCCATGATTGCGAAGATCAAAATGCCATTGGTGCCTTGGACATACCCAGCATCCCTGGTTGTCTAACCAACCCGCACTAAGATCGCCTCCCAAATGAGGGCACCAGCGCAATATCGAATAACGTTTGCCTTCAAATTCCACAACAATTCGATCTTTATTATTGGCATGAAAGCGCTCAACTAAATCACAAAATCGTCCAATTTCAACAGCATCCAAGGCCACAAACCCATGCGTTACAATATCATAGAGATCTGGATTTCGTTTAAGCTTAACCCTAAAGGTAAGAACAAAATCGGGCCAATTCATCTCATTTTTTAAAACTTTGTTAACTTGCCATGCGGGTGCTTCAATTTTCCAATAATTGTCTGGATCCAAAATCTCTTGAGTGGTTGTGATAGTTTTATCGGTTAAATCAATCCGGTACATCATGTCTGAATAATCACTGATTCGCCAATACAAAATAGTGTTCACCTTCACATTCACTAAATTTACATTTTTCATTTTTTCCTCAAGATCTCGTCGTAAATCAATAAACACCTCTTGAGGAGAAATTTTTTTATTTTCTACTTCTCTTTGCTGGAAATACTTTTTATATTCATCAGCGTAAGCTTTGATGTAATTTTCATATTCGGGTTCGGTTACTCTGTTTTCGGATAAATGAATAAATTTCCCCGTATCAACATCTAAAATGTCACCCGGCATAATTTCAGGCCATAAGGTATCCGTCGCTTTACAGTGCTTGTCTAAATACCTGAGATACTCCGGCGCTTTAGGAAAAATATTGAATTTTTCAAAGTTAATAGGCATTAGCATAGGATCAAGAAAACAGGGAGGACCAGCGGAAGGAATATAAACCACAGGCATCACGGTTTCTATTGCTCTCGCAACAATAGAGAATTTATTCATTCGCTTTTTTAGAGAAACTCTTTGGTAATCTTTCTGAGGCATGTCATAGCAAACGGGATGCCATATCGCCCCCGAAAATTGGGCTGCAAAAACATCTATTTTTCCATGCAATTTTACAATTTTCTCTAATTTTTCATGCAACTTACAGTCATTTATATTTAAAAAACTTTTTGAATCTGCTTTAACAAGGATCGCAGAATCACAATCCAGTTCTGCATCCAGCACAAATAATCGAAGATTACCGTCTTTTAAGGCAAATTCCTCTTCGTAATTTAAAGAAATAATTCCGTCACATTGATAATTGATAGCTTCTAATTGTTCCTTAACAATGGAACGATGAAAATTAGCCAAAATAAACTTAAAATTCCTTTTTTTTAGCATTTTTAAGAATTCAATATCAAAATGATCCTTATGTTCATGGCTAATGTAAATGTATTTGTCTTTCGGTGAAGATTCAAAATGCTGTAAAACATAATCAATCATGTGACTATTTCGAGGGAATTGAAACCAAGCCGAATCAAATGCACCATAACGTGAAAGCCAGGGATCCATGATGATAATGGTTGCTTCAGACTCAACATAAAATCCTGCATGGCCTAAGTAGGTTATTCTCATTCAAGCCCTCTCTGTCATTGTTTTTACCAGATTCTTTAATCCAGATTCAATTGAGGATTTTGCAAAAATGCCAAGCTCTTCTCTCGCTAAAAATGGATCCCCCAACGAGCATTCAACATCACCAATTTTTTGTGGTTTGTGCATAATGACTAATTCTTTTTTTAGCTCTTGGCTTAATAAATTAGCTATTGTCTTTATTTTAGTACTTTTTCCAGTACACACATTATACGTTCGCACAGTACGGCTGGAAGTCGCCATCGATTTCATCAAGAAAAGAACAACATCTTCTACAGAAATGAAATCCCTTGATTGTTCACCTGAACCGTAAAAAATGCAGGGATTATCGTGCAATAAATTATTTAAAAAGATTGAAATTACCCCTGAATAAGGACTATCTAATTTTTGCCTGGGTCCATACACATTGAAAAGTCGTAATGCAGTTAAAGGCAGCTTGTGTATTTCGCTGATAAATCGAGCATAGCATTCAGCTGCAAGTTTGGTATACCCATAAATAGAGATGGGAGATAACGGCGCATTTTCTTTAATGGGAAAATGCAAACTATTACCATAGACGGCGCAGGAAGAGGCAAATACGATAGGAAGAGATCTAGAAGCACTCGACAGCTCTCCTGCTGTTTTTAAAAGATTTACTGTGGCTGTTAAATTGACTTCATGGGCTTTCAAGATATTTTCATTACATAGCGGTACGGAAACCAAAGCAGCAAGATGAAAACATCCATTTACTTTTTCCATAAGACTTCTGACTAACTGATAGTCACAAATATCGCCTTCAATGAAGATCGCTTCTTTAGGAAGATTCTCTTTACGGCCAGTAGAAAGGTTATCTAAGACATAAACCTTAGCATATTTAACTAATTGATCACACAAATGTGAGCCTATAAAGCCAGCTCCTCCAGTCACTAGATAAGTATCCATACTATCCTCTTAACATGATCACTTTATACTCAAGATCATTGAACTCCTCATTTAAAAAATACATTCCTAAAACACACACACACGCTAAAGCAAGAGTAAATCCGTATCCATAATAAAAAGGTCCCATATAAATCGAAAGCAAGGTAAACACCAAATTTAAAATGAAGTAGGCAATGGAAATAACGAATACATCCCATCTTCTATCCATATAGTATAAAATATCAACTATCGCTAGGAGCAAAACCTGTAAACTTGTCCCTATCACTGCAATATAAAGCAAGTTGTAATAAAGAATGGAAATATTTAATAAAGCCAAAATCTTTTCACCAAACTGTAGCATAATGATGATGACTAAGGCTTGAATTTTAACAATGGAGTAAATCACATTTAAGGCATAAGTATTGACTTGATCACCTGCAATCTTTATATAATCCAAAGACTTTCCATTGCGTATCGCTTCGTTAAAACGATTGTAATAATCAGAGAAATTAGTTTCTATGAGTAAAAGAAAAACAGCCATACCGGGTATTAAACACAGATAAGCAATGAATATAGGGAGATCATAGATTATTGAAGCACGAAAAGGACCGATAACCGCATAACTTGTACTCGCATTATACCAAAATATGAATTTATCCACCCATACACCTAAGTTAAAAAACAACCCGCTAAAAATTAATAACTTATACATGCTCCCTTTTTTCATGAAATGAAAATCAATGATCGAATTAGTAGGATATTCTTTGTAAAGAACAATCAGTAAATTGAGTAATAACACCATTTGCCCAATTAAAAAGCTGAATAGGAAGGCGTCTAGCCCATGATGACGTAACCAATAAGCTAAAAGAACAATAATGGAGTAGCTCAGTGAAAATGCTTTTAAAATAATGGTGTAATCTTTTAAAGCAGTAAGAAGCGTAATCACAACCCAAATATTGGATAGAACAACAAAACTTCCCATTAATAACAATCGATAAGCCACATCTTGTTGTGAGAAAAAAATCAAGGCGAAGAAAAATGAAAAAATACCGGCTGATGCCGAAATCACAAGCATTGCTCCATTTAGGTTAGAGATGAGGTAGGTGGGCCTATTTAAAAATAATTGGTCCGCGGCATAACGAGAAAAGCTATTTCCCGCAGAGCCACTAAAAATTAAGCTACCTGCAATTAAATAGGTAATAGAGATTTGAAATTGAGTGATGGCTTCATGTTGTGCGGGGATTTGAGCAATAATAATGGATAAGGAAATAATGCCTAATATTGAAATTAACCATGGCCCACCACCAATAATGCCTGCAACGGTATAAGCGGCTACTGTTCGTGTGATACTTTCGTGATTTAAAATTTTGCGTAAAGAGAATCCAATTCCCGCCATTGCTTACTATCCCTTGTTCATAGTGCTTTCGTATATTTGCTGGTATTTTGCGATCATTATTTTTTCATCATAGTATTTCTCTGCACGTTTAATCGCAGACTGGCTCATTTGATTCCATAATTCAGGGTCGCTTAAAACTTCCAAAATAGCCGCTTCTAAGTCTTTTGCGTCGGAAACCCTCACTATTTTTCCTGCTGGACCTAATGCAGCATCTTCCTCATTGATACCCATTATCATTTCTTTACATGCTCCCACATCAGTGGCTACCACGGGGACACCCGCAGCAAAGCTTTCCAGAAGAACAAATGGCATACTTTCCCTAATGGCAGGTAACACTAAAATCTTAATTTTTGGTAGAATATCCTCCATTTTTTGATGTGGAAAAAATTCGATAATATCTTGCAGTAAAGTATTTTCGACTAACTCAAGGCATTCTTGGGCATATTGAGGATCTTGATCGGTTGAACCAATGATCCAAACCTTTAACTCCGGCATTATATTGTGCAAATTCGGCACGGCTCTAATAAAGCCCTTCACATCTTTCATCGGTACGATGCGGCCAACGAAACAAATCACTGGAAACTTTTCTTCTAAAGGCCGTCTTAATTTCTTAAATCGATCGATATTAATTCCATTAGGGATAATCAACGCTTTCTTAGGATCCGCCCCTTCCTCTACCTGAATGTGGTGTGCATGACTAAATAAACTTATTACAGGGTCAGCAACATGATAAGTTAACTGAGCTAGTGTTTTAAAATAGCGATCCCATAAGTTTCTTAAGTAACTTGTTTCGGTTAAAGTTCGGTCAGGATCGTCTCGAAAAATTTGGCTTAAAAAGATATCAATTTTACGTTCTTTCGTATAAATACCATGCTCCGTTAAAATAAGGGGATAATTAAAATGCCGATGAATAAAAAAACCCAATAGCCCCGCATATCCCGTGGAGATAGTATGGACTACTTTTACTTTGGGGAAATTCGTAAGAATATGCGTTAACTTCCATAAAGGCTTATGAATGTTTTTTACAGTCCAGAAATAATCAATAAAGGAAGAGTCTTCGCACTGTTTAGTGTATTCATCTTTAATAAAATCCCAACTTAATTTGCTGTATAAAAACTGCTCATAATCCACCCCTGCAGGATCATTCATAATTTCACTGATATCAGCAATTTGATTTAAGTTTTCAGCAGTTGGGCATTTAAATAAATCATGCATTTGTTTAATAAACAGAAATCCTTCTTCATTGCCTATTAAGCTTTTTTTAGGTGGAGGCGGCTCATCTTCGTCAAAAAGATAATGGACCTGAAAGTGAGTAACATTTTTTGGAATATTATAACGTATTCCTTCTTTATAATTTTCAGGTGACCCACCTAAAAAAATAAGAGCAAAGGTGTATTGGGGAAAATTTTCTATAATCTGATGCACCCACGTAGAGACTCCGCCCAAAATAAAAGGATAGGAACTCTCAAGGAGTAGAGCGATATCCACTTCTTTGGCCTGTTTTTCAGACAAATAAGTAATCATTTTTTACACCAGAATTCGACGATTTTATTTATCCTTAAAATATAACGAAACGATGCATCCGAACATAGGTATTCTTTCACTGTATTATATTCCTTTTTTTTATACGCTAACTCTGCTAAATACGGATAGATTTTGCTATTTGGAGCGTTGTATTTCGAAGCCATCGATAAATTGGAAAGGCCTTCTTTTATTTGCCCATTTTCCATATTTATTCTCGATAATAAGATAAGCAGCGTCGTATCATCGGATAGTATTTCCAAAGCTATATTGGCGTAAAAATTACTTTGTTCCAATAATATGGAGCGGAATTCTTGATCTGCTAAATTGCGATAAACTAATTCCCAATAGAGTAAAGCGATTTGTTTCGTTATAAAGGCCTTTTTCTTTGGCTCAAGTATTTCTTCATATTTTTTTAGAAATTGATTAATTTTTTTTTGCAAAAAATCTTGTTGATTTTCTAACATGGAAAAAGCACATATACGAAGCTCTTCTAAATCATCTGACACTAAAGAACTATAAATGCGATTTGTATCACGTGGTAAACCTTTACTGACACTGTAGAGAGCTTGATTGCGCTCTTCTGGAGAATAATTTGAAGAATGTAATCGAACATCCGCCCAACTTGTGCCATACGCTACTACTTTGACAGGATTTTTTCTCGCGTACTCCACTTGAGGGTATAAATTAATTTCGATAGGCTGAAAATCTTCACCGTATTTTTTAAGAAGAAAAACAGCAATGATAACTACGATATTCCCTAGAGGAGGAATAAATGCTCCAATGCAGATTGACAAAAGTGCGAATGATTTCTTCCTTTTAATGATATCTAATTGAATTAAATTCATTATTAAAAGAGTTACTAATACACTTATCCCTAAGTTGAGAAAAAATACTTTTAGAATCAAATCCATAGGTGGATTTGATTGAAAAAGAGCACTAACCAATCCTTGTGATGAAGCCGTTTGATCAGGCAATGTTTTTTCCTTTTATAAAATTTAAAAAGTACTGCATAACCTTAAAAGGTGTTTCTGCATAAACTTGCATCGAACGTATCTTTATTTCCACATTATCTACAGGTAAACCCAAGTCCATCTGCAGATAATTTTTAATTCGGGTGATATAGCCATGAATACCCGCAGAAGAAGTAAAAGGCATTAAAGTGATTAAGACATCATAATTATCCAACTCTAAAGACCAAAACGAATCAAGGATTCGATGCTGATTTTTTAAATTATAGATAACATTATGGGATCTTAGGTGTTTGGAGACCATCACAGCGACCAGTGCGCTATCCAGGTCCAGATCTTTTTTTAACGGGATAAGCCGTATTATTTGGTTTGCAAAATCGGCAGAGCAATCGGGATAATGACGTAAAAAATCAGCCACTTCAGAAGAAACGCTCACTTCTTGGCTGAAATAGTAAGTCAGAATACTTAAGATTCGTAACATCTCTTCATTCAAATTCCAAAAAGGCATTTCTTTAATAATGAGTATACCTAAATGTTTATTTTCCCGGGTAATTAAAGGCGCTGCCACCAAATAAATACAGTCGCTTGCTTCTTCGATTTGATTAATACTTACAAAAGAAATTGTTTCTGATTCAATACATCTTTTCACTAGCGGGTCACTCAGCACCAATCTTCCTACTAAACCAATTTCTACAAAAGGCTCCGGATTTAACTGCTCATTCTGATATAAAAAAATTCCCCCTATATTAACTTGGCAAAATTGCGAAATAAGCTGCAAAAAAGAATAAGTGACATCTGGAGATAAAAGCGTGTCTGCATTTAAATTTAACTTTTGTAATTCCCTAAACGCTAATCGTAAGGTCATCGGTTTAGAAATAATATTTTGCTCCAGGTAATCCGAAGAAAGACGCAACATGTAATAAGAGCGCGATAGACTTTTTAATCGCTCTTCACTGTAAGCTTGCAATACGTCTGCATTTAACATTCTTCTCACCCAACTTGAGCTAAATAAGGTGCAGATTAATATTAGAGTTACTCCGCTTAATAAATAAAGTTGAAAATCAGTAAGAGAAATAGCTCCCGCATTGCGTTGACTGACAGCAAAAATAGCAATTATGCCTGCTGATAACAAACTTGGACCAAATCCATACTGAAATACCACGATGACCGAAGCGATCCATGGCCAAGGGAAAATTCCTCTTACAAACAAAGGATTATGTGGATTGGTTAAATAACACAGCCCTAATAGGAGGAGAGTAATACCTATCGCTTCCCCCCACATCCATATGCTGTGTTCGCGCCAAGTCCACACTTGTTTTAGTAGCGGTTTTATATTCATCTAACAGATCTTTAAACAAGACAGCATTGCGTCGATTAATCGCTGGGCTATCACTGCCAGTCCAGAACGACTCGTCCCCATTTTGCTCCCTACTGAACTCCAAATCATCTCGCCAGTGTTAACATTAAATATCTGTAATGAAACGCCTGCTATAGGTTCACCATCTAAACCTACCTTATAATCCCATTCATTCACTGCTCCCATGACCACATAATTCAGATGTTTCTCTTTTGCCCAGGTTAAAACTGCTTTCACAGAAGGAATAGCATTTGGGCACACGATTAATTTATTGCAATTCGCATTAGAAGGGTAAAAAACCAATGTGCGCACTCCTTTTGAGCGAAGTACTCCCGCGGTAATATTCATCGCACGATAGCCAGCTTGCGGTACTTCGGTATTATTAGCAAATACTGTAATACCCCATCTTGCATTCGCATTCACCGGAACAACCTGTGAAGAATTAATTTTTGTGCACCCAGCCATAATAATTAGGCTAATTAGGGCCAAGGCTCTTAATCCATATTTCATTCTGACTCCTTGTTTAATAAGTCACTTTAAAATACAACCTAAACAGTACTGCTTCAACGAATAAGACTATTTAGACATAAATTCGATAACTAATTTTCGCTAAACGTGAAGCTTGTATACCCTGCCCCTGATTCGTTCCCCATTCGTAATAAATTAACAAATGATCACGACCAAAGACCATGCCTGCGATACCTATATTAAATAATTTTCCAATTCCAACCGTTGAACTCCTTGAAATAGTGGCAGAGCCAAAAGGCCGCCATCGATGAGTATAAGTTTCCATGTAGGTTTGACCAAAAGAAAAAGTCAAACCAAATTCATTAAAATCAGCGGGGATTAAGAAATTCACATTGGGTTGGATGTTCTCTGGAACCAATTTAAGAACGCTGCCTCTGAGCAATTGCGTTGTTTTATGGTAATAATCTGTAACCACTCCATAGGGTGTTATGGTCCAGTCTGGGTAGGAATCCCAGAATTTATGCTCATAACGTAGAGTAATTTGAGTCCCATTCGCCAGATGCTGTCCTCCTTGGGTGTAAAAAAAGTTTTGCCTAAAATTTCCTGAAATAAAATCTTTTTTAAGAAGACGATAATAAAAATCCAAATCTAAATTGTTTTTTCTTCCGCCAACTAGCATACCAGCCGTATCATCTGCAGGCTGATGGTATCCTAGAGTGGCAGTTAATTCCAAATTGCTCAAAGCGGTATAGGTTCTTGTTATTTTGGCAGTAAAAAAAGAGCTCAGGTTATTACGATAGCCTAGATCAAGATCTAAGTAACCGCGTCGTTGCCTGGTGCTTATTTTTACTCCAGCGCGCTCATCCTTACTGGGCACTGTTCTCAATACCTGATTGGTGGTGGTCGTTATACTGCTATTGGTTTGATCCACTGAGGTCGTATTTTGACCCGGTAAATTATGCGTAAACCATACCGAATTATAGGGTGTTAAACTTAAACTAGGCATTAAAAAATAGGTATAAGACGCATTCGTCCTCGGGCCTACTACATTTCCATACTGATAATATTCCTGGCTAACGAATAAATTATCCGAATTTTTAAGCATTATGGGTGTAAAAAAATTATCATATAAATCTTGATCTTTTCGGTATCGCCTTAATGCCATGTAGGCATTCGTTTGTGCGTAGGGCAACGCATCAATTTCCATTGCAGCTCGCACGCGATCCCTGTAGGAAACAATTGCTTTTTTATCGCGCAAAATATCCCGCATTGCGGTGTGATCATGGCGAGCCAGAGCAATACTCAAGCGCGCCCATAAAGGGGGCTCTATTTTTTTCGCTTTATAATTCGAATAAATTGCTTTTGCTAAGGCGATATCATTATGCCCTAGAGCCCAAGTTAGCATCAGCAATTCAACATCTTTATTCTCATATTTTTCCAGCATGGATAATGCTACTGCTGTAGGATCACCAAATGCATTCCGCATCGATAATTTGACGTAATCAATCAATTGAACATAATTAGGAGGCTCTTTTTGATTTCTAAGCAAATTCAAATAAATGGGCCAAGCATAAACACTGACTTGTGCAGATTGAATATCATAAAATGAATTTTCTAAAATATCTTTAAATAGGATTAACCAATAAGGATTATTTTCATACTGTTTAAACTGATCATAAAATAAATTAAGGATTAATTTCGTCATTAATCGATTATCGAACCGGGCATACGTTTCTGCGTAAGGTCCCCATAACACTTGATTTTCAGGCAATTTTTGTTGCCATAATGGCAACATTTGTTTCAACAAAGCTAATTTATTTTTTTCAATCAGAAAATACATAAAATCAGCGGCTAAGGCTGGATCATGAGGTAGATAATTCATAGCATCCAAATAAGTCTGAAAAACAGTATTTTCATCTCCAAATTGGGTTTCATAATCAATTTTTGCACTCCAAAAAGTAGTCTCGTAGTGAAGCAATTTTAGAATTGACGGAGGCATTCGCGCTTCAAATTTTGGAAAATCGATACTCTGCTCTTTTTTCATCAAAGAAAAAATGACTGAAGCAAGATAATAATTATTGGGGTGTTGAGCTATCCCTTGCTTTGCATATTGGTAGGCTAAATTAGGCTCGCTTTTTGTTGTAATCTCAATAAGTCGGGAAAAAATTTCCATACTGGGTTTTTTTTCTTTTAAGAATTGTCGTCTACCGTATAGCTCATCTTGCGGCTTATTCGCTAAAAAGGAAATCACACTATAATCACCCCAAAAGCTTAATTTTTTAGGAGAGTTGTTTTGGCGTGCCAGAGCCATAACTCGTTCGGCCTCGGAAATATTTCCCTGATTCACATAAAGTTGTGCCATTCTCTCGGCAATCTCCGGGCGCATACCCACTAAAGCGCTTAATTTTTTTAGAATGTCTAGCTGTAGGACTGGCTCATCGATTACTTTATAGATTGTCGCTAATGTGTCCAAATAAAGCGTTTCTGGGATAGTGCTCCGATTTTTTTCGAGGATCTCCAGTAGCTTATTTATTTCGCCTAAGCGCAACATGATATCAATGTATTCATGCCAATTCGCTACCGATGTTTTACCTTCATTGAGATCAAATAAAAGGATTTCCGATAATGTCTTATCCGCATGAAGCTTTTTCGCCAAATCTCTTCCTTTGAGTTCGGCATTTTTATCATTAAAATTTTTCCATGAATATAAATACTGCTCTAAAGCGACATTCGGCTCCTGACTCCATATTGCGACTTGTGCAAGCCGCTCCCGCCATAATTTATTTTGAGGTTCTTGCTTTACTGCTGCCATGGCAACTGCATACGCTTTTTGCGGATTACCACTTTGGAGATACACGGTATACGCAAGATCATAAATCGCTTTATCGTACTTAATCATTTGTACGATTTGTTGCTTACTATCCCCCTTTTCGGGCAATACAAACTCAAATAACTCGCTTTGCTGTTTACCATCACCTTTTTTAGGAAGTATGACATTAAATAATTGTTTAGAATCGACTGATCCCACTTTTGTTGGTGAGGCAAAACTACAAGGTCCAATGGATTGAAAAAGGAAATTAAGTAAAAAGAAAGTGTGATACTTTTTTCGTCTCATGGTGCTGAACCTCGATAGTTCAGCTGTAAGAGCTGGTTAATGTATTGCTCAGCTGCTTTCTGCTGCCCAACCCTAAGAGCGAGTTTAGCAAGGTAAATTAAAGTATTTTTATCCTTTTCTAATCCATCAATGTTTTTTTGCGCAAACTCCAACGCTTTGCTTTCTACTCCCCCTGCACTTAAGCTATCCAGTGCTTTAGTATAATAAAGCCTTTTTTCATCGATTGAGGTACTCTTCTGCATCGCGGTAAGGTAAAAATTGGCACTTCCTTGATAATCCTTAATGTATAATGCAGCCCTTCCGGCTTTTGCGTAGAAAGCAATGGATTGTGTCCCTGGCAAAAGCGTGATTTTTCGATAAAGTTCATTCGCTAAAGCAGGTTGTTCATAAGCAAGAGCGCTATCGGCTAACTCAATCAATTCACTAGAAGTTAATTGTGGGGATTGCGCAAGAATCCCTCGGAGTGATTTTAAAATCGCCTCTTTTTCTTTACGAGGAAGACTTTTTTCTTTCAGCTGAAAAGCTTCAATGCTGATAATTTTGTAATAAAGCCAGAGAGTACGCCATTGAAATTGGGTGTTGGGTTTAAAGGTAACAAGGGGAGCTATCGTTTTTTTAGCATCCTCGATTTGCCCTACTTGGAATTGTTGTTGCGCAAGATTCCATCTTAAATTCATATCCTTTGGGTTATTTTCCACTAAATTCTTCAAATAACTTATCGATACCGCACTCGGTTCTTTATTTTGAAGTAACGTGTTAATAAATAATTTTTTAGGAAAAAGAAAAAGCAAAAAGCCAATAAACAATAATACAAAAAGGAGCATTTGCCACCAACCAAAACTCTTCCTTTTTTTATTCGCATTGAATGGAGAATTCATGTGTCACTCCTTCAGCGAATTCGTAGTATTTTTGATCACCTTTTTGGGATTTATGAGGAATTCTTTTTTTCCCCTCCCATAATGAACAATGGCTTACGTTTGCAAATGTAAATTTTGGCGGCAAATATCCTTCCAGAGCAAAATCAATTCCATTTTTTCTTCTCACAAAGCGAGTCACTCTGGCAGTCGAGTTAATTAAATAAGGGATGGTCGGTGGTTTAGCAGTAAGACGTAAAAACGAGTTCCCCCCCGGACCGAGATGAATATAATGGTCATTATTATAAGCGCTATAGCCTATCACATTAGTACTGCCAATAACGTCCGGGTATCCCATTGACTTAGGGACGCGCAACTCTCTTAACGAATCCCCTGTAATAAATGACCAACCATCTCCTTTTTTTGCCATCATTAAGTTTAAAAAATCCTGCGTTTTATTAAAATAATCAGAAACATAAATATTCATAATAGGCTGCGACAGAGCCCATTTATAAATTTCGTGTAAAGCCTTAATACCTCCGGGTCGTTGGACAGTGTAAAAATGGAAATAAATGTCGATGGGTTTTAAACGGCGTGGACTATCAGTAAGCTCAAGTGCATGGATAATATTAATTAAAGAATAAAATCGTGCATTCAAAGCAATCGTTTCATTATCATTTCCTATCGGTGCAAATACCTGAAAATAAGGTCCTTCAAAAAGACCTAAAGAAGAGACCTGGGTTAAAGAGTTTTTAGATTTTGTAATTAATTTTCCTGGATTTAAATTCGCTAACCCTAATTGATAAGCGTACTTTAATGCTTCTTCAGGCACATCGCCTTCCCCAGACCATAAAAAAACTTTACACTTTTTTCCCGGGGGAACCAAATTCTTGTTGATGTACTCCACTGAGCCCACCACTTCGGTATGCACATTAAATTTATAATTAGGGATTCTTAATGTGTAGGGATTCGGCTTATTTCCCTTATACCGTTCGGCTTCATACCAAATAAAAGGATGGCTATAGGTATGACTTGCTACTTCAACATAAGGAAGAGTAAAAATCTTTCGAGCAATTTTTTCTAACTCTGGTGATAACTCCGGATGTAACCCATTGGGGGCAATTTCTCCCTGGACAATGGATACGGTTGTAGGTACAGCATAGGGTTCTAAAAATTCCTTGCGAAATATTTCTCCTGTATAAGGTGCATTATACCATTCTCCTCGATTGGCAAAGCCATCACCGTCGATATGGATCATCATTAAGCGATTACCATTTTCAGAAGTGAGATCAGGCACGGGTTGCTCTGGCAGTTTTAACGCTTGGCTAAAAAATTTAAACGGATTGACCGTCCAGCGAAAA
The DNA here is from genome assembly GCF_900167045.1 of Legionella maceachernii. Classification (GTDB taxonomy): domain Bacteria; phylum Pseudomonadota; class Gammaproteobacteria; order Legionellales; family Legionellaceae; genus Tatlockia; species Tatlockia maceachernii. The sequence goes on along the minus strand of NZ_FUXJ01000002.1, from coordinate 199,421 downwards.
AAATCGCCGATATTCGGGAGTAAGATATTATTCGTTAAGTAATACCCGCCCCAGGGGGTAATCGCAGCCACATCAAATAGGTTGCCTCTATCATCCCTTGCTCGGAGTAAACTCGTCCCTTTTAAAAGTTTGAGTGATAGAAAATTTTCAGCAGTCACTAAAGGAGGAATTTCATAGCCCATCATAGGAGCCTGATAAACAACTTTTACCTTTCTAATAGGCATAGGATCATAGGTTACAGGCGCAGTTAGGCCAAACATTTTTATATTTTGATCTTCGGGAGGAAACCCGAAATCATTTAAAATCACGAGAGGTATTTTTTTCTCTAACAGCCCTTGATACCAATTTTTAAGCTCCATCTGCCTGCCAGGTAAAAGCCCACCAACCGCTACCACAACTCCTGCATACTCTTTTGCTGAAAGATCAGTGGGCAAAGGTTCAGCAAGATTCCGTAGCTCAGTAACATAGCCCATATAATTAAGAGGCATACTTACCGCAAAGGAAAGATAAGAACCTATTTTTTGATCAACATTTCCAACCTCGCCTTGATAAAATAATAGTATTTTGCGGGGCAAGGCATCAAAGTCCGATAAATAAATCTGATTAAGGGAACCGTCAGTAATCCAGGGATTAAACCCCAAATCAGCGATTTTCTTTGCAGCCGCTTTCGCTTCATTAGCTTCTTTAGGGGGTAGGTAATCTACCACTGTCACAGGAATTCCCATATTTTTAACGGCGTATAACGCTTTCAGTAAATTTTCTCTGTCTTTTTCAGGGACTTTAAAATATTCCTTTTTTAGGTTATTCCAACCATTAAACAATGACTCAGCAACAACGCCATCGACCAAGGGCTTGATTTCGGGTAAAACTTCAAATCCGCGATTCAGAATCAATCGTGCTTCAGGGTATTTTGCCTTAATTGCTCGGATTATTGCGATAATTCCCTCTTGCTGCTTTTTCATTTTTTGCGGATCTTCAGAAGCTATTCGGTAAGAATCCAGAGTATCTAAAAAAAAGCCTCGATACCCTTTTTCCCAAAGCGGAGTAATGATTTGATTAATAAAAAAGGCCTGCCAAGCAGGATTGGATTGATCCAAAACCAGCGATTGCCAATTTTTGTTATTGGCAATCACCCAATTTTTATCAATAGGTTTTCCGTATTGATTCAAATTTATTGCTTCGCCAAGGGATGCGTAGGCATAAACTTTTCGATCTGCGGTTGCAAGAACATGCGGGTCTAAACCGCTACTGGGTTCGATCACCACGTTTTTGAAAAGCCGTAACTTTGCCAAAGGAGGATGAGGACCGTAATAAAAAGCTAAATTATAGTTGGAAGAAAACTCAGCCAGGCTGTTCGCTGAGTAGAAGAAAATAAACAGCAATACTGTAAACCGTAAGCAGCTATTAACTAAAAAAACAAACCTTGTTGTAATACAATCCATCATCCCTTAAGTCCAACTGTATTTCGGCTGCGATTAAAAGTGCGGTTTTATTGGTCGACACCACACAGTCAAGCGGCGAGACATGAGGAGTGAAAGTAAGTTCTCAGCTTACACTTCTAACCCTGCCCTCGCATTTCTCTTATCATTTCAACCAAAAATCCTTTTGGCCATTCCCCTATATTGCTCCATCAAAGAAAAAAAGTCTATTCGATCAATCACTTTTTGCTGGTTTTTCTATTCTCCTTAAAAACGATTGACTCATTAATTAAGACCCTTCAGTCTCTTTTCCAAATTTCGGCGTATAATCTATATATGATTTCTATCCCCGACAGTTTAGCCTGGGCACATCCTCTCGTTCGTGACTGGTTTACTAACAAATACAATTCCCCTACTGAACCACAGGAGCAAGGATGGCCCTCGATTTTGGCAGGCCTTACTACACTCATTTCTGCACCTACAGGCTCAGGAAAGACATTTGCTGCTTTTTTGATTTGTATTGATCAATTAGTCAGGCAATCCTTAATGGATTTACCCGATCAAACCAGCGTGGTCTATATTTCGCCATTAAAAGCATTGACAAATGACATTCAAAAAAACTTGCTAGAACCCCTTGAAGAAATTCAGAGGCTAGCCAAAGAACGTGGCTTGCTCATGAAAGAAATTCAAGTTGCAGTAAGAACGGGAGACACACTGGCTAAAGACAGACAAGCCATGTTAAAAAAACCCCCTCATATTCTTGTTACCACCCCCGAATCGTTTTATTTATTGCTTACGGCAGAAAAAAGCCGCGCCATTCTTAAAGACATTAAAACAGTGATTGTCGATGAAATTCATGCTCTAGCCAATAACAAACGGGGCTCTCATTTATCGCTATCGCTTGAACGACTTGAAGCAATTAGCTTACAAAAACCAGTACGAATCGGTTTATCAGCAACGCAAAAGCCCCTTGAACTTGTTGCTGATTTTCTTGCGGGTACAGCTGGCCCGCGCCCTGTGATTGTGAATATTCGTCATAATCGACATTTGGAACTTAAAATTGAAACACCTGAAACCGAATTAGGCCCTGTGGCCACTAACGAGATGTGGGATCAAATTTATGATCGTATTGCCGCATTAGCCCAGCAAAATCGCTCCACCTTAGTGTTTGCCAACACGAGGCGCTTAGCTGAGCGTGTGGCTCATCATTTATCAGAACGATTAGACAAGGAAAAGGTTGCAGCCCACCATGGCAGTTTGTCGCGCAAATTGCGTCTGAAAGCAGAAACGCAATTAAAAGCGGGCAAATTACAAGTACTCGTTGCCACCGCCTCTTTGGAATTAGGAATTGATATTGGAACCGTGGATTTAGTCTGCCAGCTTGGTTCTCCCCGCTCAATCGCCATCGCCTTACAGCGCATCGGCCGAGCAGGACACTGGCGTGGCGCTGTTTCCAAAGGCATCTTTTTCGCGACAACGTGTGATGAGTTATTGGAATGCGCTGCTTTAGTCTATGCCATTCGCACAGGCGATCTCGATCGATTACTCATTCCAGAAGAGCCATTGGATATTTTAGCCCAGCAAATGGTTGCATGTTGCGCAACTAATGACTGGTCTGAAGAAGAATTATTTAATTTGATCAAGAAGAGTTACCCTTATAGAAACTTATCGCGCGACACATTCACCGCTTTGTTGCAGATGCTCTCAGAAGGAATTGCAGGCTCGCGAGGACGCTATGGCGCTTACCTATTCCGAGATCAAGTGAATGGTATTGTTAAGGCACGGCGTGGCAGCCGCTTGGCCGCCATTACCAGTGGCGGTGCTATTCCCGACAATAGTTTATTTAAAGTCATCACCGAGTCAACCGGTGTGGTTGTGGGCACACTGGATGAAGATTTTGCCATTGAAAGTAATCGAGGAGATGTTATTTTGCTCGGTAATACCTCTTGGCAAATCAAACGCATTGAAAGCGCAAAAGGACGCGTTATCGTTGAAGATGCACATGGCGCTCCACCGAGCGTGCCCTTCTGGCTGGGCGAAGCCCCATCAAGAACGGATGAGCTTTCTTTGCAGGTCTCCAATCTGCGTAAGAAAATTCAGGAGATGTTATATCGCCCCGAGCAAAGCGAGGTTCCTATCAACACACAAGAGATCCCTCACTGCGTTCGGGACGACAACACACCCCCTATCACCCCGAGCCAAGCGAGGGACCTCCCGACTCTTGACAATACCTCTCCCACGAAGGACCTCGCGAGAAAGGAGATCCCTCACTGCGTTCGGAACGACAATACCACTGTCATCCTGAGCAAAAGCGAAGGACCTCCCGACTCTTGGCAACAACCCCATCAAGGCGATCCCTCACTACGTTCGGACCACCGTCATCCCGAGCAAAAGCGAAGGACCTCCCCACTCTTGGCAAGAGCTCCATCAAGGAGATCCCTCACTACGTTCGAGACGACAATACCACCGTCATCCCGAGCAAAAGCGAGGGACCTCCCCACTCTTGGCAATAACCTCAAAGAGTCCTCTCACACCACACAAGACTGGCTAGTTACCCATTGTGGTCTGAATGATAATGGAGCCCAACAAATCGTCAACTATATCCAAACAGGACGAGCCATTTTAGGCACAGTCCCCACTCAAGGGACGATTATTGCTGAACGGTTTTTTGATGAATCCGGAGGGATGCAACTTATTATCCACTCCCCTTTTGGGGCACGAATTAATAAAGCTTGGGGGCTTGCTTTGAGAAAACGCTTTTGTCGTTCGTTTAATTTCGAACTGCAAGCTGCAGCAACCGATAATGGCATAGCAATTTCTCTCGCAGAACAACACAGCTTTCCTCTAGCTGATGTATTTCATTTCCTCCACCCGAATACCTTGCGCCACGTTTTAATCCAGGCTGTCTTACAATCACCTATTTTTACCACACGATGGCGCTGGGACGCGCTGCGCGCGCTAGCAATCGTGCGGTTTCGCGGCGGGCGAAAAGTACCTCCTGCCATTTTGCGTATGCTTGCTGATGATCTTTTAGCTGCCGTGTTTCCAGATGTTGCCGCATGCCAGGATAATTTGGCAGGACAAGACATTGAACTCCCCGATCATCCTCTGATCAATGAAACCCTCAAAGACTGTTTAACCGAAGCGCTCGATATTGAGGGATTGATCAACGTTTTAAACCAAATTGTGGAAGAAAAAATTCAATGTATAGCGATTGATACCCCCACCCCTTCAGTCTTTTCTCATGAAATATTAAACGCCAATCCTTATGCGTTTCTTGATGATGCGCCATTAGAAGAGCGAAGGGCAAGAGCAGTTGAAATGCGTCGAGTACTACCTGAATCATTGCTGCAAAAAATAGGTCAATTAAATCCGGCAGCAATCAGTGAAGTACAACAACAAGCCTGGCCAGATATCCGCAACGAGGATGAATTACATGATGTTTTACAAACCCTGATTGCCCTGCCAACGAATATTTGTTTAAAGCCAAAAGACGGATGTAGTGAGCTATTACATTTAAATGATTACCGAAACGCACCACTTTCTTGGGAGGTTTTTTTTACCGAACTCTCTACTCAAGGACGAGCTGGAAAAGCGTCTGTTAATCAGCAATTATTCTGGGTGGCCACAGAGAAAATACGCACTTTTCAATGCATTTATCCTGAAGCAATCCTTCATTGTGACCTTAAATTGATTGAGCAGGCTAAATTAGAGCGCGAAGAAGCCCTTATCGAAATGCTACGCGGATGGCTGCAATACCTTGGGCCCACAACTAAAAATGAACTGGCTGAACTCCTGTGCTTGGATGTGAATGATGTTGAAAAAACGCTTTTAAGACTGGAATCCACAGGATTAATCCTACGAGGCCACTTTAGAGCCACAAACCAACTTGAATGGTGTGAGAGGCGATTGCTCGCACGAATTCATGGCCTGACGCTTGGAATTCTTCGAAAAGAAATAGAACCTGTTACCGCCATGCAATTCATGAATTGGTTATTAACTTGGCAACATCTCGCACCAGGCTCACAATTGCGAGGTGAGCAAGGTTTGCTAGAAGTGATTAAGCAACTGCAAGGTTATGAAGTACCAGCCAATGCCTGGGAGAAATGCATTTTTACCAAACGCATTAAAGATTACGACAAAGATTGGCTTGATCATCTTTGTTTTACAGGAGTCATTGGCTGGGGACGCATTTCCCCCCATCCGGCCATGACCTCCTCATTCGATGAAGCACTCCAACTTAAACGGATTTTGCCAACCAGTGTGACACCTATTACTTTTTTTGTACGTGATGACGCTGCTTGGATGGCTGGCATACCCCAAGTTAATCCAAACGATTTACACGTTTTGAGCCATACTGCGCAAAGTATTTATCATTTCCTAAAAGAAAATGGCGCATCATTTTTTATCGATATTGTAGAGGGGATTGGTGACCTTAAAACGCAAATTGAGCTAGGATTATGGGAGCTGGTGGCAGCTGGCCTTATTACTGCCGATGCGTTTGACAATTTACGTGCACTCATTGATCCCCATCGCCGCTCAGGTAGAAGAGGTCGTCGTCTTCACTATCGTCAAGCTGCCGGACGTTGGTCTTTGCTAAAACCCCGGAAATTCACGGATTCCACACCACCGATTGAAGCAATCTGTACCATGCTGCTAAAACGATATGGTGTTTGTTTTCGCGAGCTACTGGTCAAAGAAAAAATCGCTCCAAGTTGGCGAGATTTACTGACCGTTTTTCGGCGCATGGAAGCCAAAGGAGAAATCAGAGGCGGCCGATTTGTAAGCGGATTTGCTGGCGAACAATTTGCCCTATCCTATGCCGTGGATTCGTTACGTGCTTTTAAGAAAAGGGAATTTACCAAAGAACCCATTGACTTTTTTGCTGTGGATCCACTGAATTTAGTGGGTCAGATTTTACCCGGGAAAAAGGTGCCGGCATTATCAAAAAATCGCGTCACTATTGGCAAGAGTTGATGACGTAAGATGGGTATCGCAATACCTAAAACATACCGCGCTTCCCCGATACCCGTTAACACTGCAAGGATAAATAGTCTATAATTTCAAATACCTCTAGCTAGCTAGGATATTTGCTATGGATAAAGGTGCTACCGCTCTAGTTAAGGCATTCCTTTTAGGAACCAGTTTAACGCTCCCCTCAGTCAGTCTCGCTTTACCTTATGACATCTGTTCAGACTTATCCAGTTGCCAACCATTAGCTAATCAAGGAAATTCGGAGGCTCAATTCAATATGGGTGCGATGTATGATCAAGGCTTAAGTGGAATAAGTAAAGATCCGACAGAAGCCGCCAAATGGTATGAACGCGCGGCCAATCAAGGAAATGTTTCAGCAATGATCGCATTAGGCGACCTTTATTATGATGGCGTTGGTGTTCCTAAAGATTATGCACGCGCAGTAAAATGGTATAAAAATGCGGCAGAGCAAGGATCAGCAAAAGGGCAAGAATACCTAGGTTACGCTTATGAGAAGGGAGAAGGCATAGAACAAGATTATGCAAAAGCCATACTTTGGTACACCAAAGCGGCCAATCAGGGAAACACGGCTTCAATGATCTCTCTTGGAAATTTTTACTATAACGGCAATGGCGTTTCGCGCGATTACTCTCAAGCTTTAAAATGGTACCAACAAGCTGCAGATTTAGGATCCCCTATGGGACAAGATTTAGTCGGCTATGCCTATGACCATGGTGAAGGGGTCGCTCAAGATTATACGCAAGCAATGAATTGGTATATGAAAGCCGCCAGAGGGGGGAATACTTTTGCGTTGTATAACATTGGTAAGCTCTATAAAGACGGTTTAGGCGTACCTAGAGATAATATTCAAGCCTACGGCTGGTTTGCTGCTGCTTCAGCTGCCGTGCCTAACAATAAAAATTATCAGAGCGCTAAAAATGATGCTTATACTTTAGTTCCACCTGACAAACGTCCACAAGCTGAGCAAGCTGCTCAAAGTTTAATTGATAAATACGTAAATTTCTAACCATAAAGCCAGTGATAATAAGCGATAGATTGGGCGAAAGCCCAATCTTACACGTGATAGACTTTGGTGAGAACAATAAGTTCATCCCGGGAATAATATCAGGAGTTTTCTTCTTTCGTTTTCGTTTTTAATAGATCTCTAATTTCCGTGAGGAGGGACTCTTCTTTGGTTAAGTTTTCTGCCTCTTCTTCTCGCTTATGTTGCAAAATATTGATGAATTTAATAACAATAAAAATAGAGAAGGCAATAATAGCGAAATCAATTACAGTTTGAAGAAATAACCCCCATTTTACTATCGCTTCACCGATCTTGAAGGATTTATCGGAAATGTTAATCCCACCTAGCAATAATCCGATTAAAGGCATGATGATTCCATCAACGAGAGAGGAAACAATTTTGCCAAAAGCCCCTCCGATCACGACAGCAACCGCAAGATCCACCACATTTCCGCGCATAGCAAATTGCTTAAATTCACTCCAAAAGCTCATCGAATAACTCCATTTATTGTTTAGGATGATGAATTACAATTTACCCAGCGCCGCAACACAATCGGGTTGTGTTAATTCCACGGGTGGAATCACGCGCGACTCGTCACAGCTATCGACCTCAAGTCGAAAAACACTATGTAAAGCACGCACGCCCTCATCCAACATCGCCGCATCAATTAACACGGATATCTTAATTTCCGAAGTGGCAATGAGTTGAATATTAATTCCTTTTGATGCCAATGTTCTGAACATGATAGAAGCGACTTCAGGATGGCTTTTCAGTCCCGCACCGACAAGGGATAGTTTTGCCAAACCATTTGCTCCAATCACTGCATTAGCCCCTAAATCCTTAACAAGTTGATTTAATTTTTCCATGGTAAGCTGATATTCATCGCGGTGAACAGTGAATGTAAAATCTGTCTTGTCATTCGCAGATAAGTGCTGAACAATCATATCGATGTTCACCCCTATTTCACTGATCTCAGTTAAAATACCCGAAGCAAGCCCTGGCTTATCAGGGACACCCGTCAAAGTAATTTTTGCTTCATTGCGGCTAAAGGCAATGCCAGTGACCATGGGTGCTTCCATACTGTTTTTTTGCTGATAAGTAATTAAAGTGCCTGGGCCCTCTTGTGCGGAGGAAAGAACGCGTAATGGAATATTATACTTGCCGGCAAATTCAACGGCACGAATTTGCAGTACCTTTGCCCCTAAACTCGATAACTCTAACATTTCTTCAAAGGTAATCTGCTCTAATCGTTTTGCGTCAGGAACAATTCGCGGATCCGTCGTATAAACACCATCCACATCGGTATAAATTTGACATTCGTCAGCGTTTAAAGCTGCCGCAATAGCAACAGCGGTTGTGTCTGAGCCGCCTCGTCCAAGCGTGGTAATATTGCCCTCTTTATCTATTCCCTGAAATCCTGCAATGACTACGACTTTGTCATGCTCAAGATCGTTCAATATAGGAGAGGTATCTATCGCTTGTATACGTGCTTTTTTAAACTGACTGCAAGTTTGGATGCGGGCCTGTCCACCGGTATAAGAGCGGGCATTAATGCCGCGATTAATCAAAGCCATGGCCATTAATGCCATAGAAACTTGTTCACCCGTCGCAACAAGGGCTGCATACTCTCTTTCATTAGGACATTCACTGATCTCGCTTGCCAAACCAATTAATCTATCCGTTTCTCCACTCATAGCGGACACAATTACAACCACTTTATGACCAGATTGTTTTGCCTTTGCCACCAAATCTGCCGCATGATTAATATGCTTAAGTGTAGCCAGCGACGTTCCCCCGAATTTTTGCACTAATAATGCCATTTTCAGCGCCCCGTCTAATATGTTAACCCGCGTGCTCAGCAATCATTGCCCGAATCTGTGAAATTCTTTGATCCAGATCTTCCGGAACACGACCTCCACCTTGAGCCATGTCTTCTCGGCCTCCCCCTTTGCCACAAAGATGCTTTACTAGCGTTGCAGCAGTCGGTACACGACCTAATAGGCTCTTACTCACTCCAGCAACAACATTCATCTTCTCTTCACTGGTAGCAATCAGGACAATTACCGCGTTATCCAAGCTGGATTTTAATTGATCCAAAGTGGTTCTTAGTGTCTGATTATCCATATTGTCTAATTGCTTAACCAGCAAGTTCACCCCTTGTACGGTTTGTACTTCCGCTAATAAATCAGCGCCTGAAATGGATGCTATTTTTGCATTTAAGCGCGCTAATTCTTTTTCTTGCTGTTTTACCTCATGCAAAAATTGTGACAATTTCTCTGGGACGCTCACAGGATTTGTTTTTAGCTTGACCGCAATTTCCTCTAAAACCTCTAACTGCTGGTTAACCCAGCTCAGAGCATAAGCGCCAGTCACCATTTCTATTCGTCTTATCCCACTGGCAATCCCATATTCTGCAGTAATTTTGAAAAGGCCAATATCACCCGTTCGCGAAGCATGAGTGCCACCACATAACTCTTTCGAGAACTCTCCTAACGACAACACTCTTACCGAATCACCGTATTTTTCACCGAATAAAGCCACTGCGCCACTTTTTTTAGCCTCTTCAATGCTCATGATTTCAGTCACAACCTCATCATTCGCACGAATCTTCTCATTCACTAACACCTCTAATTGACGCAATTGAGTCGGTGTCAGGGCTTCAAAATGAGAAAAATCAAAGCGAGCACGCTCAGCGTCCACCAAAGAACCTTTTTGCTGTACGTGAGAACCCACAAGTGTTTTTAAAGCAGCGTGTAATAGATGGGTTGCCGTATGATTAAGACGTATTGCATTGCGTCTGGCAACATCAATACGCGCATTCACTTCCTGATTAACAACAAACTCTCCCTCGAGCACTTCCCCATAATGGATAATGGCTTGTCCTACGCGCTGCGTGTCATCCACTTGAAAAACAGCTTGACCGTCAAGCAGCTTGCCGCGATCACCCACTTGCCCGCCACTTTCCGCATAAAATGGCGTGTTATCCAAGATAATCGCCCCCCTGCTGCCTTTCGTTAGTTTGGAAACTTTCTTCTGATCGAACAACAAAGCGGAAATTTTTGAATGCAAGCTTTCTTTTTGATAACCATGAAATTCTGAAGATTCGGCCAACTGGGCAGAGACTGAATAATCAGCAGCAAATTGGCTTGCTGATTGAGATAACTCTCGCTGCTGACGCATGCAGCGATTAAATGCCTCCATATCGATGGTTAACCCCTGCTCACGAGCGATGTCGGCAGTTAAATCCAACGGAAACCCATAGGTATCATACAGCTTAAAAACGACTTCGCCGGCAATTTCTTTCCCTTTTAAGGATTGAATTTGTTCTTGCAATAAGCGCAGTCCCTGTTCCAGGGTACGTGCAAACTGCCCCTCTTCCTGTGCTAGAACCCGCTCTATTTGCGTTCTATTGCTCACTAATTCAGGATAGGCATCTCCCATAACCTCAATTAAGGGTTTTACTAAATCGCAGAAAAAAGGAGTAGGGAGTCCTAGTTTATTGCCATGACGTACGGCTCGGCGAATAATACGGCGTAAAACATAGCCTCTTCCTTCATTGCTGGGGACGATACCGTCAGCAATTAAGAAGGAGCAAGCGCGAATATGATCAGCAATCACTTTTAAAGAAGGATGCTCAGGATTAACCGAGGGTGGTGCAAGTTTGCAAATGGCGCGAATAAGATGCTGAAATAAATCAATCTCATAGTTATTATGCACTCCTTGTACCACCGCAGCAATACGCTCAAGCCCCATCCCCGTATCGACAGAAGGTTTAGGTAACGGATGTAAATGCCCTGTTTTATCACGATTAAATTGCATAAACACCAAATTCCAGATTTCAATGTATCGATCACCGTCTTCATCTGGACTACCTGGAGGTCCCCCGGCAATTTCTGGCCCGTGATCGTAAAAAATTTCGGTGCAAGGACCACAAGGACCTGTATCGCCCATTGACCAAAAATTATCTTTTTCACCGCAACGAGAAAATCGTTCAGGAGAAACCCCTAATTCGTTCAACCAAATATCAGCCGCTTCATTGTCATCTTTATAGACGGTAACCCATAAACGCTCGGTAGGCAGCTTGAGTACTGTGGTTAAAAATTCCCAAGCATACTTTATTGCTTCCCGTTTGAAATAATCACCAAAACTAAAATTACCCAGCATTTCGAAAAAAGTATGGTGTCGCGCCGTGTAACCCACATTTTCTAGATCATTATGTTTACCCCCGGCACGAACACAGCGTTGGGCGCTCACCGCTCGACAATAAGGGCGTGTTTCTATGCCAAGAAAGGTGTCCTTAAACTGCACCATCCCCGCATTGGTAAACAGCAGAGTAGGATCATTACCCGGTACGAGCGAACTCGACTCAACGATTTGATGATCTCTTGCAGCAAAATAATCAAAAAATGCCTTTCTTATTTCTGAACTTTTCATGTTCTCACAATTCGTAGTTATCATTAATAGTTTATGTAATTGTTCGCAGGTGCGCAAAGTGTCATCCTGAGCGGAAGCGAAGGATCTCTTGTATCCTGGCAGCGAGCCGCTCTAAAGCCCGTCACTGCGTTCAGGACGACAATGCATCGTAACCTCGTCCCACCCCTACTTCAGCAATCACCTTGGCAATAATATCCGCTGTAAATCCTCGATATAATAAAAACCGTTGTCGTTTTTGTAATTCTTTAAAAGAAATCTCGCCTTGATTTTTAAATTTTTTATGCCAAACGTCCAAAGCGTAAGTGACCCAATTTTCTTGCTCTCGCTCAAGCACATTATCGATTAATTCACGGTCAATGTGTTTAGTTTGTAATTCCTGACTGATTTTTAAAGGACCACAACCTTGACGAATACGAGTATGACACAGCGTTTCAACAAATCGGGCGTCGCTTTGCAAACCAAGACGCTGACATTGAGCAATTGCCTCAGAAACCTCTTTAGAATCATAACCTCTTTGCGCTAGTTTAATTACCAGCTCGCGCGCACTGTGCTCGCGTCTACCGAGTAGACGCAACGCACAATCAAACGCTCTAGTCATCCACGCTCTCAAACATTTCAGTCTCAACAGTGGGCAATTTTTTAACGAGTAACTCATCTCGGATCTGTTTTTCAAGTTCTGCAGCGACTTGTGGATTTTCCTTCAAATACACGCGTACATTGTCTTTGCCCTGACCAATTTTCTCTTGTTTATAAGAGTACCAAGCGCCTGACTTTTCAATAAGCCCAAGTTGAGTACCTAAATTAATAATTTCGCTCTCCCGAGAAATTCCTTCGTTGTAGAGAATATCGAAATCGGTGCTTTTGAAAGGAGGAGCCACTTTGTTTTTAACCACCTTCACTCTTGTTTCATTACCTAAAATCTCTTCACCTTTTTTGATTGCGCCAGTACGGCGTATGTCAAGGCGAACGGAAGCGTAAAATTTTAATGCGTTACCCCCCGTTGTGGTTTCAGGATTGCCGAACATAACCCCAATTTTCATACGGATTTGGTTAATAAAGATAACTAACGTGTTCGAGCGCTTGATGTTCGCAGTCAGCTTACGTAAAGCTTGGGACATTAAGCGTGCTTGTAAACCGACATGTGCGTCCCCCATCTCTCCTTCGATTTCTGCTTTAGGGGTTAGGGCAGCGACAGAGTCAATAATGATCACATCAACTGCAGCGGAGCGAACCAACATATCAGTGATTTCTAAGGCTTGCTCTCCTGTATCCGGCTGAGAGACAAGCAATTCATCCACGTTTACACCCAATTTTGCCGCATAACTAGGGTCAAGCGCATGTTCGGCATCAATGAATGCCGCTGTGCCCCCTTTTTTTTGACATTCAGCAATTACTTGTAGTGTTAATGTCGTTTTACCAGAAGACTCAGGACCATAAATTTCAACAATACGGCCTTTGGGTAAACCGCCTATGCCTAAAGCAATATCAAGCCCTAATGAACCTGTGGAAATAGCCTCTATATCTCGTGCAACGTTGCCATCGCCCATACGCATGACAGAGCCTTTACCAAACTGGCGTTCAATTTGTGCGAGGGCCGCACTGAGTGCTTTTTGTTTGTTGTCTTCCATAATAGGTTACCCATGTTGTGTGCAAAGGGCAGATTATACATAGTTATTGGTCGGCAGCAAATGAGCCTTCTTTGTAGAATTTGCCGCATGGAACCCTTTTGCTTTATGTATCGATGCTTGCGCTAGCGAACTTATACCCTGAGCGAAATCGCCCATGCAGGTGAACTCATTGTTTATTCATAAAATTCTTCAAGGTAAGCAATAGCCCCTTCCACGGCCTGCTTGCAAGCGAGATGTCGTACCTCCTGGCGAGACACATCAGCAAAACAGCAATGTAGGCTTCGTAGGGGCAAATTAGGCATAGCCCAAGCAAACCATACAGTACCGACAGGTTTTTCGCTAGATCCCCCATCAGGACCCGCAATTCCTGTGACTGCCAATGCAAGGTTGGCTACACTGTGGGCAAGTGCGCCTTTAGCCATTGCTTCTGCGACAACTTTGCTGACTGCCCCATGCATTCCAATGAGTGCTGTTTCAACCCCCAACATTTCATGCTTAGCGAGATTGCTGTAAGTCACGAACCCTCGTTCAAACCACATTGAACTTCCCGGCAATTCGGTCAGTAATCCAGCAATTAATCCGCCAGTGCATGATTCTGCAGTAGTCATTTTAAAATGCTTTGTCCGCAGTAGGCCTGCTAGCTTCTGAACTAATTTAGCGATGTCATCCACAACAGTCTTCTACCCAAAAAAAACCCCGCAAAGCGGGGTTAAAAACGACTTTGAAAAACCTTATTGACCACTTTGTTGACCGGTTTCGCCAGTGGTACCTGTACCTTGTTGTTGTTGTGTAGCATTAGTAGCACCAGTTTCTGCTTTTCTTTCTGCACTTTCACCACAAGCAGAAAGTACAACTGCTACAAAAGCAGTGACTGCTAAAAGGGCCAAACGTTTCATAATCATTCTCCGTAGTTGATCATAGGTATTAACACCCTTAAATAGTCTAACAAAAATTTGCCTTAAGTGAAGGACTTATGAAGCGATTGCTGTAAATATAGCTCTCCTTGTCCTGACTTAAGCCTTTTGGCCATTTAAGGTCATCCCTGAGGATGTACTTTTAAAAACGCTGATCATCCATATAGTTACGTAACAATTTCTAGAAAATCAACGTCTTTGAGCTCATTATAGTCGAATTATCGGCAAATCTTAAATTTGCATTAGTTTTTTATTCCTCGCAAAACCATAACCATTATTTATTGCCCTTTATGACAAATTGTTGCGCAAAATCATGAAAAATCAGCCTATTATGATTTACTGACTTAAACCGGGGCATTTGCTAGAATTCCTCCAAATTGTCTGCCTTTGAAAATTTATGTCTGTCACTCATACCCCCATGATGCAGCAATATTTGCGCATCAAATCCGAATACCCTGATATGCTCTTGTTTTATCGCATGGGCGATTTTTATGAACTTTTTTATGATGACGCTAAACGAGCAGCCCATCTTCTAGACCTTACCTTAACCCATCGCGGCCAATCCGCTGATAAACCCATTCCCATGGCTGGTGTGCCTTATCATGCCGTAGAAAATTATTTAGCCAGATTAGTCAGAAAAGGCGAATCCGTTGCCATTTGTGAGCAAATTGGGGATCCAGCAATATCAAAAGGACCTGTTGAACGCCAAGTGACTCGTATTATTACACCGGGAACGGTCACTGACGAGGCCCTTCTTGATGCCAAAAGGGATACTATCCTGCTCGCCATTCATACGCATAATAAGCAGTTTGGTCTTGCCTGGGTTGATTTAAGTGGCGGACGTTTTCATTTACTGCATGTGAATGATGAAGCACAACTTTGCGCAGAAATCCATCGGCTACAACCTGCTGAAATTCTAGTACAGCAGACGTTACCTATTGGTCACTTCGCGGTAAAAATTCGTCCTGCTTGGGAGTTTGATTTAAAACGCGCCCGCCAACTTTTGTGCGAGCAATTCGCAGTAAGCAACTTAGATGCATTTGGTGAAAAAGACTATGCTATTGCATTTCCTGCTGCTGGTTGTTTATTAACTTATTTGCAGAGCACACAACGACAAGCCATGCCTCATTTAACGCATATCACTTTGGAACAAAATGAGGATTATTTGCAAATAGATGCCTCTACGCAAAAACATCTGGAGTTATTTGAAAATAATCAGGGTGGTCGGGAAAATAGCTTACTTGCCGTGCTTGATTCCACCGCTTGCGCCATGGGTAGCCGCTTGCTCAAACGCTGGCTTGGTAGACCTCTCAATCAGCTTAATTCCCTTCGGCAGCGCCAAATCGCCGTGAGTGAACTTCTTGAAAAAAATCAAGCCCCCCTTCTTCATCCCCTGCTCAGGCAAATTTGTGATGTGGAGCGCATTGTATCTCGCATTGCCTTGAAATCAGCAAGACCACGTGATCTTGTTCAATTACGACAAACCCTGACAATCCTGCCTGAACTCCATGGCCACATTGAAACCAATCAATCGCCTCTGTTAAAAGAACTGGCAAGCCATTTAGTTGCTCAACCTGAACTTCACACCCTTTTAAGCAGTGCCATTATTGATAATCCGCCTATGCTCATTCGCGATGGTGGGGTCATTGCTTCGGGATTTGATGAGGAGCTCGATGAGTTAAGGGCATTAAATGAGAATGCCACAGAAAAATTGGTTGACTTAGAACAGGCAGAAAAACAACGCTCAGGCTTGTCCACCTTGAAATTTGGCTACAATCGTGTGCAGGGTTATTACATTGAGTTGTCTCGCAACCAGTCTGAAAAAGCGCCTTTACATTATCAACGTAAACAAACTTTAAAAAATGTCGAACGCTACATTACCCCTGAACTCAAACAATTTGAAGAAAAAGTGCTTTCGGCACAGGTAAAAGCGCTTGCACGTGAGAAGTGGCTCTATGACAATTTGCTCGAAAAAATGCAGCACTACATCAAATCCCTCACGCAATTGGCTCACGCACTCGCCGAGCTCGATGTACTGGCAAATTTTGCTGAACGGGCCCAATCGCTGAATTGGTGTTGCCCCGAATTCATTCCTCAAGGAGGCATCCATATTACCCAAGGTCGCCATCCCGTGGTTGAGATGGCCTTGCAAGAACGATTTATTGCTAATGATTTAACTCTAAGCGATAAAAAAAACATGCTGCTCATCACCGGGCCTAATATGGGTGGAAAATCCACTTACATGCGTCAAACCGCTTTAATCGTGCTGCTGGCACATATAGGCAGTTATGTCCCTGCCAAACGAGTACAAATAGGACCTCTTGATCGGATCTTCACACGCATCGGTGCTTCGGATGATTTGGCTTCAGGTCGTTCTACTTTTATGGTGGAAATGACTGAAACGGCTCACATTTTGCGCCAGGCAACTAATAAAAGCTTAGTCTTAATCGATGAAATTGGTCGCGGAACAAGCACCTATGACGGGATGGCTTTAGCTTACGCCACTTGTGTTTATCTGGCTAATACTCTTAACGCCTATACTTTATTTTCTACTCATTATTTCGAGCTAACTCATTTACCTGAACTGTTTAGCTGCATTAGAAATATTCATTTACAAGCCACACTGACAAACGACAGTATCGTCTTTCTCTATCACGTGGAAGAGGGCCCTGCTAACCGCAGCTATGGCTTAGAAGTAGCCCAATTAGCAGGCATTCCCAAAGAAGTGTTGCAACTTGCTCATCAACATTTGACTCACGTTCAATCGCAACCGGTGCCAAAACCTGTGACCATTGACCAACCTCCTTCCGTAATCTTAAAGGAACTGGCAAAAATTGATGCAGATAGCTTATCTCCCCGTGAGGCACTTGAGCTTATCTACCGCCTAAAAGCATTGGAAGCGAATGTTGTTACAGGGCTTGTATGAAAAGCCGTCGATCGGGGAAGCGGAGAGACGAATGGCTTTCTGAGCGTTTCTTTACACGGAGTAAACTATTACTTCTTTTGACACTCGGCTGCCTGCCTTTGCTCATGGCTGCCGCTAAAATGAATTTCTATATCATTGGTGTGAAAGGAAAGTTGCTGGCCAATATTCAATCACGTCTAATGGAAATCGAACAAACCAAATCCTTAAACCAAGAAACAGATGAAGAGCTCAAACAGCAAATCACGCAAGCGATGCAACCTTACGGGTATTTTAAACCGCAAATCACCCTAAGAAGACAGCCCCTACAAATTCAGATTGATCCTGGTCCACAAATGCTTATCACGCAGTTCAATACGCGTCTTAAAGGAGAAGGTGCAGAGAATCCTGAAATTAAAAAAGTGTTAACTCAATTACCGATTGCAACAGGGCAACCCTTAAACAGTGCTAAGTATGAAGAAACCAAGCAAATTTTATCGGATGCGGCTGAGCGCCAGGGGTATTTACATTCGTCTTTTGAAAAAGCGGAAATCCTTATCGATTTAAATAAATATACCTCGCAGGTTGTTTTGTTGTTCGATACTGGACCGCAATATTATTTTGGGCAGGTGCAATTTGATCCGACGTCTATTTCTCCAGAGTTATTGCATCGTTTCACGCCTTTTGCGTACGGTCAGCCCTACTCCACGGATCAAATCCTTACATTTAACACGCAATTAGTGAGCAGTGGCTATTTTCGCAGTATTGCCGTTAAGCCACAAATTGGCGGAAATGAACGTTATATTCCCGTTCAGGTGCATTTGCAGCCTGTTCCTCGTACTGGTTATTCGTTCGGGGTGGGTTATGGTACCGACACAGGCCCCCGTGGACGCGTTGGCTATCACATTATCCCAATTAACCGTGCGGGACATAAATTGAACTTGATTGCATTGGGATCAGTAGCCCAAAGCGCCTTAAAAGCACAATATGTTATTCCGGGAAAAAATCCTGTCACTGATCAATATCAAATTAATGGAAATATATCTGCTTTGAATTACAATTCCGGATACAGTAAATCCCTCTTATTCTCGCTCTCGCAGCACCATACTTTACCTTCTTTTCAGCGTGTTTTATCCATCAATGCCCTTTATGATGATTATCACTATTATCGAAAACCGAATGAAAATAAACGCGCAATTTTTCCAAAAGCGAGCTTTACTTGGCTTAAAACCAAAAATAACCTTTTTTCACCGTCAGGATTCAACGTCACGGTCAATGGGCTTGGCGCGAGTAAAGCGTTTCTTTCGAATGGCAATTTCGTTCAAACTTCAATTAATGCAAAAGCCGCTCTTACTATTCCACTACTTCGCACCCGCTTTTATTTTCATACCATTCAAGGGATCACTCAAATTAGGGACATCAATCAACTCCCTTTGTCACTCGCCCTCTTGTTGGGGGGTGCTGAGAATTTAAAAGCGTACCCCTTTAATTCGATTGGTCCGGGTAAAGTGTTGACCTACAGCGGTCTAGAAATTCAAAAGGAAACAAAAGAAAATTGGTATCTTATCGGTTTTTTCGATAGCGGTGATGTTTACAGGCCTGGTCCAAGAAGGCTAAAAAATGATATCGGCATTGGCTTGATGTGGGTATCCCCCGTGGGTCCTATTAAAATAGGCATCGCCCAAGCAGTGGGCACTCATCTTAGTCATCATGCGAAAAATCCAAAATTTGTGGTTAACATGGGACCCGATTTATAATGCGCAACGTTCTTTCTGCAGTAAAAACGCTTATAAAAAGTTTAGCTGTTCTGTTTGTTGTATTAGGAGGCTTATTCCTTTTTTTGCTGACCACTACACCTGGCCTTTTCCTTACCATGCAAATCGCTAAAATTATTTTGCCTGGCAAGCTGATTGTCGAAAAACCGCAAGGCAGGCTTATTCACGATTTTTCATTGAATCATCTCAATTATCAAAATAATCAATTTGCGATTAACCTCGAAAAATTTAATTTAAACTGGCGATGGCAATTGCTGTTTAAGCATAAATTATTCATTGAAACTTTGCGCGCACAGTCTTTATCTGTAGTATTAAAAGAAGATAATGCTCGTTCGGACAAAAAAGCACCCATTAAACTGCCCATTAATATGGAAATTAAGGATGCCTCTATTGATCGTTTGACAATCACTCAAAATGAAAGTAACCATCAATTTTCTAACCTTAAATTAAAGGCTAATCTGACAAATAAATTATGGCAAATTAATCAGTTTAACGTGGATTTTTCTGACATGAATTTTGCTATTTCAGGACAAGCTCAGCCTATTTTTCCTTATCCTCTGTCTGGCAGTTTGCAGCTTAAATCAAAAAGCCAATCGCAAAAGATCGAGGGATTCCTAAAAGTGGGCGGTGATTTTTCTCTCTACCATTGGCATGGGGAAATGCGCAATCCCAAAGGGACAATTATTAATGGCACGCTTCGCTATGGAAAAGAAATACATCATCTAGCCACCTGGCATCAATTTATCTGGCCCATCGATAATGATCAAACGTTTGAAAGCAGTGACGGCAGTCTGCAAATCGAGGGTACTTTTCCTCATGTGAACTTTAATTTTGCCTCTGTGATTACCTCTCCCATTCGTGCGACTATTCAACTTAATGGCCAGACTACTAATCAATCACTGCAAACTCAAGGTACTATAAAAATAGCCCACCCCCTCTCCATTCCAACATCCCGTGGATTGCCTGCAGCGTCTAAGAACCCCTCACCATCACTCGATCCCGCCGACAATGCGCGTGATGAAAAAGGGAAGAGCGAGCGATTACCTATAAAATTTCCTGAAGGAGAGATGAATATTCATTTAGTTTACGATGAAAAAGCATCGCCTAAAATACAAGGGCAAGTTCTAGCAAAATCAGTTGATTTAGTAGGTACGGAGCAACCTATTCAACAACTCAAATGGAATACTGCTTTGACTGGGAATTCACTGGATGATTTATCCTTAGACTCGGCTTTAACCACACAGTATTTTGGTAGAGTACTTGCCGCAACACTTCATTATCAGAATCATCAAGTGAATGGTCAAGCTTCGCTTGGTGAAAATCAGCTGCAAATTAAGGGATCAATCCCCTATCAATGGCAGCTTAAAGCCTTCATCCCCTACCCTTCTTTGTTGCACCCTCATCTGAAAAATTTGCAAACCGGACTCACTGCGAATGCAACAATAACAAGTCCCACTCAAGGCGAGATGAATTTGACCATTCAACCAGGAAAATATCAACTTTCTGAAGAAGATCCTGCTGCGATTTTACCCTTTACAGGTGGCCAAATTCATGCAGACTTAAATTCTACTCGCTTACAAGTAAAGGGAAACTTAATTCTCGATCACTATAAATCACTCCTTTTAAATCTTGATTTACCTTCATTTCGTTTAGATGAAGGTTTATCAGCTAATCAGCCTATTAAAGGAAATTTAAATTTGAATGTAAACTCCCTTGCTTTTCTTGAAAATTTCAGTGAGGCTGCAACTCAACTTGATGGCCAATTAAATGCTTTACTTCTCTTAAAAGGAACAATCGATAAACCAGTCATAGAAGGAACACTTCATCTTGATAAAGCAAAATTATTAATCCCAAAAATTGGGCTTAATTTGAACCCTATTGAGATTCATTTTCAAAGTCGTAATAAACGATGGACTTCTCAGGGTACTATTGCATCCCAAAATAAAGTGCTTTACTTAAAAGGTAATGGCGATTTTACTCCTGAAATGACTGGCTCCCTTACCCTAAATGGTGATGACTTTCCCCTGATTAAAACCGACGAATACCTCATCAATTTATCGCCTCAACTAGTCATTTATTTTAAGCCCAATGCCATGGACATGACGGGAAGAATTTTAATTCCCAATGCTCAAATTAAACCACAAAACTTTACGAGCACAATAAGCTTATCGGAGGACGCTGTGTTTATCGGGCCAAAATCTGCTTCCTCACCTAATCCACTTCCTATCAATACCGACATTTACTTGGATATGGGAGAAAATGTTGCCATCGATGTGAAAGGATTACGTGGATTTCTTACTGGCAATATTCGCTTGCGCCAATTGCCTCAAGGACCACTTAACGCCAGCGGCGAACTAAATGTCCGGGATGGAAAATATCAAGCGTATGGTCAAGATTTGGCAATTGATCAAGGTCAACTTATTTTTACGGGTGGTTCGATTGATAATCCAGGTATTAATATTCGTGCCGTTCGTCGTTTTAACAACTCAAATGCATCCTTTTCGGGATCTAATCAACTCTTTGATTTCAATTCAGCCAATTTACAAAAATTGGATTTTGGTAATGAGGTGACGGTAGGCATTGAAGTGAGTGGGCGTCTAAGCTCCCCTAAAATACAACTGTTCTCAGATCCTTCCTCGCTGTCACAAGCCGATATTCTATCCATGCTTTTATTAGGAAAACCTGCAAACCAAGCCAACAAGGCAGGTGGTCAGCTTCTGTTAAACGCCATCAGCTCGATGAAACTTGGCGCAGGAACGAGAGGCACGCAATTATTATCCCAATTAAAACAAGCTTTAGGCGTAGATTTGGATATAAAAAGCAATACTAAGTATAATCAGCAAACCAATCAAATCACAGAGTCTAGCTCCGTGGTGGTAGGAAAATCGATAACCAAGCGTATTTATGTAAGTTACAATTTTGGTTTAGCACAAGCCGATTCGAATGTGTTTACTTTAACCTACTTGTTGAATAAATTTTTAAGTATCCAAGTTAATGCTAGTCTAACTGCCAGCGGCGTTGATTTGTTATATACCCGAGAGACTCAAAAGGAGTAACATGGCTAATTCTTCCCTTTCATTACGATTAAGACGATTACGTAGCAGCCCTACTGTAAGGGCTTTGGTGCGAGAAACGCATTTACATCCGCAACAATTCATTGCGCCATTGTTCATTGCTGAAGCACTTACTGGTAGACAAGAGATTAAAAGCATGCCCGGCCAATTTCAACTGGGCTTAGATTATTTACCCATTGAAATAAACCAACTTGCCGAGGCAGGAATTAATGCAGTTTTGCTTTTTGGCATTCCTGCTCATAAAGATGCCATTGGAAGCGCGTCTTTAAGTGCTACGGGTATTATTCAGCAAGCGGTGCGAGTTATTCGCGAAACTCATAAAGACATGTTGATTATCACCGATGTGTGTTTTTGCGAATACACCGATCATGGCCACTGTGGGACTCTACACGGTGAAAAATTGGACAATGACAGCACTTTGGAATTACTCGCTCAACAGGCGGTAAGTTATGCCGATGCAGGTGCTGATTGGGTAGCGCCGAGTGGGATGATTGATGGCATGGTCGCAGCCATTCGCCATGCACTGGATAAAGCTGGGCATTCTGATACCGCTATTTTGAGTTACGCAGTGAAATACTGTTCAATTTTCTACGGCCCGTTTCGCGAAGCAGCTCAAGGTGCGCCTCAATTTGGTGACAGAAAAACCTATCAAATGGATCCCGCCAATTCCAACGAAGCATTAAGGGAAGCAGCACTTGATTTAAAAGAAGGTGCGGATCTGCTTATGGTCAAACCCGCCATGGGATATCTTGATGTTATCTATAAGGTTAAACAACATTTTCCCGAGGTACCCTTATGTGCTTATCAAGTCAGTGGTGAATATGCCATGCTAAAAAATGCGGCTAGTCAAGGTTTAATTAATGAGGAACAGGCAATGGTTGAAAGTCTGATAGCCATCAAACGCGCAGGAGCCGATTTCATTATTTCCTATTTCGCTAAGGATATTGCTCATTTTTTGAGGAGTAAGGCGCTTTAGACGACTTCAATTTAGCATTTATGATGAACATTTTGTTTTTAAAAAACACATAAAGAATCCATTTTCTCTCTACTGACTCATGAAAAGGTTGTCTGCATAAAAACATTACCCTATAGTAGTGCGCGATTGCCTTGTGCTATGCAAGGCAAACGAATCTTTTGTAATGGAGTTTTTGTATGAATCGAATGTTAAAAGGCTTAGTTGCCACGACTTTAAGCTTAAGCGCGACTGTCGTTCTCGCTCATCCGACTGATTTAATCATTCGCAATACCACTGACGTGGAGATGAATGAATACATCGATGGAATTGTTCCAGCGATACCCACTCCAGCTAAAAGTGTAGGGACTGTACCATGGACTTTAATTGAAATGGCCTGTTACGGTTATACGCTCAAGGGCAAATGTTCCGCCTTAATTAAGTTGGCAACGGATACTAACAAACCTTTCAAGCTCGGAACGATTACCATCGATATGGAAACAGGCGAGATTAGTCCTCAATCAATTACTGGGCCCAAAGGATATAAATTCAAGGCTACTGGTCCAGGCAAAGCAACTTTAATACAGGAATAGCTTAACTATTTCCAAAGTGTTCCGAATCCAGGAGTCCCTCACCATTGCAAACAACTTAGTTGGGCCTTGACTCAACATTGGAGTCTGCTTAAACACTCACTGCTGTTGGGCAGGCGCAAGTCTACGGTATCTTAGGTTAGCGCCTGTGCGGACAAGCTCTTATCGTCACATAAAAAAACCACGCTAATGCGTGGTTTTTCTTAATCATCTTAGAAATTACTTAGTGAGTACGACAGGCGCTGGCTGATCAAGAACCCAAACAGCTTGTATACCCAACAAATCAGCATGCGCTTTAATACCAGCATTCACGTTATAAGTACTTCCTGACCCTACCGTATCGGTGCGATTTACTTTGAAATGTCCAGCACTAAACAAGTGTGTATAACCGAAATCAAAACCCACTGTGGGTTGCAATTGGTAATGTGCCCCGATCGAAGCAGCCCAACGGTTGGTATCCGGTACACGTATATCCCTGAAAGGATTTCGAGTGGGCGTTTGATCCCAACCGCCACCTACGCGTAGCATTAACACATCATTAAGCTGGTAGTTAGCGCCTAAAGCAAAGCGCCAAGCATTGCGATAAAATTCGGTCGTTGTCGAATTAACAAGAACCTGGCCCACCGAGGGAGCATAGGCTGCAACCCGTTGCAACTCCAATGTTCTTAAACTATTCCAGCCTGTATAAACGACAGAACCTAAAAGCGCAAGTCGGTCATTAACGTCCTGATAAGCACTTAAGGTAGTCACCGCGGGGAAAAGCACGGTATTACTTGTAAGCGTATTACTCCAGAATATGGCTTCACCATCGGCCGCCAATATTGCACTTTGCGAAAGGGTTGGCCCTAAACTAGCAAAACGACCTTGTAAACGGCTGAATCCATTGAACCGATGCCTCACTTGCGATTGATAGTTCAAACCAAAGCGAGTATGGTCTTGATTAAAGAGCGCCATACCGCCCGCATGGAATCCAACACTGAATGTATGCCCTTTGTTGTAACTAAGCGAATCAAGAAACATAGGTAAGTTAAATCGCTGTAATAAGGTAGGAGCGCCCAAAACGCGATGGAATCGAACTCGTGCATACTGCAAATCAATGCCTAACCCGAGAGCAAAATGATCGTTTAACCTACCCCCTATTTCCGGAGAAAGGTCAGTGGTCACTAAGTTGCTGGTGGTTGCTGCATAGCGTAAAGGCCCTGAGCGGTCCCATTGGGTAGCCAACCCAAAAGGCGCTACAAGACTTAAACCAAAAGTCATGTTTTGACCCAAAGGTAAAGCATAATGGAATGACGGAACGTATCCCATTTTGGCCCCATTGAGGTTATTAAAGGTTTGGAAATAACTTGGCATTCCTTGTGAAGCAAACGTGCTAGTACCTGATAATTTAGCCGAGGGAAATATCGTGACCTCGCCCACTACGAGTTCTTGCCGATGAAGTAAGGAAAGACCTGCTGGGTTATACCAGCCAATTGAAGCGTCCGCAGCTTCAGCAGCAATACCAGCCGCATAGTTACCGATTGCAGCCGGACTACTTTCTGTGTACAGGGAAAAGCTCCCCGCATTAGCGGCACTATTTGCCATCACCGCCAAGACGGCTGCACTGGCGATGGTTCTTATGGGTCTTTGCATGCTCTTCACTCCACACTCCTTACCTAGAAAAAATACATCCTACGATGTTGCAAAAACAGAGAGTGATGATAAATGAATTAAAGAGCTTTTCAACCGCTTAATGAAAAAAAATTTATTAATAAAATCATAAAAATCCATATAAAATCCAATATGTAAATATTTGGATCATGATGGTTATTTAATGCCTTAAATGAAGCGAATAATACCGCTTAGACTTCGGTCATTGTCTCCAATAACATCTGCTTGTCAATGGTCTTTAATCCGTGATAAGGTGTTCTTTTTTTGTGCGGGCTTTTTGATATGCAACAAGTCGTTACTAAATTTGGTGGAACAAGCGTTTCTTCCTTACAAACCTGGGAAAATATTGCTGCAATAACAAAACAACATCTCGCTAATGGGGTGCAACCTGTCATCGTCTGTTCAGCCCTTACACAAGCCTCTAATAAGCTCGAGAAGGCAATCGAAGCAGCGCTTCTTAATCAACATCAAAACATTGAAGCCGACATTGCTCAGCGTTATGTAGAACTGGCCAGCGCTTTACAAGTCTCTGCGGAATTAATCAGTACCGATTTGGAGCAATTGAAACAATGGCTTACCGGCATTGCTCTTTTAAAAGAAGCGCCAGCTAAAACCCGCGCTCAAATTTTGAGCCTGGGAGAGCTCATGATGACTCGTTTAGGTCATGCCTTTCTTCGTAATAAAGGAATCAACTGCCTATGGTTTGATGTGCGCGAAGCACTCGTCTCTACCCCTATACCGGGTGGTGATGCAGTTAATTTTTTGGCGGCGCGTTGTAATTCCGAACCGAAACCCGAACTAAGAAAAAATTTACTCGACAGTGGTGCTGAAGCCATCATTACTCAAGGTTTTTTTGCGGCCAATCCACAAGGCGATACTGTGTTGTTGGGGCGAGGAGGCTCGGATACCTCGGCTGCACTGCTCGCCGCCCTTCTGCAAGCGAGCCTTTGTGAAATATGGACCGATGTGCCCGGCATCTATACGGCTAACCCCCACCAATTACCCAACGCCCGTCTGTTAAAACAGTTAAATTATGATGAAGCGCAAGAAATTGCTTCGATGGGTGCTAAAGTGTTGCATCCGAATTGCTTGCCGCCCGTACGCAAAGCGGGGATTCCCATGGTGGTTAAATTCACCCGCATGCCAGAACATTCAGGCACACGCATTTCCCAAGAAAGCGATGACAAAGCACCACCGATTAAATCCATTCAAGTGAAAAACAGCATTATCCTGATTTCGATTGATACCCTTAATATGTGGCAACAAGTAGGTTTTTTGGCTGATGTTTTTGCCGCATTTAAAATGCATGGCTTTTCCGTTGATTTGCTTTCATCCTCTGAATTTAACGTCACTCTTTCATTAGATAGTAATGCTAAGCTTCGGGATCGCTCCGCTTTAGAGGCTTTATTAGCAGATTTAAATCGCTTTGGTCGTGCTAAACTGATTGAGCCTTGCAGTGCAGTGAGTTTAGTGGGTCACCATATTCGCACTGTGCTTCCGCAATTAGGTCCTACGCTTGAAGTGTTTGATGCCCAACAAATTTATTTGATGTCTTTGGCTTCAAATGATTTGAATTTAACGTTTGTCGTTGATGAAGGGCAGGCCGATAAATTATGTCAGAAACTGCATGCTTTATTGATTGAAAATAATCCCCAAAGTTTTTATTACTCCAAAAGCTGGCAAGAAGAATTTGGCAATGGGGGATCAAGGCTTCAACCTTGGTGGGAAATCGAGCGCGAACGTTTGCTCGATCTTGCGGCAACAAATTCACCTTGCTATGTTTATCATCGACCCACTCAAACAGCTAAAGCGGATGAATTGCTCGGCTTAAAATCCATTGATCAATTGTATTACGCCATCAAAGCCAATCCTAACCCTGCGCTTTTACAAACCTTGCATGACAAAGGCATTGGATTTGAGTGTGTTTCCCTTGAAGAGCTGCAGCACGTTTTAAGCACGTTTCCTCACATCAGCAAGCAACGCCTTCTTTTTACCCCTAATTTTGCTGCTAGGGAAGAGTATGAATTTGCCTTCTCCTTAGGCTGTCATGTCACGGTGGATAACTTATATCCTCTGGAGAATTGGCCTGACCTCTTTAAAAATCAGTCCATTTTAGTACGTATTGATCCAGGATGTGGTGCCGGCCATCACCGGTATGTCTGTACAGGCGGGAATGAATCCAAATTCGGTATTCCTCACAGTGATTTGCCTAAACTGATTCAAGCCATTGAACAGAATCACATTAAGGTCATTGGGCTTCATTCGCATTCTGGCTCTGGTATTCTTACCCCGGAACTATGGCAGCAAGCAGCACTGATGCTGACCTCTTTACTCCCCCAATTTCCCGAAGTGAAAATCATTAATTTGGGGGGAGGGTTAGGTATTGTTGAAAAACCTGGGCAGCAAGCGCTGGATCTAGCCGCGTTGGATGCTTCACTCATGGCCATCAAATCCAGTTTTGCGCATTTAGCGTTTTGGTTAGAGCCAGGTCGCTACTTCGTTGCTGAGAGCGGTGTTCTGCTTGCTAAGGTGACGCAATGCAAGGAGAAAGGTAAAACTCGCTTTATCGGTATTGAAACAGGCATGAATAGTTTAATCCGTCCTTCTCTTTACGGTGCCTATCATGAAATTGTCAATTTGACACGTTTGAGCGAAGAAAAAGCAGGCTTTGCGCACATTGTGGGTCCTATTTGCGAATCGGGAGATACCTTAGGTTATGATAGGCCTATGCCGCAAACGCAAGAAAAAGACATTATCTTGATAGCAACCGCTGGTGCTTATGGGCATAGTATGAGTTCAAACTATAATCTTAGACCACCGGCACAGGAAATCATACTGGACTAGTTAAGATCATGCTTAAGGATAGCCAACAGCGTACACAAGCCACGGATCCCCGCCGATCGTTTATCGTGCAGGCGCCGGCGGGTTCGGGTAAAACTGAAATTTTAACCCAGCGATATTTACGCTTGCTCAGCACCGTCAATGCACCAGAACAAATTGTGGCACTGACGTTCACACGTAAAGCAGCAAGCGAAATGCGCGAGCGTATTTTGTCCGCGCTTAAGCAAGTGGCTTGTGGTGCTAAAGCAAGTACCCCGCATCAAGAACAAACTTATCGATATGCCGCAGATGCCCTTACTCATGCCGATAAGAAAAATTGGCGATTACTTGATCAACCTGGGCGCTTGCGTATTATTACTATTGATTCTCTATGCCAAATGTTAAGTCATGCCATTCCTTTACCTGATCAACAGGTTCCTTTCGCGCAAATCAGCGAAAGCCCTGAAATGCATTATCGCGTCGCTGCTAAAGCCTGTCTTACGCATGCACTTGAGGATAAAAACACTCATCAACCTCTAAAAACGCTGTTAACGCATTTGGATAATCGTCAGGACAAAATTCTTGAATTGTTTAGTGAATTACTCTCAACTCGCGATCAATGGCTATCCTCTTTGTATTCTGCACGCATGCAAAGCAAAGCAAATTATGAAGAAATGCTTGCTTTCATTGAACAGCACGAGCTTTCTCGTTTTGTCCAGGCTGTTCCTTTGGCCTATCGGGATGAACTGTGTTCGCTTGCTTGCCAAATGGCTCATATAGAATCCAATTCACAATCACCGCGCTACGCCTTGCGTGAATGGGAAAATTTCAATCAAATAAATCGAAAAATAGCCTCAGGCCTCGCCTCTCTTCTCCTTACCTCAGAGGAGAAGCTACGCAAAGGGTTTGATCATCACGTAGGGCTTAAACGGGGAAGTTGTGAAGAGGCATTATTCGATAAACTTAAAGCAGACTCAAAAGCGCTTCTGCTTAAACTTGATGAGACAGCCGAATTTCTTGACACTTTAATCAAAATCAAAAACCTTCCTAAACCGCAGTACGATCCTGAGCAATGGCAAGTGTTGCAAGCTTTATTTGTTTTATTACCCTTGTTAGTAAGCCATTTGCATGTGGTTTTTACTGAGCAAAATGAAGTGGATTTCAGTGCTATTGCTCAGCAAGCCTTAACTGCTTTAGGTGACGATGAACAACCCACTGATTTAGCACTCTACCTTGATAATACCATTCAACACCTGCTAATTGATGAATTTCAAGACACTTCCATTCAACAATTCCAATTATTAACCAAGTTAGTACAAGGCTGGCAGCCAAACGACGGCAGAACCTTGTTTGTGGTAGGCGATCCCATGCAATCCATTTACCGTTTTCGTCAGGCTGAAGTAGGCCTTTTCCTGAAAGCGAAGCAGACAGGAATCGGGGATGTGCATTTAGACAGCTTAGAGTTGTGTTGTAATTTTCGCTCCACAGCGACCATCGTCGGTTGGGTTAATCAACAATTTAGCAGTATTTTTCCTCAACGGGATGATGTGGAATCAGGGGCCATTTCTTTTTCTCCTTCGCACCATGTAAAAACTGACAGCGAAAACAGCACCATTGGCGCCTGGCAATTTACAAATCGTCGCTTGGAAGCCCACGCTATAGTCGAATGCGTCACTAAAGAGTTAGAAAAATACCCAGAAGACCAAATTGCCATTCT
The DNA here is from genome assembly GCF_900167045.1 of Legionella maceachernii. Taxonomy (GTDB): domain Bacteria; phylum Pseudomonadota; class Gammaproteobacteria; order Legionellales; family Legionellaceae; genus Tatlockia; species Tatlockia maceachernii. Next base: position 169,549 of record NZ_FUXJ01000002.1, on the reverse strand, counting down.
CGTGCGTTCACGCACTCAATTGAGGGAGATTGTTAATTTATTGCGGGAGCAAAACATTCCTTTTCAGGGGGTGGATATAGAGCATTTAGCGGGACTTCCACACCTTAGGGATCTTTGGTCTCTTACTCAAGCCCTTTTATTGCCGGCCAATCGCTTAGCCTGGCTCGCATTATTACGCAGCCCTTTTTGCGGCTTATCGCTTATTGATCTGCATGTGATTGCCAATTTCGACCGAAAAAAATCCATTTATTACGCTTTGTCTCAATCGAATTGCTTAGCTCGTTTAAGCGAAGAAGGCCAGGTACGTGCGCAGTTTATTTATGCTGTATTGCACGATGCACTCGCTCGGCGTTACCAGCATTCTTTGGTGGATTGGATTTCGCACACACTTAAACAATTGCACGTGGATAAAATCCTTAGTACCGCTCAGCAAGAAGACTTAGAGCAATTTTGGCTGTTACTTGAGCGTTTTACCCACCCAGGCAAACCCGTTGATCTTAAGTCATTTAAAATTGAATTGGATAAGCTTTATTCACAACGGGTTAATCCCTCTCGTTTGCAGGTCATGACCATTCATAAATCCAAAGGATTGGAATTCGATTGTGTCCTATTGCCGAGTTTAAGCAGCAAATCACAAAATAAGGATCAACCGATGCTGCGCTGGTTGAAATTGCCCAGTCAGAAACAAGAGGAGCTCCTTCTCGTTTCGCCCATTAAAGCAGCTCATCAAGAGCAATGTCTATTGTATGATTACCTTGGGCAATTAGATAATGAAAAAGATCGCTACGAATTACAACGCTTGTTTTATGTGGCCGCGACGCGTGCAAAAAAACGGCTCTACCTTTTTGATAGCAGTGAAAAGGAAACCAAAGGAACTTTTCGCAGCTTCTTAAAAAATCAACCCTTTTTAACAGGGACAGAAGAAACCCCAGAAGAAAAATCGGAACAGTCTTTACCTCTACTCTACCGATTACCCATCAAGTCTTATCTCAGTCCACCTTCTGTCTCAGAAAATACAGGAAAAAAATCCGCACTTTCTGTTGTCCATGACCCCTCGCGTCAAATAGGCATCGTGGCCCATGAATTATTGCAATGGATTTGCGATAATCACCCCAATACAGTCGATGAATTACCTTGGGCAATGGTGAAAAGGCAATTCAACTCTTTGGGCTTTTCACCCGATGAACGAGAAGAAGCGTACGCCTCTCTGCGTCAACACATCATGCGTTTATTCAGTACCTCAATAGGGCAGTGGCTTATCAAAGCACATCAGCAAGAACGCAATGAATATGAGCTTCTCATTAATAACGAAGGGTTAGCTGCCACACGAATTATTGACCGCACTTTCGTTGACAATGGTATTCGCTGGGTCATCGATTTTAAAACGGGCAGTGAAGAAGAGGCAGCACAGGTCAAACACCGTCAGCAAGTCAATCATTATGCGCAACTGCTGGCAATGCGCTCCACAGAACCTGTCTACTGTGGTTTATATTATTTGGCAAGTGGCCATTGGATGACTTGGGAATACCAACCAAGCCTCCTCACTGAATCGTTGTCATATTAGGATAATCGCATGAATTTAGAACGTTATATTACTGAAATTCTAACCAATACCCCGGATGAATTACTGGGTTTAACCACTCAACAATTAGGCTTGCAAGCTAAATTAACTGTGGAAGGAAAACAAATCCATTTATCCTTACAAGGCGGTTTCCCCACTAAACCGCTGGAAGCGGCGCTCTTACCTGCAATGCAAAGCGCATTGAAACACGCCTTACCTGAATATCAAATTCAAATCACACTTGAGCATTTCATTAGAGCCCACCGAACTCAGCTCGTTGGCAAAGGATTACGCGGTGTTAAAAACACCATTGCTATTGCTTCAGGGAAAGGCGGCGTCGGAAAATCAACAGTAGCAGTCAATTTAGCCATTTCACTGGCTCAAGCTGGAGCCAGAGTAGGCCTTTTAGACGCAGACATTTACGGCCCCAGCATTCCACTCATGCTGGGTGAGGCAAAACCTGTGGAAATCAGCGGTGAGCATTATCTACCCGTAGAAGCGCACGGCCTACAGGCCATGTCAATTGGTTATCTGACAGACAGCGAGCAAGCGCTCATTTGGCGAGGGCCCATGTTGGCTAAATCCCTCATCCAAATGCTGGATATCACGTTATGGGATGAATTGGATTATCTGTTTATTGACTTGCCTCCGGGTACTGGTGACATTCAATTAAGTTTGGTGCAAAAAATCCCTTTAACTGCAGCGGTAGTAGTCACTACACCCCAAAACATCGCTACGTTGGACGCGCAAAAAGCGATTAAAATGTTTGAAAGAACCAACATTGACGTTTTAGGCTTGGTTGAGAACATGTCCCTGCATGTATGTAGTCAATGTGGCCATCAAGAAGCCATTTTTGGCGAGGGCGGCGGGCAACAACTGGGCGAGAAATTTCATGTTCAATTACTTGGCCAGCTCCCCTTAGACAGTCGCATTCGCAGCCAATGTGATGAAGGCAATCCAACAGCAACTCACGCGCAAGATCCTTTGGCTAAACCGTTTATGCAAACGGCCATGCGTGCTGCGATTGCATTAGCAAATAAGCCGTTAAATTATACCGATAAGTTTCCACCTATCGTGGTTGAGTAACGGTCTTTTAGCAATGCTTCATTTTCATGTTAAAATAAAGCCTTTTACCGAGAGTGCTCATTAATGTCTGAAAACTACACCGCCGAAGCGATTGAGGTATTAAGTGGTCTTGAACCAGTCCAGCGTCGTCCAGGTATGTACACTGACACAGCCAGACCTAATCATTTAGCTCAAGAAGTGATAGACAATAGTGTTGACGAAGTGATCGCAGGCTTTGCAAGTCAGATTATTGTCACTCTCCATGAGGATGGCTCCATTGAAGTAGAGGATAATGGCCGAGGTATGCCAGTGGATCTTCACCCCCAACTGGGTTTAAGCGGGGTGGAGGTCATTATGACCCGTTTGCATGCCGGAGGAAAATTTTCAGATAAAAATTATCGCTTTTCCGGTGGATTGCACGGGGTTGGGGTATCGGTTGTTAATGCACTGTCAGAGCGTGTTGACGTCACAATCAAACGCAATGGCATTATTTACCAAATGTCCTTTGCCAATGGTGATAAGCTGCAGGAACTCAATGAAAGCGGGGTTACTAAAAAAAGGGATACAGGAACCATTATTCGCTTTTGGCCTAACGCCCAATATTTTGATACCACCAAAATTTCAATTAAACAATTAACTCATGTATTGCGAGCCAAGGCGGTACTTTGCCCTGGCCTGGCGATGACCTTTATCAATAAAGCCAGCAATGAACAGATGCATTGGTGCTACGAGAAAGGCCTCGCTGATTATTTGCGTCAATCTTTGTCTGCCGATTATTTTCCAGAAGAGCCGTTCACAGGTGAGTTTTCCTGTGACGAAGCGACAGTGGATTGGGCATTAGCTTGGTCACCCACACCCAGTGGTAATTTAAGCGAAAGCTATGTCAATTTAATCCCGACTGTTCAAGGGGGCACCCATGTGAATGGTCTTCGCACCGGACTTTATGAGGCTTTAGCCTCCTTTTGTGAGTTACGCAATTTGCTGCCTCGCGGTGTGAAATTAACGGCGGATGATCTTTGGGAACCTTGCCAATATGTTTTATCCGTTAAAATGAAAGACCCTCAATTTGCCGGCCAAACGAAAGAACGTTTAAGTTCCCGGCAAACAGCAGCCTTTGTCAGTGGTGTGGTTAAAGATGCCTTCGCTCTTTGGCTTAACCAACACCGTACTCAAGGGGAAGCAATCGCCGCTTTTGCTATCGAACGCGCTCAGAAACGTCTGCGTCAAGCCAAACAAGTGGCGCGTAAACGCGTAAGCCAAGGTCCCGCGTTACCTGGAAAATTGGCCGACTGCCTGCAACAGGATTTAAGCCAAGCCGAATTATTTCTGGTTGAAGGTGACTCCGCGGGAGGCTCAGCCAAGCAGGCTCGTAATAAAGACTTTCAGGCGATTCTGCCGTTGCGAGGAAAAATTCTAAACTCCTGGGAAATTGATTCTTCACAAGTTTTAGCTTCACAAGAAATCCATGACATTTCGGTGGCCATTGGTATAGATCCAGGTTCGGATGACCTCAGTGGCTTAAGGTACGGTAAATTATGTATTCTTGCCGATGCTGACTCAGACGGCGCACATATTGCAACGCTTTTATGCGCTCTATTCTTAAAACATTTTAAGCCATTGGTGCAAGCAGGCCATGTTTTTGTTGCTATGCCACCCTTGTATCGGATTGATGCGGGCAAAATTGTCCACTACGCTTTGGATGATGAGGAAAAAGAAAAAATCGTTGCTGAACTAACCCAAACCACAAGAAGCAAAATTAACGTTCAGCGCTTTAAAGGTCTCGGTGAGATGAATCCAATACAGTTGCGCGAAACCACCATGGATCCCAACACTAGGCGATTGGTGCAACTTACTCTTGAAGATGAAGAAGCAACGATGGCAATGATGGACATGATGCTCGCTAAGAAAAGAGCAGCTGATCGCAAAACTTGGCTAGAGACAAAAGGAAATTTAGCAGAAGTATAAGGAAATTATTCATGGAATACATCACATTAGGCCAGTCGGATCTCAAAGTCTCCAAACTTTGCTTAGGATGCATGAGTTATGGTGATCCCACCAGTGGTCATTATTCCTGGGTCCTCAATGAAAAAGATTCCCGTCCTTTTATCAAACAAGCCCTTGAGTTAGGGATTAATTTTTTTGATACGGCGAACATGTATTCCTTCGGCGCAAGTGAGCAGGTTCTTGGGAAAGCAATAAAGGATTTTGCGAAACGAAGTGAGGTAGTTATCGCAACGAAAGTTTTTTTCCCAATGAAGAAAGAGGACCCTAACAGTGGCGGGCTTTCAAGAAAATCCATTCTTCATGAAGTTGACCAAAGCTTAAAACGCTTAGGCACGGACTATATTGATTTATATCAAATCCACCGTTGGGATTATAACACGCCCATTGAAGAAACCTTAGAAACGCTTGATGACCTCAAAAAAGCAGGAAAAGTCCGCTATCTTGGCGCATCTTCCATGTTCGCCTGGCAATTTGCCAAATGCCTCTATTTAGCGGAGAAACACCATTGGCATCGATTTATTTCAATGCAACCTCACTACAATCTTATTTATCGCGAAGAAGAACGGGAAATGCTGCCGCTTTGTCAAACCGAAAAAATTGCGGTCTTGCCCTGGAGTCCCCTTGCCCGCGGACGATTGGCTCGACCACTTGAAAGTCAGGAAACCGCGCGCTTTGTAAGCGATTACGTTGGCAAAAAGCTTTATGATAAAACGCAAGAAGCAGATACTTTAATCATTAAGCAAGTTAATCGTATTGCTCAACAAAGAGACATCGCACCCTCTCAAGTCGCTCTTGCGTGGCTTTTTAAAAACCCCGTGGTAAGCGCACCCATCATTGGAGCAACAAAACCCCACCATCTCGAGGATGCTGTAGGCGCATTAGGAATAAGGCTTACGAAAGAAGAGATGCGATTACTTGAAGCGCCTTATGTTCCCCACAACATTGTTGGATTCACCTGACTCCATTAACCCCCAACCCTTTGATGATGAAGCTGTGGAATAAAGCAAAGCGGGTAAACGTATTGCAGGACTATCCCCATCTCACCAATGGCACAATATTAGAATAATCATCCATCCATAATTGGCTATCATTCTCTGCAACAAATCGCCACCCTTGTGACCGCATTAACTCCAATGCTAATGGCTGATTTGCAGTAAGAAATGCCCATTCGGCGGTGAATTTTCCTTCAGCCCCTTTTTCTGCTTGTTTTTTATGCAATACAAGCAATTGCAATTCTCGGCCCGCGGCAATAACGACAGGAAGCAAATGCAAATGGCGATTACTGAGGTTAATCAAAATACCTCCCTGCTCATCAATGGTGTGCTGATACAATTTAAACGCTTCCAAGGTTAATAAATGAGTAGGCACTGCATCGGAAGAAAAAGCATCCATGACTAATAGATGGGTGTGAGGCGCCCTATTCTGTTCTAGAATTTTTCGCCCATCCCCTTCGAGTACTGACATGAGCGGCGGACAATCGCGTAAGTAAGTGAAATAATGATCATTACTTGCAATGCGAATCACTTGCTGATCCACCTCAATGAGCGTAAGTTTGTCGCGATCCCGAAACTGACAAGCCATCATTCCAGCGCCTAACCCAATGATCGTCGCATTCAGTTGCGGATATATCCTCTGCAAATGATGCACTACGGACAACACAGCACCATAATAAGCCATTGCCGCATTCTCTTGTTGTTTATATTCATTAAATTGAAAACCGTGTAAGGTATTTTGGCTTATCAGCGCATGTGCACCGCTTACCGAAAGCACTTGCTTAACCCCATAAAAATTACGCTGTTGAGCCAGCGTTTCGATGGATTTGAACCACGGACTAAATAAGAAAACAAACAAAATTGCCATACCCATGAAAAGATTGATTCTGCTTCCAGGCCAAATAATTAAGAGGCAAAGCGCTATGACTTCGAGTACATGATGAGTTTTCAACCACCAATAGTCAGGCAAAAATTGGTTCATTATCAACAATGCAGTCAGAATAAGGGACGTATAAATCGACGAGCGACGTAAAGAAAAGCAAAGCATGGCAAGTGTAAAAACTAAAGGGTATTCATAAGCCCCATCAAATAAACGGGGCGCGATGACACCATTAAATAAACCGGCTAAACTCCCTCCCAAAGCAATACAAAAATAAAAACGGGTAAGCTGTTCAGTCGGTGGTCTCATTCGCACTAATTCGCCATGGCATAAAAGGGTGAGCATAAAAAAATTGGCTAAATGAAAGAGAGTGAGTTCCCAAGCCGTTAATAAGTGAGCCCCCACAATGAATCCAATAAGGGGAAAGAAAATAAAAAACAAGCTATAGCGAGTAACCCATGCATGAGAAATGATTGGTTTCTGAGCAAAAGTGATGATAAAAGAGAGGAGGTAAAGGGCTAGAGGAATGACCCAAAATAAAGGGGTCGCAGCAATATCCGTGGAAATATAAAAAGAGACGCCTAACATTAAACTGCAAGGAATGAAACTATAGCCAATCCAGCGTAACTGAATCGACCAGCTGACGTTCTGTGTTTGATGCTCGCGTTTTAAAGATCGTTGCTTAGGAATCAATAACGCCGCGCATAAAGCAATGATGTAGATCACAAACCCCAAGTTCCAATAATCAAACTGCAGCTTTAAACCCGTGTAGCGCTCAATCCCCCATGGGTAAGCCAATAAGGCAAGTAGGCTACCCGCATTAGAGGTTACATACAAAAAATAAGGATCACGAGCTTGTTTAGCTTGAGTCTGACTATAAGCAAATTGCAATAATGGCGCCGAAGCACCGATGACCAGAATAGGTAACCCTAAATGAATCATTAAATCACTTAAAATCCCTAAATCCGGTGAAGTGGAATTCAATGAAGGTGAGCAAGTGAATGGAAAAGCGATGAAGCTCAGTAAAACCAACGAAATATGCAAAAACCGCCACACCCAACCCTTAGCGAGCCGACTCAGCACCCAAGCGTAACCATAGGCCAATAAAAGCATGGATTGAAAAAACAACACGCATATTGTCCATACCGCAGGAGTACCTCCATACACTGGAAGTAATAATTTTGCGACCATCGGCTGAATAACAAACAGTAGCGAGGCACTTAAAAATAAAGGAATTGAAAATAAAAGCCTTGTCACAGGTTCATCCTGGAAATAATTCGCTTTTCAGCACGCTGAGAATAGAGAATTGTGGCTGATCTCGACAAACTAGAAAAGACTTTTATTTGGTTTTTATGCTTGATGCTTGTGACAGAGAAATCATTTAAGTGTTTCGTCTCTACGAGTGAGTTAGATTAATCGATATAATTTCATCGGGTGGTCACGATGTTTTAGCGAAGCATCCCCCACAAATTCAGCGTTCACATTCGATAATTGATTCATTGCATCTTCAGAAATAAGGACATTGCTATGATACGTTTTATTTAATTGCTCTATGTGAGCAGCAGAATTAACCACATCACCTACAATGGTATATTCAAGACGTCTTTTTGTGCCAATGGTACCCGTTACTGCATGACCAAAATGGATGCCGATACCTAACTTGAGATCAAATAGCTTTCCTTTTTTAACTTCTTCTTCTGTTCGCTTGACGATTGCTAATGCCGCACTCACCGCATGAGCAACGTCGTTACCACTTGAAATCGGAGCACCAAAGACGGCCATAAAACCATCGCCTAGGTATTTATTAATAATCCCTTTATTCTTATGAATAATTTCTACCATATATTTAAAAAGATAATTAAGGTATTTAACCACAACAGCGGGCTCATTTTGCTCCGTAAAATGAGTGAAATTTCTGATATCCAAAAACATAATACAAACCGGAATATATTTACTTGCATTCGCGTCTTCAGATAGTAGCTTGGAAACCACTTCGGGAGAAACATGCTGACCAAATATAGTTTCAATTCGGTCACGTTCTTTTTGAGCGTTAAAAGCGGTAGTCAGTTGCGCTCTAATTTGAGAAGTGATAAATCCAGTAGCAACTCCAACAAGGAATATAATTACCCCACGGCCAATAGTGGGAAGCCATGAAACTAATACCGGAGCGACTTGGGAGGTATCTGTGTGATTGAAAATGTAATAAGAAATAGCCCAGTATTCGAGTGCTGCAACTAAACCAGAAAAACGACATATCCATTCATTTAAGGTCATAGCAGTAAGAATAATAAAAAAGGAATAAATTAAAAGAGGAGGCATTATGAGTGAATAGACGCCTAGTTGGTAATGTGCGAGAGCAAGTATACCTAATGTGGGAATACTTACTTCGATAAAAGCAATAAAATATTGCAATGATCCCGGCATGTTTTTCTTTGTACGAATATAGTGGCAAATGACTTGGCGTATAGCCAAAAAATAAAGTGCTACAAGGGCATGTCCAATCGGTAAATCGCCAACGGAAATATTACTCGCAATTTTGCTGTAGGCTACGGAAGCGAAGATAACGAAGCCTAGCCACAAGAGAGACAATAAAAAAAATGCAACAGATAAAATGGTTGCTCTTAACTTGTTACTTTTTAGTATTTCCAATTCTAACGGTGTTTGAGCCATAGTCATTTTTTATTACTGATTTCTTTTTATTTTAGACTAATTGACACACCTTTAATGGTAACTGGCTCCTTTCCTTTCATTCCCAAAGCACCGGCAACTGCACCTATTTTTTCATTTTTTCTTAAGAATGGGCTAGGGGCTACTACGGGCTATTTAGCATAATATTTGCGCATGAGGATCAAAACCTGCTTGAGCACGTCTTTCCTTGGTTCTGCATCGGACGTGGGTTCTGCATGACGATTAGTGATGGTTATGCCACCCGAGACTTGCAACGTGGTAAGTCGATCGGGTTCGATAATTCCCATATTGATATAACTTCCAGCCAGGATAAAAGGCAATCGCCCTTCTTCAAGCAGCAAGTCTTGACCGATGCTATAATCCTGAACCGAGTTATTACAAGCAAACAAGTGCTTAACCAAGGTAGGTGCAATATCATAACTCGTTGTGAGGTATTCGATCGTACGGGGTGACTCACCTGGCCAATGGATGATTAAAGGAACATGCGTTTGTGTTTCAGTATAATTGCTAGTATGTCCCCAATAATTTTGTTTATTGTCGTTAAATTCTTGGCCATGATCCGCTGTAAATATCACAATACTATTGTCTAAATACCCCTGCTGCTCAATGACATTCAGCACTCTAGCAATTTGTTCGTCATCGAAATTCACTGCATTCAAATACCGATTATAGTAAGGAAGGGGATCATCACTGTTGGTCATAGTGACGCGAGTGCATTCCTTCAATGCAGGCTGATAAGGAGTGGCAAAATTCTGATCGCGGCAAAACCCGTGGGGCGCATCATAAAAAAGGTAGAGGAAAAAAGGCGATTTGTGGTTTTTATTGAGCAAAAAATCGATGGCTTTTTGTGTTATATCTCTGTCTTTATCCCCAATATTCTCTTTCTGTGAACCATCAGGTCCTAAATCAGCTAATCCATTAAAAATAGTTTTATTAAAGGGAGGAGTGGATAGGAGACTAGACCAAAACACGTGCGTCGAATAACCATACTTAATTAATAAGTCGGTAAGAATTGCGCGAACATTTTGCTTTAATGCAGCAGTCCAATAATTGCTGGGAATGGAATAAAATATCGAGAACAGTCCAGGTTGGGTCGAATTACCACCGCTTATGTGATTTAAAAACTGCCAATTATTTTTGGCAAAACGCATGACATTAGGCATATATCCTTTTTGCACACTATCAAACCGTAACGAATCAACCATGATCAAAATAAGGTTGTAAGGATGAGCTGGCTTTTTGCATTGTAGTGGGTGAAGCGGATAATTCATTTTATCATTGGGGAAAAAAGGCTGGGCAAAATCAGCCTCACTAAAGCGCCTTAAGATATCATGAGCATTCCTATCAGGAATAAAATAAGCAAACAGTTGATTAAAATGCGGTAAATTAAGTGTTTGTTGACTAAAAAGATTAACATTATTGAATATGGAGATGATTAAAATGTAATAACAAAAAAAGAACCCACCACACCAGCAATAAGTGATTTTTTTACCCACTTTATAACGCTCTGTCAAAATGACTTTTTTCCACACAATCCAAGCAAGAAGAATCTCTAGTACACCCAATAGAGAAATGGTAACCAAACTGAAAATAATTTCTTGTTTGGAGAGGTCAAACACCTCATTCCAACGCGTATGAAAAAACATCGTAAGAATAGTCAGATTGAGGTGAAACTTGAACATCATGTAAATGTGACTATCAATAATCAAGAGTGCAGCACTCAGTGTGGCCACCAGAACACTGAGAAACCAAATTAATCGTTTAGAAGGCAAAAAATAAGCAATGATCAGTACGAACACCGCAGGAATAAATGCAAGCAGCATCATGTAAGTGAGATAGTTAATTAATGCGAAGCTCACTATTAAAATTTTGCCAAGTATTCCTGTGAAGCTGACTATGTAGTTGGTGAATAATGTTTTGGATAAAAAAGTGACTTTAAGAAATTCAATCCCCAATAGCCAAAACAGGAAAGCATTGGTTAGGAAAAACCAACCTATGAACCGAAAAATTTTTCCTTTACTAACTTGAAGGTCCATTTCATGAGTATAGTTTAAGATTCAAATTAATAAATTAGCTGATGAATCCGATAAAGTCGAATTTATTCTTAATTATTTAAGCAAAAACAAATACCCTTGTCCAAAATTGGCGGTTGGCTATAGTCCTCTTTAAATCACAAAAAATGAAGCGGAACCTCTGTGCGATTTTTTATAAGAGGCAGCATAGCTGCCTCCAAAGGAAGAACGAAGAACTCAAGGAGTAAAGGCCCGAACACACCTAACCCGCAAAGGATTGATTTTAGCGGCAGGAAACTGGACGCCATTAAGGAAGCCCTGAAACCAAGCATCGGTAGTGGAAGAATCAGTAGAACTCCAGTAGAAGACATCAAAACCTCCTATTGCAGCCCTATTAACAAATAAGCAATTGAGCTGACCGCTTGTTGTTAAGTTATTTCCAGCCGGTAAGAACCAATCGTTATAGCAGGCATTTCCTGCTTGGCAAGGGGTATTTCCTTGCGAGTCCACCTCGTAATTCATGCAAATACTGGCAGCATAAGTGTTTGGAGCAATGCCTAGCGCTGTCAGTGTACTAACAATCTGTGCCGTATTAAGGGCTCCGTTAGTGGTACTTAGTGCGCTGGTTAATGTACCCGAACCACCCCATTGAATGCCAGAACTGTTATCTGCGGTCGCTGCAATAAGATTATTCAGTCCGCCATTTAAACAAGCGATAACGCCACCACCTGAAGATTGACCTACAGCGGTAGTCAGATAACTATAGCCATTAGTTAATGTTGCTCCACCTGCGGGGGTGTTAATGGCCACATCGACAACAGCTGGAGCATGGGCAGGAGTAACGCCGGTCACCGTCGTCGAATTGACCACATTAACGCTCGTTGCCGCTATCCCGTCAAAGGTGACGCTTGTGGCTCCTGTTAACCCAGTTCCCGTTAGGGTAAACCCTGTTCCCCCCGATGCGGGTCCTGAATTGGGGTTAATGGCAGTGAGCGTAATCCCTGATTGGATGGCAATGGCTGCTGTCAGCGGATTAGTATTGGTGCCTTGGATGGTAAAATTCGTTTGCGCCACTACCGTATTCCCTGGCGTGTAAGTCAGTATACAACTCCCCCCTGGCGGTACATTCGCACAAGTGTTTCCAGTCTCAGTGACATTGCCAGCCAATGCCGTCCCTGTAAAACTTGACATAATGTTAGTGGCAGCCACTTCAGTCGAGATATTGCTAATGGTTAGTTGGCCAACTGGACCCTCTTTAGTCAGGATTAAAGGAGAACCTGTGACGGTAATCACCGCATTGGATATCGGTGGGGCCTGAACGATGTTCAACACCTGTAAAGGATTTGGACGGTAACAAGGCTTAAGGCTTCCAAATTGACACACAAAAGGCCCATCGAGAATCGGACCAGTCAACTGGCTGCCTATAATCTGCAAGGAAAGCGTGCAATAGCCTTTCCCGGGGAGCATAAATGGAGTGCCACAATCCCCTAATCCAGTGTATGTTTGCATCACCCCTGGAATGGGTAGCATAACCAGGGTATGAGGACTGAGGGATTGGTTGGTCACCCGGTATTGCACTAAGGCGGTGCTATTAGCAGGCACTGCTAGTTTAGTATCAGTGAGCGGCTCAAAAGTCCACAAGGGAATATTCGCGCAAGCTGTTGCTGTAAACAAGGCTGCCCACAGAAATGCAATTCCCTTTGACCAGAAAAAGCATTGATTCTTTTTTCCATTTATCATGAAGTTATCCTTAAGCCACATAAGTCAAGTTAAATAAAACACCATGGGTGTAGAGGTGATTCAGAGATAATCCCGAGTTTATCGCTGCGCCTGAGACTCTTCCCAATTTGCTTTTTCCCCAGTCAGCAAACTCGTAACCCGCTCCCACTTGCCAATGCCCATTGATGGCTTTTTGGACCCCAGCGCCTAAGGTGTAGGTGAAAGCAGTTTTGGTGTGACTACTGAAATGTGTTGTAGGTAATGCTTCTAAAATTAATGGCCTGTTCCTGAAATCATGCGCTTGATTAAACCCCACACCCACACTGGCGTTTACCCAAGGCATAAGCCAATACCCTTTATCGAGTATGAGCTTGCCTTTTATCGCTATCCGGCTGTTGCTTACTTTGTAGCGATAACTGTAATTGGCAAATTCAGGATCAGCATCGTCCCAAATAATGCCTTGTAATTTAGCATTTCCAGTCGTTGCAGCAGCGACACCTAATTGCCCTTGCCAGCTGGATAATAATTGTTTTTGCAAACCAATAAACAATTCACCCGATGCCAGTTCATGTATGGATTTTCGAGCCACGAAGGTTTGTTTAGTTTCTGGAGAAAAATAAATCGTTTGTGTTTCCCCACCTCTCGCCCAAACTGGGCCTGCAGCTACTGAGCCTACCCATGTCCAGTCTTTGGCGGAAATGATAGGCCCCATGGTGCCCGCAAAGGACTGACTGACTACCACGCAACCTGTCGATAGAGAAATCAATAAACGATACTTCATAAGTGCTCCATGCAAGTAAAAACCAGTGATTAAATGAAACAAAGGGATGTTGTCAGCGGCAATTGCTTTAATGACAAAGGAATGGTCCTGCTACACATCCAATAATTTTGAGTCGAACAATAGTAAAGGAGAACTTTAAATAAGGAAAGCTTATCCGGTTGAATGTAAGGGAAACCTTAGTTACACCCTCGATCATCGACCTAATTCTCACGGTATTTTCCATATCGATATTCTGTTATTAAATTTTGATCCGTTATCACTTCCAGTGGGCGAGGTGTTTTAGCTTCGATATCCTGAAGAGTCAAAATAGGTTCGCTAAGATAAGATTTTAAGGTGGATAAAGCAGAAGGAGGAAAAAGCAAATTTCCATTAAGGGAAAGCTTACTCAATTTATTAATGGCTTGTGGATCCCGCAATCGTCTACGCCAATCAAAGTCTGCGGCAATTAAAAAATTTTCATAAAGATAAGCGTGGGGGAAAATAGTCGTTGCTGTTTTAAATGCATCAGGAGAATCAGTAGTGTTATAAGCCAGAATAGCATTAGGTAACATTCTTGATTTTAGAATCTGCAAAAAATTACGTGAGAGTAAATAGGAGCTGTAAGCACGCCAATGAAAAGTGGTATTCATAATGATTAAATCGTACTTTCGATTAGGATGCGTTTTCAACCAACGTCGGATGTCATCGATGTAAAGATGAACGCGATAATCCTGTAAGCTTTGTTCTTGTGCAGGGTAATCTTTCATTGCGGTTAGGTAACCAGGATTAATTTCAACGACATCAATGCGCTTTACTCCTGGAAAAGTGGTAACCAGTTCAAGCCAAGTGCCAATGGATAACCCGATCATTAATATTCTTTGGGGATTATCTTGTAGACTGGCAAGAACGATGACACGATTAATTTTATTGGAATTAATAATTGGGTCTAAATTTGTCCCACCATCATAGACATTTCCTCCAAACACGAAATCCCCTTTTCCCTTTCCATGGTAGGTCACAATAACACCATACTGGTTTTCTACTATTCGATGAATTTTATCGGAAAAATTTGATAGTCGAGCAATCAGGTGATGAGGGTGGTAGAAAAAAAAAGGCAAAAAGAGGATGCCTGTCAATGCTAATATAGCCACAAAACCAACCAAGGAAATACTAGGCAAAAAACAATAGAATGCCACTGCTAAACTCAGGAAACTGCAAAATAAAAAGCATTGTTGGGTACTGAAATAAGACAATAAAAGCATCGTAAAAAGCGGTCCTAATGTGCAGCCCAAAATATTTGCAACATAAATTCGCGATACCCTACTTCCTACATTAAAGGTTATGTTGATGGTTCCTATATGATGAGCAATGGGAAAAATAACCGCGGGTAAAAATCCTGTTAAGCAAAGAATACTAGCCCCAAGTAATTCCTGATGAGTGTTAGCGAATTGCACATAGACTAAAGGGCCAAGAATATTCACTGCACTGGAACAAATTAAAATGAATCCAGAGACGTTCCATAAATTGCGCTTAGATTGACAAAATCGCTTTCCAATCACTGCACCAAAAGCAATCCCTAATAAAAACATTATCAAAACATAAGCGAAGGCTTGGGGCAGTGAGTGATTTGCAAAACTAAACAGGCGTACCCAAAGTATTTCTAAACTAAGAGATAATAATCCGGTGCTAAATGCTAATGCCCCTGCCCACATTATCGTCGTTCTCCTTGATAAGTTATCTCTTTTAATCCAACACCATTGCGAGCGGTACACAGAACCTAAGAAAGTATCGAACTATCTTATGTGAATATACCATGTAAAATCAAAGCGTTACACATTAACTCTTTGAACGGGGCGCGAAATAATCTCCGCAATTCTAATTTTTTTCCTTAATTCGGTCTTTGTGTGGAGATAAAAAATAGACTGCCGCTATTACAGTAATAGAAAAATTAATCATAGCGGCAATATAAACGGACTCATTTAAATCCACGAATAGTAATAAAATAAATCCTGATAGCAGTGCTCCAACTGCCGCTCCCAATGTATTTGAAAAATAGAGGCCTCCGACAGCATCACCAATGTTGTGTACAAAAATATTCACATAGGTTACTAAAACGGGAAAAGTTGCTCCCATTAATGTAGTTGGGATAGAAAAGACAAGAAAACTACAAAATAAAGTAAAAAATCGTGTATTAAAATAATGAAAGCTACCAATACAATCGATCACGATAGGGCTTAAGAAGCCAAAAATCGCAATCAATAATTCGAGAAGAATATAAAGGCTTGGCAATTTACTTACGTATCGATCAGCTAAGTAACCTCCGCATAAACCGCCAATGCCTAAGCCAAACATGAAGACAGAAACAATAATAGTGATCGACTCAAGATCAACACCCAGTACACCAAATAATAGTCTTTGCCACATCAATTGATAGATTAAAGCCGCAACACCAGAAAGAAAGAATAGGGTGTGAAGGATGAAGAGAGCGTTTGAGATTTTTTTATTTTTAATCAATTCATTCTCACTATTCCAAAGTCGATTTATCGACTTTAAGACAATACTTCAGCTTGTGCAATGAGTTAGGGCTTGATTGCAATGCACTTTGTATCCCCTGCGAAGGGAAGGAGTCTATTTGTGCGGAAGTGAACTATATAATAATCACTTCTCATAATACCGACGCATTAGGGTCAATACCTGCTTTAGACTACCCATTCTTGGTTCTGCATCAGGTGTAGGCTCAGCATGAAGATCAGTAATGGTCACATCACCAGAAACCTGCAACGTCGTAAGACGGTCATACTCTACCACGCCCATGTTGATATAACTTCCTGCTATAACAAACGGTAACCGCCCTTGCTCTTTTAATAAATCCTGGCCAATGCTGTAATCTTGAGTCGGATTCTGGCAATTGAACACATGCTTAGCTAAAGTAGGAAGAATGTCATAACTCGTGGTTAAATAATCTATTGTGCGTGGTGATTGACCAGGCCAATGAATAAGCAGCGGTACCTGGATTTGCGCCCGAGTAAAATTTCCCGCATGCCCCCAATAATTTTGCTTGTTATCATTAAATTCCTGGCCATGATCGGCAGTAAAAATGACAATACTATTCTCTAAATACCCCTGTTGCTCAATCGTATTGAGTACCTTGGCAATTTCTTCGTCGTCAAAATTCACCGCATTAAGATAGCGATTATAAAAAGGTTTAGGATCCACTTCATTCGTTAAATCAATGCGAGAACATTCATTCGGTGCAGGTTGATAAGGCGCTGGGAAATTTTGTTCACGGCAAAAACCGTGAGGCGCATCATAGAATAAGTACAGAAAAAAAGGCACTTTATGATTCTTTGTAAGCAAAAAATCAATGGCTTTTTGCGTTATATCCCTGTCTTTATCACCGACGTTACCTTTATGCGAACCATTAATATCAAGATTGGTTAATCCTGTAAAAATCGTTTTATCAAAGGGTGGGTTGTACAAAACACTGGACCAAAAGACGTGTGTGGAATACCCATTTTTAATCAGTAATTCCGTAAGAACCGCGGGAACTTTTTGTTTTAACGCAGCTGTCCAATAACTACTTGGTATAGAATAAAAGATGGAAAATAATCCTGGTTGTGTCGAATTTCCGCCACTTAAATGATTTTGAAATTGCCAACTTTTCTTCGCGAATTTCATGACATTAGGCATATACCCTTTTTGTAGGTTATCAAAACGCAGTGAATCAACCATGATTAAAATAATATTATAAGAGTTCATCGGTTTATCACATCGCATTGAATTCAGCGGGTACTTTAACTTGTCATTGGTGAAAATAGGTTGGGCGAAATTACTTTCACTGAAACGAGTTAAAATCATTTTTGCATATTTGCCGGGGATCAAATTGCTAACTATTTGATTGTAAAGAGGTAAATTGGGTATTTGCTGAGTAAAGAGGTTATTATTATTGATAATCGACAAGGTTAAAGTAAAATAACTGAATAAAAAACAACCAGACCACGCCAAGGAAATGGATTTACCTATTTTAAATCGCTCAGCTAAAACAATTTTTTTCCAAACCACCCAGGCAATGCCGACTTCAAATACAAAGACCGTCAAAATTAGCATGGCACAATAAGTGATTTCTTGTGCCGAAAAATCAAAGACCTCGTTCCACTGGGTATGAAAAATTAAGGACAAGATTAAAAAATTAAGATGAAATTTAAACATTAAATAAATGCGAGTATCCACAATCAAGAGTACGATACAAACGGTAGCCAGAAAGACACTTAAAGACCAAATGAGTTTTTTATACGGAAAAAAATAAGCAATTAACAGTAAGAGACAAGCCGGAATAAACACCAAAAGCATCATGTAGCTTAAATAATTGAGTATCGCGAAAAGGACAATGACCGTCTTGCCAACGACCGTATTAAAATCAGCTGCTGTGTTAGCAAATAACGTTTTTGACAGAAAAATGGCTTTCAAGAACTCAAAGCCCAATTCCCAAAATAAAAGCGTATTAGCAAGAAAGAACCAAACTATAAAACGAGTAAGCGCCTCTCTTTTATTCAAATTCATTCACAAGCCCATCTAATATTTAAAAAAATAATAAGTGATCCTTTAGGATCTTGCAAAATAAGATAAGACATTAATCCATGATAATTAGCTCATTATTTTGTTTATGCTTTTGGCTAATTGTAAATTCTCAATGATTTCTCAGTGTTAATACCTACTTAATCATTTTGGTTTAATCTATACACATACTATATAAATTATAATCAACTGTAAGGAGGAGCTATGGATCCTCAAGTAAAAAAAAGATTAATCGCTTTCTATTTAAAGCACAAATTTGGTGAGGCCTATAAAGACTCCTGGTTGGAGAATACAAATTATGCATTACTCGCAGAAGCTATCGAGCGCATCGATGATTGGGGACCTGATTTTTTAAAACTCACTGAAATTGAGCCAACAAAACCCTATTTTAGTGTTTTTACGGCCATCTTGGATGAGGCCCTGCAATTCTCCAACACGATTCCTCCTGCCTGTACGAATTATGACGAACAAAAATTAGATCAACGCATGGATTTGGAAGAAAAAATGCGGGATGAATTAAGAGTGCTTCCCAACACTGATTACACACCTAGAGTCGCTCGTTACCTTACTGAGGAGATGGATGAGGAATTCGATCATTTGAAGCAGGATGCAATTAAAAAATTAATACTCATTGTCCAACAAAAAATGCCCCATCTCAAGCTAGTCACTTATAAAGATTTACGAATAGCCATAGAGAATCACGAGCAACTTCTAAGAAAAGCAAAGGATGATCTTACTCAACAACAACTCACTGCTGAATTAAATTTACTCCACGATCTCAATAAAATTGCTCGATTACGCATCATTGACATTCCAAAGCAAGACGGCACTCCCGCTCTTTTTTGTACACTTTCCGAACAAGCCGGAGGTGTAACAGAAAAATTATCATTACTCAGTTTCGCTGAAGTAAAACAAAAACTAAAAAACATTCAGCAAGCAGGTAACATGGATTTCTCAGAATATAATGCAAACAGAAACGATTTTAAATTATCAACTCAAGCCATCCTTAAGTTACCTAAACACGGTAAAGCAACCGAAGTGCAAAGAGAAGCCATTGCATTAAATCTCTCAAGACTATTAGGGTTTACCACGACCAATTCGAATATGGTCGAATTTGAAGGGAAGGCGGCATTATTTGTGCCTTTTGATCGAATCCAATTGCTGAGTGAATTCGCCAGAGGTGAAGAACAAAAGGTCATCGTTCCAAGTGGGCTTTCATGGGGATCCATTAAAAAAATCGGTGACAAGTACTATCACTATGCGAGCATTATCCCTGTAGGAAGTGAACTGAACCGTGATCAGTTCCTGGAAGACTTTGGTAAGCTAGAAGCATTCAGCTACTTGTGCAATGATCCGGATTTCATAGGAATGCTTGCAGGACAAAACAAAGGCATAAAAGAGGGAAAATCACTTTATGTTTTTGACCAAGTCACCATGGATAAAGACAAATTAGCTATCGACACTCGTTTTAGTTTGATTCCTGTTGGGATTAGTAGGCATTCTCGACATAATCAAGGAAGAAATAGAATGCTTATTGACGACTCCTCTTTCGCTGCTAAAGTCGATAGCTTTGTTCATTTGTTCCAAAATCAGCACAAAATTAATCTCATGCTGGATGAGATTATTGCTACTCACCAAACTAAACTAAAAAAACTCGAAAAATCAATTACCGACCTTAAACAAAAAGGGGGAAAAAAATCGCCAGAATTAGAGCAATTGGAAGCTCAGTTTACTCAATTAAAAACCCTTGAAGTGGATGCCTTAAAAATAAAAACGGCAATAAACAGACGTATTGGTGACACTTTTAAAAACTTTCCTGAACTGAATGGTTCTGCGATGAGCCCAGAACTATTTCTAACTCATCACAATCTTATAAAACAAAGCTTTCTATTAGAAAAATTAGTGAATAATCCAGTACTTTTTACCGATGATGGTAGACCTTACCGCAACCCTTGGACTTATCGCAACACGAATAATATTGTCGCCCTTCGTGAACACGCAGGAACAGTCAGTCTTACTTTTGCAAATTTCGATGCTGAACAACTGGTTTCCATTTTTAGAAAAAATGGGGTCAATCTGTCCACCTGCCATCAATCAGGAAATACGCTTCATATCCCAATGACCGAATTAGCAAAGATCACCGAGCTGAGCTTATTCCCTGCATTGAGGGATTTTAATCCCCACGAAGAGTATGTGAATATCGAAGATTTGCGTCGGATTGCCAAATCTTATCCTGAAGGGTTACAAGAACATGCCATTGCCATAATTGAGCGATACCAATTCGAAATCGTGAAGATTCAGGATCCCATCGAAAAAGCGCATGCAATGAAATACGCACTCGACGCCATTCACCATTTTTGCCATCAAGTGTCCAATAAGGGCTTTTTAAAGCACGTTGAGCTCAATTTGCAAATGGATATACAAAAGCAATTGAGGGAACTTCTTCATCTGGTGCATGGTGATAATGGGCTCGACGCCAAAATAGCCGAAGCGTTTGATGCGGCAGTCAAATTAGATAGAATTAATGATCTTAATCAAGTACTCCTCGCTTTCGCAAAAAATCCTGAAGCAAATAAGAAAACAATAACTGATTATTTAAACCAATGCATTACCCATGGCCTTAAAGCAACTGACTACAACCTTGGCAAATTGGAAAGCAGCCAAATGCACCGGGAATCCCTTATGCTTCTCGAAATAATCAATAAAAAGTCAATGGAAAGTTCAGCAAAAATGATTGATCTTATGGGAGGGAGCACAGTGGAAGCCGATCACAAAGAAGTGGATTTGGAGTTTGACGAAGCGCTTGATGAGACTGAACAGCTTGAAATCCAGGCCTTACAAGAGCTCGCTCAATCCACAAGTGCGACACTCGAAGAAGAAACGGATAAAACCGTTAAGGATAAAACACAAGAAGGGATTATCGTTTCAACCAAATTATAAGCCAACTATAAACCGTTAAATTATCTATTTAATGCAAATTGCTCACAATTTAGTTAAAATAATAAGCCTTTACCTATTGGATAAGGAAAGTGATGGTGAGCAACCTTCTTCTCGAGCTTCGCTTAAAGAATTTTAATGACAATCCAACTCAAGAAAATTTTACATCGGTATT
The DNA here is from genome assembly GCF_900167045.1 of Legionella maceachernii. Classification (GTDB taxonomy): domain Bacteria; phylum Pseudomonadota; class Gammaproteobacteria; order Legionellales; family Legionellaceae; genus Tatlockia; species Tatlockia maceachernii. The sequence continues at coordinate 148,181 of NZ_FUXJ01000002.1, read as the reverse complement.
GTCATTAATAAGTAAACTCTCTCTTGCACAACTTTCCTCTTACTGCAAAAATCCCACCATTAGAACGCTTTTGGATTTGCCCGCTTTTGTTCCCTTTTGGCAAAGTAAGTTAGACGCATTCACGATAAAAGGCTCTCCTGAATTTCGCTTCAGAAAATCGGAGAACCTGAGTGAACAAGAGATGGTACTGGGCTTTTATAATTTTAAACAAGCAATGGAAACTCCTGAAAAAAAGGATGATTTTTTAGAGGTTGCTTTATTGTTTCATTCTTTTCATGCACTTAGACAGGTAGTCAACCAATTTTTTATCTTAATAAAGGAAAAACAATTTACCTCCGCTTTCGAAGCGTTACCTCTATTAATAGAAAAAGCTAAATGGCATGGTACCCCGGGTTATTTGCTCATTGCCAATCTTTATCTGAATTTTGCTATCCATTTAAAGTCAGATTTGGACCGTTCTGAAGCAGCCATGCGTTATGTTTTTACTTATTTAGAAATGGCAGCGCTGGCAGAATCAGACTCAGTTAATGCCATTCATAACGCATACTATGGCAAAGGGCTTGTTGCAAGTAATCAATTTAAATTAGCGAAGATTGATGAAATGAAAAAGGCTTGTCGTGATTTATCACGCAAGCCGTCAGAGGATATGATCCGTAGCAGTGTGCATGCAGCACAAATTTCCCCGCTCTTTAAACCTCAGCGGAGCATTATTCCTCAAGATGCATTTTCAGAATTTCACAAAGCAATTTTGGCTGACTCACCTGAGCTTATTCGCGCTCATTTTACAAAAAGTCAATTGGAACAAAAAAACAGCTGGGGGGAAACGCCCTTGCTGTTTGCAACACGGCACGGAAAAATAAACAGCGTACGTTGCTTATTATCACTGGGTGCCAATCCCTGTGCAGTGGCCTCTTCAATGAGCACTCACCCATCAGCCATAACAGAATACCAAGCCTGCGATGCTTTACTGATTGCGCGGTGTCTCGAAAACAAAGGGATAGGTCGGGTGATACTCGACCATACCCCTGAAATAAGCAGTCAAACCGAGGGACAGCTTGCTGAGCAAATCGGAGAAGGTACTCCACAAAGAGTAAAATTTGAGCAATTTTTGCTGAATTTCGACAGCAAAGATTCTCTTGAAGAAATGCACAAACAACTAGACTTAGGGATTACCCCAAACCTTCTCCTTTCTTCCGGAGAAACAGCCTTGTCTCACATGCTGCGAGCAGGTCATGTTGCTGGGGTAGAATTATTAATGAATTTCGGCGCATCGGTCAATCAACACGATGCGAATGGAGAAACTGTTTTATTTTGCCTTCTGAACAATAATCCAACGAAAAAAACACGCGCCCTTCTTGAGACCTATTTTCGACGATTTGTTCACCTAGGAGCCGATATCAATGCCAGAAACGCAAACGGTGAAACTGTACTTATAAAAGCCGTAAAGAATAATGATATCGAAGCGGTCTGCTTTTTACTTCAACAAAAGGGAATTGATATCGATCGGACTGATCATCTAGGCCATGATGCGTCTTTTTATGCGGACAGCAACGCGTGGCTTCTTAAGCTTATTGAAGCTGCCCGAAAACGTGAATCAACCGAAAAACAAACCTCATTGAACTCGAACTATCAATCAGGTAAGGATTGTTTCTTTTCCAACGCAGCAGCTTCTTCGCCACCCCTAAGGGAATTACCTCAAGATCTATTGACAAATAATAGCGTTTTTTAAGCCATTATTGACCTTTAGCAAATCCGTAAGCTGTCAATTCGCTTGATAATGGCTCTCTCCTTACTTGTGCTTACACTTCACGAGAAGCTTCTAACATCCAACGCGATTTTTCATGCTCTTCAATCCGGTCGGCAAGCAAATTTGCCGTACCCTCATCTTTATTTTTTTGTGCAAGAGCGAGTGCTTGGTTTAAGTCTTTCACCAAAGTATCATGATCTTGGGCTAGTTCGGTGACCATTTGATTAGAATTAATGCTAGAGTCCCCGTCTTTAATTCGTTTTAAACTTTCAAATTCTTTAAATGTCGCTGGCACTTTGTGACCAATGGTACGAATGCGTTCAGCTACTAAATCCACCGCATCAGCTAACTGATGATATTGCTCATCAAACAATTGATGCAAGCCTTTGAATTGCGGCCCTTTGACATGCCAATGATAATTCTGGGTTTTCAAATACAATGCGTAAGTATCCGCCATAATAATCGATAATCTTTTTGCTACCTCGCTCATAGTCAACTCCTTATTATTTCTATAATTAACAATAGTTCAAAAAGAAGCTATTTAAAAATCAATTATTTAAATTGCGATAATTGATATAACCTATCATACCTGAATCGCGCCCACTTAAAATCATTCTTTAAATAATAGATAGACTACGAACAAATTTCCTCCTCTTCTTAAAATTTTGCTAGAATCTCTTTTTTATCAATCCATAATGAGGGGCTTAATGGACCAACAGCTGCATACTCTTGCTATAGAAGATCTCTATTCGCTCAATACAGACTGCAAAAAACTCGCTGTTACCTCGTTAGAGTCGGGAAAAGTCATTTACCTTCCCTCTTGCTCTTTTCCTTTACAACCTAAGGAAAAGGATGCCATTTTTTCGGATAAACTACTTGATGGTAAACATAAAAATGTGAGCTTTGATTATCGAACCAAGCGCTTGGGTGGGTTTCATTTAAAGCACGACCATGAAAATTTAGCGGATACGCTTAAATCGTTCATGGCTCGTTATGCCGAGTTTGCGAAACAGCTCATCGATTTTATTTTGCCGCATTATCAGGATCATTTGCACTGGGGCAGGACCAGTTATCGTCCTGCAGAAATAAAAGGACGGACAAGCTCAAAACGTAAGGATGATACTCGTCTTCATGTCGACTCCTTCCCTGCGACACCAGTGAATGGAAAACGTATATTACGTGTTTTTTCTAATATTAACCCTTTCCATGTTCCCCGAGTTTGGCATTTAGGGGAGCCTTTTCCTGAAGTGCTTAAGCGTTTCGCGGCAGATATACCCAACTATAGTCGCACTCACGCTAAATTGTTACAGTTGATCAAAGCAACTAAGACCCTGCGCTCCGCCTATGATCATTATCAGCTTAATTTGCATGACAGTATGAAGCTATGTGATGAATACCAGCAAACAGTGACTAAGCAACGAATTGACTTCCCTGCAAAAAGCACCTGGATTGTATTTACTGATCAGGTTTCACACGCAGCTTTAAGCGGACAGTTTTTGTTGGAACAAACTTTTTATTTACCGGTTGAAGCCATGGCTACTCCCGAGTTGTCTCCACTGAAACAATGGGAAAATGAAAAGGCAGCATTGCTAGTATGATTTTTTCGAGGTAGCTCCTACATTATTCTTTTTTTAGCTGCTGGAGTAATAACTCTGCCGCATGCTGTTCCGCTTTACGACGATTAGGACCGTAACCAACGGTGGGGATTTTGACCCCACTGACTTTACAAATCACATGAAATACTTGATCGTGTTCCTCACCTTCAATTTTGGAGAGACTGTATTCGGGGAGAGGCTTTTTTTTCGCTTGCAAATATTCTTGCAGCTGCGTTTTTGCATCTTTAAGGTTGTTGTGTAAATTTTCATCTTCTAAGCGCGACTGATACAGTTTAAGAATGAGTTTTTGGCTTTCAACAAAACCACCATCCAAAAAAACGGCAGCAATCACCGCTTCAAGCGCATCCGCAAGGATCGAAGCACGACGAAATCCACCACTTTTTAACTCGCCCTGCCCGAGAAACAAATAATCACCCAGCTCAATTTCAGCTGCGATTTGCGCCAACATTTCACCTTTCACTAAAAACGCACGTAATCGGCTTAATTGTCCCTCACTTTGCTCGGGGAATGAGGTAAATAAAGCATGAGCAATGATAAAACTGAGAATAGAGTCGCCCAAAAACTCAAACCGTTCATTGTTCACGCTCCCAGCACTACAATGCGTCAAAGCTTGCTTTAAAAGAGCAAGGTTTTTAAATTCATACCCTATTCGTCTACTGAGACGTTGTAAATCGCCTTGAACCAATGCATGACCTCTAACTTAAAAAACCATTCTGATTAAAAATTATCATCTGTCATCCTGAGTGAAAGCATAGGACCTCCCAACTCTTGACAGAAACTCCACCCAGGAGATCCCTCACTACGTTCGGGACGACAACACCACCGTCATCCTGAACAAAAGCGAAGGACCTCCCAACTCTTGGCAGTAACCCCACCAAGGAGATCCCTCACTACGTTCGGGACGACAAAACAGCTGTCATCCTGAGCAAAGCAAAGGACCTCCCAACTCTTGACAGCATACTTATCAAGGGCTCCCGCTCATCCTCTTTAAGACACAAATGAGCAATCAAAATTATATGCTAATGGATCAGTTTCCCTATTCTTGACCACCGAATGCTATCCGTCTTACCATTCCAACTCATCCAGACAATAAATGCTCTTCCGCGCAAGTATTTATCAGCAGTGAATCCCCAATAGCGACTATCCGCACTATCATCACGATTATCACCCATCATAAAATATTGCCCAGGAGGCACTTCAATTTCAAAATCTTCTGCGGGTGCATCAGGTCGAACATAAATATCATGCATCACACCATTTAAGTCTTCTTTGTATTTTGCAACAGCCTTCCCTGAACTTTCGTCAATAGTATATTCAATAAACGTTTGCTTCATTTCCTTGCCGTTAATGGTAAGTACTTTATTATGGTAACTGATTTTATCCCCAGGAATTCCAATGACCCGTTTAATGTAATCATAACTGGGATCCGGTGGCCAACGAAATACCACTATTTCGCCTGTTTTTGGATTAGAAACCGGAATGATCTTCTTTTCCCAAACAGGAATTCTAAACCCATAAGCAAACTTATTCACAGCAAGGAAATCACCTACTAATAGGGTGGGTTCCAAGGAGCCTGAAGGGATACGGAAAGGTTCGATTAAAAATGATCGCAGTAACAAAACTAAGAAAAACACCGGGAAAAAAGAACGCGAATATTCAATTATTTTTCCAGGTTTTTGCTCAGGCGCACGCTTTTTTGCCCAAAAAAGGACATCAAAAAGGTAAATAATTCCAGTTATCAATGACAGCACAACTAATAACAGAGCGAAATTCATGCTTGATGGTTCCCTATTAATTAAAGAAGTTTATTTTTTTCGATCAGTCTGAAATACTGCCATAAACGCTTCTTGCGGAATTTCCACATGACCAAGCTGTTTCATGCGCTTTTTACCGGCTTTTTGTTTTTCGAGTAGCTTCCGTTTTCGAGTTATATCTCCACCATAACATTTAGCGGTTACATTTTTACGTAACGCCTTTACCGTTTGCCGCGCAATAATGTGATTTCCTATTGCCGCCTGAATGGCCACATCAAACATTTGTCGCGGAATAAGTTCACGCATTTTTTCAACCAACGCTTTGCCTCGATTGTATGCCGCATCTTTATGAACAATCACAGCCAACGCATCGACACGATCTCCATTAATCAAAACATCCATTTTCACCATGTCTGCTTCTTCAAAACGGATAAAGTTATAATCCAAAGACGCATATCCGCGGCTTACCGATTTGAGTTTGTCAAAAAAGTCTGACACCACTTCACTCATGGGCAAATCATAAGTCACCGACACTTGCCGGCCACTGTACATCATATTGACTTGCACCCCACGACGCTCCACGCATAGGGTGATAATTTGCCCTAAATAATCCTGGGGTACTAATATGTTTGCTCGTACAATCGGTTCAAACATCTGCTTGATTTGCTGTGGCGGTGGCAATTGCGAAGGATTGTCGATCATCAAAGTTTCATCTTTGGTCGATACCACCTGATAAACCACCGTAGGAGCTGTTGAGATTAAGTCTAAATTATACTCTCGCTCTAGCCTTTCCTGGACAATTTCCATGTGCAACATACCAAGAAAACCACAGCGGAAACCAAAACCAAGTGCCTCTGAAGATTCTGGTTCATAAAAAAGTGAAGCATCGTTAAGGCTTAATTTTGCCAAGGCTTCGCGAAACCCTTCAAAATCATCCGCACTAATTGGAAATAGTCCTGCATAGACCTGAGGTTTAACCCGTTTAAATCCAGGCAAAGGATTAGGCGCCTGATTTTTTTCGAGCGTGAGTGTATCCCCTACCGGGGCGCCCTGAATTTCTTTGATACCCGCAACCACGTAACCGACTTCACCTGCTTGTAAAACGTCCAGTTTCGTCCGTTTCGGTGTAAAAATACCGACCTGATCAATCTCGTAGGTGCGGCCCGTTGACATCACGCGTAGTTTGTCACCCTTGCGCATCGTTCCATTAGCAATACGAACAAGGGACACCACACCTAAGTAACTATCAAACCAAGAATCAATGATTAGTGCTTGAAGGGGCGCGTCCACATCACCTACAGGAGGAGGGATTTTAGCAACGATGGCCTCCAGAACATCGTCAACCCCCAAACCACTCTTTGCACTCACTCGAATTGCATCATGTGCTTCAAGACCAATAATGTCTTCGATTTCGGCAATCACTCGTTCAGGTTCAGCCTGTGGTAAATCAATTTTATTCAACACAGGCAATATTTCTAGCGACTGATCGATCGCAGTGTAACAAACGGCAACCGTTTGTGCCTCGACCCCTTGGGCCGCATCAACAACAAGAATTGCCCCTTCGCAAGCGGCTAATGAGCGTGAGACTTCATAGCTGAAATCAACATGCCCCGGAGTATCAATAAAATTAAGTAAGTAAGTTTTGCCATCGCGCGCTTTATAATTTAAGGAAACGCTTTGTGCCTTAATCGTGATACCCCGCTCGCGTTCGATGTCCATCGAATCGAGTACCTGTTCAGACATTTCCCTTTCGGTCAATCCACCACAAAGCTGAATAAAACGATCGGCTAAAGTGGACTTACCGTGATCAATATGGGCAATAATAGAAAAATTACGGATTCGGCTTAAATCGCTCACTGAAAAACCTGATAATAAAATTTCGCTATTCTAGCTTAATTATTAACGCGCAGAAAGTAGGCAATTTATAAACTAAACTAAATACTAACGATTGTTTGTAATTAAAAGCGCAAAAGGATCCTCGCTCATCCTCGATGAAGTGCATTGCAAATAAAAAACAGAGATGATTTACTTAATCAGCGGTTCCCGACAATATTTGTAAAAAAATTGCCGTTGTTTTATTTTCTTACTACAATCGGCCTTTTTTGAACTCAGATAAGGATGACCAATGCAACGACTAATCACGCTCTGTCTCAGCTTTCTGTTACTACTCAGCAGTAGTTTTTTAGCGCAAGCCGACACGGCCTTCACTCAGCGGAAAGACGTGCAACGTTTCATTAATCACATGGTCAAAGAGTACAAATTTAACAGAAATGAACTCGTTGCAGTGATGAATAGTGTCCAGTTACAGCCTCAAATTATTGAGTCCATGGAAAAACCTTTTGAGAAAAAAACGTGGGATGTTTACAAGCAACTTTTTCTAACGCCTGAAAGAGTGCAAGCGGGTATGGAGTTTTGGCGCACAAACAGTGAGGCTTTAGCAAAAGCTGAGAAAAAATACGGTGTCCCTGCAAACATTATTGTAGCGATCATTGGAGTTGAAACACTTTATGGAAAACATCAAGGAAATTATCGCGTTTTAGATGCCCTCTCAACTCTCGCCTTCAATTATCCGAAGCGCTCTGCCTTTTTTACCAAAGAGCTAAGCGAATTTCTGCTGCTTTGCCGCGAACATCATGTTCCACCTACCCAATACCTTGGTTCCTACGCTGGAGCCATGGGCAAACCGCAATTCATGCCTTCTAGTTATCGTTATTACGCGGCCAATTTTACTGAAAACGGGAAAATTGATTTGATGAATGACGATAATGCCGTAATTGCAAGCGTTGCTAATTACTTCCACAAACATGGCTGGAAAATGAATCAGGGCATCGCCCAACCTGCTCAAGTTGCAGGTTTGAGTTATAAAAAAATCAATACTAGCTATAAAAAAGCAGTCTATCGTGTTCAACAATTGGAGGCAGCTGGTATTAAACCGTTAACTGCCGCAGCAAATACGCCTTCAAAAGTAGGCTTGATTGAATTGACGACACAAACAGGAATGGAATTTTGGTTGGCTTATCCTAATTTCTATGTGATTACACGCTATAACTCCAGTCCCTTATATGCCATGGCTGTTTACTTGTTGTCACTGCAACTGAAAAATCAATGGGCCATGAATACCGTTGGGAAGAAATACGCTTATGTGTAAGCTTTATGATAAAGCAACGCCTTGTTATCTCGAGCAAAGCACAGTATCTCAAGCCCGACGGGGAGCCTCCTGGCTTATGGCAACGCTCTTGATTCAGAACGAAGACTATTAATGTGACTATTTGCTTTCTTTTTATACAGAGCCTGAGGGACGAAGGGTGCTTGAGTTTAAGATTGAATCAACAAGGACAGCTTGATGCCCCCCTCGCTCATCGTGGCTTTGCTGAAATTAAAGCCCTGCAAAGCAATGCAAAAACTTACCTTATTGCACCTGTAGAGCGATTTAGCCTCCATCAAATCGAATTGCCCAAACTGACCGAGCAAAAAGCACGTGCAGCAATCCCGTTTGCTCTGGAGGATCGATTAGCACAGAACGTAGAGCATCTCCATTTCGCTTTTGATAATAATCATTACCACAATGGAAAATACCTAGTCGCTGTCGGTGATAAACACTACTTAAAAGAACTCATTACTCGTTTCGATCAACACGAGATCCATTTTGATCGATTAACGCTTGACTGGTTTGCACTAAGTCCTCATGAAACAGCGGTTACCGACACAGTCTTGCTTGTTAATGATGAGAGATTCCAGGGCGCATTAAGTGCTGATCTTCGAGCTTTTTATTTAAATGAACGATCAAGTCAACCGCTTTTTCATTGTTTTTCTAACAGTGAGCGCTCTTTACTTGATTCGATGGAAGTTCAAACCATTGACCATCCAGAGTCCTTCTACGAGTGGTTAGCTCTACGCCTGCTTAACCATAAACCTATCAATCTTTGCCAAGGCGAATTACAGCATGGAAGTAGCCAAACAAAAACTAGGCGACTCTATCAAGCTGCTTTGGGAATGAGTTTACTGTGGCTTTTGAGTATCATCGTTGTCAATGGGGCAAAAATATATTCCCTTAATCATGATCTCGCCCGCGTTGATGAAAAAATTGGAGTGATTTATCGAGAGTTTTTTCCTCAAGCACAACAAGTGATTAGTCCGAAATTTCGTATAAGTCAGCTGCTTAAATCGAATCAGACTTCCGATTTAACGTTTTGGACTTTGCTGGATAAATTGACAAAAACGGTTAAGATGAGTTCAGTGATGGTGGAGCAACTTCGTTTTCAAAACCAGACCCTTATCGTTACTTTAGCCACAAAAAATTTTGCAAGTTTGGAGCTTTTTCAGACAGCCTTACAAAATGATAAAGTGAAGGTGAAACAAACTCAGGCCTCTACCTTAGATCGACAAGTAGTGAGTACATGGGAGTTAAATTGGTGATAACCCATTATTGGCATAACTTAAATGAGCGTGAGCGTTGGATGGCTGCGATTGGCTCTGTCTGTCTCGTGGTCTATTTATTTTATCAACTCCTCTATTCTCCTTTGGCAGAGGCAGTTAGAACCAAGACAAAAGAACTCAGTGAAAAACAAGAAACCTTAGCCTGGATGCAACAAATCCGGCAACAACCTAAAAGACAAGCAACGGCACAAGTGATTAGCAATACCAAGCTTCTTGCTTTAATAGGCAACCAATTAAATACAAATTCATTACAAAAATTCATCTATCAACTGCAACAAATCGGTTCAGGCGATATTCAATTATCTTATGATCGGGTCCCCTACAATCCCTTTTTATCGTGGCTATGGTCTTTAAATAAAAACTATGCAATCACGCTGAAACAGTTTTCTGCTGAACGCACAGAGACACCAGGCATTGTCAAATTGGCAATAATTATTACTGCGAAATCCTAGCTAGGTATTTACTGAGCATTCTCTTGGATACTCCCCCAATTTTTAATACCTGCACTTTGCTTTAATTCAGGAGGTAAATTATTTAATGCTTTCTGCGCTTCTTCATAATTGCTATAGCTTCCATAGACGCCTTTATAATAATTTTTACCGCCACGATTGTATTTGACTTCTGCCATGCGATTATTTTTGGGTGCTTTATAGAGTTTTCCAGCCACTTGAGACGCTTTTTCGCTTTCACCCAGTTCAATCGTATAACCATTGGGATTTTGGCTACTTACCCAGTTACGATCCAGATCTTTGTGCGAAGTAGGGGATCGATAGGATCCGGCGTAGTAAGAATCAGGTACTGAAACTTCACGATAAGCCGGAACAAATTCACCATAATTTGCCGTTCCATCATAAGTTTGTGGGTAAAATTGCGTGTTTTGGTACATGTAAGGCTGAGTACTGGTGTATCTTGAATAATAGTTTTGATGATCGCTAAGGCATGCTGTTAACCCACTGGCACAAAAGCAAACGACGAGGATTCTTACTTTTTTCATCTGGCACTCCCTTTATTTTTATTCTTTTTGGGATATACGATTAACAAGCATAAATGATTCCAATTTGAAACTATTTTTTGCGGTAATAGATTAGTTGTCCCCCTTTACTCCCCAGTTGTTTCAAATCCAGTTATCGCATACAGTATGGAATTTTGATTTTATTGATTAACTATGTGGACACATCGACGCTCAGGGCAAACTCACCGCCGGGGAAATCAAGATCATCGTGACCCTTATGAAAGGGATCGAACACGAGTTATCCATTGCCCTGCGTTTCGTCGCCTTCAACGAAAAACGCAAATTCTCGGCACAGACGAAGGCGATTTTCATCGAACTCGCTTAACTCACTCCCTCGAAGTCGCATCCATTGGCTGTAGTATTGTACGTAGTCTTGCCATCAACCATCCCCAATCCGTGCTTGAAGGGCTATTGCCCAGCGAAGATTTAATTAACGTCATTTGCTTATTGCACGATATTGGCCATCCCCCCTTTGGGCATGGTGGCGAAGTGGCGCTTAATTACATGATGCGTGAACATGGGGGATTTGAAGGAAATGGGCAAACATTGCGCCTGCTAACCAAAGTGGAAAACAGCTATGGTATTTACGGGCTCGATCTTACCCGTAGAGCTTTATTAGGCATTCTCAAATACCCTGTCAATCGCTCTAAAGTAGTCGCTCCCGAATTACCTAAAACAACTGAATCACCGCAAAGAACCATCCGCGTTAATGATTGGTTACCGCCGAAAGCGTACTTTGATTGTGAACAAGCCGAAATTGACTGGCTCTTGTCGCCCCTCATTGAGAATGACAGAACCCTATTTCAAACGCTCTCACAACAGCCACAACACAATAAGCATGGTAAAGCAGCCTACTACAGCTTTGATTGCTCGATTATGAATACAGCAGATGATATCGCTTATGGGGTTCACGATTTGGAAGATGCGATTCATCTACGCTTGATTAATCGCTCTCATTTAGAAACCCAAGTATTTCGCAGCCTTTTGGACGAAACTCCTTTAGCACAACATCAAAGTCAGTTACTTAATGCGCTATTTAGTCCGGAATTACACCAGAGAAAGCAAGCAATCGGGGAAATGGTGAATTATTTTATTACAGCAACCCATATTTCGGTGACCCATGAAGCGTTTGAAAATCCCTTATTGAAACACAACATTAAACTCTTACCTGAGGCTGCTGCGTTACTTAACTACTTGAAACAATGCATTTATCAATATGTGATTGATTCTCAAGAAGCGCGTACTTTTGAATACGGAGGCCAAACGGTTGTTTTACGCCTTTTTGAGGCAATTAGCTCCAATCCAAACAGTTTATTAGATAATAAAAATCGCGATTTGTACAAGGGAGCTCATGATGAAGAAGCCGCATTTCGAGTCATCTGCGATTATATTGCCAATATGACAGATGAGTATGCGTATCGTATGCATGAACGATTATTTGGATTTAATACGCGAACTATTTTTGAAAGGCTGTAAACTCAGGTGCTCCGGCACTCGAGTAACAATAAATAATTCACCTTGCGCCTGGCTAATGGCGTCCCCAAGGGGATTCGAACCCCTGTTACCGCCGTGAAAGGGCGATGTCCTAGGCCTCTAGACGATGGGGACCTAGATTTGAACATGATGTTGGAAGGATCAATAATAGCTTACTGCATTCCTCGTAACCACATCCCGCCGCTTAGTGCGGGATATCGAGGAAAGCTTGTTACGCCAATCTTGATATCCTGTCAAATCAAAATGGCGTCCCCAAGGGGATTCGAACCCCTGTTACCGCCGTGAAAGGGCGATGTCCTAGGCCTCTAGACGATGGGGACCTAAAAAATTTCCCCATCAACAACCGAAGTTGATGATGGTGGAGCTAGGCGGGATCGAACCGCCGACCTCTTGCATGCCATGCAAGCGCTCTCCCAGCTGAGCTATAGCCCCGAAAAGAGAATCGCAGTTTAATGAGGCACCTCGTAGCTGTCAAGCAATTTTAATAAATTATTAGCGCCAAGCTGACTTATTTTATTCAAAATGACAGAAGTTTCGTTTTCATTTTTAAATCGTACTGAAGTCCTAGGGTAAAAAATAACACCTTGATACAGAACAAAAAATGACCATTCGCGTGTAAATTTATTGCTTTTATCGCTTCTTGTAAAAACCCCTGCTACACTAAATTTATGTACCCTAACCGATAAAGGATTATCGATGCGTAAACTATCTCTTTTATGGCTATTGTTACTGGCTTGCAATAGTTTTGCTCAAACACGAGAAATCGCTTTAACCATCGACGACTTACCTCTTGTTGCTTCTAAAATGGATACCCCAGGGAATCAGCAAAGAGCAACTGAGCGTTTTAATAAAATCATTGAAGCCCTTACACAGAATCATGTTCCTGCGACAGGTTTTGTCATTGCAGGCGCTATTGCTAAAGGACAATGGGTTTTTCTTGAACAGTTTCGTAACGCCGGCTTCGAATTAGGTAACCACACCTACTCTCATTATAATTTGAACCAAATGAATGCGGATAAATACATAGCGGACGTCGCTCGAGCGGATAAAATTCTATCTCCTTTAATGACCGAACCTAAATATTTCCGTTATCCCTATCTCGCTGAAGGCAATAAAGTATCGAAACCTAAAGTCCTCAATTATTTGACAGAAAATCATTATGTCATCGCGCCAGTTACCATCGACAGTAAAGATTTTCGTTTTAATGAACAGCTTTATAAAGTGCCTTATCGATCAAGAGAGGCGTATATCAACAAGCTAAAAACGCGTTACCTTGAATACATCTGGAGTCAAACGCTTAAAGCCGAGCAACGCGCGAAGGATCAACCAGTCAAACAAATTTTACTCATCCATGCAAATTTATTAAACAGCTATGTTTTAGGAGATATTATTCAGATGTACAAACAACATGGCTACACATTTATCACTTTAACCGAAGCACTTAAAAATCCTGCACCTGCCTTGACAGTTCCGGCATCCGAGAACACCATTGAAAAAGGAGCTGATGAAAATACCAGCGGCGGAGGCACAGATGATGTGTTGGGAATAGGTGGGCAACTTTTATTTCATTGATATCTTTTGCAATCTTAGCCCGAATTAGTGCTCCTATCATCGAGCTCTTCGTATACCTACATCCCGCGACTTGCCCGCGGGATGTAGGTATTTCTCATTAAGAGAATTACATTATTTATAACTTACTGCACTGGGACCAAGAATTTGCTGACATTGAGTTCGTGTTAGATACACAAAGCCCTGTCCTTTACACGCATTCATTCCTTTGCAAGAATTATTCGCTGTTTTACAGCTGCTAAAGCCTCTGCAACCATTCACAGTTAAACATTTCACCATACCGCAATGGGCTGAAGCAACAGTAGGAACGGCAGAAAATAAGGCCGCTGCACCAATAGCTAAAGCTGCACCTGTCAATTTCATCTTATCCATCATCAATTCCTTTTAAAGTTAATTGGAGGTTGAACAATACAGCTAGATAGAGTTGCAATAAATGCAGAATAAATCTTATTGCACAACAGAGTTTAGTTTCAGAAAATAAAAAATGTCAAGTTTTTAAACAAAATGTAAATATTATTATACTTTGCTTTAATTATTCTAAGCCTTGATCATTTATTGTTTTGAGTGGGAGCCAACGAGGCGAAAACTCTCGCTAGATCTTCAGTGAAATGATTCAGATTCGCATTCATACTGGCAACTAAGGTTTCAATATTCACCTGATTTACCTTTTGATGATAATAAAGCTCACCCCTTCTTTGGAGCTGATTACCCGAGTAAATGAGGTATTCAGCGCGAAGAATACTATTTCCAGTAATGTCGACTTCAAATTGCGAAATATCAATTTGTAGCTGGTAATCAGGTCTCGATTTATAATCCCAAGGCGCACTCACTACCGTTGCTCCCGGTAACAAAGTGACAAGATTCGCTTCGATGACTCGCTTTGTGTTCTTATCTAAGTTTTCCACCCAACGATGATACTCTTCCAATTTAACTTCATGAGAAGTGTAATGAATAATAAACTCAGGTTTTGACATATAAGCAGGCGTCTGGATTTGATTAATCCCTATTCGCAAATTCAGGTTATTTTTCACCGGTTTTTGCTTAGGCGAAATGGGGTTAAGCATATAAAATTGTGAATCGGGACTACGTCCACAAGAGATGAGCATAAAACTCATTAATATAATCGCGCCTACTGTGCTACCTCTCACTTTCTCCCCCGCAATAATGATTCAGGATATCGTAATAAATAATCGGTTAAATTCTGAGTTGCATTTGCAGCAGCAGACACATCTTTCATGCTCTGGTTAAAAGTATTAAATGTGGGCAGAACAACTTCATCTAAATTCGTGGCTAAAGTTGAGAATTGGTTTAAGCTTTTATCAACCTGTTTTAAACTTTCACCAAAGGCGATAAATATCGGTGGCATCAAGTGATCTAAGTTACCCGCTAAAGCAGAAACCTCTCGCAAACTATGGTTAAAATTGGTAAAAGTAGGCGGTATTAGCTCATGCAAATGAGTAACCAAACGGTCCATACTAAGCGCCATATTTTTCGTTGCATCGAATGCATCATTGACCTTTGCGGAGTGAACAAAATCACTAATGTCTTCAAATGCTTTTTTAGCCGCTCTAAACGCCTCGTCTAGGCTGGTATACTCTCGAGGTTCATTATTCGTTGGAAAAATAGGATAACCACGAAATTCCGCTTTCATATAAGATTGTGGTAGAGTAGTTTCTTCAATATCAATTGAGGCGACTCCCGTTAAATAATTAGGCTTTGTTATTTTAGCGACATAGCCCTTACTAATTAATAATTGGATAGGGCTTTGATTCCCCACGAATGTTCTTTCAACAAAAAACTGCACATAAACGGGGATTTTAATTTTATTTCCAGCCTCATTTTCTGTGACTTCAATGCGCTTAACTTCCCCTATTTTTACTCCTCGATACGTCACATCTGAAGCCACATTGAGCCCGGCCAAGGAACCTCTGAAAAACATAACATACGTTTCAACTTTTTCACGAATGTATTCGTCATAAGCATAGAGTCCGATGATGATTGTCAAACTGATTGCCCCACCCACAAACAGCCCAACTAATGTATATAGTCGTTCTTGACGCATATCTATCCTTTAATAGGCAATTAATTTGAGGTAAATACTACTTATTACTAGCCATAAAAAACTGCGAGTAATAATTCGCGATATTGCCTTCCTTAATAGAGAATGTCTTGTTGCTACTTGGTAATAGTAATAGCCTACGATCAGACTTACTATAGTGCAATATAATGTCATCTTAAATATAGAATAAATGAGCCCTGAGCTTGTTACCGTGTGGGTTAAATGAAACATGTATTCATAAATATCAGTGTATAAAAGAAAACGGAAACAAAAATAGATACTGATAAAAACGACACTTATTGAGTACAGATACAAAATAAGAGCACTGAAATTAACGCCTAACATGATCGGAATAATATAGTGAACAATTACTTCATCTGGTGATAAATTCAATTTTTTAATACGTGCAGTAATTAAATTTAAAGCAGTCTGCAGAGATAACATCAACCCAATGAGGAAAGGCAGAAAATCGTAAAATAATATTTTTTGCGAGATCAATAATACTTGGTGCTGCAAATTGAAGGGACTCAAGATGTTATAAATATTCAGTACAATTGATACACCCAGAAGTGAGCTAATCATCGACAATGGTAGTAAAAGCCTTACCCCAGAACGGTAAATCGTGTATAACAATCCATGCCATGAAAGAGGCAACTTGCCAGTTAGAAGATCCACAAAGTTCAAACACAAGTGCCCGAAAAAATGAAAAAAGATGATGATTGAACCTAATACAGGTGCCCCATAGTAACGTAGTCGTTCTGGTAAGTGCATCCGTTTATCCTTTTAAAGGTACAACTCGCTTCATACACTATTCTTTAATAATACGAAAATTGCAAGGATTTAAGAATAGCAATGTTTTAGATCTGAGATGAAGAGGAGAAATGGGGGATGAAGGCATCTAACATTCGGATACCTTCATTTAAAATCGATTAAGCGTCTACTGCTTCAGAGCGCTTTTTAGCTGCTTTTTTATGCTGCTTCCAATCACGATCTTTTGCAAAAATGAAGCTTGCTGCTTCTTCGATGAAAAAACCGATATCATCGATATTTGCCCAAGCGCAATACTCAGAAATCTTTTCAAAGGTTTCGCTACTTATTTCAGCTTTGATTTTTTCTTTCTTATGTACACGAGTTCCATTGATAATTGGCATATATGACCTCAAATGTTATTTTAAGCGGGATCAATCTTAACAAATAAAATTCATATTGCAAAGTCGGCACAACTCCTAAAAAACTTAGTCAGGAAACCTATTCATTTTTATATGAACATAAAAAACCAACTTATTTTGAGCGTAACCCTAATGACTACGTCAGCTATTACGTCACACTCTCCTCTCATTAAGAAATAATAGTAAAAGGTTTTGCTAATTCAGGGTAAAAACTATTCCACATTCTGTCGCAGAAGCTCAGCACAGTCGCCTGTTTATTGAGATGGGTTTTCAGCGCATCTTCATAAGGAAGCCACACAATATTCGCCAAAAATGCAAACGCAGTCGCATCGATGCTACTTGGTTCACTTCCATGAAAATATTTGTTCTCACCAAGTAAATCGACAATGGCATCAAGCGTTTTATAACCCATTTCTAAAATTTCGTCATAATTGTGCCGACCCATCCCTTGAGCATACAAAGTTTTCAATATGTTCTTACGAACAATAGCAGGAACAAACAATTTTGATAGTGTCGGCATTTTGTCAAAAAAAGCCTTGTTGATAATCGGCCAATTGGGTTCATATTGCCAGCGCATATACACCATAATCCAATATAATCGCTCGGCAAAAGTATTATCGAGTACTACCGATAATGCCTTCTGTTCTTTATTTAAATTTCTATCCAACACGTTCCCTACTTTTCCTTTTAAATAGTCAATAATTAACTCACTATCGGCAAGTGTCTTGTCATCCATTTTAATAAAAGGAAGTTTACCTTTAGGTGCTTTTCGCGGATTTCTTACAAATCGTATTTCAAAAGGAATTTCTGCCATGCGTAAGTAAGTTTCAACCTTTAGACAAAATGGACTTGCGTTGGGTAATCCCC
This sequence comes from Legionella maceachernii, assembly GCF_900167045.1. GTDB lineage: Bacteria > Pseudomonadota > Gammaproteobacteria > Legionellales > Legionellaceae > Tatlockia > Tatlockia maceachernii. Next base: position 130,457 of record NZ_FUXJ01000002.1, on the reverse strand, counting down.
AAATACCAGGAAATTGGTACAATGTAATCATGTTGGCTATTCCTTATAGCACTGTTGTTAAATGGGTGTTGCAAAAACAAGAGGCACCTTAAACTGTCACGAAATAATAATCTGTCAGGTAGGTAATAAACAAGTTTAGGAAAGAGAAATGATTGAATGTCCTTGTGGTTCACAAACCGATTATTTAGCTTGCTGTGGTCAGTATATCGAAAATCAAGAAATTCCCAATACGCCAGAGCGTTTAATGCGCTCGCGTTATTCGGCGTATTCTCGGGCTAACATCGATTACATACAAAAAACCATGCGGGGGAAACCGTTAGAGGGGTTTGATGCAACAGAAGCCGAGCGCTGGGCAAAACAGGTCGCTTGGATGGGTTTACACATTGTAAAAAGCGAAATGGACCCTAAAAATGAAAACATTGGCTATGTTGAATTCATTGCAACCTATCAAGTGCAAGGAGAAAATCAGACTATTCATGAACTCAGTCAATTTCAGCGCCATGAAGGGAAATGGTTTTATACGGATGGAACTCCTCTTAAAACGCCCTCTTCCTCTAGGAAAAATAAAACTTCACGTAACGCGCCTTGTCCTTGCGGCAGCCAAAAGAAATACAAAAATTGCCATGGGAAAAAATGAAGTGATGGCGTACAACTGGCGTTGACATTTCTCACAGAACGAGCAAATACTCCTCACTGGTCCGCTTGGGTCATCAAAAACAATGTCGAAAAACCCTCTTGCTAATTCGTTTTAAATTTGCTTTAATCCACCCGTTTTTTACGGATTCCACACGGAAGACTACAAGTAAGCTCGAATACATGGAAATGGACAATGTCTAACGACTTAGCGATTTATTTATCCAAACAACTGCTTTGGCACGCTTTGCTAATACCTTCGCCTATTATTTTAGCCGCTCTGCTTTGCGGGCTTATTGTCTCTGTTTTACAAGTCGTCACTCAAATCCAAGATTCCTCTGTAAGCTTTATTCCTAAAGTTCTAGCGGTTGTCTTAATGCTGATGGTCTGCAGTGGATGGATGCTGCATTCACTTGTTGACTTTGCCAAAAATCTTATTCTAAGCATTCCGGAGACAATAGGATGATAACCCTTAGCTATTCTCCATTTGCTGTTCTCTTCTTGGTGGCAATCCGCCTCGGCGTAGTGTTGATTTTCACTCCTATTCAAGCAGTTAGCCAATTACCCCTTTCTATACGACTATTCATTGTTTTTGCACTAAGCCTTTTACTTGTCAGCCATTTATCATTATCCACGCAACAGCTCAATGAACTCAGTTTGGTCGCCGCTGCATTAGTCGAATTCAGTAACGGCTTAATTTTATCCCTAAGTCTCTACGCAGCTTTTGCTGTTTTCCAGGTGGCTGGCCAATTGATTGACACGCAGATTGGACTAAATTCGCTTGCAATTTTGAACCCCAGTGAACACACGTATGATCCATTAACAGGTCGTTTATTCACACTACTTGGTGTCTTAACCTTTTTTGCATTGCATGGACATCATCGATTAATACAAGGACTTGCTTTTTCATTAGCGATTATTCCACCAGGTAAGCTCATCCTTTTTAAGCATTTTCATCTTCTGACTAGCCAATTTGGCCTGGTTTTTACTCTCTCTTGGATGCTTGCTGCCCCCGTGCTCATTGGTTTATTACTTATCGAATTATTGAGTGCTGTAATCACTCGCAATATGCCACAAATAAGCACCTATTTTTTAGCATTACCCCTCAAAATTTTGCTCGGCTTTGTTCTTCTCACGTTCATATTGAATTACATCACACCATTAATGGAAAGACTTTTCAATCTCTGTTTTCAAACATGGCAAGAGGTGATGTTATGAGCGATAAAACAGAGAAAGCAACACCCTATAAGCTGCAAAAAGCAAAAGAAAAAGGAGTCGTCAATAAAAGCCTTGAGTTAAATTCAACGCTGGTTTTGATGAGTTTGCTTTTCGTCACTAGCGCCTTGTGGCCTTCCATGCTTCAGCAAATGAAGACATTGATGATCGCGCTTTTCCATTTATCGGCGCATTTTTCGTTGCAGATTGGAAACCTGGCTAAACTACAGCAATTTCTTTTGTCCAGCTTAATATTTTTGTGGTTACCTTTTGCCCTAGCAAGTCTATTTAGTCTTGTTTTATCGACTATTGCTCAGACAGGTTTCGTTTGGTCTACAAAAGCGCTTTCGCCTAAAATGGATAGGATTAATTTAGCCCAAGGATTTAAACGGTTAGTCTCCTCGCATGCTTTATTTATGGGAATAAAATCGAGTCTTAAATTAATCTTCATTTTCTTATTTATCTTATTCCGACTGCCTCGAGAAACTCACACGCTATTACACTTATTAATCGTTAGCCCCAACGCCCACCCCTCTTTCATCATGTCCCTGATTTTTAAATTCATGTGGCAACTTTTATTGGTGTTATTTGCATTAGCAATATTAGATAAGTTGTACATGAGCTGGAAATATAAAAAAGATAATCGGATGAGTAAACAAGAAGTGAAAGATGAGTACCGCCAACGTGAAGGTGACCCTATAATTAAAGCGAAAATTAAACAACTTCAGCAACAAATCCGGCAAAAAACAGCGGCGTTAGAACAAGTAAAAACCGCTGATGTGATTATTACTAATCCAACTCATTTGGCAATTGCCCTGAAATACGAGCGCTATGCCATGCCTGCACCTAAAGTGGTTTTCAAAGCACGCGGCGATTTTGCTAACCAAGCAAGACTATTGGCTGAGCGTCATCATGTGCCCATTATTCAAAATAAATCATTCGCCCAGTCCTTGTTTGCTACAGTCGACGTCAATCAATGGATTCACGCTGAGCATTTTCCCGTTGCAGCCCTTATTTTCCGCGAGATTTATCGCCAGCGAGGGCTCACATGACACCTCGTCCAAATCGATTTCAAGGAAATAGTGAATTAATCATGATAAGTTTTGCGATCAGCATACTCCTTATCTTATTTATTCCCATCCCCGCTGCTTTACTCGACTTTCTACTTATCATTAACTTCAGTTGGGCATTAACTATTCTTCTCTTAACATTTTATACCGATAAACCTTTAAGCTTTTCTACTTTTCCAGCGCTGCTATTGCTTTCAACTCTTTTTCGCTTAGCACTTAATATTTCGGCGACGCGTCTTATTCTTGCTGAAGGAAATGCCGGACAAGTCATTCAGACAATGGGGCAATATGTGATTGGAGGGAATTATGTGATGGGGTTAGTGGTATTTTTAATTCTTATCATTATCCAATACCTCGTGATCACCAATGGCGCTCAGCGAGTAGCAGAGGTGGCTGCCAGATTTACTTTAGACAGCATGCCCGGTAAACAAATGAGTATTGACGCGGATCTCAACATGGGGATTATTTCTCACGCTGAGGCGAAATTGAGGCGTGCACAAATTGAAAAAGAAGCCAATTTCTACGGTTCAATGGATGGTGCGTCTAAATTTGTCAAAGGGGATGCTATTGCGGGTATTTTAATTATTTTAGTGGACATCATTGGCGGACTTGCCATTGGTATGGCACAAAAAGGATTCACGCTTAGTGAATCGATTCAACGGTATACTTTGCTGACTGTTGGCGATGGCTTAGTCACTCAAATTCCAGCATTAATCATTTCAACAGCGACGGGAATTATTGTCACCCGAGCCGCCACCGACACGCAACTAGGTAGTGAGATTGCTAAGCAAATTGCCGCTTATCCTAAAAGCTTAATCATGGTGTGTGTGGGCTTATTAAGTTTGCTCCTCTTAAACGGCATTCCAGCCCTTCCAGTACTCACTATTTTTGGCCTTTTTGCAACGGCTACCTGGCACGCACTCCGAACAAAAACGGAAGAAATTATTGAAGAAAACGAAGTGTCTCTTTATGACAAAATTAAAATTTATCCAGTAGAAATTCACTTACATCCTGAACTGTTCACGCGTCTCGCTCAACAAGAACAAACCTTTCTTCAGTACCTTCAACAAGTACGTGAGCGCATCGCTTTTGAACTTGGATTTGTTATTCCCGAAATTAAATTGTTAAGCGATAAAAAGCTCAGTTATCCGTTTTATCACATTAGTATTCAAGGGAATAACCAAGGCGGTCATCATCCACTGTATTTTGATAAAATGCTCGCCCTCGCTTCGAGCAGAACTCATCAAGAAACTCTATTGAAAGATGGCATCGCAGTGCGCGATCCCAGCTACGGATTAGCTGCAGCCTGGATTGATCCCTCTCAGCAAACCAAGGCAGTTGAAATGGGATATACCTTGTGTGACCCCATCAATGTGCTCATTACTCACCTAAAAGAAGTTGTTTATCATCATATTGCTGATTTACTCACAAGAACCGAAACCGAGATCTTACTTGAACAAACAAATGTTCGTCATCTTCGCGATGAACTCATTCCAACTTTACTACCCTTAAGCCAAGTACAATGCATTCTTAAAAATTTATTACAAGAAAAAGTGCCTATTCGTTATTTATCTACCATTCTCGAAGTGTTGCTGGAACACGCAAAAACCATCACTGACCCGACTCAGCTGACTGAGCTTGTGCGCATGCGCCTTGGTACAGCCATTTGCCAAAAATTATTAATAAATCAAGACAGTTTGCAAGTGCTCACTCTTGCCCCCGTTCTTGAGCAAAAACTCAATCAAAATTTAGGCAAAGACTTTTGGGCATTAGAACCAAGTTTGACTGAAAATTTCATTACTTCGCTTGCTAATCAAGTCGAAAAAATGCTTGGCGAAAGAAAAAGACCGGTGTTGCTTTGTTCTTCTGCTCTGCGCAGACCTATCAAGCAATTAACTCAACGCGTGATTCCTCACCTGACTGTATTGGCCATGAATGAAATACCAATCAGTATTCAAGTCGAATCATTCGCTGTTGTGCAATAAGGATAAAAATCATGATGATGGATGCCATTGGTGCAGCTCAAATAGCCCTGTTACAAGACCAACTGCGTTTGCAATCAATTAATCAAAACATTACCAATATGCAAACGCCCGGTTATAAGCGTCAACTCCTTGAAAATAAGTCATTTTCTATGCAATTAGACACTGAAATCCCTTCAGCTCACCAACAAATGCAGAACGCAAAAATCTTTACGCAAGGTACAGTGACGCAATCGCAAAACGCAAAAGATATTGCGATTTCGGGAGATGGTTTTTTTGAGGTGCAAACCGAAGAAGGGGTTTTTTATACCCGTCGCGGCGATTTACAGGTTAACGAACGAGGAGAATTATCATTGGCGACCGGGGCTTTGCTTTTAGGGAAATCAGGACCTATCCGTGTGGATAATAATTCCTTCACTATCGATTCCCAAGGCATCGTTTATGTCGATAATCACAAGGTTGAGCAAATCAATCTTGTTGAATTTTCTCAAATGCAAAAACTGAACTACCGCGGCCAAGGGCTTTACGAATCGGTTGAATTACCAAATCCCGCGAATAGTACTATTCGTGTATTACAAGGTTTTATTGAGCAATCCAATGTGAAGTCGGTGGATGAGATGCTCGAAATGCTTAAAACCTCTCGCCATTTCGAAGCATCACAACGGGTGATGCGGACCGCGGATAATTTGTTATCCACGGCAATTAGTCAATTAGGAGAAGGAAATGTCTGATGCATTTGCCATTGCCGCAAGCGGCTTAAAAACGGAAGAGTATTATATCGACAAGATAGCTAACGATTTAGCAAATTTGAATACACCCAATTACAAAGCTTCAAAAATTACCTTTACTGATGTGTTATATCAAAACATTCATGGGACTTCGACTATCCAAAATCAGGCGACAGCGCAATTAGGCGCAGGCACCGCCATTTATAAAATAACAAAAGATTTCAGCAAAGGTCCGCTGAAACCAAGCGATGATTGGCACAATATTGCTATTGACGGCAGTGGATTCCTGCAAGTCATTCATCCTGATGGCAATATTTCCTACACACGTGATTCCACCTTGATCATTGATGACGATCGGTATCTCGCCACTCAGGATGGCTTAAGACTAGCAGACAATATCCAAATACCCGAGGGTTTCGTTGCTATCAGCATTCAAAAAAATGGTGATGTCGAAGCGATTATGCTGGATGAGCCTGAACCTCAATTCTTAGGCACGATTAAACTCGCGCAATTCTTAAATCCTGAAGCGTTAAATCCTATTGGTAATGGCTTATATAACCCAACCGAACAGACGGGTGAGCCAATTATTGATGCCCCGGACACCAATGGCATGGGTTCTTTGTTGCAGAAACAAATTGAGCAATCCAATGTCGATATGGTGAATTCGCTGATGCAATTAACCCTTGCTCAACGCGTTTATCAGTTAAATGCCAAAGCCATACAAATTGCTGATGAATTGGAAAAAGCGACCAATGAAATTCGTGGTTAAAGCAAGATTATTTATGCCTAGTATTTTGACAATCAGTGCTCTTACTCTTTGCTGCTTCCTTTCCCCCTTAGCAAGTGCAGTAAGTTTATTTGACGAGAGCAATTATCGCTCGCTGATTGCGGATAAAAAAGCCTATTTACCAGGCGATCTTTTGACTGTCATCGTCATGGAAACATCCAATGCCCATAGCAGTGCTGACCTTGCTTCGGGCAAAGAAATCAAGGCTGCTTTAGAAGCGAGTTACAACAAAAAACGCCATGAGGTCGGTTTTGGTTTGAGTGGTAAAGGTCACTCTTCGGCTAAAACGGGACGTAACGGCAAAATAAAAGCCGCCTTAACCGTACGCATTAAGGCTGTTCAATCGGGAGGTTATCTCGTGGAAGGCCATCAATTGATTCGCATCAATGGTGAGCAACAAACCATTTTACTCAGTGGCTTTGTCAGACCTGAAGACATCAGCTCGCAAAATACCGTACTTTCGACCCGCCTTGCTGACACACAAATTACTTATACGGGTGAAGGCTCAGTTTCGGATTCGCAGCGACGCAATTACGTCTATAAAGTATTGTCCTTGATGGGGTTGGTGTAATGAAGCAATTAAGAGAACAGCCAGGCTCCTTTAATGTGTTATTTCTCCTCCTCACTTTAGTTTTCAGTTTCACGTCAAGCCATGGAGCGGTACGCTTAAAATCCATTGCTCATGTCTCAGGTTTACAAGAAAATCCCATCACTGGATATGGTTTAGTTATCGGCCTAGCTGGCTCCGGTGATTCTCGCCGCAATAAAGACACCACTCAAGCGATCGCCAATTTGTTGCAAACGTTTGGAGTCAATATCAATCCGAATGAAGTTAACAGTCGAAACTCTGCAACCGTCATTGTGACGGCGAATATTCCCACCCACGCTCATCAGGGTGACAAGTTGGATGTGAATGTCGCGTCCTTAGGCGATGCTAAAAGTCTTCTGGGTGGAACGCTTCTCGTCACCCCACTTAAAGGCCCTGACAATCAAGTGTATGCCCTAGCACAAGGTCCCATTTCAATTGGCGGCTTTAAATATGATGTATACGGTAATGTCATTCAAAAAAATCATCCTACCACTGGACTTATACCGAGTGGCGCCGTAGTTGAAAAAACAATTTACAACGAATTGATGAATAAAGAAGGTGAAATTCACATTATTTTAAATCGTCCGGATTTTACTACAGCCGATCATGTTGAAAAGGCTGTCAACCAGCAATTTGGTGCTGACACTGCCCTTGCTAAGACAGCCCAGGACATCGAAATTCATCCTCCTATGACGGTAAAGAAGCATTTTGTGCGTTTCATCAGCCAATTAGAGAACATTGCCATCGAGCCAGATAACCTTCCTACTGTGGTGGTCAATGAGCGCACGGGGGTGGTGATCGCCGGCGCAGATGTGAAAATCGATCCTGTCACCATTTCTCATGGTAATTTGCAAATTGCAATAGCCACTACTTATAACGTCTCGCAACCCACACTATTAAGCGATATGAGTAAAGAAGTTCACACAGCGCTTACTCCGTCAACGAATATCAATGTCAAAGAAACAACAGCGAATACAGTGACACTCGCTGAAGGAGCCACGGTTGCTGAGTTAATTGCTTCTTTAACCAAGGCACAAACATCAACGCGCGATATTATTGCGATTTTACAAAGTTTACAGCGTGCAGGGGCTCTACACGCCGAACTGGTCATTCAATAGCGAGGAGGAACTATGAATTATGATCCAACAATTGAACTCATTCGTTTAGCACTGGATGCAAGCTTGATGCGACAAACCGCGATAGCCAATAACATTGCCAATGCGAATACGCGTCATTATCAAACCATGGCAGTTAATTTTGAAGAGCAACTGGGGCAAAAAACTGAGATTAATTCAGATTTCTTGCAACAAGTAAATCCTTTCTATCAAACCAGCGATACTTATTCATCCATCGATGAGCAAATTGCCCTAAGCGTAAAAAACGCCACTCATTATCGCGCACTCATTAAAGGACTCAATCAGAAATTAGCCATCCTGAAATTGGCTTTACACGGGAATACTTCATCATGAGCTACGATCAAATTTACGCGATCGCCACACAAGGAATGAATTTAGAAAAACTGCGAGTTGATGTGGTTGCTAACAACATTGCTAATCAGCATAGTTTGCAAAATGCAGAAGGAACTTCTTTTCAACCCATGCAGGTTATAGCCACAGCAAAACCTTTTTCAGCTTATCTGAGCAATGCAGAAGATCCCGAAGTTGCCATGGTTGAATTAGCACCACAAAGAATACCGCCCAATAAAGTTTATCAACCAGGACATCCTGCGGCAGATAAACAAGGTTATATCAGCTATCCAGGACTCAGCATGGTGGATGAAATGACCACTCTGTTGCGTGCATCACGCGCTTATGAAGCCGACATAAAAGTCATCAATACAGCGCACAGCCTGTATCTTCAAGCCTTAAGCATTGGAGATGAACGATGAAACTTCAAGCACTCGATGGAATTGGTTTGAACTCGGGTATGAAGAGTGTTGAGCCAGTGCATCAATCCACGCCTTCGTTTGCTAGCTGGTTAACGGCACGTTTGGGAGAAACAAATGATCAATTACTGGCTGCAGATAACGCATTGCAGCAATTAGCCAGTGGTCAAGCAGCCAGTTTACACCAAACCATGTTAACCCTGGAACAAGCCAAATTATCGTTGCAATTTTTAGAACAAGTGCGCAATCGATTGATGAGTGCGTATCAAGAAATCATGAGAGAGCAGATTTAAGTGAAGTATGTCGAAGCTAGCCTGAAATGGTTAAAAACACAAAGCAAACAGCGGCAATTAAGTTTTGCCCTTGGTTTAATAGTGATTATTGGCCTTACCTTTTTGCTTTCTTATTGGGTGGTTAATCCCCAGTATGGCGTTTTATTCAATCAATTGAATAGTCGGGATGCCAATCAAATTCTTAACCAATTAGAGCAAGCCAACATTCCCTATAAAGTACGTCATCAGGGCAGCGAAATTCTCATCAGTAAACCTTTAATTGAAAAAACGCGCATCAAACTTATGAATAGTGGAGTCCAGTTTTCACAACAAGTGGGTTTCGAGCTGTTTGATAAAAGTGATTTTGGCATGACGGATTTTTCTCAAAAAATCAATTATCAGCGCGCCTTGCAAGGCGAATTAGAACGCACCATCAGCAGCCTTGATGAAGTGCGCCAAGCACGAGTGCACTTAGTCATCCCAGAACGTCATTTATTTCAGCAAGAGGAAAATCAGCCCAAAGCCGCTGTCAATTTACATCTCAATCAACCCCTCACTCCTCAGCAAGTCAAAAGCATTCAGCAGCTAATTACCGCAAGCGTCCCTCACATGCAGAAAAACAATGTTATTATTGTCGATCAAAATGGCAATAACTTAACCCACGACGAGGACGATTCCACCGTAGGGCATTTTGCCATTAAAAAAAGCATCGAACATTACTTGAACCAAAAAGTCACACAGATGCTGAAAGCGGTTTTTACTGATGAAGAAGTCATGGTCAAAATTGATGTGACTTTAAATTATGACGAATTGCAGCGCGAATTAATTAAGCCACAGCGTGATGGGATTATTACTCATGAAAAAGAGACGCAACACTCCACCTCATCTAAATCAGAAAAAGCACAAACCAATCACGATCTGACACGCGAAAAGAGCTATCAATTTGGGAGGGAAAAAGAGCATTTTACTCGTGCAAGTGGCAACATTGAGCGACTTACTGTGTCCGTTGCCATTCCACAATTTACCAGTCAGCAAACAATAGAACAAATTGAACGCTTGGTGAAATCAATTGTGGGATTTGATGAAGTCCGTGGCGATCGAATCAGTATTGAGGCATTAATCACAACGCCTCATTTAATTCCCTCTATTCCATTGACTTCTTCTATTCCTCAAAGTACTGCGTCTTCCAATTTAATTTTTCTTGCAGTCATTGGCTGCTTAAGCCTAGTGATTTTTTTCTACTCTCTCAACGTCAAATCACGTCGGCGCAAAAGACAATTATTGTTAACTGAGTTAACGCAATGGTTAAATCACTATGAGTAATCAATTGAAGTCCATTTTACTTAAAATAGCGCATTTATCTAAAGCGGATCAGCGCTGGATAATCAGTCAGTTGTCAACGGCGGAAAAGGCATTATTTATTCGCCAGAAAGGCGAGGAGTTGCTTCAGCATGCGCAACATTTTCGCAAGCTTAGAGGCGCAATCGCTTCATTTATCCCCATTGATTCTCTACCTGGTCAGCTTTGCAAACGCCTGTCTACCCATTCGCCACTTTATATCGCTATCATACTCGAGCAAGGACAATACGACTGGCACGAGGATTTTTTGCGCAGGTTTGATCATGAAGGCACGATTAAACATTTGCTGAAAACTCAGGTGAAACGCTTAAAAAGTTCACCTAAACAAGCCCTCTTTAGCCATTGGGAAAACACAAGCTCTCTTTCTTTTGATCACTCTGTGGAGAATAGTCATGGCTGATATTCTCAAACACGTGATCTTGAGCGATGATTATTTTCCGCTGGGTAAACCCCCATTAGCTCAGGAAAATAACTTTATTTCGCCCAATACACTTTCGCCTTCTGCAACAGAGAATGCATTACTGAAAGAACAGGCACGCGAGGAAGGGTATAAAATTGGCTTTGAGCAAGGACTTGTAGAGGGACTTGAGCAAGGCAAAAAACTCACTTCCAGCCAAACGATGGGTATCGTGCAGCAACTGAATAATTTACTGCAAGTTATTCCTGATGCGCTCAATGAAAGTCGGCTGGCATTAAAAGCCGAAATTGCAGATATTGTCTTGGCCATCGTGCAACAATTATTTATTCAACAGCAGTGTTCAAAAGAGGTAATCGCGCAACAAATTACTGCAGCACTGACTCATCTCAATGATAAGCAAAAAATCACGCTAGCATTACATCCTCAAGATTTAACTTTATTGCGACAAGGCGCGTTAAAAATTGATTTTAGTCAATACCAGGATTTGCAAGTGATTGCGGATGAAACCCTCACTTTAGGCGGATGCCGCATTAAAACCGAACATGGTCTTTTTGATGCGGGCATTGAGCGGCAAATTGATGGCCTTAAGCAAGCTCTCTTGCAAATAAAGAAGAGGAATTCCCATGAATAACTGGTTAAAATCAATACAACCAATGGATCGCATCGGTCATATTGAGCAATGCCTTGGCCTAAAATTAGTTGCCAATGGCCCTCCTAACGCTTTTATTGGTGAAGTATGTGAAATCCTCAATACTCGCAATCAAGCAATCATGCATGCTGAAGTCATTGGATTTGCACAAGGTAATGTGTTTTTGATGCCTTTTACCATGGCTAAAATCCATACGGGACTTAAAGTGCGTGCCACCGGCCATTCCATGGCAATACCCGCTGGGGAGGCGCTTCTCGGGCGGATTATCGATGCTTTTGCCCAACCTTTGGATACACTTGGGGATATTAATGGTTCTCAGCAAGTGCCGTTGCACAAAAACAAAATAAATCCACTGCATCGTCAGCCCATTCAAAACCAGCTGCTCACAGGTATCCATGCCATCGATGCGTTGCTTCCGCTTGGTGAAGGTCAACGCATAGGGATTTTTGCCGGCAGTGGTGTAGGCAAGTCTGTGCTACTCGGCATGATGGTCCGACAGATCACAAGCGATATCAATGTGATTGCGCTCATCGGTGAACGCGGTCGAGAAGTCAATGATTTCATCCAGCAACACCTCGATAAGGAGCTGTTTAAAAAATCAGTGGTCGTTGTCGCCTGCAGTGATGAACCTGCTTTAATGCGAAAGCAAGCGGTATTGACCGCCACTGCTGTTGCCGAATATTTTTGCAGTAAAGGCAAAAAAGTGGCACTATTCATGGATTCAATGACTCGTTTTGCCATGGCACAACGAGAAATTAGCTTAAGTTTAGGCGAACCACCCACGACTCGAGGTTACACTCCCACCGTTTTCTCCCTTTTGCCAAGCATTGTCGAGCGAGCGGGTAATTTTGTAGGGCAAGGGAGTATCACTGCACTCTACACCGTACTCGTGGAGGGAGATGATTTTAATGAGCCCATTGCTGACCACATGCGCGCACTTTTGGATGGCCATATCATTCTAACCCGAGCTTTAGCTCAACGCGGCCATTATCCTGCTATCGATGTTTTGCAGAGTACCTCACGCCTCGCAATGCAGTTACTCAACCAAGATGAACAACGGATAGTGGATAAGATTGTTTCTCTGCTTAGCCTATACCAGCAAAACAAAGACATGATTGAGATTGGCGCCTACAAACCCGGCAATAATCCCAAGCTCGATTATGTCGTTGCACGCATTGATGCGATCAATCAACTGTTAGTGCAAAAACAAGAGGCTCTATCTCTTGAAATTTTATTACAACGTTTTTCTGAGATTTTGCAATGAATAAAACACTAGTCGCACTGATGAATAAACTGTCTTGGCAATTAAACGAAGTCGAGCAATTGTCGCAAGCCATTAATGAGGAACAAAAATCGATGCAACAGTCACTGCATCATTTGCAACAACAAATTCATCAAGCCTGTGCAACCTCAGCGCTCATCATCCCAGAACAAGAAATTGCCCGACTTAATTTCATCATTCAAAAACAGCAGCGACTTGAAGAGTTAAGTATTGAAAATAAAGCCATAGAAACACGACTTTCCCAGTTAAATGAACGGAAAATTCGTCTGCAGACAGAGTTAAAAATGTTAGAAAAATACCAAGGAAAACTAAGGAAAGAATCATTAAAAAAGGAAATAATCTCCCAACAAAATGCAAACGATGAATGGATTTTACAACGGAAGGAGCCTGCATGAAAATTGAAGAGAACATGCTCAATAGTTTGACCGACAAATTCTCGTCAAAAAACCCAAAAACAAGCGATGAATACTATTGGCAACACCAGCAACAATTGGAAAATTCAGCATTAACCTTCCAATCACTGCTCACCGAGGATAAAACCCCCTACCCTCGCTCAATCTCAAGTGTGCAAAGTACTCGGGTAGCAGTGCCAGCAAGCAAACCCCTTGAAAAGCGTGCACCGGATAACACGTATGACCTCAATCCTACCCTGCCTCTTCAACAAGCAAAATCGCCAATTAATTTTGAACAAAACTCTTATTTTATCCGGCCAAATCAAATGGAAAATAAGGCATTTAATGCGCAAGAAAAATACAGCGATACGCCCTTAGCGAATCGGGATTGTGCGAATAAAAAAACCTCAGCGCTTACTCTAAATAAAGTCGAATGCGATCCTGTTAAAAATCATCAACTGTTCATCTTCAATAATGAAGCTGAATTCAGCCTAAATACAACAGCCTTAGACATCCAACAAATAAACGAGTTAATACAGTTAATAAAGCAATGGCTTACAAGTAAAGGAATTCGTTTGCAGCATCTTAGAATTAATGGAGTACAACATGACTAATGCAATCAACTCAGCTCAAGAAATGAATATCAATCAAGCCGATTACTTAAAATTATTCATGCAGGAATTAACATATCAAGATCCATTGAAGCCGATTGATAATAAAGAGTTCATGGCACAAATGGCTCAGTTTTCTTCACTCCAAGAAGCACAAACCACGAATCAACTACTGGCGTCTTTGGCAGATAATAATCAAAGCCTCATGCTTCTGGGTAAAAAGGTGACCATTAGCAATAGCAAGCTCGAAGGGGTGGTCAACAAAATTGAATTTTCCCCCAATCTGCCCCCCCTCGTCCATGTACTCATGAGCAATGGCGATAATCCACGTGTGCAATTAACCGAGATTACCCTTGTTCGAAATTCGGCTACTCAATAGATTAAGGAAAGACGATGACTAGCACCTACTACACCAGTTTAACAGGAATGCTTGCTGCAAGTTATGGATTACAAAACACCTCCCATAATGTCGCTAACATGCAAAGTCCAGGATTCAAACGCAGTGACGTGTTTTATTCTTCTTTGGGTAATGAGAAAAACAATAATCACTTAGGTTCAGGAGTCGCTGTAGCAGGCGCCGTCACTAACTTTCGTCCAGGCAGCTATTTGGGAACAGGTAATCCCACTGATTTTGCCATTTCAGGCCAAGGATTTTTTATGATCCGTCTTAAAAACGGAGAACTCATGTACACTCGTAATGGTGAATTTAATTTTAACAGCGATGGCATCCTTGTGGATAGGCGCAGTGGTGGTTTTGTTCAAGGATATAATGAACGGGGTAGTTTAGTTCCCATCAAACAAAACGCGGCCAAAACGCTTGTTGGCAAGCCAACGCGTTATGTGGATTTGGCAGGAGACTTTATTCTCGTTAAAAAAGAAGAAGACAATACATCTAATTCCGATCCCATCAAAAGCAATTATAAACCTATTCAATTTACGGTTGATACGATCTTTGATGCGCAAGGTAAAGCGCATCAAATTACATTGGAATTTAAACCCAGAGGTGTCGTGAAAAACCAATTAAATAATGAGGATGGTTTGGAATGGGAACTGAACGGAGTAAGCTATGAAGGAACAGAACTCTCTTTTTTACCACAAACTTTACGATTTAGTGCTCTTGATCAAGGGGCTCCGACTGCAGGATTCAATGCGATTGATCTTAAATTACCTAATAATCAACTCATCACTTTCAACTTTGGCAATTACCTGTCTGATGAAGACAAATCCGTCCGTCTCAACGAAGCAGGCGTCTTAAAAGCGGCTACAAACATCACCGTTCATCAACAAGATGGTTCTATCGAAGGCAATCTCATTGGACTTTCCTTCGATGAGAACGGGCAGATTTCTTGGCAATATGATAATGACCAAACCACAAAAGGCATTTATATTGCATTAGCACAATTTGATGACTTAGAACACAATTTAATCCCAGCCGACAATAATTTATTCCGCGCTAAAACCGAACAAGGCAGGCAAATTGGCCGTGCCAATAAAGAAGGATTTGGTAATTTGCAACCTGGAAAAATTGAAACATCGAATGTCGATTCAACCACTGAGTTTGCCAATATCATTGTCTTGCAACGCATGTTTCAAGCCTGCTCACAAATCATGGAAATGGACAAACAACTATTGGAAGAGTTACACCAAAAATGAAAAAAAATGCAAGACCTTACCGAATAATCACTAGCTCTGCATTGCAATCCATTGAGCATTCTTTTAATAAACTATTGCTCCAGTGGAATGAGAGCTATTTTATGGATCCTATAATGCTGAATGTCAGCTGTTGTTCTGAAATCAGTGCGTTTAGTGAAATGCAATTGATCACCCATGAAAAGGGTGACTCTATCGCTCTCTATGAGCCAAATGCTCTACCCTTTTTACAACAAACTCTCTTTGGTGAAATATCCCATTGTTTCAACTCAGTCAGCGCTGAGATTTTTACCCGATTACTACATGATTTTTTAGGTCTCGATTCACTGCAAACCACCATTAACTCAACCCACTATAATGAATGGATATATCCTGGGTCAGCCTGCTTAAATTTAACTTTAACTCACAGCAAGGGTTTATTTAATTTTTATCTCCATTCGAACTGGGTATTGCCCCATTTGCCACAACCTAAAAAAATCTCTAAACCCTTGGTACGTTTAGACAACGCTTTGGCCCCCCAAAACGTGAATTTAACAATCCAACTTAAGCCACTTCGTCTCAGTTTAGCGAAAGTGCTTGGTTTGCAGGTAGGGGATGTCATTAAAACGGATCATGCTTTGAATACACCTCTGGTCGTTCAACATCAAAATCAAAGCATTTGTGAAGCCGAGATCGGTCAATTATTGCAACATAAATCCATTCAGTTAATGAGGTCATAACATGAGTATCACTGTAAAAAAAATTGCTTTACCCGAATTAGAGCCCGAAACTGAAAATCAGTCCTTGCTTGGTGACAATTACTTGAACCTAGTCGGTTCATTAGAAGTTGAATGCCAAGTCCGTCTGGGCAACATTACGCTCTCTCTCGCTGAATTACGTTGCCTTAAAGCAGGTCAACTCTTATCTTTAGATCAAAAAATAAATGAGCCTATCGATCTCTTACTTAACAATCAAGTGATTGCACGAGGTGAATTAATGAGCGTTGACGAGTGTTTTGCCCTCCTCATCACCGAGGCTCCTGATGAATAATGAACGTATCAATCAGTCTACTCTTCTGGCCAAAATGACTTGCTTTGCTGGGCTACGATGCTCGAAAAACAAACCCTTTTCCCTCAAGCACGTGAATTACCAATACATTCTTATGGTTTGGATTATGAGTTTTTTCTCAAACCAAGCCTTTGCAGAAAAAATTCCGTTCAAGGAAACGCTGCAGCCCAAACATGGATGGTTCACTTATCTGGTGTTCATCCTAATTTTTGCTGCGGTTTGTTTGGTCTTGGCTAAAAAAAATAGCGGCACCCTACTGCCCTCCGTCGCTTGTTTAGTCGTGGATAAAAAACGGTTAAATGCGAAGACAATTGTTTATGTCATTGAGTACCAAAATCAACAATTTCTTCTTGCTGATAACCAACATGGATTAGTTCTTCAACCTTTGAATAAAGAGACTCACGATGTATTGCTGTAGAAAATTTTTATTTCCCTGCGTGGCTTTTTTCTTTATAGGGACTCCCTTAATCGCACAGGCAACCACCCCTACCCTCTCTTTTGGGCCTATTCACTTTGCTCAAGATGATCTTGCTCCTGCTTTGCAAGTCTTTGCATTGCTCACTTTATTAAGTTTAGCTCCAAGTTGCTTAATCATGCTTTCCTCGTTTACACGCATTGTTGTCGTGTTATCGATGCTTCGCAACGCCTTGGGACTTCAGCAGACTCCCCCCAATTCGGTTCTTATCAGTTTGGCACTTTTCCTTACTCTTTTTACCATGATGCCCGTCGCTAAAAGAATTTATACCGAAGCTTATCAGCCTTATCAAACCCATCAAATAAATACCGAAATGGCATTGGCAAAAGCAAAAACTCCACTGAAGCAATTCATGCTTAAACAAACACGGGAAAAAGACATGCAGGTAATTTTAGAATTGGCAAAAGAACCTCCACCCGCAACGGCACAAGACATCAAGTTTTACCAGTTGATTCCTGCATTTCTCCTCAGTGAACTGCAAACAGCTTTTCAAATTGGCTTCATGATTTTTTTACCCTTTTTGTTGGTCGATTTAATTGTTTCAGGGATTTTAATGACCATGGGAATGATGATGGTTCCCCCTATGACGATTGCGCTACCCATTAAAATTTTACTCTTTGTATTAATCGATGGATGGGATATAGTGGTTCAAGCTTTGATTAGGAGTTTTCACTAAACTATGGACATTATCGATAAAAAACAAGAACGCCTGAATCGTTATCTACAGTTTCTTGAGCAAGATCCTTCTAATCTCAATCTATTGCTGTCGGTGAGCGAAGGGTACCGCCAATTAAACAAGTTTAGTGAAGCGCAGCAATACCTCGACAAAGCTAAAACAATCGATGCTGATGCGTGCGTCGCGGTAGAAGGTATGCTTGCTTTGAATCAAGGCGATTTTGAGCAAGCGAAAAAAGCACTCATTCAAGCACTTCGCTTAGAAGAATTGCCTATTCTTCGCTACAGTTTGGCAGTTTGCCATTATTCATTGAATGAGCCCACCGAAGGGATAGCGATCTTAACCCCTTTGTTTAAAAAAAATCCATCCTATGACGTTGAATTTCTCATGGTTCAACTGCTACAACAACAAGAGAAACTGGATGAAGCTATTCAATTATTGGAATTCGTTTTAGAACAGCATGGTCCAATTGAACAAACCTTAGTCTTATTAGCGCAGTTATATCTGGATAATCGAGATGAAATTTCAGCTGAGAATGCGGCAGAACAGGCACTAATCATCAATCCGAAGAATTATGAAGCCCAAGTGATTACGCTCTTATTACGTTTAATGAAAGAAGAGACAAGTGTTAGAGAAATTAAAAAATTGCTTGATAAAAATGCAACGGATAGTCGTTTGTGGTTTGCTTTAGGCACAACTTATTTTCGCGCCATTCACTTGCAAAAGGCTGAAGAAGCCTACTTAAAAGCAGCTGAGTTAAACCCTCATTTTTATGATAACTGGGTCAGTTTAGGATGGTGTCAGCTTTTTCTTAATAAATTAGATGAGGCACAATACAGCTATCAAGAAGCCATCGCGCTTTATGAGGAAAATTCCGAAGGCTGGGGTGGATTGGCACTGGTCCATGCCCTACGCGGCAATTTAACAGAGGCTGCTGATTTAATTGCTAAAGCAAAAGCCTTGGATCCTGAATCTTTTCTGGGAAAAATAGCGCAAATTATTCATTTAGGCCATGCCAATCCTGAGCAAGCTGAAAGACAATTCAAGAAAGCATTTCCCCAAATTGCAGAACAAATCAATGCAGCGATGGCTATGGCATTAAAAGAGATGGATGCGAGTGAGACAGTGCATTAAAGAGAAGCGATTACGTTTTTTAGCCGCTGCTTTTTTATGAACTACTCTTAATCATACATGAAGTTAACGGGAATATCGTCATGAACACCACCGAATGGCTCAAGCAGCTTGTTGCCTGCGACACAACCTCACGCAACTCAAACCTGCAATTAATCCATTTAGTTCAAGATTGGTATCGATTGCATCATCTTTCTCCCGAATTGATTTACGACGAAAATAAAGCGAAAGCCAATCTCTTTGTTACGCTGCCCGCTCACGATGGCAACCGCTCTCACGGAGGCCTCGTTCTTTCAGGACACACCGACGTAGTACCTGTGGATGGCCAAGAGTGGGATACCAATCCCTTTGAACTCAGTGAACGCCATGGTTGTCTTTATGGACGCGGAACTGCTGACATGAAAGGATTTCTTGCTGTCTTATTGAAACTCTTGCCCGACTTCTGCCAACTTAAACTCGCTAAACCTATTCATTTTGTTTTTTCCTATGATGAAGAAATAGGCTGTTTAGGTATTCCTTCTTTACTGGAAAATTTAAAAAAATGGAAGATTGAACCGGAAGGATGTGTGATTGGTGAACCGACCAGCATGCGACCTGTCACTGCGAACAAAGGCAGGTTACTTTTTCGCTGTCGAATCCATGGTGCAGCAGCCCATTCTTCTTTAACCCCACAGGGGTGTAATGCCATTGAATATGCAGCGCAGTTCATCCGTTTCTTACGCCATTTAGCGACTCAATATAAAAATCAAGGCCCTTTCGATAACGATTTTGACGTGCCCTTCACCTCTGTCACTACTAACATGATTAATGGCGGAGGTGCTTATAATATTATCCCAGAATGGTGTGAATTTGTTTTTGAATTTCGTTACTTACCTCATCTTAATCCTCAAGAACTGATTGATACCATTCAACAGTATATTCAAGAAACATTATTACCCGAATTACATAAAGAATATCCGGAAGCAACGGTTGCGCTCACCCAAATCCCTGGAGGAGGACCAGGACTAAACACCTCTGAGAACGAAGTGATTACTCAATTAATACGTCAAGTCACTCAAGTGAAGGAAAAGCATAAAGTTGCCTATGCTACGGAAGCAGGGTTTTATCATCGCGCTAAAATACCGACTATCCTTTGTGGACCCGGCAGTATCGAACAAGCTCATCGTGCCAATGAATTTGTGACAATAGAACAACTTAACGAATGCGAAAGGGTAGTGTCTAAATTAGTCCGTCACTACACCCTGGCAAAAATGAATGAATCAAGTCTCTCTAGGCCGCGTTGATACTACAGTCCCCTCTTAATCCTTGGTGAGCGGTTGAATTTGAGTGCTCACTTCTAATGCGTTGCACTACTGCTTGCCGGTTGATGAGGTTGAGGAGTATAGGCTGGTGCTGTAGGCCAGACGGTACCCGCACCATAACCTGGCTTGGTCGATGGCGCATTAGGATTAATCACATAAGAATCTGTACCAATTTGTTTAGTTGGGGTTGTGTTCATCCCCGCATTAGGAAAGCTTGTCGTTGCCTTATCAGTACCGACTGAGCCACCCGGATTATTGATGGCTATAGCAAGTTGCAATTTTTCTTGGATTTGCGCAATACCCGCAAAACTGCCATTCATTAATACCGAAATCCCCAATAAAGCAATTAATAAGGTAAACTTCTTCATCATCTACCTCCTTTTCACTGCCATTATGTCATGCCATTCACGCTTTCGCATGGATGAGATTTATACACAGAGAGACTTCCCTTAACGACCATATTTCCTTTAACTATTAAGCATCCTCTTTAAGTATAGACTTTGTGAAAAGGATGAGTCATTGTTACTACCAAGAGTCGGGAGGTCGTCGCTTTTGCTCGGGATGACAGGGGCATCCTGAGCGTAGCGAAGAATCTCCTTTGGGGTACTATTGGTGATACCCTTTCTATTTAAGGAGATAGAGATGACCAAACCTAAACGTATTTTCATTATCGGGCATATGGGGGCAGGTAAAGCGCTACTGGGTGAAGCTCTAGCGAAAAAACTAGACTGGCAGTATATCGATGCGAATCCCAGTTTGGAGCGTTACATCGGGCGAAGTTTGCATGATATTTTAGGGAAACAGGGTGAAGAAGCCTTTCATCGATGTGAAGCTGAAATCATTTCTCACTATATCACTAAAGAGCATGTGGTAGTTGTCATGGAAGAAGCAGTGGTTGCCAGCGAAGAAAATAGGACATTATTATCCTCCCAATTTGTTGTGTACTTAAAGGTTTCAACGTCAGTACAAATCGAACGCATGCAAGGAGGCCGAGCCCCACTCCTGCCAATCGCTGATCTAAAAGCCTTTCTCGATAAACAACATCTTGAACGCGATAATTTATTTGAAGAAGTAGCTACACTCGCCATCGAGCCTACTTCTGTTGAGGAGAGTGTTAATAAAGTAATAGAATCTCTGTTTAAATAAATGAGCTTACATTATCAATAGAATGAGTTTAAACATTAATTGCCTATTTTTTATTGATTCCGAATAGTATAAAATCGACAAAACCAAAATTTAACCAGAGAAAGATAGAGCAATGCCTTACGAAAAGAGCGAGAAAACATCCCAAAAAACAGCAACCATTTCCATAGACACTCAACCTTCGATTCAACTGGATTCCAGCACTTGTTACTTCTTAAAAAAGAAAGGCTCACAAAGCCCTGCCGTCCCTGAGATAAGCCGTCCCTATAAACCCCTAGATCAAATCCACATGAATCGACATGACGAATTTTTCATTGCTTTAGGGAAAAAAACATTAGGGGAAAAACGACATCATGTTTTTGTCATGCTAGGAGTAATGAAAGAAGGTAAGCCCATTTTCCTAGCTCGGCTGGGTAAAAGTAATATCATTGATAGCGATGTTAGGGCCTTAAGCACATCGGAGGGGGCATTAGAAAGACTCAATACACTCGAACAGACTAATCAAAGTGAACGCTTGAAACTAAGAAAAGAAATCATTCAAGGCCACATTAAGGTCTGTATGAAAATGAGTTTTTTTCACACTGAAGCGGAATTACAAAACGAATCTCTTCATCCTTATGGTCCTATCAGCTACTCCGCTTATGCTATTCCTTATGAACAATACAAGCAATTTTTGAAAGTTATTCCTTTTATACAGAAAATCACAGAAATTAGCTGTTATCAGCCTATTGAAGAATCGGACGATACCATTATCATGGAAAAAAGAGGATTTGAGCCAGCAAGTGATTTAAATGGGGCAAATGAACAATTGCAAGGCATTGTAGAACGATCGCATTATCTTAGTCTCGCTAATAACTGCAGGCACACCGCCATCGAACTCACTGAATACACCCTGGGTATCTCTCATCTCCCTGACAATGTCTCTAGGTTTTTTACGAATCTTCCAGTATCTGCGAATTTTTCCTTCGGAGTTCCTGAAGAATATTTTTATGTCTTCCCACTTCCACCGGATGGATTTGCAGCAAGTGGGGAAAAAAAAGCAATTTTAATCCAAATCTACCAACGCATGGAGAATCTGCTCAAAAAAGAGCCCTACGGTGAAAACACTATCCAAAAATTTGAAGCGTTAAAAAAACTTTACAACGAACAAGCTGGTATTCCTAACAATGATCTGCAACAAGCGTTGGACAGTATTAAACGATGGAAAACCACTTATCAAGACGTGGTTTGCCAATTACGCGCACAAAGCTTGTTAGGGAAATTATTCGTGTGGACGTCATCCACTAAAGCCATGGCTGATGACATTGAGCACACCATAGAAAAAAGACTTAATGTATTGCAAGGATAAGCGCTCATTCCCCATTCAAGCAGCGCTAAATAAAGGCATTCTCAAGTCCTGTATTTGCTGACAAAAATAGCATTTTAAAGCTATAATGGCCATTCTGCATTTTGTGGAAGTTAGGTATGTCATTTACTGAGCAACTCGTACAACTCGGTTTTTCTATTAGCCTATTGGTCAACGCTGCTCTTTTTATTCCGCAAATTATTACCTTGCTAAAACGTAAAACCACTGAGGGTGTATCACTTATCACCTTTGTCGGCTTTAATATCATCCAGCTTTTCACGATATTTCATGGATTACTCGTCGGCGACTATTTACTTGCGGGTGGATATCTTTTAAGCTTCATCGCCTGCGGCTCTGTTTCAATATTGATTATTTATTATCGATATATCATAAGGAACTTGGGAAATAAGCCAAATGAAAAATAAGCCCTCATTATTTGCTACGCCCTGTAATATTCTTGTTCTCCTTCCTCATTCCGACAATGCCGCATTGGTTAACAAACATCAAAAACTAGATGACCTTTATTTAATTCGCACCGTCGTGGATTTTTCAACCAGGGCTTTGGAGCTTTTTATCACGGGGAATCTGCTCGCATTCGATCCACAGGTTGGAGAAAATCTTTGCCAAATTAGAGCCTATAAAATCATTCATCTCAGCAAGCAATGGCTCTGCTCCACAAAGCGAATTGCTGAACTTCTTCAAGAAATAGAACGATTCAAATCGTATAAACATACAATCGAAAAGGTGATTAATGAGTGGGAAAATGATCTTAAGCAAGTAGCTACTTATAGCAATAGTCTTGATGCAGTGGAAAAAACAAGTCAATTTCTTAGTCGACATCAACTTTTATTTCCTTTGCACGAAGAATTAGCTTTCATTATTGCCTGTTACTTTTTAACGCATTTTAGTATTCGTAAAGATAATATTCCGATTGCAGTCAATCTAGAGCACATTGTGCGTGAATTTCATATCTCTAAATATCGAGCCAAACGGCTTACTCACCGATACCAGCAACTCATTTGTGAATTAGGGTGCGAGTTTATTCTGAAGATTGCCCAAGAGTTGCCTATTCAATTAGGTTACGCAGATATACTACCCAAACTTTGCCAGATTGCTGATGAAAACAGAATGGTATTACCTTGTTACCCTGTGAGTGAAATTATTTTTTATCATAGTATTCAACAAAAAATACCCGTTTTATTAATCGTGAAACGCATAAACCAATCGTCTGCCATCCACTCAGACTTAGTTTATTTTTTACTCCTTGGTCAAGAAGAATCAACTGATTACGATTTAGTGAGCTGTAACCCTTATTTGGCTGAGCATTGTCTCATTGTGACGGGGGAAATGCTTCATGACAGTCACGAATCAATTAGACATTATATCCATCGAGTTCTTAGGGAAAATCCGCTAAAAATTATCTTAGCCAATACCGCCAGCCATCCTCAGTATTCAGGAAAGCGGTTGGAAGCATTAAGGAGTGACCCTTTTTCATTAATCCCAAACAATGCACTGATGACTCGACATGCACGGAATTTAACCCATTTGAGATTTTTTGCTTTAGAGGCAGGTTGTTCTAAAGAAAAACAAACGCTGTTTTTCCTAAGACACATTTATGTAAATAAACTAAAGGATGAGATAACGCAATTGCACACTCAGTATCCTGGTGAAGCTTTTGAAGCCCATGCGATGCTGCATCCATAAAACAGACTTCTTTTGCAACATGCTGCAAAGTGGCGTTGCGAAAGAAGTCTAGGACGTGTTGACAATTCCAGGAGAATTTATGGCTCTAAATTATGATAGTCTTCTTAAGCAGTTTGATTTATATAAGCAAATCATTGAACGAATGCCTGTACATATTTACTGGAAAGATAATCAATTTCGTTACCTCGCTTGTAATGAATTGCAAGCCCGAAACGTAGGTCTTTCATCACCCACAGAAATTGTTGGCAAAACGGACTATGAGCTTTACTCACAAAAACAAGCTCAAGCCATTAGAAAACATGATATGGAAGTTATTGCCACAGGCTTTCCTTGTGTTTTTGAAGAAGAAGGGTTTGAAGTAGACCAAAAAAATGCCATTTATTTAACGCAAAAAATCCCGTTATTCAATAATGGAGGCGAAATCGTAGGTTTAGCAGGCATTTCCATTAATATTACCGAACGCAAAGCGCAGGAAGAGAAAAACCGCATTGAAAAAGAAGAAGCAGAGCTTACCCTAGCGAGCATTCTTGATAATCTACCTGGACATGTCTATTGGAAAAATAAAGAGTTGGTCTATCAAGGCTGTAATTTTGCGCAAGCGAAATCAGCTGGCTTTTCAGAGCCCAAACTCATGATCGGTAAAACAGACTATGAAATGCCCTGGAGTCATGAGGCTCACTCCCTTAGGGAATCGGACTTAGCCGTTATGCATAGTCGTCAAACGTTGACACGCGAAGAAGCATCCCAGCTTGCCAATTCAAACGAAGTATCCATTTTCTTATCCAAGAAATCACCTTTATTCAATAAAAATGGAGAGGTTGTTGGGATTTTAGGAATTTCTTTTGATATCTCTGAGCGCAAAAAAATGGAAGAAGAGCTGTGTAAATCACAAATTGCTGCTGAGGCAGCGAATAAAGCGAAAACAGAATTTTTACGCAACATGGAACACCAGCTGCGAACACCTTTTAGCGGCATCTACAGCATGGTCGAGTTTTTAGCTGAAACAGAAACTGAACCTGAAAGAAAAGAACAGCTTGAAATCACTTACCTTTCTGCTAAAGAATTTATTGAATTTCTGGACGATATTTTAAATTTCACCCGCAATCCTTCCGAAAACTTACCCGTGCTTGCTAAGAAATTTGATCTCAAAAAGGCTATCGAAAAAATTGTGACCATGGAGCAGGCTGCTGCCACTATTAAGCAGCTTGAGCTCACGAGTGATTACGCAAGTGATATACCCACTGTGTTTATCGGTGACCCACCTCGAATTCAACGTATCATCATGAATTTATTAAGCAATGCAATCAAGTTTACTGACAAAGGGAGTATTCACATCAGCGTCAAGATGGGCAAGCAAATCGACGAACGAAATTTTATCCTGCAATTATTCGTTGCCGATACAGGCATTGGTATTTCGCCAGATAAACAAAAACTTATCTATGAAAAATTTTATCGCCTGCACCCAGCGAATCAAAATAAATATAAAGGCGCAGGATTAGGTTTGCATATCGTCAAGCAGCTTATCGAAGATTTGGAAGGAGAAATAGATGTCATCAGCAGTCCAGAGACAGGAACCACGTTCATCTGCACCCTACCTTTTAAAAGACCTTTATTGGATGAGGTAGTGGACTAACCGCTTATTTTAGCCGCATCAATACGGTCATCAAGCGCGTTGCGGTTCTTCGCTTTGCTCAGAAAAATACAACATTACAAATTTTTGCAACAATTGTATATAATACCTGTTTGGTAGTCGATGGAATTGATGTTAGATTAATCTTTATCCCAAAGATTAGCGTTAACTTAAGGGAAAATGAATGACTCACCCTATCCATGTGCTTGTCGTCGAAGACACTCTCATTGCTCAAATGGTTGCCAAAGCACAATTAGCAAAGCTTGGTTGCCTTGTAGATATCGCCTCAAATGGGGAAATTGCTTTGGAAAAAACAATGACTCATGCTTATGATGTCATCCTAATGGACATTGGACTGGGTGATGGTCCAGATGGCTTTGAAGTAGCTAGCTCAATTAAGCAAAGTTCTATTAACAAAAACACTCCCATTGTAGCAGTGACCGCGCATGGTGAACCCGATTACGCAAAAAAAGCGCTCGCTGTAGGTATCGAAAGGTACTTTAACAAACCTTTTACGCCCGCGAGTGCTAAAGCCATTCTTCATCATATTGAAAGCAGGTCATTAGAAGGTGAATAATTATTGACTTAACCAATAAGTAAGCTTGTCGATAAGCAGTGGGGTTATACCCCTGCCATCAGCCTAAGAATTTTTTACTCTTCTTTACAAAAGGATAGCTTAAATCCATTTACCCCGATTCAAGCGTACCTGGTTCACTGGCACTGGCTGCTTGCAGCTCGCTCACGAATGGTTTGCAATGCAAGTTCTAAGCGTGCTAATGTCCGTTGTTGGCCCAGTAAATGAAGTGTCATTGCAATTGCTGGTGATACACTGCTGCCCGTTACCGCCACGCGCAGCGGCTGCGCAATTTTACCCATATTCATATCAAATTCAGCGCTAACATCATTAATGCATTGTTGCAAGGCTTCGCTGTCCCACTGTTTTAGTTGTTGCAGTAACTTATAAAGTGCCTCAAGTGGTTCCAGAACAATTGGGCGTAAATGCTTTTTAACGGCATCGTCATCGTACTGCACCGAATCCTCGTAAAAATAACGACTTCCCTGACATATTTCCGCTAAAGACTTATAGCGCTCTGCTTGTATTGTCACTAAATCAGCCAGTGAAGGACCATTCCTTGGGTCAAGACCTTGTTTTTGAAAATGCCAACGCAATGCTTCTGCCACCGTTTCTGGTGGATCATTTTTTTGGTAATGTTGATTTAGCCAATAGAGCTTATCATAATTAAAGCTGGACACGCCTCGACTGACATTTCTTAAATCAAAATAATCGATCATTTCCTTAACGCTAAAAATTTCCTGATCTTTATAAGACCACCCTAAGCGCACCAGATAATTCAGCAAAGCATGAGGTAAAACACCTAATTCTTTAAATTGCAACACACTGACTGCGCCATGTCGTTTTGACAGGCGTTTACCATCATCACCAAGGATCATTGGCAAATGCGCAAAAACCGGTATGGGGGCGTTAAGCGCATTTAATAAATTAATTTGCCGAGGTGTATTATTGATATGATCATCCCCACGAATCACATGGGTAATTTGCATATCCCAATCATCAATAACCACAGCAAAATTGTACGTTGGATGGCCGTCTGAGCGAATGAGAATTAAATCATCCAACTCGCTGTTTTCAACATTGATGTTGCCATACACCACGTCCGCGAACGAAACAACACCCGTTTGAGGATTTCTAAATCGTATGACGTAAGGTTCATTACCTGCGGGCAAATTCTTATCACGGCAATGCCCATCATAGCGAGGCTTTTGCTTGGCGGTCAGTTGCGATTCTCGCAAAGCGTCTAGACGATCTTTACTGCATACACAACGGTAAGCTTTTCCTTCTTCAAGCAACTGCTCTGCAATTTTTTGATAACGAGAGTAACGTTTGGTTTGGTAATAAGGTCCTTCGTCATGATCAAGGCCTAACCACGCCATTCCATCAAGAATAGCTTGCACAGACTCTTGCGTTGAGCGCTCTTGATCCGTGTCTTCGATGCGCAATACAAATTGCCCTTTATGATGTTTTGCATATAACCAAGAAAATAAAGCGGTGCGTACACCACCAACATGTAAAAAACCGGTAGGGCTTGGGGCAAAACGCGTTCTAACTACCATCAGGGCTCCGTTGTAAGGTAATAGGCCATCCTACCTTCTTGCCCAACGACCTTGCGTGTCCGCAGGCTGAGGAATCTTCTCTTACGCCGCTTGGCTCCCGCAGGCGCCGGGAGGTCGCTGACCTATCACGTTTTAAGCAATAAAATAATCAGGTTATCTCAAAATGTTAAGTCTTAGATGGCTTGAATTTTTTTGCTCCGAAACCATTTTAAAGAGACTGTAAAGAATACTTTCCCCGTGAGAATCTTTAAACGTTTTCTAAAGCGAAAAAAGCAATGGACTAAAAATAGCATTTTGAAGAATCTTGGGTATATAATAGCTGACTTTCTAA
This sequence comes from Legionella maceachernii, assembly GCF_900167045.1. Classification (GTDB taxonomy): domain Bacteria; phylum Pseudomonadota; class Gammaproteobacteria; order Legionellales; family Legionellaceae; genus Tatlockia; species Tatlockia maceachernii. The sequence goes on along the minus strand of NZ_FUXJ01000002.1, from coordinate 102,019 downwards.
ACAACGCAAAATAAACAAATGCACTTTAGTCCCTTTTCTCTATTAACAAGAAACTTGCTAATCTAAAGATAATCTACACTATCATGAAAAGACTCGGCATTAAATACCAACTGCGCGTCACTACCTTAATACCAGTTCTTTTGGTTGCACTCCTCTTTGCCTTATTCTTTAATGGCCAATTTAATAGAGATTTAAAACTACACATGTCCAGGTTAGGCGAAGCCTATATTCGCCAGTTGCTACCCGCAGCGCAATTCGCGATGTTACGCAACGATAGTCGAACTTTGCAAGGTTTAATCAATGCGTCCACAGTGAACCCAGAAGTTAAGGCACTAGCCTTTTATAACGCTCAAGGCCAATTACTTGCATACCGAGGCGGCAAACATTCCATTCACAAACCTTTTAAACCACCAGAGTTCACTGGCGACTACATTGAAAGTAAACAAATTAAACCTTATACCATCAATTTTATTGCGCCTATTACTATTCCTAAGTTTAATCTTTACTCAACCACCCCTTTTAAAGCATTTACCAATCCCATTGCTTTACAAGCGGACGATATTTTAGGTTGGCTTTCGATTGATATTGACACGCAATCCATGCTCATCATGCAATATCGCATGTTCATCGTGACTATTTTTACTATTTTGCTCGGCTTATTAATGAGCCTAACCATCCATTATTTCTTATCCAAGCAAATCTATTTGCCCATTTCTCGTCTTAGACGTAGCATGAAACAAATTTTAAGTAATGAATTTGAAACACATATTAATGTTTCAAGCCCAGGGGAATTAGGAATTATTGAGCGAGGATGCGCTCACTTACAAAAGCAATACTTAAACGTAGTTAATGAATTAAATCATCATATTGAAGTCGCAACGGCCGACTTACAACAAAGTTTGGAGTTATTGGAAGAGAAAAACATCGAACTATCGTTGGAAAAGAAAAAAGCCGAAGAAAAAAGCCGACAAAAATCCGAGTTTATTGCCAACATGAGTCATGAAATTCGCACCCCCATGAATGGGGTGATTGGATTTACCAACGTCTTACTTGAATCAAAATTGGATAGTCTGCAGCTTGATTACGTCAAAACCATTAAATCTTCCGCACAAGATTTGTTAGCCATTATTAATGATATTCTTGATTATTCTAAAATGGATGCCGGCAAACTGCATCTGGATTGCATTCCTCTCGACATTCGCGCTTGTATCGATGAGGTTTTAGCGCTTACTGCTCCTAATGCGCACAAAAAAGGGATTGATTTAATCCCTTCGACTGCCATCAATGTGCCTAAAACGGTACTCGGTGATCCTTTGCGTATGAAGCAAATCATTACTAATCTAGTTAGCAATGCCGTCAAATTTACCGACCAAGGGTATGTACTCATCCGTACCGCTATCGAGCAAGAAACGGAGAAGGATTACACACTCTGTATCTCCGTTACTGACACTGGAATTGGCATTTCCAGTGAAGATCAAACCAAATTATTTAACGCCTTTAATCAAGCCGACACTACCATCACTCGACGTTATGGTGGATCCGGTTTAGGTTTGGTGATCTGTAAAAAATTGATTGAAACCATGCAAGGACGAATAACTTTAACCAGTGAAGTCAATAAAGGATCAACCTTTGCTGTCCGAGTAAAACTGGAAAAATTGGCTGCTTATGAGGTGGAAAAACATCAAAGTCAGCGTTTCGATCATTTAAAGGCTCTTTGCTATGATGATAATCCGCTCTATTTGGAAGCGCTGTGCAATGGGTTGGGTTATTGGGGTATCGAAACTGTACCCGTCGACTCTTTTAACCAGCTTGAAGCAGCTTTTGCCAAACACAGCGATTGCACACTTGCTTTCATTAATGTGAACGAAGGATGTGAAAAACAAGTCGCACAAGTATTACGCAAGCAATCCATCTCCTGTGCTTTAGTTTCTAAATGGCTCATTCACGATCCTCAAGCATTAGGTGCCCATGCCTTTTTATTCAAACCCATCAGTATCCAAAAACTGCATGAAGCCATTGAATTTTTACTCAACCAGGCTTCGCAAATCCCTTCAACGGATCACGAATTAGATAGTCTGCGCTCTCAGCTTCGTATTGCTCACCCTGAATTGTTAATTGCGGAAGATAATCCGGTCAATCGAATGTTACTCAATTCACTACTCAGTGAACACACGAATATTGAAACCGTTGATAACGGCGAAGAAGCAGTCAAAGCCTGCCAGAGCAAACGATATAATGTCATATTACTTGATTTACAAATGCCCAAACTCAATGGGCTTGATGCGGCAAGAATGATTCGTCAAGAATCGATGTTGAATAAACAAACTCCTATTGTCGTTATCAGTGCGAACAGCCCCGATCTGAATAAAGAACGTTTGCAAAAATCAGGCGTTGATCTTTGCTTACAAAAACCAATTGATGAAAAACAACTCTTGAATCATCTCTTGCTCTTTCTCAAAAAATCAAAGGCTCCCGCTATCGATTGGCAACTTTGCGTACAAAAAGTCTCTGGAAACCAAGCGCTGGCCGAGGAATTTCTTGCTCGCTTTGTCGATGAATTACATAAAAACCGCGAAGAGTTTTTACAACTATTGCGCAATAAAGACATCAAGGGATTAGAAAGTGCAGCTCATAAATTACATGGAGCTTGTTGTTTTTGTGGTGTACCTCATTTGCAAACCCAAGTCATTCAGCTCGAAAAACAAGCTAAGCATGCAAAAACGATTGAAGAATTAAAACCAGCCTTTACTGAGTTGATTAAAAGCATTGATGAAGTGATTGATGAATTTAATGATCTCTATCAAACGCATTCCTCTGATTAGCGAACCCTATGAGTGAAACAATAAATATCACCCAATCTGAAAGCAAATTGCACAATTGACAAGCAATTTTTTCCTTTTATAATGCCGACTAATTTATTTCAACGGATCACCAATGAAAACCATCAATCAAATTTTCTTCGCGTTAAGTTTTACTCTATTAGCCTCTTTCTCCTTCGCTGAACCCCTTAATTTAAGTGTTTTAAAAAAAGAACTCGAGGCCTATCATGACTCAGGAAGCTATCAAAAAGAACTTTCCTGCGTCATCGCTCAGGCAGAGCAATATATCTTGATGCAAACAGCCGCTAATGAACAGCAAGGTAATAAGAAAAAGAAATTAGCCATTGTTCTCGATATCGACGAAACAAGCTTAAGTAACTATCCAAGAATGATTAAACGACATTTTGATGCCGATAAAGCTCAAGTTGAAAAGGATTTGTTAGCAGCAGATGCACCCGCCATTAAACCAATGCTCTCTCTTTACAACAGCGCTCGCAATCATCACGTTGCTGTCTTTTTCGTCACAGGCAGACCTCTGTCAATGTTAAAGGCAACTCGAGCGAACCTACTGCGTGCTGGCTATAATCATTGGTCCGGCCTTTATTTCCGTCCTGATAATTACCATCAACCCTCCATTATTCCTTTCAAATCACAAGCAAGAAGATCCATTACCAAGCAAGGCTACACGGTTATTGCTTCAATTGGCGACCAATACAGCGATTTACAGGGAGGCTATGCGCAAAGAGGTTTTAAATTACCCAATCCATTTTATTACCTTCCGTAAGTTCTAGATAAAAAGGGATGAGGAGCCTACGTTCCGCGTGATCGCGGATCTATAAATGCTGGGCTCCTGTCAGTCAGGGTGAGGTCAGAAAGGTGTATTTGGTGTTGCCGGCTCAATCCAGGTTATTCTTCTTGTGGAATATAATTAACATGAATAATCTCATATTCAACCACTCCACCCGGAGTTTCTACAGTGACTGTGTCTTCGACCAACTTTCCGATAAGCGCACGACCAATGGGTGAACTATAAGAGATTTTATTAATTTTGATATCGGCTTCATCTTCACCCACAATCTGGTAAGTGATTTCCATGTTAGTTTCTACATGCAATAAACGCACAAAAGCACCAAAGATAACTTTGCCGTTGTTAGGTAATTTACTGATATCCACCACTTGGCAATGGGCCAATTTTGCTTCTAACTCTTGAATCCGACCTTCATTAAAACTTTGTTGTTCACGTGCAGCATGATACTCCGCGTTTTCTTTCAAATCACCATGCGCTCGGGCAGTAGCGATGGCTTCTATAATGCGCGGGCGCTCCACTGATTTTAGACGATGTAATTCCATTTTGAGCGCTTCTGCCCCTTGAACTGTCATAGGATGCTTTTGCATATCCACCTCTAATGTAAATCTTGTAATCGAGTAACCGTTTCTCGGTCTTCGTACTTCATTGCCAAGCAAGCTGCTTCGGCACCAGATAAAGTTGTAGTATAGCTAACCTTGTGTTGCAATGCATTGCGTCTAATTGCAAATGAATCAGCTGTTGCTTGTTTACCCTCCGTTGTGTTTACAATGAAATCGATTTCATTGTTTTTAATAAAGTCAACCACATGGGGGCGCCCTTCTGCAACCTTAAAAACACGTCGACAATCAATTCCAGCAGCTTGAAGAACTAAAGCTGTTCCGCGTGTCGCTATAATCTCAAAACCCAACTGAATCAGCCGCTTAGCGATTTCACCTATTCTTGCCTTATCAGCATCCCGCACGGACACAAAGGCACGTCGTCTCTTGACAATATTACAACCGGCTCCCAACTGGGCTTTAGCATAGGCTTGTCCAAAGCGTCTAGCAATTCCCATCACTTCGCCCGTTGATTTCATTTCTGGTCCTAAAATGGAATCGACACCCGAAAATTTAATGAAAGGGAAAACCGGCAATTTAATGGAATAAAAAGCAGGCATAGGATAATGCTGGCTTAAACCTTGCTGTTTTAATGTTTGCCCTACTTTACAGCGGGCAGCAATTTTAGCCAGCGGAAAACCAGTCGCTTTAGAAACAAAAGGAACTGTACGCGATGCACGAGGATTTACTTCCAACACATAAATATCATCCGCTTGAATCGCAAATTGAGCATTAATTAACCCTACCACCCCTAATTTAAGTGCCAATTGACGTATTTGTTCAATGAGATCTTGCTGAACCACCACACTGAGACTAAAAGGCGGTAGCGTGCACGCTGAGTCCCCTGAATGGATGCCGGCCTGTTCAATGTGTTCCATGATGCCACCAATCATTACCTCTTCACCATCACAGACAGCATCAATGTCTACTTCAATCGCATCATTCAAAAATTTATCCAAAAGAACTGGCGAATCATTAGACACTTCAACGGCGTGCGCCAAATAATGGCGCAGATCTTCCTCTTGGTAAACCACCTCCATGGCGCGCCCTCCCAAAACATAAGAAGGCCTGACAACTAAGGGATAACCAATGCGTTTCGCTAATTCAATCGCTTCCTTTTCACTACGCACCGTGCCATTTGCCGGTTGATGTAAATTTAATTCGGTGACTAATTTTTGAAATCGCTCTCTGTCTTCTGCCTGATCAATCGCATCAGGCGAAGTACCAATAATGATAACGCCATTCGCTTCCAGTTGCCGAGCCAATTTAAGTGGGGTTTGGCCACCATAATGCACAATCACACCGTCTGGCTTTTCTACTGCAACAATAGAGAGAACATCCTCAAGCGTCAATGGTTCAAAATAAAGGCGATCGGAAGTGTCCACATCGGTGGACACGGTTTCGGGATTACAATTGACCATGATAGTCTGATAGCCCGCTTCTCTTAATGCCATCGCGGCATGCACACAGCAATAATCGAACTCAATGCCCTGACCTATGCGATTAGGGCCTCCCCCTAAAATGAGGACTTTCTTTTTGTTCTGCTCAGGTCGAGCCTCACACACCGTTTGGTAGGTTGAATACAGGTAGGCTGTATCACTAGGAAATTCGCCTGCGCAAGAATCAATACGTTTATAAACTGGGGTTACACCTAATTCTAAACGATGCGCTCTCACTTGTTCTTCGCTGCAATAAAATAATTTGGCAAGGTAGGCATCAGCAAAACCGCGACGTTTCAATTGACGCATGGTGGTTTCGTCAATTTCAAGGATTGATTTTCCTATGACGGTTTTCTCCATTTGCACAAGTTCCTGAATTTGCATGAGAAACCAGGGATCCACTTTCGCTTCTTGGTGAATTTCTTCCAATGACATGTCAAGACGAAAAGCATCAGCGATATACCATAACCGATCGGGGGTAGGCTCAAGAAGATGACCGCGCAGGCGCGCCATGTCCTCGCCTTCTTTGAAGAGTGTGTTTAAACCTGACCGACCAATTTCCAAACCCCGAATGGCTTTTTGTAATGACTCTTGGAAATTAGAACCAATGGCCATGACTTCACCCACCGATTTCATTTGTGTCGTTAATGTGGTGGGAGTTTGAGGAAATTTATCAAAATTAAATCGAGGCACTTTAGTCACGACATAATCGATGCTTGGCTCAAACGAAGCGGGAGTTTTGCCATTGGTGATTTCATTTTTCAATTCATCCAAGGTATAGCCTACAGCAAGCTTGGCTGCCACTTTAGCGATAGGAAAGCCAGTCGCTTTAGAAGCTAAAGCAGAACTTCTTGATACCCGAGGATTCATCTCCACAACAAGCATACGACCATCTTCAGGATTAATCGCAAACTGGACATTTGAACCGCCTGTATCCACGCCAACAGCACGCAAAACCTTAATTGCCGCATCCCGCATGCGTTGAAATTCTTTGTCCGTTAACGTTTGAGCTGGAGCAACGGTAATGGAATCACCGGTATGAACGCCCATGGGGTCGAAATTCTCGATCGTGCAGACGATAATGCAATTGTCATTCTTATCACGCACGACTTCCATTTCATATTCTTTCCATCCCAATACCGATTCATCAATCAATAATTCTCTTGTGGGGGATAAATCCAAACCTCGGGTACAAATTTCTTCAAACTCTTCGCGGTTATAAGCAATCCCTCCGCCACTCCCGCCCATGGTGAATGAGGGGCGTATAATGGCAGGAAAACCTAATTGCGCTTGAACTTGAAAGGCTTCTTCGAGGCTGTGTGCAATAGCCGATCGAGGCATCTCCAAACCAATTTTTTTCATTAATTGACGAAATTTATCGCGGTCCTCTGCTCTGTCAATCGCTTCTCGTGTAGCACCGATCATTTCTACCGAATACGTTTTTAAAACCCCCTCTCGCACTAAATCCAAAGCACAATTCAGTGCCGTTTGCCCTCCCATGGTGGGCAATAGCGCATCCGGCCGCTCTTTTTCAATAATACGGGTTACTTCTTGCCATTGCACGGGCTCAATATAGGTGGCATCAGCCAGCTCTGGGTCAGTCATAATCGTTGCAGGATTTGAATTAACCAAAATGACTCGGTAGCCCTCTTCTTTTAAAGCCCTCACCGCTTGTGTACCTGAATAATCAAACTCACATGCTTGACCAATTACGATAGGACCTGCGCCGAGGATGAGGATAGATTTGATATCAGTACGTTTTGGCATGTTTACCACAGAGGGAAAAATAAAATGGCCTATTTTACCGAATTTTGCCTAAGGTTTATACCCGTTTGCTTGGTTTTTAAGGGATTTCATAAAAATAGTATTACTTTGCGTTATCGCCCATTCATTATCGTGGACGTACGTCAGCCAACTCGCTCGCCTCTCAACGCGATACACTATATAGAAACAAACCTTAGGGAGGTAATGAATTTTTTCGATTAATCCATGTTCTAGCTTGTTCTGCGTCATCAAATAAAAGACGTAGCGATTTATAAATACCCAAAAGATAAGATACCCTTTCTTTTTGATCCCTATTTCGATCTATGAGAGGTATAAGTTGAGCGTGGCATATCCCCCATTAAAATTCGTGCTTCACTCCCTTTTAAATCAAAGCGATTAACAAGGTTAATTAGAGAATTCCACACGACTTCATCGGGTATGCTATTTATTTAGCTTATATTGGTCGTCATCTTCCAACCTCCAAATCCTATCTACCGTATATAGACAAAAGTCTATATACGGATATTATGGCTCATCTTTCACAAATTTTAATAGGTTCATTAACAAACTAATGGCTAAATCCTACAGTACTTTCCTCTTCACAGGAGAGATAACCTCCCTCGATGTTTATTCCTAAAAAGCAATTGAAAATATAATCATTTGCGGGTAATGATTTTTCCTTATCTAAAAATGATAAAAATGAATGCATTACTTGCTCAAATAGCTTTTTAGTGTCTTCTGATTTTTCCATATTGTCTCTAAAGTGACGCAGGCCCTCACGCTTTTTATCTACTGATTGGTTTTGCTGTAAATTGTCATAGAGTTGATTTAAACACCACGCATATCGTTCTACAGTTGAGCCTTCTTTGTTAGGTTTAATCTCTTTATGGGCTACTCCTTGAAAAAATCTCATCATTCTCCTCCCCGTACATTAATTTCTATGCAATTTTAATCCAGTTTTAGATAATTTTGCATTCTTATTTTACAAAATTAAAAAGTAAACTTTCTTCTTTTGGCTTAGGCGTCGAGCTTGTCTGTTGCAGTTTCTCCAGTAGTTCGCTTTCCTTATAACTGTGGCAATATTGGTTTACTGTCTGCAAAAACCGTTGTTTGGTGGTTTCAAATCCGTGAAGCGAGGTATTATTATTTGTTAATTGTAATATTTTTCCCTTTTGATCAAGATTTTGTTCTATATAGTGGTTAATTACCCGTGTTGATTGCGAATTTTTCACCATTTCTGGCGACAATTGATCCCAAGTTACGTAAAAAAGCTTATCCCCAACTTGAGTGGCTTTTTCTCCCAGCCAATTGTGTAAATCCGGCTCCTTTGCAAGTATAGAAGAATGCTCTGAAGCAAAAATCGCACAACTACAATCATCTTTCTGCAATGCCGCTTTCATAGTTGGTGAATCTATTTTTCCAGATGGAATAGTGGGGCTTTTCACATAAGTGACTTTATCAATAAAATCACTGTAATCGGCTAATTGATGAAGTCGATATTGCCTAGAGTCATCTGCCGCATCAACAATAAAGCAAGAGCGATTTTCTTTATCGATATCAAGTGTCGTATAATGAGGGCCCGATTTAACGATAATTTGAATTCTATTACTTCCAGACTTATCCTCTTTAATGACCCGATCCATTTCTGCAAAGAGAAGCTTATTCTCTCGTTTAGCATGAGCTATTTCTCTCTCCTCTTTTTCCATCAGAAGCTCTTCACTATTAAAAGGGAGCATGGAAAATCTATTAGCATCCACAAGATAACCATTATAAGTTTGTTGTTGACTAGTATGGTGCATCATTAGAAGGACTAATTCGTCCCGATGATCGCCAGGTCGACTAAAATCCGTGATTTGCATTTTTAATTTCTCTTTGGTTGGCTCAGGTTCTTTTTCAGCTGTTTTGGAATAATCTTGGTCATCCTCTGAAAAAATAGTGTCATACTTTGAATTCATTTTTAAAACTGACAATTCTTGAAAAAAAGAATGGACATTATCATAACCTTCTTTCAATACATGTTCTTGAATTTTTCCAAAAATTTCTCTTAAACTTAACTTCTCTTTGGTAATGTCCCAATAAATGGTTTCTACAAACGCAAAATCCGGAATCTCTTCCTTTTTCTCTTCATTCTGCTCAATATAAGTGTCAAAGACATCCCAAAGATCATTTCTAAATTTTTTTTGGCTTTCTGTGCTTAATTTTTCAAAGTTCCTTTGTTCCATGCTATTTTCCTTTAGATTTTTCCTTTTTTATAGAATCGGTTTCTTAGGAAATTTCTTGAGGGTAATGGAGTCCTGCACTCAAATCTGTCTTTCACCAAGATTTTAAAGATATGATTAAGAAACAAGGATAAGCCACAGGGCATAAAGTCTTAGGAGTTGGCCTCTTTGTTCCACAGAGCGTTTACACTTCACCATGAGAAAGCACTCTTTAAAAAAGCAGGTTTATTCTAATAACCATGTTTTGGCAAAAATAAGCATTGATTCCCAACAACGACTTGTATATATTGCCCGTTTTTTTGAAAGGATGACTTCAATGCGTGCAAAAATTAGTGGGGATTCATTTGATTATGATGGTAGCATAAGCCCTCCGAAGGGCTTGCGAGGAATTGATACGCATAAACCATTTCTTGATTCGTTAAAGTCAAAAAACAAAAAATATACTGCTACTCATGTTTTTATTAATTCCAAACGTCAATCGGTGCGAGATGATAAGGCAAATGCCAAATCCAATGAAAACGGATCTTGTTATCCAGTCATGGAGCAAATAAGCCACTATTTAGAAGCACGTTTTGAAAAACTGTTAATGCCTGATATTTATAACGGGCTTAAGGAAGGCGAAACATTCGACCAGGCAATCCAATGTTTAGATGAGCAGCAAAACTACGTCCTTGATCACGATAAGAATGTCCAGTTTTTTCCTGTATTATATGATGAAAGCAAACTTTCGATTCTTCTAGCCCAAACTAAAAAATTATCTGCGGAATATCCAGATGATCACTATGAAATCGATTTTTATTTTTATGACGATCAGAAAGATATTTTAGATGCATTACATCAGCACCTTACTCAAAATCGGCATCTATTATGCCGAAGACTTAACTTAATTTTAGTGCTTTACCCTCCAATAACCGAGGGCGAAAATTTAATTGAGTATGAGATCATTACAGGGACAGGAGAAACTGATCACAATTGGCGGCAAAGTATCGTCGCGATGGCTAAGGATTGTATTGCTTCAAGAGCTTATCAAGAAATGGATCCTTGTAACCCAAGTACAGGTACACCCATTAGAAGCTACGAAGACGCAAGAAATGCCCAGTTTGATCTTTCAATTAATCTAAATTTTATTAAGCATTGGCAGCCTGGCGCAGCAGATGCAGAACAAGAAGAGCATCTTTCAGCAGGAAAAGAAAAATCAAAGCGAGAAAAGAAAGGTTTAAAAAGTATATTTCGCTCATCCTTCTCTCTTTTTCGCTCAAAAGAGTCGCAGCGGACTACTACACCCCTTGAACCACCAGCACCGGTTGAACCAGGAAGTAACAATAGGCGGGGCGGGCTGTTTCATAAAGAAAAATTACCTAAAAGAGAGAGTGAAACTAGGTCTAGAAGCACTGATCTTCCCCTATCGCGTCAATTTCTTTAACTATTGCGTTGACGAATCCTAATCGGGAACTTTGCGAATTTCCGCAATTTTTTGACATTAGTGTATTCGTCGTGTTGTTTTCGGGGAGAATGAAGTTACCAATTGGATAGTATAATTGTCATCACTGCGCCTAAATCCAGTTTTGCAGATTAAATTTAGCAAGGTGTATCGTTCTCATGGGACTCTAAGCCCTAAGAGAAAGTGAATTAATAATCGGACAATAAAATATTTCCATTAAGTACTTTTTCTCCGAAAACAGCCTTATACTGCTGTCACGATGCCTCTTCTCAAACGCGCTGTAATAATAAGCTAACGATGGGGACAGCCAGGCCAACAACAAGGCCTGCGCTTACCGTCTTTAAGGTCCTTGCATGCTCTTTTAATCCGACGCGCCCTAGTTTCCGGTTTTTTGGCAGACTCAACCCAACATATCCATTCATTTCGTGCCAGCGGAGTAATATCTTCCCATACAACCAGTGCCTTTGTGTCAGAGGATAATGAATTTTGAAAATCCGTTGGTATTTGATGTACCAGATCAACCGCAATCTCTTTTCGAGTCATAAATTAAGCCCAAAATATCACTATATGCTATGATTGTTGCCTTTGATTTATTGTTCAAATATATCCTTTAGGACCCCATTAGTTGAAGAGAAATTTGATGTTAAAATACTTTTGACCTGAGTAAAAGATCTAATCTTACAAAAATCACTAGACTATATCACCGACATTTTCTTCGCAGTAGACCAGAATGACCCAAAAGCAATCCACGGATGAGTTGGTGAAAAATTTCCGAACTAGTATGCAGTTAATTTCTCAATAATTTGGCCAAATGTTAATAATAAACTCTATCGCAAAGCAATCGCATCACCTGTATTAGACAATAGAATAATTGTGTTTTATATTTTAATATAAACATTACCCTTTTTAGGTCACTTAATGGCACTTAATGGAACTCAGAAAAATCTTATTGAAGGGTTATTAAAGACATATCTTGATGACATTCTGATGATAAACTTAGATGACGCAATAAGAGCATTAAATGCCGTATTTCAAGAGAATATCTCTGCAGAAGATGAAACGTTTTTTAAAGAAAAAAATATTTGGGAAGATGTTCAATTTATTCATAGAATTTTATCACACCCTTGTCCACAAAATAGAATGATAAACTACCCTTATTTTGGCCCCCCCAGTGATCCGGAGCAGATAGTTTATAAAGATGCTGAGGGTAAAGCAGCATTTGAGCAAAAAGGATTATTAGGCTTAACTGCTAAAAATGATTTAAATACACCTTCAGTTACTAAAGAAGATGTAACCCGTTTTATTAAAGAATTAATTGATAGCGCGGTTGAGAAAAAAAAGACAACTACAGAAAGAGAATACTCCTCGCAACCTGAATTTTTTAAAGAGGAGACAAATTATTCTCAAACTATCAATGAAATTAAAAGGTTACTTACTGCTGATGAACTTCAAGAAATCCCAATTATGGCCTTAGTTCGCTTACCAACCAGTTCACGACTTTCATTTTGTCAACTTGTTCGAAAATGGCGTTATGAGCCTGAGCTAGATGACTATTTTTATAATCCAGTAAATAATTTTTTAGATGGCCTAAGTACTTTAATCCAACGCGGTGTTTGTATTGATACCTTTTTAAGCTTCAACGCTGAAAAACAAGAGCTATTAGCAACAGAAATGCTTACTTTGCATTTAATAGATGTCAGTATTGATTTTAATGATTTTAGCCGGCTAGAAGTTGACGATATTAAAACAATATTTGCTTGGATAAGTTCGGATGGTATTAGAGCTTTGAAGTTGATTGAAAAATTAGAGGCAGAAGATCTAGTGCAAGAAATAACGTCATTCATTGATGATAAGCTTAATTCGCTTCGCATTAATTTATAAATTGAGCTCTTATTTGAATAGAAATAAGAAAGGGAAATCCATTACAACACCTATAACTCGCCACGTAGTTTTGACCAAGCCCTGCCTAAAATCTCATGCATTGCGACGCTTAAATAGAATAAATTGTGTGGATTAGGTAAATAACGCTTAGCCCAGCGTTCATCGTTCCAATAAAGGGTAAAATCGGTGGGGGCTGCAATAGGATGTAATCCTTGCGCCTGGCAAAGTCGCATTGAACGTGGCATATGAATGGCTGAAGTGACTAAATAGAAAGGTTCTTCATTAACGATGTGCTTAATGGCTTTAATTTGATCCACTGTATTGATGGACGTCGTTTCCAATACCATATCGCTTTGCGGAATCGCAAACCATGAAGCGATCTCCAACAAATGATGGGATTCCGGGACTTCAAAATGATAACCACCCCCAGATAATAACAATTTAGCAGCAGGCAATTGGCGATAGAGGCGCAATCCCTCAAGTAAACGCTTAATGCTTTCACTCGCTAAAAGAGAGTTTGCTGGCATGTGTGCCTTATTTCCCTGACCACCACTCAACACCACAATCCAATGAATAGCGGGATTGATTTTTTCCACGGGACTATATTCGTCTTCCAGTTGGCGTGTTAAAGTCTGGACGAACCACCCTGTACTAAAAAAGATTAACAAAACAAAGACAAGCACTAGTCCCCCACGGATCATGCGGCTGTCCCCCATAAACCAAAGTAAGATTAAGAGAACAGCAAAAAGCAGCAGGACTAAAAAGAAAGGATTTACTACTACTTCAAACAAATGACGGAAAATAGCCACTATCGCATCCTCCGCATCAAATAAAATCCCAACAAAGCAAAGAGACAGGTAGGGCCGATGGCTGCAAGTTCAGGGGATAATTGTAGTACCTGGCTTATGGGACCAAAAAATCGATTCATGATATGAAACCCAAATCCTATCGTCGCACCAACCAATAATTTGGATCCCATCGTGGATGATCGCAAAGGACCAAAAATAAAAGGAATAGCAAGGATCATCATCACCACTGTCGTCAGTGGTTGAATGATCCGTTGCCAGTAGGCTAATCGATAATTTAGGGCGTTTTGATGGCTTATTTTTTGATCGCGTAAAAACTGCTTCAATTCGTGCAATGTCATTTCGTCAGGTTCATTACTACTGACACTCAGGATCTTTGGCTTAACATTCACATCCCAAAGCATCGTCGGGATGAAGCGAGAAGCTGTACTTGTATTATGAATATCCGTTTCATGGATGGAATAAGCAACCCAGCGATTGTTGACTAAATTAATTTTATTAATCATGCGGGCTAGACGTAAACGATGGTCCTCATCAAAACGGTACTGATAAACCAATACTAGGTTATTTTTAGGCAGAATAGCGCCAATAAAAATAAAATCATTTTTATTGCGTAACCAAACTCCGGAGGCCGTTCGCAGTGTTTGCCCTCCACTTAAAGCCTGCATTTTTTGATCATTTGCTAAATGAGCTAATCGAGGAACTGCGGTTTCACCAATGAGCGTTACAAACAAGATAATTACTATCGCGACTTTCAGCACAGCCAGTGTGATTTGGCCGATGGACATGCCCGCAGCGCGCATGACGATTAATTCTCGGTGATTGGCCATGATCCCTAAACCAATCAAACAACCTAATAGACTCGCCATGGGGAAAAACAAGTAGACCTGATAGGGCATTTGCAAAAGCACATAAACAGTCGCCTGCACAATGCCATAATCTGCTTTACCTAAATCATCGAGCTGATTAACAAACAGGATAAAAACTTGTAATCCTGCAAGCATCAAGGTCACTAAAGAAATGGTAGCAAGAACGGTTTTGGCGATATAGCGATCGAGTATTTTCACGATAGTTTCACCCGATTACGCCAAATCAACACTAGCCCAATCACTGCCATAGTCAAATGCAACCACCAAATGCCTACCCACCACGGCACTTTTCCACCCGCCAACCAGTCGCGTGCGACAAAGATGAAATTAGCATAGATAATATAAAGGACCAAGGCAGGCAACAGTCTTGCGTATTTACCGGCCCGTGGATTCACCCGGCTTAATGGGACAGCAAGTAAAGTGAGCACAAACACCATGATAGGTACTGATAAACGCCATTGTAGCTCTGCAGCCTTATTGTTATCAGGATTACTCAGAGGCAATAAACTAGTCAGTGGGGCTGTACGTAGATCTTTATTTAAATCATCTACCTTGGGATGAGGCAACCGCGCTTTAAATTGCTCGAACTCCGCCGCTTGATAATTGTTTAAACCCGGCGATCCTTCATAAGCATGGCCTCGCTGAAACACAATATAATCTTCAAAGGTTTTAGGATCAGTTTCAGCAAAGGCCCGCTCTGCCCACACGATATCCCATTGGGGGGTATTGTTTTTCATGACATGGCGAGCAAGGAAAACATTCTGTGCTTTAGTGTGATCGCGACTCATGGATTCAACATAAAAAATCTTTTTCCCCCCTGATTCGGCTCGAAATCGACCCGGAACGATAAGTTGTACTAGGGTTTGGATTCCTGAAGTTCGCAACAGCATGGTACGTTGCGTGTTGATGATTGGGCTTGCCCACGTCATGAGAATAGTCACTAACACAAAGACCACAGAAGCCATGATAAGTGTATGCTTAAGTAATTGATTGGGTCCATAGCCACAAGCATGCAACACGGGCATTTCACTTTCTGCATAGAGCCGCCCGTAGGCAACTAATATTGCCACATAAAATCCGAGAGGAAGGAGAAGTCCCATGAGATTAGGCATCTCCAGCATCATCAATTTCATGATGATCATGCCAGGTATTTGCCCACTCGCCGCGCGATTTAAATAGCGCACAAACTGATTTGACATGAAAATCAACATCAATATGCTTGTTAAAGACGCTAAAGTCACAAAAACTTCTTTGGCTAAATAACGAAAAATCAACACGACCTAGCTCTCTCTACCTGATAAAAAGCATGCTTTTGAGCAACATTATACCTTTTGAAATGAATTTTGCCTAAGATTCTCAAGATTTCTTAGTAGAATTGCTCATAAACCCCGGGTAAACTATCTGCTTTTGGTTAGAGGAAGCAAAATGCACTATCGTCTTCTTGATAATCCCACATTAAAAGCCAATGAATGCCTAGTACTTGGGCTTTTTGCTGACAATGAACTCCCTGATTTAGCACAAAAACTGGATAAGCAACACAATAAACTTGTTACTCGCTTGTTTGCCAAACTCAACGAAGTAGGTGACTCTATTTGGCAAGGGGACCTCGAGGGACATAGTTTGATGCTGATTCACTGCGGTAATAAAACCGAGTTTAACAGCAAAACTTTCCGAAAAGGCCTCAATGAAATCATTTCAGCACTCCTCAAGCAACGGATAACCTCAGTGACGTTTTGCTTACCCAACCTTTGTGACTACGATGCTGATTGGCAATTGCAGCAAATGGTTTTACAAATTGATGCGCAACTCTATCAACAGTCAAGCTTTAAAACGAAAAACACCAAACTGCCAAAATTGGAATCAGTACAAATTTATCTCGCAGGTGCTTCCAGTAGTACTCTTCACGCAGCCCAAGCGATCGCTGAGGGCGTTAAATTAACCCGCACTTTGGCTGACTTACCTGCGAATGTCTGCACGCCAACCTATTTAGGAGAGCAGGCTGCTGCCTTAGCGCAGTTACATGAAAACCTGTCCGCTAAAATTATGGGGCCTGAGGACATGCAAAGCATGGGGATGGGGGCATTGCTCGCTGTAGCCCAAGGCAGTCAGCAAGAACCGCGTTTAATCGAAATGAATTACTGTGGCGGTGGTGATACCCCTCCGATTGTTTTAGTTGGAAAGGGAATCACTTTTGACTCCGGTGGATTATCGTTAAAGCCGGCGAACATGATGGACGAAATGAAGTATGACATGTCAGGTGCCGCGAGTGTATTCGGCGCATTAAAAGCATGCGCCATGATGAAGCTTCCGGTTAATTTGATCGGTTTAGTGGCCAGTGCCGAAAACATGCCTAGTGGATCAGCGGTGAAACCAGGTGATATCGTCACCAGTATGTCTGGGCAAACTATTGAAATATTGAATACCGATGCAGAAGGCCGCTTAGCGCTTGCCGATGCACTGACTTACGCAGAACAATTTAAACCGCGATTGGTGATGGACATCGCGACTCTCACAGGAGCGATGGTGATTGCGCTTGGCTCAGTCACCACTGGGTTTATGACCGAAGACGACGAATTAGCGGAACTTATCCTTCGGGCAGGAAAGGAAGCGGAGGATAAAATTTGGCGTATGCCCATGGATGAGGCCTACCAAGAAGCGCTTGAGAGCCCTTTTGCTGATATGATTAACGCGTCTTTTGATCGCAATGCAGGCGCAATCACTGCCGCTTGTTTTCTTTCTCGCTTTACTAAAAAATACCGCTGGGCGCACTTGGATATTGCAGGAACTGCCTGGATTACTGGTAAAAAACGTGTTGCAACTGGCCGTCCGGTTCCATTACTTATTCAGTTATTACGCTATGCAAACCATTCGCGTTGATTTTTATTTATTAGCCAAACAAGATGAGCAGGCGCGTTTGCTGCTAGCCTGCCGCTTGCTGGAAAAAGCTTATATGCGCGGTCATCGTGTTTTTGTTTATTGCAGTAACCGGCAAGAAGCTGAGACTTTAGATGAGTTATTATGGACTTTTAAGGACAACAGCTTTATTCCTCATAACTTACAAGGCGAAGGTCCAGAACCCCCTCCTCCCATTCAGATAGGTTATCACAGCGAACCACGTGGATTTGATGATATTCTTTTCAACTTAGCAACAGAGATTCCCCTTTTTTATACTCGTTTTCGCCGAGTGATAGAAATCGTCCCCAATAACGAAGCCGCTAAAGAATTAAGTCGCTCTCATTACCGGGAATATCGTGCCAAGCAGTGTGAATTAAAAACTCATGAAGTAGTATAATTTTCAATGAGTTAGCGCTCCCTCCACACTTGAATTATTCGTTGGTGGGGTCTTACCCAACAAGCTATTCCAAGCGATCACATTGAGTCAAATCCAATCCATTTTTTTATCCATTCAAAATTAAATTTGATGAATTAATGTTCAGTTAATCTTCAGTTTCTACAATATAAGAATCAGGCATTTGCGTCGACGCCACTAGAATGAGTCTAAAAATGTTATTGCTCAGCAGTAAAGAGCGAGTGAAATTAATATGCCCCAAAGCCCTTATGATGAAATGGTACTCTACAATGAATTCTTAAAAGAGAAATTCATTCTTCATGGTGCCGATAACTCCACCCTAACTTTGTTGAATCCTTCGCGGGCAATTGCATTTCCCAAAGATAGCATTTTACCGTCCTTCGGTGAGCTTGGTCAGGTTGGCACTCCTAGTGTACTTGAAAAGAAAACAATCTACTCCAACACCAAAACCAAAGCAAAAATCTCAGTGATCAATCAAGAGGGTCAATATCAAACGACTGTCTATGTGACAACACCGGAAAAAATAAGGCAGGCCTTAAGAAATGGAGTCTTTGAACCCGCAAATATTCAAGATCCGCTGGCCAAAATGATTGCTCAAATTGCTGAATACAAAAGAAAGGTTTTCCAGCGCTCAACAGAATTGCAGGTTAAGGTCAGAAAAAATGAAGAGCGATTAGCTGTTGCTGATATCACTCAAGCAGTTATTGAAACATTACAGCCGCTTAATCGATACATAAATCATTACGAAGCAGTAAAAAGCCCGGTTGAAAATTTAGAAAAAATCGTCACGGAAATTGACCATTTAACGGGTGAACTGGAAAAAATCATAGGAGAAATTCCAGGTAAAAAAGAAGAACCTTACCTTAGTCTCCTTAATTGCATTTATTCGATAAAACATAATGCCAAACAGTATAAAAAATCCCTAGAAGCCATTCAAAATCCCACAGAGGAACAAGTCAGAGCAATTTTAGGCAGCTATGGTGTAAACGATAATTTACTTAAGTACTTCATTCAAGGGCAACTCAATGAAATGACTCAAGGGGCAATTGATGCGAATTATGCCCTTACTGGCTTATATCAAGACGCCAGTGGTTTGTCCCAGGCGTTATTGAATGCGCAATTTACCGGTGAAGGTTATTCGAGTCAATTCAGTGATTATCATAATGCGGTCTCTTCAGAGCATGGCTTTGATTTTTCGGCAAAAGAAAAAAATGGGCTTGTTGCAATTGACTTAGGCCAATACGGTTTCCATCCAAAATCAAATGTGGACTTAGCAAAACGAATTGCATTAATTCAGCAACTCGAAGAAGGAAAAAAACTGTATAAGGAAACGGATGCCACGGTCACTCTGATCAATTTTCGTGGCGAAAAAGACAAGATTGCCGGTTATACGGCTGCCAAAAAATTAGGATTTTTATTGGTTAATTTTGGTATTGACATCATTTCTTTTGGTCTTGATCTCCTCTATTCCGGTTTCTTTATCGCTGCCACCGCTACTAATGTCGCTCTGCAAGCCTTGAATCGCAAACTGTTTAGAATTCCTGATTTCCCGAGCGAACAATTATTCCTTCAAAAATGGAATACAGAAGAGAGCGTTTATGAGGACCTCGACTCAACAAAAGCACTTTTTGGAGAGAATGCCATTACTCGTGTCACTCACCGTGGCCTCTTTGTCCGAACAATGCAATTCATCAATCGACAATTGATCAATCTTTCTCTCAAACCACTTGGCGAAGCCATCAAAGGAGTGACCACCCATTTCTGGGATGGCGCAAAAACCATTTTCTATGACTTAACCATCGGCATAAAACCCATCAGCGACAATGAGATCATTGGCTTATTGAACTCACGTCTCGAAGAAGAGCGACGCATTGCTCATCATCACCAACAAGCGATTAGCAATTTACTTCAGACACATGGGATTGAACCTTATCAATCCACCCCAGAAGTGCTTAATGAGGGTGAAGCAAAAACTGATTACTCATTACATCTTGATAACCCTGAAGATTTTGTCTCTTGGGCAACTAACGATTTTGCAAGGAGCATGACGGAAATTTTTTCAAAAGAAATTTATCGTGCCCATCCCATAGGAGGAGTAGCTTTTACCCTTGCAGCATGCACGACCGCGCCTATGGTCATGCCCTTTTTGGCTAAATTATCCTTCTTCCATTTTCTTTACACCAAACTTCATATCCCTATTGCAAAAACCCTTGTTGGCGAAACACACGGACTCATGCCTACTTTCTCAACCGCTATGATTGAAGGAAAAGCAGCATTTTTATTAGCCGATTTAACCAATGGTAAAAACAGCATCACTGTGCGTGGCATAGAAATATTGATGGAAAACCCTGTATTGGCCGGCATTATGGGTACAGCCGCTGTGGGCTTAGGTTTTGAAATTGCCTTCAAAGCCAATATTCCTTGGTTAAGTAATGAAATTGCCACAGAAGTGGAGCATGCTTCTTTTCCTTACTTTGAATTAGGTGTATCAGCCGCTAAACTAGCGACGATTGTGGTTGAAAGTGGTATTCGCTTTCCTCACAAAAATACTGATCCTGAGCTCATAGAGGAAGAATCAGACGAACAATCGCAAATAGCTTATCATCGAATGGATGAATTACGCCCTGAAATTAAAGCAGCGATAACAATAGGCTATAAAAGAGTCAGCAATCTGGATCAGTTAACTGAAGAAGAAGAAAAACAGATTGAAATCCAGACTGAACAATACTTGGATGCTTTTAAAGGCGCACTGAAATCAGATTACTCCGACTTCATGGTGAATTCACTTGAGAAAGCCATCGCGACTTATGTTGCCAAAGGTACTGGAGCTCCCGCTTCGGAAAAATCAAATTCCACTATCGTAAGTAAATTCCAAGAAAATTTTAAGCGTGAACGGATTCGTCAACATGTTTTACAATTGGATTTCGAGAATCTATCTCCCATTGAAAAATATCAACTAATGCATTATGTGAATACGCATTATGCAAATAATCCCGAATACCTTGCAGCAGTTCGTTATAAGCTCATGGGTAGCGATGAAAAAATCGGTGGTTTAGCTGGTTCAATAAAAATAGTTCTTTCCTATATCCCTGCTGGAATTCGAGCGCTCGTTGCAGTGGTAGCAAGCGCAGGCTTCGCCATTGGCTCTCTAATCAACCCTAAACTTCTTGAACCCGCTCGCCTCGCTTTACAGCCAGCCCAAGATCTCATCAATAAAGCAAGAGCTGATATGGGATTATTAGCAAAAGCGTCGACCACTCTATTAAGAATAAGTTGGGAATTAATTGGTGCTGTAGTGCGTGTTCCTTTGATTCTTCTTTATTCTATTGGTGCAAGCCCAATATTGATTGGTCAATACTTGACTTCTTCATCGCATTATTTGCCTACACCGTTGGAGATGGACTCACTGTTGTCAAGGCTTCTTTTTGCTCCAGGAAAAATAAGCCAAGTTTTTAATGCGGTGGTGGGGTTTTTCCGCGCAGAGGCATCGGCTAAACATCTGGAAGCCGCAACAAGAGAAGCCACTTTAAAAGAAATGAGTGAGAATATTAACGAGATTCAATCCTTACTTCCAAAAAAAATAGAAACCCAAACACACTATAGCGAGCTTTTAACCCGTTTACTGACTCCAGCGCCAGATCCAGTCAAAAGCGTTCCTACAATAAGTGCCTTTCCTCAAACAAAATCCTCTCAAACAGAACAATCCCCTACTTCAGTTCGTTCAACCCTGTTTAGTAATTCAGAAACAAACGGTGGTTCAACAACAAAAGATCGAGAGCTTGTGAGAGTCCCTGTCAACAAGCATCCTCTCAGTTAGACTTGCTGTAGGTCTTCTCAAGATAATGCATTAATGCTCGCAGCGCCATTGCTTCTCCACCCTCAGGTTTTCCAGGTTTAGTGCTGATATTCCAAGCCATAATATCGAAATGAACCCAGGGTAAGGACTTGGGTATAAAACGCTGCAAAAATAAAGCAGCAGTGATTGCACCCGCATAAGGTAAAGGGCTCGCATTAAGTAAATCAGCGACCGTGGAATTCAACATCTCTTCATAGCCTGCAAAAAGTGGCAAGCGCCATATAGGATCATCGACCGCTTTGGATGACTCGAGGATGGTTTGAGCTAATTCGTCATTATTACAAAACATTGCGGCCATCTCAGTGCCTACTGCTACTCGAGCCGCACCCGTTAAGGTAGCAAAATCAATCAGCAAATCCGAGTGCTCTTCGCACGCTTTCGCCATCGCATCAGCTAACACTAATCGCCCTTCAGCATCCGTATTATCCACTTCGACGGTCAAGCCATTGTACATCTTTATAACATCACCAGGTCTAAAAGAATCGGAGCCTACCGCATTTTCTACCGCGGGAATAAAAACACGCAAATGAACAGGTAGGCGTTTTGCCATCACCCATTGTGCCAAACCGATTGCATGCGCCGCACCGCCCATGTCTTTTTTCATCAATCGCATGGCAGCTGAGGGCTTTAGATCAAGACCGCCGCTGTCAAAACAAACGCCTTTACCTATTAAAGTGAGACGCGGATGAGTTTCATCACCCCAACTTAACATTAATAAACGCGGTGATCTTGCAGAAGCCCGGCCTACCGTATGAATCGCCTGTAAATTGGAAACCAGCAATTCGTTTCCTACCCACTGCTTGAAATGGGCGTGATGTTGTCGAGCGACATAGGCTAACGCCATAGCCAACTCTTCTGGCCCTAAATCGTTACTAGGTCTATTAATGAGATCACGCACCAAAAAGAGTGATTTAACCTCGACCAAAATTTCATGCAAGATCTCTTTATCAATTACTAATACACGAGGGTCGCGCTTTTGTTTATTGTATTCATTGAAACTATATTGTGCTAATGCCCAAGTCACTTGGGAAGTGCGTGATAGAGTCTCTTGAGAAACATAACTACCTGGGGGTAGTTGACTCGCCGCATTCGCGATCGCTAGAGTTTGATTGCCATTGCCAGCACCAATATAAGCCTTGCTGAGATAACCTTCATGGTTATGAATAAGGCAGTATTCGCTCAATTTACCGGTAAAACCTTGGCCTGAAAGTGCATTTTTCTCATTGGACGGGATCTCTTCCAACCCTTTTTGCCATTGCGATTCGGTAATTAAGTAAAGAGGAATCGCTTTTTCAGAATGAATTTCGTAAAACAGATCAGCAAGCATTTTTACTCCTTCAGGTGGCCACGGAATTGCGCTAAACGAACTCCAGTCAAGGCCAAACAGACTACATAAATAATGACTGCAACAGACACATGAAGCATCAATTGGATTAATCGCATCAGTGCTGACAGCTCTAGCCAATGATTAACGGTACCCACCATTTCATACAGATAGAAGGCAACCGCCGCATTAGCGATAAGTAACTGAAGTGTAAACTTCAACCATCCCGATGAAGGCGTATAAATGCCGCGACGTATTTGTAAGAATAATAATAATCCGCAGTTGATATAGCCGGCTAAAGCAGAAGCTAAAGCAAGACCTGCATGGGCTAGAGGCCAAATCAATAACGCACAAAGAATTGAATTAGCTATCATTGCCCAAGCCCCGATTTTTACAGGTGTCCTAATGTCCTGGCGCGCATAAAATCCAGAAGCCAGCACTTTGACCATCATGAACGCAGGGACGCCAGAGGCGAGCGCAATTAGGCTTTTTTGGGTCTGGATGAGATCATTGGCAGAAAATTTACCGTAAGTAAAACAGCTCGCTATCAATGGCATGGAAAACAAAGCTAATCCCAAACCGGAAGGAATACCGATAAGCAACAGCGAACGCAATCCCCAATCCAAAGCACGGGAAAAATTCTCAATACTTTGCTCAGCATGACGGCGGGATAAATGAGGTAGAATAACGGTAGCTATCGCTACACCGAACACACCCAACGGGAAATCCGTCAATCGATCCGTGTAATACAACCAGGTTACACTGCCCACCTTTAAAAAAGAGGCAAAAATAGAGTCAATCATCAAATTAAGCTGGGCAATGGATACACCAAATAAAGCGGGAACCATAAGCTTTAAGACGCGTCTTACCCCTGGGTCATTCCAAGCTATTTTAGGCTTGACTAATAAGCGGCGATTATAGAGAAAAGGAATTTGGAATAAGAATTGAACAATTCCTGCAATTAATACACCCCAAGCCAATCCAATGACAGGGTATTCCAGATATGGGCTTAAATAAATTGCTGCAAGAATCATACAGATATTGAGTAATACAGGCGTGAATGCGGGGACACCAAAATAACCATATGTGTTTAAAATTGCTCCCGCCATGGCAGTCATGGATACCAGCATTAAGAAAGGAAAAGTTAAGCGCAGCATCTCGGTAGCCAAAGTCATCCGCAAACTACCCTCACCAAATCCTGGGGCAAATAAAAAGACAATTAAGGGAGCAGCTAGCACTCCAATGACAGTGACGAAAGTAAGTACAACGCCTAATTGACCGGCGATACGAGCAATAAAGAGTCGCACATCATCGAAAGGACGCGTTTGTTGATATTCAGCAAGTACGGGAACAAAGGCTTGAGAAAAAGCCCCTTCCGCAAAAAGGCGTCGCATGAAATTAGGAATTCGAAACGCCACATAGAACGCATCCATTCCCGCCTGCGCACCAAACAACTGCGCAATCACCATATCTCGCACAAATCCCACCATGCGCGATATCAAAGTCATTACCGATACAAGGGAAGTGGAGCGTAATAGACTTTGTCGTTTAGGTACCATGGTTTCAGTCGCAGACATAATTCAAAATAATTCACCAAATAAATGGATATGATATACCTTATGAGTCGATTTTTATAAACGTTTTTTAATCATGCTAATCTTTAAATGAACCCGGCCTAATTGAAAAGGATTTTATATGACCCCTTCCCTTCTCAATATTGCGCTTTACTCACTCCTCCCAACCATGGCAATGCTTATTGGAGGGATGGCTGCGACTATTCATCGACCTAGCAATAAATTAACCAGTGCGACCCAACATTTTGCTGCCGGCGTAGTTTTCGCAGCAGTTGCCAAAGAATTGCTACCTAAGTTAGGCGCTGATAATGCGCCAATGGCGTTGATTATTGGTTTTATTTTGGGGGTTCTTTTGATGCTTTTTCTCAAAAAATTAACCGATAGACTTAGCGAAGAAGAAGCAGCCTTAACCGGTATCTCTCTGGGCTTGGTCGGCGCTGTAGGTATTGATTTATTCATCGATGGCATTCTGATTGGAGTGGCTTTTTTGGCCGGCGAACGAGGCGGTATTTTGATTGCTGTTGCCCTAACCTTAGAAATTTTGTTTTTAGGTATATCACTGACATCAACCTTGGGTACGCGCGCTGTGGGCATCAAAGCACGCTTACTCATTATTTTTGGACTTGCTTTATTTATCCCTCTTGGCAGTCTTTTAGGGGCTATCTTGCTCTCACAATTACCCTCATTTTTCACCGATGGACTGCTTGCTTTTGGCGTCTCTGCCTTACTTTATTTAGTCACGGAAGAATTGTTAACTGAAGCCCATGAACATGCCATCACTGAAACACCTTTAATCACCGCGAGTTTTTTTATAGGTTTTTTATGCATTCTCTTACTGGAAAATTTCTCTGCGTGAGGCTTTTTAGAATGCTAATCCTCTATGCCATATCATGTAGGTATATTGACAAGATCAGCCTTATTAGGCATGATCACAGTTTTTTTGTGACATCTGAATGAGTGGAGATTTTTAAGTGGCAAACATTAAATCAGCGATCAAACGTGCTCGTCAAAACGTAAAACTGCGCCAACACAATGCCAGTGCACGCTCTATGTACCGCACCTACATTAAAAACGTGCTTAAAGCCGTTGAAACAGGTGACCAAGAAGCTGCACGTGCCGCCTATGCCAAAGCACAGCCCATTATCGATAAAGCTGCTGGTAATGGCCTGATTCACAAAAACAAAGCTGCCCGTATTAAGAGCCGCCTAGTCGCACGCGTTAAAGCTATGGCTGCTTAATCCTGCGTTTCCGTCGCTCTAAGTCCGTAAACACCCGAACCGGTTTCTTTCTCACCGGTTCGGTTTTTATCCCGTGCCATACTGCGCATACTATGTCATCTTGAGCAAAAGCGAAGGGCCTCACGACTATTGGCAGTAACCCCACCAAGGAGATCCCTCACTGCGTTCGGGACGACAA
>NZ_FUXJ01000002.1:61075-75502 GCF_900167045.1 Legionella maceachernii | reverse complement strand
ACCTCCTACTCTTGGCACTAACCCCCCAAGGAGATCCCTCGCTTCGCTCAGGACGACAACACAACTGTCATCCTGAGCAACGCGAAGGACCTCCCGACTATTGGCAATAGCTTTTTCCCCGCTTCTTGCCATAGCTCTATCCATACTCACCTCTTTAAAGACACTCCCAAAATGCCAAGCTCACAATTTGCCTTTTTTATATAAAAAATATACAATTTATGTCTTTTAATTACTTTTCCCAACCATGCCAACAGAAATTTCTTACCACATTGCTGACTTTAAAGTCGATGAAGAAATAAAAATTTTAGAATTAGGCAATGCCTACTATGGTTCAAATTTATCAGAAAGAGCACGTCACGGCTTTGATAATAAGGCAACAATGTTAAAGCATGCTGCTCAATATGGTCCTATTGAATTAACCCTTCCAGAGACTCGCAGTTTCAGGCATGCACGATACCGTTGGGATGATGATAATAACTGGGAGCTGCCCCAATACCTTAAGGAAATTCCTACCCCCAGTAACCCGAAACAAATTCATTTGGTTGATGACTGCTTTACGCACACCATAATGGATTGCATCCAAGAAACACATGATGCATTTTTGGAACAAGGTAAGGACTCTCATCTTGTTTTTGACGGAGCAATTGATACTTTTTATCTCTGTGATCGGAATAAGCGTATCTTTAATAAGCTTTTAGACTTGAATGGGCTGAAACATATTCAACCAGAAACTTGGTTTTATCAGCTTGATTCAGCAACACCTTTCATTCCACCTGCACATATCTCTTATTTCATTATAAAACCAATGCAAGAATCTTTAGGAAAAGGAGTTATGTTGGTCGCCAATGCCGATCTTCCTGCATTGCTTAAAGCATTAAAAACAGGGACAAAATACGTTAAGGATGTCGGTGATATCGACTATTATGAACAGAGTAAAAATAAAGACATTCTAATTCAGCAATTTTGTCCAGGGAAAGTGATTCATCATAACGGCAAACCCTATCGCCCTACTGCACGTGCTGTCTTTGCGGTAGTGAGAGACGGCGATCAAACTCGTGTTGATATTCTTGATATTTTCTGGAAGCTTCCTCAGAAATCAGTTCAAAGCGAGTGCGCTACTCCTGGAGAGTCTGTTTCTTATTCGGGTAATTCAACCGAGGTTGTCAGCCAGATCTCGCTCGAGAAATCTGATTATCAGGCCGTGGAGGGAGCCCTCAAGGAAAAATTAATGGCACTAAGTACTGCCATCTATCATGATGATATTAAAAGCTATTTATTTAAGCTTAACGAGACAAAACAACTCGATGAGATTAGATATTATCTGGACAATTATGGGCATGTGCGCGTGAGAAGGTTAGATCAGGAATTGGTAACCCTTATGCGTTCAGTCGACGACAACAAAGCGAAACGTTTTTTAGTTGAACAAGCCAAGTCCTTCGCCCTGCCTTGGCATTTAGAATTTAAAAATCTCTTTTTGAAAAAATGGATACAAGACAATTTAGCCCAGCTAGGTCTCGTGTTATTAAATGATTTGCGAGAATTCTTCGAAAAGAATAAAGCCTCACTTGATGGTTCAACTAGAAAAGACAAAGAAGAAATCATTCAAGAATCTACTTTTTTTATAGAACAAATCGATGCACTCCTGACACGTAAAGAAATTTCCAGTTTAAAAGAAAGCCCGACACAGACTTTCTTTAAAGAAGGAAGTAATGGCAAGGCAGAGGAAATCCCAACCGGGAATCTTTCTTACTCGTAGGTTGGTCTTGGGTCCAGCCGCTTACAGCAGTGGCTGAATCACAGCGCTAATCAACCGGGCAATTGCTTTCAGACAGGTCAGCTTCGCGGTGCCGGGGCGCCAATAAAGCGCGATAGTGCGAGAAGGAGCCGGCTTAGCAAAAGGAATGACTTGTAGATTATCAGTTCCTGTCTTTTGCACACTCAATGCAGGCAACAGCGTAACACCTATCCCAGACTCCACCATCAACCGTAACGTCTCTAAACTGGTTGCTGTGAAGTCCGCACGTATTTCTGCTTTTGCTAACCGACAAACCGCCATCGCTTGCTCACGTAAACAATGACCCTCTTCGAGTAGCATGACCGGTTGATTGATTAACTCATTAACCTGCATTGCTGTTTTATGCTTTATGGGGTAATTTCGTGCTGTAGCAAAATAAAAAGGCTCTTCAAAAAGGAATTGACTGCTAAATTCTTCATCAATAGGGGTTGCCATAATGCCTGCATCCAATTGACCAGCAGTCAATTTTTCGATCAAACGATAAGTCTTGTCTTCAATTAACCATACCCGCAATTTAGGAAAACTCGTTTGAATTTTTGACATCACGTGGGGTAGCAAATAAGGAGCCAAAGTGGGTATAACACCTAATCGCAATTCACCAGCAAATGGATCAGCAGCAGCACGAGCAAACTCCTTTAATTCATTCACCTGGGCCAAAATTTCTTGAACACGGCCAACCAGCGATTTTCCTTGATCGGTCAACATAACCTGTTTGTTATTCCGCTCGAAAAGAACTACACCTAATTCTTCTTCAAGTTTTTTTATCTGCATACTGAGCGTAGGCTGGCTCACATGGCAACGCTTAGCAGCTTCACCAAAATGCATTACTTCAGCTAATACCACAAAATAATGCAAATCGCGTAAATTCATTTTCTTCCTCAAATTCAAATTGGTGAATTCTGCTGTACAGTATAAACTGTACAACACACTTTAGAGCATGTTGACCTTTCATGGCAAAATTTTCCCATTTAGCAGATGTTTTCTTAAAGTTGCTCTTACTGGTGATTACCGTCAGTGTCTTCGTGCCCTTCTCGCCGAAAATGCCAGCGCCTGGACTCGATTCCTCTTGGGCACTTGGCTTGAATCAAGCGATTGCTCAAGGACTTGCTTTTGGTAAAGACATCCTTTTTACCTTAGGCCCTTATTCCGCGATTTACACAAAAGCTTACCATCCCAGCACCGATTTCATGACGATGGGCGGAAGCCTTTATTTAGCCATTTCTTATTGGATCTGCCTGATTCTTCTCATGAGAGGAATCCAATGGCACTGGAGTATTGTTTTTGGTCTTCTTCTATTTACAATGGTCTATGTTCGCGATTCCTTGTTTTTTTCTTATCCTTTGCTAGCAGGGCTAGTTTGTTTCAAAATGGTTTCTTTTGAAAAGGGAATGACTACCCTCTCTTCCTCATTTCAACGCCCCGCAATGAATAGGAAGAAACTATTACCAATTTCAAACCAACACTTCCCCTTGTCCCTTATCTTGATCTTTGCCCCCTTTGGTTTACTTCCTTTAATTAAAGGTTCTTTGTTAATTTTGTGTACTGTCATTATGATTTTTTGCGCCGTTTTTTTTAAAATGAATAAAAAAAATCAATGTGCTCTCATTAGCTTAGGCATACCCCTATTATCACTTCTGCTATTTTGGGTTGGCGCTGGGCAATCGCTGAGCAATTTATTTAGTTATTTGAGTGGGACTGTCTTACTCGCTTCGGGTTTTAGTGAGGCGATGTCTACGGAAGGGAGCCATGCAGAGATTACACTCTACCTCATCAATTCTACACTGCTTCTTTCATTTATCGCCACAAGGACACAAATACTTCACGCTCAGCGATTTTTTCTCCTCAGCCTTTTTCTTGTTTTTTTGTTCCTTTCTTTTAAGACAGGCTTTACGCGCCATGTTGGCCATGCATTCATCGCTAGCTCATCCATTCTGATTGCCGCATTACTTCTTCCGTTTCTTTTTCATTCCAAAATGGTTTTTATCGTTATCCTTATTTCTTTCTATACTTGGAAAGACATCAATAGTCACTACACTCAGGTATCAATCCGTAACAATTTCAAATCCACTTATACAGCAGCCTGGTTCGGACTTAAAAATAGGCTAAAAGACAGAAATGGGTTAATACAAGATTTTAATCTTGTGATGAACTTCATGCGTGATCGGGCCTTGTTTCCTTCTTTACCCGGCACTACCGATATTTACTCAACCAACCAATCCTATTTAATTTCATCAGGAAACACCTGGTCTCCTCGTCCTGTGTTTCAAAGCTATTCCGTTTTCACAGCTAATCTGGCTGAGAAGAATAGAATACACCTTCTAGGAAAAAAGAGACCTGATAACATTATTTTTAAAATAGAACCCATCGATGAGCGAGTTCCTGCGCTCGAAGATGGCTTAAGCTGGCCTTTTTTGATGGCCAATTACCAACCGGTAAGCATGATCAATGGGTTTTTAGTTTTGCAAAAAAAGAATGCGCTCATTACAAATCCAATGACAGTTATCACCAACGAAAACCATTTTCTAGGAGAAACAGTGACGCTTCCTTCTGGAAATCAACCGCTATTTGCTGAGTTTGAAATTAAACCGACCATACTAGGACAGTTATCCACCATTCTCTTTAAACCCACGCCATTACAAATTCATTTCGAACTAAAAGACGGTACAAAAAAGCAATATCGTTTTATCGCGACTATGGCTAAAGCCGGCTTTCTTTTATCACCTCTTGTTGAAAATACGGCTGAATTTGCTTTATTGTTTAATAAGCGAAGTGAGTTAAATACTAAGTTAGTCAAATCGTTTCAAATTTCCTTAGACTCAAAGCAATATTGGCAATGGAATAACGAATACCTCATTCGTTACAAACACGTTGCTAATAACTCGCCTCCTTCCTGACGAGGATAAGTCGCGGTACGTCCAGCTAACCAATTTGATCCTTACTTATGGCACAAAATCCGGGCATGCTTCCATCGGCAAGACCCGCGATGAGCTGATGGCTATTGGTTGACTTGGTTAAGACATCTTGTAAGGTAAGATGGACTTTTGGAGAGGGTATACGGATATGCCAGATTCCTTCTTGATCGGCTTCTTTAACCGATACAAACTGCGACATAGCCATCGCTGAGCCTTGAATATCACGCCATCCTGCTATAGCGCCTCTCAGCGCATCAGGTTCTTGTAAATTGACTGCATAAAAACCACTTCCATCATTAAACTGACATAAAATACCCGTGAGAGAATGGAGATTATCCTGTGGTTTATTCACACGAATCTGTTTAAACCAAGCTTTAGGTGCAGTAACAAATTGATCTTTGGCCTTTTCCCCCGTCTGCAAATGGCCATTTAGCCGCCCCGTTTGGTTAATCAGCAACTCTACACCCGAACGCAGATCTTGACTAACGGGCGGGCTAACAGCTTGGGCTAGCATATCAATTTTAAAGTTAAATCCCTTATTTTCTTTTGTTTTAATACCGAAAACCCAACTGTTGTTAATGGGGTTAAATTGCATAAATGCATTTCCCACATGCCAATTTTTTGTATCCGCATTCTCAATGGTGGTATTACCCTCTTCAAAAAGTAAAACCTCTTTGCTTTGACTATCAATCAGTGTCGCAAGGGCATAAAATTGCGTATTTTTTCGTTGAATTTGGAAGTAATAATCGTAATGTTCACCACTTTCATTAGCCACTATACCGGAAAATACCCAATAAGCTTCTAGCGAATTAGCCGATAAATTAGCTTCGATTTGCTTTACCTCCGTTTTTGCCGAATCCACAGCTTCGGTGGCACAGACACTTGCCGTCAAAAAAATAAAGGCTCCAAATAACCTGCACAGTCCAATTTGTCTCATCTCAAATGTAACCCTGTAATCGTTCATGTGACCATAGCGCCTGCCAAAACGAGTCGCTTAATTTTGCCTCCACAGGTAAAAAATACCACGTGTCTTGTGCAAATGATTGACATTTGACCGCGTCTTTTTCGGTCATAATCACTGTTTTTGCTGCAAATTGTAACTCTTTTTCCTGAAAATAGTGATGATCGGGAAAAGGATGTTTTATTATTGCCAATCCCATATTTTGCAGCGTCTTAAAAAATCGCTGTGGGTGGCCAATTGCTGCAATTGCAGCAATTGGTGATCGTAAACTCTGCCTATTCACCTCTCGTCCTGTAGTGAGTTGTGTGAGCGCCCCCGGCTGCAAATGCATTGAATAGGCATTGGGCCATTCGCCTTCATTAACCACAATTAAATCACTTCTTTGCAAACGTCGGGCACTTTCCCGCAAAGGCCCTGCTGGTAAACACAAACCATTGCCTAATCGACGCAACCCATCGATCACCACAATTTCAATGGCGCGCCCCATAGCATAATGCTGCAATCCGTCATCGCTAAGAATAACCTGGCTTCCATGCTTCTCCAGTAAGTAGCGCACGGCTTGCACACGTTTCGGCGCAATAACCACAGGACAACCTGTTTTTTTAGCAATTAATAAGGGCTCATCGCCCACTAAGTTCGCTGTATCATCGAGGGAAATTTCATGAGGAAATCGCCTAATCGTAGCGCCATAGCCACGACTTACAATGCCTACACGTAATCCCCTATTTTGTAACTGCTTTGCCAGTGCAATCACTAAAGGTGTTTTCCCAACACCACCTACGGTTAAATTGCCCACCACAATGATAGGAATAGAAAATTGTTGCTGACAAAAACGCGATAGATAAATACGACGAAGAGAAGTTATTACCTCATACACAACAGCCAAAGGCCATAGCATCCAGCGTAAAGGATGTTTTTTATACCATAAATTATCGATATTAAGTAACATCATGCGATTACTTCTTCATGCCCAGCACCCCATTTTTGTACTCGATACAATTGGGCGTAATGTCCCTCTAAATCCAGTAGCTGCTGATGCGTGCCTTGCTCTACCACCTGCCCTTGATTCATCACAATAATTTTATTGGCCCCTTTAATCGTTGACAAGCGATGGGCAATAACTAAAGTAGTTCGAGTTTTCATGATTCGCTCTAACGCCGCTTGTATATACCGCTCTGATTCACTATCGAGCGCTGAAGTGGCTTCATCAAGAATTAAAATCGGTGCGTCCTTTAATAGGGCACGAGCAATGGCTATCCGCTGCCTTTGTCCTCCTGACAGAAGAACACCGTTCTCTCCCACACGGGTGTCATACCCCTTAGGCAATCGCTGAATAAATTCATCAGCAAAAGCAAATTTTGCAGCTTGCTCAATTTGCTCACGACTCACATTGAAACGCCCATAAGCAATGTTGTTCGCTAAACTATCATTAAATAAAGTGACATTTTGGCTCACTAAAGCAATTTGCTCGCGTAAACTGCTTAAGGCTATTTCAGTGATTGATTCGCCATCCAACGTGATACGTCCCTGTTTGAGCTCATAAAATCGAGGGAGGAGACTAGCAATTGTCGTCTTACCACTGCCCGAATGGCCTACCAAAGCGACTGTTTCACCGGGGGCAATAGTAAAACTCACCTCATGCAATACTGCTTGTCCTTGACGATAAGCATAACTCACTCGCTCAAACTCAATGGCGCCTTTCACTTTTTTCACTAATTTTTTGCCT
Source organism: Legionella maceachernii (assembly GCF_900167045.1). GTDB lineage: Bacteria > Pseudomonadota > Gammaproteobacteria > Legionellales > Legionellaceae > Tatlockia > Tatlockia maceachernii. The sequence goes on along the minus strand of NZ_FUXJ01000002.1, from coordinate 68,108 downwards.
TTAGTGCTCTCAACAGGCTTATCGAGCAAGTCAAACACACTTTCTGCACCGGCTAAGCCTCGTTGAATTGTCGCATTGAGCGTTGTTAAGGTTTTCATCGGCTTAATGAGTTGCAACATGCCAGCAATGATCGCAAGAAAAGAACCCGCCGTAATCGTGATCACAGTAGCCAGTTGAATCGCAGCCAAAATAATCGCAGCAATCCCTACGGCAATTACGAACTGCACCCCAGAAACATTGATTGCTTTAGAAACCGCGACCTTCATATCGTTTTTACGCGAAATTTCAGTGGCTTGCTCGAATTTATCAATTTCATGCTGTTCACCACCAAAAACACGCACAACTCGATAACCTTCTATCACTTCACCCGCAATTTCAGTGACTTCCCCCATGGATTTTTGAACTTTATGACTGATTCGACGCACCCGCTTATTGGTATAACTCACAATCAAACCCACAAAAGGGACAGTCAATAGAAACATCAGCGATAGCTGCCAACAGATCACTAACATAACCGTCAAAAGACCAATCACCAAACACGTGTTCTGCACAAAATCAGTTAACGCATCGGCACTGACTTGGGCTACTTGCTCAACATCATAAAGAATTTTGGAGAGAAGCTGTCCTGAAGTCGCCTCGTCGTAATAATCAGCGGGTAATCTCACTATATGAGCAAAAACCCGTTGTCGCAGTACTTTAACCACGGAGCGAGCAACCCAAGTCATGCAATAACTACCTAATGAACTGACCAAACCTCGAACCGTAATCCCTATCAATACAATAAAAGGAATTTTCTTAACAAAATCCATGTCAAGATGGATAAATCCCTTATCCAAAAAGGGACGCATCATGTAGGTGAAGCCTGCATCAATAATGGAGTAAAGGATATTAGCAAATATACCTAACAACAGGACAAGCCAAAAAGGTTTGACGTAAGAAAGCAAACGACGATATAAGGGGCCGGTTTTGCCAAGTGGCTTTTTATTCATTAGTATGCGACTAGGTTGGCATAAAGATAGGCCGAATTGTAACGCTAAATAGGGTAACCCGCCAAGTTCTCTGATGAGAATAGGCCACTCTCGCTAGGCGAAATTTAAAGGAGCTTGAGTCTTGGTCCAAAATAGCTGTGACCCCAACTTACGATCGCAATAAGCCGAACATCGCAAACTTCTATTTCCTATCAATTGGTTAAATTTTTAGTTAATTCAGCGACCAATCCTGGCCCTTGATAAATTAACCCAGTATAAACTTGCAACAAATCGGCTCCCGCATTTATTTTTTCTTGAGCTGTTTCTGTGCTATCTATACCCCCTACGCCTATCAAAGTCACGTCATTACCCACAACCCGCTTCAACACGCGCAAGCAATGAGTCGACCGTTTTGCGATAGGACGCCCGCTTAGCCCTCCTTGTTCAGTCCCATGGGGCAAGGAAGCAACTCCCTCTCGCGAACAACTTGTATTTGTTGCAATAATTCCAGCCACCCCTCGTTCAACAATAATATCTCCTATTTGCTTCAATGCTTCATCCGACTCATCAGGAGATAGTTTTATCACTAACGGAACGAAACGTTGATGGTTATCTGCTAAACGTTTTTGTTCCTCGCACAATTGATTTATAAGATCACGAAAAAATTGCTGCTGCTGAAGCAACCGTAAATCGGGAGTATTGGGTGATGAGATATTAATGGTGACATAAGAAGCATAAGGATAAACTTTACGTAAACAGTGCAGGTAATCCTCTGCTGATCTTGTCAAAGGCGTTTCTTTATTTTTACCAATATTAATTCCTAAGATACCACGATAATGCGCTTTTTTAACATTTTCAACTAATGCATCGACGCCAAGATTATTAAACCCCATGCGATTAATAATTGCAGTCGCTTGAGGTAACCGAAAAAGACGGGGTTTAGGATTTCCCATTTGTGGATAGGGAGTCACCGTGCCTATTTCGATAAAAGAGAATCCGATCTTACTTAAAGCATCTAAATGTTCACCATTTTTATCTAATCCAGCGGCTAAGCCAATGGGGTGAGGAAATTTTAATCCCATTGCAGTCACTTCCCTACCCACAGGCTGCTTGAACCACCATTGAGGGATCCAATGCAAAGCCGACAAAGTAAAACCATGCGCCTTTTCTGCGTCTAAGCAAAACAAAAAAGGACGAACAAGTGAGTACATGACAACTCCTGAAACAACAATCGATTGAGGGTATTGCCCCCCTAATGATGCGATGCGAAAATACTACAGGAAAATTTTAGCGCTAAAAATATTGTTTTCATCTAATAAGAAAAAAACACTAAAATAAGCTTAATATATTGACAAATGTCAAAAAAAATGTTGCATTAGGGATACATGTTCGTTTGTTAAAAAAGTAAAAGGTCGCCCTTCCCCTACATCTCACACCTTATCCGCGGGATCTAGCAAATAGGAAGAAAAGGAAAGAACCCTTATAAAAGTGTCGTAAAATAGGACATGAACACGTTTTATAAGTTGTACGCATCATTCTACATCATTGCAGAATTGGAGCTCTTTAAACTATGGCAGTAGCTAATTAATACACACTCAGACTTATTTGAGCTAACATAAGGAATATGTTATGTCAGATATTGCAAAAAGGATTTATGAGTTACAGCTTCAGCTAGATCAAATTTATTTATCCATAGAAAAATTATTGTTTTCTAAGACCTCTTTCCTTCACTACATCATCTTATTCAATCAATCGATTAAAGAAAAAGAGGGCATTGATCTACTAAGTCATTTCGGATTACTCAAAACGTTCATGCCTTCAGCATCATCATCGGCCGATCCTCGACGAATTTATTCTTTGAAAGAACCTTCCTTACTCAAAATGACTGTTCTTCTACCTAAGCTGCTTAATCAGGCCAAACTCGAGATGTATGCTTTACGCACTCCTGCAGAAGAAAACAATCCGGTCATTAGACGACTCGCTGCTAATTTTGTAGAAATGCACCTGACTATCTTAAGGGATCTATTAACTAAACCCCTCACGCCTCACCAGATCAATTATCTTGAAGAAAAGATAGCTTCACTTAAAACCACGGCTGGTGAAATTGAAAAACTGAATATTCTGGAATTCATCTCAAACATCGAATGGCGGTTATCTCGTAATTTATATCCCCAATTTCGCAGCTCCATGTTCGCTTTTTTTGGCAAAGGGAAAATGCATAAAAAATTAATCCAAGAGATAAGCAATTTATTTGAAGATTTGCACAGTAAACCTTTAACCACAGAAGCGCTAATCGGGGCACTTTACTTAATAAAAGGGCAATTGCTTCCACTTCTTCATGAGTCTCTGCGTAATATACTTTCTCATCATATCAATCAGTTCTTAACCCGCATTCAAGGGTATGCAGAAAGCAAATATGACTCACTCAGCTGCATTCAAGACTTTCATACCCAAGCCCAGGCTCTCGCCGTTGCTTGGCCAGTAGTCAATCCATCTGTTATAGAGCTAAGAAATGAATCATTACCTAATCAAGAGATTGCCATTGTTACCCTGCAATCTCAAAGTCCCTGTCCGTTTAGAGTATAATATAATACTTTGAAGACGGGGAACCGTGACTAGAATAAGGCTGTACTCATTACAAAATTAGATCTGGCATTGTTGAGCCCATACTCGTAGCATCGCATTACCGCTGGGTTGTAAATGATAGGCAACTTCCCTCACTTCTGTTCCAAAATTATCCTGTTGTAAACCGAGAAGCACAGGCCCTAGAAAGGGTGAAGGTTGATTGTAGCGATCAATCAGTGGGAAAATACGGACTTCTTTAGCCACTCTGGCCAATTCTTTAATCGCTTGGATGTGGAAATCAACGTCTTGATCATCCAAATCAGCAAATAAATAATGTGAGCTTAAAGCGAAATCAAAGGAAAAATCGGCGAAAGGAAGCACATTTTCACTGATGCCTAAGTAACGCTTTTCTTTTTTGCCTTTCTCATAATCAGCAAAAAATTTCGCCATCCCTTCACGCCGTTCATCAATGAGCAACCGAGGGCTACCATAGCGACTAAAATCAAATATTTTTCGATCTTTAAGTACTCTTTCGGCCATATCCGCAAATATCAACGTGGTTTTGCTGTAAAGGGTATCTTTGTCTAAATTAAATAAAGGATCACAGCTGATAATTTGACCAGAGGAAGTAGCAGTTAATTCCGCATTAACAGCGCTCGGACCACACCCGTACTCCAATACACGCGCCCCCATCTCTTCAACTGATAAATCAAACATTTCTTGATATTCGTCAACATGGTGTCCCCAGAGCACAAGTTTTCGCATAGGTTATACTCCTCTTTGGCGTCGAATGAATGGAGACTATTCACACCATCCCCTAATTAACTCATCACGGTGGAAGATTAGTCTATATCACATTCCCGCCGCCAATTTAACGCATTGATTTATCTATTTTTTTAATTGAGTTCAGTACAAGGCAAATTGACTCAATATCATGCTAGTAGCATAGTCGATTAAATTGATGTTGCAACTTAATTTTGATTGGGTATAGTCTAGCCTATCCGCTTTAGTAACAGGAAGTCATCTATGCACACCCTACTTGGTGAAACTTATGACATATTGCGCGACAGTGTTTATCATTTTGCTCAAAAAGAGATAGTCCCTCTCGCTGCTAAAATTGACATCGAGAATGCTTTTCCTAATCAATTATGGCGAAAACTAGGAGAGATGGGTTTACTGGGGATTACTGTCAGCGAAGAATATGGCGGTGCAAACATGGGGTATCTCGGGCATGTCATTGCCATGGAGGAAATATCCCGTGCTTCGGCTTCTGTGGGGCTAAGCTATGGAGCGCACTCCAATCTTTGTGTGAATCAAATTTATTTGAATGGCAATACTGAACAAAAGCAGCGCTATCTTCCTAAACTGCTGAGTGGAGAAAACGTCGGTGCACTGGCGATGAGTGAATCCAATTCGGGTTCTGATGTGGTTAGCATGCAACTTAATGCCTCTTATCACGGCGACAAATTCATTCTCAATGGCACTAAAATGTGGATTACTAATGGTCCCGACGCTGATGTACTAGTCGTCTACGCTAAAACCGATAAACAAGCAGCGAGCAAAGGCATTACTGCCTTTATTATTGAAAAGGGGTTTAAAGGTTTCCGAACTGCACAAAAACTTGACAAACTAGGCATGCGCGGTTCGAATACCTGTGAGCTTGTCTTTGAGGATTGCGAAGTCCCTAAAGAAAACGTCCTTGGGGAAATAAACAAAGGCGTCAAAGTCTTAATGAGTGGGCTTGACTATGAACGCACCGTATTAGCCGCAGGTCCTGTCGGCATCATGCAAGCCTGTATGGATGTCGTACTACCTTATGTTCATGAGCGTAAACAATTTAATCAGCCTATTGGGGAATTTCAATTTATTCAAGGTAAATTAGCAGACATGTATACCGAATTGAGTGCTTCACGTGCTTATCTCTATTCAGTCGCACGCGCATGCGATCAAGGGAAAGTAAGCCGTAAAGATGCAGCAGGAGTGATTTTATATACTGCGGAAAGAGCTACACAAATGGCGCTGCAAGCTATTCAAATCCTGGGGGGTAATGGCTATATCAATGAATACCCAACAGGTCGACTGCTACGTGACGCAAAGCTCTATGAAATTGGGGCAGGTACGTCCGAAATCCGGCGCATGCTAATCGGACGAGAACTTTTTAGAGAAACGGCTTAAAGGGAGAGAAAAATGAACATGGAATCGAATGAAATTGTTGTTGTTGCGGCAAAAAGAACACCAATGGGTGGAATGCTCGGCACCCTATCTGCTCTATCGGCCCCTGAACTGGGTGCTATTGCTCACCAAGGAGCTATGGCTCAGGCAAAAATATCACCTGCCGATATCGATGAAGTGATCAGCGGCTGTGTATTACAAGCAGGTATTGGCCAAGCACCCGCAAGACAAGCTGCGATCAAGGCAGGGATACCTAATTCAGCCAATGCGACAACCGTCAATAAAATGTGTGGCTCGGGTATGAAAGCAGTGATGTTAGCTCATGATCTGCTTAAGGCAGGCTCAGCCAATGTTATCCTTGCCGGCGGCATGGAAAGCATGAGCAATGCACCTTATTTATTAAGTAAAGCACGCGCTGGCTATCGCTTAGGGCATGGTGAACTGAAAGATCACATGTTTTTAGATGGACTAGAAGATGCTTATGAGCGCGGCCAATTAATGGGTTGTTTCGCCGAAGCAACTGCTAACCATTTTCAATTTTCTCGCCAACAACAAGATGAATTCGCTACGCGCTCCCTAACGCGGGCACTGCAAGCCCAGCAAAAAAATGCCTTTGCGGAAGAAATTGTGCCTGTGACAATTGCGGATCGTAAAGGTGAAGTCATTGTGAAAAAAGACGAAGGTCCCGATGAAAGCAAGCTAGGGAAAATCAGCCAATTACGCCCAGCCTTTAAGGCAGATGGCACAGTAACTGCGGCAAACTCAAGCTCCATTTCCGACGGTGCAGCAAGCTTAATTTTAATGACGGCTGCCAATGCAAAAAAGCGTGGATTACAACCTCTAGCTCGAATTGTTGCCCATGCTAGTCATGCTCAAGCACCTCAGTGGTTCACAACAGCTCCTGTCGATGCCGTGCGTAAAGTACTAAATAAAGCAGGTTGGCATCCAGGCCAAGTTGATTTATATGAAATTAACGAAGCCTTTGCTGTTGTCACTATGGCGGCAATTACCCAACTTGAATTGGACGATGAAAAAGTAAATATTCATGGTGGTGCTTGTGCCTTAGGTCATCCAATTGGCGCTTCTGGAGCACGTATTATTGTGACCTTAATGCATGCGTTAAAACAGAAACAGAAAACACGGGGTGTTGCTTCTTTATGCATTGGTGGAGGAGAGGCCACGGCAATAGCAATTGAGATGCTCTAAGCATGGCGAAAGCTCTACTAAGGTGGTATGGTCGTCCCAAATGTTGTGAGGGATCTCCTTGGTGGGGTTACTGCCAAGAGTCGGGAGGTCCTTCGCTTTGCTCAGGATGACAGTGGTGTTGT
>NZ_FUXJ01000002.1:0-60602 GCF_900167045.1 Legionella maceachernii | reverse complement strand
CGTAGTGAGGGATCTCCTTGGGAGAATTACTGCCAAGAGTCGGGAGGTCCTTCGCTTTGCTCAGGATGACAGTGGTGTTGTCATCCCGAACGCAGTGAGGGATCTCCTTGGGAGAATTACTGCCAAGAGTCGAGAGACCCTTCGCTTTTTACTCAGGATGACATTTTTTTATTTACAGACTAAGGATCTACATGCTTAGACAAAGTCTTATCTACCTTCTACTTAGCATTGTGGTTGTTGTTTTTGCACGCTTTGCCCATATGCTGTTAGTTTATATTGATATGTTGTACGCTTTGATCAATATCAAACTAACTCCCATCTTTAGCCAAGTAGGTTTGGGAGCCGTTATTCGTAAAGTTATTCTTTTAGTGCTTATTCCAGTCATTATTGCTGCCATCCCTGCGCTTAGTTTCCGCTTAGTCAAAGGAAAAGAGATGCCTTATTTCATGGAGTTAACTTGGTGTTTGTGGCTTGTGGTGGTACTTAGCAATGTTTTAATACGCATTTAAGGATTATTCATGACTAAAATCATCAGTCAGTTAAATCCAGCCAGCAATGAATTCAAAGAAAATCAAGCAAACATGCAAAGCTTGATTGAAGAGTTACAAACTATTATTCGAAAAATCGCTGAAGGGGGCGATGAAAAAGCCCGACAGAGGCATTTAAAGCATGGAAAACTACTGCCCCGCGAACGTTTGCAACAATTGCTTGACCCAGGTAGCCCTTTTCTCGAATTATCACAACTCGCAGCCTACGAAGTTTATGAAGATCATGTTCCAGCAGCTGGAATTATCACCGGTATCGGTCAAGTTACAGGAACCGAATGCATGATTGTGGTCAATGATGCAACTGTAAAAGGAGGCACTTACTATCCTTTGACCGTTAAAAAACACCTGCGCGCACAAGACATAGCAAGAGCAAACCATTTGCCGTGCATTTATTTGGTAGACTCCGGAGGTGCCTTCCTACCACGGCAGGATGAAGTTTTCCCCGATCGAGATCATTTCGGGCGTATTTTTTATAATCAAGCCACACTCTCTGCCGAGAACGTACCGCAAATTGCGGTAGTAATGGGCTCTTGTACCGCGGGCGGAGCCTATGTACCGGCGATGGCCGATGAGTCAATCATGGTAAAAAATCAAGCCACCATTTTCCTAGGTGGTCCTCCACTGGTGAAAGCAGCGACAGGCGAAATCATTAGTGCCGAAGAGCTAGGCGGAGCTGATGTTCACTGTCGCCACTCGGGGGTTGCTGATCATTATGCTGAGAATGATACACATGCCTTGCATCTAGCAAGAGTAGCCATCAGCCATTTGAATCGTCAAAAGCCTGACGTGCTCACCCGAATTCAAAGCCGTGAGCCCCTTTATGACGCCAAAGATCTCAATGGCATTGTGCCTGTTGATCCACGCAAACCTTTTGACATTCGGGAAGTCATTGCCAGGATTGTCGATGCATCTGAATTTGATGAATTTAAAGCGCTTTACGGTACAACCCTAATCTGCGGATTTGCTCATCTTTTTGGCTATCCCGTAGGAATTATTGCTAATAATGGAATTTTATTCAGTGAGAGTGCACTGAAAGGAGCGCATTTCATTGAGTTATGCTGTCAGCGTAAAATTCCATTGATCTTTTTACAAAACATTACCGGATTCATGGTGGGCAGTAAATACGAAGCAAGTGGTATTGCCAAACATGGTGCCAAGATGGTTACTGCTGTAGCCAATGCAAAAGTGCCTAAATTAACCGTGATTGTTGGCGGTAGCTTCGGTGCAGGAAACTATGCAATGTGTGGACGCGCCTACGATCCACGGTTTTTATGGTCGTGGCCTAACGCACGAATTTCAGTCATGGGAGGCGAACAAGCAGCTAATGTTCTTGCTCAGGTGAATCGAGATAAATACACCAAACATGACAAAACCTGGCCTGCGGAAGAAGAAGAGACATTTAAAGCTGAACTGCGTGCACAATACGAAAGGCAAGGGAATCCCTATTATGCCAGTGCCCGATTATGGGATGATGGCGTTATTGCACCAGAAGACACGCGAAGAATTTTAGGTTTAAGCCTATCAGCTGCTCTAAATGCACCGATTCAGTCAACTCATTTTGGTGTATTTCGCATGTAAGCAAGGGGATGGAATGAGTGATTTATTAAGTGAATTACAGGATAGAATTTTCATTATTACATTAAACCGAGTGGACAAACACAACGCGTTTGATGATCATCTATTGGCCGCCCTTCAGCAAACACTCACTGAAGCAGTGAGCAATGCGCGCGTCCGCGTTATTATACTTAAAGCAAACGGTAAGCATTTTTCCGCTGGCGCTGATCTCGCCTGGATGCAGCGCATGGCGCACTATAGCGAAGCAGAGAACTTAAATGATGCCATGGTGCTCGCACGCGTGATGTACAGCTTAAACCAGAGTCCAAAACCAACCCTTGCGATGATTCAAGGTGCGGCGATGGGTGGTGGGGCCGGTCTCGTTGCTGCTTGTGATATTGCCATTGCATCCACTGCGGCGCGCTTTTGTTTCTCCGAAGTAAAACTCGGGTTAATTCCGGCAGTCATTAGCCCCTATGTGGTCAAAGCGATTGGAGAGAGAGCTGCGAAACATTTATTTATGACCGCCGAAATTTTTGATGGGGAAGAAGCGAAAAGATTGCAGTTAGTTCAGCATTGTGTGGCTGAAGAAACGTTATGGCCTTTTACTTTAAATTACGCTGAGCAAATCATTAAACTTGCTCCACAGGCAATCAGTGCCTGTAAAACACTTGTTGCGAATGTCGCGAACAAAGCCATTGACGAGGAGATGATGCGATATACCGCAGCGCTTATTGCAAAAAAACGCGTGTCTGCGGAAGGTCAACAAGGGTTGCGTGCTTTTTTAAAGAAAGAGACACCTAATTGGGATTAACAGCACTAGTATGTCGTCCTAAGCGTAGCGAAGGATCTCCTGAATTAAGGCACTGTCATGAGCCAGGAGGCCCTTCACTTTGCTCAGGATGACAGAGGGGGGGTGTCGTCCTGAGCGTAGCGAAGGATCTCCTGAATTAAGGCACTGTCATGAGCCAGGAGGTCCTTCGCTTTGCTCAGGATGACAAGTTAGATAACTAAGGATTTCCATGTTTAATAAAATTCTCATCGCTAATCGTGGAGAAATTGCTTGCCGTATCATAAGAACCGCAAAGCAACTGGGTATCCATAGCGTTGCAATCTATTCGACCGCTGATAAACACAGCCAACACGTGCTGCAAGCTGACAGCGCCTATTGGGTTGGCGATGCACCAGCCAAAGCAAGTTATCTTAATATTCCTGCAATTATTGCAGCCGCAAAAGCCAGTGGTGCAGAAGCAATTCATCCAGGCTATGGTTTTTTATCTGAAAACCCTCTTTTTGCTCAAGCCTGCGCTCAAGAAGGCATTATCTTTATTGGCCCTCCAGCTTCAGCCATGGAAGCCATGGGGTCGAAACAATTAGCAAAACAAATGCTGGAAAAAACCAATGTCCCCCTCACTCCAGGCTATCATGGTAGCGATCAATCCGATGAACGGTTGTTGAAAGAAGCCCTGCAAATCGGTTTCCCTGTTTTATTAAAAGCAGCCTCTGGTGGGGGGGGTAAGGGAATGCGTGCTGTTCATAGTGAAGCTGATTTTTCCCAAGCCTTAGCAAGTGCTAGACGAGAATCCATGGCGAGCTTTGCCGATGATACCATGATCATCGAAAAATTAATTACCAATCCTCGTCATGTGGAAGTACAAATCATGGCGGACAATCAGGGTCAGGTCGTTCATCTTTTTGAGCGTGACTGTTCTATCCAAAGACGTCATCAAAAAATCATCGAAGAAGCCCCCGCTCCCCACTTGCCTGAATCTTTGCGTCAAAACCTTGCTGAAGCGGCTTGTGAAGTAGCCCGTTCAATTGATTATCGCGGCGCAGGTACAGTGGAATTTTTAGTGGATGGTAAGGATCATTTTTATTTCATGGAAATGAATACGCGCTTACAGGTTGAGCATCCCGTTACTGAAATGATCACTGGGCTTGATCTGGTTGCCTGGCAATTAAAAATCGCAGCAGGCGAACCGCTTTTGCTGACACAAGCTAAAATTTCCGCGAAAGGTCATGCCATCGAATGCCGAATTTATGCAGAGGATCCGCATCAAGGCTTCATTCCTTCAATTGGCAAAATTGATTTCCTTAAACAACCAGAAGGAGAAGGCATTCGGATCGACAGTGGTGTAGCGTGTCATTCGGATATTACTAAGTATTATGATCCCATGATTGCAAAGTTGATCGCTTGGGGAGAAACACGCGAACAGGCTTTACAGCGTTTAAGACAAGCTTTGCAGCATTTTGCTATTGGCGGAGTAAAAAGCAATATTCCTTTTCTACTCGCCATTTGTGAGCATCCACGTTTTACTCAAGCGGATTTGAGCACTGATTTTTTAAGCCAAGAAACGATTCACTTTCCTAAGCCCGATGAAAATTTAGCGGTCTTAATGGCCGCTGCTTATGATTATCTTATGTTGGCTCAACGTCATGATGAGGCACTTTTTCGTCAAAGTTTTGCTTGGCAAATGCATCTATCAAGCCACTGGTATTGGCGATATGTCATTGGGGAAAATCAGCTCGAAGTTAAAGTGATTCCGATAAACTTAACTGCGCTCAAATTACAGCTTAATGAACAAGAATTTGTTTTGAATGCTTGGATTGACCACAATCGAGTGTACGTTAATGATGGTCAGCAACTTTACCATGCTCTATTTGCAAACCAAACCCATCGCATTTATTTTTACACCGAACAAGGGCCACTCGCCATTGAGCGCTTTGATTGGCAAACCTTTGGTGCACAAGGCGCCGCAAAAAGAGGACAACTGACAGCCCCCATGCCTGCCACGGTGGTTGCGATTTTGAAAAATAAAGGGGATAGGGTTAAAGAAGGTGAGAGCTTAATTGTTTTGGAAGCAATGAAAATGGAGCATACTATCCATGCACCTAAAGATGGCATACTTGCTGAGCTGTATTATGAAGTGGGCTCACAAGTCAATGAAGGGGCTGAGTTGCTGGCCTTAAAAGACTAATTCGGTTTAGGGATAACCATGAGCTACCCACAAAAAGTCACGCTTGTTGAAGTTGGTCCGCGCGACGGTCTACAAAATGAATCCTCTTTTGTAGCCACCGAGACAAAAGTAAAACTGATTAACTTGCTTAATGAAAGCGGTCTTAAAAACATTGAAGTGACTAGTTTTGTTTCGCCAAAAGCAATCCCACAACTTGCCGATAACGAAGCGGTATTTACCTCCATTGATAAAAAAGCCCCTATTCATTACTCCGCTTTAGTTCCCAACGAACGAGGTATGCTTAAAGCACTCGAAGTGGGCGTAAAAGAAATCGCAGTGTTTACCGCAGCCAGCGAAACATTCAATCAACGCAACATTAATTGCTCAATTACAGAAAGCATCGCCCGCTTTGAACCCGTGTTTACTTTGGCGAAAGCACATCATATCCGTGTTAGGGTTTATATTTCTTGTGCCCTAGGCTGCCCTTATGAAGGGAGCATTAATCCACAGCAGGTCACGTCGGTTGCTCGTCAATTATTGGCTTTTGATGCAGTCAATGAAATTTGTTTAGGGGATACTATTGGCGTGGGTACACCTAAGCAAACCAAGGCGGTCATTCACGAAATGTTAGGACTTATTCCCCTATCACGATTAGCCATGCATTTTCATGACACTTATGGACAAGCGATTGCTAACATTTATGCGTCTCTGGAGTGTGGTATTACTCGTTTTGACAGCGCTGTAGCCGGACTTGGAGGCTGCCCTTATGCACGAGGCGCGACGGGCAACGTGGCGACTGAGGATGTCTTATATCTTATGCACGGGTTGGGCATTGAAACCGGTGTCGATATTTTTAAAATCGTGGCCGCTGGCGATATGATTTGTAAGGCCTTGGGCAAAAAAAATCAATCGAAAGTAGCCAACGCGTTGATGGCTAATCAAACTTAATACCCCCTCCCTTTTCCTGAACTTTATAGTCCATTAGTTAGGCAATTAATTCTTTTATTTTCCAAAAAGAATTTTGGTGATAAAGTACGCCTTCTGGAATAGCCTCTATCTTTCCCCCGGTTGCGGCTCGAACTACTTAACTTAATAACCGAGACCCAGATGAATAAAAACACATTAAAAATAGGTTTAGTGCAAGAAAAATGGAGTGAAAATCCTAATGAACATCAAGATCGCCTTGCTTCAGGTATTGTTGCTGCAGCCAAACAAGGAGCCCAGATCGTCTGTTTACAAGAATTAACCTTATCGCCTTACTTCTGCACGCGCACTAATGTCGACCCTACTCCCTATATGGAAGACCTAGCCACAGGCCGCACTGCACGCTTTGTTTCAGAGATGGCTAAATCCGCTAAAGTGACCATTACAGCATCGCTCTTTGAAAAAGCTGGCTATAACACCGCAGTTGCTTTTGATGAATCCGGTACATTGGCTGCTGCAACGCGTAAGCAACATATTCCGAGTGGGGAAAAATACCACGAAGACCACTATTTCAAGCCTGGCGACTCCAATTATCCAGTCCATGAATTACTGGGCCATCGTTTTGGGCTCCCTACTTGCTATGATCAGTGGTTTCCCGAGCTATCGCGCATTTATGGCTTGAAAGATACGGAAGTTTTAGTGTATCCCACAGCGATTGGCGCAGAACCTACCGCCCCTGGTTTTGATAGTCAACCCATGTGGCAAAAAGTCATGATTGCTCAAGGAATTATGGCCAACACTTTTATTGTTGCTGTTAATCGCATTGGTTGTGAAGATGGCCTTGAGTTTTATGGCAGCAGTTTTATCGCTAATCCAATGGGTGAAATTCTCGTACAAGCACCGCGTCATGAACCCGCTGTCCTTGTCGCCGAATTGGATTTTAGTCAACGCGCACTGTGGGGACGCTTATTTCCCTTTGCGCTGCAACGTGAACCTGAGACCTATCAGGAATTACTTAAGCCACGTAAATTGGGACGACTTTAATGACAATCAACGCCTTATCTGATGACAATTTATACAACATCGACAACTGGGGTGAAGGGTATTTCAACATAAACCCCTATGGTAATATCGCTGTCAGCAAAAATCCGGCAGATAAAGGAGTTGAACTGCAAGCGATTGTGAATGCTGCAAGTCGTGCTGGTTTGCAATTACCCCTATTGATTCGCTTTACCGACATTTTGCATGACAGAGTGCTGAAGCTCAATAAAGCGTTTGCAGAAGCAATTAAGGAAAACAATTACAGCGGTAGCTATAAACTGGTCTACCCGATTAAAGTGAATCAGGAATACACGGTGGTTAGGGAAATTTTAAAAGCACCTGAGTACTCTGTCGGTCTCGAAGCAGGAAGTAAACCCGAGTTAATGGCAGTTATTGGCCTATTAGGACAGACGCCTTCTACCATTGTTTGTAATGGCTATAAAGACAGCTGCTATATTCGTACTGCTTTAATTGCCCAACAAATGGGGCATGAAGTATTCATTGTCATCGAAAAACGTTCCGAACTCGATATTATCCTCAAAGAGTCAGCACGATTGGACATAAAACCAAAAATTGGCCTACGCATTCGGTTAGTGACCAAAGGAGCAGGTAAATGGGAAAATACCGGCGGTGCTAAATCGAAATTTGGTTTAAATGCGGAACAAGTTCTCGATATGGTTAATCAATTAAAATCCCAAAATTACTTAGATTGCCTGCAATTAATGCACTGCCATTTAGGTTCACAAATTGCCAATATTCATGACATCCGCCATTGCATGCAAGAAGTGGCGCGTTATTACATTGAACTGCGTCATTTACAAGCCCCAATCAATACCATTGACGTCGGGGGCGGATTAGGTGTTGATTATGAAGGAACACACTCAAGTTCAGAGTGCTCAATGAACTACAGCATCAAAGAATATGCAACGAATATTCTTTTAGCGCTTCGTCCTCTTTGCGAGGAGGCCAACATGCCCGAGCCAAATCTCATTTCAGAATCAGGAAGAGCGCTCACTGCTCATCATGCGGTTTTAGTCACCAATATTACCGACGTGGAATCGGTCAAAAAAACCCACGTCCTTCCCCCAGTGACCGATGAAGATCCTCATGTTATTCATGATATTTGGGATACTTACCAATCCATCTCCGAAAGCTCCCCCTCTGAAATTTATAATTATGCGAGCCACTCTTTGGATGAAGCCCATTCTCTCTTTAAACACGGCGTCATGAGTTTGCAGGAAAAAGCTAAGGTGGAACAATTATTTACCGCAATTTGTTTCGAAATTCAGCAAATGCTGGACGAAACCAATCCGATTGACAGCGAATTGCAAACTCTTATTAATGAGCGGATGGCAGCTAAAATATTTTGCAATCTTTCTTTTTTTCAATCACTCCCTGATGCTTGGGCCATCGGACAAATTTTTCCCGTAGCCCCGATTTCGCAATTAACAGCAAAACCCAGCATGCACAGTATTTTGCAAGATTTAACCTGTGATTCTGATGGCACAATCAAAGAATACCCAGGTAAGTCTTGCATCAACACCACCCTCATGCTCCCTCCGTATGAGGAGAGTAATCCTTTTAATATTGCCTTCTTTCTAGTTGGCGCTTATCAAGAAATTTTAGGTAATCTACATAATCTCTTTGGGGACACCAATTCACTCGACGTCAAATTGCTTGGCGATGGTCAATTTGAAATTACTGATTTGGTCAGTGGCGATACCGTCACCAATGTCTTGAATTTCGCCCATTTTGATACTAAAAAATTACTTTTGTCTTATGAAAAACAATTAATTAGTGCGGATTTACCTAGCGAAAAAATTCAAGCTTACCTCAACGAGCTTCGCAGTATTTTTACTCAACAAACTTACCTTGACGGTAATAAAATAAAGGGATAATGATGACGACGACACCTAAACAAGCCGGATTTAGTATGCCACCTGAATGGCATCCTCATGCAGGTTGCTGGATGGCGTGGCCCTGCCATCAAGACACCTGGGCACTCATCGGATTTGAGCGCGCACGTAAGGCTTATGCGCGTGTGGCTAAGGCCATTGCACAATATGAACCGGTGACAATGCTGGTTAACCCCGGTGATGAAGCATCCGCCCGGACATTGTGTGGAGAGCAAATTCGGCTAATAACCCTACCTATTAATGACTCTTGGACTCGAGACACTGGCCCTACTTTCTTAATCAATGCGCAAGGTGAATTAGCAGGAGTGGATTGGATCCACAATGCCTGGGGAGGCAACTACAACGATTGTGCATTAGATAATCAAATTGCGGGAACAATCATTCATGAAACCCAGGCGCGCCATTTTAAAGCCCCTTTAGTGATGGAAGGTGGCTCATTTCATGTCGATGGTGAGGGAACTGTCCTAACCAGCAAAGAATGCCTATTGAATGCTAATCGTAATCCCCATTTGTCTCAAGCTGAAATTGAAAATTACCTTTATGACTATCTTGGTGCACAAAAAATCATTTGGTTAAATCGCGGGTTGATTGGTGATGAAACCGATGGGCACATTGATGAAATTGCCTGTTTTGTCGCTCCCGGCAAAATACTTTGCTTGATTACTCCTGATGAGCAAGATGAAAACTATTCTATTTTGCAAGAAAACTTGAAAATCCTTCAATCGGCGACCGACGCCAAAGGGCGCCCTTTGGAAATCTTCACTGTCGAACAGCCTCCAGCAACCTACGTGGAAAACGAGCGCCTAACGTTGTCTTATATTAACTTCTATTTGGCTAATCAGGGCATTGTGATGCCTGCCTTCGGTTATGAGAAGCAGGATAAGGCAGCTTATCAACTCTTCTGCGAGCTCTTCCCCAACCATCACATCACGCAACTTAATGCGCTGGATGTGTTTGCTGGGGGAGGAGGGATTCATTGCATTACACAACAACAGCCAGCACTATGAGGGTAAAAGGGGTGTTCGCTCCTCGTGTACAGGACTGTTCAACATGTTTTTACCCCATTCAGTGAATGTTCTCCAAAAATAAAAGGGATTATCTGACGTTTTTGGCAGCTCTTCTTGTATTGGCACGCTTTGTCGTTGAGTCAAGGCTAAATAATTTGCAAAAATACGGGGAAAACTGGCTTTAATCTGCTGTAACGTCATTTCCTTAGGAAACTCAATGGCATAAACATCGTTGCCCCTTGCGCTTTTTATTATCTTCCCATCCTCCTGAAGCGGCGCATCAAATAAAAGCCAACGCGAAATGTCCCATATTTTATCACCCAACTCATCCCATAAGGAATCATCATCGACGAATAGCATTATTTCGCTATTATTCCGATAAAATTTACTATAAATAAAGTCCGTTGGAGTCGGATATTGCGACAAAAAATTCTGAATTATTTCTTCTTCACTGCCAGAAAAAATAAGACCAGAATGACAGTTAGGATGCGTGTTATCGGCTAAAAGATAAACTTTTTCTACTGCAAATTTTTCAAGATTTTTACCCTTCATAGCAACAGGCCCCGAGTGGGGGATGGTTATTGTCCGACCATTCCCTGCCGTGTAAACCACAGGCAAATTCTCAACAGCCCTCACTATATGGCCCTCTACCAGAAAAAGGTGGCTTTTTTCTTTAAGGGTTCTCATTGCATCTTTAAGTTCATACCCGTACACTTTGCTTACTTGCTGGCCTTGTTCAGCGCGGCGAAGCCTCCGGTAATTAAGAGGTATGGTATTTTCACTCAGCCATTCTTTTGTTACTTCGAATGAAATGAGGTTGTTAGAAGCATTTAGACTTTTATGAATTCGCCATAAGTCAGAAAATTTTACTCTTAGATCACTTAAGTGCAGTGTGTTTGGGAAAAAAACGGCATAAAGCGTTTGAGGGGCATGGTTTTTATAAGTATCAGGTAAAGTTCTTCCTATCGATTGGTATGCATCATTGTTGTCTTTTTGGTGAAGTTTCCAGATTACAATTTCAGGATCTCCAGATCCTTGTTCTTTGCGATGTTGTTGATAATAATGATCGATAGATTCTATAGCAATATCGATTAGCGTCGATGGGAATAAAAGGGAGAGGGATGAAGCAGCCTGAAAACGTTTACTTTCAAAAAAGTGACTCACGGAGCCATATTTTGTTATAAATTCTTCAGCTAATTGCCTACCCTGTGGCGAAGCATAGAAAAAAACCCCTGTCTTTTGACGCTGTAGTTCTTGCAATTGCCCTTGCACGTGATTATACAACTGTTCTTCCAATTGTTTTTGCTCTTGCAATGTTTGATGCAATTGCTCTTGCGATTGCTTGTATTCTTGCAATTCCGATTGCTGTTGCTCTTGCTCTTGCAATTTTTTTTGCTCTTTTTGATGTGCTTCAAGCCTTGCCGCTGTTCGACTGATTTGCTCTTGCAAAGACGTTGCTTCCACAGTGAGTTCTTCAATCTTCTTAGACAGTTTCTCATCTTCTAAGAAAAGAATAGCTGTAGTATCTCGGCCCTCTGGAGCGATTTGATTGCAAGGGATAGAAAGCATCTGCCCGTTGGCCCCTACCAATACCGTTTTAATTCCCTTAGAGACCTGACCGTCATTGACGAATAATGGAAGGAGGCACCAGTTACCCACTTCGGTATTCGATGATGCATCATACCGTCTTCCATACACTTGTTCCCCTTCCTCACTCTTTGTAGGTCCGAATCGGATCGAGGTCGTATTTATTTCTAACCAATCCGTTTTGACATGCAATTGGGTTATTTTTTCTGGCATTATGATTCCTAAAAGCTATAAGGGAGGACCATTATACTCAATAGTATGTAGATATTTCCTATAGTGTGAATAAAAAAAATCCACCACCTTCATCCGAGCAAAAGGGAGGGAGATCCCTCACTACGTTCGGGACGACAATACCACCGTCATCCTGAGCAAAAGCGAAGGACCTCCCAACTCTTGGCAGTAATCCCACCAAGGTGATCCTTCGCTTCGCTCAGGACGATACCACCGTCATCCTAAGCAAAAGCGAAGGACCTCCCAACTCTTGGCAGTAACTCCACCAAGGCGATCCCTCAATAAACCCAAGACGAAATAACCCCCGCGGGTAACTCTGACATTTTTTTATTGACAAGCGGTAATGAATACCTAAAGATTTTACTTCAGATTCATGACAATAACTCTCAATCAGCAAGGATAGTCATAATGAAGTCAGTCGTGTGGGAACCAAAGCAGCCAGAAAAAACCCGAATGTGGCAATTCATGCGTTTTGCCGAGCAAACACACCAAATGCAATTTAAAAACTATCAAGAACTGCATACCTGGTCTACCAATAACCCAGCGCATTTCTGGCAAGCCCTGATTGATTTTTTTAAAATGTCGTTCACAACTCCTGCAGAGGAAGCGCTTAATCACTATGATCACATGATTAACGCAAGATGGTTTAGCGGAGCAACGTTTAATTTTGCTGAAAAGCTATTATCTCGAAAAGATGAGCATCCAGCGTTAATTAGCATTAATGAAAGCGGCGACCGGCACCTTTTAACTTATAAAGAACTCTATGAACTGGTTGCCCGTTGTGCGGAAGGGTTAAAAAAAGCAGGCGTCGTCGCTGGCGACCGAGTGGCGGCCATTATGCCCAATGTCTCTTACACGATTATTGCCATGCTTGCCACTACTTCGATTGGTGCTATTTGGTCTTCCTGCTCCCCTGATTTTGGTCCGCAAGCGGCTCTCGATCGATTAGGGCAAATTGAACCGAAAGTTCTTTTTATTTGCGATGGCCATCAATATTTGGGCAAAACCCATAATGGCGGTCCGAAAATTATTGAAATGAGTAAAGCAATTCCCACCCTGACTAAAGTGATAGTTTGCCCTATTATTTTCAGTCATCCCGACTTAAGCTCGGTGGAGACAGCAATCTTTTGGGATGAGTTTTTAGAGCCTGCGAAACGGTGTGAATTTAAACAACTCCCTTTTGATCACCCAGTGTATATTCTCTTTTCATCAGGCACAACCGGAAAACCTAAATGCATCGTCCATGGTGCCGGTGGTACCTTATTGCAGCACATTAAAGAACTGGGTTTACATACCGATCTCACTGCCACAGACAACCTTTGCTTTTACACCACATGTGGCTGGATGATGTGGAATTGGATGGTATCTGCGTTAGCTTTAGGGACAACATTAACGCTTTACGAAGGGGCGCCTACGTTTCCTAAAGCAGATCGGCTTTTTAAACTCATTGATGATGAAAAAATTACCGTTTTCGGTACCAGTGCTAAGTTTATTTCCTCAGTCGAAAAAGCCGGAGTCCTCCCCAATAAAAAATTCGCTTTGAACTCATTGCGCGCCATTCTTTCCACCGGTTCACCTTTGCTCCCTAAAAATTATGATTTTGTGTATCAGCAAATTAAACCTGATGTGCAACTGAGCTCCATTTCTGGCGGTACTGATATTGTTTCTTGTTTTGCTTTAGGTAATCCTATCCTTCCTGTTTATCGCGGTGAACTACAATGTCTTGGGTTAGGAATGGCAGTTCAAGTCTTCGATGAGCAAGGACATGCCGTTCGCAAAAAACGCGGTGAGCTCGTTTGCACTAAACCATTCCCTTCTATGCCTGTCAGCTTCTGGAATGACCCTGAGAAAAAAGCGTATTACCGTGCTTATTTCGAGCGTTTTGAAGACGTATGGGCTCACGGTGATTTTGCTGAAATTACGCAACACAATGGGCTTATCATTTATGGACGTTCCGATGCCGTATTAAATCCAGGAGGCGTACGTATCGGTACTGCTGAAATTTATCGCCAAGTGGAAAAAATTCCTGAAATTTTAGACAGTATTGTTATCGGGCAGAATTGGCAAGAAGATGTTCGAGTTGTTCTTTTTGTAAAATTAAAAGATGGCTTAGAGCTTGATCAATCGCTTGAAGACACGATTCGTCAAACCATACGCCATAATGCCTCCCCCCGCCATGTCCCAGCTAAAATCCTCCAAGTTGCTGATATTCCGCGTACCATCAGCGGTAAGATCGTTGAAGTAGCCGTGCGTCAAGTTGTTCACGGGGAAGAAGTGCAAAATGCGAGTTCTCTTGCCAATCCCGAGGCGCTAAAACACTTTAAAAATCGCAAAGAGTTAAGTGAGTAAAATACACCTAAGCAATTTTATTCTAAGGGATGGAAACAGCATTCTTTCAATTTTCGTCTATACTAAAAGCGGAGATATCCAATAAATACAGTGATTTGCTACAAACTCAGTCAAGCAGTAATAAGGAGATGTTCATGTACGACAAGAAAGGTATCAGCAATGGAATAGTTGCTGGGGTGGTAGCTGGTATCGTGTTCGCCTTTTTTTTAATTCTTGGCGGGATGACAGAAACTTTAGGTAGTCTTATTGGTTGGCCAACCAAGCTTGGTGGCTTGATTGTTCATTTTATTGTGAGCATCATTGCTGGTATTGCCTTCGCACTTATTTTAGGCTGGCTAATTCATTCATGGTGGTCTGCAGCGTTTTTGGGACTCTTATTTGGTGTAGCAATGTGGATTGCAGGTCCAATGACTTTATTGCCCAGTATAGCTGCCGGTGCCCCTTTGTTTTCTAAATGGAATTTTGCAGGTATTCAAGCCAATATTCCTCCCTTAATCGGCCATCTGGTTTATGGCCTGGTGCTCGGACTTGGTTATTGTTTCCTGAAAAAAGGAAAATTGCATAAACTCAAGAAACCAAAGCTGTGATTTTGCCACAATCCTAACTAGATGAATTAATTTATTTATAGTATTATGCAGCTTTGCGCCGATTTGAAACTCAGCTTGCGGGCGCTCACTTGTATGGCTTAATTACCATGCACTTGTAAATACGGCTAAAGCGGGTGGGTATCCCTCCCTCACTGTTGTTAGCACCCCGCATTCTGTATACCTAGGTTGATGTGATGATTGAATTAAGCGGGTTAACAAAATCCTATAATGAAACAGTTGCTTTGCGCGACATTAATTTATTTATTCAAGAAGGTGAGATATTTGGCATAATTGGAAAAAGTGGTGCTGGCAAATCCACCTTATTGCGTACCATTAATCTCTTAGAGCAACCCGATAGCGGGGAGGTCATTGTTGATAATCAGACCATTACCGAACTACCACAGAGCAGTTTACGTAAAGCCCGTCATAAAATGGCCATGATTTTTCAGCACTTCAATCTACTGAACTCCAAAACAGTCTATGACAATATCGCTCTCCCCATGCGTATTCAGGGGATTGATGAGGAAAACATTAAAAATAAAATTAATGAATTACTGCCCTTGGTAGAACTCTCAACAAAAGTGGATGCTTACCCACACCAACTCAGCGGTGGACAGAAACAGCGTGTAGCCATTGCTCGCGCCTTAAGTTGCTCACCTAAAATTTTGCTCTGCGATGAAGCCACTTCCGCTTTGGATCCTGAAACAACCAATTCTATCCTTAAATTACTGAAAAAAATTAATCAACTCTATGGAATAACCATCGTATTAATCACGCACGAAATGGAGGTGGTTAAACGGATTTGCCATCGTCTTGCCGTGATGGAAAACGGTGAAATTGTCGAAACGGTTGCTTTATCCAATGTCTTTGCCAACCAGGAAAGTATTGCAAAAGCAATGCTTTACGCCCAGTTAAGCCCACAATTACCTGTTTGCTTAAGCTCCAATATCTCGAGTATTCCCAACGATAAACCTTTATTACGTTTGTTTTTTCAAGGTGAAACAGCAACCGTGCCTTTCATTAGCAAAACGAGTCGTGAGCTACACCTGGATATTAATATTCTACTCGCCAACATCGACCGGTTTGATACGATTACCTGCGGTGTTTTAGTCGTCGAATTAACAGCAAATGATGTTTTATTAAAGCAATTTATTGCACGATGCGAAGAAGCCAATTTAACTGTGGAGATTTTAGGTTATGTCACTGACCATGTTCTATGATTTGCTAATAGCCAGTGGTGAAACGCTCTACATGGTTATTGCCAGCACATTATTTGCTATTTTGCTCGGGCTACCCTTGGGCACGCTGCTTTTTACGAGCAACAAAATTAAGCCTCATCCCTGGCTCAGTCGGTTCATTTCCGGATTAATCAACATAAGTCGTTCTATCCCTTTCATTATCTTGCTGGTGGCTTTGATTCCTTTTACTCGATTTTTGGTCGGAACTTCCATTGGAATTCATGCTGCCATGGTACCTTTGACTTTAGGCGCTACTCCTTTTTTTGCCCGTTTAGTCGATAATGCTTACCAAACACTACCCTACGGTTTAATCGAGGCAGGTTCTTCCATGGGAGCCAGTACTTGGCAGATGATTCGTTTTATCCTATTGCCTGAGGCTTTTCCCGCTCTAATTCAAGCTGTCACAGTGACAGCAATTACGCTCGTGAACTATTCGGCCATGGCGGGTACAGTGGGTGGAGGCGGTTTGGGTGATTTGGCCATTCGCTATGGCTATCAACGCTTTAATGTCGTGATCATGTTAGCAACGGTTTTAATTTTAATTATCATTGTGCAGTTACTGCAAATGGGGGGGGATCGATTGGCGCGTCATTATTCGCACAATTAATCCATCTTATTGCGATAACCCTATTTCTGGGAGATTTTTAATGCGTATTTTCAGTGTTTTTATATTGTTAATCAGTTTAGTCGCTTGCAACAAGCCTTCTCCGAATACGTTGACGATAGGGACTATTGCAGGTCCCGAGACTGATTTAGTGGAAGTAGCAAAAGAGGTCGCGCAAAAACAGTATGGTTTAACCATAAAAATTGTTGAATTTAACGATTACAATTTACCGAATGAAGCGCTCCAAGACGGCAGCTTAGATGCTAACGTTTATCAGCATTTACCTTATTTACAAGCCTCTATTAAAGCGCATGGTTATAACCTAGAACCCATCGGCAAAACGTTTGTTTATCCCGCAGGAATTTATTCCCATAAAATCAAATCGCTCGCTCAATTACCCGAGCGCGGCACTGTTGCAATACCCAATGACCCCAGCAATGAAACGCGGGCTCTGCTACTATTGCAAAAGGCTGGCTTAATCAGCTTAAAAAATGCAAGTATGGTTACTGTGGCTGATATTACCAATAATCCTAAACACCTCGCCATTAAAGAACTCGATGCCGCACAGCTCCCTCGAGTTTTAGACGACGTTGATGCCGCAGTCATCAACACCACGTTTGCTATTCCAGCGGGCTTAAGCCCTTCACGCGATGCCATTTTTATCGAAGGTAAGGATTCACCTTATGCCAATTTAATTGTGATTCGACGTAATAGTGCTAAAAAACCGCAATTGGAAGAATTTGTTAAAGCAATGAATTCACCCGAAGTAAGCCAGAAGGCGAAAGCTCTTTTTGGAGATTCAGCAATACCCGCTTGGTAATTGCCAAGCTTAAGCATCAGTTAAGCATTTAATGTTATACTTTTTATATGCTGTATGCGCGCAAACTCATTTAGCAGGTGAAACATGGCGGATCTTGACGTTAAAAAAGACCTTGAAGCAGAAAGTACGGTTGAAAAAAAGAGAGTTTATAACTACTACATACGCAGCCTGAATGATAGCGGCGGCTTACCCAGTACTAACAATTTTAATGATTTCGAGGCAAATCGTGTAAAAGGCGTTGACGGTTTTGCTAAAATTAAAGCACCCGGTGGCGGAACCATTGCTGAAAAATTAAAAGCAACTGACCCCAGAGAGGCGCCTCTAGCCAAAGTTAAAATCGAAACTGCACTTGAGGAGTCCGATCCATATAAAGCGGCAAGAAAAACATTCAACACTAACTTGGCTAATTTAAATACTCTCCTGCGATCTGGAAAATACACTCTTTGTGACGCAGCTTCTTATTTATTAGAAGCCAAAAATACTGCTGTAAGCGCAATAAAAGCACAACAAAAACAAGAAAAAGATAACCTAGACAATCTTTTTCAGGATGATGCATTTCGGAATGAAATGAAAATGAGCCTCAGCTGTAGTGATGCTCAACTCAATTCCATTAAAACTGAAATGATGTCAGAACTGGCTAAATCCCAAAATGAAGAACTGAAGAAATTTGAAAAATCATTACAAGATAATTCCAATACCCTCTTTAAACGGGCTGAGCAAGAATGGTATCGAATTAGTTTTCTGGGACAAAGGCGTGGCGTCTCGGATAAAGTAAAGAAAGAGATTGACGCCCTTCACTCAAACGCAAATCAGCATGGTGAAAACCTGTCTATTGAAACAGGTAACAAAGGATCCGCAAGGCTCAAAAATGTAAATCCCAAAGATTTACAAACTCATATCACACTAACAGGTAAAACGCTTCAGGCGGGTGAAGATGGTTCTCTTAATACACAGTTCGGACGATGGTTCCAAACTGACGCGGATGTCTATGAGACTATCACTAGCATGGCCGAAGAGATGAAAGCGCGTGGATGCGAATCAATCACCATTCGTGTCAATAATTCCACTGATCCTAAGCTCGCCGAAGAAATTGGTCGCAAAGCGTATGAATCTGCTATTTTAGCTGGTTTTGATCCGAAAAAAATCACTATTCTTGTTAATGGTGACCCTAAATATAAGCATGATGACAAAGGCAAACCTGAGAAGACTGATTTATTTAAAGAATACCCTCAACGGCTTAAATTTGCTCAGGAAAAAGCAATTAAAATAGCCGCGAATAGGGATGTAGCACTCAAGGATCCTGCTAATCAAGCTAACTTGAAAAACGAACTGCAGAAACTTCGACAAGAGCAGGAAGCGGCAGAGCAAGCTGCTCCGGCTAATCCGCAAGTCCCTTAAGCTGCTCCCCATACTGAGCAAAATACTGTCATCCTGAGCAACGCGAAGGACCTCCCAACTCTTGGCAATAACCCCACCAAGGAGATCCTTCGCTTCGCTCAGGACGACAATACCCCTGTCATCCTGAGCAACGCGAAGGACCTCCCGACTCTTGGCAATAACTCCATCAGGGAGATCCCTCACTACGTTCGGGACGACAACACCACCGTCATCCTGAGCAACGCGAAGGACCTCCTAACTCTTGACAATAACTCCATCAGGGAGATCCCTCACTACGCTCAGGACGACAATACCACTCACTGTCATCCTGAGCGAAGCGAAGGACCTCCCAACTCTTGGCAATAACTCCATCAGGGAGATCCCTCACTACGTTCGGGACGACAATACCCCTGTCAACCTGAGCAACGCGAAGGACCTCCCAACTCTTGGCAATAACTCCATCAGGGAGATCCCTCACTACGTTCGGGACGACAATAACCTGTCATCCTGAGCAACGCGAAGGACCTCCCAACTCTTGGCAATGACTCCATCAGGGAGATCCCTCGCTACGTTCGGGACGACAACACAACTCACTGTCATCCTGAGCAACGCGAAGGACCTCCCGACTCTTGGCAATAACTCCATCAGGGAGATCCCTCACTACGTTCGGGACGACAATACCCCTGTCATCCTGAGCAACGCGAAGGGCCTCCCAACTCTTGGCAGTAACTCCATCAGGGAGATCCCTCACTACGCTCAGGACGACAACACCACCGTCATCCTGAGCAACGCGAAGGACCTCCCGACTCTTGGCAATAACCCACCAACAAAATCCCTCACTACGTTCAGGACAATATCCCCACAAAGGATAACTGCACTTTTATTTCTACCTAATTGCTGTTCTCATTTGATTTATCTTAAATAATCCAGATAAAATTGATTTTAAAATTCTAAGGATTGAGGGAGCAGATCTACTTGATATCAAGATCTCTATTTGCAAGGCGCATTTTTTTGGGATTTTTAGCTCTTCTCGTTGCGATGCTTGCCTTCTGGTTCATCCTTACTCACAGCACAGGACCGAAACCGATAAAGAATACCTCTCCTTTACTTCACATCGGTGGGCGCTTGGTTATTCCTCCAGAATCTCCCCTGCGTCGATTCATTGTGATTAAACCGGTAGTAGAGCAATTAGTCATCACGCCTTTTACCCTCCCAGCCATTATTGAAGCTGATCCCGCTAAGCTTGCGAGAGTGCAACCTCCTCTTTCAGGACGCATAGTAAGTCTCAATAAACGCCTCGGCGATTCAGTCCAGGCAGGAGATATTTTATTTACTATCGATTCAGCTGATCTCGCTCAGGCACTGAGCGATGTAGAGAAAGCAAAAGCCAGTTTAACTTTTGCTGAGGCGAATCTTAAGCGTCAACAACGATTAAGTGTTTCCAACATCAATGCTCGGCGTGAACTACAGCAAGCCCAAAGCGATTACGAACAAGCGATGAGTGAATTACTCCGTGCTAATGCACGATTGAAAGCACTCAAAGTCGAAAACATGAACATCAAAGACAATGTACTGGCCGTTCGTTCCCCCATTTCTGGCCAAGTCACTGAATTAAATGCAGCGATAGGAAGCTATTGGAATGACATCACAGCACCTATTATGACAGTAGCAAATTTATCGACTGTGTATATTGATGCAAGTGCCCAAGAGAAAGATCTAAAACACCTTTATGTAGGACAGGATGTGGATGTGGTGATCGACGCTTATCAACAACATTTTCGGTCCAAAATTGATTACATAAGCCCTATGCTCAATCCCAATACCCGCACCGTCGAAGTGAGCATGATCTTTGAAAATAAATTGGGACTATTAAGACCTAATATGTTTGGTAAAGCGATTTTCCTAAGCCAACCGCATAAACGGATCGTTCTCCCTTTAACCACCGTTATCCAAAGAGGATTTGATAGCATCGTGTTTGTTGAAGTCGCCCCCTGGCAATTTGAACCTCGTTTACTCGAGCTTGGTCCACAACTCAATGATAAAGTTGAAGTGCTTTCTGGGCTCAAGGCGAACGAACGAGTTGTGGTCAAAGGGGGAATTATACTCAATGGTTGAAACTATAGTCAGGCAATGCTTTCACCGGCGTGGAATTGTCGCTCTCGTCTTTGTCTTTATTTGCTTTTATGGCTATTACTGCTGGAAACAAATACCGCTTGAGGCTTATCCTGATATTGCCCCTACGACCTCACAAGTCGTCACTCAGGTTAATGGCCTTGCCGCTGAAGAGGTTGAACAGCAAATTACCATTCCTTTAGAACGTGAAATTATGGGAACACCTGGTATAAGTATTATGCGCTCGCGAAGTACTTTTGGGTTATCTCTAATTACCGTCGTTTTCCAGGATGGTTCCGAAGATTATTGGTCACGCCAACGTTTATTGGAACGCATTAATAACGTCAATCTCCCTTATGGCGCACAACCTGGTTTGGATGCGTTAACTTCGCCCATCGGTGAAATCTATCGCTACACCTTAGACTCAAAAACACGAACTTTACGTGAATTATCTGAATTACAATTTTGGAAAGTAATTCCAAGACTCAAGCAAGTTCCTGGAGTGACCGATATCACCAATTTTGGCGGTGTCACTACGCAATTTCTTCTTGAATTTGATCCTATTAAATTAGCCAAATACCATCTTTCGCTTGGAACAATCATTCAAGCGATTAATAACAACAATGCGAATGCCGGCGGAAGTATAATGGTCCGCGGCGAACAGGGTATTGTCGTGCGTGGTGTCGGTTTAATCCGCAGCTTAGAGGATTTTGCAAATACCCAGGTTACACAAGACAAGGGCGTACCCGTTTTTATAAAAGACATAGGCAAAGTGACTCTGGGTTATAAACAGCGTCATGGAATTGTGGGTAAAGATAATAATCCGGACGTGATTGAAGGCATCGTATTATTACTCAAAAAGGAAAATCCATCTCGTGTCATGAAAGGAGTCCAAGATGCAATCAATGAACTTAATGAAAAAATTTTACCCAAAGATGTCAAAGTTGTTCCCTATCTTAATCGCAGTGACCTGGTGAATGCGACCGTGCATACTGTCGGTAAAACCCTATTTGATGGGATGACGATGGTCACGCTTGTCCTACTCTTCTTTCTTGGAAGTGTACGCGCTGCCGCCATCGTTGCCATTACGATTCCGATTTCACTCTTAGTTGCTTTTATTTTAATGTATAACTTCAATATCCCTGCCAATCTACTCTCACTGGGCGCCATTGACTTTGGGATTATTGTGGATGGTGCTATAGTGGTCATGGAGAATATTTTACGCCGCCGTGAAGCCAATGAAGAGGCAACACTGACCGAAGAAGAAGTATTAAAATCCAGCCTACAAGTCACTCAGCCTATTTTCTTTGGTATTTTGGTGATTATTACCGCTTATTCCGTGCTTTTCGCGTTTCAGCAAATCGAATACAAATTATTTTCACCAATGGCTTTTGCGGTGGGTTTTGCCTTAATCGGTGCCTTATTAGTGGCGCTAACACTAATCCCAGGATTAGCTTATTGGGCTTATCATAATCCCATAAAAATATATAAAAACAGAGCCCTCAACTGGTTGTTGCCTCGTTATGAAGCCTTATTAAGGCGATTAATCGGTCGAAATAAGCTCGTAGTGAGTCTTTTTGCAGTGACGCTAGTACTCGTTACTTTTTTTGGCATGTGGATAGGCCGTGATTTTTTACCTTACTTGGATGAAGGATCCATCTGGCTGCAGGTCACTTTGCCTCCAGGTATTTCGTTAGAAAGGGCAACCGAAATGGCCAATGAAATCCGTTCAGCCACTTTAGAATTTAAGGAAGTGGATCATGTTATTTCTCAAGTGGGACGAAATGACGAAGGAACGGATCCATTTACGCCCTCTCACATTGAATGCGCAATTACCCTACATCCTTATAACACCTGGAAATCAGGCTGGACTAAACAAGATCTGATCAGGCATCTTTCTGAACGGTATATGGAATTAGCCGGAGTCCATGTAGCCTTTTCCCAGCCTATGATAGATGGGGTATTGGATAAAGTAGCGGGTGCACACAGTGACTTAGTGGTAAAAATTTTTGGTAATAACCTTATTGGTGTACGCAAAATTGCCAATTCTGCGGTACGGATTTTGAGATCAGTGCCTGGAGCTAAGGATGTGATTATCGATCAAGAGCCTCCTATGACCGAATTTCGTATCGACGTGGACCGCAAAGCGATCGCGCGATTAGGAATTAATATCTCAGATATCATGGATGTGATTCAGACAGGCATAGGCGGGAACCCCATTACCAAAATTTATATTGAAGATCGCAGTTATGATGTCACCGCGAGATTCATGCCCAGTACGAGAAGTAATCCACAAGCAATAGGTAATCTTCTTCTCACTGCAAGCAACGGTGCGCAAATTGCATTGTCACAGCTCGCGAAAATTAAATTCATTGAGGGTCAAACGACGATCACACGTGAAATGAACAAACGTCAACTCACCGTCCGCCTCAATCTTCGCGGACGAGATTTAGCTTCTTTTACTGAAGAAGCACAAAAGCGGCTTGAAAATGAACTTCATTACGACCACACCCGTTACCAAATCACTTGGGGTGGCCAATTAGAGAATCAACGTAGAGCTCAAGCACGCCTCGCAATTATTATTCCAATGCTATTAGGACTGATGTTCGTCCTTTTATTCTCCCAATTCGGCAATTTGCGCCAACCCGGATTAATTCTTTCGGCGGTTCCCTTGGCCATGGTCGGCGGCTTAATTGCTCTTCTGGCACGAGGAATGACCTTCAATGTATCCAGCGCAGTCGGGTTTATTGCTTTATTTGGGGTAGCTGTTCTTAATGCGATTATCATGATTGCTAATTTAAACCGCTGGCAACGACAACCAGAGATCAGCAGCTTAAAAGAAGCAGTCGTTCATGGGGCTAAGGAGCGCATGCGACCAGTGTTAATGACAGCGACTGTCGCCGCGATTGGTATGATTCCTGCGGCTTCTGCACATGGACTTGGTAGTGATGTACAGCGCCCTTTAGCAACAGTTATTGTTGGAGGCTTAATTACAGCAACAGCCCTCACCCTCATTTTATTACCTGGTTTGTACTATTTAATTGAAGAACGATTTCTGGCCCGTAAAGCAAAAAAAGCAGCCAATTCACAAGGGAAGAAAGAGCCATGATAAGCGTTTGGGTAAAAAGGTTTAATTCCTGCTTATTTATCCTACTTACCCTGTCCGTCAGCGGGTGCAAATTGGGTCCTAATTTTTTACGCCCTCCTCCGCCGGCTGTAAACCGTTATACTGACCAACCGATCCCTTTGCGTACCGCTTCAGCACCAACGACAGCGGGAAAAAGTCAATGTTTCGTTATTAATAAGGACATCCCTGCTGAATGGTGGGAAATTTTTCACTCCGAAACGCTTAATCAATTAATTAAGGAAGCACTACTCACAAATCCCGATTTGCGTGCAGCTGATGCCGGATTACGCATTGCTCAGGAAACCGCTTTAGCTCAGCGCGCTGTTTTTTGGCCCCGAGTTGATGCTAATTTGAATGTGACACGTCAAGAAACAGCACATACTTTAACGCCAGTTGTCTCGACCAATTCCTTTTTTTACACTTTAATTACTCCTCAACTCACTGTTTCTTATGTACCTGATGTCTTTGGCTTAAATCGACGTCAAGTTGAATCATTAGAAGCACAGGTAGCGAGTGAAGTTTTTCAGCGAGAAGCGCTGGCTTTAACCATTACCACGAATATTGTGATGGCTGTTGTTCAAGAAGCGTCCTTACGTGCCCAAATTCAAGCGACTCTTCGCAGTATTGCAATCGGTAAGGAGCAGCTTCGATTATTGCGTATTGAACATAACACCGGAGAGATTGGCTTAGAAGGCGTTGCCGCGCAAGAAGCGGCCTTAGCACAACTTGAAACCAATCTTCCCCCCCTACAAAAACAACTGGCTCAGCAACACCATTTAATTAGCGTACTTTGCGGACACTTTCCCAGTGAAATATTACTTAAATTTGATCTGAATAAACTGCATTTACCCAGCGAATTACCTTTTAGTGTCCCTGCTGCTCTTGTAGAACAGCGTCCTGATATTCGTGCTGCGGAATCACAAATTCATGCAGCCAGTGCACTGATTGGTGTGGCTATTGCCCAACGTTTTCCTAATATAGTATTGACCGCCACAGGCGGTTCAGCTGCGTTGACCCCAGAGATGCTATTTAATACCAATACACTTTTCTATGCTTTAACAGGAAACGTAGCTCAAACTGTCTTTGCAGCAGGCATGCTAAAACATAAACAACGTGCCGCAGTTGCCGCCTTTAAACAAGCCGACGCGCAGTACCGCAGTGTTGTTCTGTCTGCATTTCAAGATGTAGCTGATACACTAAAAGCGATTCAATTTGATGCGACCAATCTAAGAGCAGCGCAAAAAGCCGTTCAGGCTACTCGCAGAAGCCTTTCGATTGCCCAACAACAATGGAAAGCCGGGGAAGTAGGCTACTTAGAAGTACTTAATGCTGAACAAGCCTATCAACAAGCACTGATTACTCTCATCCAAAACCAAGCTAATCGCTTTGTCGATACAGCAGCCTTGTATCAAGCGCTTGGTGGCGGTTGGTGGAATCGAGGAGCAATAAAAACAACGACTATTGTACAAAGAGATCATTGCGCGGAGAAACCCAAGAGAGGGTAATCATTAGACAGGATAAACGCATCTATAGGGATATAAAACCAAAAATCGACGTTCCGCGCTTTATGCAACACCGCATAAAGCGCGAGAAATAGGCAAAAAGAAAGGGATTTATGTTCAAAAATTAGAGAGTTTCCTTGGATCATTAGATCTATTGCTTGAGTGATTAAACGTGGTATATTTATTAGTTGTATATCTGGATAAGGAATTCCATACATGAAACCTGTAAATGCCTATCTAAAAACTAACATTGCTACTCAAGTCATTCTTATTCTCTTTTTACTCATTTTCTTACTGAATGAATCTTATGCTAAAGCGGGATGCTGTGCAAACCATGGCGGCGTAGCGGGATGCAATTCTTCTGCAGGATTTCAAAAATGCAACGACGGTACCACGTCACCGACATGTGCATGTGGAGATACGAGTACGTCTAAATCCACAAATACCTCTGGCACGACCAAATCTAAATCAACCAGTACTTCTGACACGACCCAGTCTAAATCAGCCAGCACCTCTGGTAAGACCAAATCTAAATCAACGAGCACCTCTGGTAAGACCAAATCTAAATCAACCAGCACCTCTGGCAAGACCAAGTCTAAATCAACCAGCACCTCTGGTAAGACCAAGTCTAAATCAACCAGCACCTCTGGCAAGACCAAGTCTAAATCAACCAGCACCTCTGGCAAGACTAAATCTAAATCGACCAGTACTTCTAAATCCTCAAGCAAGAGCAAATCTAAATCAAAGAGTACCAAATCAACAAAATCACCTACAACCATCTCTGCAAAAACTAAATCAACAGAAACTCAATCCACTGCAGGAGTGCAATAAATAGTAAGTAGGTAGCCCGGGGTGTAGGCGTAGCCGTAACCCGGGAAATCAAAAAAGAAAGCCCTGGGTACGGCTACGCCTACACCCGGGCTACCTAACTACGCCCAAAAAAGCGTCTAAATGAGTGTGTTTAACCCGCACTTTAAGTCACACCCTATCAAGATTGAATTTTTGCCTTACCTTTTATAATCTTGATACACTACGACAAAACTTTCGCTCTACCAATGATTATTTTATCGCTTAAATTTAAGATAGAAAGAAACAACTATGCTAAATAAAGAAGCAACGAAAGAGAGCTCCCAAGCAACAACAAAAGAATTTTCTAAGAATGTAGCAAGCCTAGCACCCATTAAATCAGACATAAGGACAAAATATTGCGTGAATTGATTAATACTATACCTTTTTGGTGGCTCATGATCGCTAGCATTGTTCTATTTGCTAGTTTGAGCTATTTTTCCTCAAGATTATCAACCCATTTGATTTCTATCTCTAACGATAAAAAACATCGAGCTCTTGTTCACACCTCGATCAATATTCTTAGCACTGGTTTTTTTATCTTAATTGCTTTCGTGATCATCAATACATGGAATTACCTCATGGAAGCGAGAAATGTGACATCCAAAGAAGCGGATTCTCTTGCTTTGCTCTTTCACAATATTTCACAATTTCCTGAGGAAAATAGAGTAAATATTTTTAATGCTGCTCGCAATTATCTTGTTTCTGTCAGAGTTAATGAATGGAAAGCAATGAGAAAAGGGGCTACAAATCAATCCTCTTGGAATAATTTGGAAACATTGTACGGGGAACTACAACACTATAAACCCCAAACACCTCATGAAACCCTTTTCTATTCTCAAGCCATTTTAAATGTGAATAATATTATCGAGGCCCGAAGAGGCAGAGTTAACAAACTCGACAGTGTCATCCCCAGACAAATCTCTGAATCGCTTATTGTAGGTACGATTTTTCTTACAATATTCATTGGACTTATTAGGGCAAGAAGCGATTTAATTTCAAATATTCCCATCTTCCTTTTTGCGATGTGCCTCGCTTTTAATTTGGCTTTAGCATTAAGTTTTGATTATCCCTTCTCGGGTAGCATCTCGGTGAGTAACAAATTATTTTACCAAGGGATATTAGGTAAAATCCCTGATTGATACGTTAAGTTAGCGCAAAGACAGGCGTAACCGTAACCAAAGATTTTCTTTTGATTAAAGGTAAGCGCTCCAGCACTATCCCTAACCCGGACTCTACCTGACTGAGTTATCCTTTCCCCTTACTCCTTCATTGAGGGATGGGGGAAGAATTTACTTCATCTACCGGTGAATCCACATCACGCTCACAAGCCTCTGTTGGTTTTTGCTCATTCAATAAATCCTGGCTAAAAAACCCTAAATTAGTGTGAAAATGAGCATAATAATTCATCTTCCATTCAGGTCTTACGGAAGCGACTAAAAGAGCAAGGCCTGCTACTAAACAAACGAGAGACACAACTAAAATGGCCAACGGAGGGTTAGCGAAAAAGAAAACTGTCAAAGGAGCAAGCACAGCTGCAGCTTCCATCCCAATACCCAATGTTATTAGCCCATTTCTGTATCGCTGTTGCGTGATAATTTTGAGGTCAATTTTTTGTTGAAATTCGTTTAATTGATCAATTATTTTTGACTTATCAGGAGCCGTAGATAGTGAGGCTTCAATGATGTCACAAATTTGATAAAGTTCGTTTAATGATAGAAGGTTCTTTAGATAAATATAATTTAAATTATCAAAGAGAGCCGTTAAATTTTCTTTTCTACCCCATAGCCCTAAATCTTCGTCTGGAAGCCTATCAATATACGCCCAGAATTGGAGTAGAAAGTTAGTCAATTTAACCGGTGCCTGCCTTTTTGCCATAGCACTCCCTCTATTTAGCAATCAAAAAAGTCGTATTATATAAAAAGGGCTAATGATTATCTATCAATTAGCCGCTACCGCCAGGAATTATTTGGATTGATATTGAACTTCTGATCGTCTTAATTTTCAGAAAATGACAATGGATTATAGCTATCAAACCGCACTGTTTTACCGGAAACACTGGACGTTGGTTTTAAAAGTGGCGGCAAATGTTGTGGCCATTTGATTACTACCCTTTTTAGCACTTTGGTTACAGCAAACTCTAATAATTCAAGCACATCGGAATCAGCACCAATAAGCTGCTGCAAAGCCTGCATGTCCTTCTTAACCAATGCCGACTTATTGCGCTGTGGGTGCATTGGATCAATATAGATCACATCAGGATGGTCTTTCTCTTCAAGATGCCGCAGATAATCCAGGGCATCAACGTGGCATAGCTTAAGCTTTAACACTTCTTTCGAGTGCTCATCTTGGCGTTCTAAAGCGTCCCTAAGCAAAACCGCCATCACCGGATTGCGCTCAAGCATCAATACTTCAGCACCAAAACTAGCAAGCACTGCTGCGTCCCGTCCCCAACCTGCCGTCAAGTCAATGACCTTAACACCAGGTCCTGGTTTGCAAGCACGAACAAGTCCTTGTTTCTTGCCTGCATCCCGCCGCTTTTGCCACGTTTTACTGGAAAAATCAGCAAATAAAGCAGCAAAATTCCCCATTTTCAGCTCTAACCTATCTGCTGTCACAAGCAGCTGCTGCTGTGCATGATTATCAATGGGGAGATGCAGTTGCTCTTGCAATTGCGTTGCTTTGGCGAAAAGTGCTTCCGATTCATAGCCGATTGCTAATGCGTTCATGGATTAGCCAACAGCTGATCTACACATTGAGCAAGTGAATTAAAAACAGGAACATGAAGATAAGCTTGCAATCCAACTCGATCGGTCATAGGTGATAGAATCATCATAGGAGTCGCTCCAGCCGCTTCAGCGGCTTGAATATCGGAAACTCTATCCCCAATAAAGGGCACCCCAGTTAAAGAACAATTCAAACGGTCTGCTAACGCTAAAAGCATGCCTGGTCGTGGTTTACGGCAAAAACAATTTTCGTATGGCATGTGAATACAATATTCAATCGCTTCGATTTCCCCCCCTGCTTCATGCACAAGGTTAAGCATTTTGCCATGAATAGCAGCGAGTTCCGCTTCATCATAATACCCGCGGGAAACACCGGATTGATTGGTTGCAACCCCTATCCGGTAGCCCGCTTTTGTCAAACGCGCGATGGCCTCAATACTGCCCGGGATAGGGATGAATTCTTCGGTAGACTTGATGTAATGCAGCGAGTCTTGATTGATTACACCGTCCCTGTCTAAAAGCACTATCCTACTCATAAATTTAATTGTAATAAAGAAATGTCAGCCACACCCTGCAGTAATTTTTGTAACCGTGTGAGTAAATTGAGGCGATTTTTTTTAACTGCTTGATCATCCACCATTACCATGACATGTTCAAAAAATGCATCCACAGGCTCTCGTAAACTCGCCAATTGCGTGAGAATTCTACCATAGTCTTCTTTTGCATACAGGGGTTTAACCATGTCCTCCATCGCTTTAAGATGAGCAAAAAGCGCCTTCTCTGCTCCCTCTTCAAGCAAGCCTTCGTTAATCGCTTCAACTTTCGCTTCAGAATGTTCGGCCTGCAGCAATATATTGTGTACACGTTTGCATGCTGCGGACAACACCGCGGCTTCAGGCAAATTAATAAAAGTAGCTAATGCATTGATGCGTTTATCGAAATCATAAAGCCAATCTTCCTGCCGAGCACGTACAGCCAAAACCAAATCCGCGGTTAAACCATGCCCATGATAATAAGACTGCATACGCTCTAAGATAAACGGTTTTAGTTCATTAGCAATTAACGATTCCGCTGCGGGTAAGGTGTTGCCATAAATTTGCAACGTTTGCGCGATTAAGTCGACTAATTTGAGTTGAGTAGGAATAGCCATTAATATACGAACTACAGCTAAAGCATGGCGACGCAATTTAAAAGGATCTTTCACACCAGAAGGTTTTTGGCCAATCGCGAAAATACCGACTAGCGTATCCAATCGGTCTGCTAATGATAATGCTAATCCTAATTTGGACCCAGGCAGTTGATCCGCTGCGAAACGTGGCATGTATTGCTCATTTAAAGCAATAGCGACCTTCTCAGGTTCTCCATCGTGCTTGGCATAATAATAACCCATCAGTCCCTGTAACTCAGGGAACTCACCCACCATCCCTGTCATCAGGTCGCATTTACTGAGTTCTGCTGCCCGAGCTGCTTGTTGTTTATCTAACTCGAGCGGTTCCGCCAAAAATTCCATCAGTGCTTTAAGACGAACGGCTTTATCGTGCAAACTCCCTAACTGGGCTTGGAAAACAACTTTCGCAGTGGCCGGAATATGGTGACTTAATGGGTATTTTTTATCTTGACGAAAAAAGAAAGCAGCGTCACTTAATCTTGCTCGCATTACTTTTTCATTGCCCGCAGAGACTTGAGAAGGATTTGAGCTGTTAATGTTAGCGACTGTAATAAAATGAGGCAGCAATCGGCCTGAACTATTTCTCATAGCGAAGCATTTTTGATGAGCCTGCATCGCCGCAATTAACGCTTCCGGTGGTACTTCTAAAAAATCCTCTTCAAAATTGGCCAATAGCGCCTGCGGCCATTCAACAATAGACGTGACTTCATCAACTAACTCATCAGGCATCACTGCTTCGGCATTATAATGAGCAGCAAGCTCTTTTACTTGAGAGATAATTAAAGCACGTCGCGTACTAAAATCGGCAATCACATAAGCATCTCGCAATAAGGATTCATAATCTTTCGCTTTATCGATTTTAGTCGCTTGTGGGTGATGAAATCGGTGCCCATAAGTATAACAGCCCGCACTCACGCCTAAGAGAGTACAATCGACCACCTCGTCGGCATACAACAAAACCGCCCAGTGAACCGGGCGGGCGAACTCATGATCACCACTTCCCCAGCGCATGGGCTTCGGAATAGGTAAATGAGCTAACGCTTGGTTAACCATGGCGGGTAATAGGTCTCTTGTTTTTGCTCCCTGAGTCACTGTTTCGTGAATCAGCCATTCACCTTTCTCTGTTTTGCTAATTGTCAAATTTTCAACACCAACACCACACGATTTCGCAAAACCCAGTAAGGCCGAAGTTGCTTGTCCATTAGCATCATAAGCCGCCGCTAAAGCAGGTCCTCGACGAGATACTGTCTGACTTGGTTGTTCCTCTTGCAATTGATCGATTAATACAGCGATGCGCCTTGGAGTGGCAAATTTTCGTACTTCTCCATAACGAATTTGTGCTTTATCGAAAGCCGCGAGTAAATGAGTCGCCAATGCATCCGCCAATGGCCAAACCGCGCCTGAGGGAAGTTCTTCACAACCTAATTCAAATAAAAAATCGTTTGCCATTACACACCCTTCTGCATAGGAAAACCGAGCGCTTCACGCGCATCATAGTAAGCTTGCGCTACAGATCTCGATAGATGGCGCACTCTTAAAATAAACCGTTGTCGTTCTGTCACCGAGATTGCTCGTCTTGCATCCAGCAAGTTGAACGCGTGAGAAGCTTTCATAACCATTTCATAAGCTGGCAATGGAAGATTTAAAGCCACTAACTTTTGGGCTTCCGCTTCATAATAATCAAACTGCTGAAATAAAACATCCACATTGGCATGTTCAAAATTATAAGCTGACATCTCCACTTCATTTTGATGGAAAACATCGCCGTAAGTGATTAAGCCATTGGCTGTGTAAGCCCAGGGTAAATCGAATAAATTATCAACGCCCAGAACATACATCGCAATTCGCTCAAGACCGTAAGTTAACTCACCGGTGATGGGTTTGCAAACAAGTCCTCCTACTTGCTGAAAATAAGTAAATTGGGATATTTCCATCCCATTTTGCCACACCTCCCAACCCAAACCCCATGCCCCTAAAGTCGGTGACTCCCAATTATCTTCCACAAAACGAATGTCATCAGCCAAGGGGTCAACCCCTAAGGCGCGTAATGAATCAAGGTATTTGTCTTGAATATCCAGCGGTGAAGGTTTTAGCACCACTTGAAACTGATAATAATGCTGTACTCGATTAGGATTCTCACCGTAGCGCCCATCGGTTGGTCTTCTAGAAGGCTGTACATAAGCAGCAGACCAAGGCTCTGGTCCAATTGCGCGTAGAAAAGTCGCGGGATGAAATGTTCCCGCGCCCACTTCCATATCCAAAGGTTGCAGTATGACGCAACCTTGGGCAGCCCAAAATTGCTGTAACACTAGGATAATCTCTTGAAAAGTCGTTGGTTTTGTCATTTTTATCTCAAAATACGAACACAGCTGTAGAACAGGGATTTCAAAATCCTCAAATTTCGTCAAAAAACATATCAGGATGCACTATGTTAACACAATTGCCAACCTTCCTGCGAAACAGGTTCGATGTCATTGAACATCGGAGTAGGTTGAGCCTTGCCCCATTAATTTTAGCCAGGGGTAGCCCAATGCTGGCGCACCGGGCCCCTGACTATTTATATCGCTCCCTCATGGTCGTGGCTCAGAGCTTAATTAAATGGGAGTGGGCCAAGGGCCCAACCTACAAATTAAGAATTTGCACCTTCTTTCTTCACTAATTCC
Source organism: Legionella maceachernii (assembly GCF_900167045.1). Lineage (GTDB taxonomy): Bacteria > Pseudomonadota > Gammaproteobacteria > Legionellales > Legionellaceae > Tatlockia > Tatlockia maceachernii. The sequence goes on along the minus strand of NZ_FUXJ01000002.1, from coordinate 27,718 downwards.
TGTAAAGACTCTTCACTTGCGGCACCAGGTATGAATGCGGGTGAGCTTCCCTCTTTCAGCTTACCATCTGAAGTTCCAGCAATAATAAAGGCCGGTGTACCCATTAAGTGCAGCTTTTCTGCTAATTGGCGATTCGCCTCGAGCGCATCACTGACCGTTTGGCTAGACATATCTGCTTTAAATTTCTTCATATCTAGACCTAGGGATTTCGCCGTATCCATAATAATTTGATCATTTAAACGATTTTCCTGCTTAATTAAAGCATCGTGCATCGCCAAATACTTGCCTTGCATTGCGGCTGCCAGAGCAGCTCTTGATGCTGAATCAGAGCTCTTACCAAAAATGGGGAACTCTTTATAAACAACGCGTAGATTAGGATTTTGTTTCACTAAATTGCTAATAACAGGTGCCATTTTCTTGCAATGAATGCATTGATAATCAAAAAACTCAACCAGCGTGACATTGCCTTTGGAGTTGCCGGCTAAAGCAAGATTATCATTGAATAACTGGCTTGCGTTTTCTTTAATAGCAGCCTGAGCCTGAACTTGCATCGCTTGTTGTTGTTTTTGCTGTAAGGCTTGAGAAGCTTCAAGTAAAACTTCAGGATTATTAATTAAATAATCATGGATAACTTGCTCAATTTGTTTTTTTTGATCCGCAGGCATTGCATTGTCATTGTTAGTATCCGCGGCAAGTGCAACAGGCACCGTCATGGCTGAAATTAATGCACTCGCTGTTAATAAATTTGTAAATTTCACACCTAATCCCCTTAACGATAAGTAATCAAAATTATTTGCCCACAAAACGTAGCACCAGCTTAAACTAAATTCAATGTTTTTCTAGAGAAGATTATTTAGCGGTCAACACGAGGCACAATCGTCTTCTAAAACAGTTAAATTGGCATAGGCAAGAACTAACCATTTCACGCCCTCTTCAACAAACTTTACCTGCACGCGCGTATGAGCTCCAGAACCTTCAACAGCTAAAATCACACCTTGTCCAAATTTAGCATGCTTAACACCCTGTCCAAGTTTCAATCCTGCTTCATTGGCGGCGGAGGATTGAGTTTTTTGTGATAGAGGTGTTTGAAAACGCGCTTTAACCCGGACTTCTTCGACTAATTCCGAAGGCAATTCGCGTAAAAAGCGCGAAGGTCGATGGTATTCTTCTCGGCCAAATTGACGTCGGACTTCGGCATAAGACAGAATTAATTTTTCCATTGCTCGGGTCATTCCCACATAACAAAGTCTACGCTCCTCCTCCAGGCGACCTGGTTCGTCCGCAATTTGCTTACCAGGAAACACGCCTTCTTCCATCCCCACTAAAAACACCAGTGGGAATTCTAAGCCTTTAGCAGAGTGAAGTGTCATGAGATGAACATAGCGCTCATGTTCTGCTGCTTGCATTTCACCGGCTTCAAGAGAAGCGTATGCTAAGAAAGCAACGAGTAGCGGCAGCTCGCTTTCCTGTGCTTGCTCATAACGAAATTGCTTGGCGGCATTCACCAATTCCTGCAAGTTATCCAATCGGGATTCCGATTTATCCCCTTTGATTTTGGCAAAATGAGCGTATAAACCACTTTGCTCAATTACTATACTTATTTGCTCATCCAACTCTAAATAAGTGATTTGTTGCTGCAAATTTTCAATGAGCGTGACGAACTTCATTAACGCTGTGGCAGCTCGATGGGGTAATAATTCGGCCTTCAAGATTGTTTTCGTGGCCGCCCATAATGAAATCTGTTCATTTTTAGCTAAATGCCGCAGTTCATCCAATGTTTTTTCGCCAATCCCACGGGTTGGAAAATTCACTACCCGCTCGAATGCAGTATCGTCATCAGAATTAGCGAGAAGACGCAAGTAGGCGAGCGTATCTTTTATTTCGGCTCGCTCAAAAAAGCGCACGCCACCATAAATGCGATAAGCAATACCCGCTCGAAGCAAAGCTTCTTCCAAAACGCGCGATTGAGCATTAGACCGATATAAAATGGCAATCTCATCGGGATTACGCCCTTGATTAATTTCCATTGCAATGCGCTCACTCACAAAACGTGCTTCCTCCAGCTCGTTAAACGCACTATAAACCACAATTTTTTCGCCTGAAGCCCCTGCAGTCCACAACGCTTTACCCATACGTGATTGGTTGTTGGTGATTAATGCATTCGCAGCATCCAAAATGGTTGAGGTAGAGCGGTAGTTTTGCTCTAATCGGACGATCAGGGTATTGTTGAAATCATTAGAAAATTGCTGGATGTTCTCCACCTTAGCCCCTCGCCAACCATAAATGGATTGATCATCGTCTCCCACAACCATCACTGAAGTACGTTCCCCAGCTAATAGACGAATCCACGCGTATTGAATAGTATTGGTGTCTTGAAATTCATCCACTAAAATGGCCTGAAAACGCTGGCGATAGTGAGTCAAAATATCTGGATTGTCACGCAATAGCTCATGAGTGCGCAACAATAGCTCAGCAAAATCAATGACGCCAGCAGTTTGGCAAGCTTGCTCATAAGCTTTATAAATGCTGACCAACGTGCGGCCAGGGCCATAAGGCAATACATGAACGTGCTGTGGGCGTAATCCTTCATCTTTGTTGCTGTTAATAAACGCTTGCGCTTGCTTTACAGGCCACTGATCCTCATCAAGATTGAGTGATGCAATGACACGTTTCACCACTCTCGCTTGATCTTCACTATCGAGAATGTGAAATTGTTCAGGTAAATGAGCGTCTTTATAATGTCGACGCAGTAAGCGATGACATAAACCATGAAAAGTGCCTACCCACAGACCAAGCAAGGGAGTCTCAAGCAGGTTATGTAGACGAGCTCTCATTTCACCAGCCGCTTTGTTAGTAAACGTAACAGCTAAAATAGCGTGGGGTGATAGGTGTTGCTGTTCAATAAGCCAAGCGATTCGGCTAACTAACACGCGTGTTTTACCGCTGCCAGCCCCTGCTAAAACTAACGTATTTCCTAAGGGTGCGGTCACCGCTTCACGTTGCCTCTCGTTTAATCCATCAAGCAGTGCTGTCATTGTCATGAATCTATCCAAATCAAAAATTGTCTGTGCATTATCTTAAATTTAGCAGGCAAAAACAAAGTTATTTACCGAAACGCCCATGCTTTCTAAAGGGAGCGATTAAAGCTGCGGTTTTTCTTAGTCGACATCCCGCTCCCACGGCTCACTGCGGGCGCTTGAGATCGAGAATGAGAAGAACTTAAAAGCTGCAGCTTAATTACATCCTTTCTACAAGGGGTTCTTGACAACTTTATATTTTAATTACACAATTTTTTTAAAAAACTATTGTGGCGTAGACCTATTTTACGTTATGTTGAAATAACCCCATCGAAAAATGGGTTTTCTACAATTGTCATTTAAGGATGAATGCAATTGCTCAATCAGAAATGATTGACGATTGATCAGCTTTAGCAAAAGGAGGAGTCATGGCTACAGGCGAAGTCAAGTGGTTTAATAACGCCAAGGGTTGGGGGTTTATTATGCCCGAAGGCGGTGGTGAAGATATTTTTGTTCATTTTTCTGCTATTCAAGGAACAGGGTACAAAACATTAGTTCCCGGACAGCAAGTTTCCTATGATCTTGAAAAAGGTGAACGCGGTTTACACGCTTCTAATGTCGTTGCGATAAATGAATCAGTTGATGCTTAAGTGAAGATTAGTCTTTTGAAAAGGCTATTGGTCATATTGTATTCATTGCTTGTATCTATACGCTCAATTCTCAGATAAACCTCAAAACATCGATTCATGGGTGCTGCAATATCATAGAATCCTTGCACTTTGAGGTTCTGCTTACTTCATTATCCCAATGAATACCCTCTATTCTCGGGACATATGATATCATTCTAATTATTTTCCAGACGCACATCGATAAAATGAAAGGTTTATTGCTTATTAACCTGGGTACCCCACACAGCCCCAAAAAAACTGCGGTTAGAAAATACCTGCGTGAATTTCTAACCGATAAGCGGGTCATCGATTTACCCGCTTTGGCACGATATGCTTTGGTTTACGGCGCGATTTTGCCGTTTAGACCGAAACAAACGGCTCAAGCCTATCAAGCAATTTGGACAGAGGAGGGCTCTCCTCTATTGGTTCACGGTCAAAATCTCCAGCGTAAATTACAAAACCGCCTTAGGGATGACTGGAAAGTGGCCTTGGGGATGCGTTATGGATCACCCTCTATTGCTCAAGCACTTGCGCAACTTAAAGATTGTGAACAATTAATCGTATTGCCACTTTATCCGCAGTATGCTTCGGCAACAACCGCCTCATCCATTGATAAAGTGATGCAACTTACTGCCCATAAAAAATCTCAAATACCATTAACCTTTATTCGCGACTTTTATCGCCATCCTGGCTTTATTGATGCACAAGCGGCACTCATTCAACCCCACATCAAACATCATGACTATTTATTGCTCAGCTACCACGGGGTACCCGAGCGCCATCTAGCTCGTCTAGGATGTTCACAAATTTGTATGCCTCATTGTGGCCCTATCGAAAAAGCCAATCCAATTTGCTACAAAGCACAATGTCATGAAACAACCCGCGAATTAGCAAAAAGGCTTAATTTATCGGAAAATCAATACGGAATGGCCTTCCAGTCACGATTAGGAAAAACTCCTTGGATCAAACCTTATACCGACGAGCTTCTGCCCCAATTAATCGAAAAAGGGGTTAAACGCCTTGCCGTTTCCTCCCCTTCATTCATTGCAGATTGCCTTGAAACACTCGAAGAAATCGGTATTCGCGCTAAAGAACAGTGGCATGCTTTAGGAGGAGAACAGCTCACTCTAATACCCTGCGTGAATGACAGTGACTTTTGGGTGAATGGGCTCATACGCATAATAGAGCATCATGCACAAAAACATTTCGTACAAAACCGTGGAATTGTCAGCATGCCCTAATTGCAAAACCTTTTATTTATGCTATAGAACATATAATAAAAAATTTCACATTGGGGTGGGTATGCCTAACAAACAATTTGCTGATCGTCTTAATAAGGAGCTTGATAATATAGGTGTACCAACACGCAACGATGAGCGTATTGAAGTCTTTTCCAAATTGATCAAGATCCCCAAATTTAAAGCAGAGGCTTTCATTAGTGGCATCACCCTCCCCGATCAAACCCTACTCACTCGGATTGCCAATGAATTTGAAGTGAATCCTGATTGGTTAGTAGGAAAAAGCGAACAGCGTCAAAAGAAGAGCAGGGCTGAATAAAATAAAACCTCGTATCTTACGGGAAAGACAGCAAAACATTGGCTAACTGAAAAGAATGGGCAAAACCCTTAGTCCCACTCCTCAGGACTGTCAGTGAGTGGCAACTCTAATTCATCCAGATCTTCAAATAAAGCCACATGGAATAAAGCATCGCCCTCATTCACTAAGGGAATATTTGTTTTACCGATGATAACCCCTTCATAAGGACAACAAATAGTATCTCGGTCGTCCCCCAGCGGATCGACAATGTGACACAATAATTCGTTTCTGCTCACTTTATAGCCTAAAGGCTTACTATCGACTACCATACCACTGGTAGAAGCTCGGATCCAAAATGTGGATTTTGCCACTGCACTGGAGCTTCTTTTTTTAGCAATATGCTTTCCAGACGATGGAGATAGCATACCTAAAAAATTCATTACTCTCAGGATCCCTTGCACCCCTAGCTTTATAGCAAATTCATCGAAGCGGAGTGCTTCCCCTGCTTCATAAACAATAACTGGAATATTTAAATTCTCCGTGGCATGACGTAAAGAGCCATCTCGAATACTGGAAGGCACACAGATGGGTGTGGCAAACGCTTCAGCCATTCTCCCTGACTCCTCATTTTTATGACTAAATCGCACTTGGGGGTAATTGCTACGATGAATTGCACCGGTGTGTAGATCGATACCATGAGTAGAATGCTCTACGATTTCCGTCATGATTAAATTAGCCAGTTTAGATGCCATGGAACCATGATCACAGCCAGGAAATTGACGATTGAGGTCGCGTCGATCAGGTAGATATCGCGAATGAAGCATCAAGCCATACACATTGACGATAGGAATAGTGATTAATGTGCCTCGCAGACGTTTAATATAAGAAGAATGATGCAATCGACGCATAATCTCTACCCCATTAATTTCATCACCATGAATTGCTGCTGTGATAAAAAGAACAGGGCCTTCCTTTTTGCCGTGAAAAACATAAACAGGCACCTCAAGAGAAGATGAAGTATAGAGCATTGCCAGTGCTAATTTAACACAACGGGATTCGCCCGCTTTAATGGTTTCATTAGCAATCTTAATTGACTTCCTTTTAATCATCCTTGGAACCGTCGTTTAGCATTTTTAGGTTTAGCATTTTTTTCAATATATTGAATAATTTTAGCAGCAATATTGACATGTGTGGCTTTTTCAATACCTTCTAATCCAGGTGAAGAATTAATTTCCAAGACCAAAGGCCCGTGGTTAGAGCGTATCAGATCAACCCCAGCCACTTTTAAGCCCATGGTTTTCGCGGCACTCACCGCAATTGCTCGCTCTTCCGGAGACAATTTCACTTTTATTGCTTTACCGCCTTGATGAACATTCGCTCTAAAGTCACCTTCTTTTGCCTGCCGTTTTATCGCTGCAACCACTTTATCCCCTATGACAAAACAGCGAATGTCAGTGCCTCGCGATTCTTCAATGTATTCTTGCACAAGGATATTCGCTGACATTTCCTTGAATGCATTAATAATGCTCACAGCCGATTGCTGGCTGTCCGCCAAAATAACCCCCTTTCCTTGCGTTCCTTCTAAAAGCTTAATCACTAAAGGTGCACCGCCCACCATGCGAATTAGATCTTCCGTATCATCAGGAGACTGCGCAAAACTCGTTCGGGGCATAGGGATTCCTTTGCGAGCTAACAATTGCAGAGAACGGAATTTATCTCGTGAACGCGAAATGGCTATGGATTCATTTAGGGTATAAATACCCATTGTCTCTAAATGCCTCAAAAGAGCAGTACCGTAGTAAGTGATCGATGCACCAATACGGGGAATTACCGCATCAAATTTTGGCAAAGGCTCGCCACCACGATAGTGAACTTTAGGATTAGAAGCAGCAATGTTCATGTAACAGTAAAGAGGATTAATTATCTTGACCTCATGCCCTGCTTCCTCACCAGCCATTTTTAATCGCTGATGTGAATATAATTGCGGATTTGTGGCCAATATAGCAATTTTCATGAATCTAGGTTCCCTTTGTTTATTTTTATTCTTTCTATGTAAAGACTAGCACGTAATTTAAGATTATTTTTTTAACCTTTAGATACCCTCTCACTTGCAACCAAGAGAAAGGGTAAATACTTCATTTTAACGGTTAGCTTGAAATACGACCGGGGTTATGAAACCAATAGTTGATAATCTTTAGCCAGCAGCTCAGCTTGATGAGGGGTGGTAAAGAATGCGGTGAGCTCACCTTGCGGGTTAAACAACATCAATGCAGCACTATGTTGCATATCATAATTCTCCGAATTTTGAGAATTAGGAAGCTCAACTTTAGCATAAGCAATGCCCATTTCCCGGGTCATTTTTCTTACCACTTCCTCATCGCCTCTCGCGCCATAAAAATGAGGATTAAACGCTCTCACATAATGATCTAATTTATCCAAACTATCCCTTTGCGGATCAACCGAAACCATTACCACTTTAGGTAAAGGACTAATCTTGTTTTCTTCAAGCAGACGATACATTTTATTTAATTCTGCCATAGTGGTTGGGCATACATAACCACAATTGGTAAACCCGAAAAAAATGATGGTCCATTGTCCCTGTAAACTGACGTTAGTAAATGATTTATTATCAATACCTGTTAAGCTAAATTGCTCAATTCCTCGAGGCTTTTCGAGCAAAGTACCGTGAAACGCATCAACATTAATTTTCTTCTTAAAAGTAATATGTTGAGAGATAAATAAGCCAGCAATCAGCGCTGCAAAGGCCAAGAGGCCCCCCACAGTCAAAGCAATGCGATTTTTTTGAACAGACATTTTATCCCCTTAGATATAATGATCAATCAATAAAAAGACAAATAACATCATCAAATAAACAATGGAGAAACGAAAAGTACGCATAGCCATTGCGGGTCGTTCGGAGCGATATAAAGCAATGGCCCAATATAAAAATCGTATACCTAATAAACTTGCTCCCATGAGGTATAACCAACCACTCATCCCTACCACAAAAGGTAAACTCGTCACCACCAACAGCAAAATGGTGTACAAAAGGACGTTTAATTTTGTAAAAGCGACACCATGCGTAACCGGCAACATGGGGATTTCAGCATGCTTATACTCTTCGATTCGATAGATTGCTAATGCCCAAAAATGGGGAGGAGTCCAAGTAAAAATGATTAATACTAAAAGCAATGCCTGCGGATCCAACTGATTAGTGACCGCAGTCCAGCCTAATAAGGGTGGTGCTGCTCCTGCTAGACCACCAATGACAATATTTTGAGGCGTAGCGCGCTTTAAATAACCGGTATAAATCCCAGCGTATCCTATCAAGGTTACAAAAGTTAAGATGGCGGTTAAAACATTCACGAAAATAATAAGAATAGCTAATCCTAAGGTTGCGAGTAGGGTTGCAAAATACAGCGCTTGTCTGACGGATACCCTACCTCCTGCAATTGGCCTTCGTTTGGTGCGTGCCATAATGGCATCAATACGTTTATCAACTAAGTGGTTAATTGCCGCAGCGGAACCGGCACACAGTCCGATACCCACCAATGAGGCGATAAGAATAGGGATTGGCACCCATCCAGGCACCGCTAAATACATCCCGACAACCACCGTCAACAGCATAAGGGCAACGACTCTGGGCTTACAAAGCTCCATGTAGTCTCGCCAATTTATTTTACTTAAACCTGACTCTGCATTAGCATCCATCATCAAGCCTCCTTTGCGTGAGATAGAGCATCATTAAGAGTGTCGCCATTAGGAGAGCAGCAATGCCGTTGTGAGCAACAGCAACCCATAAAGGCAGTAGATAAATAACATTCATTATGCCGAGAATAAATTGCACAATAACTAACAGAAGGGCAATCACCGCCAATCGGCGTAAAGCATCGCTTTTAATCTTCGCCAGTAATAACGAAGACAAAGTTAAAACATACACTGCAGTAATTACGGCTCCTAAACGATGGATATATTGGATGGTCATACGAATATCGTTATCAAGCACTCCTCCTTGATAGTTGGCCCCTATCGGTGAAAACAAGTTAAATCCTTGGATAACATGCAATTCAGGTAACCATTGGCCGTTGCATTGCGGAAATCCTATACAGGCTATGCCTGCATAATTGGAACTCACCCATCCGCCTAAAGCAATTTGCAAAAAAACAATAATTACACCGAGTAAAATCCAAAAACGCCATTGTGGTAGACAAATGGGTTGTGCAGCACTGAATTGTAACCGCAACCGGCTAAGGCATGAAAAAATTAAGATTCCTCCTAATAAATGCCCCATCACAACAACCGGCAATAGTTTCATTGTCACAGTCCACATTCCTAATGCAGCCTGAAATAAAACTAAAAGAATTAAAATGAATGATAATTGCCAAGGCAAGCGAATCCCTTGAAAGCGACGCCAAACGATTGCACCCGTAATAAAGAGAATAAGAAGTCCAAGGGTACCTGCCGCATAACGATGAACCATCTCTGTCCACGCCTTATGCGCCTCAATGGGAATTTGCGGATATTGATTCTGCGCGGATTGCAATTCATTTTGGGTACTTGGAAGCACCATATGGCCATAACAACCTGGCCAATCGGGACAACCTAATCCCGCATCAGTTAGTCGCGTGTATGCCCCTAACATAACCACCACTAATGCCAAAAGTACCGCTAACGTTATCGCATATCGTATTGCTGTAAATTGCATCGTTACCCACTCTTTTCTGTACTTAACAATCGTTTAATATCGTGATAAATGTCTCCAGGCTTGGCATTTTCAACGTAAGTCAACACCAAGTAACCCTGAGGATTGGCAATAAACACCTTGGGTGTATCCGTAAGGATCGGCAAATGCTCTAAACTCTTCTTTGATAAACGGGATACATGAATATCTTGTTCTCGCAGCGCTTGTGCGGCTGCAGTTTGCATTGGCTGGCAGTCTTCATTGAGCAATAACCATTGGTCGACTTCATATAAATGTCGCCCTAGCGCCAGTCTGATGCGAGCTAACTGATCTGTCTTTTGCAAGCAGTCAACGTCACAATTTTTAGGGTACCAAAGAACAAATCGCCACTTTTTCTTGCCATCCTCCATGGGGCTAAGTAAGACAGGTGGGTTCAACAAAGTTCCCTTGTTTGTTGTATTCACAATAAGCCATTGAGGATTACGATAATACAAATAAGCCGTCAGGCCTGGGGCCGCAAAAAGTAAAGCCAGTACTAATAAGATTAAATAATTGCGCTTAGTCATCTTTTTTCTTCAAATTCAAAGCAATGAAAAGGATTAAAATCACCAATGCCATCGCAAACCACTGTAGAGCATAAGCATAATGCCGCTCTGGAGGCATGGCTACTACAGGCCATTCTCGCACAAATTCCTGAGCAGCCTCTTTGTTGAGGCGAATGATAAACGGATAAACTGATTTATGCAAAAACTGACCTATTAATTTTGTATCGATGCGTTCAATAATTGTTACATTGGCTGTTCGCTTTTCATAACTCTGTCCTAAAACCCAATTTTTTTCGGATGGAAAATAGGCATAACCGGTTAACTTCATTAACGTCGTTGGCACGATCACTTCTGGCAATACTTGACGATTCACTTCACCCGCTATCCAGCCTCGGTCAACCAAGACCACCTTATCATCGTCGTTTAATTGCACAGGGCTAAGCACATGATAGCCGAACTGATGATGATAATGCTGATTATCTAAGAGAAAAATGGTAGGTAAATAATTGCCCTCAATCTCTACTTGCTGATATTGCTGAGGAATGTCCATCCCTGCTTTCCAAACGAGAGGCCTTTGCTTTGCATAACTGGCTTGTGTGATCAACATGTGTTTTTTTTCTTCCGCACGGCCTAATTGCCAAAATCCCAACCGCGTGAAAAAAAGAATCATTAAAAAAGCGAGCATAGCGATACGCCAATTTAACGTGAAACAACGATTAAAACAGGTTACACTGACCATCTTTTTAAATACCCAACTTTGCAGTTTCGGGAGTATAGCAAATGTTCGCTAAAGCAATCATCTTTGTCGTTATGTTGATTATTTTATTTGCCTTAGGCAGCGGCCTTGTCTTCCTCGTTCGTGATGAGGGTAAAACAAAACGGACTGTGAAAGCACTCACCTGGCGTATCGCGCTATCATTGACCCTATTTTTATTCCTATTTTTAGCATTCCTTATGGGCTGGATCAAACCCCATGGGGTTTGATTCGAGCATATTGTTAAAATTTCATCGGCCTCTCCACCTTAACCACGATTCCCATTCGAAACTATCTTGGGTATAGTAATATAAAATAAAAACGTCATCGCTCTAGTTGACTCGATGTTCCGAGACAAACTGTGGGACGACGGCAAAAGAATAAAACTACCGCTCAAGGACGACAAAAATGTACAAACTGTATTCACTCGGCACGCCAAACGGAATTAAACCCACCATCATGCTCGAAGAACTAAAAGTTCCCTATGAAATTACCTTGATTAATATTCGGGAAGGGGAGCAATTTACGCCTGAATTTTTACGTATCTCTCCCAACAATAAAATTCCCGTTATCTATGATCCTGAAATGGATTTTTACCTTTTCGAGAGCGTTGCTATTCTCCAATACCTTGGCGAAAAGCATCATCGCTTTTTGCCTGAAGAACTGAAATCTAGATTTACTGTACTGAAATGGTGTTATTTTCAAGTTGGGCATATTGGACCAATGTTCGGTCAATATGGTCATTTTCATCGCTATGCATCCGAAGACATACCTTATGCAAAAAAACGCTATGCCGATGAAGTCTTGCGTCTGATGGGCGTCATGGATAAACAACTGGAGCAACATCCCTACATCAGTGGCACGGATTACACCATTGCTGACATGGCCATCTGGCCTTGGCTTTACTGCTATGAAAATTTCTATGAAACCCCGATTAGTGCGGAACAATTTCCGAATTTAATGCAATGGTATAAAACGATCGGGAAACGGCCTCAGGTGAAAGCAGCAATCGCGGCTTATGAAGAGCCATAAGCTTCGTTGATATTGACAACACCTATGACGAGCTGGTTAACTAAAAATTATAAAAAATTCAATGCTAAACACCTTGACAGTATCAATTTTTCATATCTACACTGTGGAAGCTATTAGTCCAGAACTCATAGCTCTTTCGTAATTTTTTGTAAAATCTAAAAGGAACTTTTTATGAATAAGGTAAAAGCGACTGGTACAGTTCTAGCATTAGGTGCTGCAGCAATGTTTGCAATGGCACCCGTGTATGCATCTTCTTCTGATGCATCTTCTACTATGGTTAATTGTAAAGGTGTTAACGCTTGTAAGGGACAAGGCAGCTGCAAATCAGCGACTAACTCTTGCAAAGGCCAAAATTCTTGCAAAGGCCAAGGTTTAGCGCAAATGACTAAAGACCAATGTGAAAAAGCCGGTGGTACTGTTGAAGCGTCTAACGCGAGCGGCAGCAGCGAGTCAGGCAGCGGCTCACAGTCTCAATCTCAATAACAGATTGGTACCAGGTATGCCTAAGGCATACCTGGATTCTGATAAATGACTTACACCACAGCAGAACAACGAAAATTACCCTATCTCGGATTTGGTTTAGGATTACGACCTGAACATTATGAGGACATTTTGCTCCACAAACCCCAGATAGATTGGTTTGAGATTCTAACCGAAAATTATTTAATTCCTGGCGGTAGGCCGCTGTATTTTTTAGATAGAATTCGTGAAAACTACCCCGTAGTAATGCATGGTGTTTCTCTATCCATTGGTAGTACTGATCCACTTGATCGAAATTACCTTAAAGATTTAAAAACATTAGCAACACGTGTCAATCCGGTGTGGATTTCAGACCATTTATGCTGGACTGGCGTCCAGGGTCTCAATATGCATGATTTGTTGCCTATTCCTTATACTGAAGAAGCGATAAAGCACATTGTTTCACGAATTCGTGAAGTACAAGATTATTTGGGACAACGTATCCTTATTGAAAATGTTTCGAGTTATCTTACTTTTATTCAATCCGAAATGACTGAATGGGAATTTATTTCTGAAATTGCCGAGCAAGCTGACTGCTATATTCTACTGGATGTGAATAATATCTATGTGAGTTCAATTAATCATGAATTCCATGCACTGGACTACTTAAATGGGATACCCCCCGAACGAGTGATGCAAATTCATCTCGCAGGTCATTCAAATTATGGTGATTATATTATTGATACTCATGATGCGCCTATCATTCAGCCAGTCTGGGATCTTTACGCGAAAACCATTACCAAATTAGGCCTGGTTTCCACCATGATTGAACGAGACGACAAAATTCCTCCTTTAGCTGAATTAATAGCGGAATTGGATCAAGCAAGGAAAATCGTCGACAAAATACATGACAAAGAGCTATTAGCATGACTGATTTACTTCACTTACAAGATCAGTTTCAAAGCTATTTGCTAAAAGGTCAATCAGCAATTCCCCAATGGATTGTGGCCACAGAAAAAGTCTCAATCGAGCAAAGGCTCGCCATTTACCTCGATTCTTATCGCTATCGCTTATTAGAATCGCTAGCTGCTAATTTCCCCGTTCTTGAACTTTATTTGGGTAGAGACGAATTTTATAAATTAGGGGAAAATTACATTACCCATCACCCTTCTTCCTACCGATCGATACGTTGGTATGGAGATCAATTCGCAGAGTATTTAAAAAGAAATAGCAAACCTTATTTAGCTGAATTGGCCGAATTTGAGTGGAAAATGACACTTAGCTTTGATGCTGCCGATGAAGGGGTATTAAAAATTGAGCAAATGGCATCCGTTCCTCCAGAAGCCTGGCCTCATCTCCGATTTAGGCCCCATGCTTCACTCCAGCGCATGGATTTTGCCTGGGATGTGGTGAAAATATGGGAAGCGATATCCAATGAACAATCTCCAGCACCCCCAATGAAAAGCGCTGATATTATCCCTTGGGTTTTGTGGCGAAACGAATACCTCAACCGCTTTTACTCCCTTGGAGAAGAGGAAGCTTGGGCATTGGATGCTTTAATTAGAGGCGCAACATTCGGCGAATTATGTGAAGGACTTTGCAAATGGCTTGAGGAGGCCGAAGTAGGTCTGCGAGCAGCCTCATTATTAAAAGGATGGATTCAATCCGGATTACTAGCGGAGCTAAGTATTACGGAGTGTTTATAGGCGGAGCTGACAAAGGAGAGGTATGGATGCGAATAAAAAACACTGAAACGCATTTTGGTACAGTAGCCATTCTTCTTCATTGGATTATTGCCCTTTTGATCATTGGATTGCTCATTTTAGGTTTGTACATGGTTGAGCTACCAATTAGCCTTGAAAAACTTAAATTGTATGGTTGGCATAAAGAATACGGATTGCTCGCTCTCGCATTAGTCATTATTAGACTTGGATGGCGTTTAATAAACATTACCCCTGCCCTATCGCTTCCCCTATGGGAAAAAATCGCGGCACGCACAGTCCATTGGGCCTTTTATGGTTTTATGTTAGCTATGCCGCTCACCGGATGGCTTATTACCTCCTCAGCTGGATTACCTGCTTCTTTTTTTGGTTTATTCACTTTGCCCGACTTAGTTGCCCCAAACGAGGAGAACCGACATTTATTTGAAGCACTTCATCGTTGGATTGGCTATGGGCTCATCGTCACGATAATCTTGCATACCTTAGCCGCCTTGAAGCATCATTTTGTTAATAAGGATGATATTTTACGGCGAATGATTTCGTAGTATAAAATGGGATATGCACCCTATCATTTTTTTCTTAGTTATTGTTGCAAGAAAAATTTTGATTTAGGCCTTAACAATAGCGAATAGGGTGACCATCCTTGGGGTCTAGTAATCACTTCTTATTACTGAGAATTCGATATCCCAATCGACTTTCCTAAGATTTAACTGAATATTAACTGACTATGAAAATTAGCTATGCACGAGTTTCAACATTAGAGCAAAATTTGGACTTGCAAATTGATGCCCATGAAAAAATAGGCTGCAAAAAAACCATCACCGATGAAATTAATCGAGCTGTAGCCGAAAAGTTTAGCCTTACTCGGCTAAAAGAAAGTTTAAAAGAATGTGCGAAGCATCCAAATTTATATAAGGTAATGATATTTCTTATCCATATGTTTTGTTTAAAATCAGCAATATTTGCAGGGCAATATCACAAAACACTTCTTACAAAACAATTGCGTCAATCTATTTTACAAACCAAAAAAGAATTTAATATCAATGCAATTTCTCTTGCTATAAAACTTCCCAATGAAGATCAACCTATTGTTATTCATGCAGGAACAACAGAAATGGGAAATAGAAAAAGGATTACAAACAGTAACCTATTTCAGGTAGCAAGCATTACCAAAACTTTTACCGCCGCATTAGTCGCTAAAGCAATCATTGAAAATCACATTAAGAAATCAGATACAATTGGAAAATTTTTTCCACAATATAAAAAATGGGCAAGAGTTACAATTGAGCAATTAATTAATCAAACAAGTGGAATACCCGATTACGATCAAACAAAGGGATGGTGGAAAAAGCTCGTTAGTAATCCACATAAAGAGTGGTCTGCAAAATCACTTATCAATATCGCTTACTCCATGCCGGAAAATTTTAAACCAGGATCGAATTGGGCCTATTCCAATACTAATTATGTGCTATTAGGGATGATTGTCAGTAAAGAAGCAGGCCATTCCCTCAATATCTTAATGAAAAATCTCATAAACGAGAATGGGCTTAAAAATAGTTATTTTTTGAGTGGAAACCCTCCAAAATCAATAATGAATAAAATGGCTCATGGATATTATGCAATCTATGATCAAACACAAATTAATACCTCATGGTTGCAGGGAGCAGGAGGGATTGTCTCAAACGTAGAAGATCTAACGAAATGGATGTTCCAGCTCTTTAACCGAAACGATCTTAATGGATTTCCCATAACAAAATTGACACAATTTGTAAGTACTGATAATGGAGAAAATAGTCATACAGTCACACAAACTGCCTATAGTTTTGGATTATTTAGAATGAATACCCCTGAAGGCTTAATCTTTTTTGTACCAGGTTTAGCACCAGGGTATACAAGCATGGTGGTGTACGCGCCTTGCTTGGATGTTTATTTTGCCTATTTAGCTTCGCGGGGGACGATGCAGGGATTTCACAAAAAAATGTTAATGAGCGTGATGAAACTGGTAAAACAAAACTTAGCCCACGAAATAGGATATGCCCCCAAGTATTGCGCAGGCTTAAAGCCCAGCAGTAGGTTTGCTTTTCCAAAGATTGGTTAATGATTGAAATTTATAATGAAAAGAAAGACACATAGTTGGCCAGTTAATGTCATAAAATATGAAAATGAAGTCATTTTCTTATTTAAAAAGGGAAAAGTCAGAGAGTGCTAGAAAATGGGGTATTGGACACACCTCCGTAAGAAGAATGCTCACTCGCAAAAAAAGCCACCATCTATCCATGTGGGACCAAAAGAATGCTCGGCATTTCAACTCATGGAATGCCTTTAAGCTGCTAAGCTTAATAATATACGAATTAAGGAGTCAGTTTTGGCTTTTTTAGACACAGAAGCAAAACCTCCTCATCATAACAGTATAAAACAGCCAAAACCGACGTGAGAGCAATGCGATGCGATCTGAGTTGATAAGTATCCTTTTAGGCTTTATCGAAGGATTTGGACTTATTATTTCCCCTTGTATTCTTCCCATCTTGCCTATTGTACTTGCAAGCTCCTTGGTCAATTCCAAAAAGCGGCCACTTGGAATTATTAGCGGTTTTACGATTATCTTTGCTTTGTTTGCTTTTTTCTCACGTCAATTTGTTCAATACATAGGCATTAATTTAGATGCCCTTCGCCATATCTCTTACCTTATTTTACTGCTATTAGGTCTCATAATGATTTCCTCCTATTTGAGTGAGAAATTGAGTCACTTCACTCAGCGTCTCGCCCATATGGGATCAACATTTTCTTCAGCCAATAATCCTCAAGGAGGATTCTACAGCGGTTTTTTTTTAGGGGGCTTGATCTCCATTATCTGGACGCCTTGTGCTGGTCCCATTCTCGCGGCTGTAATTGTGCAAACGGTTATTCAAAAAACAACCCTCGTGAGTTTTTTCATTCTACTCGCTTTCGCTTTGGGCGCAGCAATTCCGATGTTTATCATTGCTCTTTATGGAAGAAAACTGATTGAAACTTTTACTTTTTTAAAGCAAAAAACAATTCTTTTTCGCAAACTATTAGGTGTCATAATTATTGCAAGTGTAGGTTATATGCTCTACCAAGAAAGAGGGTATTCTGCTGACTACACGGTACCTGAAACTACCACTCATCCAGCGACCTCGCTGGAGAATGCACTATGGATTCCCTATAAGGCCCCTGCCATTGAGGACATCGAGGCTTGGATTAATTCACCGCCACTCACAATGGATCATTTAAAAGGGAAAGTGGTGCTTATTGATTTCTGGACTTACTCATGCATCAACTGTGTCAGAACTTTGCCTTATTTGAAAGAGTGGTATCAAAAATATCGTGATAGAGGGCTCGTAATCATTGGTATTCATTCACCCGAATTTGCTTTTGAAAAAAATTTGAACAATGTGGAAAGCGCGGTCAAACGCAATGGCATTCTTTATCCCGTAGCAC
Source organism: Legionella maceachernii (assembly GCF_900167045.1). Taxonomy (GTDB): domain Bacteria; phylum Pseudomonadota; class Gammaproteobacteria; order Legionellales; family Legionellaceae; genus Tatlockia; species Tatlockia maceachernii. The sequence continues at coordinate 9,846 of NZ_FUXJ01000002.1, read as the reverse complement.
TTGACAACCAATTCACCACCTGGCGCAATTATAATAACCATTATTGGCCTGCCCATTATTTAATTGATCAACAAGGGGAAGTTGTTTATCAACATTACGGCGAAGAAGCTTACGAGACCACCGAAAACAATATTCGCTTTTTGTTAGGGATTGATAAATTACCTCAAGAACAACTGACTATGACTCGCCGCCTTTATTCTTCTCTTGAAACACCAGAAACCTACCTAGGATATGCCCGTGCTAATCGAAGTCTAAGTCCTTATTTAGTCCATGATAAAATAGCTCAATATTCTTTTCCTACACAACTTCCGCTTAACGCTTGGGCCTTGCAAGGTGCGTGGCAAGTGAGCGAAGATAAGATCATTGCAGGCGCTGCGAATGCTTCCCTTGAAATACATTTTAATGCGCGCAAAGTGTTTATGGTAATGAGTAATCCTACAGGAAAACCCATTAAAATTCAGGTGCTTTTAAATGGTAAAGCACTGCTGGAAGATGCAGGGAAAGATGTCAATAAGGGGAATATCTTAGTCGGCAAGGATTCCATCTATGAAGTCGTAGTCAACAAGCAGTTTACTAGCGGTCTATTACAGATTATAACTTCAGAGCCTGGGGTGGAAATTTATACCTTTACTTTCGGAAGCTAAAGTATGCGGAACGGAGTTCTGCTTAAAACAAGGATGAGGAAATGCACTTTGACAAACTATATCAACAGAAGTTGTGTTCTGCTGAAGAAGCCATTCAATTAATTCCCAAAAAAGCGGCTATTTCCATGGGAATGCGCGTCGCAACACCTCCTGCTTTATGCCATGCATTGGCAGAACGAGCCAAGGCGGGTGATCTACAAGAAGTCAAGGTTTATTATCTTCGCTGTGGTGATGTAGCCTTACAAACCATCTTTCAAGAAGACCTACTTTCTGTTATCAAACCCTATTCCTCAATGATGTCTAAGGGTGAAGTTCTACTTGCAGAACGAGGTTACGCGCTGGGTAAAAAATACATTAACTTCGTTCCTGTGAGCTTCAGTCGTTACCCCAGCACAATCAAAGAAGTTACCAAGCTGGATGCCTTTATGATGACTGTAGCCCCAATGGATCAGTATGGTTTTTTCAACTTAGGAACCAATGGCGATTATGCCATTGAGTTAGCACGCTATGCCGATAAGCTCATTGTTGAAGTCAATGAAAACATGCCAAGAACAGCAGGTTCTACCCTCCTCCATATTAATGAAGTGGATGCACTGATTGAAAACACGACTGCTTTGCTTGAAGAGCCATCAAAACCTGCCAGCGAATTGGATAAACAAATTGGTCAACACATTACTTCTCTGATACCTGACGGCGCCACCATTCAAATGGGAATAGGTGGCGTACCTAACGCCGTGTGTGAACAGCTCAGTGGGCACAAAAACCTGGGCATCCACACGGAAGTGATTACAGCCGGCATGATCGATTTAATTAAAAAAGGCGTTGTCACCAATACCCATAAAACCCTAAACCCCTACATCAATGTGTTTACCTTCGCTATTGGTGATAAACAACTGTATGATTTTATTAATCTTAATCCATCAATGGTTTGCCTTCCTGTTTCCTATGTTAACGAGCCTTGTATTATTGGAAAAAATAATTTAATGACTTCAGTCAATGCCTTTATTGAAATTGATTTTAGTGGCCAAGTGAATGCTGAATTCATTGGTCATCAATTCTCTGGTGTTGGGGGACAATTGGATTTTATTCGAGGAGTTCATTATTCGGAAGGCGGAAAAACCATCATTGCCAGTAGCTCGACAGCTAAAAAAGGTAGCTTATCGCGAATTGTGCCCAGGCTCTCTTCAATTGCAACAGACACCCGTCTTGACATTGATTATGTAGTCACAGAATATGGAATAGCGCAATTAAAAGGGCGTTCGACGACTGAAAGAACACATCAACTGATTAAAATTGCTCATCCCTCGTTTAGGGATCAGTTACAACAACAGGCAAAACAACAAGGATTTATCTAAGGACAACTCAATGGACTTATCCATTTCACCAGCACTTTTATTCACTCCAGGTAATAAGCCTGAACGTTTCAGTAAAGCATTGGCTTCTGGAGCTAATGGCCTTATCTTAGAGCTTGAAGATGCAGTACCTCTTGAAGAAAAAAATCAAGCACGGGATAACGTATTGCAATTTTTATTGCAAAAAGCGCCTTCTTCCCTACCTCTCATCGTTCGGATAAACCACATCACCAGTGAAGCTGGTTTAGCCGATTTGCTTGCTTTTAAGCAAACCAATCTTGTTTTAGATGCCATTATGTATCCCAAAACAGAAAATGCTGAAGAATTAACGATGATTTATAAAGCACTTCAGCTGGAGGCAAGAAAAATTCAATTATTTGCCTTAATCGAAACCAGCAAAGGTATTCACCAACTTCCTTCTATCGTAACCAATTCGCCCGTGTCTGGGCTTTTCTTTGGCGCGGCTGATTTTGCAGCGGATGTCGGTTGTCATTTAAATTGGGACGCTTTATTGTTCGCTCGCTCGCAAATTATTCAAGCAGCCGCCTTAACGCATATACCCGCAATCGATTCTCCCTTTTTCGATTTTGCCAATGAACAGGAATTGATTTCAGAGACAATAAAAGCCAAACAACTTGGATTTAAGGGCAAATTGGCTATTCATCCTAAACAAATAGCACCCATAAGACAAAATTTTGCTCCCACGAAAGAGCAAATCGACAGAGCTAAAAAAATCGTTAGCCTCTTTGAGCACGCAGGTGGAAAAGCCTGCCAATATCAAGGAGAAATGATTGATATCCCTGTCTATACACATGCTCAGCAGTTACTGCAACTGGCAAAAGCGATCAAAGGAAATGAACATGACTAATCAAAGTTATCTCTCTCTTGGCAATAACCGCTTCCGTGAAGATTTTGGTTTTTATTTTGAGGATTTTACAGTAGGGCAAATTATCGAACACCGTCCCGGCAGGACAATTACTCAAAATGATAATATCTGGTTTACTTTACTGACAATGAATACCGCTCAACTTCATTTCGATGCCCATTATGCCGAACAAACTGAATGGAAAAAACCTTTAGTAAACAGCACGTTTACTTTAGCCATCATCACAGGAATGACAGTGAACACCATTTCTAAAAAAGTGGTCGCTAATCTTGCTTGGGATAAAGTCAAACTGCTAAAACCTGTTTTTGAGGGAGATACCATTTATGCCGAAAGCGAAATAAAGGCTAAACGAGAATCCGTCTCAAGACCCACCCAGGGCATCGTGACAGTCGAGACCAGAGGTATTAATCAGCATAAAGAAATCTTCATGTCTTTTGAGCGTACTGTGCTTGTATATAGGCGAGGAGGGGCACCTGATTACAGCATTTAGCTAACGAATTAGCTCCCAGTGAGCTGTTATTAGCTAATGGCTAGAACCTCTGTGGGTATCTCAAGAAATTTTTGCTCCCCTACTTCTTTAGCGCCGTGCTTTTTATAGAAGCTATTCAAATTGGGGTTAAGCGTCTGAAGAAGGATAACGTGCTCTTCTTTCGCGTGAGCTATTTTTTTTGCTTCCTGAATGATTTTCTTACCGATACCTAAACCTCTAAATGGTTCATCCACATAGACATACTCTAATTCTTTACTTGGAAAAGATTTGTTTGACCAATCCGCGATTTTTTTACCACCCAACACAGCAAACATTCCCACAGCGTGATCACCATAAGTGACTATATAAAAATGATCTTTTATCTCATTAATGTCTTTTATACGGAATTTCAAACCTGGAAAATTTCGCAGATAGCCCCACTTACTCTCTCCCCAAATTGCAGCCTGTTTAAGATATTTGAGGTTTTCAGACAATTTTTTAAATTCCAATTTGTCTAAAGGGAATCGATTAGAGGTATAAAAAAAAGGCATGCTACAACTCCTGCAAATGACTATTTCCAAAAAACGAAAATTATATCATTTTATAACTATACTGTTCAAATTAAAATCATTTATCCGTTAATGACATAACAATTGCTCACAAAATAATTGCCCAAGAAACAATAAAATCACCAGCAGATTCGCAATTTCTCGCGGACTTATTCCTTTCTGGGAAAAAGCATAGTGAGCTTCTTGCGCGTGGAGAAAACGCGTTTCAATACAATCAATTGCTAAGATCTCACCCGCAACTTTTTGGGCAAAATCCAACGCGAATCGCCCTTTATGTAAAAGAACATGAGTATCATCAACTCTGGCCAAAAGTTCTAAATAAGCAAATAAACAGATGGCATCCATGGATTGAGTTTTCTTATAGAGTGCAATGAATGCAGGCAATAATTGAAAAATCAACTCAAACACACGAATAGAGACTTGCTTGACTTCGCTAATCGCAAATTCTTTGCGCGCAAAGGCACTGGTGTTTAGATTAGTGAGAATAATTTGCCGATCGTTTAATAATTGCTGATGAAGATTTGCAGGGGTGAAAGATCGATTTTCTTGCGTCAATCTGGCTGTAGAAACACAGATTAACCCTAGAATAAAAATGGCATCGCAATGGGTGTTAATTCCTTTTGTTTTTTTCAACATGCGCTGTTCTGCATTAAGGGCCGTGTGCACTAAAATTTCAAATGATTTTCTTTCTAATCCTTGACTTACAATTTGATAAAAATAATGTCGCAAAGTAAAAAGACTACGAAAAAGAACTTCGCCATTCATATCCTGATGGGCACCTGAATCAATAAAGCTAACCAATCCCGGTTTAGGATAGGCTTTCACTTCAAAATATAAAGCCCTTATTGCGATTTTGGCAAGGAATTTTGCAACGCTATGATTTGCTACATAAGGTGGGATACCATTCATGACTTACTGCTCTCGTAATAACTAAACTCTCTCTTTTGAACAAATTAGTTTTTAGTCAAACTCGACTTCACAGCGAATTTGACCTCATTAAACGATTATAGTGTTACTACAATTTTGCCAATTTGTTCATTCGACTCCATGTAACGATGTGCTTCTGCAATTTCATCCAAATTAAACCTGCGCGCAATTTTGGGCTTGAAAGTACCCTCTTTTAGGTGATCAAAAATATATTTCTGTGCTTTTTCACGCCACTCAGGTACGGTAGTTAATTCGAACAATGTATAACCGCGAATCGAGAATCCCTTTGCCAGTGCTTGAAGAAGAGGAAAAGCCATCGGCTCATTAGACAAGTTACCGTAAATAAAGATAATTCCTTTCTCTGCCACCGCATTAGCAAGCTTTTCTATGCTTTTTCCGGCGACAGGATCAAAAATAATTCTTGCTCCTTTTCCTTGGGTAATTTCTTTTACGCGAGAAGGTAAATCTTCCTCATCAGTAACAATAACATGATTCGCACCCAGCTTCAGTAATTCGGCTTTTTTCTTCCGCGTTCTTGTCACGGCAATACTTACTGCACCTTGGGCACGTGCGATTTCAATCGCAGCGAGGCCAACACTGCTACTTGCTGCTGTAATTAAAACAAAATCCCCTTTGGTAAGCTTTCCATAATGCACGAGGGCACCATAAGCGGTCGTGTATTGCATCCAAATAGAAGTTGCTTCAGCGTAAGAAAGCGTTTCGGGATAGGAGGCAAGCGCATAGGCAGGTAAAATGGCCACTTCCCCATAGACACCATATTTGCCTAGGTCAAAACAGGGGATTGAACTGAATTTTTTACCAATCATTCCTTTATCGACCCCAGGTCCTACCGCTTCAACCACGCCAGAGGCTTCATAACCATTCTTTGAAGGGAGTCTAGGTTCAACAAGATAACGTCCAAGACGAAACATCGCTTCAGCTCGATTCAAACCAATTGCATGGACGCGCAATCGAACCTCCCCTTTCTCAGGCTGAGGTAGTGGTGAGTTCTCTAATTTTAATACTTCAGGACCACCAAGCTCATGAAAACGAACAATCTTGGCCGTTTGATTTGACATAGCAATTTCCTTATTCCAATAACAAAACGAATAACTTAATGAGAATAAAATTCGTGCCGCAAAAGTAGGCATATATTCTTAACACAGAAGTGATTTTGAATAAATCTTTTATTTGAATTAGGGTAAAATCATTGAAAATTTTGATTAGATAATCGGTCTTTCTTAGACACTAAAATTGCCATTTTTTATGGACAGTAGAGGTATTTATTGTCATTCCCACACAGGTAGGAATGACGGAAAAATAATAAGATCAAAGGGTTAGGTTACTTTCTTACAATCAGTTCATTTTGTACGGATTTGACACCCGCAACTTTTCCAGCGATATCGCCCGCCGTATCGCTTTGACGAATGGTTTTAACATAGCCACTCAAAATCACTGTTCCTTTATGTGTTTCAATGTGAATGCGCTGAGTAGAAAGATCAGGATGACTAGCAAAAGCAGAATTCACCGAAGTGGTGATGGTTTCATCCGATGGGCCCATTCTAAAGAAATTTTCATGCGTCAATGACTGACAGCCTACTAAGACAGCAAAGCAAAATCCGATTAAGCCAGTTAAACAGTATTTTTTCATCTTTTCTCCTCATTTTGGATTCGCTGCGCCACCTTAACACGACTTAACTTGAATTCCTAATCAAAAATGCCATTTTAAGCACAAATTTTAATGTTTCTGATTTTAATTAATCCATATTTAGTCTAAAACAATCAAGGTTGGACCTTGGCCCTACAATTCCGAGTGCATTGTGCCATCGCTGTTGGGCCAAGGCTCAGTCTATTCTTTAGTATTTTTCTTAACTTACGCCATTCCTTTATTGCGCAGCATGGCATGCAAGCGGTCAATTTCTTTGAGTAATTCAAGAGCTAATGCAGCACCCGCTAAATTTACTCCCAAATCACGATTTAATCGCAACACTGTACGAATACAGCGCACAGCCTCGCTATCAAACTGCCACTCGTCATGCTCATCTTTTTGTGCTGGAATGATTCCTTCATTGACAATTTCAATCACCGTTTCCTTAGAAACACCGAATGAGGAAGTGACTTCAGCTAAGGATAAATAAAACCATTCTTCACATTCCGTTGCAGTGGGCTTTTTTTCATGCTCAGTCATTTGCTCACTCCTAATTTTTCGCGTGGATTAAAATGAAGGGTATGAGCGAGTTGCTCGTACAATTTATCTGCTTGAGAATTCTCAACTTGAGGGATAACAATTTCCAGAATGACGTATTGATCGCCTGGAGGACTACCCGGTAATCCTCTGCCTTTTAATCGCATCCGCTTGCCTGTTTGAGATAGTTTAGGAATTTTCAAATTCACAGCGCCAGCAAGTGTGGGAACCTGAATAGTAGAGCCAAGAGCGGCTTCCCAAGGGGTGATTGGAACATGCAACTGAATATCCTTATTATGCAAACTAAATAGGGGATGGGGGCTTATATTAATTTCTATATATAAATCGCCGGCTTGATGATGAGGGCCCTTTCCTCCTTGGCCTTTTAAGCGAATTTGTTGTTTATCACCAATTCCTTTCGGTATTTTGACGCGAACCGAGCGCTCATGGTATTGCGCATGTCCACGATTGTCGAACACTGGAGTTTGCAGCTGCAATGTTTTTTCGGTGCCTAAAAAACTGTCTTCCAAACTGATCGTGAGTTTCGCATGAATATCCCTGCTTTGATTAGAAAACGGGCTGGACTGAAAGCCAGAGCGCTGTCGTAAAATACTATCAAGAAAATCTTGGAAGTCAGCAGCACTGTCCTCATCAACGAATTGATAATGTTGATAAGCACCCTCCTCGTGAGGCCGATAACCCGTTTGCTCTTGTTCTTTCCAATATTGACCATAGCGATCATATTTTGACCGTTTTTCAGGATCACGAAGCACTTCGTATGCCTCACCGAGCTCCTTAAATTTAGCTTCCGCATTTTCTTCCTTACTGACATCAGGATGATATTTTCTAGCCAATTTACGGTAGGCTCGCTTGATTTCCTCCTGGCTTGCTCCCCGTTCAAGTCCCATTATTTTATAATAGTCTTTATATTCCATAACCTGATCGCTTTAAATGAGTCTTTGCTCATTTTGGGCGACCATTGAGACGCTGTCAATTTGTAGTTAGCGTAGAACCAACAATTTTGAAATATCGCGCTTCCAGTGTTAGACCAAGGCCCAAGCTACTCGCTTTTATTAATGCGACCTTTGAATCCCTTTTAGTAATTCTCCTTCAATCTTTTCAACTGTACGTTTTGACTCGGGGGCAAAAAATGCTTGAGTAGCTTTCTCTAAGGTTTTTTTAGTTTTTGCTTTGGCTTCATGATGACCAAATTTATCAGAGGAGGCTTCTTTGGCACCAGCGAGATAATCCTTAAGCGCCGGCTGAATTTTAAAATGCGTTTCAAAAAAAGAATTTTCGGCAAATTTACTACTCTTACCGTAAAAACCCTTACCCGAAAAGCCTTTCCTTAACTTTAATTCTTTTTTAAGTTCCGCTTCAGGGTCAAAAGCCGTACGATCTAGAACTTTCACTGCGTGATGATCAAATTTCATCTCAGGCATGTTCTGGCCAAGAACGATTAATGCAGTCCATATATACTTGAGTTGAAGCGGGTCGCTGCCATCTATAGGAATCGGATGTTCTTTCGTGGGAGGGACACCGTAGCGCGTTAACAATAGACTCGCTGTGGCAATTGCATATTGAACACGACCAGTCACCACTTCTGGATCATCTTCACTTCCTTGAGGAAAACCTAGTACAGTATATTTAAATATTGGTTGTTGTTTAGTAGGATCAGGCTTCTTATAAACACCACTATCGAAACTTGTTTGTTGCTGTTCCTCCAAAAGTGTTCCAACTGTCTTTGGATTATCTGAATTAATCGTATGTAACCGACCTTTGCCCGGTTTAAGATCATAGATAGTACGATAGTAGTTATGACTCGATGTATCCTGCACCAACAGCGATGTGGCTTTTTTATCTTTCAGTTTCGGTACAAAGCCTCTGAGAAAATTCGTTTTATTGTCTAAATCAAAATCCTCATATTCGCTTGAGAACACCGTAAATTTAAGATTAAATTCCCCCGATCTTGCTTGCTCTAATGTTTCTAATATCCCTTGCTGTAAAAGCGAATTGTTTGCTTTGCGATCCCCATAAAATTTCTTTTGTAAAGGTTCGTGTAGATCTAAGTCGGATTGTATTTCTTTCAATATCACATTGAGCGAATGCCGTCTTTTCTGAATCGCTTGCTTTTGGGGCGAATCTTTGCCCAAAGCCTCTAATTCAAAATCAGTAGGTAGACTAGCCAATTTATCTTTTAAGTCGGCACGTAAGATCTTCAAATACTCAAATAGAGGGGTGCTCTTTGCCGCTAAGCCCTCATAATAACTGCCCAATTCGTCCGCATGTTTTTTAGCCGCAGCTTGAAATCCAGGATTGAATAAATGGATAGGCGTAATAGCGGCTAACTTCCTTAATGCCGGTTCGGCATCCTTATTAAGGTTTCTAATGTCGCGCAGGTTTCTTATCGCGCTTCTTAATTCCTCAAGATCTTCACGTAAAGTAGCTTTGCATTGTGCCGGATCTAAATACCGTGCCTTTCTAACCTCTCTCAGGTGCTTTAACTCTTCAAGCCTTGCTTGTGCTGGGCCAATAAGCTTCTGGTAAGAGGTCTTCTCGACCAAGGCTCTTACCAATTTACGATTAAGCCCCGCATCCTCCAATTCGCCATTGCTTTCTGCATCACGAACCTGTTCAAGTAACTCATCGTCTTTACTTCTTGATATCTCTTTTATCAAAGCAGCAAGTACAGGATTGTCACCCATACCTTCTATGTCAGCTAATCTGCGAGCTTCTTGACGAAGTTCTTCCTCACGTGCATTGATTTCCTCATTTCGTTGACGCAAATCCTCCTCAGCACGGACCATTTCTTCG
>NZ_FUXJ01000015.1 GCF_900167045.1 Legionella maceachernii | reverse complement strand
CACTCGTTTCGCTTGCACAACGAATCGCGCTCTTAGGACAAGAAGTTGAGCTATTGCTCTCAGAGCAAGTCAATGCTCGGGACAACGAGAGAAGAGCGCTGGATGAAAGCATTATCTCTAAAACCAACTCCGTTAAAGAGAATATCAACTACCTGTTTTCCATGATTAAAAGGGCGGAAGTAGAAGCCGATACGCAGGATTTTATTTCCACAGTGACAGAGTCAGTGGCTCAAGAAGAGACGGCTTTCATTTCAGAAGACAACCAAGCGTTTAGTTATCTTCTCGCTTTACCGGTGGAGGTTCAGCAGCATATTTTAAGTAATTTAAGCTTACGTGAACTGGCCAAAGTACGGGAAACCTGTAAAGAATTAAGGGCCATAGCAGAAGACGTCTTCAATACTCGGTGTAAACCCTCTCATATTGTTGTTTTTCTCAGCCAAGCTAATGCGTCTGAAGGGAATCAATTTGTCGCCGAATACCAGCAAACGGATTACTACAAAGCATTGAAACAGAAAGTAGTCCAAAATCAGCAAATGACTAACGAAGAAATGATTTGCTATACCTTAACACGGGATAATTCGATGTTGCCACAAGGATTAGCGCTTGCTTTAGAATCCGAGTCGCTCGATGAAAATACGAGAGAGCATTTAAAACTCATTGATAAGGCTGAGAGTGTACTAAGCCATACTCCAATTAAAAACTACCATAAAGACAATAAAGAATTACTGAAATTGCTTGCGCTGCATGATTCAGAAAAGTTTCTCAACCTTTTTGCTGGCACCAGCTTATTTGCATATGATCTATCTCACCAGAATTTAGCAGGTTATTGTTTTATAAACACCGTATTTTGCCATCCTTATGCTAAAAGTAGCTTGGAAGGGGCAAATTTCAGCGGCGCGAATTTGCGTTTGGCTCAGTTGGATGATTGCAATTTAAGGGGCGTGAATTTCTGTGGGGCTAATCTTAGTCAGGCAAGATTAAATGGAGCAGTGTTAAAGGATGCCGTCCTAGACGGTGCCAATTTGACAGGGGCCAACTTAGTGTTGACGGCATTGATTAATGTTGACCTCCGCACAGTGGATCTCTCTCAAGTCAATCTGGAATGGACTTTTTTAAAAAATGTTCGTCTTGTGCCCGAAACAAGCATAGAAACCCCTGAAGCACTGGAATTATTTTTAAGTGAATTTGAACAGCGTTTTTCAGGCCACAGCGCAGGTAGCTTAAACACGATTCGAGGTGCATTATTAGAGGATTTGGCACGACTAATTGATGCTAAAACTATCCCTTTGGCTGCGAAATTAAATTACCTTGAGGTCGTGCTAGCAAGGTATAATGCTCAATCGTTAACCACCGTCTTACTTCCTTTTAAAAACCCTTGTGCTGATTTGCATCGGAAAATGACGGGTAATGAAAAGGAAAAAGGCAAAGAGCATCCTCTTAAGGCGGAGTTTCTTGGTCATGTGCATAATATCTTAACAGCGATTGAAAAACTTCCGACTGTTAAACCACAAAGTAATCAAAGAAATAGACGCCAAAAAACACCGAAACCGGTTGGTCCAAGAACAGTGAGTCATGCGATTAATCTCGGCATACAACAAATTAACGAGTGTTTGGCTAAAGACCCTCACTTAAAGAATGGTTCGCAAATTTGCGAGGCATTTGGTATCGATGAATTTGTTTGGCATCTCATATTCCATGGGACGAAATCTCCTTTGATGTGGCCTAGTCAACGCCCGACAGTAATTGATTACCCTTGTTCAGAACTTAATGAAAAACACACTAAACTTTATGCTGGTGAAGTGTTTAATGGTGAACTGTTTGAGGTTAACTTATTGCGAACCATTTCGCCTACCGAACTTGAGGAGGAGTTATATGGTGAAGAGGATTTTGTGATTGTGGGCGAAGATAGGAATGAAACTGTCGTTAAACTAGGGGGGCTACTTTTTCATTATGCACCGGGGGGTAAAGGAAGTGTTGAGGCAAGAGTTGAAATCATCGATTTTGAAAAACATCAACTAAAGCCTGGATTTAAAATCGATTTAGGACGATACGGTGCTTTAAAATTTGAAATGTTCATGCCTTTCGATCCTTTTGTGAATTACGGGGCAGCAACAAGTTGTACGGCAGACATCGAACGCTCTGATTTAGAAATTATTGAAGCGGGATATTCACTGAAAAGAAAAATCATCGAATACATCTTTGCTACACAAAAAGGATGTAACTTATACCTAGAAAAAAGACAAGAAGCGCAGCTATTCGAAGAGAAAGAGGCGTTATCAGACGAGAAAGAAGTAAAAGGAGCCATTTCTTCTACCCAAACATCTCAAGTTGCTCCATTTTTTCAAACATGGCAGCAGACTCATCCGGCATCGAGTCTAAAAGAAGAGGATGAAAAGTCGCATGGGCAAAAAGAGGACTCTTACGAGCTTGATCAAAAACCAAAACAAGCCACTTTCAAGCCTGCTCAATCCCAGGTTGAAACTAAGGATAGCAGCGTAAATCCAGCACACAAAGGAGCCCTACCTTGTGCAGCTGTTGCTTCTGCTGGAAACAATCCGCATGCGTTTTATCATTCAACGCGAGCTCAAGGATCTGAAAAGGCTGAGCAACGTAGGAAGTTGAGATCAAAACGTCCGCCCATTGAAGTACCGGAACAAGCCCAGGGCTCTTGTGTAATTAGTTAACCTTATACTTAAGCTAGACTCGATTGTAACTGTTGTTCATTCAAACGAGTCTAGCTTATTATGTTTATTAATTTCTAGTCTTTTGAAGCTTCAAAGATCAAAGCCATTGAGAGATGGTTCTCGTATTGACCTTCAATACATATGGCATTTCTATGCAGTCCTTCTACTACAAAACCAACATTCTTATAAAGAGCAATAGCAGGTTTATTGTTTTCACGAACAGTTAGTTCTATACGAGTTAAGCCTTTTTTTCTTGCTTCTTCTAAAGCACTTTTAATTAATGCTTTTCCAATCCCGTTTCCTCTATAAGGAGCTAATATTCCTATCCCTAAGTGGCCTGTATGCGCAAAAACGGGTCGGTCTAATGGACTAATATCACACCAACCAACAATCTTACCCTGGTGTAAAGCAATCAATTGTGGCCATTTATCTTTGATTTGTTTTAAAACAAACGCTTTAGTGCTCTGAAAGGGCGGTCCTTCCAAAAAAGCTAAGTAACGACGCTCACGCGCAACACTATCCACTGCAGACCAAAAATCTTCGATGTGATTTTCTTGAATGGGAATGATGTCAAATTTCATAAATAGTTTCACAGGATAAAGAGAGTTCTCAAAGACCCTATTCCAAAATGGGATAGCCGAATAAGTTTATTTCGCTGTACTCAATTTATTCAAGCTAATAATTTATTCGTCTTTATTGTGTCGAGGTTGAATAATGAATAATGCACTACATCAAGCCGCTTATGACGGTGATATTGTAAAAATTCAGCATTTAATTTTAAACCAGGGCTATAACCCTAATCAATTGCATTCCGAAGATAATACAACTCCTTTAATGGCTGCCGCAAAAGGCGGTCATCTCGAAGCAATGCAAGTATTAGTTCGATTACGTGCAGATCTATATTATAAATCTGAAAACACACCTTCTTTGTGGTATTGGGCAGCTAGTTCTCATAATTGGCCTGCAATTGCTGACTATTTAATATCAGCAGAAGTTCAATTCTTCCCAAACGAGTTAAGTGCAGACCCTAAATTACCTCTATTATGGTTTTTGGCTGGAAAAAAATTTTGGTCGTATGTGCAAAATGCATTGCTGTTTTTCGATCGAGACATCAACGCAGCACCTGAAGGAGGGCACCACAAAGGAAAATCAATTCCTTGGCTTATCGCTGCAACTCATCAATATGCGCTATTTGATTTTATTTTGCAGAAATACCCAGAAATAAATATCGATGCATGTCCAACTCAGGGCGAGAGCAATGGTATGTCGATCCTTTGGATTGTAGCTTACCATGGAAAATGGGACATCCTAGAGAAATTAATTACCAGGTTTCCTCATGCAAATATCAATGCTATGGCGCAAGAGGGAAAAAGCAAAGGGGTTACAGTGCTTTGGATTGCAGCACAACATAAGCAATGGGCATTAGTTAAAGAAATAATGAATAAGTTTCCTCATGTTAATCTCAATGCCAATCCGGTGGAGGGGAATAGACGCGGCATGACCGTACTTTGGTTGGCAGCAAAGGATAAGCAGTGGACATTGGTGAAAGAGATCATTGAGAAATTTCCGCAAGCAAGTATTGATGATTATCCAGAAAATCCAAAGCACAAAAGGGAGTCAGTGTTGCGGTTGGCCATAGCAGATAATCAATGGGAGCTAGTAGAGTACATGTTGACTAAGTCTCTTGAAGAGAATTGCGCCGTGTCCACTGAATTGGTACTTGAATATGTTTCTATATTGCGCATACTGGCGCGAGTAGGGCGATTAGATCTAGCTCTGTTAATTCTCGAATCGCGTAAATTTTCTAATATTGACCTTGAGTTACTCACAGAAACGCAAAATGGCTTTCTTATTATGGAATCATTTCTTCAATTAGCACTGGAAAATAATGACAAATTCCTTATAAGGCGATTAATCTCAAATTTACAAATAAGGGAGCTTTTAGAACTTCATGACAAAACATTATTCACCCGAAAACGTCTGGATTTGTTTTTAGTGCGATATGAAGAAAAGCTCATTGGAAAATTATTCAATCAACAAATAGCTAAGTCTGAGGCTGAACAATCAATAAGAAATTTATTTCGCCAATCGGCTATTCATATTCTTAATTTATTTGATTCTTTAGAGACCATATGGAATTTATCATCCTTAAGCTATTTTAATATTTATTCAATGCCTGATGAGATACGATTATCTATTTCTCAAAATTTGATTGAAGATGTCTTATCATTGAGACTTAAAAATAGTTTTATGAAGGAGCTTCTTAACTTTTTCATCGAGAGTCATATTAAAAATAAACTTTTGGAACAAGATGCCGTCGAGGAAAGTCGACAATTTTGCTCGCGTTTAGCGACGCTTGCATTTCGTAAATGGCGCCATGAGCATATGGATTTTATTTATAAGGTAAAAAATAAGGATATCCTGCGCGTAAAAATAAATGATTACCGTCAGATGGTTTATGATCGCCTCTATAATATTTTAGGCCCCTCAAATATAGAATTTACTTTCAACCAGCATAGGCGTTTTTTAGGACATCAGAAAAAAACAGCGAATTCTTCAACGATGCAAAAACACATTATTGATGAAATCGCCCGACTCGAACCCAGTGATTTTAATCCCACTCAATTAGATGAAGTCATTGGTTTTGCCTTAAAATGTTTTGGCAATGAGGGCAAATTTTTACAAAACAAAGGCGCGCAAAAAAGAAGAAGGATTGAAGAAACCAAAAGTGATAAACACGAAAATGCATCAGCATCCACTCTTTCTGTGGAAATTAATCATTCCATAAAGAAGAGAAAATACTCGCTTGATGAAAATCAATCTAAAAATCAAAAGGAACAAACATTAGGCAAAGAAAAGTCAAGTGAGGTTGAATCAGAAAAGAATTCTTCATTCAATTTGTAGTGCTAATGGACTGAAACTGCGGATTCGAAGAAATAGTTGAAGAAATTAATAGGGCACCAAAAAAGATAAAAAAGGGTTATTGGTTTCGAAGTAACTAAACTGTGTTTTGGCCATGCCATTCAAAGTACTGCAGAAGGTAAGATAGAGCGAGAGCAATTTATATAAAAAATTTGAGGAGTGTCTATAAGGTTTATTAGCCAACAGGTAACGAAATAAGTGAAAATAGAGACGCTGGAGGTCTTTTAGTTCCCCAAGGTTTATTTATCGAAGCAATGAAAAAATAGGCTCAGGCATGTAAATGGCATATTGAAAGTTAAATTTTCGTGAGCGAGTCAGGTAACGAACCACGGTCGACCTGCCCCAATAAAACAATATGAAATAAATCATTTAGTTGAGTCTGGGTTGAGCAAGTCTGAAATTGCTAAAAGACTTGGTATTGGTCGAACATCGGTAAGATGAATTTTATCACGCAAATACAGGGATTATAATGTTAATTATTTTTGGTGGACTGCCAGGAACTGGTAAAACAACAATTTCAAAAGAAGTGGCCAAGCGCTTAAAGGCTGTTTACTTAAGAGTGGATACTATTGAACAAACTTTAAAAAATCTAGAGGGTTACCCTGATTCATTAATTATAGGCTCTGAAGGGTATGTAGTAAGCTATGGTATCGCAAAAGAAAATTTAGCCTTGGGCTTAGATGTTATTGCTGATTCAGTTAATCCAATTGCTATTACGCGCCATGATTGGCGCCAAGTTGCGAAAGAAGCAAATGCCGTTTTTGTTGAAATTGAATTAATTTGTTCTGATAAAAAGGAACACCAAGACAGGATAGAAAAGAGAGTAGCAGATATAGATGGACATAAGTTACCTACATGGAGGGATGTTCTAAATAGAGATTATGAACCTTGGGAGTCAGTGTCTATGTTGGTTGATACCTCAAGACATACCGTCGATGAGTCTGTTGAAAAAATTATTGAGTATATAATGGGCTACAACTGAACATACTGACTCTCCAGAAACTCATCAAAAAAATGAAAATATTACTTAAATAGAAATAATCTAATTTATAAATTAATGAGCTAGTATTTTGATGCCTATTTATTGATAAAACATAGAAAATACTGCACTTAAATCAGTTCGCGAGTTTTTTCCTAATGACAGCAAAAATTGACTCAGGGGGCTGCTTAACAGACCGGGTAAATGCCTCGGAGGTTGAAAATGATTAAACCAATTCATAATGAAGATGAGTCATTACTTAAACTAATGGCCAATAATTTAACAAAAATTGATTTGTATACACGGATTGATTCAGGTGATGGTACAACTTTAGGTTGGTGGTTAATGCGCGGTGAAAATAATTTTGATGATAATGATTCGAACCCGCCTGGATGGAGAATGTTTGATTATAATTGGGTGTTATATCGTACTACTGACTGGAATGTTGCGCCAACAAGCGGGCCACTTGCGGGCTATACTGCCGCTTCATTTTTAATTAATTCTCCCAGTGCCATAAAATATCTTTACAACCTTGACAAATCGGATCCCTTTATTGAGCAATACAAAAGTTTATGGAACGAATAGGAGCTTAGCTTGGCAGCTCTTAGAGGAACATCCAGAAGTTTATATACAACACCCAATATTAGTGTCCCAAATAAATGTCAATGAATTTGATGTAATCGATAATATTGACATAGACTTTAGTAATAATGAGAGTCCATTTTTAAGGACTTTTTATGATGGATTAGAGTGTTTTGAATTTCAACTAGATAAAATTGCAACGTTATTAGTTGAACTGGATGATTTTCAAATTGTAAAACATATGTCAGAACCAATTGCTAACTCCGAGGACTGTACTGCCTTATGTGAGCTAATCAGTAAAAGACCTGATCTTTATTTAAAGATTAAGGATGAGGGTCCTGCAATTCGTAGAGAGTATTCTTTTAATAGAACAATTTTTTTACCCGAGATTGGTTATATTTTAGACGAGGGAGAAGAGCTTGATCTTGGGGAATTGACAGGCGATACAGCTGGATTTCGATTTACATTAACCACTGAAGGAAGAATCTATTTTGATTCTAATCCAGAAGAGCTTCGAAATCTTAGAATAGAAGGGGTTTTTGTTGATTGGTTATTTTTTACAGACGAGGGATGTAATTTTTTGACATCCAACTTAGATGTTTTATTTGATTCAACACAACAAAAGTTTATTTTTGCAAATGAGGAGTTTGAGCGTGTTTTAAAAAATTTTGATAAAATTGCTGATGAGTCTTTAAAAGAGTTATGTAGCTTTATCTGGCTGAATCATATTTTAGATGGAAAATCCTCTACTACAACGAATGGTTTAGAATCACCTCCTAAAAAAGATATATTAGAAAAATTAAAACAGGATTTATGGCAGCCGGAGATACTTGCCGCATTTGCGACCATCCATCGTAATTTATTTACTGATCTGCAGGTAGAACTTTGCCAATATCTAATACCCTATCAATCAGAGGCGGTTTTTGATTACCTTTTAAAAAAAGCAACCTTTGAGCAAGCGACTAAATTATCACGCATCATAGCTGTAGGCAGTGTTGATTTTTATCAAAAACATCATCCACCATTAACTGAACAACAACGCAAAACTATTCTTGTTACCATTGTTGAATGCTTAGCAGATGCTTATGAAGCAAATCTTTTAAAACCAGGGGAAATCCTCTTACCATTTCGACAAGTTTTAAAACAAAACATTGGGGCTTGTACAGAATTTACTAAGGAAGCAATTGATGATGCTATAAAAAAATCCATTAAAGAATACCAGGAACAAAAAGCAGATAAAAAACCGCAACAGCAATTTTTTAAACGAA
Organism: Legionella maceachernii; assembly: GCF_900167045.1. Classification (GTDB taxonomy): domain Bacteria; phylum Pseudomonadota; class Gammaproteobacteria; order Legionellales; family Legionellaceae; genus Tatlockia; species Tatlockia maceachernii. Next base: position 89,371 of record NZ_FUXJ01000015.1, on the reverse strand, counting down.
AGTTCGATGAAGATAGACCGACAGATGAAACAACGTCTCACAAATTTAGAAAATTAGGGCATTAAAATAATGCTCGCTCCATCTTTTTAAGGGTTAGATTTATTAATTCTTTGCCACCTGGGGTAAAAACAGCCACTTGGGTTAAACTTGAATTAGTCGCTGAGATTGAGTTTACAGAATGGACTTCATAATTTAATAAGCCTGATTATCAAAATAACCGGCATACGAAAAGGTCACTTTTACCAAAAAGTGACCAGAGGGGAAATGATAGCAATTCTGTAGATGTAAATGCAAGAGTTAAAAGGGCGGTTAAAACTGCCAATGATACTCCTGAACTTATGCAGTATATCGATGTTTACCGAGAGATTTTCCCTAACAATCCACAACCACACAAACGAGTTATAGCAACTTCGTTGCAAAAGACTTTACGCACCTTAATCAAACGATGGCCTGAACTTGATCCTAACGGAAAGGCGTTAACCATTGATGCGTTTAGGAGGTATCTGGAAATGCTCAAACTTAATGCTCCTAAATTCTCTCTTGGAGAGTATGTCACGCAAGAGGGTAATCGCAAGAAAAACAATCTTGAAACCTTTGCCAGATGGAACACAGTTGTTAAATTCCTGGAGAATGCGTACTCATGAGTCCCTTAAATTATTCACACGAGTTAGAACAGCGCGTACTTGAAACCTTAATGCATTTTGGCGTCCATACTTCAGAGGAAGTACAAAAAGCATTTCTGAAACTAAGCACTGATGTTTTTTACAAGCCTGAACATGCCATTCTATTCAGCATGATTAAGGAGCAATTCAAGAAGGAAGAAGGATTCAATTTTGTAGACATTCTTGTGCTGATTCCCAGGGGCAATAATGAACTTCATGGGGAATTGAGTTGGATTATCGACAATTACGGCAAATTTCCTCATGGTGCTTCTAGTTTTCAACATGACATTAAGCGACTGCTTACCTTGTCGCAATTGCGTAAACAACTCACAACCCTAGAAATCGCGTTACGCGAGGTTAAAGAATGCCGTGATGCTGAGGACGCACAGAATCTCTTGATTGAGAAAATGAATGAAGTGTCCAATATCACTTATCGTGAATCTAAATTTGGCACAAGCAATATTGAATTGGCTGAGGCTTTCTATGACGGCCAGCTTGAACAAGATTTAATTATCCCAACCACATGCGATCAGCTTAATCAGGCTTTGAATGGGGGCATCAGAGCTAAGAGCTTGGTAACAATTGCAGCTGGTGCTGGAGTAGGGAAGACAGGTTTTGCAATTTATCTCATGGATTCCATAGCCCGCACTCAGGAAGGTTCACAATGTTTGTTTTTCTCAATTGAGATGGAAGCACGCCATATCTGGATGAGGCACGTTGGTATATGCGCTGGCAAACAGTTTGAGAAACTAAATTATGACGAGCGACTGGGTGCAGTTACTAAATCAATGCAAGTCCCAGTTAAAATCTATGACATTGCTACGTGTCGAGCAGCGGATGATATTGACTTTATCTTAACAACTGCACGATTAAAAGCCATGGAACAACCTATATCGGTAATTGTGGTTGATTATCTAGGTTTGGTTGAAAACCGTGGTAAATTCGAACGTAATGATTTAAAGCAGTCTGACATTGTGACCAAGTTATCCAAGCTAGCAATTGAATTGAATTGTGTGGTCATTGCATTATCCCAAATTAATCGCGCATCAGCTGCTCGTGCTGTTGATGACCGTTGCCCATGGCCGCATGATGCTGCTGATTCAAGCGGCTCACATCGTAGTTCAGCATTATGGCTAGGTGTGGATAGACCAGAGCTATATCAAGATGATCCTCAATATCAAAATCAATTCGTAGTTAAATGTCGCAAGAATCGATTCGGGAGTAATTTTGAACTTCTCTACGGTTTTAACGAAGGAACTTTCGGAAAATATTCTCCTCTCCCTTGTTATCCTCCATTTGCTCCAAAGAAAACTAAAGAGGAAGAGTTGTTCGCATAGATCAAATTCTAGGTGGAAAATCTTTGATTTTAGAAGACTTCTCATAAAATTAGTGCAAAGGTAGCGGGTAGAGCAATTCCTACCCTTATAATGCGCGTATAGCGGTTTTAAAGAGGTTGTAATAATGGCGGTAATGACATACTTGAAGAATTCAGGCAATCAAAAGCAGTATTAATCACCGTATCAGTAGTTATTTCTCTGCCAATTTGCCTACGTTGCTTGGGAATGTCTCTACCTTGCTGTACCGCAATACTGGACTGAAATTGTCGTAAGTCTTTTAAGCGATTACAAAACCAATAATTTTGCGTTGGATGTTGGGCACAAAACATACAAGGTTGATAATTTCTATCTGTACCGTGGCCATTTCGCACTAGATACTCTATTTCCTCATTCACTTGGCGCATTAACAGGCTCAAATATTCTGATTCAAAACTAGTCATTATTTATCATCCTTTCCATAAAATTATTAAACTTGGTTTGAATTTTTATCATGTCTTGCTTTGCGTTGGCTTCTTCTGTTTGAGCTGCTTCGATAAAAGTATCTTGACATAGACGCAATAAGTTACTTGTAAGAGTGATAATAATTCCACCGACTGCCCAGTTTAACTCCTTTTGAGCATGTCCTAAATCCATTAAAGTGGTTTTAATGTTCTGCAAAGTGGCTATAGAATAATCTAATGCGCCTACAATAGTTCGTTGTTGATTCATTGCGCTATTACTCCTTTTTTTAATCGTTCCTTGTATGCCTCTAAATCAATTACACACCTACGCAGTTCGCATACTTGTGAGTCAATAATATCAATAGGGGATATCCAGTTTTGCCCTAAAGCAGATGCTCGTTTATTGATTTCTATTCGAAAATTCATTAAAAATTGAGCAATAGTAGCCTTAATGCTGCCGGAAATATCACAGGTGCTATTTTGCGTAGTTCGTAGAAACTCTGCTATGCACTCATGATTTTTTAAATCAAAATCCTTGTAATCCATTCTATTTAATCCCCTTAAATAGCTTGTTCGTTAGCCCTTTGCAATCTTAACCAGGTTTAAGTATGGCTAAATTGCGTTCACCTCTTTCTATACCACCCATGTAACCAAGGTCAAGCCCCGCATGATGGGCATACGATTCTTGGCTATAGCTTTGAATCGAGCGCATCATGCGGATATTACTACCTAATGTTTTAGTATCTCCTCTGTTTTAATGCCTAATTTTAAGCCTTTGCAATACCACTCATAAACCAAGCATGTCATTTTATATAGAAATTTATCCGGCTGATCACCATAGAACGCCATAATATGCGCAACGGCTTTTTCAATTTCTTTCTCTATATTATTAGATTTCATATTGCACAGCCCTCTTTAACCAATAACTCATATGCAAGCGCGGCATTTTCCAAGAATTCGTCACATTCTTCTAATGTCCACCCATAGTTAGCTTGATAATCAAGCATTGTTGTGTCACGTTCTTTGCGTGCTAACCATGCTAGAACTTCTAAGTCCCTATTGGTTGAGTTGTAGAGCATGTTTTGTATTGCTGTATCTAATTTCATTGGATTGTCCTCCATTGTGTTTAAATTTGAACTATTAAGTTTTTCTTAATAGTTCAGTTATCCGGTTTTACCGGAATACTTAAAATTCTTTGCTAAATTCAGGTATTAACTCGTCAACTGCATCACACGCTAATTGATAGAATTCACCCGATAGAAACTCATGGACTGAAGCAGTAATGATGTCCCAAACATTAGGGTTTTTAGGTAAAATTCCCTCATCATCTACAGTTGCAAAGTTTGTATTTTCAGCCAGTAGTTTAGCCATATCGCTGTAATAAATTGGCAATTCCCCGTCAATAATTTCAAAGCGTGAATCTTCTAAACTGTCTATCACTTCGTCTCTTGTCATGTCTTTAAGCTCATCATTTGAAATATGCCATTCAAGCCGCTCTTTGATTGAACTATAAAGGTTATTTAATAACTCTCTTTTGCTACTTCTACTCATTTGGATTGTCCTCCAGTTACAGATTAAAAGTTAAACCTAGGTTTAACTTGAAAGGGATTTTATTCAACCTAGGTTTAACTGTCAACATGTAAATATAACTTTTGCGACAATTATTTTAAATTTGATGTGTAAGCGGTTATAGTAGGGGGTAAACTAACTAAGGATGGTACATAATGGATAAAATAAGATGTCCTAATTGCAGGGGAATGAAACAGGTTGCTAAGCTTGGCGGAATGATGGGCGATTGTAATTTGTGTTTAGGTACAGGAAGCGTTACAGAAAAGTCAAAGCCCACTATTGTTGAAGCTGTCGAACCTATTAATGATGTTGTAAAACGTGTGGCTGATTGCGTGCCAACTACTACACTTGAATTAAAGGAAAATGAAGGCTTACCCACTGATAAACAGCTTGCAGAAATACAAGCTATTCAAGCTGGGAAGGAAACACAAACCAAGGTTGATCCTAAGAGGGCGATTTATAAGCGCAAAAAAGCTTAAAATCATTTAGAGCAAAGGAGTGCTTAAAATGGTAATGCATAATACACACCAACCAACAGACGAATTAAGGCAGCGGGTTAGTGATTTGGTTATGGCTGGTACACCAATTCATATCATATGTGAAATTCTTGATATGACAGATAATACATTGAATAAGTATTACGCCAAGGAACTCAAAACAGCCAAATCTATTGCTATTGAGCGTATTGCTAAAACCGTATATCAACAAGCCATTGGCGGTGATGGTAAGGCACAAGCTTTATACTTAAAGACTCAAGGAGCAAGTCAAGGATGGGTTGAAAAGCAAATTGTTGAGAATGTTGGCAATGATGATACCCAAGCTCTTAAAGAGAAAATTAAGGAGCTTGAGCAACTACATGAGAAAGATTATTAAACGCTGTATGATAGATATATTAATGAGTCTTTGCCGTGTCTAGTAAGTGATTTGGCGAGTATGTCCTTCAAGTAATTTATATACAGAGGCACGAGATATTTTTAGTTCTTTTGCTATATGGGTTATATTCAATCCTTGGTCACATAGGACAATGGCTTGCGGCTTAAGGTTAGGATCAAGAGGTTGTTTACCAAATGGCTTACCGCTTCTTGTACCTTTCTTTTTAGCTTGCGTTATTCCTTCGCGCTGACGTTCTCTACTCATTGCACGTTCTAATTGCGCTATTGAGGCAAATAGCTGTAGTTGGAAGGTTTGAAAGTGGTTATTCTCATTAGTACTAAACTCTAAGCGTGGCGAATAGATAATGATAGAGGCTTCAGCTTTTAATACTTGCTCAACTATTTCTAATAAGTCACGCATTGAACGAGACAATCTATCAACTGCATGAACGTGCAGCGTATCGCCTTTGCGTAGTGCATCTAAGCAACGTTTAAGCTCTGGCCTATCCTTAGTTGCTCCGCTTGCGTGCTCTTCATATACGCGGTCTAATTCAATGCCTACGAGCTGTCTAGCTGTCGTTTGATCTTGAGTGCTTACCCTCTTGTAACCTATGTGCATAAATTGTACTCCATTGTTAGCAAAGCATGGAATATACAGTACGTTTGCAACAAGTGTCAATTAAAGTTATTTAATGCTCATTGCAACGATATTGATGATAGTGTCGCATTGAGTGTATGTAGAATAGTGGTTATGCAACACAAAAAATAATTAAAATAAATAGTGATTGTTCAACCTAGGTTTAATAGCATGGCGATCAAATAGATGTGATGACCTTGCAGTCATCCAATGCCATGCCTTCTCGCTTGCCCATGGGTAGGAGAGGGGTACTGTCATAGCGTTTGAAGGGGGTATGCCCCGCAGCGAGGCACTCCCTGTTGAGTAGCGGAGGCTCCACTTCCTCCACAACCAGAGCACTTCCCTAACTCCTGTATAATTTTCCAACAATTTCCAAAAAGGAAACAATTCACCATATTGTTGCTTTCAACATAATGGTCTACCCTATACCCCATATAATTTTCTGGGGAAATTTTATTTTCGCCTACCTATAGTGATCCTCTTGTTAATCTTCTATAATTACGGGGTAGGAGGACAACTAATGAGCACTAAAACCATACATTTAACTAAATTTAATCAAGAATCTTTATCTCCCAGAGAGTTTATAAACTTAAAGGCAGGAGATAAGGCTAATATTTCCTATACAGAGGTTGTACCTCCACGTCTTGGCCAAAAAGACTTTGGTAAAATAAAAGTCCACTATAAAAGGCCAGTATATAAATAATGATTGATTCAGAATCTAAGAATAATAAAAGTCAATTAGCTTTAACTCCCGCTATAGTCGAAAGAATTGTTAGTAATCAAACTAAAGATTTAGAGCTTAGAGAGAAAGAAATTGAGCAAGCTAAGCTCACTCAATCAAATGACCATGAATTTGCATTAGCATCTTTGCAAGCTCAAATTCAAGATAGAGCAGATGAGCGCAAGCATGAGGCCAATAACACCAAATATTACCTGGGCTTTGCCATGCTAATAATAGCAGGTTTATTTGGACTGTTTGCTTTAGCCATTTCAAAAGGTAAAGACCAAATTGTAATGGAAATTCTAAAAGTTATTACGTATGTAGGAGCAGGGGCTTTGGGTGGCTACACCTGGGGGGCTAGGAGCAAAAAAACCACTAATTCAGATAACGAATGAACTCCCTATGTAGAAATGTACTAATTGCTGTGAGCCTTTTATTTGTGTTGTCAGCTTTTACCGAATTAGCATCGCCTCATAATAGAATTTTTGAGAGCAGCAAAATAATACTACCACCTTTAGCTACTTTGGTTATTGGGTATTATTTTGGGCAAATGAATAAGGTTAAAAAATGACTCGCACAGTTGAAATTATAGAAACAAAAGCTTACAGAAACACTGGATATGACATAATTTACGATGGAAAACAGTATTGCATCATGCGTTCCAACTCAATGGGAACTCCTGAGTTCATGACCTACCACGATACCCTTGATGAAGCCACAATGGCCAGGCAAAATAAAAGCTAAGGTTTCTTAGGGTGCTAATTATGTGGCATCGATTCAATCTTTTAGTCATTGAGCCTACATTAGAAGGGCGTATTGTTTTAAGAAGTCATTTAGAGAAACTGAATTACTCAGTAGATTTTGCTTGGGATATTGAATCAACATTAACGCAAACAGACACTAAGTTTTATGACTTTATCTTAATTGATGAAAAGTTAGATACTCAAATTAGCTGCTCAAAGCTTATAGACAGTTTACACAGGAAATCAAAACTCAATCAAGAAACACCCATAGTATTTCTGTATTCATCTTCTAATTTGGAACAACCCAAAAGTGAACAATGCCACAGCTTTCGCAGACCAGTGACGGGTAATGACGTATTAGAGTTAATGGAATTTTTATTAAAGTTAAAACTGCTTTCCGCATAGTAGCGGAATTATGATGGAACGCTAGGTTGCTAGGACAGTGTATAGGTAACTGTAACTACCGTGAAATAATCTTAAGTTCAGTCATGGTGCGACCATCATTCCAGAGGAAGATGCTACTAAATTGGTTTATGGGGCTTGACACTGATGTTATTACTGATTCTTAATTGAATATCTCATCTACCTAGAGTAGAAGGAGTTAAGCAACGGTTCTGCCCGCGCTTCCTATAGCCTCCGTTTTTCACATGGAGGCTATACATTAATCGTTTGAAGGCATAATTGGTTTGTCTCTTGCGGTTTTATGGCGCTCACGATGAAGGGTATTAATGTATCTATTAGTCGTATTGATTGATTCATGACCAGCATCGTCACGGACATGGTTCAGCGGTCTTCTCTTAACATCTTCTGAAATCGCCGTATGTCTTAGCCAGTGCACTGTAACCTCCCTTAAACCATCAGATTCATCAGGATGTGATACGGCTAATATTTCAGATGCCTTATTGAAGCAGGTTTGTAATATTCGCCTAACTACCTCAGTAGCAGTAACCGCTCCATAATCACGAAGTTTAGGGATTAGTGGTCGAGTATCAGCTGGCGTTGGCAATGGACTTAACTTTAAGAAAGTACGCCATCTCGTCAGGCTAGCAAGTACTGCTTCACTAACTGCAATTTGACGCTCTTTGTTCCCTTTACCTACAGTAGTAAACCACCAATTTCCTTCAGTATCTTTTGTAAAATGGTTCATACTAGGTATCCATCGTTCGCTGGCTGTTACCTCAGAGATACGCAAATATAGGCCAAAAAATAGACTTAGCATAAATCGTGTGCGTTCTTTCCATGTATCACTTTTGCCATCGATCAGATCAATAGAATCCAATATGGTCTGCCACTGCATAGTGGTTAATCTTCTATTTTGCCTAACATGCTGATGCTTGCGAAAATATTTGCTCTTTTGTCGAATTAAAGAAATTGGATTTGAGGTTATGTATCGCTCAGAGATTAAAAAATTGAAGAAAGTACTGAGTATAGCAAATGTTTCTTGAAGAGAGCCTTGAGACATTTTGTAGTCGGATGCTTTAGGCATATTGCCTTCAAGACGCATGGCATGGACTTGTGCTTTAGGCAGTGTTACAACGAAAGGTTTCCAGTCTGGATTTGGGGTGCGAATGCCATTTTTACTCGTAAACCGTATGACTTTTTTTAATCCAATCCAACCTATAGGAGGGTGCTGGCAAAATTTAACAAATTGGTCTATATCATCTCTGGTAAGTTCGATTAGAGAGGTCTGTTTATGAGCACACCACTGCAATAATCGCTCCACTTCCCTGCGATAGCTGTTAAAAGTGCCTATACTTTCAGTATAGCAACGCAGAAAACTTAACGCATAAGTGAAGTCATCTAGGTTTGCGTGGTCAGGCAAGACAACGTTTCTGGCATTTGTACTCAAGTAATTGATGTTATCAAATAAAGGCAACATAGATCGCTCCTGAAAAAAGCATCCTTGCCTGTTTTTTAAAAACCGCAATTATGCAACCTTTAGTTGTATAGTGTCAAATATTTTGTTCACCCACGCTAATTAATATACAATTAAGTATGGGAGACGTATTATGAATATTAATGAGGCCATTCAACATTTTGGCAGCGGTTATGAATTATGTAAAAAACTTGGCATTAAGTCACAAAATTTTTATAAGTGGAAAAAAGCTAACTGGATTCCACTTAAACAACAACATAAAATCAATGAATTAGTCGGAGGAATTCTACCAATTGATATAGATAAAGATGCCTTGAATAAGCGACTGAACTCTGCTTAATCAAATTAATTGAAGAGGATCGCTTCTTTCTATTGCTTACCTCCCCTAGAGATACCGATTCTGATAAATCACATGGCATAATGTTAATTGTTTTGAAAAAATAGCTGAAAAATATGCTAAATTTGGGGAATTTGTTTATGTTGAAGGAGGGGGTAGTAATAAGAAAGTTGAGCATGAAAATATCTAGATCAATAGCGTTACTCTATAACTCCTAGTGAAGCAAAACATACACCTTATAATAAATCAAAGCAACATATAATTGATGCCTATTTTATAATACATTTTAAGTTTTAATTTAGAGTTTTCTTTTAGATTATTTAATTCACACTTTTATCAAATTTATCAAAAGAAAACCCTCATTCTTCTAATTGGGGGTATTAAATAAAGCTAGGCTTCTACCGTACTATGCTGAGTTTCAGAAAGAAGGGGAAATTGCTGTGGTTTTAATTGTTTTCTATTTTTAAATTTTACCGCAACGGCGTGTAGTAAATCAGGCCATTTTGGTAGCACAAAACGCTTGTGCGTCTCATCCATAGCAAAATTTCGCCTGCTTGGGTAAACTTCAAAATGACAACCTAACTCAGGCCATAAGGTCATTGCTGTACATTCTTCAATTAAGTAGTCGAAACATAATGTGTAACCTCTTTCTAAATCAAAATTGGTTTTATTGAGTAATCGACTATAATATCTTTTGAGAAATTCTTGAATTGTGTCGTCAAATATGAATTTAAAAGCAGAATCATTTTCTATTTCATCTTTAATTAATTTTTGATTAATTAAATAATTTGAGTGGTTTAGCCATTTATCCCAACGTATAATATTAGCTAGGTTAGATAAGTTAGAAAAGTATTTCTTATTACGTTCTAACCACCTGTCTCCCTCATCTAAAGCAATTTGATATACATCATTTGGGCTTTCTGTTCTATCTAACACCATAGTATGTCTTTGTAGAGTATCATCAATCAGCATGATACATGAATCAAAAGAGTTATTGACTAATTCTATAGTGGTTTCAAATTTTTCATTTTCGTGCACTTCTTGGCCAACGCTGATTGTCAACAAGCATTGAGATTGATTAAATTTTGATTTACTTGATTCGTCAATATATCGATATACTGCTTTAATACTTGGCATCACACCCTCACTAATAAGTTATTTAAACGATAGCTAGACGATTAAAGCAAAAAATTTGCTTTAACACCCGTTAATGATATTTAGGAACAGGATTTAGGTCTGTCTATCTCCTTTCCTTAGGAGAGAAACGATTATATTAATGAACTTGCAACCTTCAAAAGTCTCAGTATTTTTTAATATAATCACTGCTATTTTACGAGGTAACCGAAGTTACTTATTGAATTTCAAGCATGATTTTAATTCATAATCAAATGATGTTCAAGTTAGTAAAAGAAGCTATGAAATACAAATAGATTACTTTTTATTAGAAATAGTTTCTATAAAACGCAACACCTCTAATTTTTTGCCAGAATTTAATGCAAAAAATAATTTGATTATTTCTGCTAGCTCATCTTCTTCTGCATAAAAATAAGATGGTGGAATTAACAAAACATCAGCAATCCGTTTTAAGGTATGGTAATCTGGAGTGTGTCTACCCATTTCATAATGATTGAGCCGTGCGCTTGCTGAAAATTCATCTACTCCGGCTGCTATCCCTAATTTTTTTTGGGAAAGTTTTGCGGATAACCTAGCTTCTTTTAACCTTTTAGGAATAGGAGACTCCATATTTTCCTGAAAATATAATTGTAAGCTTAGAGAATCTAAGTTTTTTGTGTCTTGCGATACTTAGGAATCCTATATATGATCTCTGGAAAACATTTTAAGTGTCTTAAGTGTTCAATTAATATTCAAATATAGACAAGAAGAGGCTTTCGATGTATATACCCCATATTTGTGTTTGTTATTTATTTAAGCAAGAAAGGATGGTTTATGGACGTTATTTTACAGGGAGCTATTAATTTAGTTTTCAGTGTAGCACTTTTTATCAATGCGCTTCTTTTTATTCCACAAGCCATAAAAATCTTTAAGGAAAAATCCGCTTTAGGCCTTTCTATGTGGACTTTCACAGGATTTTTATTAACGCAATTAGCTGCTATTTTATATGGAGTTATCCATGGTGATGCAGTATTAACTATAGGATATTTGCTCAGTTTAATAACATGCGGAATAGTGGTTGCTTTAGCGTTAATTTATAAAACGTCTCAAGCTGTTATTTCCTTCGAAGAAATTCTTAAACAATTACCTAGCCAGGTTTACTGGAAAGATACAACAGGGCGATATATTTGGCGCAATGATGCTAGTCTTAAGTATTTTGGTCTAGCGAATAATGGAGAAAGTAGAAATAAAACTGATGAGCAATTATTTTCAGAAAATATCGCAGCTACTATTCGTGAAGTTGATAATGAAGTATTAAAAGGAGCGATAAAAATTACTGAAGAGCCATTGTTATCAGCTCTTGGAATTGAAAAATCGTATCTTACTTATCGAATCCCTTTGAAAAATAAGGGCAGTGAAATTGTAGGATTATTAGGTATTTCTTTTGATGTTACAGAATTTAAAAAAGTCTTTATGCAACAGCTTCATACATTGGAGCATATTATAGCCATGATGCCTGGCAACGTATATTGGGTAAATAAGGAAAATGTTTATCAGGGGTGTAACGATAATCAAGCAAAATTATCAGGACTTATTTCTCGAAAAGAAATCATTGGCAAACGAAATGTGGATCTACCGTGGAATTTGAAAGCTGGTGCCTTACCTAATGAGTTAGATGCTATCAATACAAATGTAATGGAAACCGGCGAAGTAATTGTGGTAGAAGAGCCAGCCACTTTGTCAGATGGATCTCAACTCATGTACCTCTCGACAAAAGCTCCGATACGTAATGAAAAGGAAGATATTATTGGAATGGTTGGTATTTCAGTGGATATTACTGACCGTAAGGAAATGGAAATTAATCTTAGAGAGGCTATGATAGCTGCGCAAGCTGCCAGTCGTGCAAAATCTGAGTTCATAGCAAATATTAGCCATGATTTGCGCACTCCTTTAACAGGAGTAGTGACAATGGCAGATGATTTAAAAGATAGATTAATAGGATTAGGGGGCGAGCAAGAAGCAAAATGGTTACATAATAGCGGTGTACAATTATTAGAATTTTGCAACAACATCTTAGACTCTGTTTCTGCTGACAATTATACCGAACAGGATCTCAAAGAAGAATGCTTTGATTTACGCCAACTAATCCAGGCTGTGGGCAATCTTGAAATGCCAATGATTAAATCAAAAGGGCTTAACTTTATTTCTAATGTTGACCCTAACTCTCCTTCTTATATAGTCAAAGATGAAGCCAAGCTATACCGAATTTTGCTTAACCTATTAGGAAATGCCATTAAGTTTACAGAGAATGGCAATGTAAGTATTGATGTTAATTTAATCGAGCAAGATGATAACAATGTTACGCTAAAATTCTGCGTAACCGATACAGGGATTGGTATAAAATCTGAACTACAAGATCAGATATTTGATCGTTTCTTTCGAGCCGATCCCTCTTATAAAGGAGTTTATAAAGGAAATGGCCTGGGTTTATATATTGCGCAGAAATATGTTCAACTATTAGGAGGAGAGCGTATTTACTTAGAAAGTGAAGAAGGTAAAGGTTCCCGTTTCTTCTTCGCGTTATCTTTTAAGCTAGGTGAGCAGAAAGATGCTGTCCAAATTGTGTCTGAGCAAGATCAAAGACCTCAACAAGTAGGCCAAATCTCTTCGAATGTGCCAAAAACTTCTCAATCTATTGAGGATAGTACTCTCTCGGATGATACTCCTTTACTATTGCTGATTGAAGATAATAAACCGGCATTATTAGGTCTTCAATCAATGGTAAAAAGAGCAGGTTGTCGATTTAAATCGGCAGAGGATGGAGAGAAAGCTGTGGAGCTTGCTAAAACTCATCATTTTGACTTGATCATTAGCGATATAGGCTTACCAGGTATCTCAGGAATCGAAGCAACCAAAGCGATTCGTGCTTGGGAAAATGAAAATCATAAAGAGAAAGTCCCTATTGTTGCTTTAACAGGACATGCGGCTCAGATGGCTGAACCAGAGTGTTTACAAGCAGGGATGGACAAAGTATTAACTAAGCCTGCTACCTTTGATCAGATTAAAAACCTAATTCAGGAATTTATTTCAAATAATGAGAAGGTTGACTCTAAAAATACCCAGCAAGAACCATCACTACCACCTCAGACTGGCTTAGGCCGGGATTTACCTGATACTGAAGAAGAACTCTTCATGTTAGATCAATATCCTTATTTTAGTATGAAAGTAGTGACAGAAATTTATGGTGAAAATTGTCATAAGTTGGTTGAGGAGTCTTTAAACTCCATGTCTGATCTAATCCCTAAGGATAAAGAAGAGATTAAAGAGGCCTTTTTAGCTAAAAATTGGGATCGTGTTGAAGAATTAGCCCATAGGATGAAGGGAGGCGCTGCTTATGCTGGAACAGTCCGCATGAAATATGCTTGCCAATACTTGGAACGTTACCGTAAAGCTGGGCACTCAAAATCATTAGAGAAATTGTATTATCAATTAATACAAGTCGTCGATGAAACAAAAAATTACATTGATAAGTGGTTAAAGATGAACAGAGAAGTTTAATAAAAACCATCTATATTAAAAAGCAATTAGCAAGCATCCAGCCTACTAAGGCTTTACTTTCAGATAAATTATGCCTACTGTCGGTTAATTTAATAGTAGAATGCTAGATTTCACAGGTACAGTTCCCTTAATCTACTATTATCTTAAGGAGGATTCTATGTCTGAGATCTTCGTTTTCGGTAGCAATTTACTCGGAATTCATAAAAAGGGTGCAGCATTCCATGCTCTAAAACATTACGGAGCAATTTTAGGACAAGGTGTTGGCCTTCAAGGGAACTTTTACGCAATACCTACGAAGGAAACACCAGCCCGCTCACTGGATTTAGTTCAAATTAATAAATTCGTAGCCGATTTCCTCAATTTTGCTTACTACACTCCAGAACACACATTCTTAGTGACTCAAATTGGATGTGGTCTTGCAGGTTGGCATCCTAATCAAATTGCACCAATGTTTCGACTGGTTAAATGGATGGGGAATGTAAAAATTACTCAGGAGTTCGCTAATTTCATCGAAAATTCTTCCGATTTTCCACACATAATTACTACATTTAGTATTTAAAAATATAATTTAACACAATATATAGTGTTTTGTACTTAATCTGTGCTATTTTAGCTTTGATATCTTCATTAAGGCTCGCATGATGCGACTTTGGCAAAGGATTGCCCCTTCATGGATAAAGCAACACAGGTTAAGCTTGAGAACGCGGAACTTGCTGCCAAGCTGAAGGGCAGTTTATTGCTCTTCATTCAAGCATTCTTTCCAATACTAACTGGACGAGAATTTATTATTTCTCGTCCGAACGGTAGAGAGAGTCATTTCATTACGATATGCAGGGCGTTAACTAAATGTACACGTCTTGAATCACTACGCCTTTTAATTAATGTTCCCCCTGGTCATGGTAAGTCTGTCATAGTCAGCTTTTGGATAGCCTGGTGCTATGCGAAGTGGGTCGATTGTAACTTTCTGTACATATCTTTTGCTAAATCATTAGCCTCAACTCATACCGATACTGTAAGACGTTTGATGTCATTGACGCAGTACAAGACATTATTTGGAGTTCAATTACGTGAAGACTCTCAAGCAAAAGATGCCTTTACTACTGAAGCAGGAGGGACTGTTGCAGCGTTTGGTTCTGCTGGTGCTATTACTGGTCGTAACGCTGGGCTGCCAGGTCTGGATAGATTCTCTGGTGCAGTGGTTATTGACGACTCACATAAACCAGACGAAGTACACTCCGATGTAATACGTGAAAGTGTTATTACTAATTTCCGTGAAACCATCCAACAGCGACCACGAGGAATAAATGTTCCTATAGTCTTTATTGGCCAGAGGTTACACGAGCAAGACTTACCTGCTTATTTCCTTGCAGGTGAGGATGGCTATGACTGGGATAAGGTCATACTGAAGTCACTTGATGACGCAGGAAACGCACTTTATCCCGAAGCCTTTCCTTTAGATATGCTCCTAATTCGTCAAGAAAAAGACCGTTATGTCTTTGCCGCCCAACATCAGCAAGATCCTCAACCAGCTGGTGGTGGTCTATTTATGCCTGAAGATTTTCCTCTTTTGGCTGATGAGCCTGAATATCTAATTACATTCATCACTGCTGATACAGCCGAAACTGAAGACCCTCGAAATGATGCCTCTGTATTCTCATTCTGGGGTATGTACGACATTAAAACTCAAAGTAGAAAAACTGGAGTGATGGGCTTGCATTGGATTGCTTGCCGTGAACTTCGTGTTGAGCCTAAGCATCTTGAGGGTGAGTTCTTAGATTTTTGGCAAGATTGTGCACGTCATCCCATGCCTCCTTTAGTTGCATTTATCGAGAAAAAATCGACTGGGGTTACTCTTTTGTCAGTATTGAAGGGCATGAGAGGGCTAAAAGTACGTGAAATTGAGCGTACACGTAAGTCCGGTTCTAAGTCTCAACGCTTTATTGATATTCAACCTTACATAGCCAGTAAACAAGTTTCTCTTCCTGCGCATGGCGTACATACGGATATGTGCGTTACGCATATGAAGAAGATTACGAACAATGATTCCCACGCACACGATGACATCGCTGACACCTGCTCAGATGCAGTAAGAATTGCCCTAATGGATAAATTATTACACATCCATACGCACAAGGAAGCATTGTTCAAGAGCACCACCAAGGAGGCAGCTGGTCGCTTAAGTCGTATCGCTGCGCTGAAAAAGAAAGCCTATGAGAAAAGGACTTGACCATGGCCGTTATTGCAAGAAAGCACACAACCCAGCTGGATAAAATTAAAAACTCTGTAGAGCAAGCCTACACGTACTTCCGGCCAAATTATCAACGCTATCACGAATTTATGCGATTCGTTTATAAGTCAACGCTGACTGAAGACGACATTGCAGTACTCAGTACATTAGGTAGACCTCAAATTGAATTCAATATGATGGAAGCCTACATCTCGCGTCTCCGTGGGGAATTCTCACGTATGGAGCCTGGTTTTGTGGTTCGCGCCCAAGACGGCTTTGACCTGGTTGACCCCAAATTAATTGATGTTCTTGAAGCCCATTTTAGGGCAATCCTTAATGACTCTGATAATGATGGATTTAGCTATGATGTTTATACTGATCTGCTGGTGGGTGGCTTTTCTGTGGTCGAGGTATATACAGATTATCTCAATGAAATGTCCATGGATCAAAAGATTTTTGCCCAGCGTGTTTTTGATCCAACCTTATGTGGATTTGATCCTCTGGCTCGTAAATCACATAAAGGTGACGGCAACTTCTGCTTCCAATTATTTCCACGGGAAGCTGAAGACGTAGAGCGAGAGTATGGATCTGATGCATTAAAGGGATTGAAATACGCAAGGAGCTTTTCAGGATTTAATTGGTCATACCGTGCAGCCCGTAAAGATATTGTACTTATCTGTGACTATTACAAGAAAGAGTACAAGAAGGAAAAAATTACCAAACTGTCTAACGGTCGCGTAGTCAGTGTGAAAAATTATGAAAAGCTGGTCGATATGTGGAACCAGGCGGGATACATTGAACAGCCTCCTATCCCCATTGGAAGAATCCGTGAAACTACATTGGAAGAAATTGTTCGTTATCGATTTTCTGGTGCGGAATTAGTCGAGAAACCAGTTCCGACAAACTACAAAATGCTTCCGCTTATTTTCTTTGACGGAAACAGTGCTGTATTGCGCGATAATAACGATTCTACAGCAGAGCAAATGACACGCCCTTACATCTACAACGTGAAAGATGCGCAACGCTTGAAAAACTATGCAGGGCAATCTTTAGCTAATGAGCTTGAAAACACGGTTGAGCATAAGTTTATTGCATCTGTTGAATCTATCCCTGAAGACTACATTGATGCTTACATTGACGTACAAAAGCCTGGAACACTTCTTTATAACCAGTTTTATGAAGGCAATCCTGATGTTCAATTAACACCTCCACGCGAAGTAGTCCGCACTCCAATTCCTCCTCAAATCAGCGAGACATTCCAGATGTCAGACAATTTGATTCAAGGAATTCTCGGCTCATATGATGCAGCTTTAGGCATTCAGAATAATGAATTATCAGGGGTTGCAATCATGCAAGGTGCAATGCATTCAAACGCTGCTGCAATGCCCTACACGGTGGGCTTCATGAAGGGGTTGAATAGGGTGTGCCAGATCATTTTAGACCTCATACCGAAGTACTACGTAACTCCCCGTTCTCTACCCATTGTTCATCCAGATGGAAAACGTTCTTATCAAACCATTAATACCCAGGGTAGTCCATTTATGGACTATGACCCAATGAGTCTCGAAGTGAAGGTTGAAGCGGGTGTTAATTTCGCAGTACAGAAGCAAATTAGTCTTGAGACCATTATTCAATTAATGCAGACCTCAGAAGCCTTTGCTGCATTTATTAATACTAAGGGCTTGGGAATTCTTCTGGATAATATTGAAATTCGCGGCATTGATGGCTTACGGCAAGAAGCTGGTCAATTTATGCAAGAAACTGCTCAGAAGCAAGCTCAGATGGAGCAAATGGCTCAACAGCAAGCCGCACAACAAATTGATCCAAAACAATTACTCCAATTACAAGCTCAGGCTGAAATTATGAAGGCTCAGCAGAAAGAGAAAGCTTCTGAGCGTCAGGCGCAAGTTGACCTCATCAAGATTTCCACTGATGACGCAGTGAAGAACAAGCAAGCTGACATTGATTTCATTAAAGTCATGGCAGAAATCCAGGGAGCAGAAGTAGATCAGGCTATTAAACAAGAAAAACTTGATGCTGAAAATGCGAGAACTGCTGTGAATATGGCGGTAGATGTTAGTAAGCATCATCACGAAATAGCTCATTCAGATCGGGAACATGAACTCAATAAGAAGAAATTGAGCAAGGAAACTCAACGTGCGGAATAAACGTAGAGGAGGGTGCTGGTGCAGCTTGTGCCGTTTTAAAGGCCGTACCTCATGGTGGAAAATGGTTTTAAAAGAACGTGACATTCAAAAGGAGATAAAAAATGCCTCTAGTCAAAGGAAGGAAAGCGAAAACACGCAAAGGCTTCAGTGAGAATGTGAAGCGTGAAATGGAAGCAGGGAAGCCTCAAAAGCAAGCTGTAGCTATTGCTTATTCAGAAGCACGAGAAGGCAAAAAGAGGAGAAAGAAATAATGGCTGAGAAAAAGAAATGGATTCAAAAAGCAATCAAGCATCCAGGTGCTTTACATAAAGAACTTGGTGTTCCAAAAGGAAAAAAGATTCCAGAGAAGAAGCTTGAACAGGCTGCAAAAAAAGGTGGTAAAGAAGGCCGCCGAGCACGCTTAGCTGAAACGTTAAAAGGTATGAGAAAAAAGTAGGCACTAATTACTTGTTTAAGAGATGTTCCAAATGCGATAAAAGTTGCTATACTAATCTCGAATCACTATATGTTGTGGTACAAATAAAATATATACACAACATATAGATTTCCTGACTAGCCAGGATTAAAAGGATGCTAGGCCAAATACGCAGCTATGCGGCATAAATAGTCGGACTGCCACGGACGGCAGGTGATCACGGTCACACCGGAAACAGTGAGGTTTCAAATGGATGCAAAGGATATTGCAGAAGAATTGCAAGACTTGGTTGTGGAACCCGAAAACTCAGAAGAGTCGAAGGAATCACCTCCTGAAAAAATGCTTACTGCTTCCCAAGTGAACGAACTCGTTAAAAGGGCGAAACGCAAAGGAGAGCAGAAAATGCAGGAGCAACTAGATGCTACGAGAGCAGAACTCGAACAGCTGAAGGAGCAACAGGGACAGCAACAAGAGCCGCAACAGCAGCAACAAGCCCCACAAGGGATTGATCCTGCCCAGTTACAGCAACTTGTAGCTCAACAGATTGCTCAGCAGCAAGAAGAGACGCAGCGCAAGCAGCATGAAGAACAGCTTCATCAGGAAGTGAATCAGGTAGCGAAACAGTATTTTGGCAAAATGGCGCAAGGGACTAGTTTATACGATGACTTTGAAGCCGTTACCGCTGATTTCAACCCTGCCGAATTTCCACAATTAGTTTACTTGGCTAACGAATTGGATAATACCGCAGCAGTAATTTATGAGCTACGGAAAAATCCAGGTAAGTTAGCTCAACTAGCTACCTTGGTGAAAGAATCACCTGGGATAGCCAGGAGCGAATTGTCAAATCTTTCTCAATCAATTAAGAGAAACGATGAAGCAAAACGCAACTTGCAAGAACCTCAAGACCCCTTAAATCGTCTGAAGCCTTCGCCAGTGGGAACAGACAGTGGATCAAAGAGCGTAAGGGATTTTAAAAGTGCTTCTTTCTTAAGAGGCTAGGCATCCCGAATCTGGCCATGTCTGTTCCTGATGAATATGGATATTTATCGGAGAAGACGACATGGCCGTGCCAAATAACATTCTGCAACAGGTGCAGACCTATCAACGTTCAAACCTAGCCTACTTACAGAACTTAAACTGCTTCGTAGCTACTGCGAACACCAAATTTAAGAATTTTGAGAAACTGACTGCGAATCTTGGTGACACAGTGACGTTTGATTTACCACCACGCTTCACCACTGCTGCAAGCTTGGTTGCTACATTCCAATCTGCTGATCAGCGTGTTGAAAACTTGACCGTGGATAAAGCGATCAACGTTTCTTATGCATTCACAGCACAACAATTTATTTTTAACGTAGAAGACTACATGGAGCAGTTCGGTAAATCTGCTGTTATGGAAATGTCTGCTGAAATTGAATCCGACATTGCTCGTGTATGCGTTGAAGCACCTTATCGATTCTATGGAGATGGTATTACTCCAATTAATAGTTACGGCCAATTGGCTAGTGCGTTGGCTATGTTCCGAAACTACGGTGCTGCCAAAGACAACACTAAGTTCTACTTAAGTGATATTGCACAATCTGCAATCGTTAACACTGGTTTGAATCAATTCGTGCCAAGACGTAACGATGAAGCTGCAATGTCTTGGGATGTGGGTGATTTTGACCGCGCTGCTTTCTATGTATCTAACTTACTGCCAGTTCATGAAGCAGGAACAATAGGTAATGACGGTACGGTGCTAACCGTTGTATCTGTAGTTAAAGATGCAAATGATGCAGTAATTCAAATCGTATTCTCTGGTGCGGGTACTGATGCTAATGCCATTAAAGCCTTTGATAAAGGGCAGTTTAATGATGGTGTTGCTGGTCAACCCAACTTACGCTACTTGACTTTCATCGGTCACAAACCTTCGAGCAACCCTGTTCAATTCCGTGTATTAAATAATGCGGCTTCTAGTGCTGGTAACGTTACTGTCGATGTTTACCCTCCATTAAAAGCATCTCAAGGCAACACTCGCAACTTGAACTACGAAATCGCGGCTGGAATGCAAGTAACGTTCCTTCCTGACCATAGGGCTGGTGTGATCACTTCAGGTAATCCTCTGTTTTTAGGTATGCCAATGCTTCCAGAAGAAGTTCCGTTCCCAACTGGTAATGAGACTGACCCTGATACTGGCGTGAGCTTGCGTATGTACTACGGTTCTTTGTTCGGTCAAAACCAGCGTGGAATGATTCATGACGCTATTTGGGGCAAGAAGCTAGTCCCTGAATACAGTATGTCAGTGATTTTCCCACTTTAAATTAGCTTGGGTAGCGTGATGCTACCCTCATAAATGAGGATACCAAAATGTCTATTTCTACCCCAATTGTCAATGCCCGCCAGTATTACATTAATGGCTTAAAGCTTGGTTATTATGATGGCACTCATGTAGTTGTAACTGCGGGTAAGTGTTCAAATTCTACCAATGAAAATGATATCAGCGTTGGATTACCGCTTAACGTAGCTGCTACTCAAACTGGTACTGAGCCTGTTGCCGATGGCACGGGAACTGTACTCATTAATGCTGCTGCAAATGGTGTTGCTGGTCTGGATACAGGTGCTCTGGCCAATAACACGTTCTATGCAGTTTACGCAATTGGTGATAGTTACGGCATTAACGACGGCTCTGCCGTTATCTCTGCTAACTTAACTCAACCATTGCTACCTGCTGGTTACGATATGTACTTCCGTATAGCCTACGTCAAAACCAATGGTTCCGCTCAATTTCTAGCTTTCCGTCAGGATGGTTGCGGTCTTGATCGTTGGATGTGGTATGACGCATCTATTCCAACAAGTGTCACAGCTGGTTCTTCTGCGACTTATGCTCCAGTTGATGCAAGTGCTGCCTTACCAAGTCCGGCTCCAACAATGGTTAACTGGGCTTGTGTATTCACTCCAACCGCTGCTGGTAACAAATTGGTCTTAACGCCTGGTCTTTCTACATCTACCAATGGTTATGCTCAAGCTTCTGGTGCTGTAGCTGCTGTAGCTGAAACTGTAAACCTAGTTTGCCCCACTGATGGTGTACTTACGCAAGCTATTGAGTACAAGGTTACTGGTTCTGCTGTAGCAATTAACGTTCAGGCCTATTTAGATCAATTAGCTCTAATAATTGCTCAATAAGGAAATGTTATGGCCTACACAACATTGCAGCTCATTAATAATGCCTACTACGAGTCTGGCATTGTTTCTCGTGGCTTTGAAACTGTGTCAGGCCAGCAAGCTATTGATGGCTTACAGTTCCTTAATGACTTGCTTGCTGATAAGACTGTAGAGAACGGTCTTATTCCTTATTATGAAGAGTACAATTTCAATGCAATTACAGGTCAGGAAAAGTACTTTATTCCTGACTTAATTACGATTGATACCTTTGTTTTTTATATCGATACTGTTCGATACCAGACAGAAAATAGAGCCAGACGTGAGTATTTCGGTACATCACGTGCTGATAACATCCAATCCTTGCCTGGAAGCTGGCATATGGAGCGCTGCTTTCAAGGGGCGAATCTTTACATCTACTTTAAGCCAAACCAAGCGTACCCTTTGACAATTTGGGGACAATTCAGGCTTCAGGAAGTCACTATTAATCAGGACTTATCGCTAACTCTGGACAGATTCTATATCAACTATTTGAAGTTTGATTTAGCTGCTCGTTTATGCGCTGAGTACAACTACAACGTTCCTCCAGGAGTTGCGAAGACATTAGCTGAATTAGAAGACAGTATTAGCAAGAAAAGCGGTCCAATGGACTTAAGATTGACCAAGTTATCCAGTCTTCAAAGACGTGGAGGCATTAACTATGGTCAAGTCAACATCGGACATGGATGGGTGAATTAATATGGTAATGACGCCAGGCGCGACTCAAATCCCTGTGAGGATTGTCGGCTCAAGCATCTTTGGCCGACACCCGATTATTTCAGATGAACGCACATGGAATATGTTCATTTCTGATGACTGGCTATTGAACTTTGCAGGCTATGAGCAAGCTGTGGAAATTCTCACTCAAGGTACGGAAGGGCGTGGACTATTTCATTCTACTCGCGGAAACTTCCTGCTTGCGGTATTAGGAGCCAACGTTTATCGAATTGACGCCAATTTAGGCTTTTCCTTTTTGTTCAGTATTGCAACTAATACTGGTGAAGTCTTTATGGATGAGAACTTAAGCTCTCAAATCGCTATTGTGGACGGTTCTACTATTGCCTACATCTATAACTACACGACTGAAACATTCGGCAACATCGTGTGGGATTATGGCTCTGGTGGCACAACATTTACACCAAACTACGTCACTTACCAGAACACGTATTTCATTTTTGGTAATGGTGATAATACGACTTCTGGCTCACAATGGTTTGTCTATAAATCTGGGTTTAACCCAACCACTTTGGCTGATCCTTTAAAGCTATCCTGGGTACAGACTTTAACACTCCAGACTAAACCTGATTTTGCTAAAGCATGTATCCGAATTCCGAGCCATGGTAACAACCTCTTGGTATTAGGTTCCACAGTAGCGGAAATATGGACGAACGTTGCAGGATTACAGATTTATCAGCGTCAGTCCTCTATCAACATTGACTATGGTGTCGCGTCAGTCTCAACTATTGCAGCTTCAGATGACATGATTGCATGGCTGGGCATTAACGAGAAATCCTCTCCAGCAATCATGGTTATGACAGGAGGGCAGGCACAACGTATTTCTACCGATGGTATCGACTATTTACTTAGTGGCGTGGAACGTCCTGACAGGTCGACGGCTATGTTTTACAGGCAAGATGGTCATGTATTTTACATTCTAACCTTTTTTGATCAAGCGGATAACTTCTCCATCATGTATGATTTTACTACGCAGAAGTTCTTCGATATTACGGATTGGGATTTTACTTATCATCCAGCACGTCAGATGGCGTATTTTGACAATGAAATTTACTTTGTGTCATTGAAGCAAGGAAGCTTGATGCGCATTAGCACCAACTTAACCTCTATTTCAACAGACATTCAAAATGAATACGAAATTCCTCGTATTAGAAAATGCGATACCTATAGGCTTCCAGGCAGTGATCGTTTCATCGTTAATCAGTTCAGTTTTACAATTGAAAACGGTATAGAGCCAGATGTTGATTATCAATTTGAGTGTGATGGTCACATTTTGGGAGAAGTTAGCGGCAATTTTATGTATTCAGAAGACGACCTACCTCTACTGGTTGAGGGAGGAAGCTGCCAAATTTATCGTCCTAGAGTAGACGTTACACTATCTAAGAATGGCGGTGAAACCTACAGCAATGCCGTTTCATATTATATGCACCCTACAGGAAAGTATAAAAATCAACCTAGGTTTAACAAGCTTGGCGAAGCAAATCAATTCACCATTCAAATGAGATTTTGGGGATTTGGTGGGGTAGTTGTGGCCAATGGAATGCTGGAGGTATACCAATGATTATTCCAACGTTTCAGTATGTTCAATTTGTTGATGAAGAAAGGTATTTAACTAGTCAGATGCAACTCTACAACGATGAGTTGAATAACGTTTTGCGTAACGGATTAAGCGACAATGGATGGACTTTACCAGTAGTAACTCAGGCACAATTAGCCGCAATTATAGCTTTGCCATCTGATCAGCAGATGCCAGATGGAACTATATGGTATGTGGACAACGGGGGACTATTACCTGCTTATCATGAGGTGGTAGTGAAGGTTAACGGTGCGTTACGCAAGATAACCACCACTGCTTACCCATAAGGATATGAGATGAGCCTATTAAGCAAATTATTTGGTGGCGGCGGCGGAAAGTCTCCAATGGATGCAGCCAATCAATATTTAAATCAAATTCCAGGTGTAGGACACCAGGGGTACGACCCATACATTAACGCGGGCATGGATGCCTCTGGTCGTACCAAAAGTAAATATGAGGAGCTGATGAGCGATCCTACAGCATTCATAAATAAGCTGATGGAAGGTTATAAGCCATCAGAAGGGTATCAGTTCCAGAAAGACCAGTTAACCAAGGAGTTATCCAATACTGCGGCGGCTGGAGGTGTTGCTGGTACACCAATGGATCAGCTGAATCAAGGAGAGCAGATTCAAGGATTGCTCGGAAAAGACATGCAACAATTTCTACAAAATATTCTAGGTGTATTCAATACGGGCTTAGAGGGGGAAGAGGGAATTGCAAACCGTGGTTACGATGCCAGCAAGAACTTAACTGACTTACTGGGTGGTGCATTAAATCAGCAAGGTGGGTTGGCATTCCAAGATCAGCAACAGAAGAACAAAAATAAGAATGATCTATGGAGCATGTTCGGTAAAGCACTGGGTGCTGGGGCTGGAGGCTTATTGGGTGGAGTACCTGGAGCCAAGATAGGCGCAGGTATTTTCGGTTAATGGGAGGCTAGGATGGCTATTCAATTTACAGATTTTTCAAGAGCACCATTGCTGGATTCTCCGTGGGGGAACATGCTGGAAAATGTGCTGAAGGGCTATCAGATTTCTAAAGAGCCAGCAAAGATGGCTGAGGAGCAAAAGCAACGAGAGTTGACTACAAAGCTTAAGGACATGGAGGTGCAGCATAAGCCTACCGAGTACAAGCTAAGCGACCAGGAAAAAGGATTAGCTAATGCGCTAAAGTCCAAAGCTCTTGAGCATTATGAAGAGAAATTTGCGCTGGAAAGAGATTTGAAAAAAGCTCAGATTCAGAAGGCATTACAGACGAAGGTTGGCGGAAGTCCTAAAGCCAATGGCGAACTAGCTAACTTTATGGTTTCACATCCAGATGCGACTCAAGAAGAGATCCGTAATGCCTATGATGAAATTCATAGTTCTAAACAAGCTCATACTGATGCCATTACTAATCGAAGCAGAGATATAACAGCTGGAAGTTCATTCGATAAATTACCCACTAACGAGAAGAAACGTGCAGTAGGATTAACTACAGCCATGGGAATTGACCCAATTGAAGGAACGCAATTACTTAGGAGCGGAAAATCGTTGCAGGATATTGCTGATGCGAATGGCAAGAAATTAGATGAATTAACGCCTATGTATCCTATGGGTGAGGAAAACGTCAAGCAGTTACAAAGACGCTCTGGTTTCGTAAATGAAATTAAAAACCTTGAAAAGAATCTAGCTGGAGCAACTGGCAAATATCAAAATAAAATTTTTGGTTATTCCTTCGAACAGGCAGCTGATGCTCTATCCGGTGATAATCCTGATGAGCAGGGTAAAGTGCTTGCTGCTCGTGCATTACAACCTGAATTAACAGCCCTTCGTTTGAAAGTAGCTGGCGGTAACATTGGTATTGAAGCAATTCGAGAGCTACAAGATAAATCGCTTGGTAATTTAAAGGTGTTTGAAAGTTTAGTAGATACTAAAACTTATTTGGCCATGCAGAAATATATGACCAAGTATCTCGAAGAAGCTGCTAATGAATATCAACGCACTATGGAAGATTACGGACGGTTGAAATCACCAAGCCAAATGCGTGTGTTTGACCTCTCTACAGGGGAGTACGAATAATGGCTACCATAAACGTAAAATTGCCCGATGGAACAATGCAGCCTATGTCTTATCCTGATGACTGGAGTCAAGATCAGATTAAAGAGGCAATTTACAAACATTTTCCTCAATACCTTGATAAAGGAGCACAGAGTGATAGACAAAACGATGAAAAAATGGCTGAACCTGTGGAAAAACAGGAGAAAACAGGCTTCAAAGGGTTGGCCTCAGACGTACTACATAGCTTAAGTAATGCCCTAAGAAATGGCAAAGGCTTCCTTAAAGACATTCCTGACAACATTGAGAAAAGTGGGCAAGACCTTGAGGAGCATCCGCTTGGGGGAATTTTTCATATGGCAGGGCAATTAGGTGCTGGAGCTGCGGAATTAGGCAAAGGATTAATCAATGCACCTCATGACTTAAACCAATATTTGGGTAAGAAAAAACTGTTACCCGAAAGCTTGGTTAAAGCTGGTCAGTATATACCCCATATTCCTGAAGATACAGGATTAGAAAAATTACTTGGTACAGAAGCCGATCCCTCTAAAGGTGATTCGTTAATTCGTGCTATCCCTGAAATAGCGTCCGTAGGTCTAGGCGGAGCATCTTTGGTTAAAGCTGGACGCAAAGCATTTAAAGCTCCTGACCTAAAAAATGTCATTAAAGAAACTCAAGCCAAAGTTAATGCTGCTGAAACTGAAGCCGGAAAAATTTTCGACACAGTTGAGAAAGAAGTCGGTACACGTGGATTATCTAATATTCCTATTGATAAGGATGTCATTAAGCAAGCAGAGAGCTTTTTAGCCAAGATACCTGCTAATAAGGAACTGATAAAGCGTGCTAAAACGGGTGATTATCAGGCACTAAGAGCATTGCAGTCTGATCTAAGAGTGAAAGGTGAAAAGTCCTTAGCCTCGGCATTAGCTGCTGAAAATAAAATGGGTGAAGAAATATTTTCTACCCGTGATCAGATTAATTCATCAATTGAGAAGCATTTAACTAAGAATGGCCATGAAGATTTAGCTAAGCTGCTGAATAAAGCGCGTGATGATTATAGAACGCTCAAGCAAACCTATTTTTCTACGCCTCAACTTGCCAAAGTCTTTGGGAAAAGCCAAAAGGTTCCCAAAAATCCAATGACTTTATTAACTGAAGACTCTACCGAGATGAATAAGTTCTTAGCACAACATCCAGAAGTAAAAGAGGCTTTAGCAAAAGCATTAAAACATAAGAAAAATGTCAATGTAGCTAAGATCATTGGCGGATTAGCAGGAGTAGGAACTTCTGCGGAAATTGCGCATAGGTTAATTAACTAAAAGGATTTTCTATGGCTATTGACTCACATTACATCCCAGCGTTTTCTATTGAAGACGTGATACTGGATAAGGATACTGGTGCACCTTTAAGTGGTGGATTAGTGTACTTTGAGCAGGATAATCAGCGTGGAACATTAAAGCCTGTGTATCAGATTACAGGGTCTTCACCTAATTACACCTACACTCAGCTACCAAATCCCATGACACTGAGTTCTATTGGGACTTTTGAGGATTCTTTAGGTAATCCTGTAGTACCTTACTTTTTTCCTTATGATGAAGATTTTAAGGTTGAATATTACTATGTTCGTGTTACCAGTTCGGATGATGTACCTCAATTTGACCGAGAAGCCGTTCCCTATGTGGTAGAAGAATCTGATGCCGAGGTTTTAAGTGTAATCACCAATGAGATTGCCAATCCTCAATTTGCAGTAGTGAATTTCGACACCACCAACCCAACCTATGTCTATAACATTATATCAGTAGCCGATCTGGTTATTAATATTGCTCCAGACTGGGACATGATTGTGAGCTGCCCAACAACTGGAACTTTAACTGTAGGGCAGACGAAGCCTATTGGTTCATTGAATCTTCCTACTAACCCAGGAACAATTTTAAACATTAATTCTGCTGGATTGACGAAACTCCAGCTAAGACAAAGATTCTACGGCTCACCTAATTTATGGGGTAATGGTTATCTCTCTGCGAGTTTTGTTGCTAAGACTTATAGTGGCACAGGCGTTAATTTGACTATGTATTACAGCCAGTCTAATGGTTCTATTGTTGATCAACCCATTATAGTGGCTGCCCTTGAAGCGAGTGGTGCGTATGGAATATTCCCAGGGTCAATTAGCATTCCCATTTCAAATAGCACGCAGAACTTCCCAAATGCTTATGTTGACATCTATTTTGATATTCCATTAAGCGTGCAGATTGATATTACAAGCGTCATGCTGGCTGATACAGGAAGTACTCCGGTAACTAATATTCAATATGAGCAGTCTTCGTTAGCTCGTCAGATTGATCATCTCTATCACTACGATTACCCCATTGTCCCAATAGGTACGGTAATTGACTACTATGCATTTGGGACACCACCTAATTACTTATCATGTAATGGACAGGTTCTTAATCGGATTACTTATTACAAGCTACTTAAAGCATTAACCAATGTTGAAATAGTCAGTATTACGAATGGCAGTCCAACAATTACTGTAGCAAACGGAGCTATTTATGCCATTGGACACCCAATTGAAGGCAATGGAATCCAGGCTGGAACTGTAATTGCCAATATTGTTGGGAACGTTATTACGATGTCATTGGTAGCTACTGCTACAACAACCAGCGCTCTTACATTTTTCTGTACAGGTAATGGTGATGGAGCAATAAGTCTTACTCCAACTACGTTTAATACACCTCTTTTAGTCGGAGTAGTGATGGCCGGAGCATATGGTTCTTTATTGCCATCAGGTGGGGTAGGGTCATTTGGTGGTGCGGCAACTCATGCAATTACGATTAATGAAATGCCAATGCATAATCACCTAGGAAGCTCTGGAACTGCGCCCGTAGGTGGAGGAGGAGGCGGTGCAATCCCCACTGCATCTAACCTTGCTACCATAGGTAGCGTACCTGTAACGGTGAATGTTGCAGCACAAGGTGGTGGAATATTGAACGTAAGCGGTGCTCCAATGTCATTACTCCAACCTACACGGTTGGCTCATAAAGTAATCAGATATAAATAACATAAGGAAATATTATGACTACACAATACAAATTACAGAAGGACATTGCTGGATATAACGGTTTTGGATTGCAGTTTAGCGATCAGAAATTCAATGTCACCTTAGCCGCTAATACAGCACAGACGGTTACGGTTCCAAGTTCTGGTTCAATTGGTGCTCCATTGAACCAAATTAATAAATTCCTAGCAATTGTTGATGTCTTCAATGCGACCTCAGAAGGCCAAGTCTGGTGCGCTAACAATGACACCGCAGCTGTGCCAGTTGGGGGAACATTCGCAGCCACTACTTCAGACATGATTGTTCAAAATAAAGACTATGCAAGACAAGTTAATGCTGGTGATGTATTAAGTTTCATCTCAGCAGAAGCAGACACGGACATCTGTGTAATGTTTTATGCTTTGCCAGCTAACTAAGTAAAGCAAACCAATATCACAAGGAGTGTGGTTATGGCTTTAGTTCCAGATCAGAAGTTCAGTACCTTTCAGGATGGAGGGGATGTCCAGGTGGGCGACACTATTGTCGGTCTGCGCCTGGGTATTAATACAAAGTTTAACTATACAGGTGAATTGCCACCAGGCTATGTTGTCGCTATTGATCAAGGCGGTACGGGAGCTACGACCGCAGCTGGTGCTAGAGACAATTTAGGTCTAGGCACAATGGCTGTACAAAATTCCAATGCGGTAGTAATTACTGGAGGAACAGCAGCTTTAGATTCAGGTCAAGTAGCCGCAGCTCCAGTGAATCCTACAGATTTGGTAAATAAACAGTATGTAGATGCGATTGAGACTGGAGTTCAAAGTGTAGTAGGTACAGTCAACCAGATTGATGTTGATTCTACTGATCCAGAAAATCCCGTTTTAAGTTTGTCAGCCACATTGAATTTACCAGGAACATTTACAGTTCAAAGTACCGTAGTTATTGACTCCATTATTAACGACAACACTATGGCAACTGCTAGTGCAACTAATCTTGCAACGGCTTTGTCCATTAAAACTTATGTGGATAGCTTAGATTCCGGCAATGTTAAAAGCGTTAATGGTGTAGCTAATAGAATTACCTCTACTGGTGGGCAAAATCCCGTAATTGATATTGCATCAACTTACGTTGGCCAAAGTTCTATTATTACTCTAGGAACAATTACTACAGGTATATGGCAAGCGACTCTTATTGGTATTCTTTTTGGCGGGACTGGAGTTAATGCAGTAACTACCGTGCCAACTGCAACAGCATTTGCTGGATGGGATGCTAGTGCAAATATGTCCGCTAATAGCTTCTTATCTGGAACTCAACTCATTACGAATTCCGGAGGCACAACCACATTAACTGTTAGTAGTCCTCAGCAATTCATATTTTCAGGTACAAATTTCCAGAATGTAACAATGCCAGCGGTAGGAACGCTAGTAAATGGGCAATCCTATCGGTTGATTAATGATTCAACCAATGCTCTATTCGTTTCCTCTTCTGGTGCAAACTCTATTGTCACAATGCAACCATTTACTCAAGTGGTATTAACTTACAATGGTGTTGCAGGAACTACAGCTGCTTCATGGGACTTGCAATATACAAGTAACACGATTGGAGTACAATCAATAACGGGTACAGTCAATCAGGTGATTGCCTCTTCGCCGACTGGCAATATTATTCTTAGCTTACCTCAAGATATTGCGACTACTTCAAATCCCACATTCAATAACTTAAAGTTAACTGGTGGCATTATCACCGATACGAATGGTAACACTGTATGGAAAATGAATGCTACGCCCAGTGCAATTAACTATCTTCAAACGGTTAATAGCGCCACAGGTACAGCAGTCCAGTTATCTGCGGCTGGTTCAGATCCAAATATTCAAATTACTGTACTTCCTAAAGGAGATGGTGCATTTGTAGTAGGCTCTACTGCTAATGTTAACCAGCAAATTTTCTATAGTGGCGCAGCTTATCAACATCAGACAATATTCAGCTATCCTAGTTCTGCCGCTACTAGAGCAGTAGCCTGGCAAGATGCTGGTGGTACAGTTGCATACTTGAGTGACATTGCTGCTAATGGAACAGTTAACCCAGGAACAATTAACCAGCTTGCTTACTATAGTGCTACAGGCAATGCGGTCTCAGGATTACCCTTAAACCCTAATAGCGTACTGGTTTCAGATGGCGCAAGTTTCCCAAGTTTGAGTACCACCTTACCAAACGGATTGGCTATGGGAACTCCAGCATCAATTACCTTAACCAACGGAACTGGATTAGTTCCTTCCACAGGAGTTGCTGCAACAGGAACACCAAGTAGCTCTACTTATTTGCGAGGCGACAATACTTGGGCTGCTGCACCTACAACAAGTCTTGGAATTACAAGTTTCCAAAATATAACTGCGTCTCAAACCATGACAGCCAATTCAGGTTACAACAACGTTGCAAGCACAACGGTTGCACTTGCACTTCCTGCAACCTCGGCTGTAGGGGACATGCTCCTCATTATGAACAATACGTTGTTTCCTTTTACTGTGACGCAAGGATCTGGTCAGTTGATACGCATTGGAGCAAACGCTACAACCACAGGCGCATCAGGATTTTTAGGTGTTAATGACGCAAATACAGCTTTATGGCTTATTTGTACCACTGCTAATACAACATGGATTGCAACCTCTGCTGTAGGAAACTGGACAACCAACTAAAGGATTAGAAAATGGCTAATGCTAATGCGATTAACAGCCCTTTATTGGGCACCACTGGAACCGGAAACTTTGTAGGCTCGAACAGTCCAAGCTTAAACGCTCCAAACCTTGGTACGCCTGCCACTGGAACACTAACAAACTGTACAGGTCTCGTCCCTTCAACTGGCTTATCAGCAACAGGAACACCTAGTTCTACAACTTACTTAAGAGGGGATAATAGTTGGCAAACTATTTCTTCTGGAAGCATTCCATATACAGTTGTAACTGGCACT
This sequence comes from Legionella maceachernii, assembly GCF_900167045.1. Lineage (GTDB taxonomy): Bacteria > Pseudomonadota > Gammaproteobacteria > Legionellales > Legionellaceae > Tatlockia > Tatlockia maceachernii. The sequence continues at coordinate 57,173 of NZ_FUXJ01000015.1, read as the reverse complement.
TCTCAATCAATGACTACAAATAATGGTTACATTGCCAATAATGCGGCATTAGTGACATTTACTTTACCTTCAACCGCTGCTGTTGGAGATGTGTTGTCAGTAATTGGAATTAACACGGGGGGCTGGAGAATTACTCAAGCAGCAGGTCAAAGTATTCAAATAGGACAAACCACATCTACTGTAGGGGCTGGAGGTAGTGTTACCTCTCAGGCTGGGACGGACTCTTTAGAATTAATATGTGTAGTTGCAAACACAAAGTGGGCAATTCTAGGTGCACCTCAATCTTCCGGATTAACTATAGTATAGGAATTTTTATGGTCAGCAATAATGCAGTTAATACTACTTTAAGTGGACAATCTGGGACGGGAGCATTCACAGGAAATTTAAGCCCATCATTAACAACACCTAGAGTTATTAATGGCCTTTATGATGTTAATGCTAATAGTATGTTTAGTTTCAGCCCCGTCACATCAGCAGTTAATAATTTGAATATTATTAACTCGATTACTGGACAACCCCCTCAATTAACCGCCGTTGGTGCTGATCCTAATATTGGAATGTATTTAGCTTCTAAAGGAAGCTATCAAATCACTTTATTTGGAGCACTAGACGGGACTAATCCATTGCTATTAGTTAATGGAACAGGCTATCAACATGTAACCGCTTTTAATTTTGCGAATACATCTGCCGTTAGGAATGTCACTTTTCAAGATGCAGATGGCACAGTGAGTTATCTTACTGATAGAGATTGGGTACGATTAGGAACTGCCAATGCAAGCAACAGCGCTACAATTACCTTTACCGGATTAACAGGGTATACCAATTATATGCTTGTTTGGGATTCGTTATTTGCTGGAACAAATGGAGCAACTCTTGCGTTTCAAGGCTCTATCAATAATGGATCATCCTGGTTATCAACTGCTCCGGCTTATTATCAACAGTCTTGTTTTTACACAGGAGCAACAGTATCCGCAGGTAGTGATATTACTACTCTCACTTCGGCTGTACTTTCTAGTTCATTAAGTAATATAGGAACAAATGTTTGTGGTGGTTCTTTAGTCCTTGCCAACCTTTCTCTTACAACAGGTAGCCGTCCAACTGCTGTAGGTATGACACAATATGTTAATACTACTCCTACTATCGCAGGGATGAATTATTGGTTTCAAATTCGTGATCCTGGCTCGCCCGTTAATGCTATTCGAATCTTTATGTCTACAGGAGTTATTGTAAGTGGAACGGTACAAATCTATGGGATGAAATAACATGAAACAAATAGTAGATGGCATTGAGGTGGAATTAACACCTGAAGAAGAAGATCAATACAACCTAAGGCAGACAGATTGGGAGGCGGGGGCTTCGCAACGTATGATTGACAACTGCACGCGCGCTTTAGAAATGGCAATTAATGACAAAGCCGCTGAAAAGTCATACAGCAGCGGTGTTTCTTGTGCATCATATAAGGACAGTACTAATTCTCAATGGACAGCCGAAGCAAATACCTTTATCGCATGGCGCGACTTAGTCTATACCTATGCCTACGATTACCTGGCTAAAGCTCAAAGCGGTGATATTCAAAATCCTAATATTGAAAATTTTATGGCTGGAATTCCAGAAATGAATTGGCCTAATGCAATTTAAGGAGAAAATATGGCGACCAATAATGCGCTAAATAATAACTTATCGGGCTGTACGGGTTTGGTTGCTTCAACAGGAATTAGTGCTACAGGAACGCCAAGTACTACTACATTCCTTCGGGGAGATAATGCCTGGGCTACTCCTACTGGACTCGCTGGGACTGTAACTGTGCAAAGATTCACTTCTGGTTCTGGAACTTATACACCTACCGCTGGAACGCAATTTATTATTGTAGAAATGTGCGGTGGTGGTGGAGGCTCAGGAGCAGCAACCGCAACCACTGGAACAATTGCTATAAGTGGCCCTGGTGGTGCAGGTGCGTATGTGAAATTCAAAATGACGGCAGCACAAATTGGTGCTTCATTATCGTATGCGGTTGGGACTGGTGGATCTGCTGGTGTAGGTGGTGCGTCTCCAGGCGCAGGTGGTACAGGTGGTTCAACCACATTTGGTTCTTGGACGGCAAGCGGCGGCACAGGAAGTGCCGGAGCTGCTGCTGGAACCACTCAATCTAATGGCGGCTCATCAGGAACAATCACCAATGGAACTGGAACATTAATACTTAGCAACCGAGCAAACTCTGGTAGTTGCTTCGTATTTAGCACGGGTTCTGTTTATATCATGAATATCCACCAGGGAGGAACTAACTTCTTATCGGTTCCAGCAGGAAATTATATTGCTTCTGTGACCAATGCTAGTGGCGGTGGTGCTACTAATGGAAATGGTTCACTACCTTCCGGTTATGGATATGGGTGCTATGGAATTTGTGCTTACAGTGGTACAGGTGGTGCAGGTATGCAGGCTAGCGGTAATTTGGGAGTCGCAGGGATTATTATCGTAACAGAATATCAATAATAGTGTTCGCAGTTTCAAGTCAAGGGATCTTGGTAAGGATTAAGTATGGCTACTAATAATGGAATTAACAATATTGATAAATTTTCAATGAATGTAGTGAGATACGCTACAGTTCAATCAGGAACGTACATCCCTACTACCAGTATGAAATATATCATCGTAGAAATGTGTGGCAGTGGTGGCGGCTCTGGGGGTACATCTTTAACAGCATCTTCAGGCGCAATCCGTGTCGCAGCACCTGGTGGTGCTGGTAATTATTTAAAATTTATGATGACTGCTGCACAAGTGGGCAGCTCGTTGTCTTATAGTTTAGGTTCTGGGGGTACAGCAGGTGCTTCTACACCAACGAATGGTGGTAATGGAGGTGATGCAGTCTTTGGTAACTGGACTGCTGCGGGAGGGGTTGGTTCTGCATTAAATTCTACAAACGTTGGCTCTCAGACTGTGACCAATAATACCAATACTATTGGGACTGGCGTATTAATTTTAAGCATACAGAGTATGAGTTGGAGTAGCTATGCGAATAATGTAGGAGCGACAGTGATGGCTTGGGGTCTTAGTCCAGGAGGTTCTAATCCATTAAATACAGCAGGAAGTACTTACACTGGATTACTTAATGTCAGCGGGTCAGGAGCCTCAAGTTTATTCGGATCATCTACTCAAGGTCCAGGTTCAGGTGGTCAAGGACGCGGAAGTTATAACCAATCTACAGGCGCGGTGATTAATACGGCTGGTGCTGCTGGTAGTGTTGGAATAATTATTGTCACAGAGTTTATTCAAAACTAGAGGAGCAAGGGAAATGCCAATCAAGAGTATACAAATCGGACAAACAGGTTTGGTAGGAGTAGAGCCAAAGTTTGACTACATTTTAACCGATGACACCGTAGCAGAAGTATTAGCTACTGGTTATTTAAACCATTCAGTTGAGGCAGGCTATTCATTTTCTCAAGGAGATATAGTTCCTGTAATTACACAAGCATCTCCAAGTGCGAGAAAGAGAGCTGGCATGTATCAAGTAGAGCATAATGGAGCCAATTGGAGCCTGATTCCACTTGAATCTTCTCCATTACTTACAATGGCACAATATACTACTGTTGGTGGTGCAGCTGCGGAAGCTATTACCATATCCGGTGTGTTAGCTACTGACTTGGCTAGCGTTCAGATGGTTAATGATGGAACAAATAATGTTACAGTATTACAAGCGGCTTGTACTGCGAATACATTGACTGTAACATTTAGTGGCAACCCTGGAACGGGTACAGTAATTAACTATTGGATCTACAGACCTTAAGGAAGAGACATGACTTTAGATGAATTGAACGGACGTAAAGCTGAATTAGAAAATTCAATTGCGCAAACAACCAACCAAGTATTTATATTACATGGTGCTAAAAACGAAATTGACTATCAAATTCAGTTACAGAAAGAAAAGATTGCGAAGGAAGATGCTGATAATCTTGCAAATTCTGAGCAACCGCCTGTACAATAGTTCTGATTAAATGGCTTGTTGACCTCTATTTCATTGGATTGTCCTCCAATTGTTTAAGTCATAAGCCATTTATCCTCACTCATGTACCTAGACGTACAAGGAGCATCCGAGGTCTTCAAGGTGGCCTCTGCTTATTTTTAAGGAAGAATGATGAAGATTAAATTAGCGGAAGCATTACTGCGCAGAAAAGAATTAGCTGAAAAACTAGAAGTCGTTAAAAAACTGAAAGACAACCAGGTATTTTATGAAGTCCGTGCCAGTCGTGTAAAAGTAAATGAAGGCATGGATGAGCTTAGTGCTAACTTCCCTAAATTAACAGCATCTCAAGTTACCGCAGAATTTGATTATGTTGCTAAGCAATTACGCTTAGTAGATGCCATGATTCAACAAGCAAACTGGACTTACGAATTAGATGTTGATCCTATGCTTATGGAAGCATTCCCAGTCCAAGCAGCTTAATCCGTTTTAGATAGCTTGATGGTATGAGAAAGGCCGCTAGGAGCCTAGATCCTAAGCAGCAGTACTGTTGCGTTGCCAGAGCATGTCTGTAACATGTAACTTAGAAGCCAAATGGTTAGGCATCTCACTGATAATGAGACTCTTCGCTGAGAAGAATAAGGGTTCGATTCCCTTCTTTACTGAAACGAATTCCGCTTAATAGAACATTGAAGCTCCTGAGTCCCGAATAACCGATTAATGCTGATTAACGCTTCGGCACAGCAAGAAAATCCGAATCTCGATTAGTAGAATTCCCACTTACCAACTCATAATCAAGCTATCTTTTTTCAGCTAATTTTTTAATCAATTTAAGTGATATACTGTCCATAGCTTATTGGTGAATAATTTTTGGCTTAGCAAATTCCATGGACGGAGTTTTGTTGCGCCAGCAATTAAGGGACTGTGCTGAACATAGATACATCGAAATACTAGCGGCAAATCCTGCCATGGAGTGGGCGAGAAAAGGATGGTTGAATCGAGCAGCGTGGTAAAACGCCACACCGAATCGAATGAACAAATAGCAGCCATGGACTGGCTAAGAGCACAACATCCTTTCATAGCTGAGCATACGCTACATATCGGTAATGAGCGTAAAGCTACTTATTATGCTGGTTATATTATGAAGCGAATGGGTGTGTTGAAAGGAGCTAGTGATATTTTTATGGCATGGCCAAATGGCGGTTATCATGGTTTATTTATTGAAGTTAAGTCTAAAATAGGTAGACCAACTGTTGAGCAGAAGGCGTTTATTCAGCGAATGAGAGAAAGAGGATATAAGGCTGAAATTTGCTATGGTGCTGATGAAGTAATCAACACCATGCGCGAATACATCAATTACCAGGGGATATCATCATCTTCAAAACCAGCTTCATAAGATTTATCTTTTGGGGCGGCTCCATGCTCTTTAGTCTTAGGCATAAGCTGTAGAGTGTGTGCTACTATGAAGTGTTTTGTTCGCTCTTGACCATCTTGCGTAGTGTATTTTTGATTATCCATTTCGCCTTGAATATACAAGCAATCACCTACATTCACATACTTTTCTGCAATTTCTGCAACCTTTGAAAATGCAGTGACATTATGCCATGTGGCTTTCTCTTGTTTCTCTCCATTCTTAACGAATTTCTTAGATGTAACAATGCTAATGTTCGTTATTTTAGTGCCTGTAGAGGTTGTTTTTGTATCTATTTTACCGACTCTGCCGAGAACTGTTCCCTGATTTACCATGATTTTTATCCTTGCTTAGTTAATTTCAATATGAAGTGATGAGCCGCTTCCCAATCCATTTCATCAATAGCTCCTACCTGATAGTAGGATAAGGCTTTCTGAAGACGTTCATCAGGAAATCCTATCTCCTTGATGAGCTGTTTAATTTGAATATGCAATTGAGCCGTTTCTTCTCTAGGCTTCTCCATTGGCTGTAGCTCCTCACTTTTCGCAGTTTTTTCTCCAGTCTCTTGATTCTCATTTCCAGCAACACATTTATTAATCGCGTCAACATTAGGCAGCTCCTTCTTGGCAGTAATATCCTGTTTTAGTACTTCAGTTCGAGAAGGCTTAGAATGAACTACTGCATAATCTGCATCAATGTAATCTTCCACTTCTTCACGAGACTTAATGCCTTTCAATGCATCAGGGAAAGCATCTCTAAGAGCAAACCCTCTGGCTCTAAGTTTTAGCATTCTATCTGGGTATTGATTCCATACGCCGCCCTTAGCGAGTAGACCCGCTTTCTTAGCCATATCCAATGTGAAAACCGAGACAGTAGGAGTTCTACCTTTACGCTTAATGGTGCATGTGTAACCAGAAATTATATTGTCTTTGCCAATTATTGGCTCTTCAGTAATATCCTGAAAATCAGGATGGGACATACACAGAGCAAGCATTTCATCTCCCCACATGACAGCTTTGCCATTAACAACAGCTATACAATTCATAGCTTGCTCAGGAGGTATGCCTATTTGATACCCCATAGACCAGCATAGAAATAAATCGGATGGCTTATTTCTAAAGCACTTTGGAACCATTTCTGATGCTGCCAATTGTCCTGCTAATTTCATGTAATGCGGGGCTAAATCTTTAGAGAACAAACTGTCTTCCAGACGGCTTGGTTTCATGTGATTCAGTTCCCGCGATTCGTCCTTAACTATCGCCAGTTCTGTATTGTTCATGTGATCCCTCACTTAATATTAAATACCCGTGTACCTTTTTTTGTGGCCTTCCATGTAGCCAACAACTCACCTTCATGACCCATCAGATACTCTGCATCGCCCATGTGAGACATTAAATGCATCTTTTGAGTTTCCTCATGCTCTTGAAGCTCTTTTATCCTTGATTTGTAATCGGTCAGTGTTTTCAAAGCATGGTCAGTCTTGAAAGTAGCATGAGCAATTTTATCAGGACTTGGGGTAGGAAACTTCAGTCGGCAATCAGATGTGTTTAATGGAGGAGGCTCTTGTCTACGTTGAACACACTCCCAAAAATCTATGTCAGCTTGTAAGATAACAGTCTCTAGTTCTTTGTCACGCTCATAAACAAACTGCTTATATTTCATACCACCAATTAATACGGCACAGTAGCCTCTTGAAGCATTAGTAATGGCGCATTGCTTTGCAATTTGAATTAGGTAAACAAGAGGAATTCCATCTGTAAGTGCCATGTCCCATTCTTTGCGCTGGAAACTATTGGCAGACTTTGCTTCTACCACAGCCTTTTCACTTTCAATCCAGCCATCCAAATTGGCAAAGATGAAAGGGTAGTCAGGGTGATGCGCGGTATCAGGAAATGAGATTTCCACATTATTTTCTTCCGCGAATCTCTTGATGATAACCGGCTCTAAAGCATTTCCCCAGTATTGCTGCTCCGTCATTTCTTCGTCTACTTCAATGACGCCTGTTTTCTCTAAGTACAACTGGTAGGGCGTTTTATAACTTGAGTATCCCATGATGATAGGCGTATCAGACGCACCTATCCCGTTTTGCCTTTTGGCTCGTTGTTCTTCCGTTAACATATCTTTCCCTCCTGGAAAGGTTTCAATTTAGAGCAAAGATGTTTGAAAATCAACCTAGAATTAAACTTAGGTTTAATTTAAAATAAGTGCCGTCAAACAGGAGGACAATCATGACAGTGGATGAAGTAGAAAATTATTATGGAAATTTAAATCAAGCGTGTAAGGCATTAGGAATCGCCTCACAGAATATGACTAAATGGAAAGCACAGGGCTATATTCCCTGGAAACAGCAATTTCGTTTGGCCTATCTGACGGAAGGCAAATTAATGCCTGATGAACAAGATCCCTATTTAGTTAGAAACCCTAAGAAACCCAAAACTAAGAAGGAGGGCAATGTATGACATTTGCCTCACACTCGAAGTTTGGATGGTAGCTCTATTGAATTAAAGAATATTTCAGAGTAAATTAGCGGCAAAATAATCAGACCGAGAATACATCAGTCGTTAGCTAATGTATTCTCTAGTAAAAACCTTTACGGGCAAGGCAGTTACATGCAACGAATTCTACACAACACTTCACCAGAATCAAGTCTTTACGACTCCCTTTGCCATTATATTTCTTACAACTGGACGCATTTCCATCCTATGGATTCGTGTGTTTAGCAACAGGGAATCAAAATAATAATTACGAGGAAATTTTTAGATGTCTTATGCAATAGATTTAATAGATAATTTAGTTTTAAGATGTAGAACTTACATGAACAAAATGAAAAGTAAAAAATAGAATTTGGGCTTCCTGCCCGAAACTGGTCAACGTGTAGAAGTTTGGCGACCGAAGCACGTTGCGAGTAAATCCTTACAACATTAACCCAGCTCAACGAACAAAGCTGAATCAAGGAGCAATTATATCATGAATTTAACTATTAACGAACAGTTAATGACTGATACAAAGGACGCAAATCTATGTATTTTCATAGCCAATTTATCCACTTGGATAAGAACTAACGCTAGTAAACAAGACCCTAAACAAAGGAATATTCATGAAGGTCGATGCTGGTCATACAATACCATCCAAGATTTCGTCAAATATTTCGGTTTTTGGTCAACTAAAAACATTCGCACCATTATTGCGAATTGCATAAAGCTTGGTCTAATTACCACCAACACGTTTAACAAAAAGAAGTATGACCATACAATTTGGTATACGCTGACAGATAAAGGATTTTCTTACTATCCCCAGATACTTGATACAGTTTTGAACAGCGTTGCCGATTCTGGCAAGCGTTTTGCCAAAACCGGCAATGCTATACCAGAAAAACCTTACTCATTAAGTAGTAATATAAATATTACTACTAGCGAATTTCAAAATTCGCATGATAGCAGTAACAATGATTTTAAATGCTTGGAAGATGGTAATTCATCATTTAGGTCTGATTATCACATTTACCACCAGCCAACAGAGAATGTAGAGCCAGCAAGGCTTATAGAATCTGATTTGAAGATTAGGTCTGATTATCAAAATAATCAGACTTATTGTGGATTTTTTCCCGCGTGGTGGTTATCCCTTTTCTCTTCTCTGTTTATGCTAATGGCCCTTTTTACCAAGATCCCGGCCGAGGGTCAGATAATGGAAAACCGTTTAGCAAAAATTAATATATCGGTGCGTACATGCAGGGGTTAAAATAAGTAAATGCATAACATTTAATGGCAACTCTTTCGGCAAATGGTTTCTCTCCTCAGCATACGCTTGATAAATGTTATCGAGGTTGTCTTGAATAAGTAATTTATCTTTAGCTGCTATGGACTCCATTGTATCTTGCGACATTAATATACGTGCCGCTGTTGGCCATTTTTTCTCTTCAAGTGCAAAGGTAAGGCCTGTTTTTTGTAAGGCAGGTACTATAGCAGTTATATTAAATTTTTGTGTAATGAGATAACGTATTATTTCAATTCTTCCAAAGTAAGCTGCATAATGAAAAACAGTTTGCTCGGCGGTAGAACCCCTATAAAAGACACATTTTGCACCGTTTTCAAACAATGCCTTAAAGGCATTGAATTTCCCTTCTTTAATGCTAATGCAATTGCTGGTCTTTTCTCTTCCATTTCAGCATGTGGAAGCCGCGCAAGTGCTGATTTGCGCTAGATATTTAATGAGATACTCTTATCTAATTCATCTCTTTCATCCTGCATTTTAGTATTGTTAGAAGTATTACAAATAACATTTGGATCGAGTTTAGTTGCATACTCTCTTATCCACTGGGGATTTTGTAAATTATTCGCAACTGTTTCTGGAATAGCACCCGGATTTAGCTGCAAATATTTTTTCACCAGCAAAACCTGCATCGCTGCATCAAGCATATTTAAACCATTACTCATCACTTGAATGTCGTGAAAATGCCATACTGCTTGTACTAATGCAGCTAAGGCTAGTGAGCGGATGATATCAATTTTTTCATCATCCACTGATCTTCCACTTTCTCGGCTTTTTCCAAAATTAGCGGGATATCCACCTTGATGAAATACAATTCTGCCACCGATTGGATTTGTATATATCACATCTCTATAGGGGTCAAGTGATTGGTTGATTAAATCGATCGCTGGTACAAGTTGCCGTAATGCAGTAGCGACAGGATAATCCCCAGAAGTACAATTAATGAGTACTTGCTCTTCAGGGTTCAGTCTAAATAAGTCGAGTGCTGGGTTAGTAATGTCTTCTTTCGTACAAAAGAAAATATACTTTGCTTTCGATAAAGCTGCATTTGGATCAACTGTTTTATAAAGATTGGGGTGAGATATTTCTGTCAGCAATTCCGGCTTAATGTCATGCGCAAAAACACAACACCCTAAATCAAGAAGCTTTTTAGCAATCGCTTTTCCAATAGGCCCAAAACCTATAACACTACAAATTGCTTTAGTGAATCGAATGTCATCTAAAATGTTGTCTAAATTAGAAAAAACAGCTTCGGCAATAAAAGGAGGCTCAACAAATTTTTTAATTGCACAGCTGGCTACATCAATGACAGGGAAAGGAGGTTTTCCTCTTCTATTAATCTCATCTATACCAGTTGTTGTTTTGTCACCAGCAACTACTTTATATTTTTTTAATAAATCTGGAGGCATAAATTGTAATACTTTGCCGCCGTGATCGAACGCTATTATCTTGTCTATGCCCTCTTTGGGTACTTCATAAATGTCTTTCCATCTCCAAGTGGAAGCGCTGATAGCGTCATCTTCACCTCTTCCATAACCAAGTTGCCCTACGCCGTGAAAATAGTTAACTCCTAATGCTTGTAATTCTTTTATTACGCCTGAATTTGCCGAATAGGGAATACCCAAATAATACATGTTACTGTATCTAACGCCCCATTTACTCATTGTTCTCGCTAGAGGTATAGAGTTCCATAACATATGCTGACGTATATAGACAAGAGTTCCTTCCAAAGGTTTTGGGCCAATTTTTAATCTAGCAAATTCGTCTGTTGCCCATTTTTCTAACGTCGAGAAAATGGGTAATTTTGACTGACTAAAAAATCTCTGTGTTGCCCCTCCAAAATAGCTCTGTTTACTCCCTGGACCTTGTAGTAAATTAATTCTGCTCATTACTTATCTTCCTTTTCCAATTACATTTAACTGCAGGGAAAAAAAAGAGTTGAATTTTACAAATGGCCAGGTTTCTATATTGAAATATAAGAAACTCCATTTTCTTCAAACAAATCTGCTATTGATGCGGTAATCCTTATTCCCTATCAGTTTCTTTTGATCTAAACTTGCGGCTTTGCCTACATGGAGTATCCTATGAGTAGATCAGCTGAACAGAATAATTTAATCTCCTCCTTAAAGGAAGCTATTCTACAATTAGAAATAGAAAATAAGTATTTAAAACATCTTATTGATAATTTACCTGGTGATATTTATTGGAAAGACACTAAAGGAAGATGGCTTGGAGTCAATAAACGAGGTTGCCAGACTTTAAAAAAAATGGGTTTTATAACCAATAGTTCAGAAGTCGTTGGAAAAACCGATTATGAATTATTTGATAAAAAAATAGCAGATCAATTTCGTTCTAATGATTTAATGGTAATGGAAAAAAAAGTTGAACACTTATATGAAGAGATAAATATTTTGCCTTCTGGTAAAAAAGTGAATCAATTGTCTATTAAAAATCCCATATATAATCACAAAGGAGAAATTATGGGGGTAGTGGGTAATACAATAGATATCACCCCGCTGAAGCAGAAGACACTTAACTTAAAAAGCGCTAAAGAAAAAGCAGAAAAAGCAAATCGCATGAAAACAGAATTCATTGATAGTATGAGTCACGATCTTCGAACTCCTTTATCAGGAATCATCGGTATGGCTAAATTTTTAGAACAAACCATCTGTGGCCAGAACGAGAAAAAATATGCTCAATTACTTTATGAAAGCGGAGAACAGCTGTTAGCTTTATTTAACGACATACTACAGCTAAGATCAGCAGATAGTATGAAAGTAGATATTCAATATGAGACTTTTAATTTAAGTAAAAGCATTAACGCACTGGTGGCTCTCGTCCTTCCTGCAGCAAAACTAAAAAATATTGATATAAAAATTAATATTGATAGCGAAATGCCTACCTATATAATATCTGATCAAAATAAACTCTATCGAATTTTGCTTAATTTGCTAGGAAATGCAATTAAATTTACCGCCAAAGGGTATGTAGAGATAGAGATAAAATTATTAAAAAAAGAAAGAAAAAATGTACAACTTCGTTTTAGTATACATGACACAGGAATTGGCATAAGAAAAGAAAGTCATCAGAAGGTTTTTGAACGATTTCATTCGGTTAATGTTTCGAACAACATCCACCATGAAGGGTTTGGCATGGGTCTACAAATCGCCGAAAAATATGCAAAGTTATTAGGAAGTCGTATTCAATTTGAAAGTGAATTTAATAAAGGGTCGACATTTTATTTTGATTTATCACTGAAAAGAGAAAACATAGAAAAAAATAGTGATACGAAATCCACCCAAAGTAGCAAACAAAGAGAGTCAACTTTATCTCCACTAAATCCTAAGAATGCTAAAAATTCCTTGTCAAAAGTACTGCGTATATTATTAGTGGAAGATAACCCCGTTATCTTATTCTTTTTAGAGCAAGCAGTGAAAAAAATGGGTTATAAAATCAATTCGGTCAATAATGCAGAAGATGCTTTCCTATTAGTGATGAGCGAAGACTTTGACATTATTATTACCGATATCAGATTACCTAATAGTTCTGGTATTGAGTTAAGCCAGCGTATCAGAAAGTGGGAAGCTGCCAATAATCGCCCTCCAGTGTTTATCTTTGCTATGACTGGTTATTCAGAACAAGCATTATCTAATTATAGAAAATCAGGTATCAATAAAATTATCACCAAACCTATTGACCCTGAAATTATACAATCTCTTTTAAGTGAATTAAATTGAGTTCTTAATGCCCAGACAGGATAACAGGTTTATTAACCTAGCCCCCTATATTTTTGCGATAACTCCCATGAATAAAAAAAATTAAAGGACTAGATTAATAAACTTGCTGAATAGAAAACTTAACCTCAAATTCATCATATAAGGGCTTTTGGCATTAAGGGCGCCCTCCCCCTATGTTTTTTATTTGGGTTTTCTTTTAATATAACCAAACCATACTGTTCCATTGTTCTCAAAGTTCGAAGAATATTATTAGCTTTTCTTTTATAACTCCATTTCGGTAAATCTCTGGAACAATTTGATAGCTTCTCAAATGCTGTCCAAAGACGTTTCTTTGATGTAGAACCTATAATCTCGTTAGGTTCCATAGCTGTAGATATAGTCAAGTTACTAGTACATAAGGGAAAGCAGTTATTATTTCTTCGATTGGCTTAGCTCTAGCTGTCGTTCTAATCCTGCTATCAAGATTTTAATGCCAAAATCAAACCACGCGTTGTAATCTCCGCTATTGTCGCTAGGATAAGCTTGCATGGTAATCCGCCCATTTTTAACCGAAGTTAAAAGTAGAGGATTAGGCCACTAGAGCCAGTTTTTGCCTTGGAGGTATTCCTCCAATAGCGGTATTAGGTCGTTCATTGTTGTACGTCCATAACCATTGTGTCGCATGGTGTTGTACCTCGGCAATAGATTTAAATAAATATTGGCTAAGCCAATCATAACGAACAGTGCGATTGTAGCGTTCAATATAGGCATTCTGTTGAGGATTACCTGGCTGAATAAAAACCAGCTGTATTTGATTTTTATTAGCCCATTGTCCAAGTAGCTTAGAAATGTATTCAGGACCATTATCGCAACGAATTTGTTGTGGCTTGCCTCGCCATTCAATGATTTGATTGAGGACTCGTACAACCCGCTCTGCTGGCAAAGAAAAATCAACCTCAATGGCAAGACCTTCCCGATTGAAATCATCAATGACATTGAATAAACGGTAAGCGCGGCCATCTTCTAATTGGGCGTGCATAAAATCCATCGACCAACATTCGTTGGTAGCATGGCACAACTAAGGCTTCAGGTTTTTCCCTAATCAACCGTTTCTTTGGTTTGATGCGCATATTGAGTTCTAACTCTCGATAAATACGATAAACGCGCTTGTGATTCCAAATAAATCCTTTCACATTCCGTAAGTATAAAAAACATAAGCCAAAACCCCAATTGCGCTGATTCTGTGTCAGGCGTTCTAGCCAATCCGCTATCCGTGCATTCTCCTCGCTTAATTTAGACTGATAGCGATAACAGGTCTCACTAAGGCTAAAGAGCGAACACGATAAACGGATTGAAATTCCTTTCTCTTTCACCGCCTTTTGCGCCAGTTCACGTCGGCGCGACGGTGTTACCACTTTTTTTCAATGGCCTCTTTAAGAATTTCTGCTTTCAATCGTTCCTCTGCGTACATCTTTTTAAGACGACTATTTTCTGCTTCTAGCTCTTTCAGACGCGACATCATTGATGCGTCCATTCCGCCATATTTAGAACGCCATTTATAAAATAGTGCCGCGCTAATAACGTATTCTCGGCAAATCTCCGAAACAGGTGTACCGCTTTCATATTGTTTTAGTATCGACAGTATTTGGCTGTCTGAATATTTTGATCGTTTCATGCAGAATCTCCTCCAGCATAGGTTATGAGAAAATTCTACTTTTGACACCAGTTATTTTTCGGGGGGATTACCGCATCAAATGAGGAAATTGCGTTATATCTTCAGTGCTGGTCAATGAAAACCTCTCTACTCCTTGTGTTCCGGGTACCATAAATAAAAAAATTCGTTTTTTGTATAAAATGATGTCAAAATTAATATTAATGCTGAGCATTAACATCTAGATCCCGCGAACAGCCATTAAACTCATTATAATCAAGCGATTACAATGAGTTTTTTCGTAGTTTTTGGCTATTTAAAGGTATTTGTTGAGCTTAAATCCGCAGTAGATGAAACCAATGAAGGTACAGATGGCTGGAAGACTGTGTCTCTAGTCACTTGAGATATTTTGTGCTCAACTATTTTTGCATCTACACCGAAAACTTCTTTACAATAGTATGGAACTGCAAATTGATTTCCCCCACCAAGAACGTTTAGACCTTCTTTTTCCTGTGCCGTTTTCACTACCGTTTGGAGTGTGTTTTTTGACGTATCTTTAGTAATTTCGACTGCCATTGGTGTAATAATTATGCAGTTTTTAGGTGTTAAACTACTTAATTCTTCTTTTTTAATGGTACAATTAACAACAAATGTAGTTGATTCAATATCGTCATTAAATTCTTTCGCAGAAAATTTCTTCGGATCATCGTTACCTATAATCCCACTAACATACATAGTTGTGTCAGCACGATTTAAGGCTTTTTCGCAATGAGTTCTTCCTTTCAAGCTAATATTTTCAATGACTATTTCTTCCTCAATTTCTCTTTCTGCCGCCTTTTCGACCGCTAGTGTAGCATAACCGTTGAGATCTGGCCGACCAAAGGAAGATGGTAGCGGTTTTGTTGATTGTATTTTAGAAAGAACATTACCAATGACAAGATCCTTATCATCTATAATCGACTGTAATTGTGCAAATTGTTGCACAGGCATTGTTTTTAAAGTTTCAAGAAAAGCTTCTTTAGTATCAGATTCATCCAAAACAGTTTGTAATATAGTCTGTAGAGACTTATCTAATTCATCTTGTATAGCAACTAATTCCTCACTAATATCTTTTAACTCTACTTTACCAAAACCGAGGTTTAAACCATTTTTTTCTTTTAGCATAACCATTGCCAAGGGCTGACCCGTTTCCGAACTTAACGTCAAGATACCTCCAGCATTTAACATCCTTAGAGAGTGTTTTTCATGATTAGAGTCATATTGTGCTAGTACAGTATGAACACTTTTTATTAAACCTTGTGTCTCTGTTTTCCATGATTCAGGCTTGGTTTTATTAACTTTAAATTTTAAATTGTCTATACTAAAGGCTACAGCCAATCCTGCTTTTTCTAATTCACCAGCTGTTGCAAAGATACCGCTACTACCACCATGGCCATTATCACTTCTAAGTAAAGTCATCACTTATCTCCATTATTTACAAATTTAAACTACTCAATTTTCAATCGCATTATACAAGAAAATTTATTTTGTCCTATCTGATCAAAGTCACTCGGAAGATAGGTGCCCAGCGTAATCAAATGTTTATAAAGTAAAAGTGATATATGGGTTAATGTATTACTTATAACTTCGCCGTAGTTTTTAAGTTGGGTAAATCTGAAATATAAAGAGAGTTCACCGTAAATTTTGACATGACTGGGGTCGCTACTCCTAATATTATCCCTAAGATCGTGCAAACATCGCTCACTGGTTCGGGTACGTCCATATTTACCAAAAAGACCCCCCCCCTCTCTCTTCAAAAAGCCTTGACTCTTCTTTTGATTGAGTCACTCGTTGATAAATTTGTAGAGTTTGGGAGAGATTACAATTTTCTGGCTTATAAATTTCGTTGAATTCTTCTAGCCTGCGTAAGGTAATGGATAAACTTGAATTCATTGTTGGCTTCCATTGCTATTCTTCGGGATAAGTTGGCTATGTTGCTTTGTCTAATCACACGCTACTTTCTTCAGCCAATACAGCAGAAGCTCATCCCTGCTCATCGAATTAATTTTTTTTTGATGCTTGTTTTTCCATTTATCTAATTTTCCTTCTTTGTACCAATTAATAATTTCAGGATGAATATAATTTTTTTGGCAGACATTAGGTGTATGTCCTAAGAGTTTAGCGACTTCTTTTAATACAGGTATAAAAACATCCGCTCGGAGTTTCGTGTTTGAAAATTCCAATAAACGGCAAAAAAATTCACGACTTGCAATCCAAGTTCTAAAATCTTTTGCCGTAAAAGGATAATTTGTTAAGCATTTTAAATAGAAATTGATATCTTGAGAGGTAATGATCTTAAGCCCATTTTCATCTTGATACTTAAATAATTCATACCCAGGAATTTCTTCGCATTTTTTTAATATTCTAATGATTTTTTTATCCCTAAGATTAATGTGCCAAACTTTCGAATTTTTACCGTAAAAATCTAAAACGGCTTGATTTTTTTGTATTATAAGATGCTTTTTTCGCAAGGTGGTTAATCCATAGGTTTTATTTTCTTGCGCATAAATTGTATTTCCAATGCGAATACAGCAGGTATCAAGCAAGTATAATATGGCGCAAATAATTTGATTTTTGCTAAGTAAAGGCGGCTGACTCAGTATTTCATTAATATGATGACGTATTAATGAAATACTCGCGCCAAAATGAATCATCATGTCAAATTTTTGTCTTTGACGGGCCTCTTGCCATAGTGGGTGATAGCGGTATTGTTTTCGATTTCTACTGTCCCTTCCAGTGGCTTGAATATGTCCATTTGCAAAGGGGCATATCCACACTTCCTTGTAAGCAGGAGGAATGACTAATTGTTTGATTCGCTTTAATTCATTTTCATTCCTAACTTGAGTACCATCAGGATAGAAATAGGCAAACCCTTTTCCGCATTTTTTTCTTAATATGCCAGGAAGAGAATCTTGGACATAGCGCAACGAAGATTCTGTAGCAATTTTTTCACACTCTTCTAAAGAATAAAGGGAAATATTCATTGTTTTATTTAAATAATTAAACCTATATTAAATTTATATTAGATTAAAAAACATCGGATTAAGAAATATTAAAAAAAGACAAACTAAGGTATAGTCAAATTCGCCCAATCGTTTTTTTCTAGCTAAAATTAGTAAAGGATCTGGTTTCAGGAGGAAACTATGAAAGCCTTAGTATTTCATCATATAGGTGATATTCGCTTACAGGAAGTTAAGGATCCCACCATTGAAAATAACACGGATGCTATTGTAAAAATTACAACGAGTGCGATTTGCGGAACTGACTTACATTTTGTCAGAGGAACCGTCGGGCCCATGAAACCGGGGACAATTTTAGGCCATGAAGCGGTTGGTACGGTTGCGGAAATTGGCAAGGAAGTGACGAATCTAACTATAGGCGATCGCGTCATTATTCCCTCTACTATTGCTTGTGGCACCTGTGAAATGTGCCATAATGCTCTGTTTTCGCAATGTAATCACGCTAATCCCAATGGACAGTTCTCAGGAACTGCGTTCTATGGAGGCCCAAAAGCAAGTGGTCCCTTTCATGGTTGCCAGGCAGAATATGTAAGAGTTCCGTTCGCACAGCATAACTTAGTAAAAATCGAAGAAAGCATCAGCGATGATCAAGCGATTCTTTTATCCGATATTTTCCCCACTGCTTATTTTGGAGTGGATATTGCCTCGGTGAAACCAGGTAATATTGTCGTTGTGCTTGGTTGCGGACCGGTAGGTCAATTTGTCATTGCTAGTTGCCTTTTGCGCGGCGTTGCCAAAATTATTGCTATTGATGGAATTCCTTCTCGCTTGGAAATGGCCAAAAAACAAGGCGCTGAGATCATTAATTTTACTAAAGAAAATCCTTATAAGTTGATCATGGAATTGACAAAAGGATTATTTGCGGATGTGGTGATTGATGCAGTAGGAATAGATTCTTATTACCCAACAGAAGGCCCTTTGACACGTATTAATAAGCACAAAACCGCATTTCAGCAAGAAGTTGCTGAACTTGTTCCTGTACCAAACAATGAGGGAAAAAACTGGCTTCCAGGCAATGCGCCAAGTTTTGCATTACGTGAATGTGTGGATTTAGTCGCAAAGTGTGGAACGATTTCAATTATTGGAGTGTATGCGGAAGATTTTATGGTATTTCCTATAGGAAAAGCGATGAATAAAAATGTAAAAATAGTCATGGGTAATTGTCCTCATCGAGCGTATATTCCTTTTCTTCTGCAGCAAGTTCAGTCAAAAGTGATTAATCCAGCTAAAATATTAACTCAAAAAATGCCGTTAATTGATGTGGTAAATGCCTATAAGCAATTTGATTTACGTCAAGAAGGCTGGATTAAAGTGGGCTTAAAACCCAACTAATTTTTTTCTGATCAAGAAACAGTCTTATATGAATTCACTGATTTTATAAAGAAGATCTGCCTGGCTGGATGTCTTCTTGATCCTCTATTGCAGAAGCGTCAGCTGCTTTCAAATCAGTTAATTTACTTTTATAAAATTGAGAAATCTTTTTAATTTCGTCGGTTATTTTTTCGGATTCTTTCTCAAAAAAACTACCAATAAAGGGTAAACTCTTAAGGATTGTACGAATTGACTCAACAAAATCTTTACCCGCCATTGTATTTGCGAAAACATCTTGATTTGACTCAAATTTGTCTTGAAAATTCTTTAAGGCAATGTTTGGGTCCTTATTCTTTAATGTTTCAACCATTTCTTTTACAGCAATTTGTTGCAGTTTTATAGCCTCTTTTTCCTCCCCTTCTGCATTATGGCCTTCGTAAGCAAGAGCAGCACTGAACGTATTGCATTGAGTGCGCAACTCATCGATGAGAGGAAATTTGATCATTTGTTGAAGAAAATTTTTAATTAACTCATCACATCGTGAATTAGGAATGACATGGGCTAAGCTTGATTTAGAAAAAATTTCATGCCGAGCTTGTTCGAGATCAGCATAAGTTATTTGGTTGTCGTTGCTTAATTTATCAGCTAAGACGTTTAAATGTTTTGCAGCAGCATTAATCCAATCAATCTCAGGCCTATACTGACGATAATCCGCTTCAAAAAAACGGATACACAGCTCGTTAAGGATTTTTTTTATATCCCGTGCTTCATCCGGAAATTTTGCCTCTAGCGTTTTCAGTTTTTGATTAAGATTAACTAAATCTTGATTTCTTTTACCGGGACTAGCGTCCAGTACAGATTTGATGATATTTTCTGGATGAAATGGGTGCGCTTTACCCACCATCAAAGGGTGAGTGTCAGCCAATTGAATAAGGCCTAGATACTCCTCTAAATCCCCTTTACTATTCACATCAAATGCTTTCAGCTGGTTATTGCCTTGTTTTTTGACGTCATTAACTTGTTTTAACTGATCATCAAATAACACGCCTATGGCTTCTTCAGGATATTCTTGAATAAGTTCCTGCATTTTCTTTCCTTTTAACCCTGCCGGCGAGCGAGCAATTGCTTTAACATTGATGTCGTGTTCCTTTAAATAATCAACAATATCTTGCGTAGGTTTTGTACCTATGTTTAGGTTTCTTAAAGCAATTTCAATGGGCGCTGGTCGTGCCGTCAAAATAATAATGTCATAACCGGCTTCTTGAGCGGCACGAATATATTGAATAAGAGTTTGTCTGACATGACTCTGTTCATTCATCAAACCATAACCAAAATTTTTATCTATTTTTTCCACCAGTCCAGTGCCATCGATATCGATAGCAACAAAGCCTTTTTTGGACTTAGCACTTTCAATCTTATCTGTTGCCATAGAACCACTTTGTTGGCGGTATATTTGTTAGTTTAGTACAGAAGGATTAGGCATGGCTGGAACCTTTTGCATGCTTTAGCATGGAATATTAGAAGCGTTTATTGACTTTTTTGCTATATTAGAATTTAAGTGACTTATTCCTATAGAATAAATGGTCTTTGCATTTAATTTATTTCTACTCATTGCTGATCAATTTATGCTGTTTCTTATCAACCTAATGGTGGCAAGAAACGCGGGAACTTCAGCTTTTGGGGATTTTACAGTCGCAGTAAAAGCGTTATTTTTAATCGGTACTTTAATGACAATGGGGCTTGATTCGATTATTGCGCATTTTATACCTAAATATTACATCAAAAAAAAACATAATGAAATTCATGCCTTGGCTTTGTCAATTCGAGAATTTTTGCAACCTATCTACCTGTCATTTCTCGTGGGTAGTTTACTTTTAAGTGCAGCCATTATTGCACTGGGGCATTCTATTGACGATATACAACATTCTAATAAGAGTCACCTCCTAACTTTGTTTGTTTGGGGCGCTATCATTGTATCGATTTACAATATTTATCTCCAACTGTTTCGAGCAGTTGGTTTTATGCGCACGGCAGTCATTTTGAATATGCTACAGACCGTATTTTATTTTCTGCTTACCTTGTTTACTTATTTTTACTTTAATGACATTTTATTTCACAATAACGCGCAATATTTTGCGCATATTATGTTGATTTCTCTTATCCTAAGCTATGTGGTTATAGGGATATTATTTATTGCCATTCATCGTAAAACCAAACTGAAATTGACTGTTACAGAAAAAAATGTGCTCCAAGTTAAATCTTCAGCTTGGAAGAAGAAAATATTCGGTTATACCATTCAAAATCTGGATCGTTATGCTTTCACAGTCACCCCTTTACTGATTACTGAATGGCTCGGAAATGACCCTTACGAAGTGGGGATGTTTGCAGCGGTAATCACAATTATTTCCCTGGGATTTACCGCATTAAGCCCCATTGGTATCTTAATAAAGCCTGAAATTTCTGGCTCTTTTGCACACGGTAAAACATTTTTATTCAATACCACCAAAAAATACATCCTTATTGGTTTGACCATTGCGGTTTTTATCTCTTTAATTATCGGTATTTTTGCCGAATACCTTTTATATTTATTCAAATCGAATTTTATTGAAGTACTCCCCTATGTGTATATCTCATTGATTAATCTTATTTGCTATTCAGTATCCATGCCTCTAACACTAATGATTCAATACTCGCAGGAAGGAAGTAAAATTGGGGCGCAGTTTACTGTTTATCTTCTCTTGGCCCAGATTGTTGCTTGTGTGATTTTCATTTCGTGGTTGGGTTTATTGGGGACAATGATTTGCTACGTCGGAGTTAACCTCGTTTATCTCATAACAGCCTTTATCATTGCTTATAAGGTTTATCACAATGAGCCGTTTGAATCTCATGAAATAGTCTAGCTATCCCTGCTTTTTGCTCAGGCTAAAATCAAGAAAACCACAATGAGTAGGTAAAAAAAAGGAAACATTGATTAGCACACTACCCTCCTTGTTCCAGCAAGAGTAAAAATCCATTCACCGATAATCTTTAGCTTTAAAGCATGCAATGAAGGATTACGTTCTGCACGCAATTTAGATAAATACTCAACGTAACCGCAAGGCATACCAACATTCATGAATAACGCTGGCTTACTCTAGGCATGATAATCATGCCTTAAGCTTTTCCAATCTATAATTAATCTTAAGAACTTTATTATGAGGCCTTAAAAATGGCAATGCCGTTCTGGCCCGTTATCACGCTTAGTGATGATCTACAGAGTATCAATGAGTCCATTCAACAAGAGCATTTAACTTGGTTAGTTAGGAATGCCCCTGCGGTTATCGAGCCTCATTTAAAAATAGAACAATACGGTATTCTCAATTACCCAGAATTGTGGTCGGGTGCACGCTTTTTTGAAACTGAAGTTAAAAAGACCGGCGAAAACAATCCTGCTTCTACAGAAATTGCTCAGTTAATTGAAAAAGCCCAAGAAGAGTATCCTGAACAAAAAAAAGAAATTGAGGCTTTTGAGAAAAAATACGCCAAATACCTTGGTCTATTAAAAGAGCGCTGTTTATTAAAGGCTATCTATAAAACGCTTGATAGTATAGAAGGCACAGAGGAAACTGAGAAAGATTGTGCATCAATTAAAGCCAAATTCCGTGAAGTTCTAAGTCCCTCTGCTCTACTTAACATGCAAACTCGTTATGAATGTTTGCAGGCCCATAAAGACATCAGCTTACAATGCTATGCATTGCGTGATAAAGCGCTTTCTGATCCACACACTAGCGATCAAATAAAACAGCTCGAAATACTTTCTAAACGCCTTCTCGATAGCCACTATGAAGGCGCAAAAAAAATGACTATCGTTGACGCTATTGCTAAAGATGTGGCTACAACGACTTCTTTTCTAGGATTGGCTACAGCCATACCCGCAGCCATATTAGGTATTGCCGCGCTTTTCTTTCCCCCATTATTTGTTCCGGCAGGAATTTTAGGAGCTATCAGTTTTGTTTCTTACACGTCTACGGCTATATCGGCAGTAAAGATGGCTCACGAAGCAATTAGCTATGGCCGTGGGCCAAATCCAAGTGATGTCAAATGGTTTGTAGCGGATACGCTTCTATCACCTTTCAATTTAGCAGGTGGCCCTATTTTTGCAAAAATAGGCAGTATTTTTCGCCCATTAAAAGCAAAAGCAATAATCAATACGATTAGTCAAGTTTGGAATAATGTAATCAGTAACATTTTTCCTGACACGGTAGAAACAAAAGAGGTTGCAGCCGACATGCTCGAGGTGGGTTCGGCATTTACGGCAAAAGGTCAATTAAAAAATACGCTAACGGCTACTTCCTGGCAAAAAATGAGAAGCAGCATGGCTGTATCGGATGAACAAACTCTTGCAAAGATAACGCAGACTAAAGAAAACATTGCGTTACTTAATCAAGGAAAACTAAGACTTTCCCGAAGCAAAGAGTATAAAGAGCATTATGAAGAATTAAAGGATCTTTTACTCAAGGTGGATAATCAGGAGCTGTCTGAGGCCTTGCGAATTTATATCCATTTAGAAGCAAAAACAGATTCACATGATCCAGCGCTCACTTCACACCAGCATGCACTTAATGCCCAATCCAAAATTACCACTTTGGAAAAAATTTGCGCTCTTTGCGATCAGGATCAGTCCAATCCCATCCATAATAAAATCAAGGAATTAGCTGTAAAATTAGATAGTCATATTATCAAGAATTACTCTGGCTCTGAGCGTTTAAGTGAAACAGTAGCGCATGGTCGGGATTTCGCATATGTCCGATTCAATGGAAAGGAACAAGAAAGGAGCTTGCCAGTAACAAAAAGCTATCATGGCCATATCCTACTTTGGGATCTTGGTTTTAAAGGCTTACGTATCTCTGATGAGGCCCAGAACATAAAAAATGCAATTACGGAATATAAAAAATTAAAACCTGATTGCGGTATTACTGAAAGAATGGGCGCTTTGAAAACCATTCAAGATTACTGCGAGATTTATCTTGATCGTTATCGAGGCGATCCGACAAAAGGCCGCTACAGTTATGTGCAAAATCTTTCTCAAAGTGTCGAGAAAGAAATGGATAATTTGAAAGAGCTCGCGGCTGATGCTGAGCTTGAATCGCCCGTTCTAGTCGGTTTTAAGGCCCGTTAATCTCGCGTCTGGCTAACCCCTCTAGTGGTGATGACCTAAATTAGTTTTTTGTAATTTTTAATTAAATTGAAAAAAGTAAAAAATCCGTATTTCGTCAATTGTTTTAATCGACTGCCACTTCGAGCCAGTTTGCCACTTTGCCAACCGCCTAAAAAAGCAGGAAGAAGCATCGCAACTAAAAAATATTGATGTTGTCCAATAAGGCGCGCGAAATAATGCCTGTGCTCCTTTTCATTTTTTTTCGCAAGCTTAACTTTTGCCTCTAGCTTGGCTATGGACTTCAACAGATCTTTCCTCTGGCTCACTTTCGCTCCTCTCTTCAGGTGCTCTAAGGCAATCTCTTGTGCGTGCAAAACTCATTTGTTGCAAACGCTGTTTCATGTCTCTGATGAAATAAAGCGCTAAACCTAAATTCAGCAGTAATATTGTAATAATAGCAGTAAGGGGCTGTTTAAAGAGGTTTAGTATCACATACCCAATCAAAACCATTACTACTAGCCAAATGGTCATGGTTAACGCTAATAAAGCAATCAGGCCCACAAGAAAAGGGAATAGGTTTAACCCGGCGAGTTTAGCTTCTAATTTAAATAAAGCGTAAACTCCCCTGGAATATTCTGTTTTGCTCGAAATAAGCCCTTTAATGTGTTCGAGGAATTTCATCATTTTTTCAGCAAAGACGATAAAATAAAGCCAACACTACCTGCAATCAGCAAAGAAGTAAGGGGCTTCTCTTTCACATGTTGCACAAGTTTATCCGTATATTCCTTAAGATTATCTTGTGCATCATAGACCGTTTTCTTGCTTTCCTCATAAAATTCGCTCGCTTTATCTTTAACTTGCTTATAAAGCGCATCAGCATGCTCTATGCCTTCTTCTACTTCTTTTTTTAATTTATTTTCATCCGGATTTAGTTTGGGTGTGTTTTTTTTATCCACGATTTAAACTCCTTTCTGTTATTCCCTAAAAATCACTCGTATAGTCAATGACAAAATTAATTCCCGCTCTCGCGGGAGTGATCAGTATAAAGAGCAGTCATGAGTGCTTATTAAACTGTTCACGCTCTGTGCTTCCACTTAAAGCAGTGGTTGAAGTTTCCCCTTGCATAATGGTATTTTGTACAGCATCAAAATAGCCTGTCCCGACAAAAGCTTGATGCTTAGTTGCTCTAAAACCAAAGGTTTCTTGGGCCATTTCTTTCTGTTGCATGCGAGAGTAAGCAAACATCCCTTCTTCTTTATAGGCTTTTGCAATTTCAAACATGCCTAAATTAAGACTATGCCAACCTGCTAAAGTGATAAATTGGTATTTATAACCCATTTCAAACAGCTGTTCCCTGAATGTTCTTAAGTCATGTTCTTTTAAATTGGCTTGCCAATTGAACGAAGGAGAGCAGTTGTAACAAAGTATTTTTTTAGGGAACTTCTGACGGATAGCATCCGCAAATTGTCGTGCTTGTTGAATGTTTGGCTTTGATGTTTCACACCAAATCATGTCAGCATAAGGCGCATAGGCTAGACCACGGCTGATGGCTTGCTCAATACCACTTTTTACATAGTAAAATCCTTCTGTTGAGCGTTTTCCTGTCAAAAAGACTCTATCATTTTCGTCGAAATCACTGGTTATTAATGTGGCAGAATCAGCATCGGTACGTGCAATAATTAGCGTTGGAACCCCACAAATATCAGCAGCTAAACGCGCAGCAATCAATTTATGAATGGCCTCAGACGTTGGGATTAAAACTTTACCTCCCATATGACCACATTTTTTGGCAGAAGAAAGCTGGTCTTCAAAATGAACCGCTGCTGCTCCCGCTCTAATCATGTGTTTCATTAATTCAAAAGCATTTAAATTACCACCGAAGCCAGCCTCAGCATCAGCAATGATCGGAGCATACCATTTTGTAGAGCGTTCACCTTCTAAACTATGAATTTCATCGGTGCGTACCAAAGCATTATTGATTGCTTCGACTAATTTAGGCACTGAATCAACCGGATATAAGCTTTGATCAGGATACATTTGTCCTGCTGAGTTGTGATCCCCTGCAACTTGCCATCCTGAGCAGTAAATTGCTTTGAGACCAGCTTGCACTGCTTGAACAGCTTGATTGCCTGTTAGGCAGCCCAAAGCAGTAACAGGCATATTCTCTTGCAACATAGACCATAATTTTTCAGCACCGTGTTTCGCTAAGCTATATTCCATCTTCAGTGTAGGTCTTAATTTAACAACTTCTTCCGCACTATAAGGACGCTGAATTCCAGCCCAGCGAAGATTAGATTTCCAATCTTTATTGAGTTGATTAACTTGTTCTTGCTGGTTCATATTCATGGTATTCCTTCCTTTGATTGTTAACTAACAGTGGGTATGCAGGGAGTGTTAGAAATTCATCAAAATTATCCTTGGTTATCATTCCTACGAATAATTTAAATGCGGTTTCTAACTCAGTCTGCGCTAATCCTTCTTGGGTTACTTTGGTTTTGATTTTCCCTAATTCTTCTTCTGCTAAAACGGCAAACAAATTTTTATCAAATTTTCGGCCATCAGCCAGGTTTACGGCAAATTTTAGCCATTGCCACAGCTGGGAACGGCAAATTTCGGCGGTTGCAGCATCTTCCATTAAATGATTGATCGGAACGCAACCATTTCCTTTGAGCCAAGAAAAAAGGTATTGAATACCCACGCTAATATTATTTCTTACGCCTTGCTCAGTAATTTTTCCTTCTGGAACCTTTAAGAGATCGCTTTGCGTAATACGATAACTTGAAATAGGCTTATCAATTTGGTTTGCCGCAGGCATCAACTCATCAAACGCTTCAAGCGCAACAGGAATTAATCCTGGATGGGCAACCCAAGTTCCATCATGACCGGCATTGGCTTCACGTTTTTTATCGGCTAAAACTTTCGCCATGGCTTCATTGTTAGCTTTTTCATCTCCTTTAATAGGGATTTGTGCTGCCATACCTCCCATCGCGTGGACCCCTCTTCGATGGCAGGTTGCTATCAGCAGACGTACGTAGGATTGAAGGAAATGAGTTGTCATAGTGACTTCTTGTCGGTCCGGCAAAACGAATTCAGGGTGATTTCTGAATTTTTTAATAAAGCTAAAAATATAATCCCAACGCCCGCAGTTTAACCCCGCCGAATGTTCTTTTAATTCGTATAAAATCTCATCCATTTCAAATGCAGCACTGATCGTTTCAATCAATACTGTGGCTCTAATCGTTCCACGTGGTATATTCAGTAATTGTTGGGCCCGGCAAAAGAGGTCATTCCACAATCTGGCTTCTAAATACGATTCCATTTTGGGCAAATAAAAATAGGGTCCACTTCCCTGCTCTATTAATTTTTTTGCGTTATGATAAAAAAAGAGGCTGAAATCAAAAATGGATGCTGATACGGGTTGATTGTCAATAAGCACATGGTCTTCATCAAGGTGCCAACCCCTTGGCCGGACCATCAATGTTGCCGTCTTTGTGTTGAGCTTGTACTCTTTATTGTTTTCTGGATTCCTGAAAGAAATTGTTTTATCCACTGCATCACAAAGATTAATTTGACCTTGAATACAATTATCCCAGGTGGGCGAATTAGAGTCCTCAAAGTCAGCCATGAACACCTTGGCTCCGCTATTTAAAGCGTTAATAATCATTTTGCGGTCGACAGGACCAGTAATCTCGACGCGTCTATCGAGTAAGTCTTGAGGAATTTTAGCGGCTTGCCATTGCGCACTGCGAATATGTTCAGTTTCTTTTAGGAAGTCAGGATAAATCCCTTTATCAAATTGCTTTTGCTTTTCGTGCCTTAATTTAAGAAGTTCTTTGCGCCGTGGTCCGAATTCAAGCTCAAGTGTCTTCAAAAAATCCATGGTCTCTGGAGTCAAAATTTTGGCAAATTGATCATTTATTTTTGGTTTTATTGACACTTGCTTTGTGCTCATTCTTTGGCCTTATTGATTAGTTATTTTTATTCATTTGCAACCACTTAAAAGGCAAGAAATATG
This sequence comes from Legionella maceachernii, assembly GCF_900167045.1. Taxonomy (GTDB): domain Bacteria; phylum Pseudomonadota; class Gammaproteobacteria; order Legionellales; family Legionellaceae; genus Tatlockia; species Tatlockia maceachernii. The sequence goes on along the minus strand of NZ_FUXJ01000015.1, from coordinate 29,150 downwards.
CCATGAGAGGTTGTTGCACCCATTAGAAGGGTTTAGTTAAGCATTTTGTCCTGGCGAAGCATGCCCATTATGATCAAAATTTACCGTGCACGCATAACGAGAGGAGGCATGCAGGGGAACTGTTTTCCCATGTTTCGTCATATCAGCATCGGTATAGCGACACAATATACTGGTGCCATGTCGATACAAATGGCCCGCTGCGCCCTCTTGTTGAACAGAGGAGCCAGTCAAAAAATTATAAAGGCGTTTTGCTTCTTTCCCTTTTAAAAGGACACTGGTCGTCGTGGATGCCTGAACAGTAAAAATAGATAAAAGACCAACCATGAATACGGAAGTAAAAAGTCGCAATTTCATACTTGATTTGCTCCTGCAGTGAAGGAAATCCTTAAAGGTTATATTACATTGCTTTCACAAAAACCAATAGTCTGCTAAAGCGGTATTTTTGTAATGGGATAAATGATGATCAAAAAATTGCTTTGCTTTATTTTTTTGTTGAGTTCGCAATAAACTAATTAAATACGTTTGGATGAATAGTTCATCTTGAGCGTCACTACCTCCTATTTGCGTGCATCGCTCGATTATTGGTTCCAACAAGCGATATGAAGTTTGATAGTCTTCCTGTGCAAAAGCAGCAACTGCTTTACACAGAGGAAAATTCACTTCACGCCATAAATTCTGTGTTACCCCAACAGGAAGAGAGTTAATGTGTTTTTCAATTGATTTTAGCGAGTCATTAACCTGCTTTGTCTCGCTAGCTTTGGCCAAGCAATAAATAAAATGAGCAGTATTAAATCCCGTGTATTGTTCATAAGGATGCACACCTAAAAAAGGTATTAGCGAGTGAAACAATGGATGCTGTGGCAAACCGGCGATGTCCATGCGCCATAACAAAGAAATTGCATCAATTTGTTCACCGCAAGTCTCTGGTAAGGTTCCAAAAATACCATTAAATAATTTAATTGATTCTTTCTCATTACGATCGGCTAAATAAAACAGTGCCAAATGCCAGGTGTTATGACTTTTTAATAAAGAAAATAGGGTATCCCAGCTCGCTTTAAATCGACTTAGAGAGGTTATTCCTTCCTCAATCGCATTATCAAAAAGTAAGACGTGCGCGAGAGTATGATGTGCCCATGGCGTCTGGGGATTCATTGAAATAGCTTGCTCAGCCATGGCCTTGGCCTCAGCACGCCTTCCGCACAACTCAAGAGCAAAAGAATGGGTTGCTAAAAAATGAGGTTCATCTTGATTTTCCTTAGCCACTGCTTCGCACAAAGCCAAGAACCATTTGGCTTGAAAGGCTTGTCCGCTGCAATAAAAAAGCCATTCTGCGAATTTGACAGCTAAAGTATCACGGGGGAAAAGTTTAGCAACAGCAGTAAAAAGACTTAGAGCAGCTTCATAATCAAGCTTCAGCCATGCAGACGTCGCGTGATAGGTCAATTTTTCACGTAAATTGCTCCCTCTTAATTGCTTCTCAGCTTCAACAAGATAGCCTGAGGCAATTTTTGTTGCCTGGTTTTCTTGAGCGTACAGATAAAATGCAGCTGCATAAGTCTGAATGAGTAAATTGTCAGGGAATAATTGTGCCGCATTGATAATGTCCGCGGCTGATTGGCCGTAGCTTAAGATCTGCCGATGAAAATGATTAATACATTCAATCGCTTCTGGCGAATTTGTCGTTACGCTTAAACCTCTTTGTGTTTTCATAGGAGGATTCGCTTAAAATGGAATTAATAATAGCATAGACCCATCAGTGACGTTATTTAAGCTTTTGGCTTGATTGCTTCGTCCGCCCCTCTTTCATCGCCTACAAAAAAATGCTGATGCAATTTTTTTAGTTTGTTGACTAATTGGGTATTGCCTGAAGGGAGATGAATGATGTGCTTAAGAAAACTATGTGATTTGCTATCTCTTATTAGACGAGCATAATCTTCCCCCACTACAAAATTTTTTATGGAATCAATATGAGAAAATTTTTCGCCAATACGAGTTTCGATTGCCAGTAAAATGTTACTCATTAATAGCGGTTCGTGGGGTTTGTACTTCGCATTGTAGCGAGCAATTTCAGTCGCAATTAAAAAAGCAATGTATTTGTCTTTTTTTAATGAGCTGGTGTATTTTTCTAGCTCTTTAATGAATAACTCATTGTATTCCGTTATTTTAGCTTGCTGGATTTGCGAAAATTCCAAATTTAATCGGTATTCTAAGGCATGATATAAATTTGCTTCTTCTTGAATTTTAGTGATTACTGTAGTTGCCTCGTCGCGATATTCTCGGATCACTTTGCCTGCTTTGACCCATAATCCAATGTCGGTTCCCCTTTGTCTCCTCCACGTATCATTATAAACTTCAGCCATAATCGTTTTGTTGTAATAATTTATTGCAATTTGATCGACAACATTAATTTGACAATGCCATTCCTCAGGAATGGGTATTGCACCAAGTGAAATCGCTTCGGTTAAAGATTGGTCACCTGCCACGCCGCAAATGTCCGACAAACGCATAAGATCGAGTGTTACATCATGCTGAAATCGCTCTCGATGAAATATTCGAAACACTCTATTATCCGGGTTTAGTTTATTAAGCACCATCGTATTTTGAGGTGTTTCGGAATTTTCTGTATAAAAAACAATTTTGCTGTACCCAAGTTTGGTTAATTCTTCTCGAAAACTATCATCAGTTAGCATTTCAAAAACGACTTTATCTTTATTATTTTGATGCGAAGCACTTACAAAATAGTTAGCATGTGGTTTGTCATTGCTAGCCGCATAGACGACTGCAGCTCGTTTATAACTTATAGGAAAATTATAATAGGAAAAAGCAAAACTATTTTGTTGAATAAATTCAGTCGAATTACCTTCCCAACCGGCCCAAATTTGTGACCGAAGCAAGAGATCCTTCATACCCATTATTATTTTACCTCTTAATTTGGTTTTTTCAGGCGGTTTGAGACGAGAAAATTGCTTTAGATCAGGCTCAATCAATATGCCGGGATAATTTTTACCAATATTTCCGCTTAAAGAAATAATTGGAGGTTTATAAGGACATTTTTCATATAATCCATACTCACCAATGAATATTTTAGGATGCTGAGTCGAGGATTTATTATGACTGAGTGAATTATCAAAAATTGCAGTTTCAATTTCGAGTTTAGTTTCATCATATAGGTCTTGAGATAACTTTACTGCATTGTCTCTATCGATAAAATCGACATTTTGGTAGCCAAGAAAATCCGAGTCAATTTCAGTAATTTTTTTAAACGACCTTTTTTCACCAACAATACGCAGCGCTGAATGAGGGTATTTTTTAAGTAAGAATTTGGCTATTTTGACAGCAAGGCTAACGTCACCATAACCCGTTTGATCAATCATATATAAGAGGATGGAGCCAGCGAAATCCATTTCTTTATTCCCTGTAGCTAAAACTTCGCTGGGATTAATCATGCATTTAAAAAACAGATGACATTACTAATAAGTGTAGACGAATTAAATTGCCTTATTTCTTGAACTTTTTTTCATGTTCGATTAGCCACTTTTTCCTGGTCAGTCCACCTCCATAACCGCCTAAATCACCATTGTGATTAATCACGCGATGGCAAGGAATCATAAGACAAAGCTGGTTTGCACCGTTCGCTTGAGCTACAGCACGATAGGCTTTCGGCCTGCCAAGAGAGCTGGATAGATTAGAATATGATCGTGTTTCTCCATAAGGAATTTCATTCAGCGCGTCCCATACTTGTTTCTGGAAAGGAGAACCTAAGGTTTTTATGGGTGTCTTGAACGTTTGTAGCGTGCCTTCAAAGTAAGATTTTAATTCGTTTTCGATTGACACAAGAGGTGCAGATGTTCCAGGAACGATTGCGGAATTTGTTTTTTTACGTAAACGTTCAACTTCTAACTCTAATCCTCTGCGATCGACAAATTCAAGCAGGTATAATTCCGTTTCATTGGCAATAGCGATCATCGGACCCAGCTTGGTATCAATCCATGCTGCTTTTAAAATGGCACTGTTACCCGATTTTGCTGGCGCATTGCCCATAATTTGACTGAATGCATCCCTAAAACCGCTGCCTGAGCCATAGCCAGTTTCTATTTGCGCTTCTATTACTGACATACCATTTCTAATTTTATTCATTGCTAATCCTATACGTCTTGCCCGCGCATATTCAACAAACGTCATTCCGAATCGCTTCTTAAACTGACGACGCGCAGTCGCTGCATGCACTGAGTAATATTGAAAATCAGCATTTTTCCAGCGCTTCTCAGGATTTCTTTCAACTGCCTCTACTAATTGCCTTACCAACGTCGAAACTTGGTTTGGATGAGAAAGGGGTTGACAGCGTTTGCACGGTCTAAATGACGCAAGGAGTGCCTGTTGAGCCGTTTCAAAAAATTCACAATTTTTATATTTGGGTTTTCTGGCTGGACAAACGGAACGACAAAAAACCCCAGTTGTTTTAACTCCTACATAGAATATCCCATCGTATTCAGGTTTTTTTGCTAATATGGCTTGGTAATATTCTTGTTTAAGCGCTTCACTAAACATAATCTACTCTTCAAGATGGCTTGATTCTACCTTATTTAATACATTGTAATGCATTCAAAAAATTACGCCGCCGAAAATGAGACATCAATTTTTTGCTTTGATAATTAGCCGAGCGCTGTTTAGTTTCAGTTATACTACTAAGTATAGAGGCTATGAGTTAGTGATTTATGAAACGCAACTGGAACATGATTAGAGAGATTCTTTTAAAAGTCGAAGCGCTAGAGCCTAATGCTTTATTAACCTTGGATAGCTTCCCTCTCGATGAGCATAATGAAGTGTCCTATCATTTAGAAATATTAGAAGAGGCGGGGTTACTGCGAGGTAAAATTCATAAAACTCCTGGCGGTTCTCCCCATAATTTTCATTTAATTCACCTCACTTGGCTTGGTCACGATTTTTTGGAATCAATTCGCTCTGATGCCACATGGACAGAAATAAAAAATCGATTGAGTTCTAAAAAAATTGGCATGAAAATCGAAAATATTATGGCAATCGCACAAACGATCGAAAAATAAACTATTACCCAATAAATCGGTTGGAACTATGAGGTCAATCAATTATTGCATGGAAAGATTTAAATCGATCTTAGAAGGGAGCGTGTGATTCTGTTTTTTATTATGAAGGCTGTCAATTCGATATTCGTGAATTAGTTCACTCCAAACGAAGGACAAATAAGCAATACTGATAATACAAAAAATGAAAATCATGGTTTTAAACAATAAGCGGTTGGGAATTGGTTCAGGCTTATGATTAAAGCAATACGCGCCCATCAGACCGCACGCAGTACCAAGTAAAAAACCACCTATGACATCAGTGAGCCAGTGTACACCAAGCACAATACGCGATAGTGACTCTAAGGCAATGAATAAAAATAGCATTATTATTTTAAGCCATTTATACCCTTTCGCTTGGGGAATAACCGCGTATAAAAAAACTAAGCAAGCCGAAAATAAGAGGACATGACGACTTGGGAATGCATATTTATTCGCAACATAAGCAAAGGCTCCAGGGCGCGGCACTGCAAGAATATTTTTCAAAAAAAAAGCTAATAGTGCTGCTACTAGAATGACTGCAAAAAAATGCAAAGCAAATCGCTTCTGCTGTTTAAGAAATAAAACGACACTCGTTAATATGATTGTTGGAATAACAACAAATTTGTCACCAAAAAGAGAAACGAAGATGGCAAGATAACTTACGAAAGAAATCTGCAATTTAGTCTCAACGTATTGGTATAAATACACATTAAAATAGAGATTAGAGGTATGCGACTTAACTGTTATTGCCAAAAAAACAAAAAGCACACAACAGATAATACTTCCTGCTAAATACAGCTGTTGTTGCTTATTGTTTTTGGCGAAATAGTTCATATTACCCGCGCAATCTCACACTAAACTGCTTTTAAACCCTATCGAGTGACATTTTTTATTTGAAGCTTCACTGTTTCCGGGATGAGATTCCTTAAGAATAAACATTGCAATGAGTAAGCTAATAAAATAGCAACAAGGCAATACGAAAAGTGCATGATTATAACTTTGAATAGTATACACGGGTACCTCATTTACTATAGTCCAACCCGAACTGTGCTTAAGGAAAATGCCTACAAGTGGTTGAAATATTGCCCCACCTACTAACACGGAAAGATTATTGAATCCTGAGGCTGTTCCTACCAGCTCTGGAGGGTTATTGTCTTTAACCACAGCGAAACTCACTGTTTGTCCACCCGCACCGAAACCAAACATAAATAACACTAAATACATCCAATTAATAGAAACATTGGGCAAATACAATAAAATAACGGTCGCCCCTAACCCAAAAACAGAGCTAATGGCTAAAGCTAAACGTCGACTATAAAATCGATCACTCACCCATCCAAGCAAAGGACTGCCAACGCCGATACCCAACCAAATCATCGAGCAGAGACCTGATGCTGCAATAACACTTATTTGGTATTTTTGTTGTAAATAAGGAACTCCCCATAACGCCGCAAAAACAGCGATTGGTGTCCAAATCGTGAAAGCATAAGCCCCTATTATCCAAGTATAAGAGCGGTGGCATACACTTAAAAGGCGTCGCCATTCCTCTTTAAACTGACGTTGTGGTAGAGATTGGGTCGATTGATGAGGATAATCTCGTATTACAAACCAGATAAGTGCCGCTAAAGCCAACCCAATCACAGCCAGAATAAAACTCGCATAACGCCACCCTACTTGCTCTATCAAGGCAGCTAATGGCACCTCACCAAACATAGCACCAACGGAACTCATGAGTTGGGCAACACCAGCAAGAAAGGCAAACTGTTGCGGCGGAAACCATCGTGATACTAAGACTAAAACCCCGATAAATGAAAATGCAGACGCTATACCAATCAGTAAACGTCCTAAAGCTGCTGTAAATAAACTGTTTGTTGAGGCAAAGAAAAAAGATCCAACTGCACATAAAATTAAAGCACAAGTCATTAATTTACGTGGACCGTACCGATCAAAAAGTAATCCAGCAGGGAGCTGCATCGGTGCATAAGCATAAAAATAGAAAGCCGAGATAATACCAAATCCAGCAGCACTCACTTGGAAGGTTTTCATCATTGAATCAGCCATGACGCTAGGCGCTACTTGCAATACAAATTCATACAGATAAAACGTGGCGGATAATAAAAAGACAACGTAAGCGCTAAATTTGCTCGGTATTTGAGTAGTAGTGTTTTGTGTGTCCAAGGCGATATCTTAACTGGTTGAAAGATACCATTACACCCTAAGCTAATTTAATTTGTCAATGCCCTTAAGAGAGATTCATGGTTATTAAGTTAATGCTACAGTTCTGCTGTTTACCTATGTCCGCGGAATGTAGCATTAGTGTTCGTTTTCTTAATTTATAGGCGGTGCGGGATAAATTGCACCTAATATTGTGGTGCGCTTTGCTCCCGTAATCTGACTTAAATCCAAGGGGATCTTATTTAAGGTTTTCTCCGCAAGCCAAGCAAACATTGTTGCCTCAATGAAATCAGGACTGATATGAACTGAATCCGTGCTATTCACTTTGATTTTGGGAAGTAAATGAGTTAAGGCAGTGAGTAATGCGCCATTGTGCGCTCCACCACCGCAAATTAAAAGCTGATTAGGCGCTTGGGCTTCCTTTTTTATTCCTTCCGCTATCGCAGTTGCAGTCAACATTAACAAAGTTGCTTGCACATCATGTACTGAATACGCAGGTTGTAAATGGCTCTCTAGCCACGCTAAGGAGAAATATTCTTTGCCAATACTCTTAGGCTGTTTACGCTGAAAATAAGGATCAGCAAGCATTTTGTCCAATAAGGGTGCGATTATTTTTCCTGATGATGCCCAAAGGCCGTTTTCATCATAATCATGACCAAGGTTTCTTTTTATCCAGGCGTCCATTAAGCAATTGCCGGGGCCTAGATCATACCCGCTCACAGTGGTCTCATTGGCAAGATAAGTCACATTGGCAATTCCACCCACATTAATCACTGCAAGAGGAAAATCACACCCTTTAAAAAGCGCTTGATGATAAAGAGGAGCAAAAGGCGCACCCTGCCCGCCCACCACTAAATCACGGGTTCTAAAATCAGCAACCACGGTTATTCCTGTTAATTCTGCGATGGTATGGGGGCAACCTAATTGGACAGTGTAAGGAATATCTGCAGTAGCATCATGGCAAAGGGTTTGTCCATGACTACCAATTGCTTGTACTGCCTCTCTAGGTAAGTGAACTGTATTCATTAATTCAAGAGCAGCATGAGCAAACTCTCTTCCTAATAAAGTGTTCAATTGACTGTAAGCTTTTAATGTGGTTCTTTCATTATTAAGAGTCGCATTGAGGTAGTGTTTTGTTTCTAGGCTATACGGCCGAGTAATTCCTGCTATAAAAGAACTGGAGGATAAATCAACAAGAGCAGCATCAATGCCATCCATGCTTGTACCCGACATTAATCCAATAAATAATTTTTTATTAGTTAAGCTCATTTTTATCCTATTTTTCTTTTTGAAGGCATTAGTATTTGCCCTTGAACTATCCTGCGAACTGCATAAACTATTGCATATCTAGCAATGAAAATACTTCGGTATTTATTACGAAATAGAGTGTCTATGCCCAATACAACCCCATTTTGGTATTTAGGGATTTTATCTGCATTTTCTTTACTTACCTTTGATTTATATCAACCGGCTCTACCTACTATAACGACGTATTTTAATACAACTCAAGCTTTAGGTCAGTTAACTTTGAGCCTATTTTTTTTAATTTTTGGACTTTCCCAATTAGTTTGGGGGCCATTGATTGACCATTTTGGGCGCCGACATACGTTGCAAGCAAGCTTGTTAATTTTTTTTCTTGCTACCTTGGGGTGTATTTTTTCTAAAAACATAGAGATGTTAATTATTGCAAGAATAGTTCAGGGTTTTGCGGTTTGCTGTGCTAATGTGGTTGCTTTTTCATCTTCACGCGATCAAGACGACAGCACAGACCGAGCGCGAGTTATTTCTTATATTTCAATGATCGTTTCTGTTTCACCGATTTTTGCCCCACTCATTGGCTCAGTGATCTTTACCCAATACGGTTGGCAAGCAACATTTGTGTTAATGGCACTCCTTTCTGTCTTCCTTCTTATCAGCGCAAAATTTACTTTAAAGGAATCTCCCCACTGGCAACCCTCCCAAGAAAGCTTTCTTTTTCGCACTTCCCTTGCCAGCTATAAAAAAATCTTAAGTCATCGCCGATTATGGATTGGTATCTTTATCATTACCGCATCTTATTCTTGCGTCATGATAGTGATTGTTACAGCTTCTTATTTAATTATTGAGAATTTAAACTATTCGCCCTTTACTTTTGCTGTTGCTTTTGGCATTAATGGCTCGATGCTCATCGTAGGTAACTACATGGGTATTAAATTAAGAGAAAAAAAATCACTGCCTTGGAATATACATTTGGGTAGTTTATTGATGATTTCAGGCTCTTTCATTATGCTAATTCTCTTTAATATCGAAGGGTTAAGTCTAATAACCTTAGTCCCTGTGTTAATCATTTGTTTAGGGATAAGCATTACTAACCCTCCCACTTTTTCCCTGGCATTGTCTGATTATCATCAAGAAGCAGCCACTGCCACAGCAATAATCAATACCATCAGGATGACCGTTGCTGCCATTATTGCTGGAATACTTGGCAGTGTGATTATTTATCGACCTCAGATACTCGCAATCAGCTTACTTATTTGCTCTATAGTTTGCTGGTTTTTGAGTTTATTTATTTTCGAAAAAAACTGAGCGATACCTTACGGCTTAAATTTCTTAGAGTAATAGCCCCTTCCCTACGTCTTGCGGCTTGTTCGCGAGATCCAGACAGGATGAGAGATTACTGAATCTCGCGAACAAGCCGCGGGACGTAGAAGTAAGAAGAAGGCTATTACCTCTTAATCCTAAAGCAATGATAAAAATTTTCTGTGGTTTGTTGTGCGATTTCTTCGTAGCTGACCTGACGGAGTTCACTTAAGGCCATTGCTACGTATTTAACTAGCGCCGGATGATTTTGTTTGCCTCGAAAAGGCACCGGGGCTAAGTAAGGAGAATCTGTTTCTATGAGTAAGCGATCTTTAGGAATTTTTTTTGCCACTTCATGTAAAGCAGTCGCATTTTTGAAGGAAACGATGCCCGAGAGAGAAATGTAGAAATTCATATCGAGTGCGCGCTTAGCCACATTCCAATCTTCTGCGAAGCAATGCATTACCCCGCCAATGTCATGAGCCTTTTCCTCTTCCATGAGCTTTAAGGTATCTTCTGCCGCTTGTCGGGTATGAATAATTAAAGGCTTGGAGGTCGAAAGCGCTGCCTGAATATGAGTTCGGAAACGCTGTCTTTGATGTTCTTGAGCTTCCCCTATCTCAGTGCGGTAGTAATCGAGTCCTGTTTCACCGATCGCGATGCAGGCTGAATGTTTTGCTAAATCCATAAGCGTGGACTTTGAAGGTTCAATAGCGACCTCAGTGTTTGGATGTAAACCTACCGAAATACTTATATTTGGGTAATTTTCAGCCAATTGACAAAGGGCGGGAAAATCATCGAGCTCTACGCAAACACAGAGAAAATGTTCGATCCCGTTCTCTCTGGCACGAATCAAAACGTTACTAATGTCATTATCAAAATCAGTTAAATCAATGAAATTAAGGTGGCAATGGGAGTCAACAAGCATAATGTGTTATATAGGTTATTGGTTTATGCTTAATTTTAGCATGGTCATGAAATCTAAGGTAATAGCTCACGCCCAAGTTGCGTCGATTTGTAATCTAGCAGTAGACTCTCAAGCATTAAGCTTTGACTGAAAGCGATATTGCTCTGTCGTTTTCTCGTGATCTCATTGATTTGGTCAAGCTGCTTAAATAAATGAACTAACTCAAAGTATTGCGCTAATTCATTAAGCCCTTTCGTCCAGCTTTTTTCAATCCGGTTTCCATTCAATTTGTAATCAATTAATTGAGCATTAATTAAATAAATTAACCACATCAAACTATTAAAATCGTACGCTCCCCATTTATCAGCTACGGCACATACGGATGATTTGTTTGCCATAAAATTTCTTAGGTCATCAACAATTGTTGAAAGTTGGCTAAAAAGAAGACCTCTCTCAGTTTCAACAGTGTACTCTTCAGCTGCGGTTAAATAATCTGTTTTTATATAATCAGTGGATGAAAATCGCCATTGCTGACAACGACTGATTATAGTGGCGGGTAAAGTGCTTATTTGTTCAGCAATCAAAAGAAAGTTCACCGATTCAGGTGGCTCTTCAAGGAGTTTTAATAAAGCATTTGCCGCTGCCGTGTTCATTTTTTCTGCAGAATTAATGATGAACACTCGTCTCCCAGACATCTGTGCAGAAGTAAAAGCAAGAGGATGTAAGTCGCGAATTTGATCAATCTTAATGACGCCACCTGCTTTATCCGGTTCAAGAGAGCAAAGATCAGGATGCTCTTTTATCTGCAGCAAACGACACGATTTACAAAAGCCACAAGGTTTCTGCTCATCAAGGCAAAGCAGTGCTGCCGCTATTTGATAGGCAAAATTAATGATTGCTGTAGGTTGTACACCTATTAAAAGCAAGGCGTGCGGTATACGCTGCTTAGCTCTGATTGATTGAAATCGCTCCCACAATAAGCGGGATGACTCAGATTTTTTTATCGATTGCATTATTTAAAAAAACGTTCAATTGAGTTCTTATTGATTCTTGCACTGTTTCTAAGGGTTGACTAGCCTCAATCAAAATAACATTGTCCATGGATTTGATCAGCTGGAGATAGCTCTTTCGAATTTGAGTGAAAAAAGTCAATGATTCTTGTTCAATTCGGTCAAAAGCTCCACGAGTTTTTACTCTGCGTAATCCTTGCTCGGGATCGATATCCAAATAAAAAACAAGGTCAGGCTTAAAACCGCGTAAACAAAAAGAAGATAGACTATGAATCATGTCTTGATCCAATCCTCTACCGCCACCTTGATAGGCAAACGTGGATAATTCAAATCGATCCGCCAATACCCAACATCCATTCTCTAAAGCCGGACGTATGATTTGTTCGACAAGTTGAACTCTGGCTGCATAAAGCAACAATAATTCACTTCGCGGATCCAGCGTTTCACCATCAACTTTTTCTTTAATGAGATGACGAACCGCTTCACCAATTCTTGTACCACCTGGTTCACGAGTCATCACCAAATCGGGCACTGCATGTTGCAAACACTGTTGGATTGTTTCAATGGCCGTGGATTTACCGGCTCCTTCGAGGCCCTCAACTACAATAAACCGTCCTCGCTGCGTCATGGTATTCTCCCTATTTTTGGTATTGACCAATGGCTTTTTTCTGTTCTTCGTAAGTAGCAGAAAAGTGGTGAGAGCCGTCGCCTTTGGCTACGTAATAAAGATAATTGGTCATTAAAGGATGAGCAGCGGCGTCAATTGCTTCTTTGCCCACCATTGCAATTGGTGTTGGTGGTAGACCACGGTGCAGATAGGTATTGTAAGGTGAATTGACACCCATGTCTTCATGAGTTAATTTACCATTGTAATTTTTCCCCAATGCATAGATAACAGTGGGGTCCATCTGTAACGGCATGTTTTTTTTGATCCGATTGACAATTATTCCTGAGATGATCTTTTTCTCGGCAGACAAAGAGGCTTCTTTTTCTAGAATTGAGGCCGCAATGAGTAGTTCGTAGGGTGTTTGATAAGGTAAATTTGGGCTTCGATGTTGCCAACTTTCATTCAAGTGTTGTTGCAATTTTTGGTTTGCGAGTCGCAATAAAAATTTAGCTTCGCTCCCTGCATTGTAATTATAAGTATCCGCAAGTAATAAACCTTCCGCACTGGAATAATTGCCTATAATAGGTACCCAATCACTGGGCTTATATTCTAAGTAAGGCGCGTTTTGTAAATTTGCAATGACTTGATTTAGAGTAGTTCCTTCAATAATACGAAAAGACACGACAAGAACTTCTCCTGCCTCCACTTTATAAAGAAAATGAAGAGCTGATTCGCCTGGTACTATTTGATAAATTCCAGCTTTTAAGCGATGAGCAAGTCCTTTATAGCGGATCAGCGCAAGGAATAGTCGATGAGATTTTATAAGGTGTTTGGATTCAAGCATCCGCACAAAATCAGAGGCAGAAGTATTTCGATCGATAATAATTGTGATAGGAGCACTTGTTTTATCGATCATTGGTTTTGTTAAGATGGAATAGAATTTATAACCAACTACCAGTAATACAATTAGCCCCAATGCCAGACTGAAGATCAATACTGACTTAAAGCGGCCCCTTTCCATCTAAACTCGCTTAAACAGCAAACTTCCGTTAGTTCCACCAAAACCAAGAGAATTGCTTAACACATACTCAATTCGTCGCTTTTGAGCGTGATGAGGCACATAATTTAAATCACATCCTTCATCAGGATTATCCAAATTAATGGTGGGTGGAGCGATTTGATCTTTAATCGCTAAAACGCTAAAAATCGCTTCGACTGCTCCCGCGGCGCCAAGTAAGTGCCCTGTCATTGATTTAGTCGAGCTCACTGCCAATTGATAGGCATGTTCACTGAACACTCGTTTAATCGCCTTGGTTTCGTTCATGTCATTAAGATAAGTCGAAGTGCCGTGAGCATTGATGTAATCAACTTGTGTGGGATCAATACCTGCATCTTCAATTGCTGCAATCATTGCTCTTGATGCCCCATCGGCGTCTTCATCAGGCGCTGTGATATGGTATGCGTCACCTGACATGCCAAATCCAACGAGTTCAGCATAAATCGTTGCTCCACGGGCTTTTGCCTGTTCATATTCTTCAAGCACCAAGACTCCTGCGCCTTCACCCATGACAAAGCCATCCCGATCTTTATCCCAAGGACGTGATGCTTTTTCAGGCGCATCATTGCGTTTAGATAAAGAACGTACTGCGGAAAAACCAGCTAAACACAATGGCGTGGATGTCATCTCAGCACCGCCACAGATCATTACATCGGCATCGCCATAAGCAATCATGCGTCCTGCTAAACCTATATTATGAGTACCCGTTGTGCATGCAGTCACGACAGAAATATTGGGCCCTTTAAGGCGATGCTTAATGGATATTTGGCCTGCGACCATGTTGATGATTCCAGCAGGAATGAAAAAAGGTGATACCTTTCGTGGACCTCCACTGACCAGCTTGTCTTGATTGTTGGTAATTGTTTGAATTCCGCCAATTCCTGCGCCTACCGCAACTCCAGCACGACGGGAAAGTTGTTCATCAATAACCAATCCAGAATCTGCTATTGCTTCCTCAGCAGCAGCCATCCCGTATTGGGTGAAGAGATCCATTTTGCGAGCCTCTTTAAGCGGCACATAGTTTTCCACATTGAAGTTCTTAACTTTAGCCCAAATTTTAGTTGGGTATTCAGTTGTATCGAAGTCTTCAACCATGCCGACACCACTTTTCCCAGCTAAAATATTTTGCCAGGTTTGTTCAACATTCAAACCGACTGGGGTGAGCATCCCCATGCCGGTCACAACAACACGCCGCTTAGTCAACGAGAGCTCCTTGAAGAAGGATTAAGCTTCTTCTTTGTTAAGGTTTGATTCAATATAATCAATTGCTTCTTGAATAGTAGTAATCTTCTCAGCTTTTTCATCAGGAATTTCTGTTTCGAACTCTTCTTCCAAAGCCATTACCAATTCAACAGTATCCAGTGAGTCAGCACCTAAATCATCAACGAAAGATGCATCGTTTCTCAATTCATTTTCATTAACGCCCAATTGTTCTGAAACAATTTTCTTAACTCGTTCTTCAACTGTACTCATAACTTGTATTTCCTCTTAAGATTAAAAAAATTTTTATGCAGGCTAGTTTATTCATTTATTCAAAGAACGCAAGCGATTTTCAATCCATGTACATGCCACCATTCACATGAATAGTCTCACCGGTTATATAATTTGCACTATCAGAAGCTAAAAAAGCCACCGCTTCGGCAATATCCTCAGGTCGTCCTAATTTTTTCATCGGAATACGTTTTAGCAACTCTTCTTTAACCATATCAGGGAGTGCATTGGTCATATCCGTATCGATAAATCCGGGAGCCACCACATTCACAGTAATACCACGGCTGCCGATTTCTTGAGCTAGCGATTTTGTAAATCCGACTACGCCTGCTTTGGCTGCTGTGTAGTTTGTTTGTCCGGAATTACCACTTGAACCGACTACAGAACCAATAGTGATGATTCGTCCCCAACGCGCACGAAACATCGGCTTAAGGCAAGCTTTAGATAATCTAAATATAGCATTCAAATTAGTTTCTATTACTTTATACCATTCTTCATCATCCATTCTCAGCAATAAGTTATCGCAGGTAATACCGGCATTATTCACAAGGATGGAAGGAAGCTTGTCTTGGTCGGAAAGCTGAGTCATTAAATTTTCCACACCTTCTTTGCTTGTTACATCCAGTACAACCCCTTCTCCTGCAATATGCTCTTGGGCAAACAGGGTTGAAATTGACTCTGCTCCTTGAGCAGAAGTAGCTGTTCCTATAACATAGGCCCCTCTTTTTGCAAGTGTTAGAGCCACAGCTTGACCAATTCCTCTGCTTGCACCCGTAACGAGTGCAGTTTTACCCTGTAAATTTGTCATCACCATTCCTTAATAAGTTTTCTCTTTAACGTTTAGTTGAGTTAATGCTTGATTTAAGCTCGCGCAATCATTAACACTAACAGTTGATAAATCACGTTCAATCCGTTTTATCAGCCCATTTAATACTTTTCCTGGACCACACTCAACTACATAGTCGACTTCATTTTTCTTCATCAGCTGAATGGTCTCAACCCAGCGTACTGGACGATAAAGCTGTTCTTTAAGAAGCGTTCGTATTTGAGCAACCGAGCGATAAATACTGAGATCCACATTAGAAATCACGGCTGCTTCTGGGATTTTAAAATTTGCTTTCGCAAGATACTCTTCAAAAGCCGCAGCGGCCTCGATCAATAAAGGGCAATGACAAGGTACGCTGACTGGGATTATCTTAGCTAAGCGTGCCTCCATTTCTTCAGCAAGGTGCACAGCACGTTCGACTGCTGCAGTATGACCTGCAATAACTACCTGCCCTATTGCATTGTAATTTGCTGGAGTAACCTGGGAATCTGCAGCACTTGCTTGCGTACAGATTGATTGAATTTGTTCATCGGTTAAGCCTACTATTGCAGCCATAGCCCCTTGGCCTAACGGAATATTGCTTTGCATTAATTGACCGCGCTTGGCCACCAGTTGGGCTGCATCGGGTAAATTTATTGCGTCAGCACAAACTAAGGCAGCATACTCCCCTAAACTATGACCTGCCATCATTTGGGCAGATCCTAAACCCTGTTTTTGTAAAAGTCTAAAAACAGCGACGTCTGCAGTGAGCATAGCCACTTGAGTGTATTCCGTTTGATTTAACTGGGATTCAGGCCCTTGTTGTACTAATTGCCATACATCATAGCCAAGCTCATCAGAAACTTGTTTAAAATAATCAACAATAAAAGGATAATTATCAGCCAGCTCGGATAACATACCAACCTGTTGAGAACCCTGGCCTGGGAATACATAAGCTACATTAAACATACTTATTCGCTCCAATTCACAAATCAACTGGGCATGCCCTAGTATCGTATAACCATTGCGCCCCAAGTCATTCCAGCACCGAAAGATTCAATCAGTAGTAAATCACCTCGTTTAATGCGTTTTTCACGAATAGAATAGTCTAAAGCTAAAGGGATTGACGCTGCAGAAGTATTTCCCTGATTTTCAATGGTTACAATCACTTGTGACATCGGTAGATTTAATTTTTTCGCTATAGCCTGGATAATGCGAAGATTAGCCTGATGGGGAATCAGCCAATTAACATCCGATTTTTGCAAGTGACAAGTCTGAAGAATTTCGTCGACGACATCACCCATGATGTTAACAGCTAGTTTGAAAACCTCATTGCCACGCATGCCGATGAATTCCCTTTTCTCCGGGCTTACGGAATTAGGATAAGTTAAGTAGCCTTCATGGTCATGCAAAGCATGGAGCGTGCTACCTAGAATACCAGGCTTATCACTCGCACTGAGCACAACCGCTCCGGCACCATCGCCAAACAATACGCAAGTGGATCGATCAGTCCAATCCAATGCGCGCGACATGCTTTCGCTACCAATAACCATAACATGTTTTGCACTACCCGAGGTGATGTATTGTTTAGCGACATCCATCGCATAAACAAAACCACTACATGCCGCACCAATATCAAAAGCAGGTATTGGTTTCGCTATATTAAGTGCTTTTTGTACATGGCACGCCATGCTGGGGAAAAAATGATTGGGTGTACACGTAGCAACTAAAATAAGATCGAGATCATCAGCCTCTATATCAGAAGATTCAATGGCTCTCACTGCGGCTTGGCAAGCCATATAAGAGGTGGTTTCTTGCTCAGAAGCTATTCGCCTACTGCTTATGCCGGTTCTTGATAAAATCCACTCATGACTAGTATCTAAAGTAGATTCCAAATCCTTGTTTGTGACTACACGTTCAGGTAAATAACTACCAGTTCCATTAATAACGGCATTTTTCATAGTAGCAAACCTTGATTGATAAAATCAGTTATTTGTTCCCGTACCAAGTCAATCACATTATTCTTAACTTCTAACATGGCTTCTTCGATCGCGAATTGAAATGCAAATTCACCAGCACCACCATGACTTTTAACCACGATGCCATTAAGACCCAAAAGGCTTGCACCATTATAGCGCGCGGGATCCATACGTTTTTTTAAATGGCCTAAGGCAGGCAAAGCAACCAGTCCGGCAAATTTGGTAAGAAAATTTCGCGAAAATGATTCTTTAAGCAAGGAGAGCATTAATTTAGCTAAGCCCTCGCTTGCTTTTAAAGCAACATTGCCTACGAAACCATCACACACAACCAAATCCACTTCACCGGAGTAAAAGTGATCCCCTTCCACATAGCCGACATAATTCATCAAATTGCATTCAGCAAGCATGTGCGCGGTGCGCTTAACTTGGTCATTACCTTTGATTTCTTCTACACCAATGTTCAATAAACCAATTTTAGGTTTTGGTTTTTTATCCACTGCTTGAATAAGAGCAGAACCCATCACAGCAAATTGAAAAAGATGTTCAGCGCAGGAATCGACGTTGGCTCCCAAATCAATGACACGGGTTCTTCCGCGCGCTGTAGGTAATTCAGCGATAATCGCTGGTCGATCAATGCCAGGCAATGTTTTTAACACAAAACGGGCAGTTGCCATAAGTGCACCGGTATTACCAGCACTTACGCAAGCCTGGGCACGGCCTTCTTTCACTAAATTAATAGCTACTCGCATGGAAGAATCTTTTTTATTACGCATCGCATGAGATGGCAATTCATCCATGGCGACAACTTCCGAAGCGTGCACAACCGAAAATTGGTTGTTTTGGGCTACGCCAATTTTTTTCAGATGGGCATTTACCTGATTTTGATCACCAACCAACAACAACTTCAAATCAGGGTTGTGTCGAGCGGCACGAACACAAGCAGGAATCACAATTTTTAGTCCATGATCCCCGCCCATCGCATCAATTGCAATGGTGATATTTTTCAAGCCAATTACTCTTGTTCTTCGTAAACGTTATCAGTATCTAATACTTTGCGACCGCGATAATAACCATCTTCGGTAATGTGATGACGACGGTGAGTCTCGCCGGTAGTTGAATCAACTGATAAAGTTGGTTTAGTTAAAGCATCGTGGGAACGACGCATGTCACGACGAGAGCGTGATTTTTTATTCTGTTGTACAGCCATTGTATTACTCCTACACAATTTGCATTTGCTGGGGCGGAATATTACCGATTTTTTGTCGGCAATCCAAGTGTTACGCAATAATTTCTATATTATTCTTGCTCTAACGTGATGAATTTAGCAGCTTCGCTGTTGCATTCATCGATTAAAGGATGAAATTCAGGTGCATAGAGATGCAATTCATCAGTTAATAACTCTGCAAGGTCAACTTGATTGTTATTGGAGACAATGCTTTCGTATTTTTCCAATAATTTTTCAGCCATTTCTTCAGTGGGACAAACCGCTAATATCGTTTGATTGAGATAATGATAGAAAAACTCATCTAAACAGCGTTGACAAACCAATTTTAACATAGCATCCACATTTAGCGTCAGCAGATAATAATTATCACACGTTTTCACTTCAAACTGACAATTTAGAGAGCACGGAGAGACTATTCGAGCAGGCAATCGTTCATGCAACTCCACTTTTACCGTCTGAGTTCCTTTTATCGCGTCATTTTTTAAATTAATTAACATGAAATTACTTTTAATATTAATTTTAAATTCCTATATTATACCGTAAAATAGAATTTTTTTTATACATATTGCTATTTTATGAAAGCTAAAGTGATTGTTGGTATGTCTGGGGGCGTTGATTCTTCGGTTGCGGCCTGGCTTTTGCGTGAGGAAGGATACCATGTTGAAGGCTTGTTTATGAAGAATTGGGAGCAGGATGACACAGAAGGTTATTGTGCTGCTGCGCTTGATTTAGCTGATGCACAAGCGGTTTGCCAACAATTGAATATTCCCTTGCACACAGTCAATTTTTCAAAAGAATATTGGGATCGCGTGTTTGCACATTTTCTTAATGAATATGAACAGGGACGAACGCCTAATCCTGATGTTCTCTGTAATAAAGAAATTAAATTTAATGCTTTTTTAAATCATGCTTTGAATTTAGGTGCTGATTATATCGCTACTGGACATTATGCAAAGGTGCAGAATGGCGCATTATTGAAGGCAAAAGACAGGGAAAAAGATCAAACCTATTTCTTGCACGCAGTGGATCCCTCAGCCTTAAAGAAAGCCTTGTTTCCCATTGGTGATTATCATAAAGCCCAAATCAGAGAGTTTGCGAAAGAGCTTGGTTTAGTCACCCATGATAAAAAAGACTCCACCGGAATTTGCTTTATTGGTGAAAAGCGGTTTAAAACTTTTTTAAAAGAGTTTATCTTAGCCAAACCCGGCGATATCAAAAATACTGAGGGAGAATATTTAGGCCGTCACGATGGATTGATGTATTATACGTTGGGACAGCGCCAAGGGCTTGGGATTGGAGGAAGGCCAGACGCAAGCGAAGCGCCTTGGTATGTTGTGGATAAGGATTTAAAAACCAATACATTGGTTGTTGCGCAGGGGAATAGTCATCCCATGCTTTATTCGCAAGGCCTTCTTTGTGGTCCTATACATTGGCTGGCTGATTACAACGATCATTTACCGCTCACATGCTACGCGAAAACACGCTATCGACAGCTTGAACAGGCTTGTCTGGTTTCTCCTGAAAGTAATAATGAGCATTGTGTGATGTTTTCAACTCTGCAAAGGGCAGTCACACCGGGGCAATATATCGTTTTTTATGATAAAAATCAGTGTTTAGGTGGTGCGATAATAGAAAAAATTATTCGGTAGTATAGTACAATAACAATATAACGTAATATTTACTACGACGATTTAATTCGGAGTTTTTTATGAGTGCAATCAATGCGTCACCCTCCTCTTCAGGTATTTATTTCTCGGTAAGCGCAGCAGATAAAGTTGCGTCTTTAATTGCCGAGGAAAAAAATCCCAGCTTGAATCTGCGAGTTTTTGTCACTGGCGGAGGATGTTCTGGTTTTCAATACGGATTTACTTTCGATGAGAGTATTCAAGAGGATGATACAGTCATTGAGCAAGCCTGCTCAGATGGCAAGTCATCCGTCAAATTATTAGTTGACTCAATGAGTTATCAATACCTAAGTGATGCAGAAATCGACTATGTGGAAAACCTTCAGGGTGCACAATTTGTCATTCGCAATCCTAATGCAAAAACCACTTGTGGGTGCGGGTCATCCTTCAGTGTAGATGATGACGATGAGTTGATGGGTGAAGAAGAAAAGTAATATTTTTTTGTCATCCTGAGCAGTAGCGAAGGACCTCCTGAACTAGGCTACTGCCAAAGGGTCAGGAGGTCCTTTTTGCTTAGAATGACATGCTTTTAATAAGGTTTTACAACCACAGTAGAGCCAATATGCAAGAAATTTTGATTTAGCCAACGTGCTGCTTCGGGAGAAACGCGAATACATCCGTGGCTTGCATTGTAATTTGGCATCTCATAGGAGCCGTGAACAGCATAATTGCTTGTGAAAAACATACAGTAAGGCATTTTCGCGCCACCTTTGCCAACAGGATAACGACTAGAACGGCATCCCGCCCCACCCTTACTAAGCACCGAATAGGTCCCTGTAGGCGTTCTACAAGAGCGGCCAATGTCTCGGCAATATTTACTACCACCAATGGCTTTACCTGATCGGATTACCTTGCCATCTTTTACTGCTTTCCAAGTCAATGTACGCGGATTGAATATAAAGCTATTTGAGGCAAGAACCATCATCTTCGGTGAGTCGAAATCGGGGGAAGCAGCAATGGCGATATGTTCAGAAGTTGCAAAGAAAAAGCCAAATCCAACAGCAAAATATAACAACTTACGAGGTTTCATTCTTTCCATGATTTCATCCTGTAGTTGACCATTCCTGAATCTAACTATAGGACAAAATTTGCACATTTCAAATTTTTTTATTCAGCTTCCCAAAGATCTTTGCCTGATTTTTTTATTAAAAACTGAATAAATTCCTCATGACGGCGCAATTCTTCTTGGTCCGCTGAAAGTATAGGAGACTCACTCACGAGTTGTTCTGTTGGTTGATGAATAATAATCTCGGAATGAGTAATAAGTTCCACGGTATCGTCAAAGAGATCAGCCTGTCCGCCAGTCATGGCTAAATAAACCGAAGCTAATATTTCTGCGTCAAGCAAAGCACCATGCAAGGTACGGTTGGAGTTATCTATCTCATACCGCTTGCAAAGTGCGTCTAAGTTATTTCGTTGCCCAGGATGTTTTTCTTTAGCTAAAATCAACGTATCAATCACAGAGCAACGATTTCTGATTTCAAAACTGGAGTTAATGAGTTTTAATTCTGTGTCTAAAAAACCAATATCAAATGGGGCGTTATGGATGATCAATTCAGCGCCATCAATGAATTCAATCAACTCGTTAGCAATTGCTTTGAATGAAGGCTTGTCTTGCAAAAACTCTGTACTTATCCCATGAACACGGAAAGCGCCTTCATCCACAGCGCGTTCTGGATTTAGGTACACGTGAAAATGATTTTTGGTCAATCTTCTGTCGATTAACTCCACACAACCAATTTCAATAATTCGATGTCCTAACTCTGGACCAATACCGGTTGTCTCTGTGTCTAAGACAATCTGCCTCATAGAAAACCTTAAATAAATGAGAAAAGAAGTCACTTCAAAACGGGAGATATTGGCTTAAAATGGTGGTTAATGTCAATGATTGTTCCTTTTTACAGTTCACGAATAAAGCGCATTTCTTTAATAAAGACATGGTGGCTTGAATCTACGATGGCAGTGAGCTCTAAATGAGGTAAGCGATCTTAGGGGAGTTGCTGACAAGAGTCGCTTCGCAAGGGACAGCAATGGCGCAAAGGAGAGCTTGTGCATTCTGTGCTGGGTAGATGTTGCACTCGAAATGTTGTGATACCCTTCATGTCGTCCGAACGTAGTGAGGGAATCTCTTAGTGCAATGTTGGCAGGATAAGCTTGCTGTTATGATGAACTTAAAAGTTCTTCGATGGCACGATTCGCTAGAGCATCGGCAAGTTCATTTTCTGGATGCCCAGCATGCCCTTTTATCCAATGCCAGATAATGGTGTGTTTAGAAGCCAGCTCATCAAGTTGTTGCCATAGATCGGCGTTTTTAACTGGTTCTTTTTTGGAGTTGCGCCAGCCTTTCTGCTTCCATTGCATTAGCCATTCAGTCATTCCCAAACGCAAATATTGCGAATCGGTAAACAAATTAACAACACACGGCCGTTTGAGTGCGGATAATGCTTTAATCGCTGCAGTGAGTTCCATGCGATTATTTGTGGTGTGTGCTTCACTGCCATACAGCGTTTTTTCATGGCCATTATACCGAAGCAAGGCCCCCCAACCGCCTGGCCCTGGATTGCCTTTGCAAGCGCCATCCGTATAGATTTCAACACTCATAGAAATAAATCATCATAAGGCTTTGTCGTTGGGTCGATAGCATACACGGAAAAATCGGTAACACCAGCTTTCGTTAATACTTCTTCATCAATAAAAAAATGGCCGCTTATTGACTTAGCCGGTTGAGATAAAATCCAATAGGCGGCATCGGCCACAATCTCTGGTTTCCGACTGGCTTTGTAAATAGCATCGGGAAAATGCACGCGAATGGCATCAGTTGCAATGGTTGTTCTGGGCCATAAAGAGTTCGCGGCAATCCCATGTTGTTTGAGCTCTAAAGCCAATCCTAAAGTGCACATGCTCATCCCATATTTGCTTATGGTATAAGCAAGGTGAGGAGCAAACCATTTTGAATCCATTGTCAAGGGAGGGGATAAGGTAAGGATATGAGGATTTTGTGATTTTTTAAGATGAGGAATTGCCGCTTGTGAACACGCAAACGTTGCACGAGCATTAACCGATTGCATTAGATCGTAACGTTTCATAGGAGTAGAAAGCGTATCGGTTAAATGGATTGCACTTGCATTATTTATTAAAATATCAAGTTTACCGAACCGTTCTATCGTCTTTTCGATGGCGCGATGAATTTGGTCTTCGTCACGCACATCAACCATTAAGGGCAACGCTTGTCCCCCAAGTTGCTCTATCTCACGAGCCACAGAATGTATCGTGCCCTTAAGGGTTGGATGGGGCAAGTCTGTCTTAGCAGCAACGGTGATGCACGCTTTGTCGCGCGCAAATTTATGAGCGATCGCTCTACCGATGCCTCGACTCGCCCCTGTGATGAATAATACCTTTGTCATCCTCTTCCCCCCATTTTAAGTCAATGCAAAATCACCATCGAGGATTTTTTGTTTAATTATGGCAATATCAGGCGCAAAATACCGATCGGTGGTATAAGGATCAACAAAAGCCCTGACTGTTGCATAAACCGCTCTAAGTTTTGGTGAAGTAGTTAAAGGTTTATGGAACTCTAATCCTTGGCAAGCAGCTAATAGTTCAATCGCAATAATAGTGGCTGTATTATCCACCATCGCATGCAAGCGTTTTGCAGCATTAGTGGCCATTGACACGTGATCTTCTTGATTCGCTGAAGTAGGGATACTATCCACACTATGCGGGTGAGCCAGTGCCTTATTATCGCTTGCACAACTCGCTGCCGTAACATGAGGAATCATAAACCCAGAATTCAATCCTCCCTCTTTAACTAAAAATGGAGGCAATCCACTAAAATGCTTATCGATGAGCAAGGCTATACGTCGCTCTGCATTAGCCCCTATTTCCGCAAGAGCCAAAGCAAGATTATCAGCAGCCATTGCAATCATCTCACCGTGAAAATTGCCACCTGAAAGGATATCTTCTTGCTCAATAAATACCAATGGATTATCTGAAATGGAATTGGCCTCGACTTGTAGCGTTTCCCCCACAAACTGCATTTGATGTAATACAGCCCCCATAATTTGTGGTTGGCATCTCAAAGAATAAGGATCTTGTACCCGTTCACAATGCCGATGCGATTCACGAATAGGGCTATCCGCAAGCAATTCGCGATACAAGGCCGCAACGTCACGCTGGGCTTGGTGCCCACGCGCAAGATGGATGCGATCATCAAAAGGAATATCGCTTCCACAAGCCGCATCCAAAGATAAGCTCCCTGCTAATACAGCCGCCTCAAACAACAATTCGGCACTAAAAAAAGCATTCATGCAAAGTGCTGCTGAAGGCTGTAAGCCATTTAACAACGCCAATCCTTCTTTGGGCGCTAATTCCATGGGGCTTAATCCAGCAATTTTTAACCCCTCTTCAGCACTCAGAACTTTCCCTTCATAACGCACTTCCCCCTCCCCTAATAAAGGCAGGGAGAGATGGGCGAGTGGAACTAAATCCCCTGATGCACCCACAGAACCTTTGGCAGGTACGCAGGGGTAAATTCGTTGGTTATAAAGACGAATTAGAAAATCAATTAATTCGTTTCGCACACCCGAATACCCCTGAGCCAAGCTATTGATTTTAAGCAATAATATTAATGCAACAACGCCATCAGAAAGAAGCTCCCCTGCCCCACAGGCATGCGAAAGTACAATATTACGTTGCAATTGCTTTAAGTGCTCTTCCGAAATTCGGTGATTCGCAAGTGAGCCAAATCCGGTATTAATGCCATAGATAGTTCTTTTATCCGCAATCACCTGATGGACAATGCGGCAGGAAGCATCAATCAGGGGTACAGCACTCTCATCAAGGACACATTGCTTATTCTCTTTGAGTATTGATTTGATCATTTGCAAACTCAGTTGCCCAGGTATCAATCTAAATGATTCGGTCATTGCGCGGGCTCTCCAATGGCTTCCATTGGTAACCATAAATTGTTTTCTTTGGCACATTGTTTAGCCAATTCATACCCTGCATCAGCATGACGCATCACACCAGTAGCCGGATCATTATGAAGGACGCGGCTAAGACGGGCTGCAGCCTTGTCCGTACCGTCAGCTACGATCACTAACCCCGCATGCTGAGAAAAACCCATACCCACTCCACCTCCATGATGAATACTGACCCATGTAGCTCCACTGGCGCAATTGAGTAATGCATTGAGCAGGGGCCAATCTGAAACGGCGTCACTGCCATCTAACATCCCTTCTGTTTCGCGATTTGGGCTGGCTACCGAGCCCGAATCAAGGTGGTCTCTACCAATAACAATGGGGGCTTTGACTTCACCACGCTTGACCATCTCGTTAAATGCTACTGCCAAACGAGCCCTGTCTTTTAAACCCACCCAACAAATTCTCGCCGGTAATCCTTGGAACGCAATCTTCTCACGAGCCATATCAAGCCAACGATGCAAATGATTATTCTGAGGCATCAATTCTTTAACTTTCTGATCTGTCGCGTAAATATCTTGTGGATCACCTGACAACGCCACCCAGCGGAATGGTCCTATTCCTTCACAAAATAGAGGGCGGATATATTCTGAGACGAATCCTGGGATTGAAAAGGCGTCATTAACTCCCATTTCGAAAGCCATTTGCCGAATATTATTACCATAATCGAAAACAGGGATGCCTTTCTGTTGGAACCCGAGCATGGCTTTGACTTGCTCAGCAATCGATTTTTTTGCAGCAACGATAACCTCCTCTGGTGAGCTTTTTCTCATTTTTTCCGCTTTTTCTAAAGACCAGCCTTTCGGTAAATAACCGTTGAGAGGATCATGAGCGCTTGTTTGATCGGTCACTAAGGAGGGTAAACTATTGCGCCGCAATAACTCAGGATAGATTTCAGCAGCGTTACCTAGAAGCCCAACCGATAAGGGTGTTTTCTTCTTTAAAGACTCTTCTATCCATAACAATGCTTGTTCAAGATCATCTGTCGATTTATCGAGATAACGTGTCTTTAGGCGCTTCTCAATATGAGACTGGTCACATTCAATGGCAAGTATACTTGCACCAGCCATTGTCGCCGCCAGTGGTTGTGCACCGCCCATCCCTCCCAATCCTGCAGTAAGAATCCATCGTCCAGACAAATCCCCTTTAAAATGCTTTTTGGCACAAGCGGAAATCGTTTCGTAGGTGCCCTGGATAATCCCTTGCGAACCAATATAAATCCAACTGCCCGCGGTCATTTGGCCGTACATCATGAGCCCTTTTTTATCGAGCTCATTAAAATGTTCCCAGTTGGCCCAATGCGGTACTAAATTAGAATTCGCAATTAAGACACGCGGCGCATCTTCATGGGTCGTAAACACACCCACTGGTTTACCGGATTGGATAAGTAACGTTTGGTCATTATTGAGTTTTTTAAGGACTTCGACAATTTTATGGAAACATTGCCAATTGCGTGCTGCACGGCCAAGTCCCCCATAGACAATTAAAGCGTCGGGATTTTCAGCAACTTCAGCATCTAGATTATTACATAACATTCGCAAGGCGGCTTCAGTAAGCCAAGTTTTTGCTTCCAGCTCGGACCCGCAATTCGCTTTGATTTGACGGCAATTTGTATTTACAATTATCATCCTTTCTCCATCCTGGATCGGTCTGAGCTATCATACACTAATGATTTATGCTCGTGAAAGACAAAATTACTTGTTTTAATACCCGACAGTATGTAAAACATGAAAACAGTATGATAAACTAAAGGGACCCAAGAGCTATTTAAGAAATTACTGTGCATAACGAATTAAATCAATTGGCCTCGCACCCACCGTCATTAAGGGTTTTCTTTGCTACTGAAATGTGGGAAAGATATGGTTTTTACGTTGTTCAATCTTTACTTGCTCTCTACCTTGCCCTTCATTTTAAATGGCCTGATGATCAAGTTTACGCTTTAGTAGGCTCTTTTACTGCTTTAACCTACCTTTCACCGGTCATTGGGGGATGGATTGCTGACCATTTAATTGGTCAAAAAAGAGCTATTTTAGCGGGCGCCGTGTCTCTGTGTTTTAGCTATCTAGTCTTAACATGCCTGACTTCTGATGTGGTTTTGACGGCTGCCTTAGCGGGTGTTGCAGTGGGTACAGGATTACTAAAGCCGAACATCTCATCACTTTTAGGTAATGAATACGATGTTGGCTCTTCAAAGCGCGAAAGCGGTTTTACTATTTTTTACATGGGAATTACCACGGGTATCATTTTAGGCACCACTTTACCTAGCCTGTTAAAAGACCATTTTGGTTGGTCCATTTCATTTGCTAGTGCTGCTTTTGGGATGATCATTTCTTTTGCTGTGTTTGCTTTCGGTGCCTATCGCTACAAAATTGCTGATTACCATCCTTATGAATTTCGTTTAGAAAAATTGATTAAAGCGATAGGCATGATCGTTGTGTTATGGTTAATTTCTTTCTCTATCTTGAATTTCCCTATTTTCGCGGATGCAGCCTTCGGTGCAGTTGTTCTCCTATCGTTGGTTTATTTATTTTATTCAATTAAGCGCGAATCGCCGCATCAAGCCAGACAAACAGCCGTTATCGGATTATTGTGTGTGATCTCGGTGATGTTTTGGGCCTTTTATTTTCAGATGTTCATGTCTTTAACTCTATTCATCTCACGCGTGGTGGAGCCCAAATTGTTGGGTATTGCTTTTCCTCCACCTTACTACGTAAGTATTCAAAGTATTGGCATGATTGTCTTTGGCTACCTGCTTTCACGCAGTAAAGCACAACTTACTCTTGCCCAAAGCGGCATTCGCACAGGGAAAAAATTCTTGTTAGCCATGCTTTTCATGACGGCAGCTTATGCCCTTATTACCCTCGTTTGCTCTAATTCTACTGGTGCCACTTTGTTATCGCCTCTCTTTTTTATCCCTGCTTATTTGCTTATTTCTATTGCTGAATTGTTATTATCTCCTGTTGGTTTGTCTGCCATTACCGTGCTCGCTAGCCGTAAGAAAGTAAGTACCATGATGGGAATCTTTTTTGTCTCTTTAGGCATCGGGGGCTTCTTATCAGGAAAACTTGCTTCACTTACCTCTGTAAAATCAGAATCGTTGTCCATCCTTGAACTGAAAACCCATTATACGCAAACTTTTTCCACCCTCTTAAATATCTTAATCGTTGCATCCATAATTTGTTTCGTGCTTTATCGGGTGATAAAAACCCTTTTATCCCGTCATAATGTCGCTGCAACAAATCATTTAATTAATTGTAACTAGGGTCTGTTGACAATTCACCTGCCGCCTACGTGCCGCGGCTTGTCCGCGGCATCAATAGATGGTCAAATTAAAAGCTGAACTACCTAATTCATTGATTAATGAAAGCAAATTCATAATATAACGGCTCAGATACCAAGTATAAAACGAGTTTGCAATGCTAAGACTTATGCTCAATGACGAGCGTTGGTCAAAGCTGAGGGAGATCATGCTACAGCACAGGATTTATGACAAGCCCAATCTCCGTAGGATAGTGGAGGCAATGTTATATCGCATGCGGGTTGGGTGCCCTTGGCGTGACCTACCGATAGATTTTGGATGCTGGAATTCA
>NZ_FUXJ01000013.1 GCF_900167045.1 Legionella maceachernii | reverse complement strand
ATTCAAGGAAGTACGATGCGTTCAGCTTATGTTTATATTCTTGCGAGTCGGCCTAATGGTACTCTTTACGTAGGTTCTACGTCAGACATCATTAAACGAACTTGGGAACACAAAAATAAAGTCATTCCTGGTTTCACTGCTCAGTATAACGTACATATGCTGGTCTATTATGAAGCACATGAATTATACGTTGAAGCAGCACGACGTGAAAAACGTTTCAAAAATTGCCAAGACAATGGAAAATAAATTTAATAGAGAAACTAAACCCTGAATGGCGTGACCTGTATGAAGAAATTTGCCAATGATTTAGATCGAATGGACGCCGCGGACAAGCCGCGGCACGTAGGCGGCAGGTGAATTGTCAACAGACCCTAGAATTCGCATTATAACATAATAAAAATAATTGAATTTTTTGGAGAATTTTTCTAAAACAAGCTTCATTGACGACTCTTATTATTTATCCGATAAAAACCAAATGGAATAATAATAAAATAAATCTTGCCTTCTCCCCTTTTTTCTTATAAAAATCTCTTTCTTGCTGCCCTGCGCCATAAAAAATTATGGACAAAATAGAAAATTATTGTACAATTTTGTGGGCCAATCCATTTTTTATTTTTGAGGATTAAACAGTTAGTGATTAATCATAAAAATAGTAGTACGCCAATTAGCGACGGCGGTTTTAGGCGTGCTTTAAAAGATCGCCATGTACAATTGATCGCTTTAGGCGGAATTATTGGCTCGGGCTATTTTCTTGGAACCGGAGCAGTGGTGAATGACGTGGGGCCTGCCGTCTTCATTGCTTATATACTCGGTGGCCTCATCATTTATCTCACTATGCTGTGCATGGGGGAATTAGCCGTTGCAATTCCCATCTCAGGCTCTTTTATAACCTATACCGCCGATTTTATTTCTCCAACAGTAGCCTGTGGTGTTGGTTGGTCTTATTGGATAAGCTGGGTTGCTTATATTCCCGCAGAATGTATTGCGGGTGGCATCATCATGCAGCATTTCACAGGAGTTAATGGTTATGTCTGGGCGGTGTGTTTCGGCCTTTTAATTACTTACATCAATATTTCCAAAGTCGGTACATTTGGTGAAATTGAATTCTGGCTTGCCATCATTAAAATTGTCGCTCTGATGGCTTTTGTTGGACTTTCGATTCTTATCTTCTTTGGATTGATTCATGGGCCTCAACCTCCCGGTATCATCGGCGGACGATTTATCTTTGACCAAGGAGGTTTATTTCCCAATGGCAGTATGGCCTTGTTAACAGCCATGGTCCTGCTTCTCGTCAATTATCAAGGTTCCGAAATTATCGGCCTTGCTGCAGGAGAATCAATTAATCCAGCCCGGATGATTCCTCGCGCAATACGCACTGTTACTTTTAGAATCCTATTCATTTATATTATCCCTGTATTTTGCTTGGTACTCATTTTTCCTTGGCAAAAAGCAGGTTTGGCTAACTCCGTTTTTGCCGATGCATTAAATTTCTATGGCTTACATTGGGCAGGTGCTGCAACGAGTTTTGTTACCCTTACAGCGACCCTATCGTGCTCAAATTCAGGGGTG
Source organism: Legionella maceachernii (assembly GCF_900167045.1). Classification (GTDB taxonomy): domain Bacteria; phylum Pseudomonadota; class Gammaproteobacteria; order Legionellales; family Legionellaceae; genus Tatlockia; species Tatlockia maceachernii. The sequence goes on along the minus strand of NZ_FUXJ01000013.1, from coordinate 117,463 downwards.
TACGGTATCGTAAGATCACTGAATGCGTTAGCTCGTAACGGTATGGCTCCCCATAAATTGGGTAAACTTAATCGTAATGCAGTACCCCAAAATGCTGGAATTGTTACGCTAATCTCTATTTGGGTCTTACTCGCAGCGGGCTATTTCTTTGGCCAATCCATGCTGTATATTGCCTTGCTTCTTGTCTCAGGTTTCACTGGGGCAACTGCTTGGATTTCTCTCTGTTGGGCACAAATTAATTTCCGTAAACGTTTATATCAAGCGGGCTATACCACCGCTGATTTAAGCTACAAAACACCTGGTTCCCCTCATACAGGAATTGCCGCCATTGTTTTAATGTCCCTGTGCCTAATATTTTTATTATTAAATAAAGATCCTACTTATAAAATGGCATTTGTTATGGGCTTTATTAGTTTTGCGGTGCCTATTTTAATCTATAAATTAGGTGGTTTTTCCAAACGGAGAGACGCTGCAGTAGAGATGAATAATCAACTTCGGTTTAAAGACATATTCCCCGATAGAAATGCACATCAAGTTAGCTAGGATTAAGATAGGTTGGGTCTGTTTGGCCCAATTCACTAGTTTAATACGCTACAAAACTCGATATACTTTACCTGTCTGCAATCCCTCCACACTTTTGCTGTATGCGAGGGCCACTCGCGCCGCGCTTACTGACACAAATCCCCTGAAGTAATCCCCATAACTATCCATCGCTTCAGTGATCACGGTTGGACTAACACAGTTGATTCGTTGTTTTTTGGGCATTTCTATTGCAGCGGCAAGGACAAAGGAATTGAGAGCCCCATTTACCATGGAGGCCGCGCTCCCATAACGAATCGGATCTTCGCTTAATATTCCACTTGTTAAAGTGAAAGAACCTCCTTCATTGAGGTAATTTCTACCAATAAGCACAGTGTTCACTTGTCCCATGAGCTTATCTTGCAGACCAATCGTATATTGCTGTTCATGCATTTCCATGAAATCGCCAAAATGCACTTTCCCTGTTGTCAATACCACCCCATCTACACGATTAATTTTTTTAAACATTGCTTCGATCGAGTTCTTATTGCAGATATCAACCTTCACATCACCTGACGCACAACCCGCCTTGATGATGTCGTGTCGAGTTTGTAACTCATTAACCACTGCTCTGCCTATTGTTCCAGAAGCACCAATCACAATGATTTTCATGTCTATTCCTAATTTAGTCATAGGTTAGCAAGTAATTAAAAAAATATACGCTAGATTAGAGTAATTGAGAAGTAAGTGACTGAGTGGGTCAAAATTCACAGTTCACGTATTTGTCTGCTAAATAAAGTTTACAAAGCTCATTCATTTCCCCTGAAAAGCGCATTTCCACCAGGGATTGATCGATACTATTTCTAATTGGGCTGTCCATGGGATAAATAAATGCAAACTCATTATTGCTAAATTTAAATCCCGATACCTCTAAATCGTCCATGCTCCACTCACTAATCGCTCTACTAAGGATAAGTGAATCTTCCACTACGCCAAACACTTCTCTATCTTCCACTGCTTTCAAAGCACTTTTAAGATCAGGCTTAGCCACCGGAATAGCGAGAACATTATGGATAAATTTAACGTAGGCTTCCCCTTTTATATACGCCAATTTTTTCCCCGCAAGATCATGAACATTGCGCACTGGATCATGGGCACTAATTATTCTCGCAGTAAGGTATGCGGTGTAAGTCGAGGAAATGGTCAGAGTAAACATAATGACAATAACAAACCAGAGCATTAATGCGGCTCGAGCCGCCACACTCTTAGGCGTATAAAACATTCCACCACCCAAGAAATGCGTTATAAACACCCAAAGTGAAAAGAAAAATCCCTTAAAATACGTTTTAGGTATCTCTGGATTTTTTGCACGTTCTACAAACCAAATGACGTTTGAAATGATTAACATACCAATCAATATCGCTATCATGATGGCCAATGGTATTGTCTTAAGTACGTTGTAAAAAGCATCAGCTAGTGAAGCGGATTGCGTGTTAAACCCAAGCTTGATTTCACTTAGAAAAAAGGGTCTACCGTAATTGATGCGTTTAATACGATCATTAGTAACGATCATAGGCCCGATGAGGATATCGTATTTTTTGGCCACCACATCATTGATCGCCGCCTCAATATTTTGATCAAGGAGGATCAAGTTGTAGTGCCAATGTTGCTTTTCTGCTATTGCTTTAAAAATATCAACCACTAAACCACTTAATGCGTTATCTTGGTAAATTGCGAAAGGCGGCTTATTAATAACACCAACACGAATAGGCTGCATTGCGCTTCCTAATAAAGCGTTGGGTATCGTTTCGGAAAAAGCGTTATTGTTGCCCCAGAGCAATAATGCACTGAATAAGAGGCCTTTTATCAATTGATATGCTTTGCTCATTGCGTCATTCACATTAGGGTATAATTGGTTCATAGTTACGAATAAAGGTAGACGCTTTTTCAATATCAGGGGTTAAGATCCTGTCTTCGTTTAAAAAAGGTACCTGCTTTCGAAACTCTAAAAATAATTGTAACGTATTGGCGCCTAAGCTTAGTTGAGGGTCTTTAATTTTCCTTAAGTCAATTGCCTGACTTGCATGCATTAATTCGATGCCCATAACCGCATAAAGATTGGTCAGAATTTGTTTCGTTTTTTCAATGGCCAATAACGAATTTGTAGCCACATCTTCAATTTCGCCTGCGACCGGATAATTGACTGCTTGTATCGATTTGCCAAGCTCTTGGATACTATCATTCAAGTAAATGAGCGGTTTTTGTATTGCCCCAAAAGCAATAGTGGTTTGGTTAGGTGAGAGGAACCGGGATAAATGGGTAAATCGGGGAGTACTCAATTTGATTGTTCTTTGGGTGGAACTGGCTGATAAATGGCTTAACGCAATGTTTAATTCTTGAAAATTTAGTACCCAGGGGATGGGATCAAAATTTGCAGTAGGTATGACGGCTCCAGTCAATTGATTATCACTGATATAATAAATTTTTTCTTGCGCAGATGAATTCGCATCTGGAATGATATCCAGAATAACCGCTGGATTATCGTCGGAAGAATTAATTTGCAGGTAAAGATTTTTTTCGAGTATATCCAAGACATCGCGTGCGGCACCATTGACTTGGCTTTCTGTACGAAAACTCAATGGATCCTGAAGTGCCCGTGTTGGTGAAAGGGAAAAAAGATAGGAGCCGGTCAGGTTTTTAAGAACATTTTTTGCCGACTTTTGTTGTCCGGAATAAGGACGAAGTTTTTGTACTGGCTCCATAAAAGGGGCGATGTTTCCATTTAACCCTTCTAAGCTTAATGCCGTCAGCAAATCATATTTATCAAGTAATTTTCTTAGATCAAAAACTGTTAATGCTCCAGCCGCAGCCGCATAAGCGTTTGAACTAAATAGTGCAAGCGCGTCTTTTGCATAGAGATTCAAGGGTTGTAAACCAGCTAATTTTAATGCCTCACTTGCACGCATTTTTTTATTCAGATAAAGAACCTCTCCCTCCCCTATCATGGCAAGCCCTATTTGAGCAAGAAGCGTAATATCACCTTCCCCTATGGTTCCACCTGAAGGAAAAAGCGGGGTAATCCCTTTATTCAGAAACGCTGCAAACCTATCAATAACGGCTGGCTGGACACCCGCATGCCCCAGCAATAGAGTATTCAATCTCACAAGCATCGCCGCACGAACCTCATCAATTGGCGCTATATGGCCGACAGAGGCACTTGTAGCATGAAGGTTTTTTAAATTAAATTGTTCAGATAATTTTTTTGCCTCAGATGAAAGGATACTCCCATGAAATATCGTTTTATCCTTGTTTAAACCAACGCCACGATTTAAGCCATAGATAGGTAAATTTTTTTCAGTTGCCAAAAGCAATAATTGATGTGATTTCTCAACCCTGATTGCTGCATTACCGTCTATTTTAATGGGTTGCCCTTTCCTTGCAACATTAACAATGTCATTAATGGTAAGATTTGAGCCAGTCAAAATTAGCGCTTCCGTTTGAAAGGAATACACAGACTGAGAATAAAGCAGAAGGGTTAAAATAAAAAATTGGACTTGTGAAATTTTTCGAATACCAAACACTAACATAGTTTAAAATCCTTTTTTCATTTATGACTGAGAGGATAGCACTGATTCTCGAGGAGTCTGCAACGTCGTTTCTAAAATGCCTCTACTTATTAGTGTAATTTTTGACCATTCGGCACTTTAAACTCCGTTGTCACTAAGCAAATTGCCCCTGTCTCATCAGCAAACCCAACAAGAAGAAACTGTGATTTGAATCCGGCGATATTTTTTTCTCCCAGATTGACACAGCCAACGACAGTACGACCTACTAAGGATTCGGGAGTATAATGGACGGTAACTTGAGCAGAGGTCTGCAAGACACCGATTTCTGGACCAAAGTCAACCCAGACTTTGTAGGCAGGCTTTTTCGCTTTGGGAAAAAATTCGACTTTCACTACCGTACCAGAGCGTAAATCGACTTGAGCAAAATCATCATAACTAATCGTCATACGTAGCCAATCCTTCTTCTCTGCTACAGAATAGGTTACTACCTATAGCAATTTCTAAGCAATTTCTTCGGGTTGGGTATTAAATTCCGGTACCAAATTTTTTAATAACACATACAGCTCTTTGTCGTTATGTGCTTCACAGGCAATGGTTAGCAAATGCATCGCCTGGATAAGTTCACTCCATTCCAGCTGGCGAAATTTGGCTTTAAATAATTTTTCATGCTCGGTGGGCGATAGTTCTTCAGAGATATGGAAAAGTTCTTCATACAGTTTTTCACCAGGCCTTAATCCGATATATTCTATGGCGATATCCTTACCGGGTTCTTTACCAGCTAATCGAATCATTTGTTCAGCAAGGTACCGAATTTTAATTGGTTCCCCCATATCCAAGACGAAAATTTCCCCACCTTGTCCATTGACCATTGCTTGCAAGATGAGCTGCGAAGCTTCGGGTATTGTCATAAAATAGCGCTGGATATCTGGATGAGTTACAGTCAAAGGCCCTCCTGCTTGCAGCTGTTTTTTAAACAACGGCACTACTGAACCGGCTGAACCGAGCACATTACCAAAACGGACGGTAATAAACTGGGTTTCTGTTAGACTATTTAAGTTTTGGCAATAAATTTCCGCCACCCGCTTGGTGGTCCCCATCACATTCGTTGGGTTAACTGCTTTATCAGTCGAAATAAGGACGAATTTTTCCACGCCTTCGGCCACACTGGCTTCAGCAATAACCTGAGTTCCTAGCACATTATTTTGTACAGCCACTCGGATTTGTTCCTCAAGCATGGGCACATGTTTATAGGCAGCTGCATGAAAGACAATTTGTGGCTTAAATTCATGGAAGACAAAGTCGACAGCCACTTTGTCAGTGACCGAAATCAATTGAAGTTCAAGCGTTATTTTGGGAAACTTGCTGCGTAACTCACCCTCTATTTTATATAAATTGAACTCTGAGTTATCAATCACTAACAATTTGCTTGGTTGCAATGTCATAATTTGGCGGCAAAGCTCTGAACCTATGGAGCCCCCGCCACCCGTAACAACCACTCGCTTATCTTTGATATTTGCGGCAATTTTATCCCATTGCAGTTGGACTTGATCGCGCCCTAATAAATCCTCGATATTTACATCGCGCAGCGCATTGACTTCAACGCGACCTGCAGCTAATGCGGATATGCTGGGTAAAGTTCTAAAGGGAACATTGCAAGCTTCACAATGATCAACAATTCGGCGCATCAATGCGGAACGTGCTGAGGGAATAGCAATAAAAATCAAATCGACACGGTATTGGACCACAAGTTCTCTTAAATCCCTGATTTGTCCTAAGACTCTCACGCCGTGAACTTCTAACCCTCTTTTATTAATATTATCATCCACTAACCCTACAGGGAGATAAGATTGGGTGCGCTTCAAATCACGGGCTAAACTTTCACCCGCTCGACCAGCACCAATGATGAGAACTCTTTTTATAACGCTTGACTCCCCTCTCTTGTCCTGGTATTCCCAGAGAGAACGCCGTAACAATCGAGCACTACACAGCAAAACAATTAATATCATTGCATATAAAGGAGGGACTGAGCGTGGAATGTGATGAAGGATAGTGGTTAAATAGAGTGCTGGAATGGTTAGCACTGTAGCGCAAAGTGTCGCTTTAATTATTCTTGCCACATCGTTTAAGGAGGAGAAACGCCAGAGGCCTCGATGAACTTTGAAGTAGCAATAACAGACAATCTGTAATGTCGCTAAGATTCCTAACGCGGATAAAGAATAGGCTGTTGCGATACCGCTTGGGAATGGTTGCATATTAAAACGTAACCAATAAGCGCAATACCAGGCAAGAGGAATTGCTACAATATCGAACGCAATAACTGCAAATTTTTTGTTGAAATTAAAAGAAAAAGGAGCATTCTGCATAATTTATATTCGAACCTCTTATCCAGGCATCTCATTAGGCCTGTTGAATGAACATAAGATCCATCAGTCTCTTTGCAAGTAGGGCCATTTAACCAACCAGAGTATCTTGGGTATATATACCCGTGATCCTTCAAAACGCTATTTTTGGTCTATTGCTTTTTCCGCCTGGGATTATTTTAAAACCTCGCAATAGGGCTTGCTATTACTCGTTTTTAAAATAATCCCAGCCAAAAAAATCAAGTTGCCCAAAACATAGCATTTTGAATGCATCACGGGTATATACTACTACAGCTTTAATTTAATAGGGTATAAATTTCATAACGATAAAGGTGCGGTTGTGAATTTGCCCTAAAAACCGCACGAAACTGGTAAATATGGGTTTGTTTTAATTGGTTATGTAAACACAAATCTGCTGGAGTATAAATGGCTTTTCCATTTTTCTCTACCAGTGAGGTGAGTATAAGTACTTGTGGTTTTGTCACAAAAACCTCATTGCATAATCGCTCATAGGTATTATTCATTGGTGGCCTCGTCATGGATTTGTTATTTAAGCAATAAGAATCAATAAAACGCAGGGAACTAAAATAAGGGATTTGCCCGCTATCACCTAATACCACCTGGCTATGAGGTGCAACATTATACTTTAACCAATTCAGAACTTGCTCGCGAAGCTGTATTCCCGCTTGGGGATTGAAAGTAAAATGTCGATAATTGGCTAAATTTAAAAAAGGAATAAAAAGAAAAGCAATCCAGACTGCACTCATTAAAAGGCTTATTTGATAAACACTGTCTTTCTTAGGAAAAAAATAACCCGAAATATGGCTTATCCCTAAAAATGCAACCGGCAAAAGCAAAGCAAAAGCAGGAAGAAACAAGCGATTTTCAAAAGCAGCAACGGGATCAGCGTCTATTAATAAAATCAAATAAAGCAAACTCGGTAACCAAAAAAAATAATGACGCTTGTCTTTCCCTTTAAACAAGACAGGTAAAGACAGAATAAGAAAAGGCAAGGCTAAGTACAGGTATTGTCTATCCATGACAGCAAAGAAATTCATGAAACTTTTGCAGTAAACAGGATTAGGAAATAGTTGACCGTAATAAATCCATCGCCACATAAAATAAGGGACGAAAATGACCATACAGGTTACACACCCTCCTAATAGTGCTTTGTAATATTCTGTTTGCTTGTCTTGCGGCCTATCGTAGAACGCTAAACCCAAAAAAAGTAGCATCAGCGCTGGCGCTTCAGGGCGTGTTAATCCTGCAAGAGCAAGTAAAAATCCAGCTATCACAAAAAAGAGCACACGGGGATTACTTCTTGGTTGAGGATAAAAGCGATACCCCATCCCTTTTAATAAAAATAACAATGAAAAACAAATGAGCGATTGATAAACCGTGGTCTCTAAGCCACTTACGGCCCAAATGATTTCTCCTCGATAAAGAAGCAGCCACAAAGAGGGAATCAGCGCAAACCAAGAGGTAAACCACAGGCGCGAAAGACAATAAAGGGCAATGGTACTCAGAAAAAGGCCCACTACCCCCATCGCTTTAAGAACAATAATTGGATCAAGCCATAAGCGAATGGCAAGAGCCGCTAAGACAACAAAACTAAAATTTGAATAGCCTTCTACAGGCTCTTCACCGACATTCCATAGCAATCCATTGCCTGCTACCCAATTTTTTGCATAACGCAGGCTAATATACATGTCGTCAATAGTAAAAGGCCATATTGCAATCACTTGCAGAATCAGCAGATAACAGAAGATTAAAAAAAGCAGTCCAACCAGTAATCCTTTTGTCTTATTCATTTAAACAAGGCGATAAAAGTTAAAATTAAAAAGCATAAAAAATTAAAACGGGACAAATTATCGCTAACAAATAAGGACACTGGATCGTCATTATCGCTCCCCCTCATGGTTAACCAAACAAAACGCCACAGGCCTATCGCAGCAAAGGGCAAGGTTAGAAGAAAGTAATAAGACTCTTCATGAGCGTAAATGGTGTAAAGAAGATAAACAATGAAACAACTGACTGCGGCCGTAATAATCATGGCATCCAACCCACGAAAAGAATACTTTTTAAGCACGGGTCTTGTTATATATTTTAGGCCTAATTGCTTTTCCAATCGACGTTTACAAAGGGCAATGAAGAGGCTTATTAAGGTCGCTGTAAGGGTTAACCACCAAGAAATCGGTAATCCTATACCAATGGTCCCCGCTAAAACACGAAGCATAAAACCACTCGCGATGCATAACACATCAACCACAGGCAAATTTTTGAGAAAATGGTTATAAGCTAGGTTAATAAGCAAATAAAGCCCTAAAAGAGCCGCAAGATTGGTTGAAATAAACAAAGCCAGGATCACACCGCCCAGCAGCAAAACAGCTAACATGATGAGCGCGAAATCCAGTGAAACCTCTTCCGAAGCAAGCGGTCTTTTACGTTTATGCGGGTGTAACCTATCTTCCTCTCTATCCTGAATATCGTTATAAATGTAAACGGCACTGGCAATTAGGCAAAATGAAAAAGCAGCCAATAGGGCATCGGGTAAAAACGCGAGAGAGCGAGAATACAAAACCCCGAGGAGTACAAAAGCAGCCTTAGACCAATGAGATAATCTAAGTAATAAAAAAAATTGTTTTATTGAGGTCATACTCAAGCCTAGGCAGCAACTTCTGAATTTCTAACTATATCATCAGTTTTTCAATAGGTTAATTAACTTTTAGAATTTCTATAAGACTCCTCGTTGAGACGTCGAACTTTGGGCATTTTTAAAAATACGGAGATTGCAGGATAGTCATTAGAAACAGCCAATTAATTTTTATATTTGGAAATTCTGTATGGGTAAAACATTATCCAGTTGAGTGCATTTAATCATTAACCCCATAACATAGAGAATTAGAACAATATTTAACAATGAAAATGAAGTGCCGTCATTAAATTGGATTGGAACTGTCAATAAAAAAATGCTCAAGCCCATATTTCTCAGCGAGATGATTACCTAAAGCTTGAACACCATAGCGTTCGGTCGCATGGTGGCCACAGGCAAAATAATGAATACCTAGTTCTTTTGCTTGGTAATAAGTTCGCTCAGAAACTTCCCCGCTTAGATAAGCATCAACACCAAGGGCGTAAGCCTCTTCAATATAATCTTGAGCGGCACCGCTACACCATGCCACGCGCTGGATTGCTTTTTTACTTCCTGAAATATAAAGCGGTTTCCTTTGCAATTTCTCCTGAATGCACTTTTGAAACTCTTCCGTAGTGAACGGATTTGCCAATGTTCCTGACCACAACAAATTCGGTGTTTTACCAACTGGATGCTTTTTAATCGATTCAATATTTAATAATGCAGCGAGACAAGCGTTATTACCAAATTGCGCGTGACAATCAAGGGGTAGATGATATGCAAATAGTGTTAAATTATGGTTGATTAGTTTGGCAATGCGATCGCGTTTCGTCCCTCTTATAACAGGCGTCTCTCCTCGCCAAAAATACCCATGATGGACCAATAAGGCATCAGCCTGCAAAGAGACAGCTTTTTCGATGGCCTCCAACGAAGCGGTTACGGCTGTGCAAAGGCGATGAATTTGGCCTGTACCTTCGATTTGTATACCATTGGGGGCATAATCATCCATGGTGGCACAGGCCAATAACTCATGTAAATAAGAGGCTAACTCATCGCGTGCGATCACCGTGCTGAAGCCCTTTTAATGTCAGCTCCTAACATGGAGAGCTTCTCTTCAATCCGTTCATAACCACGATCCACATGATACACACGCTCCACAACTGTTTCTCCTTCAGCAGCAAGACCGGCTAAAATTAAACTTGCTGAAGCACGTAAATCAGTTGCCATGACTGGAGCGCCAGTTAATTTCTCAACACCAGTGACCATGGCCGTATTGCCATTTAAATGGATCTGGGCTCCCATACGCTGTAATTCCTGAACGTGCATGAAACGGTTTTCAAAGATATTTTCAATAACAGAAGAAGAACCATCAGCAATTGCATTTAATGCCATGAACTGTGCTTGCATGTCCGTGGGAAAAGCGGGATAAGGTGCAGTTGAAATATTGACTGCTTGTGGACGCATTCCATGCATATTTAAAGTAACCCAATCTTCCCCTATCGCTAATTCAGCTCCCGCTTCCTCAAATTTACACAACATGGATAATAAATTATCAGGCTTTACCCGTCGGACAGTCACTTTACCTCGAGTTATGGCGCCTGCTGTGAGATACGTACCGGCCTCAATACGATCCGGCATCACCGTATAACTTCCTCCAGACAATGTTTCAACCCCAATCACTTCGATAGTAGGCGTACCTGCACCAGAAATTTTTGCACCCATTTGTATTAAAAAATTGGCTAGATCAACCACTTCCGGCTCACGAGCGGCATTCTTAATAACGGTTTTTCCTTCAGCGAGAACCGCAGCCATTAATATATTTTCAGTTCCAGTGACTGTTACGGTATCAAAAACCAACGGTTTACCCTGCAAACGTCCTTTTTTGCAACGCGCTTTGATGTAGCCATTCTTTACAGTAATTTCAGCACCCATGTTTTTTAAAGCTTTAAGATGCAAATCAACAGGACGCGTTCCTATTGCGCAACCACCGGGTAAAGAAACGTCCGCTTGGCCAAATCGAGTGAGTAAAGGGCCAAGCACCAAAATAGAAGCTCGCATGGTTTTTACTAATTCATAAGGAGCTACGTATTCATTAATATGGGAGGCATCTACTTGCACGTTCATTTTTTCATCGACAGTCAATTGTGCACCCAATTGTCCAAGCAGCTCCATCATCGTCGTGACGTCGCGAAGATGTGGGACATTAGCGATAGTTACGTTATCTGCAGCAAGAATTGTTGCCGCCATAATGGGTAATGCCGAATTTTTTGCGCCCGAAATAGTCACCTCTCCGCTCAGCATCTTGCCGCCACTTATAATTAACTTATCCATGATTTTTCTCCCACTCTTCTTTTGTCAAAGTTTGCATGCTCACCGCATGCAGGCTTCCGCTTGTAATATAATCCCTTAATTTTGCATATACCCATTGTTGTCTTGCGACCTTTGATTTTCCTTGAAACGCATTGGAAACCACCGTTAGCTGATAATGATAGCCATCCCCAGCAACTTTAACGAAATCGACTTCTCCCGTTTCAACAAGACAACGTTCTATCTCTTCATTATTAATCATATTACTGCCCTAGCTTATTTGCATAATGGAACTTCTAACATTCCATCCACACCACAAAATTCTGCTAAAGCTTGAATCGCTTTAGGCATTCCGTCAATTTTGCAAACCTTATTTTGCTCTTTGCAGAGTCGTCTTGCTTCAATTAACAAAGCAAGACCAGCACTATCGCAATGAAGAACCTCACTTAAATCGAGATGCAACACAGCTTCTTTATTTTCATGACAAAACTTAAGCAAACGCTGACAGTCCGATTGGACTGTCGCAAAAGTCATTTCAGGAGAGGGTTTGAAGGATTGTGCTTGCACGTTACGCCGCCTTTTTGCTTTGTTGTTGCATTTGGCGGATTAAGTCTTGCATGCTTGAATTTTGTAAGGCTTCAGCAAACTGCGATCGGAAGCTTTGTAGAAGGCTAACCCCTTCAACACTCAAATCATAAATCTTCCATTTGCCATTGTTGAAAATGAGGCTGTAGCTCAGAGGAATATTCTTACCATTGGAGCGAACAATAATACTGTTTACACGAATAAATCGACTTTCCAGAGAGCCTCTAATGGGCAGGAATTGAATTGTTTCGTCAGTGTATTCAGCTAAGGGGGTTGCGTAAGTCCGAATGACTAATTGAGTAAACGCTTTTGAAAATTGTTGTTTGTCAGCTGCAGAAGCTTGCATCCACGCTTTACGACCTAGTACCGAGCGTGACATACCACTTACATCCACATTAGGCAATAGATGCCGTTCGACCGCTTGGTAAATAACATGCTGATTATTTTTTAAATTGGATTTATTCTGCTTCAACGTAGAGATAATTTGATTGGCAGTATTTTCGAGCATCGGAATTGGAGATGAGGCTGCCCATACCCACGAAGTCAAGGATAATGCAACGAATAACACAATTGTTTTTATTCCCTTCATAGTTCACCTATTTTTTAATATTAAATAAAAGCTGGCCAATCAAATTCTCAAGAATGATTGCTTCTTGTGTTTTAGGAATCATATCTCCTTCCCGCAAGTAAGGATGATCCTTGCTGTTTTCATCCTCAAATCCGGGCACAATGCTGATATAGTTTGAACCAATCAAACCTTCAGTAAGGATACGTGCTGAAGCATCTTCATAAGGAATAGGTTTATCGTTACGCAATAACATGGTCACTTTAGCATTTAATTCCCCAGGTTGTAATTCGATGCGTGTCACCTCTCCAATTTTGACGCCAGCAACAGTGACAGGGGCTCTTACCTTAAGACCACCAATATCCGTGAATTCGGCAGATACATGATAGCCTTTGGGCGAAACTAAATTAGAAACACCACTCACTTTCATCACCATAACGAGTAAGGCAAGCAAGCCTAGCAACATAAATAGCCCTACGCTTATATCAATACTTCGCTGCCTATGATTCATCTACCAACCTCCAATCATCACTGCTGTCAAAAGAAAATCGAGTCCAAGGACTGCCAGCGATGAATAAACTACTGTTCGCGTTGTCGCTTGACTGATACCTTCAGCTGTAGCAATACAATTAAACCCTTGAAACACAGCTATCCATACTACTACGAATGCAAACACGATACTTTTAATGATGCCACTTAATACATCTACTCGAAAGTTGACAGCAGCCTGCATGTTTGACCAAAAACTACCTGCATCAACCCCTAACCACTGCACTCCTACAAAATACCCCCCATACACGGCAACTGCTGAGAAAATTAACGCCAGCACCGGCAAAGCAATAAGACCTGCCAGAAATCGTGGATAGATGACGCGTCCGAGAGGATCTACACCCATCATATCCATGCTTGCCAATTGCTCCGTGGCTTTCATTAAACCAATTTCCGCAGTCAATGCAGAACCAGCGCGCCCTGCGAAGAGTAATGCACTGATTACTGGTCCCAATTCTCTAGCCACACTTAAGGCTAAAAGTTGCCCTAATTGGCTGGTTGCCCCGAATTTTTGTAAGGTGTTATATCCTTGCAATCCAATAACCATGCCAATAAACATGGCTGAGACGACAATAATTAAACAAGACAGCACACCAATAAAATGCAATTGACTACGCAAGGCTGGCCAGAGACGAGGTAAATCCGGATTCCGCGAAAAAATACTTAATAGGAAAACACCAGAGCTCCCCATTACTTGCAAAGAACTCAAGCCACGTTGTCCCAAGCGCGCAAGCGTCTCAAGCATTTAGCAACTCCTCTGTATAAGGGCGCGCCGGATAATGGAAAGGCACAGCGCCATCCGCTTCACCATGCATAAATTGTTTTACTTGCGGGTCGGTAGATTCTTTTAGCTCCGCTGGCGTTCCTTCCCCGATTAAACGACCGCCTCCAATCAAATAGATGTAATCTGCAATGGAACAGGTTTCCTCAACGTCATGTGAAACGATAATAGTTGTTGTTTCTAATAATTGATTTAAACGCTTAATGAGCCGAACTAAAACACCCATAGAGATGGGATCTTGGCCTGTAAAAGGCTCGTCATACATCATCAGCTCAGGGTCAAGAGCAATGGTTCTTGCCAGAGCAACCCGTCTTGCCATCCCCCCCGAAAGCTCATAAGGCATCAACTGAGCGGCCCCCCTTAATCCCACAGCTTCCAGCTTCATTAAGACAATATCGCGCAGCATCGCTTCATTTAATTGAGTATGCTCTCGTAAGGGAAAAGCGACATTATCAAAAACCGATAAATGAGTGAACAGAGCAGAACTTTGGAACAGTAAGCCCATTTTACGTCTGGCTAAATATAAGTTTTTTCGCGATAGTTGATGAATATTAACTCCATTTACTAAAATTTCACCCACTTCTGGTTCTAGCTGAGCGCCAATTAAGCGCAAAAGTGTGGTTTTACCACTTCCACTTGGCCCCATAATGGCTGTAATCTTTCCTCGCTTCATCACCATATTAATACCGTCAAAAATATGGCGCCCGCTTCTTGAGAAGCTAAGGTTGGTGATCTGCACCAAATTTGCCCGCATTTAGTTTGTTCCGACGCTCGATTTAATAATTGATTATACCTGAATATAAATTTTCGCCTACAAAAATTTAGTCCCTAATCTTGAACCCAACTCGCACGGTTTCTTGATGTGATTCTACTAAGCATCAGGAGATCCCTCACTCTATTCAGGATGACAGGGTGTTATCGTCCTGAGCAACGCGAAAGGATCTCCTTGGGGGGTTAGTGCCAAGAGTTGGGAGGTCCTTCGCGTTGCTCAGGATGACAGTGGTGTTGTCGTCCTGAGTGAAGAGAGGGATCTCCTTGGGAGGTTAGTGCCAAGAGTTGGGAGGCCCTTCGCGTTGCTCAGGATGACAGTTGTGTTGTCGTCCCGAACGTAGTGAGGGATCTCCTTGGTGGGGTTAGTGCCAAGAGTTGGGAAGTCCTTCACGTTGCTCAGGATGACAGTTGTGTTGTCGTCCCGAACGTAGTGAGGGATCTCCTTGGTGGAATTATTGCCAAGAGTTGGGAGGTCCTTCGCGTTGCTCGGGATGACAGTGAGTGGTATGTCGTCCCGAACGTAGTGAAGGATCTCCTGAAATTCACTGCTTTCATGCGAATTCTATTTTTGTCCTACAAAGAAAAAATTTACTATGCTAGAATTTGAAACCTGCTTAAATAAGAAAGACTAAGGCTGACAGGTAGAGCGCATATGAATTTTTGCAAATTAGGCCTTGCGGTCATTGAAACAGAAGCACAAGCAGTATTCGAGCTAACGCAGCGTATTGATGAAAATTTTGAAAAGGCTTGTAAGCTTTTACTCGACTGCAAAGGTCGTGTCGTAGTAACAGGGATGGGCAAGTCAGGTCATATTGGGCATAAAATTGCTGCTACTTTTTCAAGCACAGGAACTCCCGCCTTTTTTATGCATCCTGGTGAGGCAAGTCATGGTGATTTAGGCATGATCACCCGACAAGATACAGTACTTGCTATTTCCAATTCAGGATTTACCAATGAAATTGTGACCTTGTTGCCTCTTTTAAAACGGCTTGAAGTTCCCTTAATTACTCTCACAGGCAATAGCGAATCAACTTTAGCTAGGGCAGCGAATGTCAATCTCGATATCTCTATTCGACAGGAAGCATGCCCATTAGGCCTAGCACCAACCACCAGCACCACGGTATCATTGGTTATGGGGGATGCACTGGCGATAGCCTTACTGCAAGCAAGAGGCTTTAGCGCTGAAGATTTCGCCTTATCTCATCCAGGAGGCGCTCTTGGCAGGCGTCTTTTGCTTCGTATTGATGAGCTATGCCATCATGGTGATGAGTTGCCTTTAATAAAGGAAGACGCGACAATTAGAGAAGCGTTGATTGAGGTCACCGCGAAAAAATTAGGCATGACTTGTGTCATTGATGCGCATGGCTATCTCGCTGGCGTATACACCGATGGTGACGTAAGAAGAACACTTAATCAAAATGTGGATATTAATATCACCCCCATTAGCAGTGTGATGAGCAGAAACTGCAAAACTATTAAAAAAGGATTACTCGCCGCAGAAGCCTTGGCCATTATGCAAAAACACAGCATTACTTCCCTGGTGGTGATTGACGAAGAAAATAGACCCGCTGCCGTTGTTCACTTACATGATTTACTGCGTGCAGGTGTTTTTTAACTTCAAAGAGACGTTGAAAGAATGAATGAATTATTAGAAAAAGCAAAAAATATAAAATGCCTAATCTGTGATGTGGACGGGGTTTTAACAGATGGCCTCCTTTACATCGATAATTTTGGAAACGAATTAAAAACATTCTATGTTCAAGATGGCATGGGATTAAAATTTCTTATGGCAGCAGGCATTCAAGTGGCAGTCATTACCACTTCGCAAAATGCGGTTATTGATCACCGCATGAAACAGCTGGGTATTCAACATTATTTTAAGGGACAGGTTGACAAAAATGATGCTTTTAACCAGCTTAAGCTGCGTTTAGGCTTAAAAAACGAGGAATTTGCCTACATTGGAGACGATCTCCCTGATTTAGCCATTATTCGGCAAGTTGGCCTTGGCGTCGCGGTAGCCAATGCAGTTGATCAAGTGAAAGAATTTGCTGTTTGGCAAACGGAGCAAGCGGGAGGTCGCGGTGCAGTGCGGGAAGTTTGTGACCTTATTCTTAATGCCAAGCAGGTTTACGAAATGGCTCTAGCAAGGTATTTGACATCATGAATGCAGCAAAGCAAGCGGCTTGGCTGTTTTGTTTATTAGTCGCGTTAGCCTGCTCTGGTTGGTATTATGCAAGTTCGCGGTCGGTAACCCGGCTTGATGATACAACACTCTCTAACTCGCCCGATATGATGATTACTAATCTTTCCGTGAAGCAATTTGATTACAACGGAAAACTTACTAATTTTTTGCTTTCTCCTGAAGTACAACATATTCCAAACAACAATATGCATTTTTTCGCTTCACCACGCCTAGCTCTCTCGGAAGCCAATCAGCCGGCTTGGGAAATTAGTGCAAAGCAAGCACAAGCAATCCATGGTGGAGAGCGAATTATTTTTACTAATGACGTGCTCATTCATCAAAATCAGGGTGAACATAATCAGGAAAGTACACTAAAAACGGAGGAACTCACCTATCTTCCAAAAGATAAATTAGCCACTTCAGAAACCACCGTTCATTTTGAACAACCAGGTAGAACTGTACATTCTGAAGGGATCAAAGTTTATCTTGCTGATAAACGGGTGCAATTGAGTCAAGCACGTGCAACTTTTGAGCCGAAAAAAGATGATGCTTAAAACTCCACTCTTAAAATTTATTGCCCTACTCCTGTTGTTATTAGCAACCCCTCTGTGTTTCGCATTACCTGAGGATCGTGAAAAACCGGTTGAACTGTCGGCGGATACAGCAGATTTGAATCAGCAAACGCACCGCGGAGAATTCATAGGGCATGTGCAGCTCGATCAAGGGTCTTCTCATCTGCGGGCAGCAAATGCCATTACTGAAGGAAATGCGCAAAATAAGCTGGTGTTAGCCATAGCCAATGGCGACCAAAAGGAACAAGCCCATTTTTGGATTCTGACTGAACTTAATAAACCACCCCTGCACGCTTATGCCGATGTGATCCGCTACCATCCTGACCAGCATTTGATTGAATTAATTGGTAACGCCCGGGTAGTGCAAGGTGAAAATTCTTTCTCCGCACCCAAGATCAGTTATGATACACTTAAGCAACATGTGGTCTCTAAAAGTGATGGAAAAGCACGAACAACCATTATTTTCCATCCTGAGAAATAATTATGAGTGAGCTGTTAGCACGCCATCTTAAAAAGTCATTTAAAACGCGCACTGTGGTCAATGATGTGAGCATCAATATTCGCAGCGGCGAATGTGTCGGTTTGCTTGGGCCTAATGGTGCAGGCAAAACGACTTGTTTTTATATGATTGTCGGCCTGCAATCGTGTGACGAAGGCCAAATCATTCTCGATAATAATGATCTGACGAAAGCTCCCATGCATCAACGCGCGCGCATGGGTATTGGTTACTTGCCCCAGGAGGCTTCTGTATTTCGCAAATTATCTGTGGCCAATAATATCTTATCTATTCTGCAATTGCGGGAAGATTTAGACAATAAAGCGCGTAAAGACAAATTAGAGCAATTGCTGGACGAGTTTCATATTACCCACTTGTATCATAGCTTGGGAATGAGCCTTTCAGGAGGAGAGCGACGACGCGTCGAAATCGCGCGCGCTTTGGCCATTGAACCCACCTTTATTTTATTGGATGAACCCTTCGCTGGAGTAGATCCCATTTCTGTTTTAGATATCAAACGGATTATTTCGCATCTGTGTGATAAAAATATTGGCGTACTCATTACCGATCATAATGTGAGAGAAACACTCGATATTTGTGAAAGAGCGTATATTGTGAGTCAAGGTAAAATACTGTGTGAAGGCACCCCTAAGGCAATTCTCGATAATCAGCAGGTACGCGCGGTTTATTTGGGGGAAGAATTCTCATTATAATTTCAGCGCACTGCGCAAGGCTCCTTTGCACAAGGAGATCCCTCACTCACGTTCGGGACGACAATATCTCATCCCGAGCAAAGCGAGGGACCTCCTGACTCTCGCTCGGGGCCACGATATGTCATCCCGAGCAAAGCGAGGAACCTCCTGGAACCCGCTCGGGGCCACGATATGTCATCCCGAGCAAAGCGAGGGACCTCCTGGCACTCGCTCGGGGTCACGATATTGTCATCCCGAGCAAAGCGAGGAACCTCCTGGAACCCGCTCGGGGCCACGATATGTTATCCCGAGCAAAGCGAGGAACCTCCTGGAACCCGCTCGGGGTCACGATATGTCATCCCAAGCAAAGCGAGGGACCTCCTGACTCTCGCTCGGATCACGATATTGTCATCCCGAGCAAAGCGAGGGACCTCCTGGCACCCGCTCGGGGTCACAATATTGTCATCCCGAGCAAAGCAAAGGACCTCCTGGCCCATGGCAATAATTTAGCTTTAATAAAGATCGACTATGTTAATTCTCATTGATAATTACGACTCCTTTACCTACAACCTCGTGCAATACTTTCAATGCTTGGGGCAAGACGTTCGTGTTTTTACGAACGATGACACTTCCATAGAAGCAATAGAACAGTTATCACCTGAATACCTGGTCATTTCCCCAGGGCCTAAAGGGCCTGAAGCGGCTGGGATTTCATTGACAGCAATTCAGCATTTTTATCAACGCATTCCTATTTTAGGGGTTTGCTTAGGGCATCAATGCATTGCTCACAGTTTTGGTGCTTCCATTATTCAAGCGCCAGAAATCATTCATGGGAAAACATCACGCATTCATCACCATAAACAAGGTCTTTTTCGTAATCTTCCAAGTCCATTTAAAGCAACACGTTACCATTCTCTCGCTGTGGATATAAAAACACTACCCCCTTGCTTTGCTATCGACGCTTGGGCTCAACAAACAATTATGGCAATATCTCATCGTCAATATCCGCTTTATGGTCTACAATTCCATCCTGAATCGATTTTAACTGAATACGGCATGAAGCTCTTGGCTCAATTTCTACACCATGAAAATAAATAATCTCTTAGAACAACTGATTGCGGATGAGCATTTAACCATTTCCCAAATGCAGGAATTGATGCATGCCTGTATGCGCGGCGATTTAACTGATGCTCAGTTTGCAGCCTTTTTGGTTTTAATGCGTAAGAAAGGCGAAACCGTTGACGAACTCACTGCCGCTGCAAAAGTCATGATGGAATTTGCTCACTGCATCGATTTAGGCGACGATCTCATCGATATTGTCGGGACTGGCGGTGATGGGAAAAACACATTTAATGTGTCCACTATCAGCAGTTTTGTTGCTGCAGCAGCGGGCGCACATGTCGCGAAACATGGTGGTCGCTCCGTGTCCGGACGAAGCGGTAGTGCCGATTTACTATTCCAAGCAGAGTTTGAACTTTACCTCACCGATGACCAATTGGCGCAATGCATGCAGCAATGCGGCATTAGCTTTTTATTTGCCCCTCATTTTCATCAAGCCATGCAACATGCCAGACAAGTCAGGCAGCAGCTTGGAATACGAACCTTATTTAATATCCTAGGTCCCTTGGTTAACCCCGCACGGGTTAAAAAACAAGTGATGGGAGTCTTTGCTAAACACTGGCTAGAGCCCCTCGCTAAAGTTCTTGCTAATTTAGGCAGAGAACGAGCGTTAGTCATTCATTCGCACGATGGCATGGATGAAGTCAGTATTGCTGCCATTACCGATGTGGTTGAATATCACCATGGCCACTTTAAGCATTGGTCTATCGATCCCAAAGAACACGGTTGCTTTCATGCGACACTGGATGCCATCATCGTTGACTCCCCTGCCGAAAGCCTTGCTCTTGCCGATGAAGTGTTCAATGGCACTCGAGGTCCAGCACGGGATATCGTTTTATTAAACGCAGCAAGCGCTCTTTATTGTGCTGAGCTTGCAGAAAGTTATGCTGAAGCCGTAAGAAAAGCTGAGTTGGCTATCGACAGCGGCGAGGCAGCACGACGATTCACCCGACTAAAAGAATTAACTCGAACGCTGACAGGCAAATCATGAACAGTATTTTAAATCGCATTGCTGAGCACAAAAAACAAGAAGTGGAATTTGCAAAAAAGACAACCTCTTTAGACAGTTTAATTCATCGTGAAATGCAACCCATTCGCGATTTTATCGGTGGTTTACAGCACAAAAGCCCCGCAATCATTGCTGAAATTAAGAAAGCTTCACCGAGTAAAGGATTGATTCGAGCTGACTTTGATGTAGCATCCATTGCAAAAATTTACGAAGAACACGGGGCAAGCTGTCTCTCAGTGCTCACTGATGTTCACTTTTTTCAAGGCTCCCCTGCGTATTTATCACTGGCAAAGGCACACTCCTCACTACCCGTCCTACGTAAGGATTTTATTATTGATCCCTATCAAATTTATGAGAGTCGGGCATTGGGTGCCGATTGTATTTTATTAATTGTTGCTATGCTTGATGACAAACAGCTTCAGGATTATTGTCAATTGGCACAAACGCTTAAAATGGCGGTTTTGGTGGAAAGTCATACCCTTGAGGAATTTGAACGCGCGCTTCAATTGCCGACGCCTTTAATGGGAGTGAATAACCGCAGTTTACACAGCTTTGTTACCGATATTAAAACGAGTCTCGAATTAGTCCAGTATCTTCCGCCCGATAAAATGTTGGTTACTGAAAGCGGTATTAACACGCATGAGGATATCCAATTAATGCAAGAAAACGGAATAAACATTTTTCTGATTGGGGAAAGTCTAATGCGAGCACCCGATATTGGTGCAAAACTGAAAGAGTTTATGGGTTAAAAAGTAACCGCACTTCATTCGGAGTGGTTATATATTTGTTTTACTGTGCTAAATTTAGCATAATTACCCTCTTTCTAGTTTCATAGCTGAGAATTTATGGCACAAAATAAAGTAACCCTCGATCTTCTTAAACAGTTAGTGAAAAAAGCGGAAGAGAGCCAAGCAGGAGATACAGCTAATTATATTCCTGAGCTGGCTAATGTGAATAAAGACTTAACCGCAGTAGCGATTAATCCGCTTAACGACGCGATGGTTTCATATAGCAATATGCCTTTGCTGCCAATTACGCTACAAAGTACAGGAAAACTTATTCCCCTCATTGGGCTTCTTGAAGAATTCGGGGCAGAACAGCTTTTTGAATGGGTTAAAGTTGAACCGTCTGGAGACGATTTTGCTTCCATTACTCGCCTTGAGCAATTTGGACCTAAACCCTCTAATCCCATGTTAAACGCAGGCGCAATCACGCTTTGCTCGCATATTCCTGGTGTGGGTGAAGCGCAATTTGCCTGGCTAGAGCATTGGGTACAAAAATTATTCAATCAGCGACTTAGCATTAACCCTTTGGTGTTTGCTTCCGAAAAAAGGACAGGGGATCGCAATCGCTCCCTGGCTTACCTACTTCAAAGCCGAAAAAATTTAGGTGCGCCCGTTAATGAAACTCTCGATTTATATTTTGCTTTATGCTCGTATGAGGCCCTGTTAGAACAAATGCTTTACTTGCCTACTTTACTGGCTAATGCAGGTCAAGATCCTGTCAGTGGTGAGCAAATTATCTCAATAGAAACCTGTAAAATTACTCTCGCGATCATGGCTACTTGCGGTTTATATGATGAAACCGGCACCCATATGGTTAAAACCGGAATGCCAGCAAAAAGCGGGGTTTCGGGTTATACTATTGCCGTGGTTCCGCGCAAAGCAGGGATTGTCGTGCTAAGCCCAAGAGTTAACCCTAAAGGAAATAGCATTCGGGGTGAAATCATGTTGGAAGAATTGTCCAAACAGATGGATTGGCATTTTGCGATTCCTTAGAAAAGCTATGGAGAGCCAAAAAAGAAAAGTATATAATTAAATTTGGAGAGTTTAATAAGGTTACATGGCAAAGACCAACCATAAAGACATGATCTCAAGCGCAGAAGTAAGAATCATGCTTTTGGAGCCAAAGAATGATGATTTTCATCAAACTTTGATGCGCATGGAGAAAAGGTTTGATCAAATAGACCGAAAATTTGATCAGATTGACTAGAGCTCGACAATCTCGAAAGAAAATGGATGCTCGATTAACACAGTCGAATCGCGAATAGAAAAGCTAGATTCTCGAATCGATTCCAACTTTAAATGGATTCTCGCTTTTGTTCTTCTCAGCCTTTTAGGGGTTCTTGGCCTAATGGCACGAGGATTTCATTGGTTCTAGGATTTGTCATCAGAGGGTTCCGGGGTTTTTACTGGCTCAGGTTCAGGACTTTCATTAGGATTAGGTTCTAAAGGTTCGGGCAAGGGTGGATCGTTCATGGGAGGTACAGGTATTTCTTCAGGCATTTCTGCACTAGATATTTCCTTAATCATAAAACCTCCTAATTAACCGTACTTTAAAACTATAGTATATTATGCAACCAGACCAAAATACGCTCACAGTCACCCAGCTTAACCGCCAAATTCGCTCATGGTTAGAAATAGAGTTAGGTCAAGTTGCGGTCATCGGAGAAATATCGAACTTATCTAAACCCACTTCTGGTCATTTCTATTTTACATTAAAGGATTCAACCGCCCAATTGCGCTGTGTTTATTTTCGTAATCATCATGATGCAACGAGCAAAAATTTCAAGGATGGCCAACAAGTCATCGCCACAGGGAAATTAAGCCTGTACGAAGCGAGAGGTGAGTATCAGCTTATTGTTCATGCATTGAGTGAAGCGGGTTTAGGCGAGCTGTATCGCCAATTTGAGCAATTAAAAATAAAGCTGCAAACGCAAGGTTTGTTTGATCAATCGCGCAAAAAGAAATTACCTCTTTTTCCCTCAATCATTGGTGTAGTCACTTCCCCCTCTGCGGCTGCCTTAAGGGACATTTTAACCACCTTAAAACGACGATTCCCTTTCGCTGCTGTTAGGATTTATGCCAGTGAAGTTCAAGGCAGAGAAGCGCCTCAACAATTAATAAGAGCGGTTCAAAAAGCAAATCAGGAGAATTTAGCCGATGTCTTAATCCTTGCACGCGGAGGCGGTAGCATTGAAGATTTATGGGCTTTTAATGATGAACAGCTGGCTTTGACCATCAGCAATAGTGTCATTCCAATTGTTACCGGCGTGGGCCATGAGACTGACTTTACCATTGCTGATTTTGTTGCTGATCTAAGAGCACCCACTCCCACCGCAGCAGCCGAAGCCGTAACACCCCACCAGACTGATTTGATAAATACGTTTTTTGCGCTTGAAAAACGCCTGTTAAGGGCAATTCATCAATTCATCGACCATAAGCAACTGGTATTAGCTCATCAAATTGCCAAATTTTTATCCCCTGCCCAACTGATTGCAACCCATTGGCAAACGATTGACTCTCTGGAACAGCAACTTAATCACCGTATGCAGGGTTTCTTGCACCAGCAACATAAGAAATTGCACCTTTTTCAAAGCCGCCTACATGCTAAAAATCCCATGGCGATACTGCAACAATCCAAAGCAAAAGTACAAAGGCTGGAACAACAGCTCTATCAAACCTTGCTCAACAAATTTAATCGGATGAAGCAAAAATTGACGATGCAGATGGCAACCTTGCATGCAGTCAGTCCCTTGGCTACACTGGACAGAGGATATGCTCTAGCCACTTATCGCAATTCAGTTCTTTTTGATAGCCAACAGGTCAATTTGGGTGATGCTATCAACGTGCGATTAGCCAGAGGTAACCTTTTGTGTCAGGTCGTTGAGAAAGAGGCTTTGCTCGAAGCTGAAAATTCCTTACTACAACCGGAAGCGACCATTATTTAATACGCTGTTATGGATCTTTAGGTATGATGCTTGATCAATTAACTGCCAGCTTAGATCAGATCATTAATCAGACTCAAGCTAATTGGCACACGCTCTTGATTATTTTGCTTGTTCCTTGGCTTGTTTTTATTTTGAATGCACTGATGGGTAAGCGCTTACTTTTTCTGGGAATCATCCCTCGCCATATTTTGGGTCTTCCTGGCATCCTATTCGCCCCTTTACTCCACGCAAACTTCAATCATCTTTTTTTTAACTCCATCCCTTTGCTGGTTTTGAGTAATTTTATTTTGGTCAATGGGCTAACGTATTTTTTATGGGTGACAGTGATCATCACCCTACTCAGTGGCGTTTTAATATGGCTTTTTGCAAAACCAGGCATTCATGTTGGCGCCAGTTCTCTCATTACTGGGTATTGGGGATTACTGGTCAGTGATATTGTGCAACAAGGCACATTGACCGCCATTATTCTCGGCATCATTAGTTTGTACTATTTCGCCGGTATTTTCTTTGGTATTTTTCCCAGTAAAAAAGGCGTTTCCTGGGAGGGCCATTTATTTGGATTGCTAGCTGGTTTAGCGACAAGCTATCTTATGAGTTACTTAATGCTGTAACGAAAACGTGTTGATAGGCTTCTTTTATAGTATACTTTTGCGCCTCATTAACGGCGACAAGCAAAGCATGGTATGGCAACTTTGATACTCAAACATCCTCCCATCGATCATCGACAAACTTGGGGACAACTTTACGGCTGTAGTCTTCCCTTGGCCATTGCTGAATTTTGCCAAGAAAAAGCAGGAATAAAGTTATTAATTACCCCTGACAATTTGACTGCAGGGCAACTCTTAGAAGAACTGCGATTTTTCATTGGAGAGACCGATAAGCAAGAATTATTATTTTTTCCTGATTGGGAAACATTGCCTTATGATCAATTTTCACCTCATCAAGACATTATTTCCCAACGTTTATCGACCTTAAGCCGCTTGCAGCAAAGTGCCAATGCAATTGTCATTAGTTCTGTCAGTACCTTAATGCACCGGCTCTGCCCTCCCCAATTTTTACATCACCATGCTTTAGTATTAAAAGAAGGTCAGACTTTAAATTTAGACCATTTTCGCCATCAGCTCACTCAAGCAGGCTATCACAGTGTCAACAAAGTGCTCGAGCACGGTGAATTTGCTATTCGTGGTGCAATTATTGATGTTTATCCTATGGGAAGTTCAATGCCATTCCGCATTGAACTGTTTGACGAAGACATAGAAAGTTTGCGCCAATTTGATACGGAAACACAGCGTACAGTCAGCAAAATTTCTGAAATCCAGGTGCTTCCCGCACGTGAATTTCCATTAAATGAGCAAAGCATCACCTTATTTCGTCGCGCATTCAGAGAGCGATTTTCAGGAAATCCTAGCCAATGTCCTATTTATGAAGCGGTGAGTGATGGGCAATTTCCCTCAGGCATTGAATACTATCTGCCTTTATTTTTTGAAAGCACCGCCACATTTTTTGATTATTTACCTACTGATGCATCAGTCTGTTTAATTGAAGCGATCCCTAAGCAAGCAGAAGATTTTTGGCAAGAATTGTCTGCCCGGTATGAACAGCGGAATTATGATATTTCTCGCCCTATCCTTCCGCCAAATGCTTGCTTTTTAACACCTACCGAATTACTCACTTTAGCTAAGCAATATCAACAATTACGCTGCTACCATCAATCCGTGGAGAAAAAAGGGGCCTTATTTAATTTTAACATCGGCAAAGCCCCACCCCTTCCTATCGAGCGTCAAAGCAATCAACCCCTAAATAAACTTAGCGCTTATTTGCAAGACAAAGAAAACCGCTTCCTGCTGGTCGTGGAAAGTGCTGGTCGACGAGAAGTCTTATTGGATTTACTTCGACAAAGTGAGATAAATCCTAAAATACAAAATTCTTGGCAAGATTTTCTTACCGATTCCGCACCTCTTAATATCCTCACCGGTCCCTTGATTGATGGCGCCGAACTGATTGAGCAGAATGTAACCATTATCGTTGAAGCGCAATTGTTTGGAGAACAAGCAATTCCACAGCGACGAAGTGGCCAAAAAACAGTGGATCCTGACTTAATTATTCGTGATTTGGCAGAACTTAGAATAGGCGCACCAGTAGTTCATTTACAATTTGGGGTCGGCCGCTATCAAGGGCTTAAGACCATTGAAAGTAATGACACTGCGAATGAATTTTTGGTACTGGCTTATGCCGGTGACGATAAAATTTATGTTCCAGTGACTTCGTTGCATTTCATCAGCCGTTACACGGGTATGGACAGTGAACACGCTCCATTGCATAAACTAGGGAGCGACCAATGGCAAAAAGAGAAGAAAAAAGCCGCAGAAAAAATTCATGATGTAGCCATTGAGTTATTGGAAATTTATGCCAAACGGGAAGCGAAACCCGGATTCGCCTATGAGTTCAATGTCGCTGAATATCAACGCTTTGCAAGTGACTTCCCTTTTTCTGAAACCCCCGATCAACTGCGTGCGGTCGAGCAAATTATTGGGGATCTGCAATCCCCGCGTCCAATGGATCGGCTCATCTGTGGTGATGTCGGTTTCGGTAAAACAGAGGTAGCGATGCGCGCTGCCTTTTTGGCCGTGCAAAATGGCAAGCAAGTCTGTGTCTTAGTCCCTACCACTCTTTTGGCTGCTCAACATTTCGAAACGTTTCGTGACCGATTTGCGCAATTCCCAATGAATATTGAATTACTATCACGGTTTCGCAGTGCGAAAGAATCCGAAAAAGTCATTGAATCCTTAAAGAGTGGACAGGTTGATATTGTCATCGGTACTCATAAACTGTTCTCCAAAGACATTGCCTTTAAAAATTTAGGACTACTCATAATTGATGAGGAGCATCGTTTTGGCGTCAAACAAAAGGAACACATCAAAGCGTTACGCACTCATGTGGATATCTTATCGATGACGGCCACCCCTATTCCTCGCACACTGAATATGGCCATGGCTGGAATCCGCGATATTTCATTGATTGCCACGCCGCCAGCAAAGCGTTTAGCCATTAAAACATTTTGGCAAGAAAAAAACGACTCTGTGTTACGAGAAGCCATTTTGCGGGAAATTCTGCGTGGTGGACAAGTGTATTTTCTTCACAATAATGTGCAAACTATTGAACGGGTGTCTCAAGATTTACAAACACTCGTACCCGAAGCCAAAATTCGTAGCGCGCACGGTCAAATGCGTGAAAGAGAATTAGAACGAATCATGTCTGATTTTTATCATCATCGCTTTAATGTCTTAGTTTGCACAACGATCATTGAAACAGGTATTGATATCCCCACAGCAAATACTATTATTATCGATCGCGCGGATAAATTTGGTCTGGCCCAGCTTCATCAACTCCGTGGCCGCGTGGGCCGCTCTCATCATCAAGCCTATGCTTATTTGCTCACACCCAATAAGAAATTACTGACCGCCGATTCAGTCAAACGCCTAGAAGCAATTGTCTCTTTAGAGGATTTAGGTGCCGGTTTTACTTTGGCAACCCATGATTTGGAAATACGGGGCGCTGGTGAATTATTGGGTGAAGATCAAAGCGGTAATATGCAAGCCATAGGGTTTAATTTATTCATGGAAATGCTTGATAAAGCAGTTCATGATTTGAAATCAGGTAAAACACCTGAATTAGCCGCCCCCATTCATCAAGGACCTGAAATAGATCTTCGCCTAAGTGCGATTCTTCCTGAAGATTACATTGCCGATGTGCATACACGTCTCATCATGTATAAACGAATTGCAAACGCAAAAAATAAAGAAGAACTGCGCGATTTACAAATTGAAATGATCGACCGTTTTGGCTTATTGCCACAACCCGCTAAGCATTTACTTCTGGTAACCGAGCTTAAATTACTCGCTACACAATTAGGCATTAATAAAATAAATGCAGCTCAGCAAAATGGAAAAATTGAGTTCAGTGAAAAACCCGAAATTGATCCGGGTATTTTAATTAATCTTATCCAATTACAACCTAAACGTTACCAAATGGAAGGCCCTACTCGTCTACGTTTTAATTTGGATAGCACGACTCATGAAGAGCGTATTCTTGAGATTAAGATGTTGTTGATTAAATTGGCGAATAAAGGGTTAGAGTAACCCGAGACAGAAATAACACGGTCTTGAATTGAAAAATTCAAGACCGTTGCTACTTTTTATCAGTTTTTTGCATGTCTACCTGCGCGATGTTCCCCCAATGGTCAACGCATCAATTTTTAACGTCGGCTGACCCACACCAACAGGCACTGATTGACCGTCTTTACCGCACACGCCTATCCCTTTATCAAGGGACAAATCGTTGCCAATCATGGAAATTTTTTTCATCACTTCAGGGCCGTTGCCAATTAAAGTAGCGCCTTTTACTGGCTTAGTGATTTTACCGTCTTCAATGAGATAAGCTTCACTCGCTGAAAAGACAAACTGGCCAGAGGTAATATCCACTTGTCCACCCCCAAAATTGGCTGCATATAAACCGCGTTTCACTGAACGAATGATTTCTTCAGGAGAATGAGCGCCTGCAAGCATGTAGGTATTCGTCATGCGAGGCATTGGTAAATGAGCATAGGATTCACGTCGGCAGTTACCAGTCGGTTTCATATTCATCAGCTTGGCATTGAGCTTATCTTGCATATAATTAACCAATACACCATCATCAATCAAAGTGGTGCATTGGGAAGGTGTACCCTCATCATCGATGGTGAGAGAGCCCCTTCTGTCTTTTAAAGTACCATCGTCAACCACCGTAACCCCTTTCGCCGCAACTTGCTGACCCAGCCGCCCAGAAAAAGCCGATAATCCTTTGCGATTAAAATCACCTTCTAAACCATGGCCTACTGCTTCGTGCAGCAGCACACCAGGCCATCCGGGTCCCAAAACCACAGGCATTGTTCCTGCAGGAGCTTCTTCAGCTTCCAAATTAACCAAGGCCTCTCGCACCGCTTCGCGCGCATACTCAAGTGCTGTTTCTTTTTCAGTGAAATAGGAATAAGCGACACGTCCACCGCCACCTGAGCGACCTGATTCTCGACGACCATTTTTATCTTCAACAATCACACTGACATTGACACTGACTAATGGCCTGATATCTGCGATCATTTCTCCTTGCATGCCTGCGACAATGACCACTTCATAGCAACCACTTAATGAGGCATTCACTTGAATCACTCGGGGATCAACGCGCCTGGCCTCTCGATCGATCGCTTCGAGCAAAGCAATCTTTTCAGGTTTAGTCATGCCTTCCAGCGGATTTAATGCTTCGTAACGGGTGATGGGAGCACTGGCAATTTGAATGGATTGGCTCTGTTTATGGCTGGTAAAGGCAATTGATTTTGCCGCCTCAGCCGCACGCTGCATGGCAGGAAGTAGAATGTCATCGCAATAAGCATAACCCGTCTTATCACCACTGACTGCGCGAATTCCTACGCCACGATCAAGCGAATAGCTACCGCTCTTAACCTCAGAATCTTCTAAATACCACGATTCATAGCTACTGCATTGAAAATAGAGATCAGCATCATCGATATGCCGGCTCATCATTGAACGAATCAGTTTTTCTAAAGTGGATTCATCCAATGAAGCAGGTTTTAATAATAAATCTTTTGCTAAAGCGAGTGCTTGAGTCATAACTATTACCTTTAAAAAATCACCTGTTCAAGAGCACATGGTGCTCATTACTCGGGAACTGCAGGCGAAGTTGCTGTAAGCGTTGCAAATCGATATCTACTGTGATCATGCCTTCACCCACTTGGTGTTGAGTGATCACTTTTCCCCACGGTTCAATGACCATTGTATGACCATAAGTTTGTCTGCCATTTTCATGCTGTCCACCTTGATTGGAAGCAATCACATACGACAAATTCTCAATGGCACGTGCTCTTAATAGCACTTCCCAATGGGCACTGCCAGTTACTGCAGTGAAAGCGGATGGAACAGTGAAGAGTTCTGCCCCTCTTTGTAATAATTGTTGATACAACTCAGGAAAACGCAAATCGTAACAAACCGTTAAACCAACACGTCCTACCGGCGTATCCACAACCACTAATTCATCCCCTCTTTCAACAGTGAAGGACTCTTGATGCGCTTCTTGCTCGGAAACGCGAACATCAAAGAGATGAATCTTGTCATAGCGGGCAACGCAAAATCCGCTATTATCAAAGACTAAACAACTGGCTCTTACCTTTTTATTTAGACCCTCTAAGGGGATAGTCCCTGCAATAACCCAGAGAGCATACTGTTTGGCTAATTGTCTAATTTTATCTTGAATTTCTCCTTCACCATATTTTTCCGCAATACGCAGTTTATCCGTTTCTTCCATGCCCATGAACGCAAAATTTTCCGGCAGTACCAGTAAATCAGCTTGCTCTTCCTTTGCTTGATTGAAAAAATGTTCGACGCGCTTGAGATTTTGCTTTATCGAGGCAGACGAAACCATTTGCACAGCAGCAACTTTGGGCATAATCAATCCGTAAAAACCATTACTTTTTTCATTATCAGTGATTCACTTGCAATCTTTCAACCTCTCTAGAAACAATTATAGCCCTCTTGCGAGGATGAAAGCATCATTATAAACTTGAAAAGCCAACAAATCGCCCACAGATATGCTAAACTGAACATAACCAATCTGGAGTTATCGCATGAACAGAAATGACGTCACCCTCTTAAACCAACGAAGTGAGTCGGTGCTTGCCACCAATAAGGTACTCAGAAATACCTATTTACTCCTTAGTATGACTTTTATATTCAGCGCTCTCGCTGCTTACGCTTCCTTTGCCTTAGCAGTTAGACCTCTAAATCCATTGATTATGATTGTGGGTGTCTACGGTTTGATGTTTTTGACTCAGGCGCTAAGAAATAGTCCACTTGGTCTTTTGAGCGTTTTCGCCTTTACTGGCTTTCTAGGCTACACGCTGGGTCCTATCCTTAATCTTTATGTAGCCAATTTCTCCAATGGACCACAGCTTATCGGTGCTGCTTTTGGGGGCACTGGTATCATTTTCTTCGGTCTTTCTGGTTATGCTTTAACAACACGTAAGGATTTCAGCTACTTAGGTGGATTCCTCTTCGTGGGTGTTATGGTTGCAATGCTCGCGATGATTGCCGGTATTTTCTTCCACATGCCTGCGTTGCAGCTTGCTATTTCTGGCGCTTTTGTCCTGATTTCATCTGGACTCATTCTGTTCCAAACCAGTGAAATCATTCACGGTGGAGAAACTAATTACATTTCAGCGACAGTAGCATTATTTGTTTCTATTTATAATCTCTTCGTCAGTCTGCTTAATTTGCTCAGTGCCTTTTCAGGCCGTGATTAAACCTCTCCTCAACCTAAATCCCGGTGAAGTTGCCGGGATTTTTTTATCTTCAATTAGTGCTAATTTTCGACAGCAACAACTCAATTTGTTATTATGCCTCCAATTTAAAAAATGAGAGGTATTTATGTCTTTTTCTCTTGAAAGCATTCTTGAATTCAGTCGAAGCGTGGAGAGCCAATGTGGCCGGCAAGGAGTACCCGCAAAATTTTTTAAAAAAAATTGGATAGAAAATGCAGAGTGGGTGGTTACGTGTCAATCGAACCTGAGGAAAGAACCAAGCCAAAAGAATTTGGAGTGCTACGCTCAAGCCATTCATCTTGCTGCCCAATTTTTAAAGTCACAAGAGCAAGCCTCAACAACAGAATTAGGATTCCTTAGTCAGCATTTATTTACATTAGACTCAGAAGCAAGAGTATTGCTGCCAAATGCAGTCCTTAATTTTCCTAAGCCTGTTGATGAAACGAAAGAAACACTCATTACGCAACAATTTGAACAGCTGAAAACACTTTTTCTTTCAGGAGTTGACAGTTCGATTGGTCAAATTGAGGAAGAGTATAGGCCAACACCAGCCGTTCAGGTTTTTTTAAACAGTGATGAGTTTACTGCCTTAAAAAAATACCGGGATACTGTTCTAAAAAACGATAAACGTGATCATACTTTTTTCGGGATCGACTTCGCATTAACTATGAAATATAAAGCTTTGGATCTGCTTATTAATGCTTTTGAACAACAAAAAACACTGGAAGGCATCGATAACGTGATGAAAACATTTTATAACACGAAGAATAAGAGCACACGGGAAGCAAAATCCATTTATGATTACCTTAATACCGGACAAAATCTTTTTACCTGGTTTTTTGGCCTATTTGTAAAAACAACAACCGTTACCTTAATTGATTCATTAAAAGAGTTTATGGAAGAAAATTTTCAGGACAAGGTGGAGCGTGAATTGGAGCATCCTTGTTATTAATAAGAGTCTCTTCTCACCCACCCCTTGTCGGTGGGTGAAACTCCACCTTCTTTTTATTAATCATCATATTCTCTAATAACAAGGCATCAAAGTAATGCTGCCTCTGTCCATTAAGCGTTAAATAAAGCACGCTGTTGTAAATTGCATTAAATGTTTTAATACTTACAAACCAACAAATGAGTAGAAATAAAGTAAGAGGGGCATTAATCGTTAAGTGAAGGGTATATTGGGAATGCAGAAAGAATGAGGCAAAGAGATAAGCTAGCCCACCTAAAGCAGCAAGTACCAAAAAAACCATTAAATTAAGTGAACCGATGTTGCGCCACCCCTTCCCAGCCAGTTGCGTAGCCCGCTTAAAAGCAGTAAAAAATTTAACATTCCCATCAAGCATAGTCGGCAGTAAAAAACAGCTGGTGGTTGTCCAAGAAAAACCAAAAAGCATTGCAATCAACTTCCCAATCGCATCACTCAGCCGCTCCAAAGCACTCAACAACACACTCAATGTCGCGCTGATCAGTGTCCATTGAAGCAACGCCCGGCTGTTTTTGAATGCTCTCAATAATCCTGTAAAAACAGAGAGCTTTCTTTCCTGTAAGCGACTAAGGACACAGGTAATAAACGCGGCATTAAAAAAAACAGCGACAAAAGCTAATAAAAAATAAATTATGACTAAGCCAACAATAAAGATAAACTGAGTGATCTGATAGTAAATTGACACTTTTATGTAAGAGAACAGCAGAATAACTAGAGCAATTATACTGAGTACTGGTAAAATAATAAGATCAACGTTTTTTTTTAGAAATCTTAAGCTAGTTCTAAAACAATAACGGGAATTTTGGAAGCTTTGAATCAACTGCATCATGATACCTTTGCAAGAAGCGATAATAGTTGATGGAGTGCCGAACATCTTACCTAAGTTCTTGTGTAGTTTGTAGAGTGACTTTAAGCACATTAAGGGATTTGTCATTCCCCGAAAGCGGGAAGACAGTGTTATGCATTGAGGAAAAAGAATGAATCAAAAAGTTTTTGTTAATCGCATACTAAACATGAAAAAAATTAAATTTATCGGTTTAGATATGGATCACACCCTTATTCGCTACAATTCTAAAAATTTTGAAGCTTTAGTCTACAAACTTGTCGTTGAGCAACTCATCGCGAAAAAAAATTATCCACAAGAAATTAAAAAATTTGAATTTAATTTTGATGAGGCTATTCGTGGACTGATTATCGATAGCAAGAATGGAAATATTTTAAAACTGAGCCGCTATGGCGCCATTCGCCACAGTTATCACGGAACGCGATTAATTAACTTTGCAGAGCAAAAAAGAATCTATCGTAGTACTTATGTTGATTTAAATGATCCGAATTATTTCGCTATTGATACTGCTTTTTCCATCGCTTTTTGTGTCCTTTATAGCCAGCTGGTTGATCTTAAAGACGAGTATCCTAACGAGTTACCTCCCTATGCATCCATTGCGTTAGATGTCTTAAATACCGTTGATAAAATTCATTCTGACGGCAGCTTAAAAGGTTGCATAAGTCAAAATTTAGGGGACTATGTTTTAAAAGAAAAAGAGGTTGTTCAGGGATTACAGCGCTACATTAGATTAGGTAAGAAAATTTTTATTCTCACTAATTCTGAATTTTTTTACACTAAAGCCCTTTTAGACCATGCTATTGATCCCTTTTTAGAAGAAGGTAAAACCTGGAGAGACCTGTTTGAATACGTTATCACTTTAGCGAATAAACCCCGGTTTTTTTACGATAATCTTCGATTTTTATCCATTAATCCCGAAAATGGCACAATGACCAATACTCAGGGTAAAATTTATCCAGGCGTATACCAAGGAGGGTGTGCGCGCAAATTTGCTGAGGATTTAGGTGTCAATGGCGATGAAATTTTATACATTGGTGACCATATTTACGGGGATATTGTCAGATTGAAAAAAGATTGTAATTGGCGCACTGCATTGGTTGTTGAGGAACTTGGGCAAGAAATCTGTTCGCAAAAAAATGCCCAACCTGTGGAGAAGAAGATTGTTGCCGCAATGGAGATTAAAAAGCATCTGGAGGAAATGTACATTGCCCTTCATACGCAAGACATTGAAGAACATTCGCAAACGCATGCCCATGAAGTCAGTGAATTACAGAAGCAAATCACTGACATTGACATGGAAATATCCAAACTCTTACAAGAAGAGCAGACTTTCTATAATCCCAAATGGGGCCGCATTTTTCGTGCGGGTGCGGAAGAAAGCTACTTTGCCCATCAAGTGGATCGTTTTGCTTGTGTCTACATGGAAAAACTTGCAGACTTGCTTGAGCAATCTCCACTTACTTATTTTCGTGCGCATAGGCGCTTATTAGCTCATGACATTGCACTTCACTCTTGAATTTTGAAGCCAGAGACTCCTTGAGTGCAGACAAAACCATAACCGAAAAACTGTGGATTAAAAAACTTTCGCCCTGTCATTGGAAACGGAGCTGTCCGCCTCTTTCCCAAGTTTCTCAAATTGCTTATAAGTACGCATGCTAATCGAAAACATGCCATAAGAAGAAGCATTATAATTATACCAGCTGGGTTTTATCACCTGAGGTATCCCTACTTCACGATCCGCTGCTCGACACAG
The DNA here is from genome assembly GCF_900167045.1 of Legionella maceachernii. Taxonomy (GTDB): domain Bacteria; phylum Pseudomonadota; class Gammaproteobacteria; order Legionellales; family Legionellaceae; genus Tatlockia; species Tatlockia maceachernii. The sequence continues at coordinate 82,080 of NZ_FUXJ01000013.1, read as the reverse complement.
TGATAAGTAATCTGATGCGCTGAGCTTTTTATTTCCTTTGGTAAACGTCACCAGCAGATCGGTATTAATCTTCCCAGGCGATAATTCCGATCGAATGGCGCTAAATTCGAAGTTAATATCGATATGCAAATGCGATTTGAAAAAAACCGCTATTTTTTTACGCACCTCTTCATCACCGAAAACAGTCAATAATGTGTTATTTTCTGTCGAGCTCATTGCCGAAAATTTACCGCCTGGCTTAAGTAAAATGGCTGCATACATTAGGCTATGCAAAGGATTACTTGCATAAGTTGCCGGTCCGAAAGTATCAAAAACTTTATCCACGGCACCTTGTTTTTCCTTCAAAAACTCAATAACCGCCTCATCATGAGGTAGTTTTCCTTTAACAATACTAATATTGGCATAATGGCAAGCACGATGACTGATTTCATTGGGCGAGGCACTAATTCCCACTAAGTCGCACTCTTTTTTAAGTTCTGCAGCCAAATCAATTAAAAATTGACCTTTGCCCATGCCTAAATCCACAATGACAGGTTTTGGCGGTAATTCAGAAAGAATATCAAGTTGATTGGTTTTCGCTTCATCTCCTAAGCTTTCTTCGGTATTCAGTGCATGTAATGTAGCAATTTTAGCTTTACCGCGACTATTAGGCCATGGTCGTTTATTGAATACTTCATCCGCCGCTTTCGCTTGCTCAGCCATTCTAATTTTTGCTACCCCTCTGTCGATTATTGCCTGAGCATCAGTGAGTAATTTCTTTCTGTACCGCTCTAAGTTCTCTTTGAAATTAGTATCTTTTTTAAAAAAATTGATTTTGATGCTGGAAAAATCATTTCCGTCTGATTTCAGATACTTGCTTTTCATCGTTTATCCCCTCTTCTTTGCTAAAAGTCAGAGGGGATCTTAGTGATCTATAACTAGCCAAACCATGTCGTAATTCGGACATTATGATAAAAAAATGACTATAAAGGTGTTTATTTAAACCCTATCTGTATTTATTTTGTACTTTTTGTATGTTATTATATCGACATTTAGAATACAATCGTTTGTTGAGGTACTATGAAAAAACGGCATAAAGTCTCTGAAAACCCAAGTTTGGCGAGTCATCACGTCCTTAAAGAGGTTTGCACACCTTTGAAAACGCTGGGCGTCCATTTTTTTGGCTATACCGCAGTAGACATAGAGGGTAATGCATTCTGTCTGGGTTCTAAACCCGATTACGCTGCAGAATACCTTCGCCGTAATCATGCTCGTAATGATGTCCATTGCCATTCTGAAAGTACTCAAAAACAATTCCATTATGACTTCTGGGATTACCTGGAAATGACTAAAAACAATCAAGAACTTTATCAAATGGCCGCCGCTTTTAATCAAGGTCATACTTTAACTATTACTAAACATGATGCCGATATGACCCATTGTTACCACTTTAGCGGACAATTAACTGATTCTCGAATTAATCAGCGTTACCTTGAAAAGCTGGACTCTCTGCATGCGTTTATTTATTACTTTAATGATTGCATGAAAACTATTCCGGAGCTCGCTGCAGTGTATCAACTTCCGGTTAATATCGATCGAACCGCAAAGCAACAGAAAAAAATTAACCTTGTTCATGATGATCCTCGAGAGATGGATTTAGAAACAGAAGCTAAAACCAGATTACATTTTAAACATGGATCCCGTTATTACCTAAATTCTAAAGAACGTGAGTGCCTGCAATGGCTTCGCTTAGGGAAGTCTGCTGCCCTTATTGCAGAAATTAATAAGGTTTCGCGTAAAACCATAGAGCGCTACGTTGAGTCAATTAAAACAAAGTACAATTGCTATTCCATGATTCAGCTTGGGGAAAAAATAGCAGCAAGTGGATTAACTACTTTCCTCGATCTTCAAAATTCGAGAGCCGCCACTAAATAAAGCAAAGAGAGAGTCCTGGCTCATAATCAAGATTCTGTATTGATCACCTTTTTGCTTACACCCGCTCCCACGGCTTGACCACAAGATCGAGTGCTTTAGCACAGAGCTCGCGAATCCGCGGACAAGCCGCGGTTCGTCAGACTGCTGAGCTGGACTGGATTTTTTAGAGAAGTTACGATCGAGGCCTGGATGTATTTTTAGACCTACGGTTTTTCACTTTGCTGCCAACTTGCCCTAGTGCGAAATAGCGCGGGGAGATCTTCAACTGTTTTGTTAGCGGGTTTATTTAAAGTAAACACTTCACGCGGTTTTTGGAAATAAATTCCTAAGGGAACAGGGAATTGCGGAAAACTGAGGCGAGCTAAGCGCATTGCAGCAATAAAATTAGTCGAATCATGTCGGTAATTGATATTCTCATTATTGGGCACTTGCTCTAATGATTCCTCTTGCAAACTCAGCGCCCATTCTTTTCCGGCGCCAAACACCAAAGGCTCTCCTTCTTCTAGCACAATTGTCTTAGCTGCACGGTTGGTTTTTACAGCAAAAGCATCAAAAGCACCATGATTAAAGATGTTACAATCCTGGTAAATTTCCACAAAAGAGCACCCCTGATGTTCGTATGCTTTCTTAAGCATTAATCCTAAATGCACAGGATCTTTATCCACAGCGCGAGCCACGAAACTTGCACCGGAGGCCAACGCAATCATTAAAGGATTGATAGGCTCATTCGTTACTCCCTGAGGAGAGGTTTTGGTGACTTGCCCTTTTTGAGATGTCGGGGAAAATTGTCCTTTTGTTAAACCGTACACTTGGTTGTTGAAAAGTAAAATCTTGACGTTCACATTACGTCTTAAGCAGTGAATAAGGTGATTGCCGCCGATACTTAACGCATCACCATCGCCGGTGATTAACCAGACCGTAAGATCGTCTCGCATGGCTTTCAGCCCAGTAGCTACTGCTGGGGCTCTACCGTGAATCGTATGGAAACCATAAGTATTCATGTAATAAGGCAATCGACCTGCACAACCAATTCCCGATACAAAAACATGCTTTTCGGGTGGTAGCCCTAATTCAGGTAATAAACGTTGCAAGGCCGCTAAAATAGCATAATCCCCACATCCCGGGCACCATCTGACCTCCGTTGCATTTGTGAAATCTTCGCGCTTATAGCTGTGATTGTTCATAGTTAATTTCCATTTTTACGGCTTTAACCAGTTGACTTACAGTAAATGTCTGCCCATTGCATTGACTGATTGACTTAGCATCAACCAAATATTCAGCGCGCAATAGTTGACATAGTTGGCCAGAATTCAATTCAGCAACCAAAATTTTATCAAACCTAGCAAAGACCTTATCCAATCCATCAGGCAAAGGGTTTAAATGACGTAGATGAAGTAAAGCAAGGGGTAAACCTTCAATATGACATTCATTAATAGCGGATTTTAAGCTACCATAAGTAGACCCCCAGCCTACTAATAAAATGTTTGCGCTCGCATCCCCTTCAATGACTAAATCAGGGTATTCACGAGAAATTCCTGCGATTTTTGCGGCGCGTAAATTAACCATTTTTTGATGATTTTCCGCATCATAGCTCACACGCCCTTCGTCCCCTTGTTTTTCCAAACCACCTATTTGATGAATGAAGCCTGGCGTGCCTGGAATATTCCAGCTGCGCGCTAAAACGTCATCGCGTTGATAAGGTTTCAGGAAACGATTAAAATCGATTTTAGGGGTTTTGATGGATTCCAGAGCGGGGATTTTCCAAGGCTCAGCCGCATTTGCCAGATACGCATCAAGCAAAACGATGACAGGAGTCATGTATTTTGTGGCTATCGAGAAAGCCTCAATAAGTGTATCAAAACAATCAGATGAAGATTTGGCTGCTAATACGGGTAATGGCGCTTCGCCATGACGACCATAAAGTGCTTGACGCAAATCGCTTTGTCCTGTTTTGGTAGGTAAGCCCGTGGAAGCGCCTGCACGCTGAACATCGATAAGCACGAGAGGAAGTTCTGCCATGACAGCGAGCCCTAAACTTTCACTTTTTAAATCGAGTCCTGGTCCTGAAGTACAACTGAGCGCTAAACACCCTCCGTAAGCCGCACCAATACAAGCACATAAGGCAGCAATCTCATCTTCAGCTTGCAATAAATGGACGCCATAATCCGCTAATCTGACACATTCATGCAAAATAGCCGAGGCTGGAGTAATGGGATAACCAGAGACGAATACTGGGATTTTCGTGCTCACTGCTAAAGTCGCTAACGCGAGGCCAACAGCTTCAACGCCGGTTATCTGCCTATAGTCCCCGCTATCGCGACTTACTTGACCGAGCATGAATTGACGACGGCTCAACTCCAACGTCATCGCGTAGTTATATCCTGCCAAAAGCGTTAATTCGTTCGCTTTAGCGATTAAGGATTGATTTTTGAATTTTTTGGCGATAAATGCCAGACAATTTTCGGTAGGTAAATCGAAAAGCCAAAGCACCAAGCCTAACACATAAAAGTTTTTTGCTTTTTTTGCCTGCGCATGGGTAATTTCCAGCGCTTCAACCGCTTGTAACGTTTGAGTAATTAACGGAAGTGACACTAAATGATAATGCTCTACCGCTTTGTCGAGAAAATCACGCGTTAATCCCGCTTTTTGCCAATCCTTGTCGGTGAAACTGTCTTCATTAATAATTAATAACCCACCTGGACATAAATACTCCAGAGAAGTCTTTAACGCTGCGGGATTTAATGCCACCAAAACATCCAATGTTTCCCCCGCAGTGAAAATGGCTTGTTCGGCCATTGCCAACTGAAACCCCGAAACACCAGCCACAGTTCCGGCAGGAGCCCTAATTTCGGCAGGGAAATCGGGTAGAGTGCGCACATCCCGCCCGCTAAGAGCAGCCGTAATGGTCAATTGCTCCCCTACCAGTTGCACCCCATCCCCGGAATCACCGGTCAAACGGATAACAATCGAGTCAGTGTTTGCCATAATGTCTTGCTTCCAGCATAAGTTGACGCATATCCCTCACTGCGTTTTTTAAACCACAAAATAAAGCACGCGCAATGATTGCATGGCCAATGTTGAGTTCATGAAATTCATTTATTGCCGCAATGGGTTTGACATTGTGATAATTTAAACCATGTCCAGCATTCACAATAAGATTAAGACTTGCTGCGTATTCGGCTGCTTCTTTGATTCGCTGCAACTCCCGCTCTTGCTCAAGCGCATTGGAGGCATCTGCATAACAACCCGTGTGTATTTCAATGACAGGCGCACCGACCTCAACGGCTGCCTCGATTTGCTTTTTATCAGGATCAATAAACAAAGACACTTCGCTGCCCATTTGCTTTAAACGCTTTGTGGCATTGGCCACCGCATGATAGTGGCTGATTACGTCTAAGCCCCCTTCGGTGGTTAATTCTTCGCGCTTTTCGGGTACTAAACAGGCATGTTCAGGTTTAATCTCTTCAGCGAAATCGAGCATGGCTTCAGTAACTGCCATTTCTAAGTTCATACGAGTTTGCAGCACCGCCTTAATCAGTCTAACGTCACGTGCTTGAATATGACGCAAATCTTCTCGCATGTGCAGAGTGATTCCATCGGCTCCGGCTTCTTCTGCATCCATCGCCGCTTGCACTGGATCAGGGTAGCGCGTACCTCGAGCCTGACGAATTGTTGCAACATGATCAATATTAACACCAAGTAAAATTTCTTTAGACATCATTCCACCATTTGTTAAACCATTGTTGCAAATTATGACGCGATTACGGGACAAAAATCAAAAAGTCTTTCTGCAACACCCAACGTCCACGAGGCGGTGAGTCTGTGTGCAGTGTGACGCGTCTTTGTGAAATCCCCAAGCGATTTATGTGCCAAGTTGTTTGCGGGGATACAACTTTCGTGATTTTAATTCCCTACCCCCTAAAAGGTGATCAATCGCTTGACGCATAATCCATTTAGCTGTCTTTAAGATACTCACCTCATTGAATTGTCCTTGTGCCAACGCCAGAATATGCTCACCTCGTATTCCTGTACCCGCTGGCACGAATCCCTCTTCGGGAACAAACTGATAAAATTGCTGTGCATTTATTGGCATGACGGAATGTGCTTCATGGGTAAATGAGATGCCATAACCGCAAGTAAGCAGTAATGCCCATTCGAAACGCCTTAACAAAATTTCTGTTGCAAGTTTGTCATGAAGAGAGGCTAAGCCTTGTATGGTCTGTTGATAAATCGCGAAAAGCTCTGGACAGGGTTCCATGGGTTTCAGGGCATAAAACACCAGTTCATTGACATAGAGGCCAGCAAAAAGGGAGTTGCCTTGAAGCACGAGAATATCTCGTTGCATTTCAATCTGGCGTACAAAATGATACTCTTTTTTGCTATCCACAGCTAACCACAAAGGTATAAACGGCTGTAAGAGCGCCTGCTTTTTAGGGGTCCTACCGCCTTTGTACAAACAATTTAGCACCCCTTTTTCCTGAGTCAACAAGCTGATACGTGCGCTGGTATCTCCAGAAGGACTTTTATGTAGAAGCCAAGCGTCAAGTGTCTCAATCATAGCCTAATTGTTTTAATAATCGCTCGTCATCGGCCCAACCTGATTTCACTTTGCACCAACACTGTAAAAAGACTTTTTTGCCAAGTAATTGTTCCATGTCCAGACGCGCGCTAGTGGCCATTTCTTTTAATTTTTTCCCTTTATCGCCAATGATAATCCGCTTGTGACCTTCTTTCTCGACTAAAATTAATGCGTGAATACGCACTAAGTTTCCTTCTTCTTTGTAAGATTCAATGTCCACTGTTGTTGAATACGGTAACTCTTGACCGCATAGACGAAAAATTTTTTCACGCAACAATTCGGCGCACAAAAAACGCACAGGCCGATCCGTGAATTGATCTTCGGCAAATAAATGTGGTCCTTCAGGTAAAAATGCTTTGAGTTGCTGCTCTAAGTGATCCACTTGCAAGCCTGTTTTAGCCGATAAGGGAATAATAGCGGCAAAATTATGACGCTGACTCATCGTTTCTAACCACGGTAATAATTGGCCCTTATCAGCGATTTTATCGACTTTATTCACTGCTAGAATGCAAGGAACATCAGCCTCTTTAATTAAGCGCAGGATATAATCCTCTTCATCACTCCAATGGATTCCCTCGACAATAAAAACAATCACGTCCACATCGCGCAGTACAGCGATCGCGGTTTTATTCATCAGCCGATTCATGACTTTTTTTGAACCTTGATGAATACCCGGCGTATCGACATACACGTATTGATACTCATCAATCGTTTGTATGCCCAAAATACTGTGTCGTGTCGTTTGCGGTTTACGCGAGGTAATGCTTAATTTTTGCTGTAAAATGCAATTTAAAAGCGTTGATTTACCGACGTTGGGTCGCCCGATGAGGGCAATATAGCCACAATAACTTGTCATTAACCTTATATCCTGCCTAATTTTAGTGAGCTCATGCATTGATTAATCAAATTTAACACATTTTGCTTGCCTTAAAAACATAAAAACCTATACTGTGGAAGTAATCCATTCCTCTTCTATTTGAATATGGTCGCTACCAAATTTATTGACAATCGAATACATACCGTTATTCCTTTATCCGTCAGGCCAAACCGTTTTTATTCGAGTTTTACAGTGACTGCAACGGCCACTAGTCGACACGCCGGAACTGTCATCTACGGCTCTTTCAGAACACAATTTTTACTTCCGAACGGCGATTGCTTGCTTCTTTTCGCTAATCATAACAATAATTCCACTCAATTACTGCTTATTACTCATGATGCCGAAAAATTACGTTACTTGCCGGGAAAGCGCAGCGCTTCGCTCGTGGCTGACGTAATAAGCCAACTTCACCGATATCGTATCCGCTCAAATAGCTATAGCAAACCACGCACCGACGCACAAGTGTTAAAGTACCAATTAGCCACTAAGGCAATCAACCGACTTGAAGAATTGTTAACTCAAGAAAGGGCATTATCTCCTGATGATTGGGAAGGGCAAGAAAAATTGCGCCGTGATGTCTTTGCAATTCTTGTAGAATGCAGTGATGGCAATCGTCGTCTACTAGCGAGCGCCCCAGTGATCTCTGAAGGCGCATTGGGTCATATTTTATCTAAAGCTTTTGAATCCACTCAAGATTATCAATTTAATCGCGTTTATCCAGTTTGTCGTATTGATCAACTTGATTTTACCGATGAGCAAGGTCGATACACTGATAAACCAGCAGCTTATGTTTGGGACAGTGAATTACACATAGGCAATGATGAAGCGGCTTTACAAGATACATTTCGGGTTATTTGCCAATTATACGGCTTAAGATTAGGTTCCAAATTAAGCAATATCCCCGCAAATCGCTTTGTGCGTTTAGGGTCATTTTTACACAATCTTTGGACAAATAGTCGCGAGTTAGCGACCTTCTTGGCTTCTCCCTTTAAACCCACTCAACCGAGTGAAACAACGGGCTGGTATGATGGATTAATTGTGACAGAAATTAAGCCCTATTATTATTTTGAGGGAATCCCGCAAAATGGATATACAGCCGAAGAAATGGCGGAGGACCCTCCTCCACCCGACATTCTTTTCTTTGAACATGAAGGAAGACACTACCCACTTCCCAGTGGTGATGACTTAGTCACTATAAGTGAATTAAGCGAGAAACATCTTTATTTACATCAACGACTGAGCTTACAGCTTAAAGTGTTTTTTTCCAAACTTCCTGGCTTTTTTGTCTATGTCTACCGCAGCATAGCTCAATTTATTACCCACGATCTTTATAAGGATTTTATTCAATACATTCATAGTGATCATCTTGAATTTGAAAATAGAAAACCTCCCATTAAACCCCAAAGAACATCTTTGCAAAAGTATCTCATGTCATTGCAAGAAATTTTACAAAATGAAGGATTACTTGCTGATGGGCAAACGCTGGAGCAATTCATTGAAACACAAATTCAAAATAGCAATTATGTCTTAGTACGCGAAAAGCACCCTCCTAGTCCTCCAATGTACGATAATCCCTTACATCGCACGCTGGATGTTTTTCGCCATATCGGCTCTTTTTTTGTTCATATCAGTGAGGAAAATCCCATCATTGGTACGCTAGCCATGGCGGCTTATATCTATGGCGCAGGAGCCATCATCGCACCACAAACTTTAACTGCGATTTTGACTAAGTTACAGTTGAAAGGCTTGATTGCAGGGATAAACCCAACCCAAGCACTAGGTCAGTGGATGAGTCATGGGACAGTCTCTGAAGCGCTTTCAGCTGCAGTGACTTATTGGCAAGCCGTGGTCATTGGCGGTGATCTTGATAAGTTTTTTGTTGAAGCAATTAAGCTGTTGAAAGATCACCCCGCAGAGGCAGCTATTGTTACCGCTCTAGCAGTGACACTGGGCTTTGGTTTATGTAAAGCAATTCCCGCCTTGGAAGAAGAAAACGGCAAATTTCCTCCTTTAAATTATGCCTTTTTTGGGCTTAAAGGGGGTATAGCTGTCAATGACACCATTATGCATCCTGGGGACGATTGGCTACTTGGTACGATGAAATGGCTACTTCGAGGTGGATTCATCCTAGTTAAATTTCTTGTTGGCCCTTTTATCGAAGGTTATTACTATGGTGAAGATGGATTTGTTTCTGGCTTAACAAAAAGTTGGAATCTATTAATTCGAACCTTTAAACAAAGCATTGCAGCACTTACTGATTTAGTATTAGTCATTTTAACCATTCCTTTATTGGAACTCAGCAGTTTATTCCTCTATGTTCCCTTTCGGGGCATCACTAACCTACTTAGTAAGTCGTTGAGTGTCCTTGGAAATTGGCAAGATTTGGGAAATAGCCTATTAGAATTTACTCCTCAATCATTCTTCCAAAATTATTTTTCAGATTTTCGCTTATCCCCTCTTTATGGATTTTATAACCCGTTCGGCACCTATACGAGCAATAAGTTGCTCAATATTTTTATCAATGGTGTCATGTTATTCGTCTCTCCACCTTGGCAATTGGTGAAGAATTTAGCAGTATTGCCAGTGATTGACCTAACTTTCTTAGCTATACGCCTGAGTTTAACCTTGATCCATCCCTTTGTAAAAACGGTCATGTTAACAACCGGCATCTTTTTAAAAACTTCGGGCTTTTTATGGGACAACAGTTGTGGTTTGATTTTTCAGTTAGGTGCAAAAGCCATTAGCTTAGGCGCAAACTGGACTGTACGAACGGCCGGTATAGCTAAGCAGCGTATACTTAGTGAAATACAAATTCTTCGTCTTAATCTCTACGATTGGGCTTTTAATGAAGAAGATATTGCTTTGCATACTGTTAACAATGATAAAGACTACCTGATGGCTCATCCTGAATCCGTGGAACGATTTCCTCATGAACATAAAGACAGCACCAGTTGTTTACTTAAAGCACTAACAGGGGATAAACTCGATGCCGTCACTAAAGCGGCAATGAGCGATATGGCCAATCATGATCCTCTATTCAAAAGATCAACAAAAGAATCTAAACAATCTGAGCAACCAAGATCAGAAAGAGAAATAGTTTTACAGTAATCAATTATGAAAAATAAAGGATTTTCTTTCATCGAATTAATGATCGTTATTATCATTATCAGTATTTTGGCGGTTTTTGCATACCCGAGCTATCATTATTTCATCACTCAAACAAGACGCGTCGATGGACAAACTGCTTTACTTCAACTGGCCAATCGAATGGAAGAATATTACTCAAAAGCGCATACCTATCGTGGCGCAACTATCGCAACGGGTGGGCTTACTGATGTACTAAGTAAGCCTACTTCAGAGCAAAATGGGTATGAGTTGAAAATTATTGAGCAAACAGACACCTATTTTAATTTACATGCTATTCCAACCAAAGCGCAGGCACTAGCGGATACACTTTGCCAAACGCTCACCTTTAATAGTCTGGGCATTAAAGGAATTACCTCAGGACCCCAGGGTATTCCTCAGGGGGTGACCTCCCAATGCTGGTAGTGGACAGCCGCTGTCAGTGTGCTGGGAAGTCATTTTGATTATTGTATAGACAATTTAATGAGGTATACTTATAATATTTGTTATAGCTTTTCATTGGGTTTTACCATGGCTGATCAAACCAAACATGTTCCGGGGCCTTCATCGCCTAAAACTATGTCTTCCAACTCAGTGATGACTCAACAACAAGATCTTTTAAAAACCCTCTCTGCACAGCCGACACCGAAGCTTAGTAAAGATCAAACAGCAAAAAATCCACAACAAACACTTTCTACGCAATCAGGATCTCATTTGAGTAAGAGCCAGGGCGTTAAAGATGCGCGTCATAAAAGTTCGCTGGATTCAAAAATTGAAAAATTCCATCATCAATTAATAGGGCAACTGGGCCTGAAGGATGCTACCGAAGTCGCCGCTTTTTTAAAATCGCCCATCGGCCTAAAAACCAAAGCATTACTTCAGGAACAACAAATTTTACTTGCAGAATTAAAGAAAACTCGTCAGCACGCGATGTTAGAGGCTCTTTTAAAAAAAATGCGGATAAGGGCCTTCTTACACTTAATTGCGGTGTACAAAAGAAAAGCCCGAGCAAAAGAGTTGAATGCAGCCATTCAAAAGCAAATCGATGAAAGACTAGCCTCCTCACAAAAACAAACTCCAGTAGAAACGGTTCAACCCTTTAATCCTATTGATACCCAAGCTGTTATAAAACAAACTTATGCAGCTTACAAATTAGCTGCACAAGTGATTGAGAATACTCTGGAAGAGAAAATTAAAGAAGCACAAGAACTTGAAGAAGAATTAGCAGCCCTTGAAATTGAAGGTAAAAAAATCGCGAAACGCTACAACGCTTTTGAAGAAAAGCTTAGCGAGCTAGATAATCAATATGAGCAATTTGTCGAAAGAAACAAAGAAAAAACAACCGCAGAGAAGATCGCGGATATTAAAAGCATGATTGCAACCCTTAATAACACGATTGATATTAAGCGCATAGAAATCGATAGGTTGGTCGTCGCTAACCAAGACGAAGAAGCAATGGAAATACTCCCTGAACTTAATAGTCTTAATGGCCAGTCAGCGGGTATGGAAGACATTTTGTCAGTATTAGAAGAGAGAAAGTTATTCTATAATGCTGGAGGCGAGAGAGTTGACTCCTATAAAGAGGCTGACTTTATTCTTCCTAAGACACAAAGACTGTTTGTGGATAAGCAAACGGGAATAACTTATATCCTTACAGCAAGTGCCGATCTTAATTCGGAAGAGCTTACAAACCTATTTAACACCCTATCGCCTAAAGATAAATTGGCAGCTCAACGTCAGTATGAGCGTACTAAACCAGAAATCTCCAATCTTAAAGCACTCGTTGCAAACAACAAACAATTAGAATTAGCCCTACATACTGAGAAAGTGAATAAAGCATTGGCTCATAGCGAACTACTGCAGCAAGAAATTTTAGACCTTACTAATCAAGCTGCAGCCATTGCCTCCATGATGGACCAGATGGCTACTGCCTTGAATCAGGTTAATCAGCAATTGGGATCAGATATTCAATTAGCCACTCCAAAACCCAAACCGACCCCAGGTGGTACTGCATCTGCGAAAAAAGAAGCGATTTCAGGAACCCTAGTTTGTAAACACATGCTGCAATTAATTAAATCAAATCCAACTCCGGCAGCAATTGATCGCTTTGCCAATAGCTTCGTATTGCCGGATGGCTCACCTAATAAACAAGCTCAAGATTTAATCAGAAATAATATTAAACCCGGTATGCCAATACCCCAAACAACTATGAACCGCCTATTGCAAGATTTACCACGTTTTGGCGTTACCGCTAACAGCCCAAGAGTCACACCTATTCCCGATAAAACACCGGGTAAGATCACTGCGCCTACCCCTTTTAAAACCACCCCTTGGTGATTTAAGATAAAGTGAAATCTGTAAATAGGAGCCTCGCTTATGCCTGTCATCCTGAGGAAGCGAAGGCGCAATGGATTTAAATGACTGAGTTAATTGGAAGGGCATTAGGTATTTTGGTTAATGCTTTACCCTACTATCCAATCCATCACATAGAACCGTTTTAAGAATAGGATCAGCCTCCCTGATGAAGTGATTATTGTACTCTATTGAGGGATCAAATTGGTGATTGTAATGTATTCTAAGTTTCACTTTTTTATCAAATAATTGTTTATCGATGGACTTGTAATTTTCTTTTTTGAAAAATGCAGCCAACTTTTTGTCACAGCCAGGGGGTAGAAAGAAGTTATTAATATGGCATTGAGCGCTGTACTTCTTTTTTCCCTTACTTGAGCAAGGCGAGTGTGTTAAAAAAATTTCAATCGTGTTTATTTTTTGATTTGGAAATTCGGCTTTGAATTTTTTTAAAATGTTAGGGAAATTACGAATCAGATTTTCTTCAGCGTGTTGAGCATTTTGCGGAAATTGTTGTGAAACACCACTATTCATCATGAAATTATAAAGTTTTTGCTTGCGAACAACATCCACCTTCTTTGTATCACAATGCCGCAATTCATTCCCAATTGCCATCTTTGCGTGGGCTTGCATAATGGTGGATATCTGCGCATTAGGATTACTGCGGAAAACAAAATAGGCTTGTCCATTAAAAGAGATAATAGCAAGTACCTCTCTCGATTTTCGTTGAAATGCCGCAATAGCTTCGGAAAGTGAATGGTATAACTTCATTTAATTGATGTCTTGAAGAAAAAAGCGATATCCTACAAGGAATTTATTAAGGAAATATTAAATGAACACAATGGTCAAATTATTGTTAATTTTAGGGGCTATTTATTGATAGGTAAAAAGGATTGATTAAGACTTCAGCACCCCTGTAAGCCGTTGTCCTTGCAGCAATACCCTATTCTTAATTTTAAGATAATGTTCATTGCGTATAATTGTTAGTAGGGTCCTCCTTAAAAGATGGAAAATGAAAAATTTAATCGCCCAAAACAAACGATTAAGTGCTTTGCGAGGATATATCCAAAAAAAAACATTACAGTTAAACGCAAAAAAAACTCGCACTAGACCTCAGGAAATTGAATCGGGCAGCAATCATCATGAAGAACAGCAAACGAAGGCTGCCAAAATAATCCAACGCACTTGGCGAAAACATAAAATTCGAGAAGTAATAATCGATAGTCCCTATTTTGCTTATCTTTCGCTTATCGATCCTCGGGATGAAAAAAAACTGCTATCAGCAATAATGTTTGGCCGTCATGAAGCTGAATTTCGTGAAGGCTCGGCTGAGCGAAGCGAAAATCCTTTTATTTACACTAGAGTTAGTTCAAATGCCTATTACCATCGCGGTGATCTGCATGACTCTGAAGGCTTAATATTTGATTTGCTTCTCAAAGAATTTAAAATAAATAAAGCTGAAAACCCAGATTGTATCTATCTTCCTATTAGCAAACTTCAACTTGTTGCTACCAGAGAATACCTAAAGCCTTATGGCCATTTAGAAATAATAGAAGATGATCACCACACGATTAGTCTCGTTGTCATTCCCAAATCCAAGATTTCTATTGCGCATAAAATAATGAATCATGGGGTTATCGCTACGCCTTGGGAAATTGCTCAAAATATAAAATTAGGCAATCAGGAGCACTCCCACTCTTTTGACTCCTCAAAACCCAAGCTCACCTTAGATCCCAGTTTACCCTGTACTAAAGAGCAGCTTTTGGAAAGCCCCATTTGGGCGGAATTGGGAGTCACTGCAAGCAACAAAAAATACCCTAACAAGAAACTGGCAGTTTGTTTGCGTAAGATGCTCGTTAATTTACCCCCCCTAGATGCGGAAGCAATTCAGCGTATTGCTCTCATTCTTGATATCGCCAACACATTTTACAGATACAATTATTCACAATATGCATTTTGTGTTTATGCCATCGTCCATGAAATCAGTGTTGGCTTGTCTACCATCACCGATAAGCCATTTCTCCAAAAATCGTTTGACAATTTTTTAGCTGAGTCTAAAAGTACATTATGTAAAAGTTTAGGACTTACTCCATCCGATTTGAGTCGTTCGACCTTTATTGCATCTCCAGCCCTATCAGGAACTAATGCCTTTTTTATTGCCACAGAAATTGCTAAGCAAATGAGGACGACATCAGGACAGGAGCCTCGTATTAAACTCATTTCGCCCTGTCATTACTTTGAATTTGAAGGAATAATTTCCAATAGCACTTCATCAGATGAAGCGGATATATTTACCTTTTCAACAGGACCTATTGTAAATCCAGGCGGAATAAATCCAGGGGTTGATATTAATCGCTTTATTAAACGAAATATCATCGACAAAAAGCGAACAAAACCGGCAACTTTAATTTTAGATACCACTACAACCCTCTATAAAAACCTTAAGCTAAGCGACGAAGCAAAAGAGTTAGTTAGGGAGGGAAAATTATCGATATTGTTGATTGAAAGTCATCAAAAATTTGGTCTACTCCATACCGATCAAGCTCAACATGGGCGGCTATTTGGTCTATGTTCAAAAAATAGTTTCGCTGAACAATTCATTGAAGGAATGCAACAGAAAGCTCAGGTTGATTTCAACTCTCATCTCGATATGCGTGTAGGCGCTTTGATTAGTAGTGAGTGTGGTGAGACTTTAGAAGAAATCAAAGGGCAGCATTTTACCAATGGGGCTATTTTACGCAACATTTTAAGAGAAACTAGCTTAGCTTCTAGCACAGTAATGTCTCATACCGACATGTTAACTGATGAAAATGAGTTTTATTTTGCAACTTCGACTCTCAATTCAAGGAAAGAACAACAAATCAAAGGCATTGTTGAACCACGCAGTAGCTTCGGCCATTACACCACAACGGTATCGGATGTCGTTGATCAACTGAGAATATGCGCCAATGCGTCGGATAATATCGATTGTCTGATTAAAACTGCACAACTCTATCTGTGTGATAACTTTGACCAAGAGCAACAATTAAACATGTTGCTTGAAAATGGAAATGCACAAGAGGAACTGTCGATTGAAGAGCAAATTATTACACTTGCAATGATTAGCAACCTCTTGGCAAATCGATCGGATTTATTGACAAAGAATCCTTTAAACCTATTTTCCGCCCTTAACAATTTATTAACCCACTGTACTCTTTTAGAAAGTAGAGTTAATTTTGTTGAAGCGTATCGTTTTTTGCGCAACCTTGGCAAACAAATTTCACATAAAGAACAACCCGAAAACAATAAGCTGTTTCTGGCTGCACTTCATCGCCTTCATCTTAGCAATATACCGATTGGTCCTGGGATTTTAAGCCATCTAAGAGCAAACTCCAATATTTGTAGGGCTATCACACTACTAGAACCTATTAGTTTGGCTCAGATAAAATTAGTCATTGAATCACCCGAAAAATTAGCGACTGTACTTGGAACCACTGCGACACCCGATGGGCATCTTTCAAGCGCAATCGATGCCTTGAATAGACGTAATGTAGAAATAAAACCCTTTCTTTTAAGTCATTTAAAAGCGAATCCTAAACTGACTCAGGCAGTCAGTTTACTTGCGGATATCCTTGATAAGCGATTAGTTTACTCGTTAATTGAAAAACCGAAGAAATTAAATGATTTCCTCAATCGAACTGAAAAACTCGAAACCTGCATCCCATTAATCCAAAAACTTCAAAAAACTGGAGTATCGATTAGGCTGGATGGCTTGCTTGAGTTATTGGCACATGATGAATCTCAAGCGGCCTTGAGCGTTATTTTAGCTAATCATTTTCCATTAACTGAACAACAAATTAATAGCGTAGTAAAAGAGAAAATTGCGCAAATAATTATTGATAAGCAAAACACATTAACTGCAGAAAATACCTCTGCGCTATGCGCTTTAGGTGAACTTTACGAGGACTTCCAAGAGTTTCTTCCCCTATTGGATAACGATAACTTTTGTAAAGCGCTTTTGCACATACATCAAGCAACTGATAACATTCTTAGTAATTTAAAAAGCGCCCCACAAAAATTCCAAATGGCGGCAGCACACCGGCCTGTTTACCTCAAACAATGTTCTGATGCATTAAAAACGTTTTATAGCCTAAAAAATCCAAAACCCGTTGATTTGAATCAACTGAATAAGCATCTCGATATGGCTAAGGATAAGTATTGCCAAGATATTCTTGGTAAAGATCGTACCGCATTTTCCAAAGTGTTGCGTTTAACTTTTGCAGGGATAGTTAACTTCATTGCAGGACTTAGTATTGGAATTGCTCATTATGCCCACTATAAATTAACACAACGTATTGGATTTTTTACTGAAACAAATTCACAAAAAAAATTGGGGGAAGCGCATAAAGATTTAAATACTATTTTAACGAAATCTATAAAACCTTAGTCATTCATTTTTTAATATCCTCCGCTACCGATATGTTGCGTAAATGATCGTCATCCTGAGCGAAGTGACGGATCTTTGGTAGATCATTTCCGGGGTTTAATCAGGGGGATCCCTCACTTTGTTCGGGACGACAATACCAGTTTCAGTTCAGGACGACGCCGGTGAAGGATGATTTTACCCTGCAATCCAAAGAATCAATTCAGTTATTCTGTCGAGGCAGATAACCGTCTCTCCAAATCTGGGTTAGACCCTCGCGATAGGTTGGATATTTTAAACTGGCATGAAGCTCTTTTTTTATTTTTAAATTAGAAACGCGGCGGTTATTATCATAAAACTCCTGCTCCATGGGGGACATTGAAGCTTCCGAAATGGGCACTAAAGGTGGAGGCTCACGATGGAGCAAAGAAGCCGCATACTGCTCTACAACATGCGCTGGCGCTGGCTCATCGTCTGATACATTGTAAATAGAGAGGGGATTAATAGCATTCATTGATGCAAGAAGAGTAGAGGCTATATCGTCTACATGAATACGGCAAAATACCTGCCCCTCTTTAAAGAGCGTGTGCTTTTTACCTTTTTGCAGGCGCTCAATCGCATTCCGGCCTGGTCCGTATATACCGGATAATCTAAAGACATGAAGAGGCAATTGATTTATTTTTGCAAATGAAAGCCAATGTTCCTCTGCCTTTAAACGCATAATAGCCGCTGGCGTATGAGGTGTACACTCGGTTTTTTCATTAACCCATCCTCCCTGATGATCGCCATAGACGCCGGTAGAAGAAAGATAGCCTAACCATTGAAGGTGGCGAGCCTGTTTTCGGATTAAATCACCGTATTTTATGAAGACTGAGTCACCCAGGGGGCTTGTCGGAGGGATAGAAATTAAAATATGGCTCGCCTCGGCTATATAAGTTTCCATGCTCGGGGAATTAAAAGGCACTAATTGAACGCCTTGAAAGCCGTTAGACTCTTCTTCCCGTAAGGAACGTTTTGTCCCTATGACTGTAAACCCTTGTGAGATCAGTTTTGGTGCAAGCGCTTTGGCTGTGTAGCCAAAGCCAAAAATTAAAAAGCAAGGCTTCATAGCGTTCTCTTTGTTTTTAATTGATTATAATAACTCAACGCTATGGCACGAGATTCAATGTGATTGACAATAGGTCGAGGATAATGGGTTTGATCATAAATCTTCGCCGAATCAGTCGCTGTCCAAGGCGCATGGATATCCTCATTGTTTAAAGAAGATAATTCTGGAACCCAACGACGAATATAAGCGCCATCCGGATCAAATTTTTGGCCTTGTAACACTGGATTGAAAATACGAAAATAAGGTGCAGCATCAGCACCACACCCTGCAACCCATTGCCAACTCGCGCTATTATTGGCTAAATCCGCATCCACTAAGGTATCCAAAAACCAATCCGCTCCCAGGCGCCAATCGATAAACAATCCCTTAGTAAGAAAGGATGCAGCAATCATGCGTACTCGATTATGCATATAGCCAGAACCCCATAGCTCTCTCATTCCTGCATCAATGATGGGATACCCCGTCATTCCTTTTTGCCAAGAGGTTAATAATTGTTTGTCATTATGCCAAGGAAAAGCATCAAATTCCTTTTTAAAATTCTTATGAGGCAGCGTCGGCACATGATAAAGAAGATAATAAGAAAATTCTCTCCAGCCCAACTCTGATAAAAAATGATCTGCAGAGGCTAAATCACAGTCGGGATCGCACTTTGCTAATTCAACAGCCCTTAAAATAGTCCAAGGGCTTATTTCACCATAGTGCAAATGAGGAGATAACCGTGAGGTAGCCTGTTTTATAGGGAAGTTACGATTAACCTTATAGTCATTAAGATCATGAGCAATAAAATGGTTTAGTCTCTTTTGTGCCCCCTCCTCGCCAGGAGTCCAGAAAGTATGGAAAGAGGAAGCCCACGACAAGCTCGGTAAAAGCCCCCATTCATGGAGTTCATCACTAAATACATCTACCCCGATAGGCCGAGCGATGATTTCTTTTGCCGGTGGCGAAAAAAGAGTTTGCTTGCAAGCGTTCCAATAGGGCGTAAAGACTTTAAAATAATCGCCATTTTTATTCTTAATTGTCCACGGTTCATGCAATAAACTCCCATTAAAACTGAGTACTTCCAGTCCAAGCGCTTGCATGGAACTCTTAATTTTCTTATCGCGTGCAATGGTTAGAGGTTCGTAACAACGGTTCCAGTAAAGAGCATCGATAGAGAACGTTTTAACTAATTCTAAAATAACTTCTAAGGGATTGCCTTTGCACAAAACGAGTTTTAGCCCTAACTTCACATTAAGTGAATCTTTTAAAGCATTAAGACTGTGATGAAGCCACCATGCCTGTGCTTGTCCAAGCACACTGTTTTTTACATCTAAAATATAGAGAGGAATAATGCGCTTATGCTGAGTGCAGGCTTCAAAAAATGCAGGATTATCGGATAATCGCAAATCTTGTCGGAACCAAACAAGGGCAGTAGTCATATTTTATCCAGTACTTGAATCATTCGTTTAATGTAAGCAAATGGGATTCCGCTTGTATCTTAGAGATATTAAAGAATAAAAGAGAGTATTTCGACCCCTTAGAATAGATTGCCCGTGTTTATGCATTTTGCCATAAATCTGAATTCAATGACAAAAACAATAAAAGCAGCCCAAAAGAGTTATCTTATGGGCTGCTGTCAGAAAATTCGGTTTAATCAGGGATGGGATTAAATTCGTTTTGATTCTCTATTGGGATATGCCGAAGTTTCCTCTACTTCTTTTTTGCATCTTACCCCTAAGCTCCCTCCAATACATGAAGAAATAGCCCCTACAAAAAACAATAAAAATACCATCCAAGAACTCCCTGCTAAAGTATTAGGGGAAATTTTTACTTCAGGATTAGCAACGCCTGGAGCATTATTTTGATTTAAATTAATCATTCCTTGATCTGAAGTAGTACTGTCTTGAGAGCTGGTGAATGACACAGTTGGAGTGAGAAATTTATTATAAAAAGCCGTATAATGAACCAGAGGAAGCACCATAATTGCACTTAATAAAAGTGCCAAAGACCATGTTAAAAAACCATAAATAACTCCTCCCTGATGATTCGAATAAAAAAAGCGGCCTAAATACCCAGAAACAAAACCGGCTACTCCCATGGATGCTATGACTCCAATAAGTAGACCGAGAAGTCCACCTATTGCTACTGTTGCTGCTCCGGTCGATGAAAAATTATAAGCACTTAACCCAATTGCAATGCTGTATAATTGCAACAAAAAACCCAAGCCAATAGCAACCAGAGCCCCTGAAATGACAGCTGACCAACAGATTCTCGAAAATGAAAAATGAGTATCAGTCTGAATGTTCATGATAAGTCCCTTTTAAAGATGAGAAATAAGCCAAATTAGTACTAAAATGCTTACTGGCACCCCTAATAACCATGCAATAATATAACCCATGGCTATCTCCTTATGTTGAGTTTATTTAAATTAAAAATAAACAATTATCGTGTATTTATTGAATAATATTTTTATTAATTTACACGCTAATCTCCTTTTATCATCATCTCCTCCTCTTATTATTAATCTCATTAACAATAAACTCGATTAAAATTTAATTATAGAATAATTTTATCAATGGACATTACTTTCATTTCAAATATATACTAAAGATGGTATATGTTTTAAAAATTATCAAATTTTCAATTGAATGATGCAGTAAAAAGATTTAGATATAAATAAGGAGAAAGATGTGAAAGGAGAATCAATTTGGAAAAAAATTGATTATAAAAAATTACTATATAACGCTTTAGAAAACAATGAAATTGAAGTCGACTTGGCTATTATAGGTGGAGGAATAACTGGAATAACAGCCGCAATAGAGCTAATAAAATCAGGGAAAAAAGTAGCATTAATCGAAGCACAAGAAATTGGTGGAAAAACAACTTCAATGTCAACTGAAAACCTTTATATTCCTGTTCAACCTTATTATCATACAATTTCCAAAATTAACCGACTTTATTTCGAAAAAAATATTGCACAATCAAGAAAATTCGCTATTGATTACATCGAAAATAATGTCAAAAAATTTAATGTTAATTGCCATTTTAATCGAAGACCATGGTACGGGTATACTTCCAAAAATGAAAATAAAGTATTTATAGAAGAGGTTGAAATTTTAAAAAAAATGGACATTGCAATTGCAATGACCTCTGCCCTTCCCTTCTCCATCAAATTTAAAAAAGCAGCGATTATTGAGAATCAGGCTCGATTTAATCCATTGCAATATGTAAGCGCAATGGCCCAAGAGTATGTAAAAAATAGTGGCCAAATTTATGAGAGAAGCCTTGTAATAGAGATAAAAAAAGAAAAATGGGGGGTGTCGCGCGACAAATCAAACAATCTGCATCTGGTCTCAGCTATTTGTACCCATATGAAATGTGTGATTCATTGGAATGATGCCGAGCAAACATGGGATTGCCCATGTCATGGTAGCCGATTTAAACCCACAGGGGAGGTAATCGAAGGGCCAGCTACTAAAAATTTGAAATACAAATCAATTCCATCCTAATTCGATTTGGAGAGCCTAAATGTTACTGATTGCTATTGTTTTTTTCCTACTCGCAGCGATGTTTGGAATTTATTTGTTAAGCTATGTTTTCGCCGAAAAAAACACACCCAAAGGGGTTGTTATAACTCATGGTTTCCTTGCTTTTTTAGGAATTCTCCTTTTAATCCTTTATTCTTTTTTTTACACCATCCCTTTATTCAGCCTCATTTTTTTTATAGTTGCGGCCTTGGGAGGTGGATTTATGTTAAAACTGGATATATTTGGAAAAAAAATTCCAAAAATATTAGCACTTGGGCATGGCGTTATTGCTTTGGTGGGCCTATTACTTTTAATCGCATTTTTCATGAATTATTTTAAATGAAGACCACTTCCTCAAAAAGCCTACTTGCTTTAAGTGTGATGATATTCTTAATCTCGGATGTCCAAGGAGGGGTTGGGCCTTTTCTTTCCATTTACTTAAGCGCTTATTTAGGCTGGGATGCAGCCCAAATAGGCATTGCTTTAGCGACTATTGGAATTGTAGGGTTATTCTTTCAAATGCCGAGTGGGATACTGGTAGATGCTGTCCATTCTAAACGTTTGATAATTACAGTGGCTTGTTCCCTTATCCTTCTGAGTTGCTATCTTATTCTTAACCAGAAATCCCTTTTTATTGTCCTTTTAGCTCAAGCTTTTGTAGGTGTAGCGTTCAGCTTAATCCCACCCTCAATTGGAGCGATCACTTTAGGATTAGTGGGAAGAGAATTATTTCCTAAACGAGTAAGTACAAACGAATCACTAATCCATTTAGGAACGGTGATTACCATATTGACCATTGGCATTTTGTCTCATTACTATGGTCATGCATGGATAATATATGGCACTATGTTATTCGCAAGTATGGCATTGCTTCCTCTATCTTTCATTAACCCTAAAGAAATTAATTATTCAGCCGCCCGTGAGTTACCCGAAAATTCTTTGGATATAGCCCCTATTTCGTTTATACCGCTTTTTCGCGCAAAAACATTATGGATTTTTTATAGTGCTATGATTGTTTTCCATTTTGCTAATGCAGCCCAAGTTATATTAGTTGGGCAAAAATTAGCTAAAATTAGCCCGAGTATGGATTCACTCTATATGGGAATTTGTATCATTTTCGGGCAATTTGTCATGGTTTTTATAGCTTATTTTTTAGGTTTTTTTATCAGCAAAATGGCCAGAAGACCTATCTTCTTATTGGCCTTTATTTTTTTGATTCTACGAGCTACATTATTTATTTTCGTGGACAATCCGCTATACCTTGTACTTATTCAATTAATTGATGGAGTCAGTGCAGGGATATTTGGAGTGGTAGCTACGGTGATGGTTTCCGATTTAGCAGCAGGAACGGGTCGGTTTAATTTCTTATTAGGTGCGCTTGGGATGTGTGTCGGCTTGGGCTCTTCCTTGAGTAATTTGCTAGCAGGATTTTTAACAAAAACATATGGATTTCACATAGGATTTTTTAGCTTGTCAATAATTGGGTTTATTGGATTTTTTATTTGTTTATTTGCTTTTCCAGAAACAAAGGATATTAATCAAAACCCTATCAAAAAAATCATTCCTAAAAAAATATCCTTGAATAAATTCTGCTATATTAAAAATAGATAGATGGCTTTATAGCTTTTATTTAAAGATTAAGATCACATTATGATACCAATCATTCCAGAAGAAAAATGGCTTAATTTTTTGAAGGATCATCCCCTTTGGATTCCTCCTAATTCTAAAACTATTATACTAGCCCCTCATCCTGATGATGAAACATTAGGCGCTGGTGGATTAATTGTTGATTTAAGAAAAAAAAACATAGACGTAATTATTATTGCTGTGACTGATGGAGAAAACGCTTATAAAGATATGACAGGGCTTCGGCAAATTCGACAAAAAGAACAAGAAAAAGCACTGCAAAAACTCGGTATTGCTAAAAGCAACATCATAAGACTTCAACTGGAAGATAGCGCCGTCCATTTAGCAGAAAATCAGTTAGAACATTCCCTTTTACCTTTTATTAATAGCCATACAAACTTAATAGCTCCCTGGATTGGTGATTTTCATTCTGATCATGAAGCGGCTGGCAGAGTAGCCGTAAAAATTGCAAATTATCTTAAAATAAATCTAATCTTTTATTTTTTTTGGACGTGGCATCGATCCACAATTTCGGCAATCAGTCATTTGCCTTTAAGCATTTATCCACTTTGTGCTAATACACTGAATTTAAAAAAAATGGCAATAGCTTGCTATAGCTCGCAACAGAGATACCCTGCCAACAATTCGATTTTAACGAAAAAATTACTCAAACCAGCTGAGCGCCAATTCGAGGTTTTTTTAAACTATAAAAATCTATATTAGGGATAGTTTATTTAATTACATGGAAAAAAAATGATAAAAAATAATTGGCATATTTCAGTCTTAATCCCGGCATGCAATGAAGAAGAACTACTTGCTCGTTGCTTAAATTCAATTTTGAACGCTAAAGCTGAGCTTCCGCCTTACTGCACTGCCGATATTGTCTTAGCGGTTAATGCCTCTACTGATCAAACAATTCGACTTGGAAGAGCCCTTTTAGGCACAAAGGGCCTCGTCTTAGATCTGAACGAGCCTAATGTTGGTCATGCTAGAAAAATGGCTGCTAATGCCGCTTTACAACGCTATAAAGGCCCACTACATCGGTGTTGGCTAGCGAACACCGATGCTGACTGTGAAGTACCTATAAATTGGCTCTTGTATCAGCTCATAGTAGCCAACTCGGATGTCCAGGGCATTGCTGGAATTGTAAAAGTGGATTCATTTTGTGAGCATGAAATCACTGTGTCTTCAAAATTCTTAGAGAGTTATTTAATCAATCCAGATGGCACCCATCCTCATGTTCATGGAGCGAATCTAGGGGTTCGGGCTGATGCTTATAAACGTGTAGGTGGATGGAAAGAATTAACGACGGCAGAGGATCATGATTTATGGAATCGAATGACATCCTTTAACATCCCTAAAATTTCGGATGCGAATTTGTTTGTTTACACTAGCGGCCGCAGAAATGGACGGGCGCCCCATGGATTTGCAGACACATTGACTGCGTTCAATAAAAACCTTAAAACAAACTAATGCGAGTTTTTTACTTAAAGCCAAAAACTCGAAAATGGCTTTAATGAGGATGAATATTTCTTTTTGATAAAAGGCTTTTAATATCATTTATTGTTGGGTACTCGTCTTGATTATTCATGGATTGAAATTTTTTAAAATATTTTTTTGCTAATTCTTTTCCTAATTCCACTCCCCACTGATCAAAAGGATTAATATTCCAAATCACACTTTGTACGAACACCTTGTGCTCGTAAATGGCTAATAATTCCCCCAACCCTTTGGGAGAGAGGTTTTCTAAAAGAATCATTGTCGACGGGCGGTTGCCAGGATACACTCGATGGGGCAACAAACGATTAATTTCTTCAACTGAAGAATTTTCATTCCACATCTCCTGATACACTTCTTCTTTTGTTTTACCCTGCATTAACGCTTGGGCTTGAGCCAGAGCATTGGCCAAGACATATTGGGTGTGAGCAAGATCTTGATGTTCTAAATAAATGGGAACAATAAAATCGATAGGAACAAATAATTTGCCCTGATGCAATAATTGGAAAAAGGCATGCTGTCCATTGGAGCCAAGCTCACCCCATATAATATTACCCGTAAGATAATCTATTTCCTGAGCATCTTTATTAACGGATTTTCCCAAACTTTCCATACTTAATTGTTGGAGATAAGCGGGAAGATGTTGCAAGTAACTATGATAGGGAAGAATAGCTCTTGTCTGCGTGTGCCAGAACTCAATATAAAATAAATCGACTAATGCTAAGATAAACGGAATATTTTTTATTAAATCAGTCTCTTTAAAATGTTCATCAGCCTCATTCCCTCCACTTAAAAATTGCTGAAAATGGGTAAATCCTATGGCTAATGCCGAGACTAATCCTGCCGACGACCAAACCGAATATCGTCCCCCAACGAAATGCCAAAATTGAAATTGATTTTTTTTAGGAATTCCAAACGCATCCATTGCACTCAGGTTTGCAGAAACACCAACCACATGATTTTCAAACGGAGAGCGGCCAGTGCTATTAATAAACCACTTAATTAAGCTATTGGCATTTAGAAGGGTTTCCTGGGTAGAGAACGTTTTTGAGACGACAATAAATAAGGTGGTTTCTGGGTTTAATTTATTCATTAATTCATTGGCGTGGAGACCATCACCATTCGATACAAAATGGATGTTGAGACGAGTACGGTAATGGGCTAAGGCTTCGGTTAGAAGTAAAGGGCCTAGATCAGATCCTCCAATTCCGATATTAACGACGTCCGTAATGGCCTTATTGGAAAATCCTTGCCAATCTCCGTCGATTACTTGGTTTACAAAAAGTTTCATGCGTTCAAGTTCAAATTTAATATCATCCATTACGTCATGACCATCGATGATAATTTTTTTATTCCCTTGATAACGTAATGCGGTATGCAGCCCAAGCACCTTTTCTCCATACAGCGGTTTACCTTTAAATAAATCGTGTATTCGATTGGGAACACTATAAACTTCACCTAAATTGGCAAATAATCTTAATGTATCTAAAGTAAGGAAATTCTTTGAAAAATCAAACAGTAAATTTCCCAGCTGAAAACTCAATTGTTCAAATCGTGCTGGATTTGATTGAAATAAATCATTAAGGTGTATTTTCCTAAAAAACGCAGCTTTGGATTCTAGCTCATTCCATATTTTTTTCCTGAACATGTCCATAAAATACCCCTAGATTGTCCTTTAGTTTTTTTTCAATTTCCTTATTCTTATTACAGTAGAAACTTACTATTTTTTGCGGCTCAAGTTGGATAAATTCATTATTGAAAAATAGATTTGCCTCCTCATTGTTTTTTTCCAATAATTTCAAATGAAAGACATCATTAAATATTTCAATAAGATATAGGTTATTCTTGAAAATAAATTTAAAACTGACTCGCTTCACCCAGGAAGGAATAGAAGGATTGACATTCAATTTATTCTCTTGAACTGTTATACCAGCAAAAGTTTTAAACAGCATTGAAGTGGTACCTACCATAACACCAAGATGTATTCCTTCTTCGGTAGTTCCCCCTTGAGTATCCTGAATATCGCTGATGAGAGCCTCGTGAAATAAATGTTGACTTGCCTCTGAATCTAATTCAGAAAGAATGCTAGCGAAGGTGATTTTACTTAAAGTAGATCCATGGGAGGTTCTTGCTAGATAATAAGCAATGGTATTTGCTTTGATATTCAAATTATAGGGATAGGATAATTGATTTAAAATTCGCTCAATCTCTGCGTCCTTCAAAAGATAAAAAAGCATTAAAGTATCAGGTTGTTTGGCAATTTGAAATTCACTGGGATTTTTATTTTCTGCTTTTAGAATCCTGTCTAGCCGTTCAATGCGCCCATATTTTTCTTGATATAATTTCCAATTAAATTCTTTTAGTTCTTCGTACCCTTCGAATTGATTAAGAATTTTATTATGAAACGGGACGTACATTCTATGAGTAATGTCTTTCCAGCGATTGATCTCATCCATGCTGATTTCAAGCGTTTCAAAATAGTACTGGATTCTCTTAGGGCTTAATATTTCTATTAACTTGAGCGCCTTTTCTAAAACCCAAACGGCTAGAATATTGGTATAAGCATTATTATTCACTCCTGGTTTATTGGAGTCCGGATAATTTTCATGATATTCATCAGGGCCCATGACATTTCTAATTTCGTAACGCTCTCGGTTATAATCAAGAGATGCCAAACTTGAAATTAATTTAGCAATTTCAAATAGAATTTCAGCACCGTAATGGCATAGAAAATTAACGTCCTGCGTTGCCTCATAATAAGCCCAAATATTATAAGCGATTGCTAAATTGACATGTCTCTGATACTGGCTTTTATCAGGGCCCCATTTTGAAGATTGAGGGTTTAAATGGTATTGCTGCGTTTCTTCTTCCCCGTTACTTCCGCTTTGCCAAGGAAACATGGCTCCTTTATACCCATTTTTTTTAGCTAATTCCCGGGCAGAACTCAAACGATGATAGCGGTACATTAACATCGACCGGGCAATGTCAGGAAAATGAAAAATATAAAAAGGTAAAACAAAAATTTCATCCCAAAATACATGACCACGATAGGCTTCGCCATGCAAGCCTCGCGCAGGAACACCATAATCAATAGTTGTACTGTGAGGCGATAACGTTTGAAGGCTATGAAATAGATGTAGCCTTATTAATTTTTGAATATCACCACTCGTGTCAATTTCCATGTCAGAGATGTACCAAAGGTATTTCCATGCTGATATATGATTTTTTAAAATTTTAATAAAATTTTTGTGCCTTTTTATTGTTTTTTTTGCCTCATAAAGCGTTTCAAATAAAGCAACATCTTTTGCGGTATATATACTTACCGTTTTATTAATCCTTACTTTTTCAAGTTTTTTTAAATTAATGCAAAAATCTTGATGAATATTTTCTTTTTCTTCTAAAATCGTTTTTTGGGGCTTAATTTTATTTTTGGAATGAAATTCAGTATGAACAGCTTCAGCTATTTCAATATGTGAGGAATTCGTCCTTACATGCATGTATAATCCATCTTCATTAAATGATCCTTTTTGCAGCACTTCAAGATGATGATTTTTTAAATCTTTATACCGTGCAACCCCCTTATTAATCACATTTCCTAAGAGGGACGAACGGAGTGTTATTTTTCCTTCCCAGTTAGTTGAAATAATCGAATAACTCAATCCCCCTAAATGAGGATTATGTTGACTTACAAAACGTATTGAATTAATAATGAAAATTCTTCCTTTAAGATCCATGAATTTTAAACTGCGTTTCATCAATCCCTTTTTTAGATGTAGCATCGCTCTGTAAGATAGTATTTTTACTTTTGTAATATCGAACCATTCCTCCTCAATTTTAAAATTAACAGGTAACCAATTAGGCAAATTAACTAGATCTTCATTCGTTAATTTTTTACTACAGATAGTGCTTGAAAGGCGATTATAGACACCGCCTAAATAGGTTCCTGGATAATGAATTGGAGCAATCCCATCCTCATGAGCCCCTCGAGTTGCAAAATAACCATTTCCCAGAGTAAAAATGGTTTCTCTCAATTTTTGCGATGAACTATTAAAGTCTCTGTAACTAATTATCCAATTATTCATTTTTATTCCTTTAGTTCATTTAATTGATCGAGAAAAAATTTGACATGATTTGGTGACTCTAAAAAGTAGCGTGCGTGGGTGTTAGCGTTTGCACCCACTTTGATTGTAATGCCATTTAAATTGAAGAGTTGGAAAGCATCTTCATCAGTTACATCATCTCCAATATAAATTGGGATTACGTTTGCATTATCTTTTTTAATCCATTTTAAAAAATTTAAAGAGGCTATTCCCTTATTCCAGGAAATTTTTGGTCGAATTTCTATTACTTTTTTTCCTTCATGTCGCGATAATTTTGGATAATCTTGAAGAAGTAAATCGATTGACGAAGAAATGAATTGATGTTGATTTTCGTTAACTAAGCGGTAATGAACAGATAAAGTGAATTTTTTATTTTCTATCATACAACCTCTGATATCTTTTAAAATCGCGTCTATTTTCTCAAAAAAGGATTGAATGTCTCCAAGATGCTCTTGACCCATCTCGAACGGGAAACTTAAATGTTGAGGGCCATCAAATTCGTACCCATGATTTCCTGCATAATACAGATCCGCAACTCCAATTTTTTCTTTTAGATTCTCTAATTGACGACCACTAATAACAAGGGTTAAATAATTTTTACAGAGCTCGATAAGTGATTTTTTCATTTCAGGGGATAAATGAGCATCTTGTGGTCTATCCACAATCGGCGTTAAGGTTCCATCGTAATCTAAAAAAACAACCACTTCTCTTTGTTGATTAAGCGCCGAAGAAATGATAGGCAATGAGTATAATGCAGTGATTGTTGTCGGCTTGCCTTCAAGAAAGACTTCATAAAGATTTACTTGCGTCTTGGATAAATCCGTTAAAATATAATCGGGATTGTATTGGCTAAACTCTGTAAAAAGTTTATTTTCACGATCCAGTGCTACGACAAGACCAAATCTTCCCTCTTTTGCTGCACTAACACCCGCCAAAGCATCTTCAACCACCATGCATTCATCGGGTAACAAATTTAATTGGTTGGCTGCTTCCAAAAATATTGCAGGGTTTGGTTTTCCTGGAATGTTTTTTTCCTCCGCTGTTTTACCATCAACACAGACAGGAAATAAATTAATAATTCCAGCACGTTCTAATATTTTTCGACAATTTTTACTGGAAGAAATTATCGCAATTTTATAATTTAAATCGGATATATATTTAATAAATTCAATACAATCAGGAAAAACCTGAACTTTATCTTCAGCGATGATTGAAAGCAGAAGATTATTTTTTTTCATGCAAATTGAATTAATACAATCTGTTAAATTATTATAATAATTTCTTATTTTATATTCATCTATCTTATATGCATTAAAAAAATTTTTTACACCATTTTCTCTTGAAACACCATCAAAATAAAAAAGATAGTCTCGATGAGAAAAATCAATGTTTGTTTCATTTATTTGTCGTAGAAATTGATCGAGAATTATTTTCCATGCTTTAAAGTGTAAATCTGTTGTTTGAGTTACTACTCCATCCATATCGAATATAATTCCCTTTATTTTCATATCCATTCCCTTGATTAAATTACTTATGGATAAGCATAGTATATTTGGCTGAATTTTTCCTAACTTACATCTATCAAGATGAAAGAATTAACCGTTGGGCTGAAGGAATTTGAGATTTAATTAATACATTTTTATATTAAATTTTTAATAAATTAATAAGATAAATGCGTTATTTAAATGCCAATTTTGCTTTAATTTATGCAGTAATTCATTTAGAGGATTTATGGATATCAATAGAGTGACACCCGTTAGCAACAAGATTTGAATGCGAGTAAGTAAATATAGTTGTCCAGCTACTTATCACTGTCGTGATTTAATGTTTTGCTTTTAAATTTTTTCCATTCTTTATCTTTTTTGAATACGAATAAAGCGATTTGTTCAATGAAATAATCTATATCATCAATACTTGCCCATTTGCAATATTCCTTTATCATGAAGAATAGTTTTTGATCAATTTCAAGATTTAATTTTACCTTCTTTTGCTTATGTTGTTCTTTTAGGAGGGCCATAATATATCCAATCCTTGATTTTTTTTTATTTTATCAAAAAATTTCTAAATAGAAATAAATTTCTATTGATATAGGCTAAAGCGCACTCTCCTATGACTAAGGGCAACCTTAGTTTTCTTATGGTATTCCCTAATATCCCCCGCTCTCCCAAGTTTATATATTAGATGATTAATCACTAAAGGGAGATTAGGATGCCACTCATTAAAAGTAACTTTAACAAAAGAAAGATTACCATCCATGCCCAAATTGACTCTGAAATACTCAAACAAATTTATTCTTACTGCAAATGGGCTAATATAAAAAGCATTGATATTTTTTTTGAAGAATCCATAAAGTTTATTTTAGAAAAAAAAAATTAAAGTAGTACAATAGTCAGACGCTTTCTCATTTCTAACTTACCGCAACGAAACAATGAAGGTTTTATTAACCGCATTGTTTCGTAAAGGTATTTATCAAGCGTATTGTGTATTTATTTGCTTTTGAAATAAATAAGCACCATTGACCGAGAGTATTTCATGGACACCACATTAGGCCTATTTGGAATAATGTCTGCTTCACGGTTTAACAGCGACTCACTTCCTTTTAAAGTCTCATCAATGAGATGATCGAGGTTTTTTATGTGCCATTCAATTTTCAAATTGAAAATGGGCTCATTAATAATTTTCGTCCTGTCTAATGAAAATACTGAAAGAAACTTATCATTGGCAAAAAGGATTTGCTTATCTTTATTGATAATAACAACCAAATCATCAAGAGCATTCAGTAACGCGTACTCAGTATTTTTTAACCCTTTCAACTCCTCTTCAAGGGCAGCAAGACGATTTTCAGCCATTTTTTGAGAGTGAATATTGATAAAGGTAAGGACTACCCCATCAATTACATTATTTATAGTTCTGTAGGGGATGATTCGAACCACACACCAGTGATCGCTTTTATCCTGAACTTCAGTGGATTTAGGTTTTAGGGTATGCAGCACTTCTCTCGCATCATGCAATAAATTGTCATATTGAAGATTGGAAACAATGTGTGAGATTGGTCGTCCCACATCCGATAGAATTAAATTAATAATTTCTGTCGCTTTAGGAGTGAAGCGCTTAATGCATAATCTTTATCTAAAAATATTGTGGCTATTTCAGAATTATCGAGTAGATTTTTTATATCATCATTCGCGCACTCGATAGCTGTTCGATACGGCTTTCCAATTCGGCATTAACTGTAGTTAGCTCTTCATTGAGGGATTGTAATTCTTCTTTCGACGTTTCGATTTCTTCATTGCTGGATTTTAATTCCTCATTGGAAGTTCCTAACTCTTCAATGGTGGTTTGTAGGCTTTCTTTAGTAAATTTTAGCTCCTCACTTAATTGTGAGTTTTTTTTCTTCAGTATAGATGATTGTGAAAATAAAAATCCTTATAAAATGAAAAGGAAATGGTTAGTGTTTTCTTTAGGGCAATATCAGGAAAACCTTAGTAGCGGCTAATTTTTAATTTTGTTACTCTTACTATCAGGCATGCCGTCTCATGTCAGAAAATGAAAATTTAGGATGAAGCAAATATTAGTTAGGGAAGATTATATGGAAACAAAAATTTGTGGGATCGTAAAATGGTTTAGAGACGATAAAGGATTTGGATTCATAGAGAGTAACGGCACCGATTATTTTGTGCACTTTAAAGGAATTCTAGGGGAGGGTTTTAAAAGTTTGCCTAGAGGGGCAAGCGTGCGTTTCAAAGCTTTGAAAGGCAAAAAAGGACCACTTGCTGAGGAAGTCGAGCTCATTAACTTATAACTGACGTGGTATTTGATTGCTTTCAGATAACCGTTTTTTGAATAGGCTAGTTATTTACCTTTTCCCCAAATAACTAGCCCAATTCAAGGAAAGCCAATTTCTTCAATTTTTCCTAAATCTTCTAAATTGGATGATTTAACATCTTTTCCGATCACATCATCAGTTCTTACTACATTTTCAGAGTGATTTTCCATTGCTTTATTCTCCTTCTCTTGAAAGTTATTCTTATTAAACTATTACTTATATTGTTATTAAAATATATTAATGTTTACCTTGGAAATTAAAGGAAAACCTTAGTATAAATTTTTATAAATACGCATTTACAGATAGATGCACTATTCAATTAGATGTGATGACTTTTGATTCGCTGAATATCGTAAAAGGGAAAATTAAAATTTTTTTCGTTAAAGCAAAGGCTTATTTATCCAAAATTTTGCACACTTCTTCCAATAAAATTTCAATGTTTAACGGCTTGGGTAAAAACACTTTAGCCCCCTCATTCATTACCTGTTTTTTTGTTTCTTCAGAGACATACCCACTGATTAAAATAATGTCTAGAGCGCTATTTTTTTGCTTTAGTGTTTTAATAAGTTCAAGTCCATTAAGCGAAGGCATAAAAAGGTCAACAATTAAGCATCCTTTTTCCTCTTTTGAATATTCCTCTAAAAAGCGTATTGGATCTTGATAGATCTGCGTTTTAAAATTCATTGATTCAAACAAAAAACAAATGGCATTACAAACGGATTGATTATCATCAAGGATATATATTTTTTTTTTCATAATATTGACTTAAATTTTAAAAGGTTCGGTTGCTAAACCTTATGCTCTAATTGCCATTTTGAGTATAATGCTCAATAGGCATCATAAAGTAAAAAACTGCACCTTTGCAATTTTTTATAAATCGAAGATGTCCACCGTATCTTTCTATTAATGAGCGACAAATACCTAGTCCAATGCCAGTTCCTTGAGTTTTAGTGGTGAAATAAGAGTTTAAGACAATATTCTTATATTGATGAGGTATGCCAGGGCCATTATCCTTGACCTTAACGACAACAAAGTTTCTCAGTTTCCGGCTTTTAATGATGATTGTAGAATCAGGCTTTGAGACGGTTTGCAACGCTTCCATGCTATTTCTAGCTAAATTCAAAATGATTTGCATCAAATGAATTTTATTGGCGACAATGGGAGGAGGATTATTCATTAATGCCAACTGAATTTTTATTTTAAAGTCTGATAAATCATAATTTAAAATTTTAATTGCATCCTCAATTAAACCATTTATATTAATTGTTTCCGTTACTAATTTATCTCCTCGCATTAAGCTTTTCATATTATGAATGATATGACCAGCAAGTTCTGCTTGCATAGAAATTTCGTTTAAAGGAAATTTCAATTTTTCGTATTTCTCTTCATTACTAATTGAGGAATTTAATAAATAAGCGCAGCTTTTGGAAAAGGCATTGATGGCCGTTAATGGCTGGCAAATTTCATGCGCTAAAGCAGAGACCATCTCCCCCATAGCAGAAAGTCTGCATGAAAGAGTAATCTGAGACTGCTGGATATGCTGTGTCATTTCTTTTAGCTTGAACTCTGTTAAATCCCTAATATGCACCAACAAAAGATTCTCACAAGCCACATGACCTTTTAGAAAACTCACTACGACTTCATAATAAAAATACACCTCAGGATTATAATTATTATTTTCAATGATGGTGTAGGAGGTTTTTCCCGAAAGTGCGTCGTTGCAAGCATTCATCATTTGTTGCTTTCTATCCGGTAAATTATTAAGACAAATTTCTAAATGACTTCCAGGTCTAGCATAAGCAGTAAAAATCTTAAAAAATAACTTGTAAAAAGGTTGGCTTACTATTTTAAAAACCAGGTTAGTGTCTAATGCGGCTACAGCATCCGTGGTGTATTTTATTATTTGATTAGCTAGGTTTAAATTTTGCTCCAAACAAGAAATAGTACCTTTTTTTTGATGAAGGTCTGTAATATCACTTAAACATAAATGGATGCGTTTGTCTCTGTTTAAAGTGCATTCTAATTGAATGTATTTTCTCTCTCCCCCTTTTAAGAGGAGCTCAATCTCACAGGTCTGCTTAAAACCCATGTTTAAAAGGGATTGTATTGTCCTTCGAAATAATGCTTTTGATGAACCGGCAATCAATTTAAGGAAAGACTTATTTAATAAAAACACCCTTTCTCTACCAAGAAACGATGCTGCACTAAAATTCAATGAATCAATTTTATAATAGGTATCTATTATTAAATACATTAATGGGCTGAAATCATAGAGCTCTTTATATTCAGATTGTCGTTCTAATTCAACTCTGAGCGCTTGAATGATTTCAATTTTTTTTTTAGCTCAAGTTGTTGTGAATTAATGATTAGCTGCAATTCTTTTATTTCATCGTCAACTAGCGTATTTTCTCCCATGATTCATTCCTTAATTACTCTCTGGTAATTTTTATTCCATACTCATTTGAGCTTGTAAATAAGTTTTAATCAGCTGCGCCAGATTTTTGGAGTTCATTTTTTTCATAATATTTGCTCGATGCGCTTCAACGGTTGAAATGGATATACCCAAATCAAAAGCGATTTCTTTGTTAAGTTTTCCTTCTAATAAAAGATTAATAATTTGCTGTTCTCGGTCAGTTAAATTAATCTTAGAACGGGGGGGAAGTAACTCATTATTTCTAAGACTAGATATGGTTTTTTGGACTACTTCTAAAATATATTGTTCATTAATAGGCTTTAGAATAAAGTCTACAGCACCCGCTTTCATAGCTCTTACAGCCATTGGAATGTCGCCATAACCGGTAATAACAATTACAGGCAAATTTATTTTCATTGCGTTAAGTTGATCAAGCAATTCAAGCCCGCTCATTTCAGGCAGGCGAACATCTGTGATTAAACAACCAGGAGTATTAGAAATATTTTCCAAAAAATCCTGAGAGCTTGTGTAGGTTTCCACCTTATAATTTAAAGATTCA
Source organism: Legionella maceachernii (assembly GCF_900167045.1). Lineage (GTDB taxonomy): Bacteria > Pseudomonadota > Gammaproteobacteria > Legionellales > Legionellaceae > Tatlockia > Tatlockia maceachernii. The sequence goes on along the minus strand of NZ_FUXJ01000013.1, from coordinate 46,201 downwards.
AATAAAAAGCGTAACGATTTACACACATCATAATCGTCATCCACAATATAGAGGGTTAGATTATTTAATTTTTGTCCCATACCCGATGTAACTAGCTGATTAATAAGAGCTATATAAATATACTTTTTTAAAACCCGATTCAAGAGTTAATGTACATTTTTTTAATTTTATTTTCCAGAAGTTCGGTATGCTTTTTCACCTCATATAAAGCGTCTATTATTTTATTTTTTTCATAATCTTTTGATTTTAATTGGTTTATACACCCACTGGCATAGGCATTTATAACGGTAAGAGATTGAGTTATTTCATGCATTAACGAAGAAAGGGATTCATTTAAAGACTTGGTATTTCGGAATTTGGTCATAGAGAGCGCTTCAATCAAACAAGGATAGTAGCGGAATTGCTTAGCAATTGGAATAAATATTTAAAGAATAGTTTATTAGGGAAGTAGACTTGTCGATTTAATACAACCGGTAATTGCATAATTATCATTCTAACTATCTATCTAAAGAATAATAAGTGTCAAATTCAAACAGATTTCCACACATCATTCTACCATTGGAGAGATAATACGAAAAGAGAATTTACAATACTTTAAAAGCAACCTACTTCCCAGGGCAATTACGAATTAACCTGTATTTTGGGATTATGAAATCATAGGGCGGCTGAATTTTTGATCAGATTTAATTCATCTAATACCTGATTTTTGCGTTGTTCGCGACAAGTCTTTTCACTAAAAAAAGATAAGCCATCTTTACGAAAAACGCTCTCAATTACATCTAATTTCAAAATACCACCTAAATATTTTAAAATATCGATAAAAAAAGCTGCAATTTTTCCAGTATTCCTGTTATTTAACTCAAATGATTCAACGAGGTAAGTACAGCAGTTAACAAAGCAGCTGCAATCGGTTTCTGTAAAATTTCCATTTAAAATAAATTGGGTGACTCTCATTTCTAATTGATTTGCTAATTGAGCTAGCTTTTTAGCGTCAATTACTCGCCCATTTTCATCTAATTCTATGACATAATTTTGCATTGATGAAATTATGCTTGCTAGTTTTATAATATTCGATTTAAGATAAAGAGGAATCGCTGATACTGATTCAGCAGGTACACCTATTTTGTCTAAATAATCAAATTGCTGTTCTTCAGCTGTAACAACTAATTGATTCGCTGATTGTTTAAGTTTTTGGGTTATATTTTTAGAATTTAATAACTCACCTATATCCCCCTCGAATGCTCTCTCTATAGAGTGGTTGAATGAATTAACAAAATAGTATTCATTTATTAATTTCGACCAAGGTTTTTCTTTATAAAAATAAGGCAATTTTTTTCCTGGAGAATAAAACTGAGCAGCTGTTTCTAATTTGTCCACTGATTCATTGAAATAGCGGATAAATTTTTGTCGATGAGAGATATCCGCCGGAATTTTTTGAATTCTTCGCCGCATTTCTTGAATAAGCCGCCACTCTTGTGCATAGACATTAGAAGCGTCTACTGAACTATATAGTCTCGAGTTTAAGCGTGTTAACTCATCTTCTCCTTTTGGATCTGCAACCCTATTCTCGTTCTCCAACTCTCTTAATACTTTGATACTTTCATGGAGATCTTCAGCTAAATCGCGTACTACAACTGGAAATAGAATCTCAGACGCTCTTCTTGCCCCCGCACTTTTTAGAAGCATAATAATTTCATTGTTTGGGGTAAAATCTTCATGAGTTTTATTAGTATTAAACCAACCTGTATAGGCAACATCAAGCGCAGTTGGTTCATCCCAAGTCCAGTCCACTTTATAATTTACGTCCAATGTACGTACCTCATCGGGATTGCGAAGATTTAATAAAGTACGAACAAGGTGTGCATCATTAGTTAATACGGCCGCAATTAAAGAAGCATCTTCTAATTCGCCAGTAGTGAAGTCATAAGCGCTAGAGCCATTTTTTTTTCGGAGATTTACAACTCGATCCACCAAATAATTTGCTGTGGAAGAAAATATTTTTCCTGCTGCATAGAGGTCAAATATCCGTCTCAAAATCTCAATGAGATTATGATTACTATTTAAATCAATAACTGGATTTCCTGCATCATCTTGGACGTTTAAAAACTCATCGATGATACTACAAGCGATTTCTGGCTTTAAAGTAGAACTATGATAAAGGCAAGATAAAGTATACCATACTCCTGTTTGTGCTCCTGTTAAACCGTTATGCACATTATTGATATCCTCATAAGGTACTCCATTCTCATCTCGATCACTCAGTATTTGTCTAATCTCATTAATATTACCGGCTTCGATTGCTTTACTAATTCGAGTCATTTTTATTGGAAATTTAATATATAAACGTTAGGCTTATTTTGAAATAATAAAGTTAAGCAAAAATTAAGGTTCAAGGAAATTTTGGAATTTGGCTAATTCTTTAATGTGGGATTAGCGGGGACATTTCTACAAAAACTTAGGGTCTCGGTGCATCCGAAATAGAAATTTAAAAATAGTAGTGAAATTTCTCTTAAAATTAAAACCAAAGAGAAATGCACGGGTTTAAGGACATTTAAAAATAAAAAGAATATTAATTGGCTAAGTGAATTAGCCATTTAACCAAAAGCATACAAGCAATACTCCTGATAAACTCATCAATACAAAAGTAAGTATCCCTAAATAATTTGATAATTTTCCATTCTTTTTATTCCCCATAATTGTTTTATTATTCCCGATTAGCAGAATTATTAATAATAATGGAGGAGAAACCAATCCATATAAAATTGCCGAGAAAATGAGAGCCTTTATAGGATTTACATCAAAATAATTTAGTCCCAACCCAATTAAAATAGAAAATATAATGAGCAAATAAAACACTTTTGCTTTTTTAAATTTTTTATCAAGCCCCTCATTTAGCCCAAAAGTAGTGCATACGGTATAAGATAAGCAACCACTTAATACAGGTATAGACAAAAAACCCGTTCCAATGATCCCTAATGAAAATAATAAATACGATAATTTTCCAGCTAAAGGCTCTAAAGCTTTAGCTGCATCCTCGACAGTCGATATAGAAATACCATGATTAAATAAAACGGTTCCCGTGGTTAATATAATAAAATACATCACGATATTTGAAATTAACATGCCTATTCCAACATCTTTTCTAAGGTTATGAAATTCCTCTTTTCTTAACCTAATCTTTTCGAAATTATTACGCTCTGCCGACATTGTAGTTTGCCAAAAGAAAAGATATGGAGAAATAGTTGTTCCCAAAATGGCTACTAATATACTGAGAAAATCTTTATCAAATTTGATGTGGGGAATAAATGTATTTTTTATAATTTCGCTAAAATCTTGCTTCGTAATAAATGGAATAATGATGTACAAAAATAAACTTAAGCATAAGTATTTTAAGATTGAAACAATTTTCTTGTAAGATAAAGCAATCATCGAGACGATTAAAAGAAAACTGAAAAAAATGGAGGCAGCTATTGCTGGAATTGTGGGCAATAAAAGATGAATTACTGCACCCATACTCGCTATATTAGCGCCGATATTAATAATCAGCGCTGGGCCCATTAACAAAACCACTAGAATCAGTATCGATTTTGAATAATGTTTTTTAATATTTGCTACTAAACCATTAGCGGTCACAAGCCCAATCCGCGCACACATTTCCTGAATAGCAAACATAAGAGGAAAAGTAATGAGCGCAGTCCATAATGTGGCTAATCCAAATTGCGCGCCCGCTTGAGAATAAGTTGCAATTCCAGAAGGATCATCATCGCTAGCACCGGTTATTAATCCTGGGCCTAAATTCTTAAAAAATTTTTTTATGGGTAACGTGTTAATTTTTCTTTTCAAGGTATACCCTCGCATAAATGAGATGGATTTCAATTAATTGATATTTTTATTACTCAATTTATACTCCGAGAAGAGATTTATTCCTTGTAGCATAACATTGAATTTGCCGAGTAAACATAGGCATGAGTATAGACTAAATAAGCAACTTCTTTAGCACAACCATGAAAGAATTCATGTTGGATCAATTGAGCCTCATATTCTACTTACATAAAATAATTACCTATAATTTAATATAAAACGTGAGTAAAAATGATAAAAATTTTTAAAAGTTAAAATAATTAAGATTAAATAGAGCAAGTCAAGGAGGATGCCATGCCTAAAATATCTTATCATATTGTTCCAAGATCGAGAGGCGGATGGGATATTAAGCAATCAAATTTTCTTCTACCAATTAAGCATTTTGCAACAAAGGATGAAGCAATAATCGCCGCAACAAAAATGTGTAAAAAGGAGTATGCAACCGTATTCATACACGGCCATAGAGAAGGAATAATTGACTCAAAAATAAACCCTTATTGATTAATTAATCTTAAAAATTAATAAAATTATTTAGCGAAATTCGTTTGTATTTGATTTTTATTTTTATTGAATTTTTGAAAAATGGTTTGGTTTATGCCAAATAAATGAGCATTTTTTCGCCTTTATAATTATTTGTCATAAGCTTGATTATACATTGCCGATTGCTTATTTAACTTTAGCATTTTTTCTTATCCATCTTCAGAGATTCCTAAAAAGGATTTTAGTTCTTGTTTCGTCTTGTCATAACGGGAGGTTTGCCAACTGACTAGCGTTGCATGGCCTACTTTCCGATTAAGACGTGGTGCTTTTTCATAATCATGGTAGTGAAGCCCGGCGTACTTCAAGCAGTTTTGGATGGGCAACATTTCCCCTATAAAATTAAGTAAGAAGCAATTTCCTAAAAAGGAAGTACTTCCTAAAGGAAGATCAAAAATAGCACGTAAATGGTTTTCGAATTGACTTGTCGCCGCACCTTCAATCGTTAAATGTCCGGAATTATGCACTCGCGGGGCAATTTCATTCACCATTAGCTTATGCCCATCATAAAAAAACTCTACAGTGATAACCCCCACGTAATTTAATTCATCTAAAATAGTCTTTGTAATTCTTCTACATTCCTCTTCAAGAATTTCATTTTTAAATGGCGCCTCAGACCATCGCAAAATGCCATTTTTATGATGATTGCGGATTAAAGGATAATATTCGATATTCGATTTTTTATTGCGTACGGCGATAAGCGACACTTCATAGTGAAAAGGAATAAATTTTTCCAAAATCAAAGGTTGCTGTTGTAATTCTTGCCAAGCTAGCGGCAATTCAGAATGATGTCGAATAAGGAATTGGCCTTTTCCATCATATCCCATACGTCTCGTCTTTAATATGGCCGGTAACCCAATCTCCGCAATCGCAGCCTCAAGCTGTTTCATTGTATTTATTTCGGTAAATTCAGCAGTTGCGATACCGAGGGATTTAAGAAAGGATTTTTCAAGATAGCGATCTTGTGAAATTTTTAACGCATGAATAGAAGGATAGACAGGTTTGATGCTATTGATAAACTCTACTGCATCCAGCGGTATGTTTTCCGTTTCAAGCGTCACACAATCCACACTCTCTAAAAATTGCTTCAAAACATTTTTGTCAGAATACTCCCCCCTTAACACTAAAGTTACGTTTTCTGCGCAAGCCTCTTGGTTAGGATCGAGGCAAAGGGTTTTAATTCCTAAAGTATGGGCGCTCATGGACAGCATTCTTGCTAATTGCCCACCACCTAAAATACCTATTTTCATCTTAACTTGTTCCTAATTGGGGTGTATCGGCTTCAAGTACTTTACGTGTTTGCTCTTCACGGTAAGATTTTAACTTGATCTTAATATCTGGGTACTTATTCGCGAGCATTGCAGCGGCTAATAATGCGGCATTAACAGCCCCCGCTTTTCCAATGGCCAAAGTCCCTACGGGTATACCCGATGGCATTTGGACTATAGACAATAGCGAATCTAATCCGTTTAATAATTCTAGCGGAACAGGCACACCCAGTACAGGAAGTATCGTTTTTGAAGCAATCATGCCAGGGAGATGTGCGGCACCACCAGCACCTGCAATAATAATTTCCAAGCCTGATGACTCCGCATTATTTGCATACTCTATCAATCGATCTGGCGTGCGATGAGCAGAAACAATTTTGGTTTCATACTCTATGTTTAAGATCTCGAGTGTCTCAGCTGCATGAGATAATATTCTCCAATCGCTTTTTGACCCCATAATAATACCCACTAAAGCGCTTTTTTTACTCATCGTTGCTCCAAACCCTACGATAGATTAGGGATTACAATAATTACAAAACTCAGGACTGGCATACTCTAAACCATCCTTCCTTGGCTTAGACTCCTCATAACAACATTGTACACAACCATATAATTCGAATTTATAGAGGGAAGTGGGCGAGTCACAACTTTGACATAATAAATTGTCTTGCGTTTTTTTAAAACCAAATCCCGGCGCCCAACAACCCGGGCAGTTAGTTTTGATACGATTCGCTAGTTTAATGGCTAATTCGGATAACACTTTCATCCTTGTGGGATTTAGCATGGCGCGCATATCGGTTGTAAGCAATAAGCGATCTTCCACTTTGTAACCCGATTTTAAACAAGATTGAAGTAGGTGAATGTCATTAATGCCCTTAGCAATGATTTCCTTCGTAGTGGCAGTTTGCATAATCAATGCATGGCCTGGGAAACCCATTTGTCTTAAAAATCCCTCAATATTGGTTGTCGAATCCACGTATATCGAGCTGTAGTTGGTTTTTTCCGTAATTAATTGTTCCGCTATAATCCAATCCTTCGATTTATCCCAAAAAATCATAACTTCATGACCTCCAGGGATAAAAGGAATAAAAGGATGCGGTCCATAACTTCCCTCACTGGCAATGCTTAACTCGTAGCCAAACTTTTCTGCTGCCTCTTTTGCTTTTAAAATGCAGGTCTGATAAGGACCAAGGGGTCTTGGAATCTCACCACTGAATGTGCCATATTTATCCGTATCAAAATCCTTCGTGTTAACTTGGCAATGAAGAACGGATTTAAAAACGGGTTGGATTACCTGCTCTTTAGCATGTTTTGTTGCCAATAAGACTTGCTTATTTTTATACTTGTCCATTTCTCTTATCCTTTTATTAAATGGCTTCCCATGTATTCTTGTCATTAAAGTAATAAGTTGAACGAGTTGTAGGATCGATAACAACCAATGAAACCCAGTGATTAAAAAATAACTTTTTTAAGATGTCGTGTTTCTCGATGATTTGGGTGACTAGATGCTTCGGGGCATAAACAAGGGTTAATAACCTCAAAGGCTCGTGGTAGTTCGTCTTATCATCGCTCTTTACAGACTGGAGAGGTAAACCATGCATCAAATCACTCCCGTTACCCTGCATGACCCCTATTTTACCCATGACATTGTGAGTAATTTTGCTGCCGCTTCCGTAAGTAGTGTTGTCCAGAGTCGAAAAGAGATATTGGTTATTAATCCATTGGGCCACTACCATCGGCGCAGTTAATATCGTTTCAAGGCAATTTCCTTGAGAATCTTCCTGCCAATCATAAGAATGCAAAAAACATCTCCCCTCTAAATCGATATTCTCTGTTATACGACGCGGGCCCACTATAAACGCTGCATTTCGAGCAAGTCCCCATTCTGGTCTTACTTCAGACCAGTCAGAGCTTCTTCTGATGACCTCATTTTCTTTAAAGGTCGATTTCATTAACTTGGCACTCCGTTCAAGAGTTGTCTTTTTTCTTGCCTCAGCAAAGGCAATCTTAAGCTTTCTCAGAATGGCTTGGTGAACAGGCTTTTTCTGGTCGACATAAAGAGTAATTTCATCCGTCGTGGTATTATGGAGACCGGCATAAAACACTGTATCTGCTGGGATGGTTATTCCTCTTTCAGAGAGTCCTGCGCGTATTTCCTCCTTATTGAGTATAGTGGCGAGCAGCTTTGCATTCGAGCCTCCATGATTTCCACCACAAGCACCGCAATCCAAAGCTGAGGCATAGGGATTATTCTGGGTCGTACTGCCATGGCCACAAAAAAGCACCACTTTGGCAAAATTTTTTGTTAACCCCATTAGCCGCAGTATGGTCTCTGCATGGCTCAATTGATCTTCTAAACTCATTCCTCGATCGATTGTTTTTGTCCTTAAAGCAGGTGTCAGCAGCTCATTTACCCAATTGCTTAAGGACTTGTACTGGACAGGTGAAAAGGATTGCATGAACATCGTTAATCCACACCAAGCCCCCAAAAACTCAGCGAACGCAAAGGGCGTTGAAAAATTATATTTCAGTTGGTTATACACAGTAGTTAAGGTGTTTTTAATCTTCTTACCTCGTTGATAACGATCAACGAGGTTTAAATCAGGAACAATAGGCGTCTCATCAATTGTAAATTTCGGTTTCAATAAGACAGGACATAATTCTTTCACTTTTCCAGTGTGGTAATCACAACTCTTAATCGGTAAACCAAAGAAACCGGCAAATCCTAATGTTTCGTAATTCCCCTGCTTTTCGAGAGCACGACGAAAAGGTTCTGAGCGAACATCAATACAAAAAATCAATTGTGCATCTGAGCGTACTTCGTCTTTTTTGTGATTCTTAAGATCATAGAGTATTTTGATTAAAAGATCGTTTCGAAACCATCTCTCCCTCACTTTCATTTCCTTGATTAAGTCATCTGAATGCGATGTCTTGGAATAATTCTTTTTTTCCTTTCCTGCTTCAGGCCAAAGGAGACATGTGATGACCAATCTTACGGCGATAAAATCAACCAAATCATTGGAAAATGGGGATTTTCGCGTAGACCATTCATTCATCCAGTGAATATACCCAGCCCATCCTGGAAGATAATTTAATGTTCTTTCTATAAACGTTTCTTGCTCATGAGACGGTATTCGAAGCTCTTTGAAACAAAAACTAATCGCTTGTTCAGCATTATGAGGTAAATTTGCAAGCCAAGATTTATTGGCTTTGTTTTTCTGATGTAAGGACTGATCGAAGGGGGCAAGGCTTATAAAAGCGCCATAAAACCCTTTTTCTTTATTGGGCATGGCTATAGTGCTTTGCTCTGGATCCAAAAAAGCACTACACCATTTAATCATCTGGCGATTGACTTCTTCCAATTGGGACTGCACTTGCACGGTCTTATTAAACTGACTTTCTAAAATAGCCTCTTCAAAATGAAGGGATTCATACCCATGCAAGGAATTGCAGGCAATGAATGTGTCAAGAGGCCATACCGGCGTCAGCAATTTAGCCGCATTGGCAACCATTGCAGCAATGCTTTTAGGTTGATGATCAAAATTAAAGTTATTTGCCGCGTGTTGAGCATTTGAATCAGATAGGTGACGTTTCATGTTAACCCCTTAGTACTGATAAGTTTTACGGTTAGTGGTCATTGTTTTAGGATGCGGTTGGCTTGCATTGAGCATTCTTGTATAAATGAAAGCCCATAGTCTTGTCCTTTCCAGTTGTAGATAGCTTCTAAAGTTGAACATAAGCCATGTACTTAGAAACAAGATGAGTACCATCAGCTGCATCCCATTGAGCGAGGTGGATTGCGCCATGGGAATACCTGTTAAAAATTCAATCAGATGTATACTCTCTCCATATAACCAGCCAGTCAGCAAAGAGAGCATGATTACCAGCAGGTTCATTAGCCTAAAATGGCTTGCTCTTATTAATGTGTCAGATAATTGTGCCCCTGCTATGAAAGTGAAAACTAAAAGAAAGCTTGTGCTTTGCAGAGGAAAAATGGACTTTTCAGTGACCATCGCAAAACTAAAAGCACTTGCCACCCCCCCCAGCACTGCAAAAATTAGGCTAGATATTGTGACAGGGTGCAATTGAGTTTGAATACGGCGTTGGTGCAAAACTGAACCAGAGCTCAAGAACAAGTACGATTTAAATAACCCATGCCAGCATAAGTGCGCCACTGCTGCCGGAAATAGCCCTAATCCACACTGCATCATCATAAAACCCATCTGAGCCATCGTGGAGCAAGCCAACATGCGTTTGACGCTATTCTGAATTAATTTCCAAAGGCTTCCTAAGAGTGCAGTGGTTGCTCCTAATAGGAACACTACATTGAGAAGGGCTTGATCGCCGATTAAGAGGGGATAAAACTTGACTAATAGCACCCCCCCGCCATTGACGAGACCCGCATGCATCAGTGCAGAAACAGGGGTTGGTGAATTCAGTGAGCTTAAAAGCCAACGATGAAATGGCCAAATGGCAGATTGAGTAATCGCCGCAAAAACAATGAGCAAAGTCGCCACAGTGACTAGGGGCGATTCGTATTGGGCTAGTTGGCTATTTACTACTTCAATTGAGAAGCTTGCAGTTAGCATATAAAGCAGCGAACAGGAAATAAGAAGTGCCAAGCTGCCAGGAATTAAGGTTTTCATTGTCAAAATGCCGGAATTCTTTGCTGCTTCCCACTCGGTCTTGTGGATCATTAAGACGACTAAAAAGATATTGCTAAGGAACCATGCCAACCAGAAAAGGATCAAGTGGTTAGCAAAGGCCATCGTAGTGGCCGTGAAAGTAATTAAGGACAACCTGCGAAAATACAAGCGATAATTTCTGTCCCCACTCATGTAGCGCTTTGAAAATTGATGAACTATAAAGCTGACAAATAAAATCAAAGTGGCGGTTAAAAAGCTTAAATTGCTTAAGCTGAATAATTCATTGGTCGTGTTGCAGCTGGGGTTGATGAACAGTGCAAATAACCCAATAATGAAACTAGTCCCAGTTAAAAAAGTTGAACACGTCGCCGCTATGGTTGATTTTTTTTCACTCACTGCGTAATTAACCAACGTACTCATAATAAGAAACAGTATTATTGCCATTAACAACAGTTCATTGCAGTGCGATAGGTTCATAAGCAACTCCATTAGAATTTATGTTTTTCTTGATTTAATATATAAGCGATATTAATATTAGTAAAATTAAAAATAATTATTTCAAATATAAGGAAACCTTATATATGTCTCTTGATACCATTACTCTGCAATGTTTTCTCGCTGTAGCAGAAACAAACAGTTTTACTAAAGCGGCTGAAAGGGTGGGACGTACGCAATCGGCCATTAGCCAACAAATTGCTAAGCTTGAGAGCTTAGTAGAAAAGCCTTTGTTTCATAGAGGTAAGACGCTGTCTCTGACGACTGATGGAGAGCTCTTCTTAAGTTATGCAAAACGAATTTATGAATTACATCGAGAATCACTTGACTATTTCAAAGCACCTGAAATTCATGGGGAGATTAGACTTGGTTTACCCGAAGATTTTGCAAGTATGATTTTATCAGACGTTTTAGTGGAGTTTGGGCGTTTGCATCCAAGAGTAATTCTCAATGTTGAATGCGATCTTTCTTTAAATCTTATTGATAAATTCAACCAAGATAAATTTGATTTAATTCTGCTTAAAACGAATTCACAAGAAGGTGCTTCAGTAATGAATGTTTGGTCTGAACCTGTGGAATGGATAGGTAAAAAGGAATTACTACCCGTCTTCTCTGAAAAAGGAGTCGTTCCCTTAGTTTTGTCCCCTTCTCCTTGCATTTATCGAGGTGATGTCATTAATTCACTGAATAGAAATAAAATTAAATGGCGATTAGTTTATAGTAGCCCAAGTTATGCTGGTAAAATGGCCGCTGTACGTGCTGGATTAGGTATCACCGCTATCCAACGAACTCTCATTCCTCCCTATCTTGAGCGGTTAGATTTCGATTTTTTACCTTCTTTAAATGATATTCGTGTTTGCTTGATGAAAAAAAATAATCCAAGTAAAGCGATAGAGTCACTAGAGTTTTTCTTATTGAAAAAACTGAAGCATTAGTGATTAAATGCTTTTAATAGCGCGTTCGGGAAGCTATCCACATAGATAAGGACAGAAAGAATGGCGAAAACGGTTTCTCTCACAGCAGATGTATTAGATAAGTCAACCCTTCTCTCGATTGTCATTATCAGTGTGCTGGTCAGTATGTTGTCTTTGATTGTGCCTATTGCAGCCCAGACATTGGTTAATTTAATTGCTTTTGGAAAATTATTACAGCCGGTGTTTACACTGAGTGTAATGGTTTTCGTCTTAATGATCAGTTTGGGGGCTCTCAGTGTTTGGCAACTAATTATCATAGAAATCATTCAACAGAAGTTGATGGTAAAAGTGAGTTTAAATTTAACGGATCAACTCGCTCACTTATCACTAAATAATTTTTCCACCCATTATGGGCCTGAATTAGTCAATCGCTTTTTTGAGATTGTGACTATAAAAAAGTCACTGGCTAGCCTTTTGATTTACGGAATCAATTTAGGTCTGCAAGTGTTTTTTGGCTTAATTTTGCTTTTAGCCTACCATCCTCTTTTTATTATTTTTGATGGCTTTATTATCCTTAGCGTTCTACTCATTATTTTTCTTCCCTATGGCAAAGCTTTATATTCAGCAAAACAAGAGTGTGATAAAAAACATAAGATTGGCACTTGGTTAGAGGAAATTTTAATCAATCGCTTTTTATTTAAATTCAACTTCTACGATCGATTCGTTCTTCAAGAAACCGATCGTAGACTTGTCGAATTTCTTAAAGTGAGAAATCAACATTTCAAAGAACTCATCAAGCAGCAAACTGGTTTTTACCTTTTATCAGCCCTGGCAACTAGCCTGCTGCTCGGCTTAGGGGGGTACCTTGTTATTAATAACCAATTAAGCCTTGGTCAGTTAGTCGCCTCAGAAATCGTTCTCGGATCGTTCATCTATGCGTTCAAACGGTTCGGAACATTATTGGAAAACTATTATGATTTGCGAGCCTCCTCTGACAAAATAAGCGCACTTCTTAGTCTACCCGCTGAAAAAGAACAAAAATCGCTTAGTTTTCTCTCTTCATTAGATCATCTCCGATTACGATTTGGTGCAAATAATGAGGCAGTTGTCACAGTTAAGCGCCCTCTCATCATAAAAACAGAAAGCTCGGACTTATGCCAAAATTTTGTTGAGGAATTATTTGGTTTCACAAACCATAATCTCTTGAAAATCGATATCAATGAAGTCCCCTGTGATAATAAACATCTTGTTCCCTTGCGTCATCACAGTCTTCTTATTACGGGTACTCAATGGTTTGCAGGAAGTATTTATGACAATCTATTTTTGCGGCACAAAAACATTGCTAATAAAGAAGTCTATGCTTTACTGGAGCGATTACAACTCATTGATAAAATTAGAAAGCTACCGGAAGATCTCCATACTGTGATCTATGACTGGCAAAGTGTGTTTACCGAAGTTGAGCTTACAAAACTAATGATAGCACGTGCTTTTTTCTTAAAACCACAGCTTTTGGTTATTGATAGGGGTCTTGACTTGTTCGACTCACAAACGCTTAAAGAAATCTTCGTTTTATTAGAACGTTTAGAGAGCACTCTTTTAATCATTTTAAGTAAACGCTCAGATTTACCCTTATCGGCTCACTTTTCTATTGTGAATATATGAAACTTTATTCCTATACCATTCTAAAAAAATTACCTAAACCAAGAACAGTTATATTCATTACCTTACCCATTTTTTTAGGCGTAGTTCTCATCCTTTTGTTGACGCCATGGCAACAATTTGCGTTAGGCAATGGCAGAGTTATTGCCTATTCGCCGACAGAGCGATTACATACTGTCAATTCCCCCATTAGTGGACGAATAAAAAAATGGTATGTTGATGAGGGCATGACAGTGAAACCGGGAGACCCTATTGTGGATGTATCGGATAACGACCCTGAACTTTTATCCCGTCTTGAGCTTGAAAAACAAGCAACTCTACTTAGAATCGAAGCCGCCAAACAAGCTATAGCCGCAGGAAAATCCAATGTGGATAGACAAAAGAGGCTATATACAGACGGGATAAACTCAAAACGTCAGTATGAACTCGCACAAATTGAGTATGCAAAATATCAAAACGATCTCGCGCAAGCGAATATCGACAAAGTGAACATTGATATACGAATTGCTCGACAACAAACCCAAGTCATTAAAGCACATGTAGCAGGTACTATTTTTAAGCGTTTGACCGGTGAGCAAAGCGTCGTTGTGAGTGCTGGACAGGTTTTAGCGCAAATTATTCCCGATACTAAGTCACGAGCCGTAGAATTGTGGATTGACGGCAATGATATACCTTTTGTTCGCTTAAACCAGAAAGCACAGCTGCAATTTGAGGGTTGGCCGGCCATTCAATTTCGGGGATGGCCTGAAATTGCGGTAGGAACTTTCAGAGGAACAGTTGCATTTATTGATCCAACAGATAATGGCCAGGGCTTCTTTCGAGTGGTCATTGTGCCAAACGAGCCTTGGCCTAATATCAGGTTTTTAAGACAAGGAGTCTTGGTTCATGGCTGGGTTCAATTAGGTAGAGTACCCTTATGGTATGAGCTTTGGCGTCAATTCAATGGATTTCCTCCGGAAAGCGATAATGAGTACAGAAAGTTATGAGCAATATTTTGGTTAGCAAGTATAAGTCATTTATCAATCCGATATTACTCATCTTGTTGCTGTTGAGCTCCTCCGAAAGCTTTTCTAAGGTTAACCAACCCTTGAAGTTAACCGATATCCTTGAGAAAATTGATCAGTTTTATCCGCAAGTGATCATTGCTTATTTAGAGATAAGTAAAGCGCAAGGAGATTACATCAGCGCCCTCGGCAAATTTGATCCCAACTTGAACATTAATAGCCGCTCCCAGCCCTTTGGCGGCTATGTTAATACGCATATTGATAATGAATTAGTCGTACCCACGCTAAGAAATGGATTGAAATTGTTTGGCGGATACCGTATTGGACGCGGTGATTGGCCGATCTATTACCAAAATTATCTTACCAATTCCGGTGGTGAATACCGTGTGGGTTTGTCCTTTCCCTTACTTAGAAATAGGGCAGTTGATAAAGAACGAACTGCTCTTTTTACGCAAGCTGAAACGATTCATCTTAACAATCAAAATGCCGCCTCCACAAAAATAAAAATATACCAAGAAGCCATACAAGCTTATTGGCGATGGGTAGAAGCTGGATTTCAATTAAAGGCTTTTAAACAGTTACTCTCTTTGGCAAAGAAGAGACAAAATGCTATCACAAAGCAAGCAAATCAAGGTGAGTTAGCGAAACTGGCCATAGCCGAAAATTTACAAATGATGATCCAACGCGAGCAATTTGTTAATCAAGGCGAGATGATGTTAGAGCAAGCCGCGATAAATCTTTCGATTTATTATCGAGACGAAAGAGGCCGAAGATTAAAACCCAAAACCTCGCAACTACCCCTCCAAGTAGCGGATAAACGGCTTACGGTATCGACTATTTTTGACAAACTAAAAGGCCACCCAGAGCTTCGTAAAATGGAGAGTTATTATCGAATCATTAAAATGAAACAAAATTTGGCTCGCAATGATTTATTACCCAACTTAGATGCCATGGCCTACACCTCTAAACAATATGGAAGCGGAGGATATCCAAGGTTAATCCCTCAAGCAGCACTCGTAGGGATTTCTTTTAAATTTCCGTTTTGTCAGCGTGAAGCGAAAGGAAGACTCTTAAGTAGCACTAGCGAACTTCAGCAAATAAAGACTAAAAGAAAATTTATCTATGAAAAATTAAGTAACCAGTTAGCCAACCTTTTTATTGCCATCCGAATGTACAGCCAACAGATTAATCTGCTGACACGTTCTTTGCGCTTGGCAAAAAAAGTAGAGCACGGCGAAATTAAAAAATTCTACGCAGGGGATAGCACCCTTTTTTTGGTGAATCAGCGAGAACAAACGACAACGCAGGTTCGATTGGATTTAATTAATGCTAAAATCAGTTTGCAACAGGTTAAAGACATGGTGCAATTCTTCTCAACCCCTGAGCAACAAAACACAGTTCAAATCGCATCCTCACGCTTAGCTCCCTCGCTTCGTTATTATAAAAATTTGCCTAATTCCGGTGCTGGTATACCAGGAAAATAGCCTTAATTATAAACGATCTTAGTCATCTAAAATTGGGTAGCGCAATCAGCTAACCGTTTCGCGCTCATTGCTAATCAGTTGAAAAAAAGGCTAATCCCATTTAAAATAGCCAAAATGAGTATTTTTTGTCTGATTGGTTAATTTTTTGTATTCGCCAATCGCCAAATGAGGTTTTTATTTTGATACTTTGTCTCATTAATTTGGATCAATATAGAGAACAACTTAAAGAGGCGAGCACCTATCTTCAAGATGCCGCGCTCATGGAAATTCCTGATGACGCCATTTTTGTAAGCTATGTTAAGCAGCATAAGCCGCATGGAATACGTTTATTGTCGAAAAGTTCATTAGAGACTAGCTTACGACAAAATGACGAGGCTCGCGCTATTGTCGAATCAGCGAATAGTGATAACTCCGGTATAAAGGTGGCCCTTAGCCTTGCGGAGGGTTTATCTCCCAGAGAGCAGCTTTATAAAGAATTCTTACTAAGCATGATAGAGCGTGGTTTCAATGTTGCGCAAATCATAGAAATGGAGAGAAGCGTTTGTGCAAATTTGTTATTCCAACCTGGTAATTTTCTTGCCATAATGCAATCACAGCAAGCTAATTCACCACTTGCTGTTTTAATTGGTTTTATATTCCTCCTAATGCTGAATGGGGGATATGCTTTTTTTTCACTGGGTCAGTTTGCTATGTTAATGTTTCGGAAACAGACCGCTATCGTTGAAGAGAATAGACAAAAATTACTGCAGATAGACGGCTCTCCCTTAGGTTACAATCAAATTATCTGCCCTTACACCCGGGAAACACTTAATGTCGATTTTTCTCCACAAGCGCAAGAAAAGGTAAATGATTTTATCGATGTGTTTATTGGCTTGTCTATATTGGCAGGAGTAGCGGATTCTTCTATAGACAGTTTTTTAGCTTCTAAACCGGAAACCTACTTGCCTGACGTTATGCAAACGTTATTGAATTATTTACGTAGACCTGAAGAATTTAATTTTACCGAAGAACAAGAACAATTTCTGCAAAAAATAGGTGGAGAAGAGGCCTCAAGGCAATTGCGTTTTCATGAGAAACTGAATCCAGCATACAAACATTTATGGATTGAGAATGAAACGCTTGAAGAGAATGTACTCAATCTCTTGATCGATTACTCGAAACGAAATTGGTGCATCCCTGCTATTGGTTTATTTTTCACAGGGCATTGGAATCGCCATCACCATGATATTGTGAATGAGGCCATAGAGACTATCGAAGAGGGTGCAATGGTTATGCAGGTTTTAGAAGACTTAGCAGAGAAGGCTAAGCTGCATCCAAATTTTAATTCCGAAGGCTCGTTGATGCGTCGTCTAGAGTTTATTCGGGTGAAATTTGACATCCAGAAAGAAAAAGATATGAGAATAAACCCTAGCCTTACTTCACCGGCGGTAAATTTTGTTCCACAGCAGCCAGCGACAGATAATGCCTTTAATCTGTGAGACTATTTTGACGCATGCGAGTGCAGGAGGAGCTCCCTCACTTTCGCTGAATTCTCCACACATCCCTGAAAACCCAGTCCAGCTCAGTTCTCGACGTCGCGCGGCTTGCCTGCGGGATCCAGGAACTCTGCGCTAAAAAGCTAGACTCCGCCGCGGGCGTGAGCAAAGATTATCCAAAAAAAGCTCACTTCGTTCGCGACGATAACTCAATTCGCTGATTTAATTACAAGACTTACTTGTGCAGTGACATTGTCCTCAATACCAAATCGATCATAGAATTTTTCTTTTCTTTCCTTAAAATCCATTAAGTTTTCCCATCGCATATGTGAGTGCATTAAGAGGCATGCTTTAATTCAACAATATAATTAAGATGTTGGCGCCTCAATTGATCTCTAATTAAAAGCTCGATTAGTGGCTCTATAGAATACCCAAGTGCATCAGACACTTTTTTTGCAAAAGCAATGCCCACATCTTTTCTATTATGCTCGACATCGCTAAGAAACTGCTTAGAAACTCCCACCCTATTTGCTAATTCGACTTGAGTAATTTCATCACTAATTCTCAGGGAACGAACAAGTCCGCCGAATGTCATTTCATTCCAAATATTTTTAGTTGCTTCTAAAGCATTTAAACTATCTTTAGTACTCATGAGGCATTACCTCCATCACTTCAACAAATTCAATTGTTCCATTATCTTTAATAATATACACCGCTCTCCATTGTTTATTTAAACGAATGGATCTCTGGCCTTTTCACCTAACAAGGGCTCGTCATGCCAACCTGGCCTCTTTCTTGTTTCCTCTAAACCGACATGATTTACAGCTACAACCCAAGCACGAAATTTTTCTTGTAAATATTTAGGAGTTCTTTTTAAATCTTTCAATGCATTTCTTGTTATTTGAACTTCTGTTATCACATTAAAGCTCTTTTATTTTTTAATTGTACACCAAATTAGGTGTACCATCAAATTTCAAGACATAGGAGTCTTTTATCTCGCTGCAATTTATCTTATGGGTTTTTTACAAAATTTTTTCTGGGATCTTTTATACCTATTGTTCCATGTCCATTCCATATTCATGCAGTTTGGGAATATATTAAATCAAATAACAAGCTCTTTGAGCAGCGAAAGATTCTTCCGATTTGGGATTTACAAATATAGCTTCGGAAAATTTTAATCCTCCAATTTTAATATCATCTTACACTCAATCAAATTTGAATAATTTTCCTTATGGCTTTTTAAAACTTCATATTTCACAGCTCTACTTTGTACTCCGAAAGAGTTATTTATTACCATGTAAGTAGTAATTAAACTAAATACACCAGAAAAAAGATAAGTATTTTGTGATTGAAAGCTGCTCGGCTATGGCCATCTTAATAGTCTAAAATGGAAATAATAGAAAGGAAGAAGCCTGGCTTACTATGCAAACCCCGTTAGAGTTGGAAATTTTAAAAAGCGAGAAATTAAGGGCGACCATTTTAACCGCCGTTTTTATTTTTCTGGCACTCATGTGGGGCTTATTTACTGCTTTTTCACCTCAAAAGACACCGTTATTCTTGCCCATTTATTTAGGAAGTATTGCTGTCTATTTTTTATTAACGAGAAAAATGATTGATCAATACACTCATTATCAAAAAAACATCCCTCTTTTTTTACGCTATTTGACCACTTTTATCGAAATTAGTATTCCCACTTTAGCCATTATTCTTCTTTCTGATTATGTAATGCTCAATTATATATTTTTAATGTCCCCTCTTTTAATTTATGCCATTTTTATTTTTCTTTCCTCCTTAACATTAAATGAATGGTTATGTCGCTTCGCAGGAATTGTGGCCGCCTTTGAATACGGAGGACTTACCTACTATCTCCTATACTCAACCCATTTTATTGAAGTTCATTCACTCAAGATAGAATGGTTCACATTATTCGTCCGTAGTGTAACTTTATTCATTTGTGGCCTCGTTACTGCCTTTATTACCTCGCGTATTAAAACTCAACTCACTGTGGCTTTTGAGGCGCAAATAGAACGTGATCGCATTGCTAGTATTTTTGGCCAGCATGTTTCACCCGAAGTGGTTACTAAATTATTATCAAAAAATACGAATGCTACTGAGAGCCTGCCTGTTTGCATTATGTTTTTAGACCTAAGAAATTTTACTCTTTTCAGTGAACAAAATGATGCATCAACGGTTGTTAATTATCTCAATCATTTTTTTAGGTATGCGATAGATATCGTCCATGAAAATAAAGGAATTATAAATAAATTTTTAGGTGATGGTTTTATGGCAATCTTTGGCGCCCCTATTTCCAGTAATAATGATGTAGCTAATGCAGTCCACGCTGCCTTGGCTATCGTCAAGCGTAATGAGGAAGAAATAAAAAAGGGTGAGTTACCACCCATGAAACTAGGTATAGGATTGCATTTTGGTTATGCGGTAACTGGAATTATTGGTAATCAGAGACGAGTTGAATATACAATTATTGGTGATGTTGTTAATTCGGCAGCTCATATCGAACAGTTGAATAAGTTATACCATACAACTGTGTTAATTTCTGAGGATGCATTAAACAAAGTACCGGAAATAAACGCTGAATTTTTAGGAAACGCTTTCCTTAAGCATCGAAAACGTCCTATTAAGCTATATAAATTACTTTAAAATCTGTTTTTTGTGCCACTGGGGGCTCATCGATACCATGGAAAAATTCTTCTGGTTTTCTCTCCCTATTAGCTTAATGATTGTCTATTTGCTTGTGCGGGCTTGCATTGGTAAACCTGTGAAAAGACGAGACATCAATATGATCTCGGCAATCTATTTGATTTTTTATTTACTCACTACTGCTGGTCTAGGGCTCTTCTGGGTTGCACGGATGGATTTACCTGCCTTTGATTTGCATTATTTATTTGGTTATTGCTTGCTCTTTTTAGTTGCTGTCCATCTTTGGTTTCAGCTTCCCTTGGTTTCTCATTGGCTAAAAAAAAATAGCCCCTCTGTTCTGCTTGATGAAACGCAAGCTCAATGGAAACGATGGGTCAAGAGACTCTTCTTTACCCTCATAGTTCTTGTTGCCTATTCGGTGGTAACCCTGATCGTTTATGAGTTTATTACACCAACAACCACTACTCTTATTGAAAGGAGCCAGGAAACACCGGGTGGCTACCGAATCTGGTTTACCACCGGAGGAAAGAAAGTCGATTCTATTCGCTATATCCATCAACAGGGGAATAACACCCATAGTACCGTATTTAGGCCAAGGTTTAATATCGCCAAGCCTCAAGAATTTAAAAATTACGCGGATTCTTTAGTAACTTACCTACCGAGACCTGATGTACGTTCAGGCACTTCCTTAAGTGAAAGCTTATCGCAAATGCAAGCAAACGCTCTAAAGGCTATGAACTTAAAGGACTTATCTAACCTTCTTTATTATTCAAATGGGGTCACCGATCAATTAAATTATATATTGCTGCGTGCTGCTGCCTCAGCAGGCGCTCTGTATCCCAATGATTTATACGTTGCTGTCATCAATGTGAGCGGCCTTAAACCCGGGATTTATTATTATCACCCAGCAAATCATAGCCTAACACAAATGGGTGACCAACAATCCCTTCAACTTCTTTCGCTAGCGAGCCCTTATTCTGACATACTGAAAAACACCGCTGCCATTATCATTATTGCGGCTAATTTTGACCGCACTATTTGGAAATACCGTGAACGCTCTTTTCGTTATATATTACCCGATGCTGGGCATATTTTAAGTAATCTTGATATCGCGGCTTCTTCACTGCGACTTCCTTATGTACGCACTTTTTTCTTTGATGATGAGAAAATGAAATCGGTGTTAAGACTATCGCCTCAAGATGAAGGGGTTCTATCGCTGATCGTGCTTGGAAAGAATAAACTCACGGAATTAGCAGAAATACCGCAATTCGCTCCCGTCGCATTGCCTAAAGAGGTTCAGGATATCGAACCTACTCGCCTTGCTTATCAGTTAACTTCTGTACAATGGAAAAAAGGATTCAGGAAGACGCCAACAATTGACATGACCAAATATCAGGATGAAATGCCTCCTACAGAAGCACTTATTCAATTACCACCGGGTTCGACGGCGGCAGAAGATACTTTTGTCATTATTAAAAATCGCCGCTCATTTCGTCAATTTTCAGACCTAGCGGTTAGCCTTGAGGATTTTGCAGGCATAATCCACCAATCCTTTGCTCCCCTTCGAAATCCCTACAATGTAGAGGATGGGAGACGCGTGGAATTATTTGTCATTGTCTCTAAGGTAACTGGCTTAGCTAAGGGGGTTTATCGGTATATCCCTGAAAAAGCGGCTTTAGAAAAAATCAAAGAAGGTGATTTTTCAAAAAAAATATATCAAGCGGGGCTTTCTCAGGAGCTTTTAGAACGAGCCGCGTTTGTTATTGCTTGGAGCGTTGATTTCAGTCGGATTGGACAGCTCCACGGAGAAAGAGATTACCGATACGCTAATCTAGAATCCGGCATAGGCGGAGAAACAACCTATCTCGCTGCCCAAGCACGTGGATTAGGCGCTTGTTCAGTAGGGGCATTTTATGACGATGAACTGCGCGCGTTGCTTAATCTTAGAGATACGGCCAAGCACGTGCTGTTATTATCCGCCGTGGGTAATAAATAAATCCCATCCAGCGGAAAATACATTTCCGAAGCAGCTGCACAAATTCCACCATCAGGAGAATCCACAATTGGTCCCGTACAATCTGACCAATGAAAGCGATCCCTTTGAACACATCTCGCTACAGCCAGGTTAGAAAAGCATCAACCACACCGATTATAGATCGATGCGGGGTAAGCCTCTAATGGGCTAGGTTGCAATCATCAAACGTGCTGGTTTACCAAGCTGTTTCTGCGCTATTTCTAAAATTTTTTTATTTTAAATTAGTCGATTACTTATTTTCTGAAGTGCTTTAATTTTCCTTGAGGTATAATTATTAACTGTAGTGATCATTTTTTGATTTACGCTAATCATTGCCCTCGTTCAAGATAAGGAAATAAAAAAGGATGAAAAAAAGGCTATTTTACAGATTAGGAAAGGGTATTTTTCAACTGCGTTGGAGTATCGTTCTTATTTGGGGAATAGTTATTATTGCTTCTATACCCGTTCTTATCACTACAACTCCTCCTTTTAAGAGCACTGGATTTACCGACGAAGATTCCACAAGCGCTAAGGCTCAACAATACATTAATCGTCAATTTAAATACGATGATGCAAATAAGATTTTAATTATGTACCACAGCTCGAGTCTCTTGGCTAATCAATCCCTTTTTAAAAAGAAAATAAAGCAATCGCTGTCAGGGTTAAAAAATCTCCCTTTTAAACATGAAATCATTCTCCCTTCCGATAATAAGAAACAAATTTCTAAAAACAAGCATTCAGCGTATGCCGTGATCATTATTAAAAGCCCAGAAGTGCTTGGAGATAAAGAATTACTGCAAATTAAATCATTGGTAAAAAAACCTTCTAACATGTCGATTATCTTTGGCGGCCAAGCTTTATTTATCAACGAGATTAATAAACAAACACAAGTGGATCTTTATCGAGCAGATTTAATTGCAGCACCCGTGGCCATTATTACTTTGCTTTTCGTTTTTGGGTCATTAACTGCGGCTTTACTTCCTATTATTTTAGGTGGAGGATGTGCTTTAGTCATTTTAACTTCGCTTTATCTCATTGGACAAAGCTGGACTCTTTCGATTTATACTTTAAATATTGCCTTATTATTAGGGCTTTGTCTTAGCCTAGATTACGCGCTATTTATCATTAATCGCTTTCGCGAGGAATTTCACAATGGGAGAAGTCCGGAAGAAGCCCTTGCGATTACAGAAGAAACCGCAGGAAAATCTGTTTTCTACAGTGGGTTAGCCGTTTTAGTCAGCTTAAGTGCGTTATTTCTATTTCCCATTAATATCTTGTTTTCGATGGCTGTAGGAGGTGTGATTGCTGTTTTAGTGGCTGTAATGAATGCAATTTTTGTATTACCTGCAGTACTCGGACTCATTAAGCACCATATTGATTTTTTAACTATTCACTTAACTGGAAAAAACAAGGTTAATAGAGCTCCATTTTGGCGTTGGTTAGCTGAAAAAATAGTGAAGAGACCACTCGTTTTTTTCTTCCCCATCATTCTCTTTTTACTAATGCTTGGTTATCCGCTCACTTCAGCAAAATTTGGAGTATCCGATTATCGAATAACGCCCAAAAGCTCAGCTAGTCGACAATTTTTTAACAGCTATGAATCTTATTTTGATATTAAAGAATTAACGCCCATTATTTTATTAGTTCAATCACCTCATACCTATATGTTATCTAAAAACAATATTTCAAAATTATATAAGCTTGTAACCAAAGTAAAAGACAATCCATTAGTGAAAAGCGTGATTGGTATTATTTCTTCCGATTCGGAGTTAAGCAGCAAGCAATATCGCACGCTTTATTCCACTTCAAATGATCTTTTACCAACGCGCATTCAACAATTACTCTCCACCACGACGAAGCATTCATTCACCGTGTTAAATGTAAATAGTAAATACAATAGTAATACTCAACAAACAACCGATTTAGTCAAGAAACTAGAGACGATGAAATCCCCATCAGGATTGGATGTGGAAGTGACTGGAACACCAGCTATCAATGTGGATGTGTTAGAACGGATTTTTAAAATATTGCCTTATGCGATGGTGTGGATCATTCTTTTTTCCTATCTGATTTTACTCCTCTTATTACGTTCTTTATTTTTACCCCTAAAAGCGATTTTAATGAATTTATTAAGCTTATCCGCTTGCTATGGCGCTCTTGTCTTAGTTTTTCAGGATGGATATTTGGCTCACTATCTTAATTTTGAACCTCAAGGGATTGTGGACGTGAGCTTATTAGTCATCATTTTTTGTGCTTTATTCGGGTTTTCTATGGACTATGAGGTCTTTCTCTTGTCGAGAATAAAAGAATCTTATCTTGAATATAAAGATAATAAGAAAAGTATTATTTTTGGCATTGAAAAAAGCAGTCGCATTATTACCTCTGCGGCCTTAATTGTCATCGTGATTTGCGGCTCTTTTCTAGTTGCTCACGTATTGATGGTGAAAGCATTTGGACTTGGTATTGCCGTTGCCATTTTTGTGGATGCTTTTTTAATTCGTACCCTTTTGGTGCCATCTACCATGGCACTTCTTGCAAAATGGAATTGGTATCTGCCCAAATGGTTAGACAAAATTCTGCCTGAATTATAACTCACTAAGGCTTGTTTGCTTGAAGTAGGGCCGATTCAAATGCTTCTTATCGATCCAAAGGTTCAATGTTAGTGAATCTTATGGAAGGAGGATCTGCAATCAACTGGTTATTCACATACCCACCTCTTAAATATAAATCCCCTTGAGGAGGTGATGCAAATCCTCCCCAAAGGGTATCTCTGTCTTGCACCAATTCCCCGCCAACTTTAGTTTTTACATTTAAAGGGCCTCCATGATGCACGCCACACGGCGCCAATAGGCATTCGTGAATCCCCATTTCAAACCAGTGACCATCCAGGTGTCCACGGGCAGATCCAGCCCAGACAGGAACGCATTCATCTGAAATGGGATGCGTGTGTGCGGCAAAACAATCACCCGGGGCACAACGGGTTAAATGGAATCCGCATTGGCGAGTTCCATGTCCTGGCCACAAAATAAATCGCATGGGGCTACCATTCGCATCAAACTCAGCTCCTCTGAATACGTTGAATAAGGCACCATGACGACGGATATCCGATGATTTTAAATTCCAGGCACGAATCTCTGGATGGGTTTCCCTGTAGCGAAGGTAATTAACAGGGGAAATGTTTCCGCGGGTTATTGCTTTTTTTGCCTCCTCTGCAGCATCAAAATCTATGGAACCCATGCCACGAATATAGAAACCCGCTTCTTCATATAAACTCACTAAAGGAGGAGTGATGGAGTTAACCAAAATAAAATCCTCATCATTGGTGGCTGAATTACGTAGTGCGTGGGTTACTCCCTCTGGAAAATAAGCCATATCACCAGGCTCAATGCTTACCCATTTTCCACGAAGATAGACTTCCCCTTTGCCTTGAACGCACAAAAATGCTTCCTCAGAAATTGGATAAGTATACATTGGCGATTCCAATCCGGGTGAAAGAGTTGACACATGAATACTTTCGGTTTGGAAACCATTACCAGGCCATGCAATCAACCTCGTTGGGATGTTATGCAGTGTTATTTCAATGCCTTCATTAAGATGACCTATCGCGCCTCTATGGCGAATGTCATTGTGACTACTATGCTTAGCTAAATAATTTTCTTTTGTTTTTGCCATTTTAAGTGTCTATCAAAAGGAAATTTATTCAAGTATAGACGAGTTTCTGCGAAGGACTTCTAGGCTTAACTGATAAATTTAAAACGCTCTTGACAAAATAAATGCCAGAAATTTGCAAATTAATTCAATGAACTATTGAAGTCCATATTCCTTTAGTTAAAGTTCTGGTAAGATTAACAACTCATTAAATTAAGGGAATAATATGATTAAAAAAGTCTCTTTAGCTGCTTCTTTACTTGCTTTTTCTTCTTTGAGTTTTTCGGCTTGTCCTAATGCTTTACCCACAGACAATCCTAATTTTTGCGCCTCTTTTAAAACTTCGGCTCAGTGTTATTGTACTAACTCAGGCCTTCCTGCTGGGATGTGCCAGGATTTAAATCAGCTTTATTCGCGAATGACCGCTTTCTATGGATCATTGGAAAATGCGTGTCGAGCTCAAAAATACACGAGTTTCGAAGATTGTATGGACAATTGGAATTGCTATCTATTTGGAGGAGTGGATTCTCATCAACGCGCTTGCAGTTCAAATTTTAGCAAATGTTCCTAAGCTTTAACTAAAAAACAAAGAGATTCTTGAGTGATTTTTAAAAAATTAGAATTCTATAGCTTACTGCTCTTATTGTTATACTCAATATTTTGCTATAGCAATGAGAGCAAATCTTTCTCTTTTCAACGAGCCATATACCTTGGTGTGCTGGGCGGATATGGTTCGACTACCTGGGAAGGATTAGTACCCACAAAAGAAAATCAGAATTCGGCACTCAATTTATCCACTCCCATTCGAGTAAGGGAAGGTGGTGGTGTATGGGGTGTATTAGCGGGATATGAATTTATTTCAGCTTTTGCTTTGGAAGCAAGCTACATGCACTTTCCTAAGGCAGACGTTTTCTTTGATCCGGATAGTCTTTTTAGTTTCAATAATAATGATTTGGTCACCTTAAGTACCAACACGGACACGTTAAATTTAATGGCTAAAATCATGTTACCCATCTCAACCACTTCTTTTAGAATCTATTCGAGTGTGGGAATAGCCAGCGTACATCGCACTGATATCCTTACCTCAGATTGGCGCTTAAGCCCAACTTTTGGGGCAGGAATAAATTATCGAGTAAGTAACCACGTTATGGCCGAAATAGCAGGAAATTATACGGCAGGTTATGGTGAGTCTCAGTTAAGCCCGACTGACACCTATTTTCCTTTTCTCTATTCTGTAACGGCTCGCTTAAGTTATCGTTTCTAACGGATAGATTAATTAAAGGATATAAGCATGCGATTAAATCTTAGAAATACGCTAGGACCTCTCTTTCTTATTTTAGTATGTCCTCCTTTTGTAATGGTCATGTGGTATACGAATACGAAATTAGAAGGTTCTTTTGTTACCCTCGGGAATCTCATCCTTGAAGAAGGCGCTCTACGCACTTTATACCACCTATGGCAACCTCATTTTTGGGGTTCTGGCCCTGCATGGATGATGATCAGTTGTTTTATTGTATTTGAAGCGGCTTTAATGCGCTTATTACCCGGAAAAAGATTTCAAGGCCCCCTTACCCCAAAAGGCAATGCTCCAATCTATAAAGAGAATGGATTTTTAGCTTTTGTTATTACCTTAGTCACATTCTCTTTTGCTACCTTTGGATTACATTTATTCCCTGCAACGCTTCTTTACGATAATCTTGGTGATCTTTTAGGTGCGCTCAATATTTTAAGCCTTTTGGTTTGTGTTTTGCTCTATCTTAAAGGGCGCTTCCTCCCCTCAACAACCGATGCAAATACCACTAACAATATTTTATTTGATTACTACTGGGGTGTAGAACTGTACCCACAGGTTTTGGGCTGGCACATTAAACAATTGATAGCCTGTCGTCTCGGGATGATGAGTTGGGTGCTACTGCTTATTTCTTATTGCGCCAAACAGGCGGAACTGACTGGGCTCGCTAATTCCATGGTGATTTCAGTGTTATTACAAGGTTTGTATGTTGCGAAATTTTTTCTTTGGGAAAAAGGCTATTTACATTCCCTTGACATGATGCACGATCGTGCGGGATTTTATATTTGTTGGGGTTGCCTTGTTTGGGTACCCTGCATCTACACTTCAGCCAGTATGTTTCTTGTACTTCATCCGGTGCATTTAAGTCTTAGTTTGGCGTGGATTATCCTTGCTCTGGGCACAGCGAGCATAATGATTAATTATTTAGCAGATAAGCAACGGATGCGCGCTAGAGAGACGAAAGGCCATTGTAAAATTTGGGGTAGAAAACCGACTATTTTGTTAACTCATTATAAAACACTGGAAGGAGATACCAAAAGCAGTGTTCTTCTTGCCTCTGGTTGGTGGGGGATTTCAAGGCATTTCCACTATATTCCTGAAGTCACCAGTGCCTTTTTCTGGTCAGTACCAGCGCTTTTTACCCATTTTGCACCGTATTTTTATGTTTGCTTCTTAGCCATTCTTCTTATCGATCGCGCGTTTCGCGATGACAGGCGCTGTGCTAAAAAATATGGTCAAGATTGGGAGAAATATTGTGCGCTTGTACCCTATAAAATAATTCCTTTTTTAATTTAAAGATCAATATAGAAACATTTTCTGCTTATTTCCTTTTCTTTCATTCTGGTTGCAGAAAAAATCAAACCCAATGAATTCTAGGTAGGCTTTGCCTAATCAGCACCAGCCAACCTAGAATGCCAATCGCCTGAAACATTTTCCACAGCGGCAAACTCTTGTCAATCAACTGGAAAGACGATAGTTTTTCTTAAACTGATACATTTCAGATCCAATTTTTTCCAAATCGTCCTCTGTTAAAAGTTTTTTAACTTCTGGAAAAAGTTGGTTTTCCTCTTCTTTAGCATGATGCTCAATGTCTTTTTTCAATTGAGTAAAACGCTCATTCCAGGCTGATTCTGTGGTAATTTTAGATAGTTTCTTTATTTCTTGCTCTGCAAAATTTTCTTCTTTTACAAGATGCCTAACTTCTTCATTGAGTCTTCGATCATTTTTGAAATGAGGATACCATACCTTATGCTCCATCGTTTCATGGCGTATAAGGTCATTGCCCAACGATTCAAACATGGTCCTTTTAGTTTCATAATGATGCGATTTATCGCTAATATCGGTTAATAATTTTCTGACTTTATTATGTTCTTTAATTAAGAAATCAATTGCGTTCATAATTATATTTCCTTATTAAAAAAATCCATACATAAGTAATAGCATTGGTTGATTTTTTTGCAAATCAAATTTTATATTAGAGAGTAAATAGTCTTCCTTCTATCAGCGATGCCTGCCTTTTTTTGGGGGGCTCTCTTCATGAAATGGTTCGTTTTTTGCGGCCGTGTCTTTCTTATGAGGAAAGTGTTTTATTGCGGCTGTTGTTTTTGATTTTTTGGCCTTTACGGCAAGCGAATCTTTTTTAGGTTTTTTTGTTTTAGAGGCATCAATTTCCTCCTCTAAATTAGTCACTAATTCCTGTAAAATTTTTAATAAGCGTTTTTTTTGTGCCAAATCTGAGATATTCCAATCGTCTTGGCTCGCTCTCCTATGAGCAACTTTGTACTTTAAACCCACCATCTCGGTCGAATAATCATTCGCGTTGAGTTTCTGGACTATTTGATGAGCGAATATATACCAATGGTATTTAGTCCCTACTGGAACCCCTGAACCTTCAGGTGCTTTACCTTTTCTCCTTTTAGTAACAGCATAACTAATTGTCCATTTATCAGGGGTTAATTTGGTTTCTTTCCATTCTCCAGGATCATAAATCCAATGGTGGCTCCGTCCTACTTTCATTCCCGTATACTGTCTACCTTCAAATTCTTTAAATTTATTATAGGATTCTGCAATATCATTGCTTTTTGAGTCTGAATGATCTTTTCTCTTCATTGCAATCTCCTTTTCTTTGGCCTATTCTTTAATTTTAGCAATTATTTTCGATAAAAATTTAAATTATCTTTATTCCATTTTTTAATTAAATTTTTCATGTTGTTTTTTGTTTAAAATGAAAATTTATTCTCATTTTATAATTAACTATAATTTAAATATTTCAATTTTTTGTTGTAATTTTATAAGGACATTTAATCATGAAAAAGGAATTCAATAAAAACCCGCCACAACATCAAAGCAAACAACCCGGAATTGAATCAAAGATGCACCCTAAACCCATCTATTTAGACCCCCAATACCAGGGAGCGGGGAAACTCGAAGGAAAAATTGCTGTAATTACCGGAGGAGATAGTGGTATTGGAAAAGCAGTAGCCTGCTATTTTGCCAAAGAAGGAGCAGATATTTTTATTCACTACTTAAATGAGCATGAAGATGCAAAAGAGGTCGAAGATATCATTAAAAATTTGGGAAGAAAATGCTGGTTAAATTATGGGAATTTACAAAATTATTCCGAATGCCAAAAATTGATTGATAAAGCATTAAGTACCTGCGGTAAAATTGATATTTTAGTGAATAATATCGCTGAACAACACCCTAAAGAAAGTATAGAGGAAATAAGCTGTGAACAAATGGAAGATACCTTTAAGACCAATTTTTTCTCTTGTTTTTATATGATTAAAGCCGCGCTACCTATTTTAAAAAAAGGGAGCAGCATTATTAATACTACATCAGTCACTGCTTACAAAGGCAGTGCTCATCTCATCGATTATTCAGCAACAAAAGGGGCTTTAGTCGCTCTTACCCGTTCTCTGTCACAAAGCCTGATTAGTAAAGGAATTCGTATTAATGCCGTTGCCCCGGGACCTATCTGGACTCCTTTGATACCAGCAAGTTTCTCTGCTAAAGAGGTCAGCGAATTTGGGCAACAAGTGCCCATGAAACGACCCGGTCAACCGGCTGAAATTGCTCCGGCTTATGTGTATTTAGCCTCACAAGACTCCTCCTATATGACAGGTCAAGTGTTACACCCTAATGGAGGAGTGATTGTAAATAGTTAAAATCAAGTCCTAAGAGGATTATTCTCTTCATTCTATGAGAGCCAGATAGATTTCATATTAAAATTGGTTAATGAAGACGATAATCCTCTGTGAAATAAAAGCGACAAATGCGGACATAAGCCTGATTACTCTGAAGCCAGTCTCCACTCGCCATCCACAATTACGAATTTTTTACGAAGTTCGTTAATATTTTTAACTTCAATTTTTATATAAGGCTCTATGATTTCCGGATATTTGGATAATAATTCGAAAATAATTTTATAAGTAAAATCTTCTTCATTTGGATGATCCATGATCTCATCACTCCCTATTTAATTATTCACCGGTTTTTTTATCTATCATTTTTTTATAATGCTTTTCTAATGCTTTTAAGTCTTCATTGGAGAGTTTTTCTAAATTAAACGTTTTGTTATCGGCCACTTTGATTGATTTGATGATTTCATCCAACTTTAAATTTAAAATTTTTGTTTCTCTATTTTGGGTATGTTGAATGATAAAAACCATTAAAAAAGTGACGGCGGATGAAACTGAATTAATGATGAGCTGCCAAGTATCGGAGAATTTAAAAAATGGGCCAGAGATTAACCAAGAAATGACAAAAATAAACGCAAGCAAAAAAACCCAAGCTTTACCAACACCATAGGAAATGTGCTTGGCAAAAATTTCAAATCCCCCTTTCGATTTAGTCTTTTTCATTTCATCTTTTCCTTAGAACATTAGTGTCCTTATTTATTTTAATTAAACGCAGTTCGCGTTCGAAGCCAATAATACTGGCCAACAGACCAGATAAACAACTACGAAGAATAAAATCCCAATTGGATATCATAAGCACCCAATCCTTGCTTAATAGGTTAAATCGATTAATACCGAATTTAAACCTTTTATTACATCAAAAAATTTATCTTTTTTTGTATTTTTTGCTTTCAGAATGAAAGTTAGGGTGCGCTGCTTCTTTTACATTTGTTTCTTTATGCGCAGTATCACGCGATTTTATCCCGTATTTTTTGCTATCAGAATGAAAGGATGGATGAGCTTCTTTTTTAATTTTTTTGGGTTTTGAGTTGCCTGATTTTGGGTTTGAATCATAATCATTTTTCATTCTATGGTCCTTTATTTTAAAGTTATTTCTTTATTATTTTTATAAATTACATAGTTTAATTTTAGTCGATATGGCAAATTATTTTCAAAATTTTACTCTATACTTATAAATGAATTTTATGAAAGGAGATTAAAATGTCACAAGGAGATAAATCAAGTTACACCTCTAAGCAGAAACGCCAAGCTCATCATATTGAAAAATCCTATGAAGATAAGGGTGTTTCTAAAAAGGAAGCAGAAGAGCGCGCTTGGAGAACCGTAAATAAACAAGATCATGGTGGTAAAAAGAAAAAGCATTGATCAGCGTTGCTCAGTCGGGTTAATCAGTGCGATGAGATTTTCCAACTTATCCGCTTCACTAGCAGGTTTATCCCACCGCACTCGATTAATTCGAGGAAAGCGTAGAGCCACACCTGATTTATGGCGAGAAGAATAATTGACCGCATCAAAAGCAATTTCAAACACAAGCGCTTTCTCCACTTCTCTAACGGGCCCAAAATGGTTCTGAGTATGGTAACGAATCCATTTATCAAGTTGATAGAGCTCTTCATCAGTAAACCCAAAATAAGCTTTTCCAATGGGAACTAATTCTTCACCTAACCAAAGTCCGAACGTGTAATCTGAATAATAGGAAGAGCGTTTTCCATGCCCTCTCTGTGCGTACATTAATACCGCATCGATCAATCGTGGATTGCGCTTCCATTTAAACCAATACCCAAATGGTCTTCCGGCAATGTAAGGACTGTCTTTACGTTTTAACATTAGTCCTTCAATAGCGATATGCTGCTTGCTAAGCGTATCTTTTTTTAGCTCTAATAAATCCTCTGAAGAATTGAAAAAGAGTAATTCAGAAAGCACCATGTTTGAAGGATGATGTCTTGCAAACCAATTTTCCAATTTTTTCCTTCTTTCACTCAAAGGCAAATGACGCAAATCCCTTTTTTCATCTTCTAATAAGTCGTACAAAATAATGACTGCAGGCTGCTCTTCCAGTATTTTTTTATCAGGATTTTTGCGATTTAATCGTTTTTGTAAATCATTAAAACTTCCAATGCAATGCTTACCTGCAACCATAAGCTCGCCATCCAATACCACCGGGTTGTTCACCGTTTGTAAGGCATCGGGAAATGACCGACTAATATTATCCCCCGTTCTTGAATAAAGGGCTTTCTCTTTAGCGGTGCAAACCAACTGAACGCGAATACCGTCATACTTATATTCTGCAAAAAAATTGTCTGGATTAATGCTTGATAGATCTTTGTCTTTAAGAGGATGGGATAGCATAACCGGATGGAAAAAATTATCTTCGGCAATAGAAGGAATTGGTTTTTTACCGTCGAGCCATGCAAATAACTCGATATAGGGGGGTTTTTGACTATGCCATAGGTGTTCTATGTCTTGGATATTAACTTGTCCATACAATGCCAAGGCTTTCTTTATAAATCGCGCAGATACCCCTATTCGTAGACTCCCCGTTCCTATTTTTAACAATGCCCAACGTTCAATCGTATTCCCTTTATCGAGCAACTCAGCTAAATGATTTGCGGTTTGCGCTTGAGGTATGTTCCGCAGATCGTGGATTACTTTTGAAAGATGGGGTAACTTGGATTCAGATTTGCTCATTTTGTTTGGCCATAATAGAGCAATGGTCTCAGCAAGATCGCCCACATAGTCAAAAGAAAGTTCAAACAAAAAAGGATCAATTCGTTGATCAATAAGTTCCCTAATTAATTGGCGTTTAAACGTGGGAAAATCTAAAGTGTCTGCCATGATAGCGAGCGCATAACCGCGTTCAGGATCAGAGGTATTTTTAAAAAAATCTAATAATAAATTTAATTTTGCTTTATGTTGATAAGAAAAATAAAGATGATTGAGTAGCTGAGCAAAATTCTTCACTCTTAATCCTCACTGTTCTCATGTTCCATCATGCCTAATCCTTTAATTTTATATCCCTCATGCCTAAGAGTATAAATTAACGCGTCCTCGAATCCATGAGTCACCCAAATTTCCTCTGCCTTGACTTCATCAATGGTTTGTAAAAGCTCAAACCAATCCGCATGATCCGAAATAACAAGCGGTAATTCCACATTTTTTTGCTTGGCGCGGGCGCGAATCCGCATCCATCCTGAGGCATTTGCTTTAATGATTTCACCAAATCGTCTTGTCCATTTGCTATTCAATTCATTGGGTGGACATAAAACGATTTTTCTTGAGGCGGTTTTTCTATCTAAACTCAACGCTGATTTCACTTCACCTAACTGTACACCTTGATGCTCATATAATTGACAAAAGTTTATCAGAGAACCATGCAGATAGATTGGATCAGCGTAGGCTAATAAGCGCAGTGTTTTAATCACTCGTTGACATTTCCCTAGCGGATAAACACCAATCAAATGACAGGCTGGAAATTGATGTAATGAATCTAATAATTTCTTAATTTCCTCTTGAATGGGTGGATGTTTAAAAATCGGTAAACCAAATGTTGCTTCCGTCACAAAAAAATCACACTCCATGACTTCAAAACTGACACAGGTAGGGTCATAACTGCGCTTATAATCTCCTGATATGATTAAGCGCTTATCGAGGTATTCAATGACCACTTGGCTACTTCCCAAAATATGGCCCGCTGGAATTAAAATTAATTTAACCTCATTAATATTAAGTGGTACTTGATATGGTAGTACTTGCCAACGCGTGGATTGATTTTTACCATGACGCAGTTGCATGATAGCAATCGTTTCAGGAGTGGCCAAAACGTTCTCATGACCTGATCGGGCGTGATCATTATGAGCATGCGTAATAACCGCTCTTTTTACACTATCAATGGGATCAATATAAAAGTTCCCTGGAATACAAAAAAGACCCGCAGGCTTTTTTGCTAAAAGATCACTCATATTTATCATGGTTTTCTCTTAAAAACACGCCAAGGAACTCTGAAATAATGATGTTATTTGTCATTTTTTATGCTAAGGACCACCTCTTGTTAGCAGTAATATAACGAGAATAATAATTAACAAACCCACTCCACCACTAGGATAATATCCCCACCCCCTACTGTACGGCCAAGCGGGTAAAATGGCGAGTAAAATAACGATAAGAATAAGCAGCGTGACGAGATTCATTTTAAACTCCTTTTTTTGTAAAAAACTCCGGTTTTTATTTTATTTTATTTTATTTTATTTTATTTTATTTTAGGATAAATTCTTTAATATAATAAATAAATTTCAATTATTTTTTATTCCTATTAAAAATACAAAAAAATTACAATCGAAATTAAAGTCAATACAACATCGCATTATCTCCATTTGCATTATCAAAATAATCGACTACCTTTAATATACGGGAATTGATTAGAGTTTTCTAAATCATTTTCCAGAAAGGAATAAAAAATAAATCAAGGAGATGAAAATGAATCGAGACATCTTTCAAGGAAATTGGGAAGAAATAAAAGGCAAAATGAAACAAGCTTGGGGCTGGATGACAGACGATGATCTTAAGCAAATTGAAGGCAATCATCAAGAAATTTATGGCAAGCTCCAAAAGCATTATGGCTACGGTAAAGACGAAGCTGAAAGAGCGGTAGATAAGTTCCGCAATCAATATAGACAGCATTGATTTCTATTCGGGTCTCTGCTGTATGCGCAGAGACCCTCCTCTAAAGTCCTCAGGCGATGTCATTAAGCGAGACAAATGGATAGTAAGCATAGGGAACAGTTAATAGAAAAATTCTCAAACCTTCATGGCGCCTCAGGATTTGAAGCGAAAGTCAGGGATGCATTTATCCATGAAATCGAACAATTGGGTCTTGAGTACGAAATAGATCACTTAGGTAATGTCATTGGCAATTTATCAAAAAAAAATAAGCTCTCCGTGTTAATCATGGCACACATGGATGAGGTTGGCTTTTTAACCGAACATGTCGATGAGCAAGGATTCATCAGAGCTGTCCCCTTAGGTCGGTGGGATGAGCATATTCTTTGGGATAAAGAGTGGCTGATACATGTTGATAATGAATCGATTGTGGCATACAGTGGCATGGATCCTCCTCATATTTCCAATTTATATAATAGAAAACCCATTGATATCAAAAACTTTTTTTTGACACTGGTTTGACCAAAAATGAATTACTCGAAAAAGGATTCCACCCAGGATTACCCATCACGCCTAACACTACTTTTAAAACTTTTGCAAAGGGTGCATTTTATTCAGGAAAAGCCTTGGATGACCGTGTTGGTTTAGCATTAATAATTGAGCTTTTAACTCAACTTAAAAGAGAATCTGCTCTGACGAAAAAAGTTCAGGTCCAATTTGCTGCCACCGTACAAGAAGAACTCGGAAGAAGAGGTTCACTCGTTATTTCTCGATTTTTAAAGCCAGACATCGTAATTAATTTAGAAGCGAGTGTTGCACAAGATTACCCTGAACAATTTTCAAGCACACACTTAATTTATTTAGGAAAAGGTCCTTCTTTATTTGCTTTTGATGGTTCAATGATTCCTAATCAAACATTATTAAATTATATTGCCACTGTAGCGCATGAAAATAATATTCCTATTCAATGGGAGGTTGAACCTTCTTATGGAGAAGATGCTTCTTGTTTACAGAAATCAAGCCACGGTGTCCCTGCAATAAACATTGGCATTCCGATAAGGTATGCTCATAGCCACCATTGTGTGATGCGCAAAATCGATTATCAGCTTACGTTGAAATTGTTACTCTTGTGCATCAAGGGGATTGCAAAATCCAATTATGAGCGCTTAAATCCAAAGTAACAAAGTATTACACCCAGCAAGAAATCGATTCCCGCTGAGACATAACCCGTGGTTGGACTTTGCACAAAAAGAATTGTAGCTTTATCGATAAAATGGGGATAAAGAATAATACTTGCACCTTTCAATAAAATAAGCCAGGCGAGGAGAGTGATAAGCACTCGCCAGCTCCATTCCCAAATGTTATGACTCACTGCAATGATTAAGCCTAAAATAAGGGTAAAAAACCCCGTTATAAACATCAGTGGCTGAATATGAACCAAAATATAAACATTATTGATGAACTGCTGCATGTTAAAAAACAAGGCAAGGCTTACAATAATGAGGTAGGTGCCAAGCACTTTCCCCCAAAATTTAGAAACGTCCATCATTTGCTCCTTAAGCACTAGCGTGATCGCATGCCAGCAGAATGAGCAGCCTTTTTGTCTGCTACTGGGGCTGGTGTGTTGTCAACAAACGATTTAGCCAGGGTATCGTACGCCGACTTGCCAACGCCGGGTTGTTTTGATAATTGTGAACTTTGAGCCAATTTATCCAAATCATTTTTGGTGAGAAAGACTGAGCCGTTCTGGGGAGTTTTCATCTTTCCGGGGCCATGAGTATGACTATGAATTCCATAATCTTTATACAGTCGTTGGCAAAATTCCTGGGCTTCTTTTTGGGAGCTAAATTTAATTTTCATGGCCTGAGGATCATGGCCCGTTTGATTAGCCCGCGAGTTATTCACCATTTGCACATTAACACTTGTATCCAGGTTACCCATGACACTTTTCACAGAATAAGTGGCCAGTAAATTAGAGGCCTGTGTTTTATTAATGCCTAATTTTAAACAGCCATCAAAAATGGTTTCTTTATTGGACACTAAAGGTATGGTTCCTTTCTTCAATGAGTTTTCGATTTCACTGGCCGATAAAATGGGGGCGACATAATGATTACCCCCTTTAAAGACAAAGTTTCCTCTTGAAGCTCTTGGCGGCACTTGATTCGCCCCGCCCAAGGTTAAATTTTTTACCTGTACGCTATGGGCCAGAGAAGCGCTATGATCGCGCTGTAATTCCTGGAAAGCTTGTGCAGGATTTGGAATTCGAGGCGTTTCTCCATTTTGACGCAATAGCTTGTTGCCTTCTTCGAGAATAATAATGCCCAGCATATTTAATCCTTCGCCATTAGGCCCCGTAGCCCAGTTAACGTCCTTATCGCTTATCTCCACTGGAAGAACCCCTTCTCGGGCACATTGCATCGCTATTTTACGCAACTCTGAATGCTGTTGAAGTTTCAGGCTAATTACCGTGCGCATGAAGTCGATACCCTTTTTCTTGCCGTTCTTATTTAGCGTGGCATGGAAATCCGCCTCACACAGCGCATCAAACGAATTTTTATCCGTTAGGTTAAGGCCATCCGCTTTAAGTTGATTAAGGTATTTATTCACTAAAGGATCATAATCCTGGCGAGGTTTATACTCTTTACCGGTTCCGGCGTGTGTTTTCTCAATTTCATTAAGCATCAGAGTTAAGGTCTTTTGCGCTGGATGCTTGTCACCCAATGTATTTTTTAGATGCAGAATCTTCTGTGCATGATAAGCATGCTCAGATGATGGCCAAACAAACTCGCGAGGTTTGCCATCGAGCATCACCGTTTGCTTAATGGGATAGGCCCCTGAAGGAGTCGTATTGGCAAAAGCGCCATAAGGTTGAAGGGCAGGATCTTTAAAAGGGGCAATTTTAAATTTACCCAGTGAAACATGAGGCATTGGCATTAAAAAAATCTCCTCAAATAAATTTAAATATAGTCGATCCCTACAGGGGATGCATGGCAATCTCAACAAGAACATTAAGCGAGCAGAGTGATTTATTGTGAATCTATTGATCGTTAATTTGACAAAAAGGAACCATGAGTCTATGCTTTGCCTCTTTTTTTGAGCAAGAGGCACAGAGGTTTTTTATGCCAAGTGATAATTGGTTTACTCGCAGAGCAGCTTTTATTTGTTTAGCTGCAATGGCTCGGCGTTAGAGGATGTATTACCCATGGGAACCACGACGACTCAGTTTTTTTCTGCTCTACCAAGGAGCGCTTGGAGGCATATCTACTCTAATCTAAAGCCAGAAGCCCTTTTAAAGGCTTGGGACACGCATAATAAACAACATCAAAGAGTCATCGAAGAAGTTTTGTTTGCAAAAGACGACATCGCATTTTATCCCAGTCAAATCACAATACTCACAAGACTCACCCACTCACGTACAATAATTAATAGCGAGGATAACTATTTAAAAAAATTAGCCCTCCAATTTTCAGCAACCCTAAAAAATCCTAAATTGAGCTTATCCCAACAAATAGAAGGATTAATACTCCTTGGTACAATTTGGCGAATATCGTTAGACCCTGCTCCGATCGTATCTCAACTCAGTCACCAAGACCCAGATACTGATAAAGACGCACTGCATTGTTTAAAAATAATGGCACCGGCTTTGGAGAAAAAAACATCAGCCACGCTCATTGAGGATGTTAAAAAGGGGTTCAATCATGAAAATTGGACTGTTCGTAAAGCTGTATTAAAATGTTTAGCAGCGATGGCCCCTACTTTAGAGCAAGATAGTTTAATCGCTCTCGCGACCTTTTTTTCTGATCAACTCAATGACAACGATTGTCTCGTTGTCAAGGCAGCTTTAAATGGTTTAAAAAAAATAGTACCCGCTTTAAAAAAAGAGACTATCAGCACGCTTGTAAAGCCGGTGACCGACAAACTCAACGACAAAATATGGATTGTTCGCCAAGCCGTACCAGATTGCTTAAAACCTATCGCACCTGCATTAGAGAAAAAAACGCTAGAAACCCTTGTTGAGTCTTTTACAACGCGCCTCGATGATGAAAATTGGGATACCCGTCTACTTATGTTGAACTGCTTGGCAGCTATTGCGCCGGCTTTAGAGAAAGAAACATTGGCAATACTTATTCGACCTATTACCAGCAGACTCCATGACCCAACCTACGCTGTTCGCAAAGCAGCATTACAATGCTTTACAACGTTAGCCCCTTTTTTAGAGAAGCCATCGCTTGTAGAGATAGTTGAACTTATTAAAAAGGGTGACGACGGAAATGAGGAAATTCGTCAACCGACACTTAGTTGCCTAGCAGCACTAGCATTTGCTTTAGAGAGAGCAACACGCGCAGCGCTGGTTGAATCGTTTAAAAAAGCGATTGACGATCAAAATCCACAGGCTCAGCTTACAGCATTGTATTACTTAACCGCGATCATCCCTGCTTTAGAGAAAGAAGCACTAGTACCCCTTATTGCACCAATTATCCATAAATTCAACGCCGGAAACACAGCTACTCGCCTAGCAGCAATCAACTGCTTATTGGTTATGGTACCCACTTTAGAGAAAGAAACCCTAACAGCCCTGGTTGAAGTTATTAAAAATGGTTTAGCTGGCGAACAGGAGAATGTGCTTGTCGCAAGACTTAACTGTTTAGCTGCCATGGCACCTGTTTTAGACCAAAAAACACGAGTCCTCCTCTTCGAACCGATCAAAAAGAATCTCGATGACAAAAATGGAGATGTTCGTCAAGCAACACTTCATTGCTTAGCAGCAATGGTCCCTACTTTAGAGAAGGAAAGTTTAACCACGCTTATTGAGCCTATAGCAAATAAACTCAATGACGACGATTGGGATGTTGGCCACGCAGCAGTGAATTGTTTCGCATCAATAGCCTCTTATTTTGAAAAAGGGGCACTAATAACTTTTGTCAAATCATTCAAAGACAAACTCAATGACTCGAATTCATCTGTTATTCTATCCACATTAAACTGCTTAGCCGCAATAGCACCCGCCTTAGAGACAGAAACCCTAGCAACGCTTATTGAACCCATAAAAAACAAACTCAATGCGCAAAGTTGCTTTATTCGACAGGCTGCATTAAGCTGCCTGGTTACAATAGCACCTGCTTTAGAGACAGAAATGAGAGCAGCACTTGCTGAACTGGTTATAAGTCAACTCAATGATGTCTCTTCGATTATGCGACAAATGGCCTGTCGCTTTCTTATTTCCTTATTAGCTGACCGAGATGACAACATACCTGTAAAAATAAATGAAGCGTCATTAAATACCTTCGAGGCATTGCTTATCCATACTATCTCAGGCTGGATAAAACAAATCAACGATGCCCTGCAAGCAGAAATAGCATTGCAACTGGAACAAGGGCATCCAGAATTGCCCATGATTTGAAATTTTTGCGTCGTAAGCTTGGCGGTTTGCAACCATGCTCTATGCCTCTAGTGATTTATAGACTAATCTCGATACCGCTATAGATTGCATATTGACCTTTAACCTGCGTCCCATAAAGCTTTTCTTCTATGGGAAAACCCGCTCCTAAAAAGCAAGAAAAGCTTTCGCCCACATTCACTCGAATGCCTGGATTAATATAAATGCTATTGCCACCGCTATTGGGATCATTGATACCTTGGATTTTATCGCGGTTTAAATATTCGCCGGTTAATTCTAATATCCCATTCGCTTTAAAGGCCATTTTACCTTGAGACTCATAAATGGGATACGTTGCTGCAAAATCATAATAAAAATAGCTCCCCAATGTGGTATTTTGGGTTCCTTTTGTGGTTTGGCTATAAGTAAAACTACTATTTAATGATAACTGGCCTAAGTTTTTTGAAAAAATAATACCCGCAAAGGGAATCCAAGCGCCTGTTCCTGGCTGATTAGCGGCAGTAAATAATTCACCTTGACGCGTTTTTATCGTTTTCTTTCCAGTGGGAAGACTTGTTCCAAAAAGAAATGCCGTCGTTAGGAAAGAACCATCCTTATTTCCTTGATTGGGCCGCCAAATTCCAAAAATTGTCGAATCACCTACACCGGATGTATCCCCCAGGGTAATGACTTTGGGTAGAACGTTCTTTTCTCCTTCGCTTTTTCCATTGAGGGGTACTTTTTTGTCTACAGGTTGAAAGGCTTCTTTATCTTCATATAACTCGACTCCATTGGTCGCATCAAAATCTTCTTTGCTATCGAGCTGCGCGCTGATATCATCGGCTGCCTGTAGCTGCACATCACCGACTTCACGTAAACCATGACTACGTTGAACAGGTAAAAATGCCCCTATTGTAAAACCTTCTAGCAGCCCATAACTTGCCATAAAAAAATTCATGAAAAATCCTTTTTGACTTTCGGCTAGCGGGGAAGATAGTAGCGTTCCATCAGACAAAGGATGGGCGCGATCGTACTCCATCCGTTCCCCTACTGCCCAAGCACCTTTTTCTAACGTTTCTGCTGTCGAAGTAAGAATGGGAGCACCAAAGGTTACGGAAAAATTATCCACGTTGCGTTGCGAAATAATCGCATAAGCCCCTTTGATATAACCGCAACTGAGGCCTATCAATAAAAAGAGAAATTTTCTCATAAGCATACACTAGTGACACATCTAATTGATAATAGCCGATTTATCATTCTAATCCGGTTAGATAACTCATTACTAGTTTTGGTAGTAATTCAAAGGATGGGCCTTGCCACAACAACGCTTTTGGACAATTTTAGTTTTGTTAAGAACCCAAATAATATTGGGGGAAGACTAATCTCCTGGTTATTTAGCTAAGACCCTTCTTCAATGAATTAATGCTTTTTGTGGTACCATAGGGCTTTAAAATAGGTTTTTTGAAGAAATGAAGCTAATCATTCTCTTTTGCGGTTTACTAGCAAGCATCCAAGCTGTCGCCGCTCCTCGTTTTGTTTCTGCTGCTCCCATTGATTCAACACGCTATCAAATTAACGGGCCTGCATTATGCGCAACTGCTTTAGAAACCTTAGCATATCTCAATAAAGGGAGTCATTATGATCCCCGAGTGAATCATGAGGGTAAAGTCTTTAAAGTCTCTCTTTCCCGCGTTAAGGCCACATTGGTATTTATTTGTCAGCATCAAGACGAATTGAACAATCCGGCCTTTATTAAAAAACACTTTGATTTTGTTCGCTGGTATCCAGACACAGAGCAAACTCAATCCTTTAAATTAAATAAACCATTAATCGCCAATTTACCTAAAGATAAAATTTTAATGACCAAGTATTATGTCCATCGCGCTAAAGCATCAAGCCATTCCACTTCGGTCTACCCTTATCCCCTGTACGCTCTGCCTCGGGACGAAGAGTCCTTAACCCTTGAAGAAGCCGAGACAAAACCTGGACTTACTCGTTTTCAATTCGGTAAGCAAGCCATCTTAAAAGGTGCACTGGCAACTAAAAATGTCCCTGCTTTAGCGTATTTAAATCGAGATGACTTGGAAGCCGCATTAATGCAAGGTACAGTTGTCGCCGACTTTGGTCATCAGCTAAAAACCTTTAATGTTCACCGAAATAACAATATTCCCTACGATAAAGCAAAAAACCCCTATCACCAAGAGCGCTACTGGTATTTTAAACAAGTGGATGGCATCAAGGGATATGGTAAAGATGCTGATCATAAAATCACAGTCAACACCGAAGTCACCTTTGCCGCAGATATTGAACAGTTTGGCCTGGGAAAATTACTTATGGTGCAATATCAAGATAAATCAGGAAAGATAATGACCAGGGCAGGTATTTTTGCCGATACAGGGGGGGCTTTTGAGAATAATCTTTACCAAGTCGACTTTTTAGCAGGTAGCTATGCCGGTAAAGAGGCTTTTTATCGAGCAAC
This sequence comes from Legionella maceachernii, assembly GCF_900167045.1. GTDB lineage: Bacteria > Pseudomonadota > Gammaproteobacteria > Legionellales > Legionellaceae > Tatlockia > Tatlockia maceachernii. The sequence goes on along the minus strand of NZ_FUXJ01000013.1, from coordinate 3,034 downwards.
CCAACATTTACCTAACTATGTAACCGCCTACTTTATGATTTTAAAAAACAATGATTAAAATTTTCACTCTGATTTTATTAAGTCTCACTTCTTTAGCGCATGCTTTTTCGTGCTACGATGCGCAAGTGATTCATCAAGCTCCTATCCAGTTCAATGAAGAACGCATTGCTCTCACTCAGCAATATCAGTTAACGCATTATGGGATTGACTCCAAATCCATTGAAATTGAACCTAAAATGATCGTATTGCATTGGACATGCATTCCTACTTTCAAAGCAACTTTTCGAGTTTTTAATCCCCCCACTTTCCCTAAAGATTCGCCACGAACGAAGGAATTACCGGGAACTTTGAATGTATCCGCTCATTTTGTAGTTGATCGGGACGGAACCATTTATCAGCTCATGCCTGAAACGTGGATGGCCAGACACGTGATAGGACTCAATCATTTTGCCATTGGCATCGAAAACATAGGCGGAATAAACAGCATTGATGATTTAACAGAAGCGCAAGTGAAAGCAAATGCCTTTTTGGTGTGTTATTTAAAAAAGAAATACCCCGAAATAGAATACGTCATTGGCCATCATGACTATTTAAGATTTAAAAACACGCCCCTTTGGCTCGAGCGGGATCCAAATTATCAAAAAGATAAAAATGATCCTGGTCAGGCTTTTGTCGATAAAGTGATGAAATTGGTCGATTGGAGCTAAAGCATAACCCAAATTAAATCCGAAATAAAAAATCCCAGCTCAGCTACATTACCAGAGATTAGTTTAAAGTCATTGTTTCAGTTTGAGAAGGTGTTTCGTTAGCAGGTGTTGGTGATGACCAAAAACTAAATTTAGACTTCCCGAGAGTCGTTTTCAATTCGTCATGGAGCATCATTTTTTTATTGTGCACGATTTGTCGATCCCTCATGGCTGTTTTTGCATCCAGTACCCGTTTTGCATCTTCTTCGTTTTCGGGGAAGGTAATCGGTAATTGACTCACAATATCCAGGTAATGTTTGATTGCTTCAGGGGATTGACCATGCTGGATGTACTCATCAGCGATGAGCGAATAGGCCCAAAAATCCCTAAGGCTAAAGCTAAGAGTACTCTTATTATCGCAAAGCAACTTATCAGTGCTTTCAAAATCACCGTGTCGTGCGTAGGCAAGCATACGTTCTGGTACGGACAGTGCGTGGGAGAGTTTCAATAAATCATTTGAATCGATAGCTACATCATTAATCACTGGCTCTAAACTCAATTTCATTGCGCAGGCATTAACCGCCCTAATATTTGCCGGTGAAAAATAGGCGTGAGTAAAATTAAAAAACTGATTCAAATCCACTGTTCTTCCAGCACGCAATTCATCAAATAATTCATTGGTGTATTTTCCAGTATCGTGCTTAATGACACTACCTATTTTAAATTGCCAATCACCCTGTTCGTCTTGAAAAAACAGGATGTTTTCAAACCCCATGGCATCCAAAATAATATTAGTCTTTTGATAAAAATCACGGTAGTGATTTAAGAACTCCGTCATCGTACCAACGAGCTGAGGATCACTCTCTAAGCGCTGCAAAATGGGACCGATTCGTGCATCAATCTTTCCATACTCATTCAGATCCCAACACAGTTCAGAACTTCCTTTACCCATAAGCGTGCTATTTAGTCTATGGAACAACGCGTTATTGTGTTCCATCAAATAAGGGTCGAGTTCTGCGGGTTCTATTTTAAAATCAAATTTTACTTTCGCTTTGAAGCAATTTTCGTAAGGGACAAGGGAGAGAGCCGCATTGTAAGGTTCTTTTCCGGGGAGTTGCACCGAAAGAGTCACATGCTGCTCACGAATGCATCGTTGTTTTCCATCCGTGTCAAAGCATTCGTATAAGACAGCGTATTTTTTTGCTAATTCATCAAGCTCCTCGCGGTTGGGATTCTGTTTCATTACTTTAATGACATAAGGCGCATCAGGAAATCGATACAGCACATGTGTCCCACCTTCTGCGATACGTTCGGCTTTTGTTAAATCAATTGCACCCGATTCAGTCTTTGGAGCAGTACCCATCAGGTCACTAACTAAATGAGTCATTCTGATACCTTCATGTTTAATTTAATTCGTATTTTAATTCACACAAAGATGACAGGGCTTATCGGGCCATTGAATTTACCTATTCTTTTCACTTCATTCCATGTATTCGCAGTCATAACAGAGCAAAATAGCCTCGATTCGCTAATGGTTTATATAGCGGCTTTTTCTGGATTTCCCTTTGATAGTTTAGAGCTATCCTATACTCCATGATCTAATTTACCGTTATAGCAGTATTTATTGCTATTTTTTATACATTTAGAGAATTTATATTCATAAAAATACCCATTAATACTGCGATAGCGGTAATTAAACTTATTTTAGCGGTAAATTAAACCTGTATTTCTTTTATTTTATTTTTTTTACTGCTATAACAGTAATATACTTTCAATCACTTGATGAATATGGTTGCTGATAAAATCGCAGAGATTGTTCATTATTGCCGCAAACAGAGCGGATTATCACAACGAGACCTAGCCCGATTAGCTGGGGTAGGCAAAACTGTTATATTTGATATCGAAAAAGGCAAAGAGACAGTACAGTTAAATACACTGGTAAAAGTACTCGATGTGTTGAATATTCGAATCAATTTAGAAACACCCTTTACCCAATCCACGGATAAAAATTCATGAAAAAAGCTCGTGTATTAGGGTCTGTTGACAATTCACCTGCCGCCTACGTGCCGCGGCTTGTTCGCGGCATCCATTCGATCTAAATCATTGGCAAATTTCTTCATACAGGTCACGCCATTCAGGGTTTAGTTTCTCTATTAAATTTATTTTCCATTGTCTTGGCCAATTTTTGAAACGTTTTTCACGTCGTGCTGCTTCAACGTATAATTCATGTGCTTCATAATAGACCAGCATATGTACGTTATACTGAGCAGTGAAACCAGGAATGACTTTATTTTTGTGTTCCCAAGTTCGTTTAATGATGTCTGACGTAGAACCTACGTAAAGAGTAC
>NZ_FUXJ01000035.1 GCF_900167045.1 Legionella maceachernii | reverse complement strand
TCTTCAACCTAAAAGCAGCTCAGGTTATATGGTCAAGACAATCAGCCAATTAGTACGAGTTAGCTACACACATTACTGTGCTTCCACACCTCGCCTATCAACGTCGTAGTCTCCAACGGGCTTCATGGGAAAACTCATCTTGAGGGAGGCTTCCCGCTTAGATGCTTTCAGCGGTTATCCCGTCCGAACTTAGCTACCCGGCAATGCAACTGGCGTCACAACCGGTACACCAGAGGTTCGTCCACTCCGGTCCTCTCGTACTAGGAGCAGCTCCTCTCAATTTTCCTACGCCCACGGCAGATAGGGACCGAACTGTCTCACGACGTTCTAAACCCAGCTCGCGTACCACTTTAAATGGCGAACAGCCATACCCTTGGGACCTGCTTCAGCCCCAGGATGTGATGAGCCGACATCGAGGTGCCAAACACCGCCGTCGATATGAACTCTTGGGCGGTATCAGCCTGTTATCCCCGGAGTACCTTTTATCCGTTGAGCGATGGCCCTTCCATTCAGAACCACCGGATCACTAAGACCAACTTTCGTTCCTGCTCGAGCCGTCACTCTCGCAGTCAAGCACCCTTTTGCCTTTACACTCTTGGTACGATGTCCGACCGTACCGAGGGTACCTTTGTGCTCCTCCGTTACTCTTTGGGAGGAGACCGCCCCAGTCAAACTACCCATCATACACTGTCCTCAGCCAGGATTACTGGCCCAAGTTAGAACCTCAATAATAACAGGGTGGTATTTCAACGTCGGCTCCATGCGAACTGGCGTCCGCACTTCATAGCCTCCCACCTATCCTACACAGTCATCATCAAAGTCCAGTGCAAAACTATAGTAAAGGTTCACGGGGTCTTTCCGTCTAGCCGCGGGTACACTGCATCTTCACAGCGATTTCAATTTCACTGAGTCTCGGGTGGAGACAGTGTGGCCATCGTTACGCCATTCGTGCAGGTCGGAACTTACCCGACAAGGAATTTCGCTACCTTAGGACCGTTATAGTTACGGCCGCCGTTTACCGGGGCTTCGATCAAGAGCTTCTTCTGCCACCACATTGCTCGCTACTCTTCGTTGAGCTTCCGCTTCCTCTCAGTCACATACTTAAGTATGCTCCTTCAACTCAGCGTCGCTCGCCTCAATTAGCAAACAATCTGGTGGCAGAATAACCCCATCAATTAACCTTCCGGCACCGGGCAGGCGTCACACCCTATACGTCTTCTTACGAATTTGCAGAGTGCTGTGTTTTTAATAAACAGTCGCAGCCACCTGGTCTCTGCGGCCCTCTTCAGCTCATTAAGCAAGTTAACTCACCAAAAAGGGCGTACCTTCTCCCGAAGTTACGGTACCATTTTGCCTAGTTCCTTCACCCGAGTTCTCTCAAGCGCCTTAGTATTCTCTACTTGTCCACCTGTGTCGGTTTGCGGTACGGTTCTCTGTAAGTTATGGCTAGCGGCTTTTCCTGGAAGCTTGGCATCAATGACTTCTTCGCACACCGTAGTGTCGAAACCACTTCGCACCTCAGCCTTAACAAGGGGCCGGATTTGCCTAACCCCTCAGCCTACATGCAAGTACCGGGACAACCACCGCCCGGCTCACCTAGCCTTCTTCGTCCCCGCTTCACCACTTACAAAAAGTCCAGGAATATTAACCTGGTTCCCATCAGCTACGCATTTCTGCCTCACCTTAGGGGCCGACTCACCCTGCTCCGATTAACGTCGTGCAGGAAACCTTAGACTTCCGGCGAGTGGGTTTTTCACCCACTTTATCGTTACTCATGTCAGCATTCGCACTTCTGATACCTCCAGCCCACTTCTCAATGAACCTTCATCAGCTTACAGAACGCTCCCCTACCACATGCACTTAGTGCATATCCGCAGCTTCGGTGTATGGTTTTAGCCCCGTTACATCTTCCGCGCAGGCCGACTCGACCAGTGAGCTATTACGCTTTCTTTAAAGGGTGGCTGCTTCTAAGCCAACCTCCTGGCTGTCTATGCCTTCCCACATCGTTTCCCACTTAACCATAACTTCGGGACCTTAGCCGACGGTCTGGGTTGTTGCCCTCTTCACGACGGACGTTAGCACCCGCCGTGTGTCTCCCGTGATTCAATTAACCAGTATTCGGAGTTTGCATCGGTTTGGTAAGCCATGACAGCCCCCTAGCCGAAACAGTGCTCTACCCCCAGTAATCATTCACGAGGCGCTACCTAAATAGCTTTCGGGGAGAACCAGCTATCTCCGGGCTTGATTAGCCTTTCACTCCTAGCCACACGTCATCCGATAATTTTTCAACATTACCCGGTTCGGACCTCCAGTTGGTGTTACCCAACCTTCATCCTGCACATGGCTAGATCGCCCGGTTTCGGGTCTACTCTCAGCGACTCTCGCCCTTTTCAGACTCGATTTCTCTACGGCTCCCTTAATAAGTTAACCTCGCCACTAAAAGTAACTCGCTGACCCATTATACAAAAGGTACGCAGTCACTAGCCTAAGCCAGCTCCCACTGCTTGTACGCAAACGGTTTCAGGTTCTATTTCACTCCCCTCTCCGGGGTTCTTTTCGCCTTTCCCTCACGGTACTGGTTCACTATCGGTCAGTAAGGAGTATTTAGCCTTGGATGATGGTCCACCCATCTTCAACCAGGATTTCACGTGTCCCAGCCTACTTATTCGTGTGCTTAGTTCCTCATTAGGCCTTCGTATACGGGACTTTCACCCTCTCTCGTGGCACTTCCCAGAGCCTTCTACTCAGCTTAATGATATATCACACCAGGCTCTTCCCCGTTCGCTCGCCGCTACTTGGAGAATCTCGTTTGATTTCTTTTCCTTCGGGTACTTAGATGTTTCAGTTCCCCGAGTTCGCCTCTTTAACCTATGTATTCAGTTAAAAATGACCTCGCTTTCGCAAAGCCGGGTTCCCCCATTCGGACACCTTTGGTTCATCGCTCGTTTCCAGCTCCCCAAAGCTTTTCGCAGGATTCCACGTCCTTCTTCGCCTCTTACTGCCAAGGCATCCACCGTTTGCGCTTCTCTTCTTGACCATATAACCTCAACCACCTCTTGCCAACACCCTCTTCCCTTACTCGCTCTCAAT
>NZ_FUXJ01000011.1:110791-132421 GCF_900167045.1 Legionella maceachernii | reverse complement strand
ATCTATCGGTAGGTCACGCCAAGGGCACCCAACCCGCATGCGATATAACATTGCCTCCACTATCCTACGGAGATTGGGCTTGTCATAAATCCTGTGCTGTAGCATGATCTCCCTCAGCTTTGACCAACGCTCGTCATTGAGCATAAGTCTTAGCATTGCAAACTCGTTTTATACTTGGTATCTGAGCCGTTATATTATGAGTTTGCTTTCATTAATCAATGAATTAGGTAGTTCAGCTTTTAATTTGACCATCTATTGATGCCGCGGACAAGCCGCGGCACGTAGGCGGCAGGTGAATTGTCAACAGACCCTAATCCTGTAGCGCAGGGACGCGAATCAGCTCTTCATTTTGCTTCGTTAATTGCTCCACTTTTTCTCTTGCAAAAGAGAATGATGCCAAAGTTTTTAATGGGCAATATCATTGCGCACTAACAATGAAGTTGCACAGCAGTCAAAAGAAAATACACCAATCCATACCTAATCCACTAAACCCCTAGCTCGGCTGTTATAATAAAGAGAAGAGCCACTTCTATACAGAGGGAGTGACAGTAGCAACAGTATTGTATACACTTTAGGGATTGTATTACTCAAGCTGCTGGCGAAAATCATACACCATTACCCAAAAGCGATGACGCGTATTAACAGTCGTTTACATATGATACTAAGACATATACCTAACGCGCTTACTCTATTTCGTTTAGTACTGATAGCGCCTTTTCTGGTGTTTCTCTACAAACATGATTACGTAAACGCCTTTTACATGTTCATGCTAGCAGGATTTACCGATGGACTCGATGGCTGGTTAGCTCGATATTTCCATTGGCAAAGTCCTTTAGGCTCATTTATTGATCCTCTGGCAGACAAGCTATTGGTTGCTTCCAGTTTTATCTCTTTAGCCTTGCTAGGCGAATTACCTTGGTGGCTAGTGATTCTTGTGTTTATGCGGGATTTAACTATTTCCATGGGAGTAGTCGCCTGGTTTTGGTTTGTGCAGCGCAAGCTTGATTTCGAGCCTACTTTACTCAGTAAAGTCAATACGACTTTTCAACTGGCACTCGTCACCCTTTGCCTTTTTGAATTGGCCTTTTTTGCATTTCCTTCCTTTATTATTAATACGCTGATGGTAATTACCGCAATTACTACTTCCGCTACTTACCTCGATTATGTTTGCACCTGGAGTAAGAAAGCGTGCTCGATTGATCATCTGGCAAAATGAATCGTCAGTTAGCTTTAGCAATTCAGCGAAACGATGAGGCAACCTTAGCGGATTTTTGTTGGGGTGCCAATCCTCTTTTAGAGCAGCAAATAAACGATGGCTTGTCAGGAATTGGTGAGCGCCTCTTCTACCTCTGGGGCAATTCTGGCTGTGGCAAAACTCATCTGTTGCAAGCCTGTTGTCAGGCGAGGGCGAATGCTTCATCCATCTATTTACCCTTACCCATTCTTAAAGAATGGGGACCTGAAAGCCTGGATAATCTTTCAGAACAAACTTTAATTGCTATTGATGATATCGATGCTATTGTTGCGGATAAAGCTTGGGAAGAAGCGCTATTTCATCTCTACAATAAAGTGCGTGATAACGGCAAAACCATGCTTCTCATCAGCAGCCGAAAATCACTTCCCAATTTGGATATCCATTTAGCGGATCTCAAATCACGCCTAGCCTGGGGCTTAGTTATACAGCTTAATGAGTTAGACGATGAGTTAAAAATTAAAACGCTTCAACAGCATGCTAATAAAAGAGGGTTTGAAATACCCACCACCGTCGGGCAATTTTTAATTAATCGTTGTGCTCGAAACATGCACGATCTACACCGTATCCTCGACGCTTTGGATAAAGCTTCTTTAGCTGCACAACGTAAAATTACAGTCCCTTTTGTTAAAGCAATTTTAGGCATTTAATCTTCTCGCTCAACCATGAGCTTCATTATGATGAACGTGCCCATCCCTTTGCGTTACCGAAGTTTCTTGCATTTTTTACCATTTTTGTTCCTTGTTGATGAGAGTATATCTCTTAAACAAGGTGTACGGCTATTCGAGGGAGGCTCATCTCCTGAATAACGCATTTCTCGAGACGTTATCTTTTTAGGATTTCGGAAGATAGCACGATACGTTTCGATGGGATTAGCTATCAAAGCTTCTGTGATACTGGCTGCATTATCTAAATCACTTTCTTTCGACCCTTGTTCCGACCAGGAAAAATGCGCTCGTCGAATTCATGTAAAATCTTGAATGTGGATTTGACATTTGGAAATTTTCTTTTTAATTTAGTTGCTTATGCCTTTTTCTAGGGAGAGAAAAATGAGCAGTTCTTTAGCTTTACGTACAGAATCAATAGAGATTGAATCTCATTTACCCTTATCTGATAAGCTAATCTTTGCACTTGAACAATTTACGCGCAAACACTACTCCCTGGTAGACACTCAGCAATTCTATGAGAATGTTTTAGGATTGAGAAAAAGTGGCGGGCTAGGGATTTTTTATCACAACCACAGTATCGTGGGCTTTAGCCGTATTTGTCGAAATCTCATTAAAGCACAAGGAAAACAAGTAACTGCCTACACCGGAGGTACTTATCACGATCCAAAGATTGACTTAAGCTTTACCGCGGCTAAATTTTGCCTGGCAAAAGCTATCCGTTATAAACTGGTTCGTCCGGAGGAAGAAATGGTGTATTTTACCCTCGCCGGCTCCCCAGAAAGATATCAATTTTTAGCCAAATTGAACAATGAAATTCACCCGCGACAAAATCAGCCTATCCCTGAATTTGTTATAATGCTGGCAGAGAGCTTGAAAAGACAGAATGGTTGGAATGCTAATCCTAGGCATCCGTTGCTGATTAATCACCCAATGCAATGGCTTAATCCCCCTTCTTTTCAACCAGACAAAGCCGATGAGCTCACTCATTACTATAATGCATTAAACCCAGATTACTTGAATGGCACTGCCTTATTAACCTATGTGCCTATTGATTTAACCCACATTAGTTTAGTCGTTAGGCGGGTACTTACCGAAATGCGGACCCCGCCTCAACGCTTAGCGATGGAGGCCGTCTAGTCACTGGGATTCATATAGCGATTTAACTTAGCCGCGCTTAGCCACATGAATACACCGATTGCTAAGGTGGAAAGACCTATATAAGCAAAAACTTGAGTATAAATCGTTAACGATTCTATGCCAGGTTTTACATGAGTAGGAAGAGCAGTCAGCGCAGCGACATAGGCGCCAATAAATCCAGCAACGGAAGACGTCAAAAACCACATTCCCATCACAAACCCTGTCATTTGATTGGGTACTAGCTGAGCAACCATTGCTACTCCTAATGCTGAAACCAAAAGCTCACCCGTACTTTGAAAAAAATAGCTTGCGACTAACCACCACGATGAAACAATGCCATGTCCATCATGCATGTAACGCGCAAAATAAAGCAAACTAAAACTTAAACCGCAACACAGCATGCCCGATGCGAATTTGTAAGGTATAGAAAAGGAATACCCATGGCGATTTAAGGCATTGTAAAACGCCGCTAAGACAGGACTCATAAGAATAATCCAAATGGGGTTGAGCGCCTGAAAACTTTGCGGGTCAAGCACGATACCCAAAAGTACAGGCTTAATGTTATTCACTGCAAATAAATTTAATGAGGTGGGCATTTGCTGATAGAGTGTAAAAAAAACAACCGCTTCAAGCATCAAAATAAAAGCAACCAGCATCCGTCGCTTGGAATGTTTTTGTTCCTTATGCATTAAAAAGAAATAAATCCCTACCACTACGATAGTAATCGCCCAAACCAGGTCTTTCGCTAAAATCACATGTTGTAACAAATAAGAAGCCACCAAACTTACGATAACCACTCCCCCTATAATAAGAATCCATTTCCAGAGCGGCACTACTTTGCTATCAGCAGGGGTATTAATAGGCGCGACATGTTGACGCTGGAAAAAATAATTAGCTAGTCCCAGCAACAAACCCACAAAACTGCTGAAATAAGCATAAGAGTAACCAAACCGACTCGAGAGTGCGGGCCCTACAAACAAAGCCACCGTTGAGCCTAAATTAATTGCCATGTAGTACAGTGTGAAGGCGCTGTCTAAACGAGGGTCATTTGGGTCATAGCATTTGGCTAGTAAACTCGAAGGATTTGCTTTAAATAAACCATTGCCAACACAAATCAGGCCTAAAGCGAAGAAGACATTTTGTTTATTTGCCAGAGCCAACGAAAGATAGCCGAGAGCAAGCGTTATCAATCCTAAAACAATCGTACGCTTGGTACCTAACACCTTATCACCAAGATATCCACCCAAAGCCACCAAGCCATAGACGAGTGCGGAGAAAGCCCCAAATGTGAAATAGGCCTCACTGTCATTAAATCCTAAATACCGAATGAAAAATAAGGTGAGGATTCCTTGCATGGTATAGAATCCATAGCGCTCCCAAATTTCGAGCATGAAAATCATACGAAAAGCGCGTGGTTGCTCGCCAAACAATGTCATCATTGAATTACCTGTAACCTTAAAGAAGCTAAACGCTATACCAGTTCAGAAGGAAATGCAAACAGAGCGTCCGTACAGTAAAAATCCCGTAGATTGAGCCTTCGCTCAACAAAAACTTTGCGCGCAAGGCAACGTTTGGGTTGAAATTTACACCCACTTTTTGTTGGGCCGAATGCCAACCTATTTCAGGTACTAAGGGATAACGAAAGTGCTGCCTTTGGAAATTGCGTGTTGCTTCTTTATTACGTTAGAGCAGAGCGATTAAAGATTATAGGATTAATTTTTAAAGTTTGGATTGGCATGCTGTCGTGTTTTACAATACACATTCTGAATTATTCTCTGGTAATTCAACGTTCTGCGGTTTTGAGTTTCTATTTGGATCAAATAACCTAAGCCCTGTTGAGCCGGCTACCTTCTTTCCTAATGCCTCCCCCATAGGGTCTATCGTTAAAGAAGGCTCTAGAGAGACCTGAGACGCTCCTTGTAGTAGAAATGCTTTTTCATTTTGATACAAGTTAGACTTGGTTTCCAATACCTCTTGTGGCGGTGTTTCATTGGGTTGAGCAGATTTCCATTTATCCCTAATCATTGGAATGGCTATACAAGCCATGCGTGCAAGAATGTATAGACAACCCCCTGCAGCACTAGCCCCAAAAATGGCTAAACCAATAACGGGGAAAAAAAGAGAGAGAGTTAATCCAATCAATGCGGTGGTCGCTAAACCCAATCCCACCGTTTTATCCAAAACGCCGTGCCATCCGAGGCCTTCTAATAGTTGGGCTGCTTCTAATTGGTTATCATATAATTCTTGAAGCGTCTCTTTTTTTTCATCCATGTCCTCTTGCAATTGGTTAACTTGCTCAATATAGGCCAAGTAATTTTTCTTTTTATCAGGCGTATTAAGTAGCTCACCTAATTCCTTAGCCCGCGATATCATCTGCTGTAACTCAAACTCGGTCTTCTCAATCTCTTGCTTAATTTGCTTCAATAATTGCTTTGTTTGATGGCGGTCATAAAACAACTTACTCAGCGTAAAAACACTAACCATAAAAGCAAGACTTGCCGCAGCCAATGCAATGAACGGTGCAATTGTGGTAGGAGCCAACAACCCTGCGAGGGATAAGCTCAAAATAACTGCTGAATAAAGCCATTTAGCTTTTTGCGATAAGTTAATTGAAAGGGGTTGGTCTAAAAGCCATGCGGCCAAATACATCGCAGGAATACGAATAAAATCGATAAAGGCGATAACAGCACCCGCGATACGAAAGCCAGAATTCACAGTACCTGCTACTTCATTCCCTTGAATATAAGCTAATTTACTTAGAGAAACACCAGTCGCATCAACACTGCGCAAAAAATTGGCAAGAAAAGGAATTTTCTCTAATAAGGCAAGGGTTAACGCATCCGGTAGCATGGGCTTTGGCGTAAAGCTAACCGGCTGTTGCATTTCTAAGACTTGTTTTCTTGCGACTAAAAGAGCAGCCTCAGTCGGTTCAGAAGCGATGGCTTCATTGATGGTGGCTTCGTCTGGCTGCAATCGCCCATCACCCATATTAATTACCCAAGTAGCTAAATTACCGGCCGATTATACCAGAATTTATGAATTGATCCCGAAAAAAAGAAATATTGTTAGTCAAAATGACCTAAATAATCACATCCATCATTGAAACAACGAAATTACAATACTCAAGATTTCATGAGCACGCCATTACACCGGCGAACCCTATTCTTGCTGAGTTTCCATAAAAATGCTTGCCAGTCCCTGTTTAGTCAACTATATTCCCCTAATCCTCCTTAAAAAGAAAAACATGAAATACATATGGCTAGGAAAGCCCTTTTTTTGGCCGGAGGTGGAGCGCGAGGTGCTTATCAAGCCGGCGTGCTAAAAGCCATTGGCCATATTTTGCAAGTGAAAACGATTCCTTTTGAAATGATTAGTGGGGTCAGTGTCGGCTGTCTTAATGCCGCTGTTTTGGCTGAAAATGCTCATGACTTTCCAATGGGTTTAGAAAAGCTCGAGGGAATGTGGGCTGAAATTCACTGCCATCAAATTTTTAATGCCAGCAATTATGAGCTCAGTAAATCCGTACTGCGCAATTTAAGTCATCTCATTGTTAAACAACGTCAATCTGGGCATCTGCTTAACACCACCCCTTTGCGTGAATTTATCACAACCAACATCGATTTCGACATGATTGATGCCAACATTGCTGCTAACCACTTGGAAGCCATGGAAGTGATCAGTCATTGCTACGAAACCCAGCAAACGATCTCTTTTTACCGGCATGATTTTCCAGAGTTTGAAGATTGGCATTACCCTCGTCATGTCAGCCAACAAGCCTCACTTAAGATGGAACATATACTAGCCTCCAGCGCGTTACCCCTTTTCTTTCCCACCGTCAATATTGATGGTTTTCATTATGGCGATGGCAGTATAGGTTTAGTTTCTCCTTTACGCGGTGCTATACGATTTCAAGTTGAAAAAATTCTTATTTTGGGTACACGTCCATTACCCGTCTTTCATGATCCCGATCAGTTGCGCAATGGGGAAGTCGGCTTTGCGCATATTTTAGGTGGCATGTTAAATGGGTTATTCCTTGACAATCTCGATCGTGATATCGAGATGGTTAATCGCATGAATGACATTGCCCGCCTCTTATCCTTATGGAAAAAACGTCGATCTCCTTGGCGTCCAATCGAAACGCTCCATCTAAGACCCAGTATTGACATTGCAGACATTGCTCAAGCACAGTACCCGAGTATGCCTGCCTTATTGCGCTTTTTACTTAATATTTTGGGTGCAAAAAATAAATCGGGCGATTTACTCAGCTTTTTATTGTTTGAGCCCGGATTTACTCGCGAGCTGCTCGATTTAGGTTATAAAGACACTATCGTCGCAGCCGATGAGGTGACTAAGTTCTTTACGTCATAGCTCACTTATTACATTCTTTTCAAGTAAATTTAACTAAGATGAACACTGGTACTCTAATCTAGCTTAAACGAAACATTTTTTAGGTTTGCCTTAGCTCTCTCAATACAGCCGGCACATCAGGCATGATACCATTCCAAATGAAGAACGCTTCTGCGGCTTGTTCTACCAACATTCCTAACCCATCAACCCCGACGACACCTTGTTCTTTGGCCCATTTAACAAAAGCAGTAGGATGTTGGCGATTGTAGGCTAAGTCATAGCAAAGAGTCGTGGGCTTTAGTAATGAGTACGGTATTCCCATGTCTTCTTCCATTAAACTCGCTGAAGTCGCATTAATGATTAAATCAAAATCATTTTTTAACTCCGACAAAGGGCTGCAAAGGATTTGTGCAAAATCAGCTCGCAAGAGATGCGCCTTTTCCTCGGTGCGATTAGCAATAATAAGTTTACCAATTCCTGCATCCAACAAAGGCCCAATAATTCCCCGCGCAGCCCCTCCAGCACCCAACAACAAAACCTGCTTTTCTGCGAGATTAAGGTAATGGCCCAGATCTCTAATTAAACCAATTCCATCCGTATTGTCTGCATGCAATTGATCTTCGCTTATCCAGAGTGTGTTGACTGCTTTAGCCTGTAAGGCTCGCGGGGTATGTACACGTGCCATGGCAAAAGCCCTTTGTTTAAACGGTAATGTGATATTTAAACCTTTTCCACCTTGAGTGAAGAAATCCAGAACTTGCGCTTCAAAAAATGCTTCGGGCACGAGTAATTTCTCATAACTCAATTCTATGCCCGTTTGCTCTGCAAATCGCTGATGGATTAATGGAGATAGACTATGTGAAATTGGATTTCCCATTACCGCAAAACGATTAATCATGCTCACTCCACTAAACTTTTTTCCACCAATTCGCTTAAATCCCGGGACAAATTAAGCTCAGCCAGCTGCTTAAGCTGGGCTTTCATTTCTTTTTGTCGAGGTGGATCGTAACGGCGCCAACGTGTAAATGGCGTTGCTAATCGCGCGGCAATCTGTGGATTTATTTTATCGATTTGGATCAAAATCTCACCAAGAAAAGCATAACCACTTCCATCTGCAGCATGAAAATGTTTAGGGTTCGCCTGACAAAAAGCACCCACCACGGCACGAACCTTGTTGGGATTTTTTATACTGAACGCTGGATGCTTAAGTAGAGTCTTAACTCGCGCCAAAGTACCTGGTAATTCGCTCATGGCTTGGATAGAGAACCACTTATCTAACACCAATTCATCCTGAGACCACTGACGATAAAAGTTATCAATTGCCTGCTCTCTCGCGGTGCCTTGTGTACAATCATTTAAAGCAGCGAAGCTAGCAAGTTGATCTGTCATGGTTTTCGCTTTAATGAATTGCTGCTGACAGAGCGCTAAACTGCGAGACTCATCGGCTTTCATCATTAACCATAAACAAACATTGCGTAATCGCCTTCTGCCATAAGCCTCAGCATGCATGCCGTGATCTTCTGCTTGCCATAACGACTGATACTTCGCATACAATGGCTCAAAAAGCTGCTTACCTAATTCACTACGGAAAAAATCGCGGGCTTTTTCAATCACAGCCACATCCACTACTTTTAAATCACCAGCAACATCTTCAAATCCTGGAGGCATTAATAATTCGGCACGTAACGCATAATCCAGCGACTCGTCTTCTAAAATGTGACGATAAGCCTCAATCAGGGCTTGAGGAATATGCCATTTATCATGCGACGTTTTAAAATAATGGTTGATGCAAGTCAGCGCTAATCGCTGCGCTGCATCCCATTTAGCAAAACCATCCGACTCAAATCGTAATAAAGCAAGCAACTCTTCTTCACTCACTTGACGATGCAATTTCACGGGTGCAGAAAAATCTCGGAGCAACGAAACGATGGGTTTGCCTGGCAAATTGCTGAAATGGAAGACCTGCTGCTCCTCCCGTAATTCCAATACGTCTTGTTTTAGCGGCAAAGATTGGCCATGTTCATCAAATAGCGCGATGCGTAGGGGAATATGAAAAGGTTTCTTTTCCTTGCACTCTGGCGTGGGCGGACACGATTGAGACATAATTAGGGTAAGCTTACCTTGACTATACTCTGTAATCACCCGAATCTCCGGCGTCCCCGCTTGGCTATACCAACGTTTAAATTGACTTAAATCAACCTGATTAGCATCAGCCATTGCGGCAACGAAATCGTCAATGGTCACAGCTTGCCCATCATGGCGTTGAAAATACAAATCCATACCCCGGCGAAAACCTTCCTTTCCCAGCAGCGTATGTTGCATACGGATCACTTCTGCACCCTTGTTATAAACTGTCGCGGTATAAAAATTATTAATTTCCTGATAAGACTCAGGTCTTACTGGATGTGCCATGCTTCCAGCATCTTCAGGGAATTGGATATTGCGTAATACCTTAACATCGAGGATTCGATTGACATCGCGGGAATTCATGTCCCGAGAAAATTCTTGATCGCGAAATACCGTTAGCCCCTCTTTTAAACTAAGCTGGAACCAATCTCGGCAAGTGACGCGATTTCCTGTCCAATTATGAAAGTATTCGTGGCCAACAACGCCTTCAATATCGGCAAAATCTTGATCCGTTGCGGTGTCAGGACGGCCCAGAATGTATTTGGAATTAAAAAGATTTAATCCTTTATTTTCCATCGCCCCCATATTGAAATCGCTGACCGCAACGATCATATAAATGTTTAAATCATATTCACGCCCATACACTTCCTCATCCCAGCGCATGGCTTTTTTCAAAGAAGCCATGGCATGGGCACATTTATCTTCATTGCCTGGTTCAACATAAAGACGTAAATCAACCGGCTTACCGGAAGCAGTAACCCACTTATCTTGCACGCACGCTAAATCTCCAGCCACTAAGGCAAATAAATAGGACGGCTTTTTGAACGGATCTTCCCATTTCACCCAATGCCGCCCATTTTCTAAGCTGCCTGAATCAATTAAATTCCCATTGGAAAGCAACACAGGGTATTTAATTTTGTCAGCGGTGATTTTCGTCGTATAGATTGCCAATACATCCGGCCGGTCTAAATAAAACGTGATCCGGCGAAAGCCTTCTGCTTCACATTGCGTGCAAAACAGTTGATGGGAACGATACAGTCCAGATAATTTCGTATTATTTTGGGGATAGGTGCGCGTGGTTATCTCTAAAGTGAATTCATCCGGGCAATTTTCAATAATTAAATCATCGGCTTGTAGACGATAGTCTTTTTTATCGATAAGCTGTTTATTATCCATGTATACGCTAACGAGCTCTAATTCATCTCCATACAGATGCAATTCGCCCGACTGATGACGCTTTAGCTTCATCCGGTTAACAACGAGGGCATGGTCATCATAAAGGTCAAAATCAAGATCGACGGTCTCCACACTGAAATGAGGTGCCTGATAGTCTTTGCGATAAATCGTTTTGTCTGGCATGAACTTTGCTCCGGTCATGTTAAGGTACAACATTAATAATTTAGTAATAAAAAATTTTCATATGAATTATATGAGTTATACTAAAACTAGAAGATTAAAGCGAAAAACAAAAAGAATCAAAGAATAGCGTAGCCAGCAGTGCTAAGTGAAAGGGGATAGGGCTTATGAATACAACCGAGTTTTTAGCAAACTATACGAGACGCTATGTGGATAATAAAGCGGAGGAGTTAAGTCTAGATGAATACCTAGAACTGTGTCGAACAGATCCTGCCGCCTATGCCAACCCAGCCGAGCGCTTGCTGATGGCGATTGGCGAACCGGAGATGATTGACACTCGGCATGACCCGGTTCTTTCACGTATTTTTTCTAACAAAGTCATACCTTACTACCCTGTTTTTAAAGAATTTTTCGGAATGGAAGAACCGATTGAGCAAATTGTTGGCTTTTTAAAACATGCTGCTCAAGGCTTAGAAGAAACAAAACAGGTTCTTTATCTGCTGGGTCCTGTGGGTGGAGGTAAATCATCACTTGCAGAAAAATTGAAAGATTTAATGGAAAAAGTTCCTTTTTATGCCATTAAAGGTTCACCTGTCTTTGATTCTCCTCTGTCGTTATTCCATCCAGAAGAAGATGGTGAGATACTGCTGGAGCGCTTTGGTATTCCTCCACGTCATCTGCGTTACATCATGTCGCCTTGGGCGGTTAAAAGACTTCAAGAATACAACGGCGACATCAGCCAATTTCGCGTCGTCAAAATTAAACCCTCACGTTTAAAACAAATTGCCGTTGCGAAGACAGAGCCGGGGGATGAAAATAACCAGGACATTTCCTCTTTAGTGGGGAAAGTGGATATTCGTAAGCTAGAAGAATTTTCCCAAGATGATCCCGATGCTTACAGTTACTCTGGAGGCCTATGTCGTGCTAACCGTGGATTACTCGAATTCGTTGAAATGTTCAAAGCACCGATTAAGGTTTTGCACCCTTTATTGACAGCAACCCAAGAAGGCAACTATAACGCAACCGAAGGCTTATCCGGCTTGCCTTTCGAAGGCATCATTGTCGCCCACTCCAACGAAGCAGAATGGCAAACATTTCGTAACAACAAAAACAACGAAGCCTTTATTGACCGGATTAACATCGTTAAAGTTCCTTATTGTCTACGCGTTTCTGAAGAACAGCGCATCTACCAAAAATTGCTTGATAATAGCTCGCTTAAGAATGCACCCTGTGCCCCGGGCACATTGGAAATGCTTGCGCAGTTTTCTGTATTAACACGATTAAAAGAACCTCAAAATTCCAGTATCTATTCGAAGATGCGTGTGTATAACGGTGAGTCGTTAAAAGATACGGATCCTAAAGCAAAATCTTACCAGGAATACCGGGATTTTGCCGGTGTTGACGAAGGAATGAGCGGTATCTCAACACGATTCGCGTTTAAAATTTTATCGAAGGTCTTTAATTTCGATCACTCAGAAGTGGCTGCCAACCCCGTTCATCTGCTTTATGTGATAGAACGACAAGTTGAGCAAGAGCAATTTGCTCAGGAATTACACGAAAAATATTTAACGTTTATTAAAGAGTACTTAACGCCCAAATACGTCGAATTGATTGGTAAAGAAATTCAAACTGCTTACCTTGAGTCTTACTCTGAATACGGGCAAAACATTTTTGACCGATATATTACTTATGCCGATTTCTGGATTCAGGATCAAGATTATCGCGATCCGGATACAGGGGAAATTTTTGATCGCGCTTCACTGAATTTAGAACTCGAAAAAATTGAGAAACCAGCAGGTATTTCTAATCCAAAAGATTTTCGTAATGAAGTAGTGAATTTTGTACTCAGAGCGCGCGCAAATAATCATGGTAAAAATCCTGTATGGAATAGTTATGAAAAATTAAAATCTGTCATTGAGAAAAAAATGTTTACCAATACTGAGGATTTGTTGCCTGTGATTTCGTTTAATGCGAAAGCCTCTGAAGATGACAAGAAGAAGCACGAGGAATTTATTGCGCGCATGATCGATAAAGGCTATACCCGCAAACAAGTCAGGTTATTATGTGAATGGTACCTCCGTGTAAGAAAATCACAATAATCACTGACATCAGCGGGAGCTGAAGAGGACAGGTTTATGTCGCAACTGATAGATAGACGACAGAATGCGGGCAAAAAAAGCACCGTGAATCGCCAGCGCTTTCTGCGTCGTTATAAAAATCAAATTAAACGCGCAGTGTCTGAAGCAGTGGGTAAGCGAAGTATTACTGAAATTGATCAAGGAGAGCAAATCAGTATCCCTGCCAAAGATATCTCTGAACCGCGATTTCGCCGCGGTCCAGGTGGGCGTATAGAGAAAATCTTTCCAGGCAATGACCAATTCATCTCAGGGGATCGCGTTAAACGACCCAGCAGCGGTAGCGGAGGTGGGGGTAGTCAAGCCAGTGACACCGGCGAAGGCGAAGATGATTTTGTTTTTCAACTCTCACGTGAAGAATTCCTTGAGTTGTATTTTGAAGACTTAGAGCTTCCCGATTTAATCAAAAAAGAATTAGCGCGATTAACGACGTTTAAAACGGTTAGAGCAGGTGTCAGTACCAGTGGTATTCCTGCAAATATCAATGTCGTGCGCTCGATGCGACAAGCAGCAGGAAGACGCATAGCACTGGCTTCTCCCTATAAACGCCAGTTGCGAGAAGCGGAAGAAGAACTGGCGCAGCTTGAAGCCTCAGCTAATCCGGATCAAGTGGATTTATTGCGGTTGCAACGAGATGTTGAATTTTTAAAGAAGAAAATCGGTCGTGTTCCATTCATTGATACGATTGATATTCGTTACAATAATCGCATTCGCATTCCAGCCCCATCCACACAAGCTGTCATGTTTTGTGTAATGGATGTATCAGGCTCGATGGATGAAGCTAAAAAAGACATCGCCAAACGCTTCTTTATTTTGCTTTATCTTTTTCTGACTAAAAATTACGAAAAAATTGAGCTGGTCTTTATCCGTCATCATACGTCGGCAAAAGAAGTCAATGAAGAAGAGTTCTTCTATTCTCGTGAAACCGGCGGAACAGTGGTCTCTAGCGCATTGGAATTACTACACCACATCATTGAAGCCCGCTACCCCGCATCTTCTTGGAACATTTATGTAGCTCAAGCTTCAGACGGGGATAATTGGAATGCTGATTCCCCCTATTGCCAGGAGCTACTCCAAGAAAAAATTATGCCTCTGCTCCAATATTTCGCCTACATTGAGATTATGCCTCGACACCATCAAAGCCTTTGGGAAGTTTATCAGCAAGTCAAAAGCATCTACCCTAATTTTGCCATGGAAAATATTGACACAGTATCCGATATTTATCCTGTGTTTCGCGAATTATTCAAAAGGAAGACGGCATGAAAAAAAAACCTTTATCTTCTGGCGCCGAATGGACATTCGAACTTATTCAAGCCTACGATAGAGAAATTGCAAGCTTAGCAAAAGATTTCAAACTGGATACTTATCCCAATCAAATTGAAATTATCTCTGCTGAGCAAATGATGGATGCCTATGCCTCCGTTGGCATGCCAATCGGTTACCATCACTGGTCATTCGGTAAACATTTTGTAGGGGTAGAAAAGAGCTATAAGCGTGGCCAAATGGGCTTGGCCTATGAGTTGGTGATTAACTCAAATCCTTGCATTTCCTATTTAATGGAAGAAAACACGATGGCTATGCAAGCGTTAGTCATTGCACACGCGTGCTACGGACATAACTCTTTCTTTAAAAACAATTACCTTTTTAAAATGTGGACCTCTGCGGATGCGATTATTGATTATCTCGTTTTTGCAAGAAATTACATCAGTGAATGTGAACAGCGCTTTGGCATCGATGAAGTAGAAGCTATTCTTGATGCTTGTCATGCGCTCATGAATTATGGCGTTGATCGGTATAAGCATCCGGCCAGTTTATCGATGCAAGAGGAAAAAATTCGCCAACAAAACCGGGAAATCTATCTGCAATCCCAAGTCAATGAATTGTGGCGTACTATACCTAAAAGCAAACACGTTGACGAAAATGGACGTAAAAAGCGTTTCCCGGAGGAACCGCAAGAGAACATTCTTTATTTTATTGAAAAAAATGCCCCCCTATTAGAATCTTGGCAACGCGAAATTGTACGGATTGTACGAAAGATTGCTCAATATTTTTATCCTCAAGGGCAAACAAAAGTCATGAATGAAGGCTGGGCGTGCTTTTGGCACTATACGCTATTAAACGCACTTTACGATAAAGGCTTAGTGACCGACGAATTCATGCTGGAGGTTTTGCAAAACCACACGAATGTTATTATGCAACCCTCTTACAATAGCCCTTATTTTACTGGGATTAACCCTTACACATTAGGCTACCACATGATGCAAGACATAAAGCGAATATGTGAAAACCCAACGCAAGAAGATAAACGCTGGTTTCCTTATTTAGCAAACAGTGATTGGTTGTCTAGCTTGGATTTTGCAATGCGTAATTTTAAAGATGAAAGCTTTATTGCCCAATATCTATCGCCCCGCTTAATTCGTGAACTGAAGTTATTTTCTATTGTCGATGACGATCGCAATCCTGACTTAGTGGTCAATGCAATTCATGATGAGCAGGGTTATCAAACGATTCGAGAATCGTTATCCAAACAATATAATCTTGGGTCGCTAGAGCCAGACATTCAAGTTTATTCCGTGGATATAGAAGGAGATCGATCTCTAATCTTGCAGTACACGCAACAAAACCGTATTCCTTTGGGAGAAAGCACCAATGAAGTGCTTAAACACCTTTATAGCTTGTGGAAATTCCCTGTCACCTTGCAGGCAGTGGACATACAAGGACAGATTACCACCGAATACCATTGTCCTCCACTTCCTCCGGGTAAACCTAAAGAAGCGTTAAAGTAAGCAATACTTTTTGTTTTTGCAGCTTCACTAAGGTACAGAAATCTTATCCTAGCCCTCTTTTTTGTTGTCATGATGAAAGTGAGTTTGTTGCGTATGATCGTGAGGAAAAACGTCATAGAGTACAGCGCCGGTGTCCTTAGGAACAGACTGTAACCAGGCCGGATTTTTTAAAGCAGCTTTCCCTTGCTCAAATCCAATCGCTATTCCTTCATTGATTGAAAGAGGGGAAAACGCATAATCTTTTGACGATAAATCAGTAGGTAAGCCATGCCGATGAAAACGAACCATTATCATGGTACTTCGACATCCTAAAGAACTTAATTTTTTTGCCTTAGGCATTTTTTTTACGTTATCCGGTAGCAGATCATAAAGTTCTTTTATTGCATGCCGCAAGTCATGAGTTTCGCAAAAGGATTTAATGACGCGTTTGTAATTACTCGCATAACTGATGTCTTTTTGCTTGAGTAACACCTGGTCTAAATTAGTGGGCTCATCCCCTTCAGGATCAAATAAGTGCACCATAAAGCAAAGGGTGCTTATGCGGGGTAAATCATTTAAGATGACTTCTATCGGTGTATTATTCACAATGCCACCATCCCAATAATTCACACCATCAATATTGACTGCAGGAAACCCGGGCGGTAATGCACCACTTGCCATGATGTGTTCGGGGTAAATTTTTTGGTTTTTGGTGTCAAAAAGAACTTGCTCTCCATTATCAACCCGCACCGCAGATAATGTCAGCCGCGTTTTTCCACTATTTAATAAATCAAAATCGATTAAAGTTTCTAAGGTTGCTCGTAATTCTGAAGTATCGTAAAAACTAATGACATCGGGTGAAGCATTAAGCAAGAAATGAGGATTGATCAGGCGGGGCTTAAAGAAACCCGGTTGTCCGAAGAGGAGCGTTGTGTGAGCATGCCAATAATTGTAGAGTTTACGAAATTCTGGATCTTGATGCCAAAAATCTAAGTCTAGAAAAGAAGCGGGCGTACTAATGGCATTCCAAAATTTTCTAAGCTTGTCTAACCGATTTTCAGGATGATTTCCGGCAACAATTGCTGCATTAATTGCTCCGATTGAAATACCACTGACCCAATCAAAATGGTATCCTGCACTTTGCAGGGCCTCAAAAACGCCGACCTGGAACGCACCTAGTGCACCGCCTCCTTGGAACAAGAAAGCAACGCGATTCCAACTTCGCTCTGATCCCATAGTCAATTCATCCTCTTCATTTTGAGTAACTCTAACTTAAGCATAAATCTAACCAAGTTGCATACTCTGTTTGTTCTAAAGCGTTTACTTTCATATAATCGCTCTTTTATGCCAGGACAGCAAAGCTGATATTGGCTTGATTGCAGAGAAAAAATGAAGAAATTAACTCGATTCAGCATGCTGGTTTTTGGAATTTTATTTAGCAAGCTATTCTACGCAGAGCACAGTTTTCCCACAGAATCGATTGAGCAACAAGCACTCAATCGCTTACAACAAATGTCAGTTAAAGAGAAAATTGGTCAAAAATTAATGCTGGATTTTCGCTATTGGTGCCCATCTCAACCAGAAAATCATCAACTTTGCACTCAAGATTTCGTGAGCATGAATCCAACCGTGCAAACAATCATAAGCCAGAACAATATTGGGGGTATTATTTTATTTTCAAATAATTTAAAAGATATACCTCAAATCACAAGCTTGACCGATGCATTTCAACAAACAATGCACAAGGCTCAACGGTTACCTCTGCTCATAGGCACCGATCAGGAAGGAGGAATTGTCTCGCGGCTGCCACGTGATTCGAGTGTTACTTTTCCAGGTAATATGGCAATTGCCGCTGCCCATCTGGGCCAGCCTGAAGAGCCTTACAATAGCAAAATTGCTAAAGTGATGGCTAAAAATTTAAAAGCTGTCGGCATATCGATTGATTTTGCGCCTGATGTCGATGTGAATGTTAATCCGCTAAATCCTATCATTAACGTGCGCTCATTTTCGGATGATCCAGAATTAGTTCACCAACTCGGATTACAATTTACTCAAGCAATGCAAGAGGAAGGCATCGCCGCAACCTTGAAACATTTTCCCGGTCATGGCGACACAGTAATTGACAGTCATATTGGTTTACCAATAGTTACCCATACCTTAGAACAAGCCATGCAAATTGATTTATATCCCTTTAAACAGATTATTGAGCATCATCCACCTGAATTAATTATGACCGCACATATTCAATTTCCTGCTCTCGATGATAGCCTAATTTATGCGGATAAATCCGGAAAAAACATCATGGTGCCAGCAACCTTGTCACACAAAATACAGTCTGATTTATTGCGAAATGAGATGAAGTATCAAGGCGTTATCATTACTGACGCATTAGATATGGGCGCCATTGCACAGAATTTTGATGCGGCTGAAGCGACTATTAAAGCGTTCATTGCCGGGGACGATATTGCACTTATGCCTATAACAGTTTCGCAACCTGAAGAAGCACATCAGTTGACTGAACTTATTAGCAAAGTTGAAACGGCTGTCGTTGAGGGAAGAATTTCAGCGCAATGGCTTGATCAATCGGTATTAAGAATCATTAAACTTAAAATGAAGTTAGGCTTGCTTGAACCTGAGCCATTGACACTTTCACAAAAGATTGCCCGCGCACAGCAGATTATTTCCGATCAGAGTCAGCGGGATTTAGAAAGGGCGGTAACCAATGATGCAATAACGCTAGTCCAAAATAAAGAAAATGTACTGCCTATTCATGCATTGGAACCCACGCGAATTCATATACTTACTCCCTGGTTAGAACAGGGCGCAGGAATTGCTGAGGAAATTAAACGATTACAGGGAGAATTGCAGTTACCTCAAGACATTGAAGTCAGTTTTAGAAAAATGGCTGATACCCATTTAGAAGCAGAAAAATTAGCCATCGATCAAGCAGACATCGTCATCGTAGGAAACAGCACAACAAAATCGCTGCCTTTAACTGGATTAAAAAAATTAACTCCTGCGGCAGCGTTTTCTCTGCCCCAAGGCAGTTTAGTGTTCCCCGATCTACCTAGAGGCGACAGTGAAACAGTAACCCCTGAAAAAAATATTTTATCCCCTTTAAAGACAGAAATGAATGAAGCGCAATTTGCTTTCCAAGCATTGGCCTATGCCAAAGCGAAGGGCAAAAAAACAATTTTTATTAGTTTGTTTGCTCCTTACGATTTACCTCATTATCAATCTGTTTCGGATGCCATGTTAGCCGGTTATAATTTTTATGGCTATCTTGCTAGGGGCCCTCAAGGGTATTATCGTGGGCCTAGCATGCCTGCATTAACTCGAGTGATCTTTGGCATCGCTCGAGCTAAAGGAAAGCTTCCTGTCAATATACCTAATCCAATTAAACCTACTGAGAATAGCTATGAAAGGGGATATGGTTTAACCAATTAATGTATTTTACTCATCCGCTGGTTAATTCCATACGAATGCCAGTGCTAGCTTAGTGAAATTTGTCATATGCTCGGTATTCAGCAAACTGAGCGTATCTCCTGACGTAAGAATAGGAGGCATAAAACACATCCCTACCAAATGAGTCCGTATATCAGGTTTTTGGTTTTTTATCCTGCCCAGACGGCTCGCTAATGAAGCCCCTACTTACGCCAAAAATGAGCTTTTGTGGGTGGTCTTGATATCCCTCTTGGTCAATTAAAGTCGCGTTTATTTCTGGATGGCCTTTTTTTGATCTCAACCTTATTGATAATCATTTTCATTTGTTATAAAGTTGCAATTCCTTTGAGCCGCTTTCAAGGTGAATAATGAAACTAACAAAAATGAAGTTTAAAAAAATCCCCTATTACCTCTTACTCTCGCTCTTAACATTTGGAGCTAGCCTCATCATTGGCTTTTTAAGTTTTACCGGGATGTTTACCATTGTCCCTCTTCTGTCCCTAGCCATTGGCTCTTTTGTATTATCTGTGGCTTATGAGGGAGAGATTTACCTGCAAAACATTAAAGGAGCACTCAATAAACTATTTTTTAAGCGGGATTACTTGAAGAATCATCTTGCTAATGAATATTTATTGAAGCAATTTACAAACGATCCGCCAGTCATTAATACAGGATCAGAAGATTGCCCACCGTTTTTTAAAGACTATGAGGCACAGCTTAAATTACTGAGTAAATTTGGACATAAACGCTTAGATAAAGATTCGCGAAAGCGCAAAAAACAAATTGAAAAAACTTTGCGTGACATGGAAAAATGGTTTGCTTTGCAATTGTTTTCCACGGATAAGGAAGGTTATGAGGAAACCAACTTAACCGACTATGAAAGAAAATTGCGCGATTGGCTTAAAATACATGGCCAAGACGATGCTAAAGAGCTCTTGCAACAACGTCAGAAAACCTTTACCGCAGTAAAAGTGTTCAGTACGCTGGCAGGTATCTTTATGAGCCTAGGCACCACCTATCTTTTAGTTGAAGCCTTCGGCGCTCTCCCTTTCCTTGCAGCCATACCTTTTGCAACCTTACCGGCAATTATTATCCCGATGGCAATCCTTGCCGGTGCTGCCTACACCTTTCTTATTTATAACGCAGTAACCGATATGATCAATAACGATTCGCTGCGTAAATGGTACCGCAATCTACGTGATGATCTAAAAAATGGCGTAAATGCCCGCACAGTCTTCATGGCAGTTTCCGCTGTTGTGTTGCTTACTTTAACGGTTGCCTTAACAATCTGCACAGCGGGCACCTGGTGGACTGTGGCCAAAAATACACGGCCTTTATTTGCCTGGATGGGCAAAATCCCTAATTTAATTGCAAGCGGCATTGCGATTATTACCGGGAGCGCTCAACTTATTTTTAACTTGCAAAATACCAGTGAGTCATTGGCGCTGATTGACAATGCCACTAAAATGAAAGAAAGCATTTGGAGTAAAATTGCCAATGCCTTTTCTAAAGGCTTTAAGGCATTGCTCCAAAATGAAAACTGGCTACAACTTATCAACATCCCGCGTTTACTGTTAGTTGTCACTTTTCTGCCGTTACGGATCCTCCTTTTTATTGGTCATCTCGTGAGTATGGCAGTCTCATCAGACAGAGTTCCAGGTATACCGGAAATCATTTCCGCCATACTTGGATTTACTAGCGAATTTTTTGAAGATCTGCATTATTTTCTAGGGGATCTCTTTCATAGCCATGAACACAGCCACGATACCAAGGATCTCATTAAAGAACGATTCAGTGAAGGGCATGGCCATGATCACAGTGCAGATATTCCCACTCGAGCACTTAAGCTACTCTTTACTCCAGTTTTTGCTGCAGCAGCTGGTTGGGATTACCTAGCAACACGCCTAATCCCAACAACTCATCCACTAACATGGGAACAAGCATGGAATAGACAAACCGGACAAACACAAGAAAAATCAGTAACCATTAAAGCCACAGCCAAACAGCCGTCGAATGAATGGAAAGTTGAGCACTCAATGTTTCGGATTGATCAGTATATTAATAAGCATCTGAGCCAAGTGACATTAGATCCTCATGCCCGTGCACCCGAGAAAATTCAAGAGCTACAAAAGCTCCGCGCTGATATTCAGGATATGGAAGAACCCTCGGAAGAAAAAATTAAACAGCGCATTGGGCAAGAAGTGCAAAAAGAGATTTATAACAAACATCGGCACGATTATCCCTTTTTCCACCCAACAGGCGCTACTCGCTCGCACGTTTTCTTGGAAGAAGAATTGCCTCAGCGCATTAGTGCATCACCTGCAGCTTAATTGGGTGTCATCCTAAACCCAGGAGATCCTTCGCTTCGCTCAGGACGACAACACTCACTGTCATCCTGA
>NZ_FUXJ01000011.1:55798-110321 GCF_900167045.1 Legionella maceachernii | reverse complement strand
GGACGACAACACTCACTGTCATCCTGAGCAACGCGAAGGACCTCCCCACTCTTGGCAATAACTCCACCAAGGAGATCCTTCGCTTCGCTCAGGACGACAATACCACTCACTCTCATCCTGCGCAACGCGAAGGACCTCTCATTGAATTAGAGCCAACCTTATTCACTGCTCCAATAAACTCTTTAATCCCGCCAAATGGGATTTAGCTAATGTTTTGGACTTTTCTTCATTTCGCTCACCGGTCTTCCCAAACCATTCCAAGCTATCCTGAGGTAATTCATCTAAGAACCGGCTCGGCTGGCAGTCTTGTAATTCGCCTAAACGACGCCGCTGTTTAGCTAAGCTGAAACATAGCTCTTTTTGAGCGCGAGTTATTCCCACATAAGCAAGGCGCCGTTCTTCTTCAATTTGATCACTATCAATGCTCACTCTGTGGGGCAGCAACTCTTCTTCCATCCCCATTAGATAGACAAAAGGAAACTCAAGGCCTTTCGAAGCATGTAAGGTCATTAATTGCAGTGTTTCTGCATCTTGTTCATCAGCCTGCTCGAGGATATCAATCAAGATAAGCTTATTCACGACATCCGCTAAACCCTGATTAGGGTCTTTCGCTAACAGCCGCCCTACCCATTCCAACAATTCCCATACATTATCCATGCGCTTTTGTGCCTTTGCAGGTGTATCGCATTGTTCATAAAGGTAAGCTTCGTAACCACTGTCTTCGATCATTTCCCGTAACACTTCAAGAATGGGCTCAGTCAAGATTCGTGCTTTGATTTGCTCAAGCCCTCTCTTAAATGTTTGCAAAGCAGCACGTGGCTTATCAGCAATATGCTCTGTGAGAGCAAGATGGTCAGCACACGCATAAAGGCTCTGGCCTCTCGATTGTGCATAATGGCCCAGAGCATCCAGGGTCGTCTCTCCAATACCTCGTTTTGGGGTATTAATTACTCTCAAAAACGCAGCATCGTCTGCTTCATTGCACAGCAATTTGAGGTAAGCAAAAACGTCTTTGACTTCCGCACGAGCGAACCAAGACTGTCCACCGCTAATTCGATAAGGGATACCCTGTTGGCGTAATACTTTCTCAACAATTCGGGATTGATGATTGCCGCGATATAAAATGGCATAGTCGCCGTATTGGTTTCGATGACGCAGTTTATGGCTAATCAAATCAGCCACAACCTGCTCTGCTTCATCATTTTCATCTTTACAGCATAAAACACGCAGTAATTCACCTTGTCCTAATTCAGACCAAAGCTTTTTATCGAACAAATGGGGATTATGCGCAATTAAATGATTTGCCACATGTAAAATTCGGCGAGTAGAGCGATAATTTTGCTCCAATTTAATGAGTTTTAGATTGGGATAATCCCGTTGCAATTGGGCTAAATTTTCAGGTTTTGCACCGCGCCAAGCGTAAATCGATTGATCATCATCACCAACAACGGTGAACCTTGCCTGTAAACCGGCAAGCAACTTAACCAATTTATATTGACTAGTATTGGAGTCCTGATACTCATCGACCAATAAATGACGAATTTTGTTTTGCCAATGCTCCAATAAGTTCTCATGCTGCGATAGAAGCTTCACGGGCAAGCGAATTAGATCATCAAAATCAACGGCATTATAAGCTTTCAACGCTTGTTGGTAGCGTGGGTAAAGCTGAGCCACTTCTTCAAAAAAAGGGGTATTCATCGCATGCTTCATCACGTCTTCGGGTTCCAGTAGATCATTTTTCCACTGAGAAATTTGCTGTTGAACCTGTATGATATGGTCGCGATCACTGGCTTTCCCCGCGGGTAAAAAATGGCGCAGCAGCTGCTGGCAATCCTCACTATCAAAAATTGAAAAACCGGTCTTTAGCCCACACAGACTTGCATTACGCTTAATCATGCTTAAACCCAAAGTATGAAAAGTGGATATTTTCAAACCGCGACGATGATTACTCGATAAAATGGAGGCAACGCGCGCACGCATTTCATTAGCCGCTTTATTGGTAAATGTGACTGCACAAATGGTATGCGCAGCGTAACCACAATGTTCGATAAGGTAAGCTATTTTTTGAGTAATAACCCGGGTCTTGCCACTGCCCGCGCCTGCCAGTACCAACAAAGGACCGTCGATGTATTTAACTGCTGCCATTTGCTGTGGATTAAGCATTACTTCGCCTGAATAAAAAAAGTGACATGGGTACTTATCAAAAAACACGCATTATCGCGCGCCTAGCACAGGCAAGCAATCATCTTTGTATTAAAGCGGTGCGATTTAAAGCGGTTTTAAATGAATTAGACTTATAATGCATATATCCCAACCTCTTCCCCAATCAGAATAAATTTTGATAATTTACGATTTTTTATTTACAATTAGCTCAATAAATTGACCTATATTGGGTGCAGTACTGCATCTACTAGGAATATTGAACAGATTCTACGAACTTAAGAGTTTAGACGATGAAACAACAGCGCTTGTTAGCACAATATGGTTTATTTCAAAACGATACATTAGAAGAAAAATATACAAAAATGAAAGAGGCTTTTGGCCTTCTATTAAATAGGACGGTAGAACGTTGCAGCAAGCATTGCCAACACAGGAAAGATCAAGAACGATATGCTAATGTGTGCGACGATGCTGTTCCCGGGCTTATTGAAAGACGATCCATGATTAACTCTTCAACAAATCGGGTGCTGTTGGAATTAGAAAAAATCGATGCACTTAATAGTACTGATCAAAAGATTGGTGCCCTTAAAGCTTATGCACAAGGATTGGCATCAACACAATTTAACGCGTTATTTATGATAATTTTGTCAGGTGAATTAAATAAGCGTTGGCTGCCCCTTGCGGAGGAGCAAATTTCCGCCTCAGAATTACGCATCAAATAGCCTAAATTAAGCAGTGAAATCAGGCACATTACATCAAAATTTTCCTCAGTCCTGCAGTGGGGCGTCGACTAAGAAAAACCGCACTTTAAATCGCACCCTGTGTTAGAATAAATCAATTGAAGATTAGATGTTGCTTTATAAGGCTAATAATGAAAGAAACCGATTCCCTACAGCGCTTCATGTTTGAACACGCCAGTATTCGCGGTGAAATTGCCCATTTGAAGGAAACCTATCAAACTATCATGGCTCAGCGCCCCTACCCGCCGATGGTCAAGCATTTACTAGGTGAAGCGTTGATTTCCTGCCTCCTTTTGGTGGGGAGCATCAAATTTAAAGGAGAGTTGAGCCTACAGTTTCAGGGAGATAAACGCCTTCCCTTATTGATTGTACAGTGTGATGACCAATTGCATTTAAGAGCTTTTGCCTCTTATCAAGAGGATTTGGAAACTCCTGACTACGCTGAAGCATTTTTAAAAGGGCAAATGGCCTTAACAATCAACCAATACAATACAACCCAAGCCTATCAAAGCGTGGTTCCCATTCAGGCAACCTCAATGAGCGAAAATTTAATGTATTATTTTGCTCAATCTGAACAAGTTGCAAGCCGCCTTTGGCTGGCTGTTAACGAGGATATGGCTGCAGGAATGTTGCTGCAGCTCATGCCCGAACAGAATACGCTTCAACGTGAACAATTTTGGGAATATGCCATTCAGCTTGGACAAACTGTCAGTGAAGAGGAATTGTTAAATTTAGACAATAAAACTCTTTTGCATCGTTTATATCATGAAACCGAGCTGCGTCTTTTCGATAGCCGCGGTGTCCGCTTTAAATGCCGCTGCAGTGAAGAAAAAATGAAACAAGTCCTAATCGTTCTCGGCGAAGAGGAAGCAAAAAAACTATTAGAAGAGAGAGGAAAAATAGAAATCAGTTGTGATTTTTGTAACAAGCATTACAGCTACGACGCGATTGATATTACCTTATTATTCCGCAAACCATAGAACAGCTACTCAGCACCTTATAAAGACAATTGGTATAAATTTTGAATAATTATCGCAAGGATTAATAATGCGAGTCAATGATGCGATGGCTAATCGCTTTGCTAGGTTTATTTATACTTCCTCCTGCCTTTGCTGAAGAAGTGCATATTATTGCTGTGGGGGATGTCTTGCTGCATCCTCCTTTGCAAATAAAAGGATTGGAAAAAGGATTTAATAAGCTATGGGCTCCCATCATTCCCCTCTTAGAAAAAGCGGATCTTACCTATGGTAATTTAGAAGGTCCCACCGCAGAAATGCTTGATATGCGCGGGAAGCCCACTGAGAGCGCTAAGCGGGCTTACACTGCCTATCCCATGTTTAATTACCCTCCAACCCTCATCAGTGCATTGAAATCGTCTGGTTTCGATATCGTTTCTACCGCCAATAATCACACCTTAGATCGCTTAAGCGTGGGTATTGATAAAACGATCACTGGTTTAGAGGCAAATCAGCTCGCCTTCACAGGGACGAGAAGGCAAAACAGTGATGATCCTTGGTATAGTGAAACAAGGACTCGAGATATCTCGATTGCTTGGCTCGCTTGTACACAAGACACGAATGGTATTGCCGACTCCTATAATCAGGTATTGCACTGTTACCGTGATAAGCAGCAAGTTCTTCAGTTAGTCAGTGAACTGGCTAAAACCCATGATGCCGTCATTGTTACTCCTCACTGGGGGATTGAATATCAAACAAAACCAAACCAATTACAGCGAAAATTTGCTCAAGAACTCGCTGAAGCCGGCGCATTGGCCATATTAGGGTCGCATCCCCATTGCGTTCAACCTTTTTCTTGGATAACAACAAACACGGGCAGAAAAGTTTTTGTGGCTTATTCCTTGGGAAATTTTGTTTCGAATCAAGGAAGTTTGAAAAATCGCTCTAGCGGCCTATTGTCGTTGTATTTGGCTAAAGAAAATGGCTTGATTTTTATTAATAAAATCAGCTATCAGCCTACTTATATGGAAAACCGTGGTGGACAAATGCAACTGAATCGA
The DNA here is from genome assembly GCF_900167045.1 of Legionella maceachernii. Taxonomy (GTDB): domain Bacteria; phylum Pseudomonadota; class Gammaproteobacteria; order Legionellales; family Legionellaceae; genus Tatlockia; species Tatlockia maceachernii. The sequence goes on along the minus strand of NZ_FUXJ01000011.1, from coordinate 105,404 downwards.
GTCACCTCAAAAAAGCATCCTGCTTACTTATGGCTCAAATCGGTGATTGGTGAGCAATACTTGGATTTAAAATAATGGGCCATCTCCTCCGGCTGCTTACAGCGGACCTCGGGCAAGGGAGAAAGGGAGACCTGTTATAAATCAATTACTGCAATGGACTATCTGGCGAGGAAACCATTTTATAATCCCCTAAAGAAGATTCCAGAACCTCGCCACGCATAGCGCGTAAAATTTGTTGCAAGTTCAGAAATTGCTCGCTTAATTGAAAATACAGTCTTGATTGGCTCTCATACAGTTCGCCGACAGTTAAGTAAGCAGCTTGCCCCATGTCCACAAAATACTCCAAGCTCACATGACGCTTCTCAGCCATGCCAGGAAAAAGGCCACAGAAAAGTAGACTTTTATCACCCACATCACGTAATACTTCCGCTTGTCGCCGCCTGGGTGAATGTAATGACTCAAGGAAATCGAGCGCAATCACAGACTCAATTAATTTACTTCCTTGAGAAAAGCGCATCAGTAGGAAGACTAGATAGCTCTCCGTGCTTTCATTAAGCAGTAAATGAGTCGATGCTTGAGCCTCATTCACCAGCGCATGCCATTGACTAATCTCGGTGGGATGTAAAATTAACTTCCTCATGATATCCCCTGCTTCTACTACTTACTTTTAGTGTAGCAAACTGTGTACCAGTATCCAGTTGATTTTGTTTAAATTTTGAACAATACTGAACAAAGCATCTCCTCTTTCTAAGGAACAATGACAATCGCTTGCAAGCCTCACCTTTGGATATTATCCGTTCCCTCTAACATGCCAGGCGTTGTATTCACAGTGCCATTAGTATTCACATTATTGGGTACGGTATTAGGCCCTATAGACCCCGCATTGATATTTACGCCTTCATTGGTCACATTCGGGTGAACTTCATTTTTTTGTTCAGGCACCCCAACTGCAGAGCTACCAGGTAAAGTGACTTGGGATGAATCCGTATTAGCGGCTGGCGCAAAGAAAATGATGACAAGTGCAATTAATGCAACAAGCAGTCCATAAAATAACTTGTTCATACTAGTTGTCCTAAAATGCAATCAATTTCTCCTCTACTTATAGTTTAGTTTCTTTTTGTATAAATTACTTTCACACTGACCATTCTCAATCACTCTTTAAAAAGCCTAAACCTCTACTTCACTCATAAGTCCACTCACCATGCTCATTAATGAGTATTTTGGAGCCATCGATCACTTTAAGCTGACCATCTTCAGAGACAAAATAATAAGTATTGCCATTGCTGAATTCGTAGCCCAGTGAATGGCAAGGGGTCGTTTTATCGGCACACATTTGCATAATCTGTTTTCCAATTAAACGAATAGTAGAACCCGTTTCTTTATTTGTACCCTCATAGCTGACGCGCTCACAACCAACTTCATGATCTTGGCTTAGGCAAGTGATGACAATGCGATAATGATCCGTGTCCAGAGTGGCCGCCATAGCTAACGTAGTGAAAAAAAAGCTCAGAAACCCGATTAATCGTTTCATTCTCATATCCTTATCATTTAATCGGAATATACCTATAGCCTAGTCTATAAATTCAAACAAATGATACTGGATTTGCTTAAATGCTTGCTTGCTTGCAATAGGCAGTACAAAACTCGCAATAAAATCTTGCCAAAAATCAAAGTACAAGTAATTCTGTAGAGGATGGTCATCAGAGACTGGAAAACACGGACCATGATTGGCTTCCAGTAACCATAATCGTCCATGGCTATCCACAAGAAAATCAAAGCCATAAATCGCTAATGTACGTAATGCATCGCAAGTAAATGCTTCGGGATATAGTTGACGCAATCCCTTCATTATGGCAGCCACAATCCTTATAATCTGCGGGTAAAGCGATGGAGTTAAAGCGGTGAAACGTTGAGAAGGGATCTGAATCACATTGGTTTCATCTTCCCGTAAATGCTCATTGGTTAAATGCGGGCGAAGATCAGAAAAATCCGTAGGCGTAAAAGGATGCATAGCCACATTAAAGTAACCATGCGGGTACAAATAAGTGCCTGCGTAATTCGTTAACACTACAAACATGCGAATACTGTATTTACGTTGATCCCTTAATAAATGAGGATGAGTAATGTATTGCTGCAAAACATGCTCTCCTCCTAAACGTTCCCTACTGAGAAAATGCTGCTCCAATTCGCTCAATTTTTTAAACAGTTTAATTTCCTTTCCATTATTGAGCAGGGCCGGTTTTAAAATCCAAACTAAATTGTCGATGTGATCCAATACCTGCGTGTGAAACAGATAATGGTTGTTTGCCATTTGATTTAAAACATCGGGCCAATTTTCATCGTTGATGCAGTACGTTTTTGGCATCACTTCAGGACAATAGCGATCAACGAGCTGGGCTAATCGATGTTTATGTTCAAGGGTTTCAGCAGCTTGTGGATTAAATTGGAAGTTCGCATCACTAAAATTTGCTTGCCAATTAAATCGACGCGAACGCCAGCCTTGTGCCTTTAAATATCGATGCAAATTATAATGAGTCGGTGATTGTGATTGCTTCAAACAAAAGCAAAGCGAATTATTCATTGCTTGATACACATTTAGGTTTCGACTAATTCACGCTTAGCAGAAAGTATAGTTGAATTAATGACAAAACCTAGTGCACCCGCCACTAACCCCCAAAAAGCCGAACCAATACCCAACAAGGACATACCCGACGCAGAGACGAGAAAAGTAATAAGCGCAGGCTCGCGATGCGCTTCATCCTCGATAGCAAGTTTTAAGCTACTCCCGATCGTATTGAGTAAAGCAAGTCCTGCTATAGCTAACACTAATGCTTTGGGAAAGGCTGCAAATAGAGCCACAACGCTTGCCCCCAAAATTCCTGTTACCACATAAAATATTCCCGCCCAGACTGTGGCGCGATAACGTTTGGCTGGGTTAACATCTGCTTCCTCACCCATGCAAATTGCCGCGGTGATAGCAGCCAAATTAAACGCATAACCTCCAAAAGGCGCTAAGACTAAAGTCGTCAATCCTGTCCAACTAATGAGCGGCGAAATAGGAGGGTTATAGCCTGCAGTACGCAATACCGCAACACCAGGCATATTCTGGGAAGTCATTGTGACCACAAAAAGGGGAATACCAATACTGACAAGCACTGGCCATGAGAACACTGGAAAAACCCATTGGGGAATCGATAAAGCAAAATGGCAATGCGTTAAATCAAACAACCCTTCATACACTGCTATGGCAATACCCAATGTAAGGCTAAGAATAATAACGTAGCGAGGAAATAACTGCCGACCAAACAAATAGCCTATCAACATGACAGTCACTAAGACAAACTGCTGTTGCATGGCTACAAATAAATTCATTCCAAACTGCAATAAAATCCCAGCTAACATGGCAGAAGTCAGTGAACGAGGAATATAGGTCATTAGTTTTTCAAACCAACCAGTTAATCCCGCTATAAGAATAAGTAGCGCAGAAAAAATAAAAGCACCTATGGCCTCGGGCATGGAAACTCCAGCTAAACTGGTTACCAACAACGCAGCCCCCGGTGTCGACCAAGCAATTAGAATAGGCATGCGATAAAAAAGAGAGAGTCCGATACTGGTTATACCCATCCCTAAACCTAATGCAAGTAACCATGAGCCTACCTCTGCAGAATTAGCCCCCACTGCAGCAGCAGCCTGAAAAATAATGACTACAGAACTGGTAAAACCCACCATTACCGCAACAAAGCCAGCAGTAAGATTGGCAAAAGAAAACTTATTAACCATAATAACTATCCCCATGTATCGATCGATGACGTGCGTTTTAACGCACGAACCCTTATATTAACCCATGTGCGCTATAACGCACATGCCGTTTGGAGCCATCCTTGAAAAATATCTCTCGCCACATTGCAGAAACATTAAAACAATTGCGTCAACAACGCGGCTTAAGTTTAGATAAAACCGCGCAATTAACAGGTGTGAGTAAAGCCATGTTAGGTCAGATTGAGCGTGAAGAATCAAGCCCTACTATTGCTACACTGTGGAAAATTGCCAGTGGCTTTCAAACCTCGTTTTCTTCCTTTATCGAAACATTTCCTACTGAATCAGAAGGCGTTATTTATCGTTCTGTACAAACTCAGCGCCTCAGTCACGTCGATGATCAAATTCGTATCACAACCCTTTTCCCTTTTGATCAACAATTACACTTTGAGCTGTTTTCCATCGAATTACCCCCCGGGTGCGAACATTTATCAACTGCTCATGAGCCTGGCGTTATTGAGCATGTCATCGTGGTAAGCGGCCAGATGGAAATATTGCTTAATAATACCTGGCAATCTTTAGAGCAAGGTGATGCCCTTCGTTTTGCTGCAAGCCAAGCGCATGGCTATCGCAATCAACATTCATCGCGGGCTGTTTTCCATAACATTATTCATTATCCTTAAAGAGGAAGAAAACTCTCAAGTGATTAAATTTTTGGTTATAAACGTTTTGGATTTGAATGTTGAACTCAAGCTTTGAAAATTTTTTATATGGACTGTTAAAATATCTCGTAAAATGTCTTTTTTTTCCTCTTTACCCTAGTTATGATGACCGCCTATCGATCGATATAATAAAACTAAATGGATGAGAAAGTATGAAACTTGCTAACAACGCTTTGCGTACAAAAAACATGGTCGCTTTACTGCAAGGTATGGGTATTAATGTAGGTATGAACGAAGAGGATAAGACTAAAGTCAGCTGCAAGGATGAACTTGTTATTTTAAAACCAGCCACACCGGAAGAGGCGAAACACCTTGCTGGAGAAATACAGGAACTCCTTGCTACCGAATCCAAAAAGCCTATTGTTCAACAGTTCACCCTGAATGGGTTACTCAGCGCTGAAATTGACGCGGCTCAATCTATCAATATTGAAATCACTGAAAAAAATAAACGATCACTGCAAGCTTTGTTGCCTATTTTGGAACTTGATTTTGCGCTTGATGCAGACCAAGAATATTTGAACATCCAACTCCCATCAATAGCGTATGCGCCACTTTTTGGTTCATTGGTTTATAAGTACGTGAAGCTTGAGGGGGAAACACTAAGATTGAACCTAAAAGAATTTTTAAAAGACCATCGTGATGAACTCGTTCTGATTGATGGAAAAGCACCCTTGGTGTTATGTGAGGCCGCCCAATTTGAAAAGAAAAAAGTATTTTATGCGCAAAAGGAGTTAAGTGAAACCAAAGTCGAGGTAACACCCCATGCTTTCATTCCCTACGCAGCGAAGCCCCCTGTCTATACTTTTATTTTGGATACGAGTGGAAGTATGGCTGAGAAAAACGTGCCACAGGATCCAGAGACACGATTACAAAGGTTACAAAAGAGCGCAATAAAACTTGCTGAGGCTTTATTTGAGTTTCATCCCGATGCCAAGATCAACATCAAACAGTTTAATGATGAAACCGAAGAGGTTGGTTCTTTTAAAAGCAAAGATCTCGCTACTTTAAGAATGCGTGTTAATCAATTATCTGTTGACGGCGGTACTTCCCTTTTTACTGCTACACTGAACGAATTGACTTCTTTCTCTCATTCAACCAAGCATACTAATGTTTTGCTCTTCACAGATGGTGAAAACACAGACTCAGCTGAGGAGGATTTGCAAGCAAAAATTCGTTCGATACAGCGGGGCTCGTCTTTAATTCCTGCCCGTAACAAATTTTTTATTATCAGTTACGGTGTGAAACAACAACCTCTGATTTTAGAAACGGTTGCCGAAATATTCAACTCACCCATTATCAACACGGACAGTGCAGATTTCGCTGATGCCTTGTCTGCACATAATAAAATGCAGGAATGGGCTGCTGCTAGGGAGTTGTTTACCTGTCGCATTGCGGTTGCAGCGAGTAACTCCGACTTTAACGAAACCACCTACGTTAGCACTTATGATTTGTCCGGGCAGTTTACTGCTTTAAAGTCCATGGTATGTAAAAAGGATGACGAATTGCGTTTAACGCTTATGGATGGTGATGGTAAAGTCATACTCGATGATACAAAACCAGCAGTCAAACCAGTAGCGCCCTCGACGGAGCAATTAGCAACGCAAGCGATTATCCCCACCGGTAGTGCAAAAACAGCAGCCGATATCGGCTTATTTGGTGGCAGTAATCCTTTGCCACCGACAGCTACGGAGACATTAACCGAGATTGACCAAGGTGAACTACCAAAACCTATGTGAAACCACCTTACCGAACGCCGCTAAAAACCATCAGGTGCGCCATGCTGGCGCACCTCAAATAGACCCATCAGGACTTATTCCTTTTCCTGTCTAAACCCATGCGACAAAAAAACCGTTCATTTAAATGCATCCTGAACTTGCAATTTACCGGCAAAATGGGTATAAAGGAATTTCAGTGCGATTTATTTGTGCATTTTAGACGACTAACGAATGAATAATTTACCAACCCAACAATCATTTTTTTCAGTAGAGGCCGATTGCTTAAGCCTCGCTGTCGTCGTCCATGCTGTCGTGGCCCCCGCGGCCATCTAACTACCTCATCCAACTAAAACCACACTTTTTAATCACCTAACCAACAAAAACTTGGGAACTAGGCTTATGCAACACTATAAATCCATTTTAATTTATGGTTTCGCGATTTTCGCGATGTTTTTTGGCTCAGGAAATCTGGTTTTCCCGCTGCAAATTGGTTATGCAGCTGGTGATAGCTGGATGATGGGGTTTGCTGGCTTAATGCTAACGGGCATTTTATTGCCACTCATGGGGCTTTTTGTTATCAAGCTTTACCATGGGAATTACCAGGCTTTCTTTGGAAGTGCTGGCAAAATGGCTGGCGTGTTTTTACCTCTCATTATGCTTTCACTCCTCGGCTCTTTCGGCGTCGTCCCTCGGTGCATTACAGTGGCTTACGGCAGCTTTAGCTATATGATGCCCCAGATAAAGCTAATGCCCTTTAGCCTTCTATTTTGCCTTATCACTTTTTTCTTTTGTTTAAACGATAAGGTCATGGTTAAAATTTTGGGGAAATGGATGAGCCCTATTTTGTTGATCAGTTTAATTGTCATGATCGTGGTCGCAGTATTCAAAGCACCGACAACCGAAAGTACCGTACTGGCAGATGCTGCCTTTCTGAATGGATTCACCACGGGTTATCAAACAATGGATTTGTTTGCTGCCTTTTTCTTTTCGGCATTAATTTTTACACAGATCCAACAACAATATCCTAAAGCCAGCAATCGAGAAGTTCTTTTATTTGCGATTAAACCCAGTATTCTTGGAGCGTCTCTCCTTGCTTTAATCTATTTCGGCTTTGTCTTTCTAGGCTCGCACTACACCTCTCTTCTTAAAAATACAGCACCTGAGCTGATGTTACCCCGCATCGCTGCACAAACAATGGGTAATTATGCGACGTTATTTATTGGTGTTGCGATGTTTTTTTCTTGCCTCACGACGGCGGTGGCTTTAAATAACTTGTATGCTCGCTATCTTTGCTCCGCGCTAAAAGTGAAGGAAGATAAATTTTACCTTTTCCTCCTAGCTACAACGGGTGTTTCTTTCATTATTTCTCTGCTCGATTTTCGGGGCATCGCTGCTTTTCTATCACCCATTCTCGAATTAACCTATCCTGGGGTCATTGCCTTAACGGTTATGGCAATTTTGCTGAAAGAAATGCACGCATTAAGGAAGGCGGTTTTTTATGTCATGACCTTTTTTATGTGTGTCCCAATGGCGATTCATTAAGCAAAAAACTAGGTATTTAAAACCTAGTATTTTGAACGATCTAGGGTATAATGGCGAATTCATGAACAATAGGGGTGCAATTAAACCTGCGGTTTTTTCTTAGCCGATGCCCCGCGTCTTGACCGCGGGTCCATGAGTATTCAAAATCCACTGATTCCCACGGTCAAGCCGCGGGATATCGAGAATGGAGAGAAAATTAAAAACCGCAGTTTAAACTGCACTCAACAAATACGCACTTTGCTTCATCGTCATAAAGCGATGTAGCCGCTTTATTGCGAGACAGGTTACTTAAATGATTGAAAAAATTCGAAACATTGCCATTATTGCTCACGTTGATCATGGCAAAACGACGTTAGTCGATAAATTACTAGAACAAACCGGCACCTTAAATGAGCGCGCGCCGAAAGTCGAACGATTAATGGATTCAAATGCTTTAGAAAAAGAACGCGGCATTACCATTCTCGCTAAAAACACCTGCGTACATTGGCACGGTTATCAGATCAACATCGTTGATACCCCTGGCCATGCCGATTTCGGTGGCGAAGTGGAACGTATTTTATCGATGGTGGATAGTGTATTACTGTTGGTGGATGCCGTGGATGGCCCCATGCCACAAACGCGTTTTGTGACGCAAAAAGCCTTTGCCCGAGGATTAAAACCGATCGTGGTCATTAATAAAATTGACCGTCCAGGCGCTAGGGCGCATTGGGTGATGGATCAGGTTTTTGATTTATTCGATAACCTAGGTGCCACAGACGAGCAGCTCGATTTTCCTGTCGTTTATGCTTCTGCTTTAAATGGTTATGCCAAACTTGATTTGGATGATGAATCAACCGATATGAACCCGTTGTTGCAAACGATTGTCGATCGTGTGGCTCCGCCTGATGTGGATGGCAATGGGCCATTCCAGATGCAAATCAGCTCCTTGGACTATTCTTCTTATGTCGGCACAATTGGTATCGGACGGATTAGCCGGGGCCATATTAAAGCAAAATCGGCAGTTAAGGTCATTGATCCAGAAGGTAATATTCGCACGGGACGCCTGCTACAGCTTCTAGGGTTCAAAGGACTTGACCGTATTGAGGTTGAAGAAGCAAGTGCTGGTGATATAGTGGCGATTACTGGAATAGAGCAGCTTAATATTTCTGACACCATTTGCGATCCGAATACCGTCGAAGCATTACCCCCATTGACCGTTGATGAGCCCACCATCAGTATGACTTTCCAAGTCAACGATTCTCCTTTTGCTGGCCAAGAAGGAAAATTTGTGACCAGCCGTAAAATTCGTGAACGCCTGCAAACAGAATTGCTTCATAATGTGGCACTTCGTGTAGAAGACACCGAAGACCCGGATAAATTCAGGGTTTCTGGCCGCGGCGAATTGCATCTGTCAATTCTGATTGAAAACATGCGCCGTGAAAGTTTTGAATTGGCTATCTCTAAGCCCGAAGTCATTATGCGCGAAGAAAACGGCGAGCTTTTAGAACCTTATGAACGCCTTACTGTCGATGTTGAAGAGGCTCACCAGGGTTCCATCATGGAAAAACTGGGTGAGCGGCGCGGTGAATTACAAAATATGCTGCCTGATGGAAAAGGCCGTGTCCGGTTAGATTATATTATTCCCACGCGCGGTTTGATTGGCTTTCACACTGAATTTTTGTCAAGCACCTCCGGCACCGGCTTAAATTACCATGTTTACGACCATTATGGCCCAGCAGTACGCGGCCGTATTGGCAAACGAAATAATGGGGTACTGATTGCCAATTGCCAAGGCATTGCGCGTGCGTTTGCTTTATTTAATTTGCAAGAGCGCGGCCGCTTGTTTATTGAGCCACAAACGGCCTGTTATGAGGGAATGATTGTCGGGATCCATGCACGGGACAATGATCTGGTGGTGAATGTCACAAAAGAAAAGCAACTCACCAACATTCGTGCTTCAGGTAGCGATGAAAATATTATTCTAACGCCACCCATTAAGCTCTCTTTAGAGCAAGCATTGGAATTTATTGACGATGATGAATTAGTGGAGGTGACCCCTCAATCCATCCGTTTACGCAAAAAAGCATTGAAAGAAACGGATCGCAAGCGTGCTTCTCGCGCTGCAAGCGAAGATTAATGGCCATGACTGTTGCAACGCACGAATTTTGCTAGAAATTGGTGCGTTTATCGCAACTTCCCGCGAAAAAAAAGCCCTCAAAACTCGGATCCTCATGCTAGAAAATTTAAGCAAAAAAAATAAGAATCAGGTAAAATGAAACTCTCTTTTCGTGCTATCACCTACTCAACCGACAACCATGAAGCAAAAATTTAAACGCGTTATTCTCTATGCCCGCCAATATCGCGCGAATGGTGGAGTCACTGAAAGCATGCATCGCCTGGTTGATTTTTTACGGGATCAGAAAATCGCTGCCTTTTTAGACGTGGATACGGCATCGAGTTTTGATATCGATCTCCCTGTTCTTGAGCGTGAAGCAATGGGAGAAAAACAAGATGTTATCGTGGTAGTCGGTGGTGATGGTAGCCTCCTCTCTGCTGCACGCATGGCCATTAAAATCAATGTCCCTGTCATTGGCATTAACCGTGGCCGACTCGGCTTTTTAACCGACATCTCACCGAATAATATCGAAACTCATCTTGCACCTGTGTTAGCAGGCAAGTATGAAGAAGAGCAGCGTTTTTTACTCTATACCCGAATTCATGACGGAGAAACCACCTATTTCCAAGGCGATGCGCTTAATGATGTTGTCTTAGGCCGGGGCACTGAAACCCATTTAATTGAATTTGATGTGATTATTAACCAGCAATTCGTTTGCCATTACCGTTCTGATGGTTTAATCCTTTCAACACCAACAGGCTCTACCGCTTATGCCTTATCAGCCGGTGGCCCTATTATGCACCCGCAATTGAATGCCATTGTTTTAGTGCCTATGTTTTCGCATAGTTTAAGTTCTCGTCCACTAGTGGTTGATGGCCAAGTAAAAATTGATTTAAAAATCAGCACACGTAATGAAAGTGATTTACGAGTAAGCTGCGACGGCCATGAGTCACGGATGGTAAAACCCGGCCAATTAGTTTCCATTGAAAAAAACGCTCAGCAACTTCGCCTGTTGCATCCCTGTGATTATCATTATTATGATACATTACGAATTAAACTAGGCTGGGAATCTAAACACCAGGGATAAAACCGATGCTAACCGCTCTCCGCATTGAAAATTTTGCCATTGTCAAACAACTCGACCTCGATTTCACGAGCGGAATGACCGCATTTACTGGAGAAACAGGAGCCGGTAAATCCATCATGATTGATGCCCTTATGCTTGCTTTAGGGGAGCGTGCTGATGCTTCAGTCATTCGCGCAGGCGAAGAAAAATGTGATATCAGTGCAACCTTTCAATTCGAGGCAAAATCGGAGCCTGCACAATGGCTGTTAGAACATGACATGCCATGCGATGAAGGCGAAATTTTACTTCGCCGCGTGCTGTATGCGGAAGGCCGCTCTAAATCTTACATTAATGGCCAACCGTTTCCACTGCAAAAAGTGAAGGAGTTGAGTGAGATGCTTGTTCACATCCATGGACAGCATCAGCATCAAACGTTAATGCATCATCCAACCCATCGACAGCAACTCGATTTCTATGCAGGCCACTCTGCGCTTTTAAATGAAGTGAATCTTCTCTATAAGCAGTGCCAAAAAACCAAGCAAGAATTGGATACTTTACAAAATCAAGAGAAGCACAACGACAAGCTTGATTTACTTCGTTTTCAAATTGACGAATTAACCGTGCTTGATCCGAAAGAAGGGGAAATGCAAGCTCTGCATGAAGAACATCAATTGCTTCATCATGCACGGGATTACTTACAACACACACAACAAATCTGCCATCTTCTCAATGCAGAGGATGCCCCTAATATTTGTCAGGGGCTTAGCCAAATTCTGCAGTGCTTGCATGCATTACCACAAGAACAACCGCAAATAAAAAATGCGTATGAACTCATCAATTCAGCATTGATTCAATGTGAGGAATCACTGGATGAAATACACCAATTCGCCGAACAAGTGCAATTAGATCCAGAGCGCTTGCGCGAAGTGGAAACCCGGATCAGCATTTTACATCAAGCTGCCCGTAAATATCATATTGAAGCCAGTCAGTTACCCATGCATGCTGACCACCTCAAGCAGGAACTAGACACAATTCAAAATACGGAAAAACAATTACAGCGGCTGCAACAGCAATACCGTCAGCAAGTACGCACTTTTGAAATTGCTGCGCTAAAGCTGAGGGAGTCAAGGCAAACTCATGCTGAAAAATTGGCTAAAGAAATCACACAAATCATTTGTCAATTAGGTATGCCCAAAGGCTTTGTTGAGATTGAGATAACGCCTTTAGATAAAATGCAACCTCACGGCATGGACAAAGTGGAGTATAAAGTCTGCACTAACCCCGGCATGCAGCCCGATTCATTGACTAAAGTTGCTTCAGGGGGAGAGCTTTCACGCATTAGTCTCGCCATACAAATGATCACGGCACAACGCGGTTCTACACCGACGCTACTTTTTGATGAGGTGGATGTCGGAATTGGTGGTGCGACTGCTGCTCTCGTAGGCCAACTCCTGCGTAAACTCGGCGAGCGCCTGCAAGTATTTTGTGTCACTCATCAACCGCAGGTGGCCTCTTGCGCCCATCACCATTTTGTCGTGGAAAAATATTCTGATAACAAGCAAACTTTCTCGCGCATCATTCAATTAACTCAAACTGAAAAAGTTGATGAAATTGCTCGCATGCTTGGTGGACTGACGATCACTGAGCAAACTCGTTCACATGCCAAAGAATTACTGTCAGAGAATAGTTAGAGGATTCAGTGGTAGAGGATTGTTCTAAATCTTTAAATTGCTTCATGGCCAAAAGGATCATAACGATAAATTCTTATAGCCATCACAATCATCACCACATTGTAAACAAGATTAATTCCAACGTAGCAAATAATTGCGCCGTGCAAATCTAACCAAGGGATGAAAATAAAGCAGGATACAATTTGTAACAGCATCATTGATGCGGTCAATCGCGCACCGATTTTATTGCCATTTTTTGAATACTGAATCATCTTGGACAGCGGCATAGAAATAGAATAGGTAATGATATTGATCAAACAAAAATAAGTATAAGGCAGCGCCCGGATGAAATCCGATTTATAAAGAAGAAGAATGTGTGAAGCACAAACGGCAATAATTGTCACAAGAATCAGCGAAATACCAAATGTCATTAATAGATATCTCATCATGGTGGTTTTCAAAAAATCTCGACTTTGAGCAAAAGCAGCAGAAATATCCGGACCAATTAAAATACCTATCGGACTAATTGCAATAAATGCCAAAGAAATGATAGAAACAACTGCTGAAAATAAGCCAACGGACTCTTCATTTGGCCCTAGCCATTCAATCATCAATAAGGGAATGGCAGCGAAAACATATTTGTTTAGATTTTGCACCATATACCCATACATTTTTTCTTTCCATTCAATTTGAGTTTTACCGGTGATTGGGCATTCGCGGTAAAGACGCTGTATGGTTGTTTTTCGTTCCAGGGCAACTGAGATTAAAACAATGAGGACATAACTTATAATAAAGCTAATCAGCATGACATGAGGAAAGTAGTGCTTATTTTCATGAAACAATACGGGATAAAGGTAAAAATAGGTAATTAAGCTTAAAGAAAAATAAAATATCGTTTGCAATAAACTTAAAAGAATTGCTGTGCGCATATGGTTAATGGCGCGGAAAAATTGAATAAAGATGTTATATAAAGACAGTGCTACAGCACCCCAAAGAAATAAAAAAAGAGGATGACTAATTTCAAAAAGGTCAATGTCACTAATCATATAACTAAGTGCAACGATAGCTACACTTAAGAGCACGCCAGAGGTAATTAACGTCGTATAGATAGGATGGAGAAAATTCTTAAGCGATGCTGTCAAATTACCGATTTCATCGTATTTTTTGCGCACATAAAATTTAGGAATATAATAGGCAATAATGGAATCGATGCCAAAAGTAATGACGGTGGCGATTAATAATAATGCACTTGTTGCCACTGAAAAATCGCCGAATAACTCTTCACCTGCATGCCGAGCCACAATCATATTAATAATAAACAACATGAATTGATCGGCAATAATGATGAATAAATTTAAATAAAAATCCATAATTCTCAAAGCCTTATTTTTTTAGCGCATACCATTTTGATAATCAGTATCTATTTTTAACTGTAGCAAAGTTTTACAGTGGGAAGAGCAAATCCAATAAAATTTGCCTGATTGACATGATAAAAATCTTTTTTATCGGGGGCCACGCTGATCTTTGCCTTCTCGTTGACTTACAGAAACATCTAAATGTGTCTGTGCTTCATTCTTTTTATCAGGATGATGAAAAAAACCGTGTGGTGAAACTGATGCAGGATAAATATGTTTTTTGCGAGCCGCAATCGCAGCTGGATTGATTGGTAACTCTGCTACAAACTCCTTTAACTTCGTTAATCGCAGATCTTTGCTATAAAAACGGAATGTCTTTTCATCATGTAGGGGATTACATTTTATTTTTGTGACATTGTTAAGCAAGTATTGCTGATTACTATACTGATACAGCATTGCCATCATTAAAGAACCTAAACCCTGGTTTTGAAGCGCTGGATTAACGCCTAATGCTTGTAATATCAACGTATTTTTATAACAATGAACCATCATCCCAGCTACCACAATAGGTTGAGTAACAAGCAAATTATTTACTAAAACGGTTTCGGGCTTTATCAAGAATAGACAATGATAATCTGTACTTGTTAAATAATTGGTGATTGCTTCTTCCTCAAACAATTCTTCGACAAAAGCATCATCCTCAAAGACTGCAGATATTGAGCTATTAAACAGCGCCTTTAGGGGCTCACCCACCATTGGGAAATTAGCACTCGTTAATTCATAGAGGGTTATTTGGTTTTGTAAAAAGTACCTTTTAATATCATTAGAAATCACATCAAATGGGAAATACATAATCAGGGTTTATAGTAACCATTGTCTTTTAAGTGTAATACAAAAGACCAAAATAATTATGTTTTGAGCACAAACGATTTTTTTATAACTATATAAATAAAATTTGCACATTCTGTCTATACTAGAAAGAGTTGAGGTTTATAAAGGGTTAATATGCCAATTAAGACGCTTGAAACCCAGTCTCATCTGGAAGGAACGGTGATGTTTTTAAACGCGGCGATTAGGACCTACCTTGATCGAGCAGCTAACATCAATAGAAAGGATGAACCCTTCATACAATTAAAAAAAATGATGACTCACTCTTTATACCTCGCTGATTTAAGAGGAGCTAATTCCGAAGAAGGTGAGAAATACAACCAAATCGATTTAGTGGGTTTTAAAGAAGGAATACCCATTTGCTTCACACTTAAAGCAAATGCGAATCTTACCGTGGTTGATTTTAAAAAAGAGGATTCTTTGCACCGGATGTCGGTAAAGACGCAGGCATTGATTGACGACTTAAAAAGTAAATTGTCTCTTGAAACTAGAATCCCATACGCACGACTGTAGAAAAAAAGTCTTTTCAGAATCTCAAAAACGACAACTATAGGGCTCTTTTTTGTTTTATTTTCATCCACCCAGCCACACCAAAATTCGCCCACGGGATAATGAAACCAATTAGCAACCATTGCAATTGATAAAGCGGTACCGGTTGATTAAAGGTGATGACGTAGCGGAAAAAAGTATGTACCCCCAATATTGCGACAAAACAAAGCAATGTGGCTAACAATTTGTGGGAACGCACCATCGCAACCGCTTTTCTATTGGCAATTTGCTCAGCAATGATTAATCCCCAAAGTGCATAATACGCCATCCAAGGATGACTCAATATTTCATCAGTGCGCCAATGGATGTAGAGCATAAGAAGACTTGCTATCAGTAAAATAAACCAAGGTACATTTTTTGGCCATTTTAATGAGGAAAAATAATAACTGATGAGTAACAATAGGGCAAAAAACACCCCGGCCAGCACATCATAGTAATTATGATAATCAAAATGGATTAAGCTTAAACCTATACCCATAAGAAGAGCGACAGCCACTACTCTGAAACCCAAATTTTCAATCTTAAAAGCCAACCAAGTGTATAAAACCGTTACTAGCTGCATATGACCGCTAGGAAATGCATACCCTTTTTTACCTAAAGAAGGAGAGAGAGGGATTTGGAAAGTCACTTTTAATGCGACATTAACCAGAATGGATAAGAGAATTAAACAAACCGCATGATAGAAGGTTGCACGATCTAGCCAAATAAATCCAAGAATAAGTAACGGGATAATGACGATATTATCACTAAAGAGAAGAAAAAATTGGGCGATTTGATCCTGCATAGACCTACAGTTAGCGAAAATCAGGGGTTATTTTAAGTAAAAATCATATAGAAACCCTTTATACAATGCAATAAATTTAAATCATGACTGTTAATTCCTTTTTTGAGTGGTATAAATTCCGAACATCCAGCTAACATCAAGTTTTTTCAAGAATTCAGGTACAAACCCACAGAGTTACCCACAGAATTTGTGGATTAAACGAATAACGACCATTCATAAAAATATTATTTTATATCATGACGTTACCAAAATAAATGCACTTTTTTTTCTCGAATATTCTAATATTTTACAAACTTATCCACAACTCTCTTATTTTATTGTAATTTTGCTCAATTTTCCTTTTGCGTACAAAAAGTTATACACTATACTTTAAAAGTAATATTTTAATGCGCGCTGGTTTTAAATCGAAAAGATGGTTATACCCGCAAAGATTTATCTGACAAAATGACTTTCGTTATCGTGAAAGGAATTATTATTATCACCCGGAAAATCTTAAGCGAATTTATTTCTTAATACAAAATGTAAAAGGTTAGTTTATGGGAAAAGTTAATGTTACTTTTAACTTTGTCAATCAAGATAAGTTACCACTCATCATACAACCCCAAGAAGAGATACACGCCAGCGCTGATTATTTACTGCAATTTCTTAACGAGGAAAATAACGTTTTCCAAGCGCTGATACTTAAGTATGGGGCTGTGTTATTTCGTGACTTTCACATAAACTCGCCGGACGAATTTTCAAAAGTAATCGATGCTTGTTCTCTAGGTAAGGTTTTTAATTATGATTTGTGCACCATTCCGCGCACAAAAATTCAAAAAGGCATCTACACTTCCATCAATTATACGGATAACGATATCCCTATGCATAATGAAAAAGCTTATGATTACGATACCCCAAGCCATATTTATTTTAATTGCGCACAACCCTCTCAAACTGGAGGATATACACCATTAATTGATGGTAATAAATTATGGTCCGCGCTTCCTGATAAATTAAGGAATAAACTTGAAACCCATGGCATTTTGTATCGTCGATACTATTATGGAGAAGGAATAAAACTTAAATTAATTAAAAAAATAGGGGGCGGTATTCACTGCAGAACATGGATGGAACAGTTTAACACGCGAGAAAAAAGCGTGGTTGACAATACACTTGCCAATACAATCTACCAACATGAGTGGACCATGGGAAATGGGTTAATAACCAAAAAAATAATGCCTGCTTTTCGTAAGCACCCTCTATTGGATAAAATCATATGGTTCAATCAATGCCATAATCTCAATTCTTACTTTAATACCTCTGCGGATTACGTTTACAAAAAACTAAAAAATCCTATTTCACGTTATATTATGACCCGAAGTCAGCTACTTCCGTTGATGGCTTTTTTTGGCAATGGCGATTCTTTTTCAAAAAATGAAATCAACTCGATCAATACCCTGATGCGTAACAGCCGGGTCATGACTCCATGGCAAAAAGGGGATGTCATGGTGATTGATAATTACTCCTGTTTGCATGGAAAAACAGCCCATTATGGGGATCGCTTAATTTTAGTCGGCATGACGCAACGATCGTCTGATTTAGCCCAGTCTCATTTAGAATGAGTAAATACTAATGATTTTTCAAAAAGAATTCGCAATTGGGGAATTATATTATGTCAATGAACGTGAAGTTCCAATATTAATTTATGAAATATTCAAGCTGGAAGCTTACCTACGGGATTTCCTTACTTTAGAACCTGACTCAGTTATTTTTGATGTGGGGGCAAATATTGGCATTTTTTCGTTGTATGCCCTCTATAAATGTGATGAAAAGGCAGAAATCCATAGTTTCGAACCTATCCCCGCTACCTTCGAATGCCTCCAAAAAAATTTAAGCGCCTTCCATGAGCAGGTTCATGTTTATAATTTAGGATTTGCCAATGTTGCCGAAGAGTGTACGGCTGATTTTACTGTTTTTGGAGCATCAACAGTAACAGCAACCTATCGCCCGAAAGATAAAATTATTTCCAATTTTCAACCACAGCTGAATTACGACACGTTGTTAAAACTATCCCGCTACCGTGACAAAAAATTATATTATCAATTAAAATACCTCCCTTTTTTGCGCAATTATTTGATTAAAAAAAATTATAATACTCGAACAACCTCTACTCAAATTCAATGTAAACTTGATTCGCTTGGACGCTTTATCGAAAAGTCTAAAATCACTCAAATCGATTTTTTAAAAATAGATGTGGAAGGATCAGAGTTTGAAGTCATTAAGAGCATTCTGCCTCATCAATTTTCCATTGTTAAACAAATGGCTATAGAAGTTCATGATATTAATAATCGCGTTGAACATGTTGCCACGTTTTTGAAAGAAAAAGACTATGAGATCAAAATTTACAGAAGCCCAGCTTTTGCAAATTTAGGGTTTAATCACCACATGATTTACGCGAGAAAGAAGTAAGACATTTCCCGGAACTTGCTTCAACGAAGTAATGAAAATTCCCAACTGTCCTCGCCAGCTTTTTTTTCTCTTAACGTTCATTGCCGGCATTTATGGATGAATTTTGTCTGATTTCGCAACCAGTCACTGCTCTTCAGCATCGACCAGAGTGATTTCATCAAAGGTCAATTTCTCCATGTAGGTTGGGAGCCTTGGCCCAACAATTTCGTTTATTCTTTGTTGAGGTATGTTCGTCGCTCTTGCATTGTTTCAATACTATTGAGAACCGTCTGCCGACAGATTTCCTGCATGATCGGGATAGTCGTTAAAGGATGTCCCTTGTAGATAGCATAGGCAATGAGAAAACTATCTTGCCATATTTTTTCTCTTTTATTTTCCTTTGCCCGGGCCCATAAAGCAGTCCATAAAAAATGAAGAAGCCACTTTCCTCGCTGCGCTTCAAGCTCTTGCTCAAACACAGCCTTCATTGCGTCCTCCAAAGCACACACTTTTATCCCGTTTACAAAACTGCAGCAGCGATTTACGATTTTATCCACATGAGCATTTTCGACATACCAGGATTCGGTAAAACGTTTAGTTTTTGCCCATCCTCTGGAGCGCCGCAACGATGCTTGCATAGTCTCTGGTGTAAAAGGAATAATCTGTACACTCAAATCGTCCATCATATGCGGAATATCAAGCGCCTTAGGTTGGAAATGTAAACCAAGCAATTCTTGGATTTCCAATAAATGCAAATCGGGCATTGCACTTTGGTGGACAGTTAAGTTTAAAAAATGACCAACTGCCATGGTGAGATAATTTGCATCGACTTCGCGTAAGGTTACACTGTCATCAAAAGCTTCATCGTAATACTTCATCACTTCTTTTGCGTTGATTTCAGGAGTGATCCAAGCGTCTTTTATTCCTAAATCTTGCTTGAAGAGTAAACCACACAAGCGATTTAATTTATTCTTTTTTACATGAATAAAAATCCCTTGAGCGCCACTTCCATCAATCTCGCTGGCTTTAATTCGCATGATTGGTTTTTCACTTTCCATCTTATAGATCACACCTTTTTTACGCTGAATTTTAATCCAACGATCAAATTGCGCGTGATAGTGGGTTGGATACCATGTTTTAATGGTCTGCAACCGTGAAAGGGAAAGGGAACTCAACGTAATTTTCTCAATCAAATACTCAAATGTAGCCACTACAATTTCCCTAACTTCTTGCTTAGGATGTAGCAATGTCAACAGAGCAATATCCTGTCCTTCTTCGATACTGTATAAATCCAGTATAAGATCGGTAAAAAAATCAGGAGGCATGGCGTAGCTTTGAGCAAAGAAGTTTTCAGCAATATCAAAGGCCGATAGATCGGATAACTCATTAATCATTTCACGGATAGCACTGATATGATCCGCTTCATCTTCGTCTGATAAATCGTCTTCATTACCCACTAAAGCCAAATACGCATTTTTTAATTCGAGGGACAGTTCAACGTGCACTTCATAAAATGCATTTAGAATCGGCAACCAGAAGCTCAGTGTTTGCTTACCCTGAGTGATAGCGTGCGCAATTTTAGCCATCAGTTGATTTAACGTTTTACCCGCGGGTTTATTACCCATTTCTTGAGCAGATTGCAACTGAGCAACGCATATATCTAAGGCGAAAACGCAGGCTGAGTAATAAGATCGTTCGCTATCTGCCTCATCATCACTTAAAGCGGCAATCAGCTCCACAAGCCGCAAAGCAAGATCAGGTTCTTGCAAAAAAGGGGTATAATGTTGTGGTTCGGGTTCGGCACTTTGTTCAATTAAGTTAGCCATGTCTTCGATCCACTGCTTCAAGCTCTTAAGATCAGCAGTCATTTTATATCAAGTACCCTTGGCTTCCCCTTTTCATCAATCGCAACGAAAACAAAAGTTCCTTCAGTCACTTGATAATTTTCCCCACTGTCCGAGCGCGTTGTCCAAACCTCTACTGCGATGGTCATCGAAGTTTTACCGTATTTTATTAACTCCGCATAGCAACTCACTACATCCCCCACATGCACGGGCCTTAAGAAGCTCATACTGTGAATAGCAACAGTCGCTGCGCGACCACGAGATATTCTTTTGGCCAATACCCCTGCCGCTAAGTCCATTTGTGAAACTAACCAACCGCCAAAAATATCACCGTTCGCGTTGGTATCGGCGGGCATGGCCAATGTTTGGATAGTGACTTCACCCCGTGGATTTGTAGCCATTAGGAGCCACGCTGCTTCAATTTAGCCAGAGCATCTGCCATGGCTGTATTAAACACTGTTTTCTTGGCCGCAAACGTCTTTTTATCTGGACCGGATTTTTTATCCACCTCTTTTTTCTTGACTATTTGAGCTTTTTTGGCTGATTGAGGAGGTTGTTTTACCGTTTTTTTCTGAACGACTGGTGCTTTTTCTTCAGTCAGCTTCATGCTTAATCCAATACGGCGGCGTTCTTTATCCACTTCAACCACTTTCACAGTGACAATATCGCCCGCTTTCACGATGGCATGAGGATCGCTAATAAACCGGTTCGTCATTGCAGAAATGTGAACTAAACCATCCTGATGCACACCAATATCGACAAAGGCACCAAAATTAGTGACGTTTGAAACGACACCTTCTAAAATCATCCCTTCTTGCAGATGACTGATGTCCTCGACACCTTCCTTGAAACTAGCCGTTTTAAACTCAGGCCTCGGATCGCGGCCTGGCTTTTCAAGCTCACGCAATACATCCCGAATTGTAGGAAGGCCATATTCACTATTCGCGTAACGCTCGGCATTGACACTTTGTAAAAGCGCACGATTACCAATGATTTGGCTAATTGCCACTTGCTGATCGGCAAGTATTTTTTCAACAAGCGGATAGGCTTCTGGATGAACAGCAGACGCATCCAGCGGGTTATCGCCATTCATGATGCGTAAAAAACCAGCCGATTGCTGGAATGTTTTTTCTCCCATGCGAGTCACATTTTTTAATTGCTCACGATTTACAAAGGCGCCGTGTTCGTCACGGTATTGCACAAGATTTTTTGCTAATGCTTCATTTAAACCTGATACACGCGTTAGGAGAGCCACGGAAGCGGTGTTCACATCAACGCCTACTGCGTTCACACAATCCTCAACCACTCCATCGAGGCTTCGAGCTAAACGTGCCTGATTAACATCGTGCTGATATTGGCCGACGCCAATTGATTTCGGTTCAATTTTTACCAGTTCGGCCAAAGGATCTTGCAATCGTCTGGCAATCGAAACTGCTCCTCGTAATGTCACATCCAAATCAGGAAATTCTTTAGCCGCTAATTCTGATGCCGAATACACTGAAGCGCCCGCTTCACTGACCATGACTTTAGTCAATTTCAGATCAGGATACATTTTAATCAAATCCGACACCAAGCGCTCCGTTTCTCTTGAGCCGGTTCCATTACCGATACTGAATAAATTGACCTGATGCTTAGCAGCGAGTTTGGCAAGTTCGGCAATCGCTTGATGCCATTCATTTTGAGGCGCGAAAGGGAATACCGTTGTGTAGTCCAGTAATTTACCCGTCGAATCAACCACAACTACTTTAACACCTGTACGAATTCCAGGATCTAAGCCAATCGTCACTTGAGGACCAGCCGGAGCGGCTAAGAGCAAATCACGTAAATTACGTGTGAACACGTGAATGGCTTCTTCGTCTGCTGCTTCACGCAAGCGAGCAAACAATTCGAGTTCAAGCTTAGTAAACAACTTGACCTTCCAAGTCATGCGCACCGTTTCCAGCAACCAGGAATCCGCAGGTCGATTTTCGTCAGTGATTTTAAAATAAGAAGCGATGCGTTTTTCACCGTAATCTTGATCATCCAGGATTAAGGCAAGTTGTAAAACGCTTTCACGTCGCCCCCGAAACAGCGCCAAAGCGCGATGAGAAGGAATTTTTTTAATGGCTTCAGCATAATCGAAATAATCAGCAAATTTATTACCCGCTCCTTTTTTATCGCTGCTGCCAGTGGATTTTAATACCCCATGCTCCCACAAGTATTCGCGCAATTCCTTGATAAGCTCTGCATCTTCGGCAAAAAGCTCCATGAGAATTTGACGAGCCCCTTCGAGGGCGGCTTTAGCGTCTTCAATACCTGCCTCAACATTCAAAAACTCTTGTGCATAAGTTTCTGGCTCTTTAGTCGGATCTTGCCATAATGCCTGAGCCAAGGGCTCCAATCCGGCCTCTCGAGCAATCTGCGCTTTTGTGCGACGTTTGGGTTTATAAGGAAGGTATAAATCTTCTAACCGAGTTTTACTGTCGGCAGCAAGAATCGCTTTTTCAAGTTCTGGTGTTAACTTTTCTTGTTCTCGAATCGATTGGAGTACGACAGCTCTACGCTCATCCAGTTCTCTTATGTAATGCAAGCGTTCAGCCAATAGCCTTAGCTGTGTGTCGTCAAGACCGCCTGTCGCCTCTTTACGGTAGCGGGCAATAAAAGGGATAGTCGCTCCCTCATCCAATAAGGCTATCGCTGTTTCCACTTGCGAAACCTTGACTTTAAGCTCCTGCGCAATAACTGTTGCTGCTTGTATCTCTTGAGCCATTCACATCCCCGTAAAACAAATAAAAAAAACCTGGTTATTATATACCCAAGACACTTTAAAATGCTATTTTTAGCCTACTGTTGAATACGATTAAAAGTGCGGTTTTTTAAATTTAAAATGATTCAACAATTCTTCTTAACATCCAACGACTTGTTCGCGAGATCCAGCGATCTTTAAAATTCATGACGTCGCACAAAAGCTGCCACCTCTATCTTATCTCGATAGCTGTTATTCCACTGTCACTGACTTCGCTAAATTTCTCGGTTGATCCACATCCGTTCCCTTAGCAACAGCAACATGATACGCCAATAGCTGTAATGGAATGGTATAGAGGATAGGTGCTATCCATTGGCCACAGGTGGGCACATGAATCATGTGGGCGCCATTTGGGGGCCAAGCTTTGGAATCATCGACAAAAACAATTAATTGGCCGCCGCGTGCACTCACTTCGTGCAAATTTGATTTTAATTTATCAAGAAGCTCGTCATTCGGTGCTATGGCAATGACTGGCATTTTTTTATCGACTAAAGCAAGAGGACCATGCTTAAGTTCGCCAGCAGGATAAGCCTCTGCATGTATATAAGAAATCTCTTTTAATTTTAATGCGCCTTCTAAAGCCACAGGATACTGTACACCTCGGCCTAAAAAGAGAGCATGCTCTTTGTTCACGAACGTGGCAGCTAAAGCTTTAATTTCCTCACTCATTTTTAAAACACGTTCGCAGCAAGCAGGTAATTCTTGCAGCTGAGTTAAAACTTTTTCAGCACGCTCATCTTTACAAAGAGCAACTGCCAACATAAGGAAAGCTGCGAGCTGCGTAGTAAACGCTTTAGTGGAGGCCACCCCAATTTCCACACCCGCACGTGTCAAAAACACACAATCGGCTTCACGTACTAAAGTGCTGGTAGCCACATTACAAATCGCTAAGGTAGCGAGGTAATTCTTTTCTTTGGCTTTGCGTAAAGCAGCGAGAGTATCTGCTGTTTCTCCAGACTGCGAGACAGTAATAAACAACGTTTGATCACTGACCACTACGTCACGGTAGCGATATTCGCTGGCAATTTCTACGAAGGTAGGTAGACCGGCTAATGATTCAAGCCAGTACCGAGCCACTAAGCCAGCGTGATAACTTGTACCGCAGGCAACAATGTGGATCTGTTTTACCTGATTAAACATAGAGGAAGCCCGTTCACCAAAGCTAGCACGAAGGACTTCTGGGCTCTTGATTCGCCCCTCCAAAGTATCAGCTAGTACCTTACCCTGCTCGTAAATTTCCTTGAGCATGAAATGACGGTAAGGCCCTTTGCCTATGTCTTGGCTGTCGTCATTAAGAGGGTAAATTTTGCGCTCTACGGGCTGCCTTGCCGCATTAAACACTTGAATTGACTTATTATCAAGAAGCACGCTGTCACCTTCTTCCAGGTAGAGGACAGATTGAGCAAATGATCGTAAGGCCAGTGCATCGGACGCAATAAATTGCTCACCTATGCCTAATCCGACCACTAAAGGACTCCCTTTGCGTACTGCCACAATTTCACGTGGCCGTTGCTGATGAATTACCCCTAAAGCAAAAGCCCCATGCATTTCAAGTGCTGCGTCCTGTACAGCGCGCAATAAATTTTCATGCTGCTGGTAATAATAATGGATGAGATGTGCAGCCACTTCCGTATCGGTTTCTGAAGTAAACTCATAACCTGCCTGCTCTAATTTTAAGCGTAACGTGTCATGGTTCTCAATGATACCATTATGAACTACAGCAATTTCATCATGGGACATGTGTGGATGAGCATTCTCTTCGCATGGCTTTCCGTGCGTAGCCCATCGAGTATGAGCAATGCCAACCGTGCCAGCAATGGCAGTCTCTTTCATTGCATCCGCCAAAGCTTGGACTTTGCCTTGTATTCTTATACGTTTTAAATGACCTGTTGCATCGATAACGACGATACCGGCAGAATCGTACCCTCGATATTCTAGGCGCCTTAATCCTTCAAGTAAGAGTTTAGAAATATCGCGTTGTGACGCTGCTCCTATGATCCCACACATAATTACTCCTTTATATCACCCGATATTCTCAGTGTAGAATACAGGCAATGAATTCGTAAAATTTGGCCGATTATGCCATGATAGAAACCGGCCCCAAAGCCTTAGTTGTGTTTTTTCATTAGCCGTGCTCGATCGCGCTGCCAGTCTCTATCTTTGATCGTATCGCGTTTGTCATGGGTTTTCTTACCCTTCGCTAAAGCAATCTTTGCCTTAACACGATTGTTCTTCCAATACAGCGACAATGGAATTAGCGTATAGCCTTGACGTTCTACACTGCCAATTAAGTGATTTAACTCGCGCCGGTTGAGTAATAACTTGCGTGTTCGATTTGCATCCGGAAAAAGATAGGCGGCTGCAGTGGGCAATGGTTGAATTTGTGCACCTAGCAAAAAGGCTTCGCCATGTTTGATAATCACATGCGCATCAGATAAGTTTATTTTGCCTGCACGCAAACTTTTTACTTCCCAGCCTTCAAGAGCCAAGCCAGCTTCATACTCATCTTCGATGAAATAATCAAAGTGTGCTTTTCGATTGACGACAATGTTAGTATTTTGCTTAGAAGTCATAAGGACCCGGAGTCAATTTAAAATCAAAAAGAGAATGATTATACTCAAGATACCTTAAAATCCTAAATTTTACCCCTATTTTGTCAATGCGAGTATGCATTTGCACATGACCATATCAGTCATTCGGAATGGAGTTACTTGCTACTATTGATTGGTTAATAGAGCAAGATAAGTGTGCCCCAGATACGACTAGTCTTTTGCAAGGCTTAACTTACTGGAAAAATGACTTAGCTGCTCAAAAAAAAATTCGTTTATTCAATAAAGACGCTATCTCCATTGCGTTAAATAAGTTGCAGTGTATGCAAAGTGAAATTAATCGTAATTGTTGAGTTAACAATATATATATACCCGTGATCCTTCAAAACGCTATTTTTGGTCTATTGCTTTTTCCGCCTGAGATTATTTTAAAACCTCGCAATAGGGCTTGCTATTACTCGTTTTTAAAATAATCCCAGCCAAAAAAATCAAGTTGCCCAAAACATAGCATTTTGAAGGATCACGGTATAGATACTCCAGGATTGCGGAAATAATTTTTATCCTATGCACCTAACCACATTGGCGAAATACTCTATTTTACACTAGGATATCTTCTATTGATTTTCTAGGAGATGACTATGAAACCCGGCGATAAAATAACTTCTCAAGCCTTTAGCGCAACCACTCATTTACAAGCCAATTTCAGTGATTACAAAGGGAAATGGTTAATTTTGTATTTTTATCCTAAAGATTCAACACCTGGTTGCACTACTGAAGGTCAAGCATTTCGGGATGCTTATACGCAAATTAAATCATTAAATGCCGAAGTACTTGGTGTTTCTCGTGATAGTCTAAAATCACACGAAAATTTTAAATGCAAACAGCAATTGCCTTTCGAGTTGATCAGTGATCAAGATGAGAACTTGTGTCACTTGTTTGATGTCATAAAGATGAAATCCATGTATGGAAAGCAAGTTCGTGGCATTGAGCGTAGCACTTTTCTTATCGACCCTGATGGTGTTTTACGTCATGAATGGCGAAAAGTGAATGTTAAAGAGCATGTGACCGAGGTAATACGAACTTTGGAAGCGTTGCAGGCGCTCAAAAAATAAAATGCATTAACTCATTCTTTCTACTCCTTTTCTTTAAATACCTGGCAGGAATAATGCTTGACTGAGGTTGCAGGCGTCATCACAATGATTAATTTGGCTTAGAGGTGAATGCATGGACAACGAAAACACAAGGGTTAAGCTTTTTGTACTTGATACGAACATCTTAATGCATGACCCTACTGCTATTTTCCGCTTTGAAGAACATGACATTTATTTACCCATGGTTGTTTTAGAAGAGCTCGATGCGCACAAAACGGGGCTTTCAGAAGTGGCTCGCAACGTACGCCAAACCAATCGCATGTTAGTTGAATTAATGAGTAATGCCAGCCATCAGGAAATCGTAGCCGGTTTACCTATTCCTAGTTTTTTAGCTTCTGAAAAAGTAAAAAGCAGCGGCCGTTTGTTTTTTCAAACGGATGAATTTGAGCAACTGCGCCCAACTTCACTGCCTGGACATAAGGCTGATAACACCCTTCTGGCTACGGCTTTGGGGTTGCAAAAAAAATATCCTGAACGCCAGGTGATTATTATCTCCAAAGACATTAACCTGCGCATTAAAGCAGGTATCCTTGGTATTCCTGCAGAAGACTACTATAACGACAAAGTCTTAGATGATGTGAATCTTTTACACAGCGGCTTGCATCTGCTTGAGAATGATTTTTGGGATACGCACAGTAAAGACATCGAAGCGTGGAAGGAAAATAGCAAAACGTTTTACCGTATCAGTGGCCCCTTAACTAACCAATGGAACTACAACGATTGCGTTAGTACGCATGACAATCAATTTCAAGCCATTGTGAAAGAAATTGTCGAAGGCAGTGTGGTAGTGCAATTGGCTCGCGATTTTACACATGCCAAACACTCAGTCTGGGGCATTAATGCCCGTAATCGCGAACAGAATTTTGCCCTCAATCTTCTGCTTGACCCTGACATTGATTTTGTCACGCTCCAAGGCTCAGCAGGAACAGGTAAAACCCTTTTAACCATTGCCGCAGGATTAACTCAAGTCTTAGATCAAAATCGCTATAGTGAAATTTTAATGACCAGAGTTACCATTCCTGTTGGAGAAGATATCGGTTTTCTTCCGGGAACAGAAGAAGAGAAAATGACACCATGGATGGGTGCGTTGATGGATAACCTAGAGGTTCTGCATAGCTCACAAGAAGGAGGCAGCTTTGGTCGAGGGGCAACTCAAGATTTGCTGCAAAATAAAATTAAAATTCGCTCTTTGAATTTCATGCGCGGTCGCACCTTTTTAAACCGCTTCCTCATCATTGACGAAGCGCAAAATCTAACTTCCAAACAAATAAAAACACTAGTTACTCGTGCAGGACCCGGTAGCAAAATCATTTGTTTAGGTGACATTAAGCAAATTGATACACCTTATCTCACTGAAACCACTTCCGGTCTGACCTTTGCTGTCGATCGATTTAAACATTGGCAGCACAGTGCACATATGACGTTAACAAGGGGAGAGCGTTCAAGACTTGCTTATTATGCTGCTGAACATTTGTAGGTCGAAATCTGTCATCCCAAGACTCAGGAGATCCCTCCTGCCTTCGGACGCCAGACTGAAGAAAACGCTATGTAGTTAATGCGGTCTGCTTATATAATGCTGCTCAATAACTGTGCTTTTTAGAGAGGATCACTATGAACAACCAAGCCATCACTTTCGATGATGTTTTGCTGGTTCCTGCTTACAATCATCATGAATCAAGACGTGTAGTCGACATTAGTATGTCAGATAGGCTAGGTAAGCTTAAAGTTCAATTGCCAGTGATCAGTTCCAATATGGACACAATCACCGAAAGCAAGATGGCTAATTTTATGCACAGCAAAGGAGGCATCGGTGCTTTACACCGCTTTTTAAGCATTGAAGACAATATTAAAGAGTTTAAACGCTGTACGGGACAAGTGTTTGTTTCGGTGGGTTGTACTGAAGCAGAATTGCAACGCGCTGAAGCACTTCGCGATGCGGGAGCCGATTTCTTTTGTGTGGATGTCGCTCATGGACATGCAAAATACGTGGGTAAGACATTAAAAAGTTTAAGAAAAATACTCGGCGGTCGCTGTATTATGGCAGGCAATGTAGCCACTTATGCGGGGGCTGATTATCTTGCTTCATGCGGGGCTGACATCATTAAAGCAGGCATTGGTGGTGGGTCAGTGTGCAGCACTCGCATTAAAACCGGATTTGGAATCCCCATGCTGACTTGCATTCAGGATTGTGCCCGTACGGATCGCTCCATCGTCGCCGATGGCGGTATTCGCACCTCAGGCGATATCGTTAAAGCACTCGCTTTTGGCGCTGATTTTGTCATGATCGGTGGCATGTTAGCTGGCACTGAACCCACACCCGGTCAAGTGATTACTAAAGAAGATGGTCTCCAAGTCAAACGCTACCGAGGCATGGCCTCACGCGAAGCACAAGAAGAGTTTTTAGGTCAAATGCAAGAATGGAAAACAGCAGAAGGCGTTGCCACCGAAGTGCTCTATCGTGATACCCAAGATGCAATTATTGCTGATATCATTGGCGGTTTACGTTCAGGTTTGACCTACGCAGGCGCAGATACAATCAGCGAGCTGCAGCGGAAATTGGATTATGTGATAGTTACCCAAGCAGGTCGATTAGAAAGTTTGCCTCATAAACTTCTAGAGGGGAGATAGTGAGCTTTCACTCACTATTCACTTGATCCGCTGGGCACGGGTGTAGAAGGGACCTCTTCACCCTCAACAACGGGTTCTTTTTTAGCTTCAATAGCCTCATCATAAGAATCCGTATTGGCAGACTCTAAATTTCCCACGGTACTTTCAGTGGGCTCTTCCAAGCCAAAATCATCTTCTTTGTCTTCAAACAACTGCTTGACTCCTGCATACTCATTATTTGCATCAAACTCGGCATCCTCAAACAATTGTTTGACTCCCTCGTATTCGTCTGTTTCTTCTCCTTTAGGTTCTTCATTGATCGCTTGCTCTTCTTCAGGCTCTTGCATTTCTTCGCTGATTGCTTCCTCTTCTTGCGGTTCCTCCATTTCTTCTACATCTTCCTCTTCTTCAAACAACTGCTTGACTCCTGCATACTCATTATCTGCATCAAACTCAGCATCCTCAAATAATTGCTTGACTCCCTCGTATTCGTCTGTTTCCTCTCCTTTCGGCGCTTCAATTTCTTCTTTGGACTCTTTTTTTGCCTCTTCTTTAGGCTCTTCTTTTACCTCATTTTTTGTTTCTTCTTTGACTTCCTGTTCAGCTTTCTTTTCCTCTTTTTGAGGCTCCTTTTTTTCTTCCTTTGGCTTATTTATAGCATTCTTAATTCCATTCCAAGCGCCTTTTATTAGCTTACTTGGGAGGCTCAAATCGTCTTTCACAGCCTCATGCATCCTCATCATCATGTTGAACTCTCGTGCAGCCCAGTCTTTACTTTCGTCATCTGCGTACGCCGACCCTTTAGGCTTGTTTTGCTGGGGTTGTTGTTGAGGTTGTTTGGGTTTTGGCTTATCCCCTTTTTTTACTTTTTGCGGTTCAGGTTCCTGGGCTTGATTTGGCCCTGGGCCTTTTTGATCGACTCCGCTTGGAGCAGGTGTTTGGTCTTTGTTATCGGTAACCTGCGCCTGCTTTTTTTGGTCACTGCTACTCGTTTCATCAGCCATATCATCACCTTCGTTACTACCTATTCAAAAATCCTTGTCGGGCGGTCACTAATCACCACCACCTCCACCGCCTGCGCTAGGTGCTGGTGGCGCTGCTGAAGCAGAATTATCTTGTGCCTGAGCTGCGTCGTTATTGCTTTGAGCTGCCTCTTCATAAGACGAATCATTTGCAGAATCCATATTATCCATCCCTGAATCTTCAGTGGAATCTTCCAATTCAAAGTCATCTCCTTGAGAGGCTTGGTTATCTTCACCACCCATTGTCTCCATTCCACTTTGCTGCAGAGCTGACCCAAGCCTAGAAAAATCGAGAGTCAACGTATGGCCTTGACCTTTCGCTGGTGCATCACCCTGTTCTGCTTCTGGTGCATCACCCTGTTCTGCCTCTGGTGCATCGCCCTGTTCTGCCTCTGGTGCATCGCCCTGTTCTGCCTCTGGTGCATCGCCCTGCGCTGCTTCTGGTGTATCACCTTGATTCGTGCTCGCTTGTTGCGTATTTCCTGGGTCCGGCGCATCGTCGTTCCCACTCGCTAAATTTCCTATCGTACTTGCAACATTTTTAACTCCCTGCACGGCTTGGTTCGCTACGGTGGTGAGAAGGTCATTCATGCCCTCCAGAGATTCCTTCATTTTCATCATCATGTTGAACTCTTGAGCTGCCCAATTTTGGTTCTCCTCATCTTCCGCTTCCGCAGGCTTGGGTTTTGTCTGCAGTGGAGTTGGTCCATTTTGTTGTGGCGCTTGCTCTTCTGTTTGTTCCGCTGCTGGCTCTTGGTCTTGTTCTTCTTGGCCGCCGCTGCTGCCTGTATCATCCGCCATATCATCACCTACACATCATTGCTTCATAATTTAAAGATAGCACAATGAATGAGTGCTACTTTTAGGGAATTTAATCGTTTACCTATAACCCTCTCTAATTATTTATCATTTTTTGATCCATTTAATCGTAATTTATGACTATTTTGTCGGCTTGGATCATTGTATCCTCATCATAGCAAACTAGCGATGTTAAAAATCGCCGCTATGTTTTATTTACAGAAATTTTGCAAAAATTTTAGACAAAGGGAATTTATGGACATTGATGCTTTTCGCTGTATGCGGCAAGGTAGACAGCTTTTTACTTTGAGCCAACAAGACGCTTTTCTTTTAGCACCTATTGAACAGCGTAATGACAAAACTCATCGTGCTTTATTGTTACTGCATGGTTTTTCGTCTACACCTGCAGTGTTTCGTCTATTACTACCCTCGCTTGTTCTTTACTATGATGCCGTGATCTGCCCTGTTTTAATGGGTCATGCCGAAAATCTTGATTCCTTTGCCAAAGTAAAAGCAACCGATTGGATTGCACAAACGGAACAAACCTGCGAGATTTTGCTAGAGCAATTTACCGAAGTGGATGTCATGGGCCTTTCGTTGGGCGGTATATTAGCGTGTCATTTAAGCGTTCGCTTTAGCTTACATCATCTTTATTTATTAGCCCCTGCCCTCGATTTACGGCTTGGTCTTAGCAAAGCACTGAAATTGGCAAAATCCCTAAACTGGCTTGGTTTTCGAAACATACGCGCTGCTGCAGGGAATTTATACACTTCGGAAAACTGCGAAATTGCTTACAGGCAATTACCGTTAACGACCATCATTGAAATGCTCACTTTAGTTCAGCAGTTTCCATTTACAATTCCCTCTTGCTCTACTGATTTATTTCTTGGGTGTCATGATTTTGTTGTTTCCTCATGGCGAGTGGCCGACCGTTTTGCGAATAAAGACAATGTCAATATTCATTGGCTTCCCAACTCTGCTCATGTATTACCTTTGGATGGTGATCAAGCGGTGATTCTTTCGCGTGTAAAAGAAAACTCGGCAAGATAGCCCAGCTATTTTTAAATTACTCGAGTTATGAGTTACGCTCCAAGTAATCCGCTCAGGGAAGTCGAATTATCTGACGAGTCATTATTTCGAAAGTCCTGCAATCAAAGGGATATCGCCAGGTGCGGAACTCGGACTATTATAGCGTGTATAATCATTCAAATCGGGACGATTCCAATCGCGCATATCGAGGACAGAACCTGCATAAGCCATAAAATCCGCTGAAGTCTGTGGCATTTTATAGAAATAGATATCACTAGCGTCTGTCGCCAAAGTGTGCTGATGCTTAGTCGCTGTTAAATCGGCGACAGCACGATCGTGTGTTTTAACAAACGCACTTTGGGCCCTTAAATAACGCCCATTAAAATGAGCTGTATCCCATAATTCAACATCCAATCGATCCACAACCCCAGCTAACTGGATAAATGATCGACCTCGTTGACAGACAGACAACACTGGTGCTTTTATCCAGTACATACTCAATAACGCATCCCCTTCAAGATTTAATTTGGACACGTTAATGACACCAGCCAATTGAACTTTTGTTTTACCGGTAATATCTAATTGTAAATATTGCGTATGAATTCCACTAATTTGGATATTACCTCCGCCACTGGCTTTCAATTTACGCAAAACGATATACCCGCCAAGCGTGGTTTGGCCTGAGTTATCAATATTTAAATCGAGAAGTCCAGAGTGAATGTTACTTCCTCCAATAGTTCCTTCACCTTTGTAAGTAAACGAGTTTAGGAAATGAGCACGCACTTCCGCGGTGACTTCACCGTAATGAGGGTGGCCTTGAGGAATTTTAATGTTTAAGTGACCATCCTTCACTTCAATGAGGACATCCGCTAAATCACGCGGATCCCCGTGTAAAATCACTTCTTGATTTTTGTAGCCCGTATGTAGGCTCACATTAATTAACCCTTCAGCTCGTACCTTCGTAAAAGGAGGCAGAAAATACTCTTCCGTCCTTCCTTTTAGTGTAGCGGGCAGTACTTGTGAATGATGCGCGCAACTTGATAGCAATAACAATGAAAGAAGCAATAAGAAAAGCCGCATCAATCTAATCCACGTTCTATTTATACGAATCTCTCTACATTAGATGAAGTTACTGTTGTACGCAAGATTCCTCACAGAAGTCATCGTTAAATAGATGAAATTTAATCTATAAGGGCTAACATCAATCAGATATTGCGGTATCATGCGTCTTTTTATTCATTTGAAATAAAGAAGACTACTCTGGTCTATTTTTAAAATTAGAAATGGAGATTCTTGCTGGACAGGCCTCATAACGCATAAAATCAGGGGCCTGTTGCACTAAGTTTTGCAACGATCCATTGGCGGGAATTAGCGCAGGCAATTGGATATAAATATCAACCAGCAACCCTTTTTTACAACTCAAATAAACTTTACGTTCCGCATTTTGGCCAAACGATTGACGAATCATTTCTGTAAGTTGTGTGCGCTGCACCACGCGCCCCACCTGTGCGTGCAAAAATTTACCCAGGGGTGTTGAATTCGCTTCTTGGCTCAAACGCATTGCCAATGAAAAATAGTCGTCTGCAGAAAGGGTTTGGCAACTGCCGTGTTTACCCCACTCGTATCGCTCAAGACAACCCCCATACGCATAACTCGGCATCATTTGCCGCAAGTTGTTGGCAACCCTTGTGCTTAAAGCAACGGCGGGATAGTCGCAATAATGGGTGTGTATTCTCACATTACAAAACCCATATTGTTGGCCACACGCTTGCTGATTTGGCCATAAGCCATGCAAAACGAGATGGCTTGCTTGGAAAGAATCCGGCATTAAGTGCAAACATTCCGGTTTACCTTCCTCATAACCCCGTGTTTGACAAAAAGCGGGATGCCAACTGAGAGCTAACACATAGGAGTCAGCGAAACCAGGCCCCCGTTGACAAGAGCTTTGACTCATGGCCTGGTAATGCGATTCCCCGCAATGAGCACTTACCCATCTTAACGCGTTTGCTGTTATGGCATTATTAAGTTCTATCCTTATCCACTCAGGATGATAAGAACGATTAATTTCTTTAATGCTATATTGCTGTCCTGGATAGATGAATAAATGATCAGGATTGATTTTTTTATTTTTAGAAACATAGGCCGGGCAGGTTTTGCTCGCACTAAAATAGCCCGTTGCTTTAATTGAAGCGTGGCAAAAAAGAGGCTGTATAAGCGACAATAGTATAATCAATCGGATCATTGAGTCATCCGCACAGGCATTAAAAAACAATTATTACTTTAATTTGTAATTTAAAAAAGAGGGGCCTGAGCCAGCAAAGCACTATGGCTTTTCCAGAGGGAAGTCATCCCCTCTAATAGCCACACCGAGTGCGTACTAATAGAGGGGGAAAGAGATGAGAGAAATAAAAAAATTATAAAGCAGTTACTTCTTCTGCCTGTAGACCTTTAGGTCCTTTAATCACTTTAAATTCTACTCGTTGACCTTCTTGTAAGGTCTTACGATTAGCAGTGCTATTGATTGAACGAAAATGAACGAATACATCGTCTTGACCATTGTCACGGCTAATAAAGCCATAACCTTTCTCATCATTAAACCACTTAACGTGGCCGGTTTCTATTGTACCAGACATTTCTACTTTCCAAGTTAAATTAAAAACACCTTGCGCTAGTTAGGATTCGTGTAGAAGCATTTATTTTGCGACGACAAACTCGCTACTTTGAACTACAAAAGGAGGGATTTTCACGAAAAAAAT
This sequence comes from Legionella maceachernii, assembly GCF_900167045.1. Lineage (GTDB taxonomy): Bacteria > Pseudomonadota > Gammaproteobacteria > Legionellales > Legionellaceae > Tatlockia > Tatlockia maceachernii. The sequence continues at coordinate 70,294 of NZ_FUXJ01000011.1, read as the reverse complement.
GTTCCGACTGAGAATACAAAAAAGCTCAAGTACTATGATTATATCCTAGTGCTTGTTAAATAGCGAGATAACTTGATAAATATTTATCAAGTTATCTGTCCTTATCATTTCATCAGCGAGATTAGCCTTCGATAAAATCAAACTGATCGATTTTGAAGTACAGTGACCGGTTTTGAAAAATCAGGAAATGATTTCTCTAAATGCATAGCCAGCTCTAAAAGCAATCGATCTTGGCCTTTTGCTGCAGCAAATTGGACTGAAAGCGGCAGCCCATGATGAGACATAACCGGCATAGTCATCGCAGGAAGTCCCGCCTGATTATACAATGATGTAAACGGAGAAAATTCTGTGTTTTTTTGTAAATAATCCATGAAGTCATCGTTTGTCGCTAAGCGACCAATAGGAAGCGGTAACTGCGCCAAGGCGGGCGTTAAAATTACATCAATGTCCTCAAATAACTCGTGAAGGGGTCGCAGCAATTGATAAACTCTATTTTTTGCCATAATCAGTTGTGACGCAGTGATAGCCTTACCTTGCCTCATAAATTCCCAAGTCACCGGTTCTAGCTCCTCTTTTTTTACTTTACGCTTTAAAATGGCTTCTCCATTTTCTATTTCGGCGCAAGTATTTGCGGCAATCATCACCATCACCGATTCGTCAATGCCTTGCAAGTCCAGGCTTAATTTTCGTTGGACAATGCGATGACCCAGCGATTTCAATACTTCAATGGCTTGATCCCTTGCTTCCATACAAGGTTTTGCCACAGACACTGCTGGAAAAGCGCCTTCCAATAAGGCAATCGTAAGCGGTTGTTGGTGTCGACGCTTCCTGGAAAATCGAGTAGCTAACTGTCCTGGATTTAAATGAGGTGTTGTAAATAATGCAAATAAAAGTGCAGAGTCGCGTACGGTGCGAGTTAACACATGGCCAGTCGCTAATCCAGACCATGCTTCACCGGCCAATGGTCCGGTTGGAATGAGGCCCGGTGTTGGTTTAAAACCAAACAAACCACAGCAGGCAGCAGGAATACGAATCGAACCACCTCCATCATTGGCTGTGGCCACAGGCGCCACTCCAGCAGCAACCGCTGCAGCAGAGCCTCCTGATGATCCACCAGGTGTTCGACTTAAATCATAAGGATTTCTACATGGCCCATGTAGGACCGATTCGGTGACGTAAGACAATCCGAACTCTGGGACATTTGTTTTAGCAAAAGGCAACAATCCAAAATCCAGCAGTCGCTCGATAACATCACTATTTACGGGTGAAACCGCCGATGCATAAAAGCGTGACCCAGCAGTATAGGGCATCCCTTTTATCATAAATCCTAGATCTTTCACTAAAATAGGAACCCCATAAAAAGGCTCATCACCTCGCATTAATTTAAGCTGTTCATACGCCCAATCACTGCAGTCTGTGATGACAGCATTGAGTGCAGGATTCACCTCATGCATTCGCTGTATCGCACAATCGAGAGCTTCCGTAGGACTTATCTGTTTAGTTTTAATTAGCCTCGCCAAGCCTTGTGCATCTTGCTTATAGTATTCCCTCAGCTGCATACCATTTCCCTCAAATTAAAGACGATGAATGGGAGGTAACCGATTTCCTTTATCTTTATTGGTAGAAGAAGGTTGAAAACGCGAGACCGCTTGCCACAATAACTCCCCTTGCCATTCTTTATGGGCCTCTTCATGATATAGGGCTTCGGAAAGTGCTTTTATCTGCTGCTTTAAGTCTGGATCTTCGACCAAATTTTCTAAGTCAATTAAATTCAATAAATTGGCTTCTGGCCATAGCAAGCGTCCCCATTTAAGCATGGCGTCTCGTGCTAATCGAGGATTATGACTCAAACAGGCCTCTTGCAATTGCTTTAATACCTGAGCCTTAGTTTGCTTCGCCGCCATATCCTTTGAACGTGGCCAACGCCAAGCAGCGATTGTCAATAACCAAGCAAGAGCGAAAACACCTGCAGCCCACCAGGCAAGATTACTTTGTGGGCTAGGCGGATTCATTATTGGTTTTTCCAGTGTTTTATTTTCACTGGGCTGAGGAGCAGTGACGGATTGCAAAGAAGAAGGTATTGTAGTAGTCGGTTTTGGCGACGTTGTTTGCTTAGTTTGACCCATTGCAGAAAGCACATCGATAGTAAATCCTGGCAAGGAGCTGACTTCTTCTTTTCCAGTTACCGTATTAAACCAAGGTAAGATTAAAGGCGGGATAGTGATCTTACCTGCTTTATTGAGTAAGTAAGTGACTTTAACCGTCGACGTTCCCACAAGGTCTTGTTGTTTAAAACGATTAGTCACCGTTGGCTTTTCTGGGTAAATACTAAATTGGTCTGAGCTACCAAAATTAAGGGAAGGTAAAAGCTGAGCGGGCACAGCCACTGCTTGCAGTGTTACCGTGCGTTCTAAAGTACTTCCTTCTGTTAAAGTAGTTGTGCTTTTGTCATAGCTTTCACTCAGAGTAACTTTTTTTGCTGGAAACCATGTTTTGCCTTGATATTGCGCAGGAATAGGTTGCACGTTAAGCACAGTTGATTGTGCTTGTACGCTCACTCGTCTTGGTCCAGCAATATCATAGACTAACGCATTAAAAACCGGGGGTTTGATCTTTAGATCCCCACTTTTTTGCGGGAACACAGCAAATTGCTGCTCTTCTACCGCATAGAGCCTACCATTGTGGGTTACTTGATAACGCCGGCCTTCCCCAAAAGGAACAAACAAGGCATCCTCCACTTGAGGAGGTAAATAATTCGCATCCAGTAATCGACTGCTATTAAACAATTTAACAGTGTAAATGACTTGTTGATTGACAAAGGGTTGATGGGTGTCCACCTCTGCTGTGAGCATAACATCTTGCTGCTGCGACTGTTGCGTGTTTCCTGAGCTGGGGTTTGTGGTTGTTGATGGATTACTATTGCTGTCGGGAGGCAATTGAGTGATCTCGATACTAATAGGATTCGTTTTTTCCTGACCTATACGTAAAGCGGGTATCGGTAATACGCCCGCACGTTTCGGTGTTAATATAATGGTCCACTCGCTTACTGCCCGAACCTTGCCACTGATGATACTGTAGCTGATATTACTTTCTGTACCGATAATCGTAAAATCTTTTTGCAGTGGAGTAAGATCAGGAACTGCGTTAATTTGAGTCCCTTCAATTCTTAAATGCAAAGAAAAATTCTCACCCATTTGCACCTGCGGTGCTTCAAGTTGTAAAGTCACGATAGCAGAGGCAATACTGCTAAAGCATAACAAAAGTAGACCTAATAATATTCGCTTCATTGATACCACCCACCTTCTCTGCGCAGATGATCGCGTAAAAATTTTTCTCGCATTAACCCGCCAGGATCATCTGGAATTAACCGTAACCATTGCTCTTTGGCTTGTTGCTTTTCTAATTCTTCAGCTGATTGCGCATTGTTCATCCCTTTCTCGTTGTCTTTTTGTTTTGCTTGTTGATTTTGATCCTGCTGCTTCTGTCCCTGCTGATTGTTATTTTGCTGATTTTTACCCTGCTGACTCTGGCTTTGCTGATCATTATTTTGCTGATTTTTATCCTGCTGGTTCTGGCCTTGCTGATTATTATTTTGCTGGTTTTTATCCTGCTGGTTCTGGCCTTGCTGATTATTATTTTGCTGGTTTTTACCCTGCTGGTTTTTACCCTGCTGGTTCTGGCCTTGCTGATTATTATTTTGCTGGTTTTTACCCTGCTGGTTCTGGCCTTGCTGATTATTATTTTGCTGATTTTGGCCCTGTTCCTGCTGATTTTTATTTTGTTGATTTTGACCTTGGTTTTTATCTTGGCCATTCTTTGATTGATTCTGATTCTGCTTGTTTTGCTCTTGCTGATTTTGGCTTTGCTGGTCTTTGTTTTGTTGGCTCTGGCCTTGTTGGTTTTGTTGAGTATTATTGTTTTTCAGTAAATCCTCTAGCAATTTACGATTAAATAACGCGTCCTTATTGTTTGGATTCATTGCTAACGCTCGATTGTATGCTTTAATCGCTTCCTGGTATTGGCCCAGATGGGCAAGTGCATTGCCCTGATTATAATAACCTTGCTCATTCTGCAGTAATTGATACTCTTTTGCAGCTTGCTGATAATCCCCCGCACGATAAGCCGCAGCAGCACGCCAATCGGCATGCTGAAAGGTGGTCTCGGCCTGTTTGAATTGCCCTATTTTCATCAATGCTTGCGCTTGCTGATCTTTGGTTGACCATAAGTCTGTCCAACTAAATGCATAGCTACTGCATGTAAAAATGGATAATAAAAAAATGCCCAAAATAGTCATACCGTTATCCTCTGCAACCAACCTCGCCTGAAGACCGGTAGAAAAAAGAGTAATGCGGGTAATAAAAACCAACGGCCTTCGTCTCGCCACAAAGGCACCTCATCGTTCTCACTTAAACTAAATTGCTTTCGGTTTACCGACTCTTTTAGCCATTGATCAAGATCATCGGAGGTATCCGCAAAATGAATGAGCTGGCCTTGCCCCGCAGTAGCCAAATCTTGATACAACGGATTGAATGTCTTATTGCCTATGACGGGCATGATTGAGGTGTAAATGTGCTTAGCCGCAAGATTTTTTGCGACGGTCACAGCAATTGGGTTTGGTGTTTCCCCCGTTAGAACCAAGATTTGGCCTTCTTTATATCCAGCGTTAACAATCAGTTGTCCGGCTTCTTCTAAAGCGGTATCCAGTTGCTGACCTTCTACCGGCATAATTTCTGGGCTCAGTGAAGACAACAGTGCGTCGATGGTTTGAGCGTCATCGGTGAGCGGGGAAACAACGAAAGGTTCGCTTGTATAAACCACTAACCCGAACTGTCCCACATCACGGCGTTTAAATAAATCATGCAACTTAAATTTAGCCCGAGTCAGGCGATCGGGAGTCAAATCACTATTAAGCATCGCATTTGACATATCCAAGACCAGTACTCTAGGTTGAATTTGCCTAAAAGCAGGCACCGGTAACCGGGTCCAAGTAGGGCCAGCTAAGCTGATACACATAAAGAACCCGCTTAAGAATAAAGAAAATAGAGCAAGATGCCGTCGACCTTGTCCTTTCGCTTGTATTAAATGCTCAAGCAAATGTTTATCACAAACTGCTGTCCACGCCTCCGATTGTGGACGTTGCTGCCATAACAACCAACATAATCCCAACAGAGGCAACATGGCCAGAAGCCACCAAGGGCGAAGAAAATGAAATTCACTCATAACCCAGGCTCCTCCGACGAGAAAAAATAGCCTTAAACTCTGCTTTTTCGCCGAGCCAATAAAACAATAGTAAAAGCGCCAACCCGAGAGGCCAAGGGTAGTAATCGTGTTGCGGACGAATGGTTGCCTGATCCTGGCTCACTGTCTCCAACTGATTAATGCTTTCATAAATTTCCTGTAAAGACTGCATATCCGTTGCGCGAAAATAACGACCACCCGTTATTTTAGCCATCTCTTGTAATGTGTCCTCATCCAAATCAGAAGAAGGGTTAGGATTAAAAAAGATCCCACCCGTCGCACGGGGATCAGATTCTGCTCCTAGTCCAATCGTATAGATTTTTATGTTATCCAGTTTTGCTAACTCAGCCGCTTTTAGAGGGGGCAGCATGCCGGAATTATTTGCTCCATCAGTTAACAAAATAATAATTCGCCCTTTTGCTGGCACATCTTGCAAGCGCTTCACGGCCAAGCCGATAGCATCGCCGATGGAGGTCGTTTGTCCTGCTAAGCCGACTGTTGCGTCTTCTAAGCGAAGTAAAACGTTTTGTCGATCATAAGTAAGCGGGGTTTGCAAATAAGCACGAGTACCGAAAAGAATTAGACCAATGCGATCACCCGCGCGAGCTTGCACAAATTGTTCTGCCGCTCGTTTGACCACATCCAAGCGGCTAACGGGGCGCCCCTTTACTAACATGTCTGCCAGCTCCATACTACCGGATAAATCAAGCGCTAGCATAATATTGCGTCCTTCGCGTGTTAAGGGCTGAGGCTCGCCCACCCAACGTGGCCCTGAAGCCGCAAAGACTAATAGGCACCAAATAACGAATAACATACTCATTTGTGCTTTTCCTGCGATAGCTGTTTTTTTATTGCCCATGACAGCGATCATGGCCTGATAAAACGGAACCTTTAGTGCTAACGGCAATCGCAAAACAGCTCGGGGAACTAAAAACCAAATCAGCAAAGGCAGCGGTAAACCCAGTAAAACCCAAGGCGCAATTAGCTCGAACATGGTGTACCTCGCTGTTTTATCCATGCCTTTGCCGATTGGAATAAGGGTTGTAAATCAATATCAGTGGCCGGTTGATAAGGAATGTCCAATAAATAGTGGCGTAATTTGGTAAAATCAATGCCTTTCGACGTCTTGTTTAAAAATTCAAGCCAAGCCTCGCCCTGCAAACTGGCCACTTCTTCTCTAGGAAAATAAACTAGCGCTACACGACGCAAGAGCTCAGAAACTTTCATACTGCTCACCTGACTATTCTGTTCACGCCGATATTCTTGTTCATACATTTCAAGCAATTTCAAAGCCTGACGCTTTGCTTGTCCATGGATGTACTGGCGCCGGATGAAATAAATGCCCAACGCAATGAGGATCAATCCTAACAATAGCAAAAAATACCAACCGGGTGCCAAAGGCCACCAGCCAATAGGGGCAGGAAGATGGATATCGTGTAGTTTTGCCAACACAGCTTGTGACTCAGCCACGCGACCTCCTAGGAAAAGTCTGACGCACTAATTGAGGTAAATTCGTTTCCGCGGTTAATTGCACATATTGGATTTGCAATCGCTTGAATTGGGCTTGTACAGTGGCCATTCGCTCTTCGCAATAGCTTTTATAGGCTTTGGTGACGTCAGCCATTGTGGTATCCAGTAAAAATTCTTGCTCGCCATCAGTAATCGCATAATATTGCGGCTTTGGAGGCGAAAGTTCCAAAGGATCGCAAACATGATACACCAATAGATCATTGTGTGAACGCAACCGGCTTAAATGTTGCTCGCTGTCTGGATCCATATTGTAAAAATCACTGATGAGAACCAAAATGCTTCCAGGACGAGTCACTCGACGAACGCGAATTAACGCTTCACTTAAAGGCTTAGCATGATCATTCGTTAATATGCCGTTGTTTGTGTAGTGACTTAACGACGCTAATAGCGGCAATACTCCCATTTCGCGGCTGCGTGGAGTAAATTCGTTATGTGCTTTTGCTGAGAACAACAGTCCCCCCACTCGATCGCCTTGCTTTATCGCAGTCCAGGCAATCATTGCGGCTAAGCGAGCGGCGGTTACTGATTTAAATGCCAATCGCGTCCCAAAAAACATCGTCGGATTGAAATCGCTCAAAATGACAACTGGACGTTCTCTTTCTTCCTGGTAGAGCTTGACGTGTGGACGTCCAGTGCGTGCAGTGACCCGCCATTCCATATGGCGGATTTCGTCGCCCGCTTGATAATTGCGTGCTTCAGCAAAGTCCATCCCTCGACCGCGCAATTTAGAAAGATGATTACCCGCACGCATCGCTTTGCCAGCGGGCTTATAATTTACTCTTTGCGCATACCGCCTCAGAGCAATTAACTCATCAAGTTGGACAGTAATCCCTTCAGTCATAGTAAAACCCTAAGGTACAGCAACTAAACGTAATAATGAATTGATAAAATCATCGCTATTCACTCCTTCTGCCTCTGCTTCAAAGCTCAGCAGAATACGGTGGCGTAGCACATCATGAGCAATCACATGAATATCTTCAGGCGTCACATAATTGCGCCCTGCTAACCAAGCATGTGCCTTAGCACAACGATCAAGCGCTATCGTTGCACGGGGGCTTGCTCCAAATCGCAACCAACGCGCAAGCTCATCGCTATAAACCGCAGGATTTCGTGTAGCGACAACCAATTGCACTAGATAATTTTCCAAAGCTTCACTGGTGTGAACTTGCAAGACCTGGCGTCTTGCTTCAAATAAGGTCACTTGCTTGAGAGGCTTAATTGTAGCCGATTCTTTCCCTTCATCCCCTGCTGCTTCTCGTCTCGCCAAGGTCAAAATATCATATTCCACCCGTGCATCGGGATAACCAATACGGACATACATTAAAAACCGATCAAGCTGAGCTTCAGGTAAGGGATAGGTTCCTTCTTGCTCAATGGGGTTTTGCGTTGCCATGACTAAAAAAAGCTCGGGGAGAGGGTAAGTCTTGCCTCCTATAGTCACTTGTCGTTCTGCCATTGCTTCTAATAATGCGGATTGCACTTTCGCAGGCGCACGATTAATTTCATCAGCAAGAATAAGATGATGAAAAATAGGACCAGGTTGAAAAACAAAAGAGCTGTTTTCAGGGTGATACACGTCCGTACCCGTCAAATCACCAGGCAATAAATCAGGGGTAAACTGAATCCGATGAAAATCACCTTCAATCACTGAAGAAAGTTCTTTAACAGCACGCGTTTTTGCAAGTCCAGGGGCGCCTTCAACTAATAAATGGCCGTCCGCGAGTAAAGCGATAAGCAATCGCGAAACTAACCCTTTTTGTCCAAGGATTCGGCTATTAAGATAATCGCTTAATTGCAAAAACTGCTGTTGAACTGTTTGCGTTGAACCAAGATCTAACTGCTCCATTCATCATACCTTGTGCACAAAAATACTATCCTAGCGTGAAACCAGAGGAATGCCAAGCGTAGGGCAAGGAAGCGTCTATTGATGATAATCCTTCTGCAATTCTAAAGGCATCAACTCTTGTAAACGCTCATATAGCTCAATAATCTCCGCACAAAAAACTTGTAATTGTTGTCTGTCATCCCATAATTCATAATCGATACCTTTACGAAATGCATATTGTCGAGATAATTTTTTTAATAAGTGAATATCCTGATTAGACAATCCTAACTCGGGACTTAGAGCAAGCAATTCAAGTAAATTTTTATGCTGATTATTCGTCTTGTAGTCATGTAATAAGTAGGCCTTCAGGGTTAATTCAAACGCTAAATACATCAGTGAGGTAAACGGGCTCAATGTATCAACCACACCACGACCAGAAAGGGTTATTTCCGCATTATCAAGCAATAAGTGCTCAGCGCAGTACGCGTGCTGAGTAGCGATTTTAATTAGCTCTAAAGGGGAATAATATTTTTTATCCATTATTAACCTAAAAACACAAAGAGCGGGGTATAATACTAGCAATCTTAGCTCTTTTCATCTTGTTGTTATCCGCAAATGACGTCTTTCTTCCACAGCCCATGGACGCTTGGTTCACTCAACCTAACCCATCGCCTCATTCAAGGGCCACTTGCCGGATTTAGCTGTGCTCCCTTCAGAGAGCTCTTTTATCAATTCACACCTCCCGCTTACTCTGTTTCAGAAATGATTTCAGCCCATGATGTGGTCCATAAACACCCGCTACATTCTCGCTACTTGCATCGCGGAGAAAAAGAAAAAACGCTTTGCTATCAGATTGCCGGTACGGATCCTTTAATTATGGCACAAGCAGCAGCGCGTCTTGAGGAAATCGGTGCTGATCTCATTGATGTGAATTGCGGCTGTCCTAAAGGAAAGATTCGTAAAAAAGGCGCGGGTAGTGCTCTACTTGAAGAACCAGAACAGCTCGCAGAAATCGTAAGCTCGATACGTAAAGCGATTAAAATCCCATTAACGGTAAAACTTCGCATTTTGGGTAACCCTTTGGATTTTGAGCTTGCGAAACGAGTTGCCGATGCCGGTGCAGACGCAGTAATTATCCATGGTAGGCGTTGGAATGACGATTACGATAAAGCCAACAACCTAATCCAAATCGCCAAAATAAAACAACACTTAAACATCCCTGTTATTGCTAATGGTGACTTTTGTGATCGCTTCAGTATAAACGAAGCGCTTAAGCAAACTCACTGTGATGCTTTCATGATTGCCCGTGCTGGAACTGGCAAACCGTGGCTGTATCAAGCATTGCTCAACGATGAGCCCATGCAAGTGAATACGGCTGAGCAACTTAGGCTTTTCATGCAGCACCTGCAAGGATTAGCCCTTTTAGAAAATGAGCATAAAGCTTTATTACAAAGTAAATCCCTGGTGCGTTATTATTTCAAAAGCCAACTGAGCGCGAGTCATTTACAAGGCTTTTATCAACTGGATCAATTTGCGCAAATCGAGCAATGGCTAAAGGATCTATTGACTAACCTGAGCGAGGAGGCATAATGCCTTGGTTATGCTCTTTATGAAACAAGTCTGCACACCAACAGGACAATGAATGAATAAACTCAAAACAATTATCGGTCATGGCTTTTTTATGGGGCGCTGGTTACAGCTACCTCTCTATATCGGCCTTTTAATTATTTTAGCGGCCTATGTTTACCGTTACGTCATCGAGTTATTTCATCTCGTTACCAATATCAATGGGTTTGATGACACGCATATTATGCTCGGTGTCCTGGACTTAATTGACGTCGTGATGATTGCCAATTTGCTCATCATGGTGGTCCTTGGTGGTTATGAAACGTTTGTCTCCCGCCTTGAGCTAGAAACCCATCCAGACCAACCTGAATGGCTCGACCATCTGGACGCGGGGGCAATGAAGATTAAGCTTGCCCTCGCCCTAATTGGGATTTCTTCTATTCACCTATTGAGAACCTTCATTGATCCCACAAAACAAACTAATTTTACCGTCATGTGGCAAGTGGTCATTCACCTAACGCTGCTACTTTCTGTCTTGGCTATTGCTTTCGCTAATCGATTATTGACAAAAGATTAGCGCTCAACATCAAGCAGCTGTGTGGTTTCTCAGCGGATACCTTCTAGGTAAAAATAACAAACAAATTGGGCATAGATCTCCTAGCGCCGGAAGGGTGCGCGAGCTGCTTGCTGGGCTGCTCGTTGAGCTGCTGCCTGTTGCTGGGCGCGTTGCTGGGCTTGCTGCTGGGCGCGTTGCTGGGCCTGCTGCTGGGCGCGTTGCTGGGCCTGCTGCTGAGCGCGTTGCCGGGCTTGCTCCTGCGCGCGTTGCCGGGCTTGCTCCTGAGCGCGTTGCCGGGCTTGCTCCTGAGCGCGTTGCTGAGCCTGCTCCTGAGCGCGTTGCTGGGCTTGCTGACGTTGCTGGGCCTGCTGCTGTTGAGCTCGTTGCTGGGCACGTTGCTGAGCCTGCTGCTGGGCACGTTGCTGAGCCTGCTGCTGGGCGCGTTGCTGGGCCTGCTGCTGGGCGCGTTGCTGGGCTTGCTGCTGAGCGCGTTGCTGGGCTTGCTGCTGGGCGCGTTGCTGGGCTTGCTGCTGGGCGCGTTGCTGAGCTTGTTGCTGGGCCTGCTGCTGGGCACGTTGCTGGGCCTGCTGCTGGGCACGTTGCTGGGCCTGCTGCTGGGCACGTTGCTGAGCCTGCTGCTGTAATCGTTGCTGGACCTGCTGCTGAGAACGTTGTTGGGCCTGCTGCTGAACGCGCTGCTGGGCCTGCTGCTGCAATCGTTGCTGTAACTGATTTTGGTTTCTTTGTAGAGCTTGTTGCTGCTGCCGCTGCTGCTGTCCTTGCTGTTGTAGCCTTTGCTGGGCTTGTTGTTGTGCTCGATACAATGGCTGCTGCTGTAACCGGTGTTGTATTTGTTGTGCCGCACGCTGTTGCGCCTGTTGTAAAATCCGCTGCTGTTCTGCACGCTGCTGTACTTGGTGTTGAATATGCGCAACCTGGTGCTCAGATTTTTGAGCATGCTGTTGTGTTTGGTTCTGATTTCTTGGTTGGGCTTGCTGCTCAACCCGCTGCTGTTTTTGCTGTTCAAGTCTTTGCTGGGCTTGCTGTTGAGCCCGATACAATGGCTGTTGTTGCAAGCGTTCTTGCACTTGCTGGTTTGCACGCTGTTGGGCTTGTTGTAATATCCGCTGCTGTGCCGCGCGCTGCTGTATTTGCTGCAGAACGCGTTGTCGGTCTTGCCGTTGAGTCTGTTGCTGTGTTTCTTTTTGCTCTTGCTGCCGGTTTTGAGCCGGCTGCGGTCTTTGCTGTTGTGCGTGGCGAACTCTTATAATTTGTTGTTGCTGCTCCACGTGCACATGTTGATTGCTCTGATCCGGCTTAGATTTCCCTTTAGAACTCTCAGGGCTAGTTTTAGATAAAATCTTGATATAAGAATCTTTAAATGTTTTTTTCTCGTTAGACTTAGGCCTGCCCGTAAGCGAGTTTTGAGCCTCCTCCTGTTGTTTTACAGCTTTGTTTTTTCCTTCAGGCCTGACTGCTTTTTTTGCCGAAAATTGAGAAGCAGAGCTTTGCTCAGTCTCTGTCGGCTTAGATGGCTTATAGTTAATAAGTTCCTTAAAAGTCTTACGTGGTTGGACAGCAGTTTCTTTGGAGGGCTCCTGTGGGGTTATAGAATTAGGTAAATTCATAAGCTCTCTAAAAGTCTTACGCCGTTGGGCAGCGGTTTCTTTGGAAGGCTCCTGTGGGGTTATAGAATTAGGTAAATTCATAAGCTCTCTAAAAGTCTTACGTGGTTGAACAGCGGTTATTTTGGGGGCATCCTGAGAGGTTATTGGGGGTAAATTCATAAGCTCTCTAAAGGTTTTCCTCCTAGCAGTTGTTTCCGTAGGAGTATTTTGAGGATCTTTAGGTGTAGGTTTATAGTTGATAAGCTCTCTGTAAGTTTTACGAGGCGTATCAGTTTTCTCTTTCTCAGACTGTTGTGCCTCACTAGGTTTAGGAACAGGCTTATAGTTAATAAGCTCTCTGAACGTTTTTCGTGGCGCTGGAGGGGTTACTTCTTTGGAGCTATTTTGCGTTTCCGCGGATTTAGTCGTAGGTTTGTAGTTTATAAGTTCTCGAAAAGATTTATGAGGTGTGACTGTTGAAACACTATTTGCTCTACCTTCAATACTTGTAGATCCGGATAACTTAGGACGTGGACTGGCTCTATCCCCATAGACAAAATACGGATCACGACCATCGATAACACCCCTCTCTCGTTTATTCTCAGTATCGGCCCTATTTTCTTGATCAGTACTTGAACTACTCCCTGTATCATGGTGAGATACTGCTTTTTCATCTTTGTGGGATGACGCAGATAATTTTATGCTCAATATAGTTATGCAAGCGGTTGAGTGTTTAGCCTGCGCAAGATCATATGCAGTTTGCCGCTTTTTATTTCTTATCGATAAATCGATATCCAGCTCGGCTAATTTTTCGAGAGCCTCTTTACGGTTACGCCCAGCAGCAATGTGGGCCGCAGTATTACCTTTTGAATCAACTAATCGAGAAAAATTGGGAAGCTTAGTGAAGTAGGTTAACAACGGATTTATAAGTGACAAATTGCCATGCGCAGTCGCTAAGTGAAGCAGGTTTTCTTGTCTGTTACGAAAGCCTACCGAATAATTTTGCGTTACCAGGGCGGTTAATGCCTCTTCAGAAAGTTTAAGTTCCCTTGCTCGCGCTAACACCAAATTCAGTTTCTTATGGTCATTAGTTCCAACAGCCACCAATATAGCCGGGCCAAGTTTGTCGACAGGCAATGTTTTGATGTCGTTTTCAGATACCTTAGGTGGATAGCCCTTACGCTTACGTTCGGGTGCTCCATTTGGCACTGCCCACTCATGATAGCCCCCTTTTTTTGAGACATGAAAAACCTCACCAAAATTCTTCTCTTCATGTTGTCCTCGAGGGACTAAGTGCATAAGCCCTTGCTGATTACCAAAGGTGGTCTTGCTATGACAGTGATGCCAAGTTAGGCGTTCATCGGGAGATTCCTGTGGATTTTTTTTAATAGCGTTTATTAGCTCAGCATTACTCACTATTTCACAAAGTTCAATTCCTTCTGCACTTAATTCTTCTAAATGGACTAACAACTGTTGATTGCATATTGCATTATGCTTTGCTGGGGATTTACCATAATCATCTTCATCCAGATGGACTGCAAAATAGTTACTATAGGCAGTTGGCTTGAGCGGGTAATCCTTTGAGGGGGTAACAGAGCCATCATTCTTCGACTGCATACAAAGTCTCCAGAAACGCCTCAAAGGATTCATTGATTAATACATGCACATATTTAGGCTTGTAATTGTCATCGTCTTCATCATCGTCATCATAGGGATCTACTGCATAGGCTAATGCACCATAGAAAAGGCGCCAAACTTGTACGTTTTCACCCACCCATTTTAGGTAAAAAATACTTTGCGTTAAGCTATCGCTAGCAAACGGTAATTCATCCCTTTTTAACGCAGCACTAAAATTTTTCATTACATTCCAAATGGTATAACCTTCTTCTCCTTTTTTGGTAACTTGCTCAAAATAACCAATTTGGTCTACGTCGCCGTCTATGTCATTAAAATAATTAATTTTCGGCTTTCCCCCATTAAAACGACGGCAAATTTCTTTATATAATTTCGGTAAAGGGTGACCAATATAGTCTTGTAAAGCGTCTATCTCCTCTTCAGTGGCAGGAGATTTAAAATAACGGAACTGTAACTGATCTAAGCTAAAAGGATGCTTTTTCCTTTCTTCGAGCATTTTTAATCGGCCGCGTTCATAGCGCTCCTCATCGTCATCACGC